>NZ_PIOC01000002.1 GCF_003369575.1 Oceanobacillus arenosus | reverse complement strand
CGCCAGCGTTCGTCCTGAGCCAAGATCAAACTCTCCAATAAAGTGTTTGAAATGAAATTGACACCAATCAATTCCATATAATGTCTTAGCTTTAAGAAGTGTTACCTTCTTGTTTTGTCGAAAAGAAAACATGTTTCTTTTCGTTGACATACTGGTTGTTTCGTTCAGTTTTCAAAGATCAATTATTTCGTTTGTCGTTTTCAGCGACGTATTCAAATTTAACATATCTTACGTTTGCTGTCAACATCTTTTTTGTAAATCTTCTTGTAAGAAAAATTTATATTTCGTAAACGTGACAACAGAAATTAATATACCATAGATAAAATACAAGTTCAATAGCAAAAAATAAAGAGCAATAATTAAAATTAATCTCTATTTTGCAAACAATCGATTAGCAGCTCCATGTGGAACTTCATATTTGAGAGCGACAGTTATGCCCCAGCCCTTCAGTTTAAGTCAGAGGACTAGCCTTGTTGCACTTTCACAGTAGGAATTTCGTATCTGTACTAACGGTTTTCCTTTTAACCTCAATAATTATTGTTGAAACTAATCCCCCTATTACTAGTAGTTCATCGCACCACATTTATTCACCAAAATACATTACCATCAACCGTGGTTAGAAAACTCAAGTTTAGCCAGACCTATCGATGAATACATTAAATACACTTAAGTAATAAGAAAGCTTCTATCGAAAGAGACACCTTCAACAACATACAAAATTTCAATATACATTAATACCCTGTCCAAGCAATTAACTTCTCTACACATATTATCCCAACGCAACTCATTTCAGATTAGAATGACACTTAGGGAAAAATAAAAGCCTCTATTATGAATAGCATTCATCTAGAGGCTCCAACCCGTACTACCAATTTTTCGTTTGCTTCGGCATGTATTTCATACATTCTTGTTCACTCACGACTCTTCTAAGTAATTGAAATAATTTATGATATCGTTCACGCATTGCCGCTTTCACTGTTTGATCAATTCGAGAATCCTCTAAATCAAAAAGTAATTCCTCTAATTCACGTTTCAATAGATATTCAATTTCCTTTTGCTCCATTTCATTAATTAACAGGCCCAACATTCACTACACCTCTAGCTTTCTATACACATCCGATAATTTTCTAAATGAGAAATATCACATTGTTTCCCACTTTTCTTCTTGCCACTAATACTATTCGTGATAAATGGCGACTTTTGCCGGTTATTATTTGGAGAATTGCGTTTAGTCACCTACATTTATCAACCAACGCCTATACTATTCCCCAAATTTCAAGCAATTCATCCTTCTTTTTGCAAATATTTTTCTTCTTATAAATTCGTTCATTCAGTTAGCAACCGGCCTTAAACGATAGCCTTCGTTGTACTAATAAAGTTAGATGCTTTAAAAGCCCTTATATCTGCTAAATAAAACTACTTCTATCGCGGGGGCTTGTTCATATTTAGCTTTTTCCCTTCATAGACTTTATAAAAGCGCGATGTTGAACTGGAGGAAAAAAGATGAATCATTTCTACGTATGGAAATTCAATCGATGGAAACGTTGGCTGCTACTTCCCAGCATTGCATTGCTTACCGCTATCCTTCTTTGGGTGAATGAAAATGGTAGCTTTTCGGTTTTTTCCAAAGAAGAATCGGTTGCACTCACAAAAGGGAGTGAAGAGGAACCAAATATTGGTCTTACCTTTAATATAAGCTGGGGGGAAGAACGTGTATTGGATATTTTGGAACAGTTAAGCGAGCATCAAGTACAAGCCACCTTCTTCGTTAGTGGGGAGTGGGCAGAGCGGCACCCAGATATATTGAAGAAGATTTCAGAAGGGAAGCACGATCTAGGAATGCTCGGCTACCGATATAAAAGCTACCTTGATCAAGAGCTTGAACAAGTAAGAAAGGATTTATATTATGCAAAAGAGGTCTTCAAAAAGCTTGGATATAAGGATGTCACGCTTCTCCGAACACCGAGTGGTCAGTTTAATAAGGAAATATTGGAGCTTGCGGAAGGACTTGGTTTCCAGGTCATCCATTGGAATATCAATCCAAATGACTGGGAAAATCCTGGAACACAAGTAATCGTCGATGCGGTTATGAAGCAAACAGCAAATGGTGACATTCTGTTACTCCATGCATCTGACTCCGCAAAACAAACAGCAGGCGCACTGAAAACGATTCTACCTGGGTTAAAAAACAAAGGATTGGAGTTCGTATCGATAACGGAATTAATCAACCAAGCACACGCAGAGTCTGAACTTGTGGAATAAAATTCATCTCAAAGCAGCAACCGTTCAATTGAAAGAGCAGACTAAAATCGACTGGTTCCATAACGAATCTTGCCTGAATAACAATTTAGAGAGGTAGGCTTACCGCTGTTAAAATGGAAAAAAGATACCCCTAATCATTCTTAGAGGTATCTTCCATTATGCTTTACTCGCCCCTACTTTTTTAGCAGAAGTAGGGGTCTTTTTCTTCTTCGTACTTTCCATCTTCTTCTTTTCATCCACTTTCGTCACGCGGTGTAATGCGAGCAATTGATAGGTATTACATGCGAGTAACGGCGCAATCATCAGCCAGGCATAATCCAAACCATCCGTTTGCAGTCCAGGAACCCATTCAATCGCGGTCATCACAACCATTAAAAACAGAGCAGGAATGAAGGCTCGTTTGTTCGTTTCCTTCGCTTTAATCCGTGCAATAATTAAACCGTATACAAAAAGAATCGCAGCCATCAAAACAAACCAAATAATGGAGGTATTCCCATCCGCAGCTTGATACGGGAAATAGATCAAGTCAAATAGAATAAAGGCGATTAATAATACTTGCACCGCCGGCCAGAAGGAACGAAAGAAGCTGAAACCAAATCGATTAATAAATAAATAAGCAAAAAATCCAGTCATACTAAGTGCACTAAAGGTAAATCCTAAACCAATGTTGAATATTATTAGGCCAATAATTTCCATAAAGTTAAATGGACTTAAATTTACTGCATAGACATCTGCCTCCACAAAGAAACTGATGGCTAATCCAGCAATTCCGCCAATGATCAGCGTTTTAAATAAAAAATTCACCAGTTTGCGACTGTTCAATCGTAATCCTCCTAATTCCATTTGATCGTTATATTACATGTATTTTATCATGAAGGGATACTTTTTTCCTCAAAGAAGTGAATAGTTTATTATTTAGTCACTCATATTAAGGATATGGAAGGAGGAATTCCGAATGAAACGCAACATGGTTATTACCATAATAGGATTATGCCTTATCATATTAGCTGCTTGTTCTGGCGGCCAAGGTTCCTCTAACAGTGAAGGTGACTACGAGAAAACAAAGAAAATGGTTGTCGATATATTACAAACAGAGGAAGGGAAAAAGGCGCTTGGTGAAACGTTGGCAGATGAGAAGATGAAGCAAGAGCTTGTCATTCAATCTGACGTCGTGAAGAAGGCGATTAATGAAACCCTCGTTTCAGATAAAGGTGCCGAAATGTGGGCTACCTTGTTTAAGGATCCAAAATTTGTCGAGGGATATGCGAAATCAATGGAAGAAGAGCAAAAGAAGCTCATGAAAAGTTTGATGAGTGATGCTGAATATCAAAAACTCATGCTAGAGCTATTACAAAATCCAGAAATAACAGAACAAAACTTAACACTTCTGAAAAGCCAACAATTCCGTTCCCATCTCGAAGAAACGATCCAGCAGACATTAGAAACACCACTATTCCAAGCAAAGATTCAAGAAATCTTACTAAAAGCAGCGGAAGAGCAAGCGAAAGGAAAACAAAAAAGCGGTAGTGGACAGTCTAGCGAAAGTGGCGGTAGTAATCAAGGTGGTGGTGGATCAGGTGGTGGTTCAAGTGGCGGTAGTAGTGGTGGGCAATAGTCTTGGCACCACTCTGCTGGGACTTGACTTTTGTCGAATATCGGCGTGGTCACTGATTATATCTCCGTCTTTTCAAATATATCGGTATTTCCCAGCCGTTCAGCAAATAAAGAGCGCCCAACGGACGCTCTTTTCCTATTCTTCCATCTTTGCAATAACTTTAGCAGCTATTTTATGATATTCTTTTCCATTTGGATGATCTTCTTGGTATACAGAAGGTGCAAAGACTTCCTCTTCCATATATGGCTGCTGTAACTGCAATTGGCCAAGCACTTTCGTTTCAAGCACATCTGCTAGCTTCTTGCCGCCACCCTCTCCAAAAACATGTTCTTTTTCGCCAGTTTTTTTGCTGACAAAATAGGACATATTTTCCACAACACCTAGGATCTCATGATTCGTCTTCATTGCCATTTGACCTGCACGTGCTGCAACAAATGCTGCTGTAGGATGTGGAGTTGTAACGATAATTTCCTTACAAGAAGGAAGCAACTCATGTACGTCCATTGCAATATCCCCTGTGCCTGGTGGCAAATCAAGTAGAAGATAATCTAAATCGCCCCATTCTACTTCGGAGAAAAAGCTATTCAGCATCTTCCCAAGCATTGGTCCGCGCCAAATGATTGGTGAGTTATCTTCAACAAAGAAGCCCATGGAAATAACTTGCACGCCAAAACGTTCGACAGGAATGATTTTCTTCCCACGAACTGCAGGACGATTTTCAATTCCCATCATGTCCGGAATACTAAATCCATAAATGTCAGCGTCGATAATTCCTACCTTTTTACCAAGTCGCATTAAAGCCATCGCCAAATTTACAGTTACCGTTGATTTCCCAACGCCACCTTTACCACTAGCTATCGCAATGAATTTCGTTTTCGTGTTACCTCCAACTAGGGAAGCTTCCTTTGCCTGTTCCGCTGCTGGCTGGAATTTACGAATGACCTCGTCCGGTAATTGTTCAAAACGCAAACCAACCGTAGTTGCGCCATTTTTCTTCAAAATAGCAACTATTTCTTGCTGTAATTGCATTTGTTCTGCTGTATTTATTTTAGCAATCGCGATTTTTACACTAATATGCTTCTTTTCTTCTTTAATCGTGATTTGCTTAATGCCTTCTGTTTCTTTAAGCGTTATATGTAAAAACGGGTCGTTTACCGTGTTCAGTAGTTGAACAACTTCTTCTTTCATTAGCATAATAACCGATCCTCCCTATCAACGTTATACATTGTAAGTATAACATAAAATAGGGAATTCTTTAGAAATATGAATCCCTTTTCATTCCTCTTTTTTGATGTTCTCGGTAGCATACCGTAATATTCCCTCGTAAATGCTGGCAGCCATCTGTTCCTGATAGCTGGTGAGCTTCAATAATTCCCGTTCTTCCTCGTTCGACAGAAAGCCGATTTCCACCAATGCACCTGGAACCTCCGCATGCTTCAACAAATAAATCCCATCAATCTTCAGTGGTACACGGGTTGTATTTTCCAAATTACGAATGATTTCCTCTTGAACCATCGTTGCCAAATGTTTATTTTCGTCCTGGCTTGGATAATAGAAGGTTTGTGCACCCCGCCAGCGTTTCGATGGTAATGCATTTAAATGAATCGTTAAAAATAAATCCGCTTCCTTATTTTGAATAAATTGGAGTCGATTGCGAATATCTTCCGCCTTTCTGCGAGAAAGACCTTTCGTACCTTCCGCAGCTAGATCCTTGTCTTCTTCCCTCGTCAAATAGACAATGGCACCTGACTGCTGCAAATAATTCTGGAGTTTTTTTGAAACCTTTAGTGCAATATCGTCTTCTATCGTCCCATCCGCACCAACTGCACCACCATCTGCCCCGCCATGGCCAGGATCAAGAACAATCACTTTCCCTGAAAGTGGCAAAGCGAAATTGGAATTCGAAGCCGAATTATCTTTTTCAATCGGAAAGAAAATGAGAAATGCTAATAATAGAACACCAAGTACCCATAAAACAGGTATATTCATTCGTCTCATATCAATCACCCCTTACTCATGCTCCATTATTTTATGGGACAAGTTCGGCATTTATGACTAAATAAAGAAGACATTCCGCTATTTTTAACGAGAAAAGTTTACTATAATTAAAATAATGGGTAGAATAATACTAATAGAGGTTGTTTACACATAATGGAAAGGGGCCAGCAAAATGACTTGGTTAGGAATTGGCGTACTTGTTATCGGCATTGCACTTTTAATACTTGTTATCGTGTTAATAAAACCACTGCTTAACTTAGCAGGTGTACTTACAAGCGTACAAAAGACGACGGATCAGCTACCACAAACCGTTGCAGATTTAACTTCAAAAACAACAGAGGTAATGGGAACTAGTGTGGAAACATTAAATCAAGTGAACACACGGATTAAGGAATTAAGCCCACTCTTTTACACTGTCGGAAATATTGGTAGGGCAACAAACCGCCTTAGCTCATTGGTAGTCAATGTCGCTGATGAAACAAAGGTAAAAACGGAATCTGCCAATGAATTCACCACAGGCAAGAATCTAGAGGGACTGTACGGTGTATTGACCCTTGGATATTTCTTATTTAAAAGTGGCAAAAAATAATTAGAAAACTAAGGTTTAACCAAGCCTTTCGGTGACAGCCTTAGTTACACTTATTCGTTCAGAAAGTCGTTATACTTTCTTAACTACTTAAAAATAGGATGCTCCCAGTTATCTCCAAGGGACATCCTATTTTTTATAAAAAAATTTATCCTGCATGTAAGAGGGGTCAGTAAAGCCTCTGCTGAATGAATCTTTATTTTATCGTATAATTGTTTGCTCAACTTCCAGCTTTATCTCCTCAATCAGATTTGCACGCTCCATACCATCCAAATAAAGTTGATTTTCCGCCTGCTTTAACCGTTCCATAATCGAAGGTTTTTCTACCTTTAATCGACCGGTTGCTTTATGATCGACCAATGCAAGGGCCGCACCGCCTAGTACACCCGCTAATACTGCCGGTATTGCGAGCACCGAATTACTTGTATTCATTCGAAAATGCCCCTTCTTCCCGCTTCGACTGCTTACGTTTCTTAAACCAGTAGTATCCTAATGCAAATGTGCCGTAAATGCCACCAAGCTTCTTCTTCTCCGTTATTTCATTTCCTTCTTCAGTCTTGGTTTTAATCGAATTGGTAACATCTACTAATGAAGAAGAGAACTTTCTCGTTACATTTCCAACATCACCCATAACATAGAATAAGGGACTTAATTGTTTTAACTTGTCATTTACGTCGACCAATGTATGGTTGCTCTCACTAATCATATTGCCTGTTTCTTTAAAAATGCCATCTAGCTGCTTTGGTAGCTGCTGCACCGTTTTATCCATTCCTTGAAGTACACCCGCTAAATTATTTAATACATGGCCAATAAAAATTGCTAACACAATAAATGCAATCCCAATAAGTAATACACCTATTCCAACTAATGTCATCTAATATCCCTCATTCCCTGTATTTACTGGTACGATATCTGCTTTTTTTCGAATCATCACTTCATTTTTATTAGAAGGTTGTTTCTTCCATTTTGAAAATACTTGAGAAACGACTTCACTCCACTTCAGCATCTCAACGATCGGTTTCAGGCTTTGCTGAAATTGTTCATCATTTAACTTCGCCGTACTTGTCTTATATGCTTCTGTCAGCGTATAAATGGATTTCCCAACATTATCAATCGAATCAAAGATGCTATCGGTTGCTTTCATCTTCTCACCGGTGTCATCTACTAGCTTCGCCGTTTCTTTAATTGAGATACTTAATTGTGGGGTAATCGTTTGAAGCTGTTGCTCTACTTCTTTCAAGGTCGTTCCTAACGTTTTCGTCACATCGGCCACTCGTTTTAAGACAAAGGAAATATAAATAGCTGCTATCGCAAATCCAATGGCACATAGAAGAATCGCTAAGTAAATTATTTCCATATGTAGATACCCTCCCTTATGAACACGCTCTTATAGTTAATATTATACCACTTGTCCCCATAAATAAAACGTTAACGCGCTTTAATTCGGTAGAAAGATTCAATGAAGTGATTTTCGGGTATAGAGATAGCAAATAGCTTTGAGGGGGATGATGATGTCAACGTTGAAATACTATGCTACTGGTTTAATGAAGAAATTTAAAGAAGGAAATGTGCCACTCCTTGCTGCGGCGCAAGCTTATTATTATCTTTTAGCGGTATTTCCGCTGCTAATCGTTTGCTTTGCCATTATTCCTTACTTTAATATCGATGCGCGTGAGGTGGTACAGTTTATTCAATCCTTTGTACCAGTGGAAGTTACTTCGATGTTTGAAGAAAGTATTATCCGTTTTATCGAAACACCACGCGGCGGTCTCTTAACAGTCGGTATAATTGGGGCGATTTGGTCTGCATCGAATGGTGTCAATGCTTTCATTAAATCGTTGAGCGAAGCCTATGATGTGGAGGAGACGCGCTCCTTTATTGTCGTAAGACTGATTGCATTCGGATTAACGATCGGTATGATACTCGCACTTATCGTCGCAATCCTATTACCCGTTTTTGGAAATATTATTGTCGAGTATCTCGGCTCTTATTCAGGAATCACAAACGAGACGACATTGTTATTACAGGTCGGCAGATGGGTGGTTAGTATTATCGTATTATCTGCCTTCTTACTTTGTCTTTATCGTTTTGCACCAAACAAGAAAATGCCGTTTAAACATATTATACTTGGAGCAGTCTCTGCTAGTGTCCTATGGCAACTACTAACAGTCGGCTTTTCCTTTTATGTAAGTAACTTCGGAAACTACTCTGCTACATACGGAAGTATTGGCGGAATTATCGTCTTAATGATCTGGTTCTTCTTAACAGGAATTGTTTTAATGGTCGGGGCATTGCTCAACGTGCTATACCATGAAAGACAGCTGCTTGAAGAAGCTGTCATATACAAAGAGGAGTCGGCACGGTAGCCAACTCCTCCATTATTCTATCTCGATAATATTCCAGTCACAAGACTCTCGGCCCAGTCCGTCTTTAATGATTCTCTCGTAAGCGGAGCTGTTTTTAGTGGCGTGATAAATGTAGCATTCTCTCGAAATTGTCTCGCAGGTTCTTTCGCAATCCATTCACCGGTACTAATACCAGAGGTGATTTCTACCATGTCGTCCATATGAATACCTGTTCCAACCGTTTGTTTCACCAAACTGCCTTCTTCTGACATCTTCCAAACAGAATCGGTAAAAATTTCATCCTGGAAGAGTGTTGTTACTCCTAACGCTTCTTCCATCGTAATCGCTAAATCCGCATGGAAACCAGGAAGTAGGTCTTCAACTTCTGCGTCCTCGTCAAGGGTAACATCGAATGGATAAATACTTTCTCCCTCGATTTCTAACTTCCTCGGAGCTTCACTCACCGTTTCGACTGTACCGGTAATTACAGCAGCATCACTTTCACTTAGCATCACTTCGACAGCTAAGCCCTGTTCGATTTTCATACGTTCACTTTCTGTCAGCTCACCAACCGCATGTAGATCAGCACTTTCAATCGTGATGATTGGATCCTCTAAAGTTGTTGCAATCGACTTAATTCTTCCCTCATAAGGACTCTCAACAGTTATCGTATCTCCAGTTGCTTGCAGTTCTGATAATTGATTCTCAATACTCGTCAATTCCGCATTTTTCTGTGCCAATTCTTTTTCCTTTTCGACGATGAATTGTCCCTTGATTAGCGTTGCGTCAACAGTACTTTCTGGAAATTCAACCTTTAGCTCCTCTTCAGTCAGTGTAAAAGCGCTTGGGGCATTTTGCGCAGTACTAGGAATTTCATAACTTTCCATTTCCTCCATTGCTTGCTCAATCGCAGATACTTCTTCCTCTAATTTACTTTGCTCATTCAACAAACCTGCTTCTGATTTATAATAATTATGCACTTCGTATGTATATAAAGGTGTTCCTGCTGAAACAACTTCTCCTTCACCAATTAAAAAGTCCTTAAAGCTGCCTAGATTTTTGTCGAAGTACAGCTGGCTCTCACTAACCGAAGCTAAAACTCCTGGAGTGTACAGCTTATCCGCTAAATCCGCTGCAAAGCTTTGGGTCCAATCATTAATATATGCCGTTCGCTCGACTTTTCCTTCCTTATCCATATACACGAGCAGGAAGTTTACACCAATAAATAAAATGACGAGTAGCTGTATTATTCTTTTTCGCATCAATTAAACCACCTACTTATCATGTATGAATCGGTAAAGGCAATAACCGCAGCAAGGCACCAACCGATTAGATGTAATAAAATGACGGTTATCCAAATAACGCTTTTCCTTGTTTCCGATAGCTTTCCTAAGTATTTCACCTGCAACCAAATAATACTGAGTTGAAATAGAGAAATTGCTCCTAAGAAATAAATGATCAAAGGTGTTTCCGTTAAATAGGATGCAATGATTCCAAATGACAGTGGCGTGACATACCAATCAAGTCCAAGCAAAACCGCGAGTGGTATCCAGATCAGCCTTTCAATCAGCATGATTACAAGTACGATCTGCTGCAAAATCATAAGTTTCTGATACGGGATATCCGTTAATAAATAAAATAGAAAGCTTGGTAAAAATAGAATGATGATTGAAAATAATAAGCCATATGCTGCCCGACCAATGATAAACCAGAATTTACTTGATTCATATTGTGTCTCTGTCAGACTCACGGCATTTTCTGATATTAAATTCGTACCCATTCCTAAATAAGCCATCCATGCGTAAATCATTACACTACAGAAGAGAAGTAACCCAGTAACCTTCCATAGATGTTTAATCTTCTCCGCCTTTTGAATCCGAAATAAATGATCCTCCATGGATAAGAAGAACTTAAATAAATTTATCTGATAAGTCATTCGCTACATTCCTTTTCTCTATCCAGCTGTATTATTATCATTTTAACGTAGATTTCGATAAAATTCTATCCTTATAGCTGAGAAACATCTAGGTGCCTGGCACTCCCCGAGTTTTGTCTAAATTTGTCAATAATGAGCCAAATCTCACCGAAGCAAAGAAGACGATCATTATTCAACTCGAATAATAATCGTCTCCATAATCAATCGTTATACTAATTAAAAATTATTTCTCTTCATCGATCTTCGCTTGTCTCTTCTCAGCTAAATCTGCTGCAAGCTGAAGTGTACGTTGCTTCGATAATGGATAGCCAAATAATAGAATCAAGAATACGACAAGAAGAATGAGACCAGGAACAAGCGTTGCTAACATATAAATCCCATCAAGTGCTTCTCCTGTTTGTACATTTAATGCTTCGTTATAGCCAACCGCTGTTAGTGCAACACCACCAATACCACCAGCAATCGCTTGTCCAACCTTACGGGAAAATGAGTAAATAGAATAAACGGTACCATCTTCACGTAAGCCTGTTAAATATTCATGGTAATCAATTACATCCGTTACGAATGCCCATACAACTAAATTAAAGAAAGTATAAGCAAACATTGCAATAGTTAATAGAATAATAAATGGAACGAGCGTTAAATGTGGCATAAAGTAAAGTAACAAGTAAACCGCTGCCGCTATCAACATTCCAGCAGATGCTAATTCCTTCTTACCAAATTTAGCTACTAATGGTTTCACCAATGGCATTGCAATAAATGTTGTCACTGATTGCAGTACTCCCACAATACTTAGTGCTGCTGCATTACTAAAGTAATCTTTAAATAGATAGACGTTAACAGCACCAATCAACATTAATCCAATCATAAAAGTTAAGGATGTTATTAGAAGCGCGATTAACGGTCTGTTTTTCACAAGTCCTTTGACTGTTTTGCCCATACCTTTATTTTCTTTACTATTTTCAGGTGCAACAACTCGTTCTGTTGTCATCGAGACACATGCCATATAACAAGCAATTGAGAGTACCCCGAAGATAATAGCCGCTAATAGAAAACGGCTTGCAACCGCCTGATTATCAACAAATACGATTAACGGTGCAACCGCATTAACAATAATTCCCGCTAAAGCCGCTCCTAACCCTCGGAAGCTTGATAATGATGTACGTTCAACTGGATCACTTGAGATTACTGACGCCATCGAACCATATGGGATATTTACTGTAGAATACAGTGTCCCCCATAAGATGTAAGTTACGAACGCATATGCCAAATAAAACCCATCCGACATACCCGGAATATGAACAAACATTAACACTCCAGAGATAACAAGCGGGAATGACATTCTGAAGATCCACGGTCTAAATTTCCCATGCTTTCCAGCTTTCCTCGTATCAATGAATCGGCCCCAGGTGACATCGGCAACAGCATCCCATAATCTTGCAATTAGGAATAGCCCTCCAACGACGGCAGCACTAATTCCAAAAACATCTGTATAGTAAACCATTAAAAGTGAGCTTACTAGAATAAAGAAGAAATCGTTTCCAAAATCACCAAACATATAACCAATCTTATCTCTCATACCGAACTTGCGCATTTTATTCCCCTCCAACATTTTCATGATGTAAAATCCTTTGTTTGTTTACCCAATAAACTAATATTTGATAACGTGTTCATTTGACTTACTAGACTATAACTATAGCAGTTATCCTGCCCCACATATGAATCAATTCATTTATATTCAGCTTCATCACATGGAAACCTTGGTCGTCACACAGCTTTCAATTGACAGCCTTAGTTGCACTTATTCGTTAAGAAAGTATTTATGCTTTCTTACCTACTAAATTGAGCGTTAGCCACTTCTCGATAATCGATTTTACATTTGCTAAAGCATCATCTCATAAAGTTGTGATAACGCATTCAATTGAACAAAGGTGAATATCACTTGATTTCTGCTGATCCCCCTCTATTTGCTCTTTTATTCTAGTTCGCTTTTCAATAGCTTAATTAATTTGTTGGTCGAACAAATTAACTGTACATTAATAATATTCGAAAGCAGTTAATAAAGCAAGCGTTTTCTTTAAATTTTTTAATAAGATATTAGAAGACTTGGTTGCACTTATGTAGTAAGAAAGTCGTTATACTTTCTTAACTACAAAAAAACAGAGCATATACAAATCATACATACTCTGTCTGAATTTCACACCATGCACTCACAAATGCCATTATATAAATATATCTAGAATCAAGACGACACATATACCAACAACAGAAGTCGTTAAGAGTAGAAGCCCCCAAGTCTTGAATGTGTCTTTAATCGTTAGACCAAAGTATTCCTTAAACAACCAGAACGACGCATCGTTTACATGTGTAATTGTGTTACTACCAACTGCTGTCGCAAGCACCATCAAGACAGGGCTTACATCGAATGTGTCAATTAATGGACCTACAATTCCTGCTGCTGTTATAGCAGACACAACACCTTGACCTGTTGCAATTCGAATCAATGCTGTAATAAACCATGCCATAATTAATGGTGAAACGGTTGTATTTTGCATCATGTCGGCAATATAATCACCAACACCTGCTTCAAGAATAATTTCTTTGAAGGCTCCACCAGCACCGACAATGAAGATAATTAATGCAATCCCTTTAATTGCATCGCCGAATGTGTCCATTACTTGAGACATATTACGACCAACTCGAAGTCCAAATACATAAATTCCAATTAATACAGCAATTAATAAACTAACCTCTGCACTTCCAAGGAAGTTTACTAGTTGATGAAGCAACGTACCTTCATCGATGAATAAATTCATGATTGTTGCTGCTGTAATCATGATTGCTGGAATCAATGGAACTAATAGACTAATACCAAATCCAGGCATTTCTTCATCTGTAAATTCTTTTGGTTTTTCCATTAATTCTGGAACTTCATGATCAAGATTCTTTAACAATCTCGGTAAAATAATCCCAGCCGCAATAACCGCAGGAATAAATACGATAATACCTAAGATATAAACCATACCCATATCCGCACCATATGCTGCTACCAGCGCAGTTGGCCCTGCCTGTGGTGGGAAGATACTATGTGCGAGCGTTGTCGCCGCAACCATTGTAATCCCTAAACGTAAATATGGTACTTTAGCTTCTATTGCAATACTAATTACGAGTGGAGCTAGAATCATAAAGGCAACCTCATAAAAGACAGAGATTCCAAATACTGCACCAATAATAATTAACGCCCATTCTACCTTCTTCACACCGAATTTCTCTAGTAGCGTTGATGCGATTCGCTGTGCTGCTCCCGAATCAACCATTAATTTACCTAAAATTGCACCAAATCCGATGATTAGAGCTAAACTTCCAAGCGTACTTCCAAATCCAGCCTTAATCGTTGCCAAGACTTCTGTCAACTGCATTCCATTTAAGATCCCTACGAAAATCGCAGAAATTAATAGCGCGATAAAACTATTAAGCTTCAATCGCATGTTTAAGTATAGAAGCAGTGCTACACCAATTACCACCGAAATAATCGGCATATTGTCAATAATCCAATCCATGCTTATTCCTCCTAGTTCCTCCAAACTTGTTATCGCTTTCCGAAATGGCAAAAAGTAAATAACAACACGATAATGAAGAGTTACTTATGCAGTAATGATACTAAACCTGCAATAAATCCCCATATGTTAATTAAGCTATTAAGCTACTTACAGATCTTCTTCGTTTGATTTGTTTAATAACCAAACTAAATAAATTTACTATTATCATACAAGAAAGCGTTTTTCTTTTCAATGCCGCTGTCACATTTCTTATTTTTAAAATTAATAAGAAGATTCAGTTAGGGATAATAATGAGTTGTAGAAGTGGATTTTTATGAAGATTGGCTCATCTATAATAAACGAAAAAAGCTATACCGATGAAAACAATCGATATAGCTCTTAATTTACCTATTATACAGCAGTTTCATTAGGAGTCTTAGGTGATGGCGAATTCCCTCTCGCTTTTGAAATTTTATCTTGAACGTCTTCCATTGTCTTTCTGTCAAGTTTATAGAAATGCATTGTAATTGCAGCAATCAACAAACATGCTGCTGGTATTATAAATGCCAAGACTATCAATCCTGTAAGTAGTGATGGTGTTAACGTATCCGTTACTGTTGGGTAAGCCTCTCCAAAACCTATAGCCGCTACAACGAAACCAACAATGATTGGTGCAAGTGATGATACTAATTGATCAATGAAGGAAAAGATTGTTCCAAACATACCCGCTACATAACGACCAGATTTAGCAGTTTCATAGTCTGAAACGTCAGCAATCATTGGAACCACAAGCGTTGTTGGAGCACCACCAAATCCTTGGGCAAATGTACGTAATAAGATAAATAAGATTGTTGCAAATCCGATACTTTCAAGTGAAATAACTGTCGGATCGTCTAAAATCAGGAAAAATGGAATAAAAGCTAAATACGATAGTAAACCAATCCATGCAGCTATAAGATACGTCTTTCGAAGTCCTGACTTTCTTGCAAGCCATGTCACAAAGAAGGTTATTAACAGTCCTGGTATCACCGTAATTAATCCAATTGTACCACTTAGACCGTAATTTCCTAGTAGGATACCAAATAACATAACTGTTACTACAGCATCCCTGCCAAGCGTATTGCCTAATTTGTCCATTGAAGCCGATATTGTAAGCAATTGCAATTGGCGATTTCCTTTTATTACGCGCCAATAATCACGTAAAGATTTCGTTTCTACTGTTTCTTCACCTAAGCCGTAGTATTCCTTTTTATCTTTACTTGAAATACCAATAACAGCAAGGATAGTAAATATTGTTGAAAGTATTACAGCTGTAGCAACCAATTCAATAAACAAACTCATTGTAAAATTGCCATATTTCGCGACTAAATAGTTAGCAACATAAAATTGCCCGACTGTAAAAACAAAAATATTATAAACGCCGTCAAATGCCATATAAAGCGGACGTTGCTTCGGATCATTTGTTAAAACGGTTTGTCCAGCTTTTGTTGCAGAGGTTTGTAACGAATAGCCAATTTTATGGACGACTAATGCAAATATTATAAATATTAAACGAAAACCTTCTGGTAATAAATGTGTTGTAAAAATCAATACGACAGAAAGGATGGTAATGATATTTCCAATGACAATGATAGGTCTAAATTTGCCAAATTTTGTTTCTGTTTTATCAATGATATAACCTATCGTTGGGTCAATTAGACCATCAAATAACCTTGCAGCCCCTAAAAGGGTACTAACTAGTACTACTGCTAATCCAGCAATACCAGCAGCATAATAGGATAAGAACCCGATTAAAAATAAATAGATATTTGTTGCTGTGTTATTCAATGTAAAAAATCCAATCCGCCATAACTTCGTCCTGTTATACCTTTGCTCATTTTCCATTACTGTACTTGACATATAATATTCCCCCTTTTGTTTAATAAACCGCTTTCATTTACTTGATTATTATAAAAATTTATACTGCAAATTCCCAAATCTATTGATCTACTGCCCAGATCAACATTACTCTAGTTTTATAGTTTGTTTTGCAAACCAACTAACTATAAATTATATAATATATGTAAGCGCTTGAAAAATCAATACCTTTTTTATCTTTTTGGGAAGCACTTTTCAAATCAGTACCCTTTTTATATTTCTTATTGTTAAAATTAAAGGGTAAATTCAGTTGCTTAGTCAAAGCTAATGAGGATATGAATAGAATATCATAAGGG
This sequence comes from Oceanobacillus arenosus, assembly GCF_003369575.1. Lineage (GTDB taxonomy): Bacteria > Bacillota > Bacilli > Bacillales > Amphibacillaceae > Oceanobacillus > Oceanobacillus arenosus. The sequence goes on along the minus strand of NZ_PIOC01000002.1, from coordinate 92,433 downwards.
AAAAAACTGTACCGATTAATGACTATCGATACAGTTCCTTTATAAAGATATTACATTGCAACTCCGCCGTCCTTGTTAGACTTCTCTTTCATTTCTGCAATGGTAGCCTGAATTTCTTCCATTTTCTTATCATCTAATTTATAGAATTTCATCATGGTAAGTGACACAACTAATAATATTGCTGGAATTCCAAATGCTAAAATGATTGTCATTGCAAATAGAGGTGTCGTTAATGCGTCATCAACCGTCGGAAATTCGTTGCTAAATCCTATCATCGCAACTGCAATCCCTACAATTGCAGGTGCTAAAGATGTCACGAGCTTATCAATAAATGAAAATAGTGTTCCTAACATTCCAGGTATATAGCGACCCGATTTTGATGTTTCATAGTCCGAGACATCAGCGATCATTGGATTAACAAGTGTTGATGGAACGCCACCGAACCCAAGAGCGAGCGTATACAAGATAATGAATAGAATCATGCTGATACCAATATTTGAAAGTGACATTGATGTTGGATCGTTTACCAGTAAGAATAAAGCAACGAGACCAACTAAGGATAAGAAGGCTATCCAGGTTGAAATGATATAGGCCTTTCTCATACCAGATTTCCTTGAGATTGCAACCGCTACAAAAGTTATTAATAAAATTGGGATAACTGTAATAGCGGAAATGGTACCACTTAATCCATAATCACCCAATAAGATTCCGAACAACATAACCATTACTACGGAATATCTTAATAGAGAGAAGCCAAGCTTGTCCATAGTCGTAGCAATACTTAGCAGTTGCAATGGTCTGTTTCCCTTTAAGATTGTCCAATAATCACGGAACCTTGTGTTTGTTGTATCTTCTGCTAATCCATAAAACTCTTTACGGTCCTTCTGTGAGATTGCAATGGCTGCTAGAATTGTAAAGACTGCGGAAGCAATGATTGCAATCGTATTCAACTCTGTAAATAATCCCATTGTAAAGCCACCATACTTTACCATCAGATAAGAAGCAACAAAAATCTGACCTCCTGTAAATAAAAGTGTATTGTAAACACCATCAAATACAGCGTAAAGCGGTCGTTGCTTTGGATCATTCGTTAATACCGTTTGAGCTGCCTTTGTAATCGTTGTTTGGAATGTATAACCAATGATATATATAGCATATATCAGTACAAAGAAGATCAATTGCATTGACTCCGGTAATAAATGTGTGACATTATATATGATTAGTACCGATGTTGCTAAGATAACATTTCCTATAATCATTAACGGTCGGAATTTACCGAATCTAGTCTCCAACTTATCAACGATAAAGCCTACAATTGGGTCTGTAATACCGTCAAAAATTCGACTTGCTGTTATAATAGTACTTACAACTACAACCGCCAGACCGGCAATTCCTGTAGCATAATAGGCAACAAACGCCAGGATAAACGCATAAAGATTTGTTGCAGTATTATTTAATGCAAAAAGACCAATTTGCCACATCTTCGCTCTGTTATACCTTTGCCCACCATCCACTACTGTACCCGACATATTATTATCCCCCTTTTGTTAAATCAACCGTTTCCATTTTATTGACTATTACAAAAATTAATGTTGCAAATTCCATAATCTATTGATCTACTGCCCTGATCAATATTAACATAGTTTCATAGTTTGTTTTGCAAACCAACTAACTATAAATTTATAATATATGTAAGCGCTTAAAAAAGCAATACTTTTTTTCTTTTTTTTGATTAAATATAAAACACCCATTTACTACTGTCCTCAGACGATAGTAAATGGGTGTTACAATTGATTCATCGAGTAATCTTTATTTTTTTCCCATTTCTCTCTTCTCTGCCAAATCCGATGAAAGCTTACTTACACGCTGTTTAGTTAATGGATAGAAAAATACTAGAATTAAGAATACTACTAAAAAGATAATGGATGGCACTAGTGTTGCAAGGCTATAGATTCCATCAAGGGTTGCTTGTGTTTGTACTTTAAGAGCAGAATCATAACCTACCCCAGTTATTGCCACACCACCTAATCCACCAGCAATTGCTTGTCCAACTTTACGGGCGAATGAGTAAATCGAATAGACGGTTCCATCTTCACGTAATCCAGTGATAAGCTCATGATAATCGATTACATCTGTTACAAATGCCCAAACCACGAGGTTGAAGAACGAAAAGCCGAACATTCCAAACGCTGCAATGATAATGAACCCGGTCGTTGTTACATTTGGTAATAAATATAAAACACCATATATAACAGCGGAAAGCAGCATTCCTGCCGATACTAATTCCTTTTTACCAAACCAAGCAACTGAAGGTTTAACTAACGGCATTGCTACAATCATTGCAATGGTTTGAATCACACCAACAATACTTAACGCTGCCGCATTACCAAAGTAATTTTTAAACAAATACACATTTACAGAACCTATCAACAAAGAACTTACCATGAAAACAAGTGATGCTAGTAAAATAGCAATTAATGGCTTATTTTTCACGAGTCCTTTAGCTGTTGCACGTAAGCTAACCTTTTCACCATCATTCTCTTGCGCTACAACCCGTTCTGTTGTTAATCCCACACAAGCCATGTAACATGCAAGTGCAAGAATTCCAAAGATGATTGCTGCTGTTAAGAAACCACCTGCATCGGCCACATTGTTTTTAAATACGATTAGTGGTGCAACTGCATTTACAATGATACCTGCAAATGCTGCCCCCAAACCACGATATGAAGATAATGAAGTACGATCTAAAGCGTTTTCAGAGATAACCGACGCCATTGAACCATAAGGGATATTTACTGTAGAATACAATGTTCCCCATAAGATGTAAGTCACAAACGCATATGCCAAGTAAAATCCATCCGACATACCCGGAATATGCACAAACATTAACACCCCAGAAATAACAAGCGGGAATGACATTCTGAAGATCCACGGTCTGAATTTCCCATGTTTTCCAGATTTTCTCGTATCAATAAATCTACCCCACACAACATCAGCTACCGCATCCCATAATCGTGCAACTGCAAAAAGTCCCCCAACAACTGCAGCACTAATGCCAAAAACATCTGTATAGTAAACCATTAAGAATGAACTTACTAGAATAAAGAAGAAATCGTTTCCAAAATCACCAAATAAATAACCAAGTTTATCACGCATACCGAATGGACGCATCATGTTCCCTCCCAAGAAGTCAAAATCACTAAAGCTATATATCCGCTTACATTTTGTAATGTTTACGCATTTAATTTGCTAATTAACGTCGAAATTTTCTTTTCCATTTCACCTTCAATATTAATAAACCGCTATCATTTATTAGATTTTTCCCACAAAATCATATCTTGTATCTTCAATAAAAATTAATAGAATATATCGTTTGTTTAGTAAACAAACTAATTTCATAATCTTATTTTATATGTAAGCGTTACGAAAATCAACCCTTTTCGACAATTTTTTTATAAATTTAAATTTGCTTATCGTTTTTATGAACAAAAGCGTAAGTGCCCGTTTAGCGATGTTCTACCAGGCCTTTTGCCGTAGGAGATAAAGGAAACTCTTTGAGAGCGTAAGCAGTTGACTTAGATTGTCATAAGGTGAGGAAAGTCTCGATAGGAGTATAGCGTACGAGCTGGACGTGGCTTCTCTTGTTACGGGAATTAAAACAGGGGAATTTTTTACTTTCCTATCCTAAAACAAAAAACGAAGCCCCAATAAAGTAACGGGCTTCATTTTTTATTAGGAAATACGCTTTATTTAAATAACATCCCTCTAAAAGCTTCCAGTTTCTAAAGCCCTAGTATATTAGGCAAGAATAGGACAATTTGTGGGATATATGCAACCATTAGCAATAGAATAATCATCACTGCATAAAAAGGCAGCATTGCCTTCGATGCCTTTTCTATCGACATCTTCCCTATTGCCGATCCGACAAAGAGCACCGATCCTACCGGTGGGGTTACTAAGCCAATACCTAGAGTCAGAATTAATACAACTCCAAAATGAACCGGATCCATTCCCGCACTTATTGCAACAGGTAATAAAATGGGTGTCGTAATTAGGATTAGTGGAGCCATATCCATAACCATTCCCAATAATAATAAGATGACTAAGATAATAAGAATCGTTACTGCATTATTTGGTGAGACGGTTAGTAATGCCTCTGATACCATTGCTGGTACTTTTAATAATGCTAGGAGCCAGCCAAATGCAGATGATGCACCAATTAAGAATAGCACCATTGCTAATGTTCTAAATGTCCGTTCTAAAATAATCCCCATTCTGGAAATTGAGATCTCCCGATACACAAAGAAAGTGATAATAAACGCATAAAGCGCTCCAATAGCCGCAGACTCTGTTGCTGTAAAAAGTCCACTTAAAATACCACCAATAATAATGACGATTGTAAGTAACCCAAGTATACCTTCACGAACGATCTTCGGAATTTGCTCTTTACTAACATGCTCCCCTTTAGGATAGTTTCGCTTAACCGCAAGTGCATAGGTTATAATCATTAATACTATACCAAGCAATATACCTGGAACCAAACCGCCCATAAATAGAGCACCAATTGATACCCCACCAGCGGCTGTTGAGTAGATAATCATATTATGACTCGGAGGAATCAAAACCGCCTGTGTTGAACTTGAAATGGTTACAGCAACAGCATAATCTGCATCATATTTTTGCTTTTTCATCATCGGGATCAATACAGATCCTAAGGAAGAGGTATCTGCAATCGCCGAACCAGAAATACCACCGAAGAAGGTACTCGCTAAGACGTTAACCATTGCAAGTCCGCCTCGAATTCTCCCAATAATAACATTTGCAAGGTTGATTAATCGATTAGAAATACCGCCTTCATTCATAATTTCCCCTGCAAGGATAAAGAACGGAATAGCTAATAAGGCGAAGGAATCTAGCCCACCAACCATTCGCTGTACAAGAGCAGCTGGATCAATTCCCATGTAGATACCTGTAAATAAGGATGAAATGATAAGTGTAAGTGCAATTGGAACTCTAAATATCAAGAGTAATATAAAACTACCAAATAAAATAAGTACCTCCATCATTTCACCCCTCACTCACATCATATTCCTGATGCATGCCTTTCTTAAATAATAATTCTATCCCATATAGCGTCACATAAAATCCTGATATTGGTATAACTATATATAATGCACTGGACGGTAATCCTGTCCCAGGCATAATATTATTTGACATCAGCGTGGTAAAATTCCAGCCGTAATAAATCATAATGACACCAAAGAATATTACTAAAGCCTTCGCAAAGTAGTCAAAGATATCTTGAACCTTTTTCGGTAACATATTTACAAAAAGTCCTAATGCAATATGTAACTTCTCCTTGAAACCGTAAGCAATCCCAAGAAAGCTAACCCATACAAATAACAATCGGGATAATTCCTCTGACCAGGATGGTGTTGAGCTAAAAAACTGACGAGAGAAGACCTGATAAATAATGACGATAAGCATTGCTGCAAGCGCGATTAATGCTAATAATAATAATAACCGATCAAGGATCATTTTCGTTGTTTTTAAAACCTTCATAGCAATCCCCCTAGTATGTAAAGTAAGGAAGGGGAAGATAATCATTCGCTCCCCCTTATTTGTTCAAGAAATTATTCAGTTAATTTATCAATCCATTCACCATATTGATCACCATACTCATCATAGACTGGTTGTACAGCATCTCTCCATGCAGACAGGTCATCAACCTCGATTAGCTCACTTCCTGCTTCGACAACAGCATCTCTTGCTTCTTCCGTTAATTTAGCCCAAGCCTCTCGTTGTACATCTACTGATTCTAATGCTGCTTCTTTAAATAATTCTTTATCTTCATCACTTATTTTATCCCATGTACTTTGTGAGGCAATTAGTACCTCTGGTGTACCTTGATACCCATTAGTCGTAAAATACTTCGCTACGTCATAATGATTCGACGTATAGTAGCTTGGAAAGTTATTTTCTGCCCCTTCAATAACCCCTGTTTGTAAGGCAGAGTAAACCTCACCATATTCCATTGGTGTAGCTGAAGCGCCTAATGCCTCTACAATGCTAATCGCCAATTCAGAGTTTTGCACTCGAATTTTAAGCCCTTTCATATCTTCTGGAGAAGTTATTGGACGTTCCGTATTGTAGAAGCTTCTTTCACCAGAATCATAGAATGCTAGTCCTACTAGATTCGACCCTTCTAATGTACCTAAAAGCTCTTGACCGACATCGCCATTTAACTTCTCCCATTTAGCCTCTTCATCATCAAATAAATAAGGCATTGATAACACACCGATATCATTAGAGAACTGTGTTAACGGAATAGCATTAACTCTAGTTAATTCGATTGTACCTAATTGTACTTGCTCCAGTACATCCGATTCTTCCCCTAATTGTCCACCTGAATATACCTCTATCTTATAACGGCCGTCTGTTTTCTCTTCAACTAATCTAGCAAATTCTTTATCACCAATGGTAGTTGGATAATCCTCTGGATGGTTTTCAGCTAGGCGCAAAGTAACGGTTTCTTCGCTACCTTCTGATGACTCTGTATCATTTGAACTGCTATCTTCAGATCCACCTGTATCGTTTGAACTAGCGTCTTCCGAATCCCCACCACAAGCTACTAAGAAAAGTACAATTAAAGCCATCAATAATAATCCTAATTTCTTTTTCATCTTAAATCCCCCTTTAAATTATGATGAAACAGCTAGCCAAAGTTTCCCCCCATCGATATTATTTGTTCGTTAAACAAACTATCTTAATATTATTATAATTGTAAGCGTTTAACATTTCAAGCGTTTTATTAAATAAAGAGTAAAAACTCAAATGAATTTTCCCTCTCTATTTCCAGTACTATAAAAGAAGATAAGCAATAATAGAGCCAATCCCGCCAAATACTAGCGCATATGGCAAGTTATTTAAAGTGATTTTATACGGATTTTGTCCAATATTCATCGAGGTTAATTGAACGACCAATCCATAGGACCCTACCGTTAATGTAGCAATTGCGCTAGTTACTAACACAATAGCTAGACTAATTGGATTCATCGTTTCCAGTAATGTAGCAATAATTCCGCTTAGAATTCCAATTGTAGCAATTGGATGTACGCCGAACATGCTCATAAAAATAAAGATCAACTGAATGATAACAAAAATAATGATCGGATAATCGATGAAAGCGAGAACTGGTTGTTGAATAAAATCTAAAAATGCTGTTCCACTTATACTATTTGCAAAAAAGGCTAGAGAGATAAATAATACAGTAAAATTTTGCATTGAATTCGTTTTGTTTTTCCATGTTGGCCAGCCAATTGCCCAGAAGCTACGCCCTCGCTTCATTATGAGCGCCCAAATCAGAGAGAAAGGTAAAATTAAAATGGTCACTGTAAAGATAAAATCAAGCTGAAATAGATTTCCTAAAGAAATAACAAAGGTTAAAAATAAAATGAGTGCTAGCATCAGATGGATAATCTTCTTTGTTACGCCTTTCATGTCCGTGTTACCACTAGGTTTTGATACATTCTCATATGTATATTTCTTGTAATATATTCGTCCCCAAATGGAATCTAGTAGAAAAGTAATGACAGCAATCAAAAGTAACCATGGTAATAAGGAAACATAACTGACCCCAGTAGTAAATATGGACACAGCTAATAATATCTCCAACGGACTCCATAATAATGCTAATGTATAGCCCCTGAGTGTAGCTGTGCTTATAAATGAATTACGTACCTTTTTACTTACTGACTTCAAATTTTCCTTTAGCACGTCTTGTGAGATGGATGCTGCTGATAGATTTAAGAATGCCGCTAATGTAAGCGTCGTAATAGAACTGCGGGGATAGAGCTTACCCAAATCAGAAACATTTGCATTCAGTAGTTTATTCATACTACGATCAAATCTACCACTCTTAACGACACTATTCATCCATGGTAACATTGCTAGAAGCGTTAATAAGGACATGTTGGATGTAACGATACCAGGAATATTTACCAGTAATTGGCCTGAAGTAATGAATACAATACCACCAACGATAATAAATGCACCACCTAGAATCCTAAAAAGATTCGATGCTCCAATAAACGAGATTGCTAGCATCACAATGGCAAAAATCCCAATGATGTAGTTTAAACGATCACTTTCTATGAATACATTCGTAATGCTAAGTAAAAAAACAAAAGAATAATAGATATAAAGATAACGAAAGATAGGATGTTGTTTCATTTATTCCTCCCGAAGTAATAGCTTTGTGAAATATGAAAAAAGTTTGTAAGCTAAACAAATTATCAGATAAGTTTATCATATATGTAAGTGTTGTCATTTTCAAGCCAAATTATCGAAAGTAGCTGTTTATAGTTGTGCGGCTAATTCAAAACAGAATCTATTTAAATACCAATTATGACCATCGAACCATTATGGACATTTTCTTTTCAGTAACCAGTTCTTTATTCTCATTTTTCAAAATATAGCGAATAATACTTGATTTGTAAAGCGCTTACAAATACAATGGGGAGCAAATAGTTTGTTTGCTGTCTATATTAACTAGTCATTATTTGCACATAATCTTATCCAAAATCGAAGAAAGGGGCATAAGCAAATAAACTATCGGTTAATGTCCAAGCTCTATATCAAAAAGTAAAGGAGAAAACACATGTACCTAAAATGGAAAAACTTAACAAAAGTAGGTGTACTGTCATTAGCCGCACTAATTGCTTTCACTCCTGCTGTCCCTACTATTGGAGCTACTGGTGCGAAAGCTGAAAGTCCGAATGTAGAAACGAGGGTAAAAGAAGTCCTTACCCTGGATGGGGAGTCCTTTAGAGACCTAAATGCCAATGGAGAAGTTGATACTTATGAAGACTGGAGATTGCCGGTGGAGGAACGAGTGGACAACCTTATTTCCCAAATGACTGTGGAGGAGAAAGCGGGATTAATGCTTATTTCCTCTTTCAATAACCAATCAAGTCGTGTCAAACTTCAGGATGATCATTTACGTTATTTCATTATCCGTGATGATCCGGAGCCAAGAGATCTCGCAACTCGAAACAATGAATTCCAAGAACTTGGAGAGGCTTCTCGTCTTGGTATTCCGGTTGTAATGACTTCCAATCCGCGAAATCATGTCAACCCAAATCAGACATACGGTCATGCTGAAGCTGGCGGTCAGTTATCGACCTGGCCAGGTGAACTCGGACTTGCTGCAACACAGGATCCAGAGTTAGTAAAGGAATTCGCTGAAACAGCGGCAACTGAATGGCGAGCTACAGGAATCCACAAGCTTTATGGATATATGGCTGATTTGCTAACAGAGCCTCGCTGGACAAGAACTGATGGTACTTTCGGGGAAGATCCAGAGCTTGTATCAGAAATGATCACATCAATTGTGGAAGGGTTCCAGGGAGAGGAACTGGGTGAAAACAGTGTTTCCCTGACAATTAAGCACTTTGCAGGTGGAGGCCCGCGTGTGGAAGGTACCGACCCGCACCATGAATGGGGAAGTACGAATGAATATCCAACAGAAGGAAGTCTGTACAATTACCATCTTCCACCGTTTATGGCAGCGATAGCAGCAGGACCTACATCGATCATGCCGTATTACGCAAAGCCAGTGAATGATGGAAGTGCAATTCAATTGCCAAAACATCTCTGGTACAACGAGGAACAGCAATTTGAAGAAGTAGCTTTTGCCTACAATGAAAGGATGCTACAGGGACTATTGCGTAATGAACTAGGTTTTGATGGCTATGTTAACTCAGATACTAGCATTATTGAAGACGGTGCACGTATATGGGGCGTTGAGCGTCTAACTGAAGCCGAACGCTATGCTAAGGCAATTGGAGCAGGAACAAACATGTTCTCTGGAGGTACTAATGTAGAACCGCTTCTAGAAGCAATCAACACTGGTCTTGTCGAAGAAACTGCAATTAATCATTCCGTTTCATTCCTACTAACGGAAATGTTCGATCTCGGGTTATTTGAGAATCCATATGTGGATCCAGAACATGCACAGGAAATTGCTGATGATGTAGGTTCTCAAGCACTAGCAGATGAAGCACATCGCAAGTCCATTGTTCTTTTGAGAAACGGAAATGCGGAGACTGGACAAGTATTGCCAATATCAGATAAAGAAGTACAAGAAGTGAAGCTTTATGTAGAAATATTTATGAGAGATCAAAAAAAGGCGGACGAAGCTAGTATAGGCCTAAGAGAATCGTTTAAACTCGCGGACCCATCATTACAACTCGTAAATACACCAGAAGAAGCAACCCATGCATATCTGTCTGTTATGCCTACTTTGAGCTGGAGTACGGATGATACGGAGAACGATCCACCATCCATTGAATTGAAAAAGAATGCCGATACTGGCATTGATTCAGAGCGTATTCTAAAACTACAGAATGAAGTGGCAACAACCATCCTTGGCGTCAATATGACAAATCCATGGTTGATTAATGAAATCGAACCGGGCGCAGATGCAGTACTTGCAACATTTAATACAACGCCTGATGCTATCGTTGACATTATTCGCGGTAACTATAATCCAACTGGGAAAATGCCATTCACTGTCCCTGCTGACATTGAGGCTGTGGAGAATAATGCTTCTGACGTACCAGGCTACGCAGAAACATTCGACTATGCCTATACGAATGCAAATGGTGACGATTATGCTTTGAACTTCGGGCTTTCCTATAAGAAAGAAGCATCCGACATTATTGAAACTGTTGACCAATTCGCCGATAAAGGTGCATTTGCCAATAATGGAACCGTAAACTCTCTGAAGGCAATGTTAAGCCCAGTGGAAAACTTTGAGAAAAAAGGTGATGCAGATAAGGTTATCCACCATGTAGAAAAATTCATTATGAAACTGGAACAGTACAAGAAGAAAAATGCCGTGTCTGAAGAAGCATATATCCAACTGAAGGGAGATGCAACGGAATTAATCAACGCTTGGCAGTAACTGTATAATATTATTATGAGAGGACCCCTTTCCAGCTGGTACGGCTTCTCTCACTGTACTGATTAACCTTTGTATCGACACGGAACATTTTAGGATTTGAAAAAGCTTTATCATTGCACTTAAGCGGCGATAAAGCTTTTATCCTTATTTAATACAAAAAAGAAACGAAGCCAACTTAATATCGGTTTCGTTTCTTTTAAAAATCTATTATTATTATCTACTAGCTTAATCGAAGTATACTGCCAAATCCCTCGCAAGTCTTTCATATTTCTCATATACTTGCAAATACAATTCGTGATTTTCCATATTCGGATGGACTACCTTTTCAGCAGGTAGATTTTCTTTTATCGCTTCGAAGGACTCTGCTTTACCAATCCCGACAAGCCCTGTCCACACTGCTCCCCATGCCGCATTATGATGTGTATCCGAGATATGAATATCTTGTCCGAATACATCGGCCATGATTTGTACCCAGAGCCCAGATTTCGACAGACCACCATTGACACTAATTTTCTTCGGTTTCCCAGCAATCTTTTCTAATGACTTACCAATCTGATAAATATTAAAAGTGATTCCTTCCAAAACAGCACGAGCTAAGTGATCCTTATGATGCCCAATACTCAGACCATAGAAGTTCCCTTTTGCACGTCCATTCCAAATTGGAGCCCGTTCCCCGTTAACATAAGGTAAGAAAATAATTCCTTCTGAACCAGCTTCGACCTCTTCCGCACCTGCAAGTAATTCATCATGTGAACCGTTAAATCCAATCAAGTCCTTAAACCACTGCAAGGCAATCCCACCATTATTCGTAGGTCCACCAATGATTGATGTATCATCTGTAAAAGCATACGTAAAGGTTTCCATGTGTTCATTAACAGGCGCACCTTCAATAAATTGGCGAATTGCACCACTTGTGCCAACAGATACATTTACTTCACCGGGTAAAATTGCGCCGCTACCAAGGTTCGCTAATTGTCCATCAGCCGCACCGATTACAAATGGCATTTCTGATGAGATGCCCATTTCCTTTGCAACTGCTTCATCGATATTCGTCAATATCTCTGTTGGTGGAACAATCTTAGAAAGTTGCTCCTTGCTAATTCCAGCAATTGCTAATGTTTCTTCGTCCCACTCGAGATTCTTAACATTTAGTAATCCTGTTGCAGAAGCCATTGAATAATCAACAACACGTTTACCAAACCATTTTTGTAACAAATATTCCTTCATCGACATGAAATATGCTGCTTTTTGATAGGGCTCATAATTGGTTTCTTTCATCCAGATCAATTTAAGCAGTGGTGACATCGGGTGGATCGGTGTACCTGTTCGAGCAAAGATATCCAATCCTTCATTTTGCAACAGCTTCTCCGCTTGCTCACTGCTTCTTGCGTCAGACCAAATAAGCATCTGTGATAATGGCTCACCTTGCTCATCCATGCAAATAATAGAATGCATTGCACATGAAATTCCAACGGTTAGTAATTCATCAGCATCTGCCTTTGCATTTTCAACTACTTCCTTCATCACCTTTACAGATGCTTTCTCCACTTCCTTAGGATCCTGTTCCGTCCAATCAGGATTAGGATAGGTTGTTGTTACCATTTCTTCTGCCTCTGCAACTAAATTCCCCGTTAAATCAAATATTACCGCCTTGACACTTGTTGTGCCGATATCAAGTCCGATTGCTAATTCTCTAGCCATAGCTACCTCTTCCTTTGCCACGATTCTTTAGAAAAGGCTTTGGAGCTTACTCCAAAGCCTTTCATATTCTCTATTATACTATTTAGATTGTCATACTTCCATATCCACCATCTACACGTACGAACGAACCTGTAACGAAACCAGATGCTTTATCAGAAGCAAGGTAAATTGCAGCACCTTGTAATTCTTCCGGTTCACCGAAACGTTCCATTGGTGTATGCTTCATGATTGATTCAATTCTTGCATCATCAAGAATTTTACGGTTTTGCTCTGCAGGGAAGAATCCTGGAATAATCGCATTCACACGAATACCATGTGGAGCAAATTCTTTAGCCAAATATTGTGTAACACTGTTCACGCCTGCTTTAGATGCAGAGTAAGTAAATACTCTTGATAATGGCGGGTTAGAAGAAACAGAAGAAATATTAATAATGCTTCCTTTTCTTTCTTGTTCAATCATACGTTTTGCAAAAATTTGTGTTGAGAAAACTAACCCTTTTAAGTTAACATCCATGATGTCATCCCATTCATCTGTTTCCAATTCCAAGAATGGTGTAGAACTGTTTTTACCTGGTGCGTTTAGGACGATATCCCAGCCGCCTGCCCATGCTTCAATTTCTTTTGCAGCACGTTCAACAGATGGAAGATCACTAACGTCTGCTTGGAATGATTTTGCTTCGCCACCAGCTTCAATGATTTCCTTCGTTACTACTTCTGCTTTTTCTAAATTACGACCAACAATTGCAACTTTTGCGCCTTGTCCTGCAAGTCCTTTTGCCATTGAAGCACCTAGTGTACTGTTTCCACCAATTGCAACTGCTACTTTACCAGTTAAATCAAATAAATTTGTCATGGATATTTCCCCCTGCTTTTTAATAATTATCATGTTGAAATGATTTGATTAGAATAAATTTCCTTCATCATCAAAACCGAATTCATATGGTTCGGAAATTTGCTCAATGTTCTTATTTTCCTTTACATAATCAAGGAATGTTTCTGATACTTCGATTTCACTTAGCTTAAGTGTGTTCTTAATCCGAACAACCTTCGCCTTTGTAAAGTCTAAAATATTGCATGTTTTGATTGCTGCTTGAATCGCTTGTTTATCTGTAGGTAATGTTGTCGAAATATGTGTTGGTCCTACTACTGTCGATGTTAGACCATTTGCATATGTCGCTTCTTTGTCCATTTTGTCAACAAGTCGTTGCGTTGTAAAATCTGCTGTTCCAATGCCATTAGCATTACCTTCTGCTTCTGGTGTTAAATCAAGTACAACCATTTTCGTTACATCTGGTCCACCATGTGCATATGGTGTTGGATATCTTCCCGTAATATTCGGGTCCATTCCATCCCCACTAATATTTTTACCGATTTCATCAATCACAAGTACGTCAATTTGGTCGAATAAAAGCTTCGGTAATAAATTTTTTGCTAGCTTCAATAATTCTGTTTCTCTTTCTTCTACTTCTTCTGGTTTAAGAACTTCTATTTTAGCAACTTTGTCGAATGCATTTTCTACCGTTGCAACACCAAATAAAATGGGCATTTTCTCCATCGCTAATTTAGCCATTGCCGGAACATGCTCTGCCATATGTTTAAACCCTAATTGATGGCATGCTTCCGCTCCTTTTTGTTTCCCTAAACCAATACTGATCATCTTCATAATTCCACTTTCCACATGGCCACGGAAGGCAGTATGTGGTTTTACGCGGTTAATGACAACAATTCCATCTGCTTCAGAAGCGAATTTATCAATATAAACCGGTAGGCCATTTGGTAATTCACCAAGCTTGATTACTTCCATTGACGAACGGATTTCTGCGCCAACACTTTCTTCCGACACTCCAAGATGCTCAAGAACCGCCTTTTGCCCTGGTCCAGTCGCGCCACCGTGACTTCCCATACTTGGTACAATAAATGGCTTCGCACCTAAATCTTTAAGAAATTGAACCGTGATTGCTGTAATCTCAACGATTCGATCGACACCTCTACTTCCAACCGCAATTGCGATCTCCATTCCAGGCTCAATCGTATCTTTTACCTTCTCTAACTCGGCTTTTAAAGTACCGCTAACATCTTCTACTTGTGATTTATCGAAGGTTTGCTTCACCTTTACCATTTTTGGAACTGGAATGTCTTGCAATAGTTCTTGTAGAACGCCCATAGCTTATGCCCACTCCTTTTTTAATAAATATCATTTATATCTCTATTATATCTATATTTCCCATTGAAAAGATAGTTTACCCTTTCTTAAAGCAAAACTTTCTTTTGTTGTTGGATGCACAGGGAAGAATACGATTTCACGAATGCTTTTTCTTAATAGATCTTTTAATTTGTTTAATAAACAAATTAATAATTTAAGATTATCATCTGTACCGCACTTCGTCAAGAGAAAGCGTTATCTTTTTTAGAAATAATGCTGTTTGAAGGAGATAAAAATGGTGGTAGTAGGTGCATTATTTAGATTCTTAGATACAAACAGATAGCCCCGAAATGACAGCCAAACCATTTCAGGGCAGCATTGCTTATTATTTTGTTACTACAACAGCTTCATCCTGTGCTACTAAACAAAGCTCAGCCGCCTTAAATGCATGCTCCTGTGTCATTGCATTCTCTGTACGATTGATACAATCTTTAATAAATTCACCAAAGAACGGGAAGCCTACTTCACCTGACAATGCATAATGCTTCTCGCCTTCTTTGTTCACTAGGTACAGATGATCCCCTGTTTCCTCGCGGGCTACATCGACATATTTGCGAATTTCAATCGTTCCTTCCGTTCCTGTAATAAACGTACGACCATCGCCCCAAGTGCTTAATCCGTCCGGTGTAAACCAGTCCACTTTAAAGTAGAAAGTTGCACCGTTCTCACCAACTAATGTAGCATCTCCATAATCCTCTAATTCTGGGTGCTCTGGATTATTATAATTTCCTACTTTACTGTTCAGGAGCTTTGCATCTTCATTCCCTGTGTAGTATAAAAACTGTTCTATTTGGTGACTACCAATATCACATAAAATACCACCATATTGTTCCTTATTGAAGAACCAGTCTGGTCGAGTATCTGCGTTTAAACGATGTGGACCAAATCCTGTTACTTGTATTACACGGCCAATTGCACCGTCTCTAATTAATTGTCCTGCAAATACAGCACCTTCTACATGAAGTCGCTCACTGAAATATACCATATACTTCTGTCCAGTACGCTCTACTACCCGCTTTGTCTCCTCTAATTGAGCAAGTGTTGTGAATGGAGTTTTGTCTGTGAAGTAATCTTTGCCAGCTTCCATTACTTTATTGCCTAGCGCACTTCTTTCGGAAGGGATCGCTGCCGCTGCAACTAGTTTAATTGAGTCATCATTTAAAATTTGCTCGAGAGATTCGGCAACCTCTACTCCAGGAAATTGTTCAACAAAAGCCTTCACTTTTTCTGGATCTGGGTCATATACCCATTTTAATGTTGCACCTGCTTCAACTAGTCCATTACACATTCCGTTAATATGCCCATGGTCTAATGCTGCGGCTGCAATTGGGAATTCTCCCTCTTTTACAACTGGATTCGGCTTCCCTTTAGGAGCATAATTCATTCCATCTTTATTACTCATTTTATCAACACTCCTTCAGTATCATTTTTCACATGGAAATAGAAATCGGTATCTGACCGATTTCTATTACACTGCTTATTTTTTCTACCCCTATTTATACGCCTCAACAAAGGGGCAACGCTGTCTACTCCTATGTCGATAGGTTTCGCACATACCCAGCGTAGTGTATTTTCGGAGCGACTGGCCCGAGAGCACTTGTTATCAACTGCTAACCATCATCCTTCACTCTGAAGATAAGAAAGTATCTCGCAATTATTTTTTAGAACCAGTCAGCATATCCCAATTCGCGTAAATTATTTGCTGATGTTTCTAGGCAATCGAATGGGTCTCTTCCGTATGTGTCGTCTTGTTCGATTAGGAAGTATTGTGCACCACTTTCAAGGCCTGCTTCGATTACACCTTTAATATCAAGGTTTCCTTCGCCTACTTCAGCGAACTCTATTAAGTTTGTAAACTTGTTGAAGAATTTACCCATGTCCTTAAGGTCTTCCTCGTTGACTTCTAATTTGCCGATACGATAGTCCTTCAAGTGCAATAGCGCGATACGTCCTTTATATTGTTGTACGAATGTAATTGGATTTACACCTGCACGTTGAATCCAGTGAACATCTAATTCGAAACCAAGTTTCGATGTGTTGTTTTTCATAATGTCTAATAAAAATTCACCATCAAATTTTTGGAACTCGATATGATGCGTATGGTAATATAATTCAATTCCGTGTTCTGCAAGTCTTTCTGCCATTGCTTCCGCACGTTCGATAAACGCTAGGATTTGATCTTTATCACCCATTACGTTTAACGGAAGCATACCAATGCGAATAAAGTTACAGTTTAATGTTTTACAATCGTTCACAATCTTATCAAAGTCATTGCTTAATGTTTCCCCTGGTGCACCTGGTAGCATTGGTTCTAATCCAGCTGAAAGAGCTGCAATCTTAATGTCAAATTCTTCACTTGCTCGTTTTAATTCTGCAACGTTTTCTTCTGTCATTGGAATTTGGGATACTTCAACAGCACCGAAGCCAAGTTCATGTAGCTTCTTCATTGTTTCATATGCACCAATTTCTTCTACTTTACCTTTAAGCATCATCATTTGTACGCCGATTTTACCTTTAGTCATTTGTATACCTCCATTTTGATTGGTTGTTTTATTTCCGATGATCTGCGAATAGCACTAATCATTTCCATCGATATTTGTGCGTCTCGCGCATGAATATAATCCTGTGAATCTTCTTCAATGCAAGTATAGAAATGGTTGATTAATTTAGAATGGCTTGCCCCATAATAGAATTTCGCACCGGGAAGCTTCGCGTCTTCAATCACCTTTTCCTTTTTACCTTCAGCATTTGTCTTTGTTAGTACGCTATCTTTGATTGTTAATTTCCCTTTTTCAAGCACAACTTGAAATTCGACAGACGAATTAATGGCATTTGTGATTGTTGCAAAGAACAATCCTGTTGCACCATTTTTGAATTGAATATTTGCGGTTGCTGTATCTTCTACTTCATAACCATAATCAACGAGGTTGTCGATTGAACCTCTAATCGCATCCACTTCTCCGCCGATTAATTGCATTTGATCCAGTGTATGGATTGCTTGATTAATCATCACGCCACCACCGGCCTGTCTCATAATGCCACGCCATGGCTTCACATCGTAATACTCCTTTGGTCTATACCATGTTACAAGTCCTTTAAGGCCGGTTACTTTGCCATATTCGCCACTTTCTATCATCTCTTGCATTTTTTCAAACGTTTCATTCAAGCGATTTTGGAAAGACACACAGATCTTTACATCCTTATGCTGTTCTTCAAGGTCAACAATGAACATTCCTTCTTCAGCACTTCTTGCAAGTGGTTTCTCTTGGAATACATGAACGCCATGCTCGACACATGCTTTCGTTGCTGGATAATGCTGATCATGTGGTAAACAAATATGGACACAGTCTAACTGTTCCTTTTCCAGCATTTCATGATAATCCGTATAAAAGTTTACCCCCGGAACCGTATCTCTTAATGTTTCATCAATATCACATACAGCGATCAAGGTTACATTTTGGTTTTCCTGAATAACTGGTAAATGGATTTTTGAAATATCACCAAGACCAATAACTGCTACGTTTAGCATTGAGTCGACCTCCTTTTAAAGTTAACCTATATCCAATATGGACATAGGTTAACAACTATCGTTATCTCTCACTTATTTTAGAAAGATGAAGGCTTGGTAGTGAAACATCTTTTGCAGACACCACCACACCGCTCAACCATCCCTTAACCTTTTTTAATTGGGTTACGTTTTTCTTCTTCAATTTTCTTCTGTAATTCAGCGAAGTACAAGTCTTCATCTACTGGTAGCTCTACTTCTTTACCTAACCAGCTTGAAAGGTGGATTGCGTTTGCGAGTGCAACGCCATTAATTCCATCGCTTCCAGGCGCAAGTAATGGTGTACCATCTAGAATATTCGCTGCGAAGTTTTCCATAACAGATGAATGCTGTGCACCCCATACGCTTTCATATTCAATAACTTCTTCTTCATAGATATCTCCAGTGTCGCCACCCATGAAGATTCCCATGACATCTTGCATGCTCATTGTCGCACTCATCTCAGATTCTGGCTTACGAAGGCGTTTAATCGTTACTTTCTTACTATCATCAACGACGATCTTTCCATTATCGCCATGAATTTCAAAACGGTCAGTTCCCATAATGTCATGCGTAGCAGTGATGAAGACACCTGTTGCGCCGTTACCATAGTCAAACATTGCTGTTACTTCATCTTCTACTGCGATATTTCTTTGGTAGCCGTATTTCACATTTGAATATACTTTCTTCGGCATACCAGCGATCCATTGAAGTAGATCAAGTTGGTGTGGTGCTTGGTTTACAAGAACCCCGCCGCCTTCACCTTCCCAAGTTGCTCTCCATGCACTTTGGTCATAATAACCTTGTGGTCTCCACCATGTTGTAATAATCCAGTTTGTACGGCGGATTTTTCCAATTTCACCATTATCGACTATTTCTTTAACTTTCTGATACAGTTCATTCGTTCTTTGATTAAACATGATACCGAATGTTAATTCTGGTTTTGTTGCTGCAAATTCGTTTAATTCTCGAACTTGTTTTGTATATACGCCAGCTGGCTTCTCTACTAATGCATGAATATCTCTTTTCAGTGCTTCAATTCCCATTTCTGGATGTAAATAATGTGGCACACAAGTAACAACCGCGTCAACATCTCCACTTTCTAACATTTCGATGTAGTTATCATAGAATGGAACATCTGGATACTTCTCAGCAGCAACTGCTTTTTTTTCTGGATCTGTGTCACATATTGCACCAATCTCCATGTTTGGAACTTTACCCTCTGTAATAAAACCAGCATATGCTCCGCCTTGTGCGCCTAAACCAATAATACCTAATCTTACTTTTTTCATTTCTCATTCTCCTCTTAATATATTTTTAGACGTTTACTACGATACTCTCTCGCCGTTACGCCTACCTTCTCTCGAAAATAACGGCTAAAATGCGATACGCTTTCAAAACCACATTCATTTGCGATATCCTTTAATGCTTTATCCGGCTCCATCTCAAGTAAAAATTTCACCTGGGTTAGACGGTAGCCCATGACATATTCCATTACTGTAAACCCTGTCATTTCCTTAAAAACATGGGATACATAAGACTTACTTAAGCTTAAAGCATCAGAAATGGAGTCAATCGTTAATTTATACATATAATTTGTTTGGATAAAAGAAACAATGTCTTCTGCATGCTTCATTTTATCGATTTTGCTACTTTGTAACTTCATTGAATCAACTTGTCCAAGTTGATTTACCATAATCAATACTTGTAATAACAGCGCCTTCATTTCTAATTCTGCAAAGCTATTAGATGATCGCTTCACATCTGACATACGCTGGATAACCTTTTCCAAAGCCTTAGATTCCTCGTTCTCCTTTGTTCGGATTAAACAATGATGCAGCTTTTTAAATACATCTAATAAATGCATACCGCCTATTTCTTGAAGCATTCCTTGAATCCATTGTGGTGAAAAGTGAATCGTACTACGAACATATTCACTATTTTGAGGAACGTTTGGTTTATGGAGTGTCATTCCATCCATTAATAGGATATCCCCCGGTTCCAAATCATAAATTTGATTCCGGATCAAATACCTGCAAGAGCCACCATGGAAAAAGTAGATTTCATATTCCTGATGTGAATGATAGTCGCCCATATCCGCCCATTTCCCGTGAACACGATAGTTTATAAGCAATGTTTCATCCAAATAGACCATTCCTTTCATTTAGGAACTATCTTTAGTTTATACCAAAGAATCAGAAAAGTCATTGCTTCATACTGTCTAAATTCACCAAGTAATTATCTGTGAGTGCTTTATTAAAAGCACATTAAGATAATTACTTCTCATGAACAATGTCACGCCAATCGAGATCTCCTCGATCCAATGAACGAATAAATAACTCTGCAGACCCCATATTCGTTGCTAGTGGTATTTCATATACATCACTTAATCGCATTAATGCTGATACATCTGGTTCATGCGGTTGTGCCGTTAACGGATCCCGAAAGAAGATAATCATATCCATGTTATTCTCTGCGACCATCGCACCAATTTGTTGGTCCCCACCTAGTGGACCAGATTGAAATCGTTTCACACTTAATCCTGTGCTTTCAGAAATTCTTAGTCCCGTTGTTCCTGTAGCAAATAGTTCATGCTTTTCTAGAACAAATTTATATGCTTCTGTAAATCGAACCATATTATCCTTTTTTTTATCATGTGCAATCAACGCAATTTTCATTTTTCTACCTCCTAGAATAATTATTATGTAAAAATAAAGAATTTTCCCCTAAATTTCTATCTTTTGCTATAATATAGTTATATGGAGTACCGAGGGCATTAGAAAGTATACGTTTTTAGGAATTTCAGCATTGCTTTGTTATTCATTTTATGTAAACCCTTTCAATGGGGTTTGATGAATTACTTTGTATAACAAACAAATATAAACAAACGTACTGAGATTCTTTCTTTCTACTACTCCAATTATAAACATAGGGGGATCTAACGATGGTAACAGGTGATGGTGCATATATTAAAAAAATAAATAGAAGTCTCATCTTAAAAAACATCATTAAACATGGCCTAATTTCAAGGGCAGACTTATCAAAAACCATTGGTCTTAACAAAGCAACGATTTCTGTTCAAGTTGCAGATCTATTAAAAGAAGAATTAATTAATGAAACGCAGCATGAACATAATACAGTCGGCAGAAGACCAATTATGCTTTCCATTAATAATAAAGCTGGGTACGTATTAGGTATCGATCTTGACTTCAGGCGTATACAATTCACCATTTCCGGATTAAACGGACAACCGATTCAATCAGATACAATTTATCCAGAGACCAATGATTATCATGAAATTGTTACCTTGCTAATTATTCATATTAAACACTATGTTAGCCTATATTCCAATAATCACTGTGGGTTAGTCGGTATCATGATTGGCGTCCATGGAACCGTCAATAATGATGAAAGTATTCTTTTTGTTCCTAAATATCAATGGAGCCATAAGAATTTAAAATCCGATCTTAAAAGGGAATTAATGGACCTCAATATCTACATTGAAAATAATGCAAACCTATCGGCATATGCTGAGAAGGTATACAAATATCATCATAGCGACAACTTACTTACCGTCATCTTAACTTCTGGAATTGGTGCTGGAATTATGATTGATGGTAAGCTTCATAAAGGATACCACGGATACGCAGGCGAAATGGGGCATATGATTATTGCTCCAGATGGTAAGCCATGTAAATGTGGAAACCACGGCTGCTGGGAGGGATACTCCTCAGAAACAAGCCTATTAGAAGCTTTGGCACTAGAGTATAACAAGAAAAGCTTAACGATTAACGACATGAAAACTTTGCTTAAAAATCAAGATCCTATTGCATTAGAAAAGATGAGACAATTCAACAAAAACTTGGCTATTGGCTTAAACAATATCATTAACTTATATAATCCAGAAACAATCGTCATTAACAGCCAAATCTTAGCGCTATATCCGAACGCAGTTGTGGAAATAACAAGTCACTTAAAGTCATCTGTAAGCACCTATCGGGAAATTGTATTATCCGATCTGAGTGATAACGCTTGTGTCCTTGGTGCTTGTGCACTACTAATCCAGCGCTTTCTGGAAGTTCCAGAGCTAACCTTCACACTGCATGAAGAACCTTTAGCTAAAAACCTTGCGTAAAATAGAATTAATTAATGGGAACGCTACTTTAATTAGCAAGTAGCGTTCTTATTAATTTAGTCCAGCTCCAGCACCCAGCGACTAGCGAGACTTCCCTCACCTCCGTACGATAAGTCAACATCGATTCGCTTACGCTCACCGTGTTTCCTTTATCTCCTACGGCTCAGTCCAGTCCGTACGTCGCTAAACGGGTGCTTGCACTTTTGGTTTTAGAACCAGTTCGTGTGGAATACGCCTTCTTTGTCTTTACGTTCGTAAGTGTGTGCACCGAAGTAGTCACGTTGTGCTTGAATTAAGTTAGCTGATAAATCTTCAGAACGATAGCTATCATAGTATGCAATTGCACTTGCAAATGTTGGTACAGCAATACCATGTTTAATTGCTACAGAAACAACTTCACGTAATGCTGATTGATATCCTTCAACAATTTCCTTGAAGTAAGGATCTAGCATCAAGTTAGCTAAAGCAGGTTCACGATCATATGCATCTTTAATTTTTTGCAGGAAGTTAGCACGGATAATACATCCACCACGCCAGATCATAGCAATGTCACCGAATTGAAGATCCCAGTTGTTTTCTTCTGAAGCTGCACGCATTTGTGCAAATCCTTGTGCGTAAGATACAATTTTACTCATATATAATGCTTTACGGATTGCTTCTACAAGCTCTTCACGGTTACCTTCATGTTTTGTTACACTTGGTCCGCTTAATACTTTACTTGCTGCAACACGTTCGTCCTTCAATGAAGAGATGAAGCGAGCAAATACAGATTCCGTAATCAATGGAAGTGGAACACCTAAATCTAATGCGTTTTTACTTGTCCATTTACCAGTACCTTTTTGACCAGCTTTATCCATGATTACATCAACAAGCGGTTTGCCTGTTTCGTCATCTTTTTTAGTAAAGATGTCAGCTGTGATTTCAATTAGGTAACTGTCTAGTTCGCCTTTATTCCATTCTGTAAATACTTCATGAAGCTCTGGTGCTTCCATGCCAAGAACATTCTTCAAGATGAAGTATGCTTCAGAAATCAATTGCATATCGCCATATTCGATACCATTGTGCACCATTTTAACGAAATGTCCTGCACCGTTTGGTCCGATATATGTCACACATGGTTCACCATCAACCTTAGCTGAAATAGCTTCGAAGATTGGTGCCACAAGTTCATATGCTTCTTTTTGTCCACCAGGCATCATAGAAGGTCCGTTAAGTGCGCCCTCTTCTCCACCTGAAACCCCTGTTCCAATGAAGTGAATACCAGTTTCATCTAACATTTTATTACGACGGATTGTATCTTCGAATAATGTATTACCACCATCGATTAGGATATCGCCTTTTTCAAGGTATGGTTGTAATGATTCAATCGTTGCATCCGTTGCCGCACCAGCTTTAACCATCAACAAAATTTTACGAGGTTTTTCTAAAGAATTAACAAATTCTTCAATAGTCTTACCACCAACAAAGTTCTTTCCTTTTGCTTCGTTAGCAAGGAATGCTTCTGTTTTATCGTATGAGCGGTTAAATACTGCTACAGAATATCCTCTGCTCTCAATGTTTAACGCTAAGTTTTTTCCCATTACTGCTAAACCAATAACACCAATTTGTTGTTCTGCCATTGTTTAATTCATCCTTTGCTTAGTAACTTTATTTAAGACTAGCTAATTTTATTATACCTAAAATCGACTAGAAGTTAAAACTTCCTACAATTTTTTACTATCTTTTTAGAAAACTAAGGCTACTGTACTTTCTTAACTACTAAATTGAGAAGAAACGTTTTGCATTGTCGTAGCAAATATTTCTTACATATGTTTCCAATAATTCCATATCCTTCGGTGCTTTTCCTTGTTCAACCCATGAACCTAATAAATTACAAAGAATTCTTCGGAAATACTCATGTCTTGGGAAGGAAAGGAAGCTTCTGGAGTCTGTTAGCATTCCGACAAAGTTGCTTATAAGTCCCATATTCGCTAACGTCTTCATTTGGTCTTCCATACCGTCGATTGTATCATTAAACCACCATGCTGTTCCAAATTGGACTTTACCAGGAATTTCATCTGTTTGGAAATTACCAGCCATTGCAGCAAGAATATCATTATCTCTTGCATTTAAGCTGTAAAGAATCGTTTTTGGAAGCTTATCATTAATATCCATTGCATCTAAAAGACTTGAAAGCTTACTTGCAAGTAAATTATCGCCAATGGAGTCAAAGCCAGCATCTGGGCCAATTTTTCTGAACATACGTGTACTGTTATTACGTAATGGATTGATGTGGAACTGCATTACCCAGCCTTTATCTGCATACAATTCGCCAAGCGTTACCATTGTATAGGTTTTAAATTGTTCAATTTCCTTCGCAGATAATGCTTCATTGTTTAGACGTTTTTGGAAAATAGCAGATACTTCTTCCTTCGATGCTGCTTCATAGAAAATAACATTGATTCCATGATCCGAGCTGCGGCAGCCATGCTCATCAAAGTAGTCCACACGGCTTGCTAATCCATTAAGGAATGCTTCATAGCTCTTAACAGAAGTATTTGTTGCTTGTTCAAGCTTCTCAACCCAGGCTAGAAAATCATCATTTTCGATTGCTAAACCTTTGTCCGGACGGAATGAAGGAGAAACAGTGATAGAGAAATCTTCCTTAGCCAATGCTTTATGTCCTTCTAAATCATCTGTTGGGTCATCGGTTGTGCCGACAAATTCAACATTTTTATTTTTTAATAATGCTCTTGTTGATAATTCGGGTGTTGCTAACTTCGCATTTGCCGCTTCCCAAATTGCTGGAGCTGACTTCTCATTTAGAAGCTCATCGATATCGAAATAACGAAGCAATTCTAAGTGTGTCCAATGATATAATGGATTTCCCAGCGTGTTAGGAACTGTCTTAGCCCATGCAAGGAATTTCTCGTAATCACTCTTATTTCCGGTAATATAATCCTCGCTAATTCCATTTGCTCTCATGCCGCGCCATTTATAATGGTCTCCACCTAGCCATACTTCCGCTAAATTCGAATAGTTCTTATCCTCTAAGATCTCATATTGATTCAAATGATTATGATAATCTAAAATCGGTAATTTCTTTGCTGTGTTGTGAAAGAGTTCTTTTGCTGTTTCATTGTAAAGTAGAAAATCGTCTGTAATAAAAGTTTTCACTTTAATCAACCTCTCCCTATTTAATATGAAATAATTTGTTCACAAACTATATTATCCCATATAATGCATTCATTATGAAATTAATTATTTGTTTACTAAACAAACTATTTACTGTATAGTAATATCATATATGTAAACGTTTTATTTTTCAAGAGGAAATCGTACTTTTTTCAATTTTTTTTGTAGATAAGTGCGACTAAGGCTTTTGCCCAAGGTTTAGGTTAAACCGAAGTTTTCTAAAAATTGTGAGGGATATTTATGAACACTGGCGATGCAAACTATATAAAACAATTGAATCGAAGGATATTGATAGAGGAAATTATTAAAAGCAGATCCTTATCTAGAAGTGATTTAGCCCGGATTACTGGATTGAATAAGGCGACCGTTTCTGCCCAAGTAAGTGAGCTAATTGCAGAGAAAATAGTCATAGAGAAAAAAGAGGGTGAATCT
The DNA here is from genome assembly GCF_003369575.1 of Oceanobacillus arenosus. GTDB lineage: Bacteria > Bacillota > Bacilli > Bacillales > Amphibacillaceae > Oceanobacillus > Oceanobacillus arenosus. Next base: position 66,278 of record NZ_PIOC01000002.1, on the reverse strand, counting down.
GTTACTCGTGGAAGAAAGCCGATTCTTCTTGAGTTGAATGCAAATGGGGCATTCAGTATTGGGATTGATATCGTCGAGGACTATATCAATATTATCTTTATGGATTTAAAGGGCGAGGCATTTCACAGTGTACGTGTAGCGCTTGAAGATGCTGACCTAGAGTGTGCCGTCGATCAATTAATTGAAACGGTCACACCATTGATTAAGAAATTCGCGAAGAACTATCAGCCGAATGGGCTTGCTGGTATATGCGTAGGAATCCATGGCATTGTTAACGCTAAAGAGGAAATTATTTTCACACCAAAACAGAGATGGTCCAATATTAACATTAAGGATCGACTTGAAGCGGCATTACAGACAACCGTCTATGTTGATAACAATGCAAACTTAAGTGTTTTCGCGGAGCAAGTATTTGATGAAGCAATCCCAGATCTATTTTGTATTACATTATATTCAGGGATTGGTCTCGGCATCATGAATGAGAATAAAATCTATCGCGGCTATCAAGGATTTGCTGGTGAAATAGGGCATATGGTCGTTGAATCCAAAGGCTTGCCATGTTCCTGTGGTAATACAGGGTGCTGGGAATTATATGCCTCTGAGCGGGCACTGATGAATGCTCTGGAAAAGGACCGTCCAGCCGCTTCCGAGCAAGAGATCCTGGACGCATTGCATGACGGAGAAGGCGCAGCACAAATAATCGATTCCTACCTTGATTACCTTGCAGTTGGCATCAATAATATCATCAATATCTTTAACCCAGAAAAGATCATTCTTAATGGTACCATCATCAATGGAAACTCACCGTTCATTACAGAAATTGAACATAAGCTGAAATCAAAAATTAATAATTATCGAGATATTAGAGCATCACGACTAGGGGAATACTCCTGTGCATTAGGTGGAGCTGCTTTTGTGATTAAGAATTTCTTCGATGTAAATAAAATCGATTATACTGGATATGAGTATTTCCTTTCGATTTATGATGTATGAGGCACTTTATTTTAATTATCACTTAGAAATACATATCCCCCATCAACATTGTTAATGGGGGATAGTTAATAGGCTCACTGTCGCTTCTTTGTTTTTTTATTATTATATCGCTCTTCAGGTGTTAATGGTTCATTTGCAAATTCATGATCAAATTCCTTTGATAAATTCTTTCGTACCGCTTGCTTATCACTAACATTCCCAGTTACTTTATTCTTAGCATCCTCAGCCATTAGATACACCTCCATGGGCCTTAGTCTGCCACGTATTTTCTGGAGTATGTATTGAACTAAAGGTGCTTAACTTATTTTCTCATTGCTTTTTCTTAGATTCTTTAATCTCTACCAATAATTCAATCATATGCGCTCATTTTGTTTGATGATGGACTTTAAGCTTTTTTCTATCATACTCGTTGAAATGAAAATAACGATAAAGTGATACTTCATGAAGTGGGGGTCTTACAGACAGTTAATTCGGGATAAATATTGTAATCCAAATTAGAAAATCCATTTATATCCACCTGCATTTTCATAGAAACATTCCGTTGCCTACTTCCTATTTCGAAGATTTAAATACTCAATTTTGCTATTTGCTCTCTCTAGAACGGCTTTAATCTCCATAATTTCCCGTTCTCTTTTTAACATTTCTTCGTATTTTTTCGAAAACATGTCTTTTAATTCCATTAAACGGTTCAACGCTTCCTTATTCAATTTTTGATCCTTCTCGACATTTTCCGCAAGATGAAACATTCGCCTATTTTCATCTTATCACCACTTTACTTAATAAATAGAAGGACCATTACTATGATTATTATATGGACAATAAATCTTACAATATGATGACTATATGCTAGCTCCCCATTCATTACAAACCCTTCGATAATCGCAACGATGTGCATACCGATGAATATAATGATCAATCCAATGATCATTAACTGCTTATCGTGAATAAACAGCGAAGCAAGCATCATAATGGATAGGACAATAAAGATGAAATGATTCACGTGGAACGTTTTTGCAATCAATTGACTGACACCTGCAATAATTGTTAATAACGCATACATAGCAATAATAACATAAACAACTAATACCAACTTCTTCACCCCTGTCTTTTTATTGCCTTAACAATAAACGATGGAGTTAACTCTAGGTCAATACTTTTTCAACGGAACTGCATTGGAAAAGGATAATGGTCATTTGGTTCGAATAACTTCCAATCAATTAGACCGAAAATTTAATGCTATTTATAGGATGATTACCTTTCATTCCAGCTTGTATTTTCCCTATTTTAAGTAGATACTAAAAATACTAGGTAATTTTATCCATGCATTTACATACTTATAGTAAGAGGGGAATTATTTTACATGGAATCGATAGCAGGGTTTTTCCGGAAAACAGGCGTAAAACGAATTATTATTTTTGGCCTCATTGTTTTAATTCTCTTTAGTGTTAGAAGTATGATGAATCTCATTCTCCTAACCTTTATTTTCTCATTTTTAATGAATGGTCTCGTAGAATTTACAACCAAACGTATGAAGTTCAATCGCAAATTACTTGTATTATTGCTATACGCGCTCATTGTTAGTCTGTTAACGGTTGGGATTGTGAAGTACTTACCAGTTATTACAACAGAGATTAGTCAATTGATCAGGCAAATTTCAAATTTCTCAATGGAAACCTATGACAATGCGATCGTCAACTTCATTGAATCGATTATTACAAGCGATCAAATTACCGGTTATTTGGAAAATGGATTTTCATTTCTATTGAAATCCTTCTCAGATATTAGTAAGACGAGTGTCCAAGTGTTGCTTGCATTATTACTTAGCTTATTTTTCCTTCTTGAAAAACCACGCTTAATCGAGTTCACAAACAAGTTTAAACATAGCAAGATTGCCCCGTTCTATCGGGAAATAGAGTACTTTGGTAAAAAATTCTCACGTACCTTTGGCAAAGTAATCGAGGCACAATTCATTATCGCGCTCATCAATACGTTCCTATCAGTGATTGTTTTAATGATTCTCGGATTCCCACAAATCGGCGGATTGTCCATTATGATTTTCTTCCTAGGACTCATTCCTGTCGCTGGTGTGATTATTTCACTTATTCCACTTTCATTGATTGCTTTTACAATCGGTGGATTCTTGACTGTCGTGTACGTATTCGTAGCAATTATGATTATCCATGCAATTGAAGCATATATATTAAATCCAAAATTAATGTCATCCAAAACGGATTTACCTGTATTTTATACGTTTATCGTCCTGATCTTCTCGCAGCATTTCTTTGGTGTCTGGGGATTGATTATCGGAATTCCAGTTTTCGTGTTCTTACTTGATATATTGGATGTTACCGATACACAGCGAGAATAATGGAACAAAAGCGCAAGCGCCCGTTTGAGCTGTGTACGGACTGCGCCCCACGGACGTGAGGTGGTTCGACGTTGCCACAGGACGTGGCGAACTTAGTCGAACTTCTCCTTGCCTTTTGAGATAAAGGAAACATGCCCCTTCACTTTAGGGGTATGCCGACGTTGGCGAAGCCTGTTTTTCGTCGGCCTTCCTTAAGTACCGGAATCGATATTGACTTATCGTACGAAAGTGGGGGAAGTCTCGCTGGGCGCTGGAAGTGGCTTTTCTCGGTAATTAAGTTATCCACAGCATCCAATTTTATAGTATCCTAAGCTGTTAAAAAACAACATGAACTCTATTCAAGCTTCACGTTGTTTTGCATTCTTCCATTTTATATTACCCCCTGAGTGCCTTGCTAGCAGACACTCCAAGGGGGTCTGTAGAATATTCTACCTCTTTAATCAATAGGTATTTCGATGACTTCATTGTATTGCTTCGTAACATGCATCCCCTGGATATGAAGATATTCCGGTTTTTCACTTGTATCGAATACCAATGTACGTTCCTTCATTATCTCTCCATTTTCTTGCTTTGCATCGATTTGACCAATCGTTGTACTTAAAGGGGTCATCCCATCTTTTGATCCGATTGAGACCCCATCCAGAAGTACGTCATAACCGCTGGCAATCGTTATTTCAATGCCATCCGAGGTTTCTGAAACAGCTTTGATCCATAATTCTTTATCATCAAGCATAAAGGCTTTATCTCCCAGCGAGGTAAGCGGGAGGTTTTCATTTAACGTTTGATAGCCGACAAACGCTTTGATCACTAATTCTAATGATTCCAGCTGCTTAGGAAGTGCATCATAGCGAATATCGAAATTCCGCCCGAGAAGTCCAGAGCGACTGCCACTACCTATGATGTCTACCCTTTTTCCATTAGCAATTAATTCGATGCCGTCTAGCCCTAATTGGGTCCGATCGAAGTTATCAACATTCAGCTTTCCTTCAATGACTGTGAGCATCGGGGAAGCCGTAATCCAGTTAAATGTAATCTTGCCTTGATCGGCTGTGAAGGTTTGCTTAATCGCCTGTTTAATTTCAGTCTTTATTGCCTTATTCGGATCATAGGTAAAAGAAATACGTTGTTCTAACTCAAGCATTTGACCACCCTCTAACCCTTGCCAAAAATGCAAGGTTAATTCCTTTGAAAATGGACTTACAGGCTCAAAGGTCAACACTCCTTTTAACTCTGTCTGATCGTCATTCAGTAATGACGTGCCACTTTCAAGATGGGAATTCGTTAGGAAACCGGTGATGTTAAATGGCCGAAACATTTCCGTATCATAATCCCCTACCCCATTTGGATTGGTCAATGTATAATACATGATCAATTGATTCGCATCCGTCATGATGCCATCAATAGTAAGCTCTGTCCCATTTTCAAATGTTGTCCGTTCATCTACAATTTGCCCCATCCCTTCATTATTAAGTTCCCTTATTGTACCAGAAATCACCTCATCAAATCCGAGTAATTTCTTACCATAGTAAGCAAATGCATTGTATTGATAGCTAATGATGACGATCATAACTAAGGCGACTGCTGCCAGCTTCCACATTGATGGCATGCGTTTCCTTCGATTTGGCGTCGTGTTTAGCTTATTTCTCAATCTTGCTTCCAATTCTTCTGGTGCATGAATCAAGTCCAGACGCTTCTTCTCTTCAGCTAACCGCTTCCGAGCATTATTCATCATCATCACTCCTATATTGATCCCCTAGCCTCTTCAACCCTTCAGAGATCCTTGATTTGACCGTCCCAATTGGCGCCTTTGTTATATTAGCAATGGTTTGGTAATCGAGATCATGAAAGTATTTTAATTGGATTGCCTCTCTTTGATGGGGATTTAGATATAATAACAATGCATCAATGTCAATTTTGATTTCCCTACTATTATAAGGATCACTCGTTATCGTAGAACTAAATTCCTCCTCCATCATCGTATTCCAATTATCCAATAAGACCAGTTTCTTTTGCTTACGTAATACGCTTTTACACTGATTCACCAAGATTGTTTTACTCCAGCTGTAAAAAGCCTCTTCCTTTTTGAGTTGATAGACCTTTTCATATAAGGTAACAATCATGTCCTCCATCACATCCATGGCATCATGTGAATTGCCTAGATAAGTGAGAGCTAATCTAAAATAATTATCCTTTTCAGCCATAATCAATTGAAGTAATGCTTCCTTGCTTCCCCTCTTTGCCTTTTTCACCAGCCGATCGACATTCATGCATTCACCTCTCTCCCTTATAGGAGTAATCGTAGCCCCAGAAAGTTCATTTTGTAGAAAAAATAAGTATGTACTAGTGTATCGACTATTTCTACTGTAAAATAGGTCATAGGAAGACTTCTTTTCCATGGATGAGTTGTGGTGACTTTATTCTACCATTAGAGGATCTTCCTTTTTCACTGTTTTATTTACGTCAAACATTCTACACTATCAATCGCGCGGAAAAACTCTATAGGACGGGTGGCATATAAATGGATCTACAAAAATATAAAAATCATCTTTTACAAACAATTAAAGATAACCTGTCAAAATGGTTAATACTTGAGGAAGGTGGAAAGGTCGCAAACGCTGAAATATATCGGTTTTTGCATTCTATTAAAGGAACTTCGGGAACACTCCAGATTGAAAAACTCCTTGAGATCTCTGAAAATCTACTAGAAAAAGTTGATGAGGATAATGATTCCATGTGGGATGTTATTGAATTAAAAAGGTTTCTATCGCCGCTGATTGAATTTACGTATGAGTATGAGAACTTTAATGAACTAACCATACCGGATGAACCCATTCCTCAATCAAATGCACCGTTAATCCAAATCATAGATGATGACCCTTCCATGCTTATCATGTTAAAAGAGGCGCTAGAAGAAAATAATTGGATGGTTATGGCCTGTACAGATCCAGAACAAGCCGTTAAGCAGTATTTCGAAATGAAGCCAGATTGCCTCATTCTTGATGTCCATTTGCCACATAAAAATGGCTTTGAAGTGCTACAAGAGATTCAGGAATATAATGAAAAATACTTTATTCCTACAATAATGATTAGCATCGAGGATAGTAAGCAAACTCGAATAAAAGCATATCAAAATGGTGCGGATGACTTTATACAAAAGCCGATTGATTTGGAAGAATTTGTAGTAAGAGTTAAGCATCATTTACAAAGGAAGAAGATGTTTGATCAATCTGTATTAATTGATGAACTGACACAGGTTTATAACAGAAGATTCCTAGTGCAAAGTTTACCCCGCTTCTTCCAGGATTTTAAACGGACAAAAGATCCATTCTCAATTTGTATTGTTGATATTGACTATTTTAAGAAAATAAACGATACATACGGGCATCTCATGGGCGATAAAGTGCTCCAAGATTTTGCCCAGTATTTGAAACAGAACATTCGAAGTTTAGATGTTATTTACCGTTATGGTGGAGAAGAATTTGTTATTGTATTTCCAAAAACCACGAGTGAAGAGGCAAAAAATCGCTTAACTGAATTAAATGATGGCTTTTCAAGCCTCGTTTTTACCCATCAAGATATTAACTTCACCGTTACATTTTCTGCTGGAGTCTTTATGGTGGAAGATGAAACTGTTACAATAGATCAGGCACTCAAAATGGCAGATAGTTCATTATATGAAGCAAAAAACAATGGCCGGGCACAAGTCGTGTGTTCAATAGCAGATAGTGTTAGTGAAAATCAAAAGGGGTATCTGAATATTTCCGTTGTCGATGATAACTTCATAATACGGACCCTATTAGCCAATGAATTGGAGTCTTTATCCATCAATCGTTTCGAGCTAAACATCAAGGTTTTTGAGAATGGACCAGCCTTTTTAAATTCAAAACATGCAAAGGAAGATGTCAATCATCTACTAATCTTGGATGGTGTTATGCCTAAGATGGATGGAATAGAAGTTCTTCAGCAAGTAAAGCAGTGGCAAAAGGCCAAACAATATAAGGTAATTATGCTCACTGGGAGAAGTAATAAGAGTGACGTAAAACGTGCTTTGATGCTTGGTGCCGATGATTACATAATAAAACCATTTGAGATAAGTGATCTACAAGCTAGAATTGAAAGACTACTAAATAGTATGAAATAGTTAATATAAATATAGAAAGGTGATCATTAATGAAGAGAATTTTATTGGCAGAAGATGAAGAAGTGCTGCGCATGCTCATTGTAGATACATTAGAAGATGAAGGATATATGATTGATGAAGCTGCTGACGGTGGTGAAGCAATCGGCTTTTTACAAAACAATCGCTATGATTTGGTTATTTTAGATTATATGATGCCTGTTTATACGGGAATGGAAATTATTGAAAAAATGAGGAGCAAGGAAAAAGAAGAGCATACCAAAATCCTAATGCTTTCTGCAAAAAGTCAGGCATATGAACAAGCACGCATATTTAAAGCGGGAGCTGATTATTTTATGGCAAAGCCATTTAGCCCGTTGAAACTTTTGGAATTAGTTGAGGAAATTCTAAATGAGGATCGTTAATTATTTCAATAAGTCTTTATCTCGGCAGATTTTATTACTAATGGGGATATGTTTCCTGTTTTTCATTATTGGAACAGGGTTATTATTTTATTTTCAGCATAAATCGCATGCTGAATATATTCAGCAAAGAGAGAAAATTGAGGACAAACAACTGATTACAGATGATATTTATGAACAGCTTAGTTCGCGAATGTTAATAATGGATGATACATTATCTATAATAGTACCTGAAAGTAGCGAAGCAGCACCAAATATAGAAACTGAAATACAGCAACAGATTATTGAGCTGGAACAATTGATAGATAATGAAGAAGAAAAATCCTTTATCAGTGGTATTGGCAATTTTTCATCGTTCTATTTCTCCGAATTGCTCCCTTTTGTCAGGAATGAATACGAAGGAAATCAGGAGCGGAGTGTTGACCTTTATGACCGTTCTGTCATTCAAAGGGCGGATGAATTTGTAAATCAAACAAAGCTTTATAGCGCATTGCTCCATGAACAAATTGAAAAGAACGCTGAAAAACTTAGCGAAAATCAATTACACATCCAAAACAGTGTAGTTATATTAAGCATATTCCTTCTAATTCTCTTGCTCTTCATTATTCGAATGTTTTTCAAAAAGATTGGGGAACCTATTGCTGAGTTTACCTTTTCAGCTAATGAAATCGCTGCTGGCAGAGATGCTATCATCGAGGTCGGTTCAACAAGAAAAGATGAATTAGGTACATTATCCGTTGCATTCAAGAAGATGGTAGAGAGTATTCAGGATAAAGAACAAGACTTACTTGCCCAAAACGAAGAGCTCTCTGCACAGCAAGAAGAACTCCAGGCCCAGCAGCAAGAACTTCAATCAACACTTGAAATTATTACAGATAGGGAACATAAACTTAAAGATAGAAATGAGCTTATTAACGGTATTTCCTCTTCGCTTAATAAAGAGAAAGTACTACAAAGTATCGTTGAAAGCATGTGTAAAGTTACTGAAACAGATAAGGGGATTATTTCTTACTTGAATGAGGACGCTTTTGCCGCATGTGGTATTTCTCAATTAGGGATAGAACAATTTAGAAATCATATGGACAGTGACTTAATCCATCGGTTAATTACTGAGAAAAAGGCATTTACGATAAAAAGGGAGCAACATCACACAGAAAAAGGCTACCATGAAACAATCCAATATAGCTACGACTTGTATTTGCCTGTCATTTCCAATTTCTGTGTTATAGCAGTAATGGTTTACACGAGATTCGGAAACCCATTTTCGGCTAGTGAGCTAACTGAATATGACATACTCTCAAGACAAATTGCAATTTATCTCGAAAAAATCAGGTTGTTTGAGCAGTCTAAAAATGACTCACGATTAAACCAAGATATCTTGAATACGGTGCAAGAAGGAATACAGTTGATTGACAAAGACAACAAAATTATTCAGTTAAACCAGCCATTATGCAAAATATTTAAATGGAGCGATCCTTCGAAGGAATTATTAGGACTACCCTGGGATAAATGGAGCTGTTCGATGGAAGAGCAAATTCAGGAGGATGACTTTATTGACTCCCTGGAAAAACTGATACATGCTGCTAAACATAGCCCTAATGAAGATCATTCCTTTATTTACAGAATGAAAGACAGTAACCAAGTAATTAAAGTATATTCTAAAATACTCCAAGACTTTGAAGATGATTTTGGTATGCTACTCGTTCATCGTGATATTACAAAAGAGAATGAAGTTGCGGAAATGAAATCTGAATTGGTCAGTACAGTCAGCCATGAATTAAGAACACCATTGGCTAGTGTACTTGGTTTCACAGAGTTATTGCTAACGAAGGAATTAAAGCCTGAGCGAAAAACAAAGTATTTGCAGACGATTTATAATGAAGCAAAACGGTTAACAGCACTTATTAACGACTTTCTTGATATTCAAAGAATGGAATCAGGCAAGCAGACATATGAAAAGAAATATATCGATATTCAATCGATTCTGCAACATGTGATTAAGCTTCAAGAAATCAACACATCGATACATAAAATTAATTTTATAGTTGAAACTGAAGAAACAATCATATTAGGAGACCAAAGTAAAATAGGGCAAGTGTTTACAAACTTATTAAGTAATGCGATCAAGTATTCTCCAAATGGAGGAAACATCTTTATCCGAATATATCGAAGTAAAGATACGGTCTCTATTGATATTAAAGATGAGGGGCTTGGGATTCCTGAAGATGCAATTCCTCATTTGTTCCAGCAATTTTATAGGGTCGATAATTCCGATCGACGAAAAATTGGTGGTACTGGATTAGGACTTGCCATTGTTCAGGAGATTGCCAAAGCACACAGGGGGATAATCTCTGTAAGTTCTGTATATGGGAAAGGAAGCACATTCACAGTTCACCTTCCACTAGTAAGAATGAAATCTAGCATTCCAGATGAAAATAGTGATACATCTATGAATAAGTACACCATTATGATTGTAGAGGATGATCCAAGCCTTGCAGAACTATTAAAGCATGAGCTACAGGATTGGGGATTCAGTGTAAATCAGTTTAGCAGTGGCAAAAAGGCGTTTGAGCAAATGAAACTGGAAGCACCTGATACTGTAGTTTTGGACATCATGCTAGAAGATGAAATAGATGGATGGACAATTATGAAAGAAATGAAAGCAAGAGAAGAACTGTCAGATGTTCCGATATTCGTTTCAACTGCTCTTGACGAAAAAGAACTAGGATTCTCACTTGGTGCACAGGATTACTTGGTTAAGCCTTATAAACCAAGCCAATTATCTAAGTTAATCATGCAAACACTATTAAGTAATGAAAAAGACGGTCAGATTTTGGTACCTCATAAACAGAGTTAAATAGCAAAAAGATGATTTAGGTCTTATTATAAGCCAAATCATCTTTTTTCTTTTACCAATTTATTCAAAACCAGTCTCCAATTTATTTCACAGGATACATATTAATCAGCGTCCCCCAAATCAATCCCCTTCATAATATAAGGAATTGCTGAATGGATATATTCCTCCGGCGATATCTCCTTACTGCTTCTTCTCCATTCAACTGAAGCCCCATAAATTCCCCAGCTTAACATAACAGCCGTAACCTTTTGTGCTTGCACATCTTCAGTTGGACGCTGTTTTAACAGCATTTTATGAAAAATGACTTCGAGCTGCTCTCTAATAATCCGGGCAATCGTATCTTCATACCCTCTATGGCAACGATTGGATAATGACTTTTGAAAGTTCGTGATTGCTTTGAAAATATTTATCAGTGCTTCTTCATTTAGTTCATAATTTTGATAGTAATCGCCGTCCAAATTAACTAACAATACTTCTGACAATACCTTTTCCAATAAGTCATATATATCCTCAAAGTGATAATAGAATGTGGCACGATTAATTACAGCCTCCGCTGTAATATCCTTAACGGTAATATCCTTAAATTCCTTTTTACTTGAAAGTTCCATAAAAGAATCCATGATTAATTTGCGAGTACGTAAAACTCGTGGGTCCGTCTTTGATTGTTCCATTTATTATCACTCCTACTTTTTAAACAATTTCCTAAATGTGTTGTATAACCAACAAATCTACAGAACTATTGGTGTTGATTTTATTCATTATGACCTAAAATTCAATTGTAAGGCAAATAGGATGTTTTGTTAAACAATTTCAGGAGGAATAAATATGATTAAAATCGGCATTATTACTGGGAGTACGAGAGATTCACGCGTAAATATACAGGTATCAGAATGGGTGAAATCCGTTGCAGACCAAAGAACAGATGCTTCGTTTGAATTGGTAGATATTAAGGATTTCAACCTGCCAAAATTTAATGAACCAATTCCTGCAATTATGTCACAGGATTATGAAGCACCAGAGGCAAAAGCTTGGTCTGAAAAAATTAGGGAACTTGATGGTTTTGTTTTTGTCACTCCAGAATACAACAAAGCTGTTACATCTGGATTAAAAGATGCAATCGATTATTTATATGTTGAGTGGAATAATAAAGCAGCAGGAATTGTAAGCTATGGTTCTACTCTTGGAGTTACAGCAGCTAATAATTTACGATTGATCCTAACTGTACCAAAAGTCGCAACAGTAGGCACGCAGCCTGCACTCAGTCTTTTTACTGATTTTGAAGAAATGAGAACCTTTAAACCAGCACCGTTTCATCAAGAAACTGTTCAAACGATGCTAAATGAAGTCGTATCTTGGTCTACTGCATTAAAAACAATTAGATAAATAAATGATAACGAGAGATAAGCGTTTTGCCTCTTCTCTCCTATTCTATAGAAATGAGGGAAATGCATTGAAAAACAATAATAACATGATTTGTGACTTAGAAACTGGGGTCTGTGGAGTTGCAGGCGAAGAGGAAATGGAGATTATTAATTTTAATCAGCCAAAGAAATCAATCGAGCTTTATTATGTGACCGATCCTATCTGCTCACATTGCTGGGCAATTGAACCGACACTCCATCGTTTTACAGAGCAGTATGGTGATTATTTTAACTTCCATACGGTTATGGGTGGCCTACTGGAAAAATGGCATGACGGGCCAATTGATCCCGCAAATGGCATTTATAAACCAGCCGACGTTGCCGGTCACTGGAGAGAAGTTGGGGAAATTTCCAGAATGCCAATTGATGGCTCGTTAATGATTGATAATCCTGTTCAATCCTCCTATCCACCTTCCCGCGTATTTAAAGTAATTCAAAAAAATCATAGCGATGCTGCAGCATTTGAATATTTGCGCCGTGCAAGAGAAGCACTTTTCGCATTTAATCAAAATATCTCAGAACAATCGGTTATGATTGAAATCGTAAATAAACTCGGACTTGATGGAGAAGCAATTGTAAAGGAAGCAGCAGAACCAATCGGACAGCAATTACTCAATGAAGATTTTGCTCTGGCTGGCAGCTTAGGTGTCAGAGGGTTTCCTACCATTGTCATGATTAATGAGGAAAATAAAGGCGTAAAAATTGTTGGCGGCCGTCCGTTTGAATACTATGTTGACGGATTAAAGCAAGTTCTAAATGTGGAAGAACTTCAGCCAAAACAACAACCAGCGCTTTCTACCTTACTTGAAAAGGAAAAGCTATTGTTCTCCAAGGAAATTGAAGTAATGTATGATATTGAGAAATCAGATATGACCGCACTTATTGAAAGAGAGCTATCACCAGACAGTTATGACAAGAAGGAAGTTCTGGGCGAATTATATTTGACAACGACATAATAACGAGGAGAGATAAAATTGGCATATGTATTACAAGTAGGTTTTAAAATGAATGGACCCTTCGGAGATGAAATGGCTGAGGCGTTTACTGACTTAGCAAAAAGCATCAATGAAGAAGATGGGTTCATGTGGAAAATCTGGACGGAAAATCCGGAAGCAAATGAAGCTGGCGGCATTTATATTTTTGAAACAAAAGAAACAGCTGATAAATATTTAGAAATGCACTCTAAAAGGTTAGCTAGCTTGGGCATTACCGACGTCAAGGCGAAGATCTTCGCTATCAATTCTAAACTTACTGGGATTACTAGAGGGCCGGTAGAAGGTTAAAGTATATCCATAATTGCTATGGAACTTTCCGATTTTAAAACTAAATTATTTATCGACTAAGAAGAACATGATTCCTATAATATATTCGGGAATCATGTTCTTTTCATAGGCCTTTTTCTGGATTTTTTAATTTCAATATAATCTTTTACAATCTTTAAAGCTTCTATCATCTCTAAGACTTTTCTCAAAACAAAAACAAGCTATTTCATCATAGATGAAATAGCTTGTAAACGTTGAAAAATTAATATTTTTATTAAGATTAACGTTTTGAGAACTGAGGTGCACGACGTGCGCCTTTAAGACCGTATTTTTTACGTTCTTTCATGCGAGCATCACGAGTTAGGTAACCTTCGCGTTTTAGAGAAGCACGATATTCTGGATCTGCTTCTAATAATGCACGAGCAATACCATGACGAATTGCACCAGCTTGACCAGTGAAACCACCACCATGAACGTTAACTAACACGTCATAAGTTCCTTCAGTTTCTGTAGCAGCTAATGGCTGATTAAGAATTAGAAGTTGTGTGTCATATGGGAAATAGTCTTTAGCTTCACGACCATTAATAGTAACATTACCTGTGCCTGGTACTAAACGTACACGAGCAGTTGAGCTTTTTCTACGACCTGTGCCGTAATATTGTACTTGTGCCAATTGTTTAACCTCCTTCTAATTATCCACGAAGTTCGTAAACTTCTGGTTTTTGTGCTTGATTATTGTGTTCTGCGCCTCTGTATACATGCAATTTCTTAGCCATTTTACGACCTAATGGACCTTTTGGAAGCATCCCTTTAATTGCTCTTTCTAGCATTTCTTGAGGATATTTTGTACGCATTTCGTCTGCGTTACGTTCTCTCATTCCGCCTGGATGACCTGAATGGTTGTAGTACATTTTGTCATTGATTTTGTTTCCAGTTAATTCTATTTTCTCAGCATTGATAATGATAACATTATCTCCTGTGTCTGCATGTGGTGTGTAAGTTGGTTTGTGCTTTCCACGAAGGATTGCAGCAACTTCACTTGATAAACGACCAAGTCTTTGACCTTCAGCATCCACAACAAGCCATTTGCGTTCGATATTAGCTTCATTCGCCATAAAAGTTGTGCGCATGATAATTTCCCTCCATATATTAAAAAATTCGTTTCAAATTTGTTATTCCTATAGTCAACATAATTAGATTCCGGGGCTAATCATGGTTTAATTAGAAATAAAATGCCATAAATAATAATATAACACATGACAGGTATTTGTCAAGTTCTGTAGGTATTTATTTGTCATATTTTACTTGCCATAAATACAGTCCCTGGGGGGCAATTGTTTTACCAGCAAGTTGCCGATTTTTCCCATCTAATAAGGACTTAATGTCGGCTGGATTTCTTCTGCCTTGCCCGATATCGAGTAACACGCTGACCATAATTCGTACCATATTATACAAAAAACCGGATCCGCGAAAAATGAACTCCATCTCCGCTCCACTTTGCTTACATGTTGCTTGGTAAATCGTTCTTATTTTACTGCCTTTTGTTGTCGCCTTTGCAGAGGAAAACGTCGTGAAATCATGCGTTCCTTCTAGATAGCGACATGCCTCTTGTATCTTATCTATATCGAGACGATATGGAAAATAATATGCATAATTTCGTTTAAATACATCTGGTTCTTCAGCATTCCAAACGAAGTAGTGATATTCCTTTTCCATCGCACTATATCTCGCATGAAACGCATCTGTAACCCCTTCAACCTTATCGATATAGATATCTTCGGGTAGTAGGGTATTCATGGCTCGTTTCCATCCTAATTCAGGTATATCGTAGGGTGAATCAAAATGAATCACCTGCCCCTTTGCATGGACGCCTGCATCAGTACGACCTGATGCCTGCAGTCGAACCCGATCTCCTTTATGAATCTGTTTTAGAACCTTCTCCAGCTCTCCTTGAACGGTACGCTTCGTCGGTTGAAATTGAAAGCCAAAGAAGCCAGAACCATCATAATTGATTGTACACTTCAGTCTTCCCATCCTTGTCCAGCCTCTCTTACGAATACGTTCTTGTTAAGAATAAAATTGCCATGACACATGCAAATAGGAGATAGACCATGATGTCTCGTAACTCGATTTTCAGTTCACGTAACTTAGACCGTCCCTCTCCACCTTGATAGCCACGTGCCTCCATTGCCATTGCAAGCTCTTCTGCCCGTTTAAATGCACTAACAAACAGTGGGACTAACAGTGGCACAACCGCTTTGATTCGGTCTTTTATTGGCCCTGTCCGAAAATCAACGCCACGCGATGCCTGTGCTCTTGAAATCTTATCCGTCTCCTGCATTAATGTTGGAATAAAGCGTAAAGAAATCGACATCATCAATGCGAGCTCATGTACTGGAAATTTCACTTTATTTAATGGTCGCAGCATATCTTCAATTGCATCTGTTATTTCAATCGGTGTCGTTGTTAACGTGAGCAGTGAGGTCACTAGTATTAACAGGAAGAACCTGATTGAAATCGCAAATCCTTGAATGACACCACCGGAGTAAAATTCAAATATCCAGACATCAAATATAACGGTTCCCTCTTTAGTAACAAATAAGTGCAAGATAAACGTAAAGATAATAAGGAACCATACTGGGGTGAGACCCTTCATAATGAAACGTATTGGCACCCGTGATGTCAACATGCTTGCGAGCGCAAAAACGACAAGTACTCCATAACTTGGTAAGCTATTAGCAAAAAACACGGTAAATACATAGAAAAAGATAATCGTAATTTTTGTTCTTGGGTCCAATTTATGCACAATGGAAGTCCCAGGCACATATTGACCGATAATTAGGGAGTTATTCATTAGACTTTCGCTCCTTTGACTACCGATTTTATCATTTGTGCTAGCTCCTTGATTGTTTGCTTTTCAAAGGTAATTTCCTCACCAAATCTCTCTTTAAAGGAATTTATAAAACGAACCATTTCAGGCACATCCAGATGCACTTGATTAAGCGATTCCTTTTGGGTAAAGACTTCTTCAGGCTTTCCTTCCATATACTTGGACCCTTTATTTAAAATGATCACATGGTCCGCATACTTTACAGCATCTTCCATGCTGTGTGTCACGAGAACAGTCGTTAGGCCTTGTTCTTTATGCAATGAGTAGAACATCTCCATAATTTCCTTCTGCCCCCGTGGGTCGAGCCCCGCTGTTGGTTCATCTAGGACCAGTACGTCGGGTTTAACGGCTAGAACACCAGCAATCGCGACCCTTCGCATCTGCCCACCACTTAAATCGAATGGCGATCGTTCTAACACGCTTGTAGGAAGTCCTACTGCAGGGACAATCGCATCAATCCGTTTTTTAATCTCGTCTTGTGGTACATCAAAGTTTGCCGGACCAAAGGCAATATCCTTCTCCACCGTTTCCTCAAACAACTGATGCTCTGGATATTGAAAAACAACGCCAACACGACTACGTAATTCCTTCATATTCTTCGGCTTGTCTTCCTTCGACAGATGGTAATCGCCAATCGATACAATCCCCTCAGTCGGCACGGATAGCCCATTTAAATGGCTAATTAATGTCGACTTCCCGGAGCCTGTATGACCGATAATTGCTACAAACGAGCCGGATTCAATATGAAACGAAACATCGTCTAATGCTTTATGCTCGAATGGTGAGTTTGGTTGATAAATGTAAGTTACGTTCTCGAATGTAATGTCCATAATTCCTCCAGTAGCTCTTCGTGGTTTAATGGTTCTTGTAAAATCGTGATCCCCACTTGGTTTAATTCATCCGCTAAAATGGCTACAAATGGTACATCTAATCCGATTTTTCGAAGTTCATCTTTCTTGGAGAATATATCTCGTGGGGTAGCTTCATCCCATATTTCTCCTTCATTCATAACAATTACCCGGTCAGCTTGAACAACTTCATGTAAATCATGTGTGATTGTGATTAAAGAAAGCCCTTGATTGTTCTGAAGTTTAGACACTGTTTCCATTATTTCCTGCCGTCCACTTGGATCGAGCATCGCGGTGGCTTCATCTAGAATAAGTACCTTTGGTGATATTGCCAACACGCTCGCAATCGCAACACGCTGCTTCTGCCCACCTGATAATCGATGCGGCTCTGTCAGCCGGTAATCCTGCATTCCAACAGCATTCAATGTTTCATCTATCCGCTTCATCATCTCTTCGCGAGGGACGCCACGGTTTTCCATACCAAAAGCAACATCATCCTGCACCGTCGCTCCAACAAATTGGTTATCAGGATTTTGAAATACCATTCCAACTTCCTTGCGAATATTCCAAATCGATGCTTCATTTACCTGTTGTCCATCTATGATAATCTCCCCTTGTTGCGGAAAAAGCAATCCATTTACAAGTTTAGCAATCGTTGATTTTCCAGAGCCGTTATGACCAATAATGGCGACCCACTCATCCTCATAAATCTCAAATGATAAATTTTTCAATACCCAAGGCTGCTCTTCTCCATATCGAAACGATACATTTCTAAACTCAATTAATCTTTTACTCATTGAAAGTACCTCTCCTAACCTGTGCTCCGCCCGGGATTTTTTATGTGATTCGTCTATGCTGTGATTGTGTTGATCGTGTGGTGCTGATATGGTTTTGCATTGGGCGATATTATGGCGCTCCTGCTGATATACTTTCTCTCCGGGCGATATTCCAGCGCTCCTGCTGATATATTTTCTCTCTGGGCGATATTCCAGCGCTCCTGCTGATATATTTTCTCTCCGGGCGATATTATGGCGTTCCTGCTAATATACTTTTTCTCCGGGCGATATTCCAGCGCTCCTGCTGATATATTTTCTCTCTGGGCGATATTCGCATTAACCCGCAGATCGAGTGCCAGAACCACGCACTCTATGGTCTCCTGCTTATACCCTCCATCTCTAATCAAGCCCGCTACACTTTTCTTTACTACAAAAAAAGGGCTTGGATTCACCTCGTGAGAGATTAAAGTCCTGCCCTTGCCGCATGTTTCTTGTTTAGACCAATTCAATGATTGCCATTTTTGCGCCATCGCCTTGGCGTTCACCAAGTTTAAGAACACGTGTGTATCCACCTTGTCTCTCATCATAGCGTTTAGCAACATCATCAAAAAGTTTTTGTACTACATTGTTGTTTTCATCAGCTTCTTTATTGTAAAGGAATGCTGCTGCTTGACGGCGAGCGTGAAGATCTCCACGTTTACCTAATGTAATCATTTTATCTACAACCGATTTTAAATCCTTCGCTTTTGCTTCTGTAGTTTCAATCCGTTCATGAATAATTAAATCAGATGCAAGGTTGCGAAGTAATGCCATACGGCTGTCTGTACTACGTCCAAATTTTCTAGCCATGTTAGTACCTCCCTTTCAAAAAATCTCTAAAGGTGACTGTGTTTATCAGTCGTCATTACGCAGACCTAAGTCAAGATCCGCTAATTTAAGTTTAACTTCTTCAAGTGATTTACGACCTAAATTACGAACCTTCATCATATCTTCTTCGCTCTTGTTTGCGAGCTCTTGAACAGTATTAATTCCAGCGCGTTTTAAGCAGTTGTAAGATCTAACAGAAAGATCAAGTTCTTCGATTGTCATTTCCATGACTTTCTCTTTTTGATCTTCTTCTTTTTCGACCATGATTTCAGCATTTTGTGCTTCATCCGTTAGCCCGACAAAAATATTAAAATGCTCTGTAATGATTTTAGCACCTAAAGAAACTGCTTCTTCAGGACGAATGCTTCCATCTGTAGAGACATCTAATGTTAATTTATCATAGTTTGCATTTTGACCTACTCTTGTGTTTTCTACTTGGTAGGTAACACGTGATACAGGTGTGAAAATAGAATCAATCGCAATCACGCCTATTGGTTGATCCTCATGTTTATTCTGCTCAGCTTGACGATAACCTCGGCCACGCTCAGCTGTCATTCTCATGTTTAAAGCGCCTTTACTATTTAAAGTAGCGATTTTCAATTCAGGATTCAACACTTCTACATCACTGTCATAGGTAAGATCGGCAGCAGTTACTACTCCTTCACCTTGAACAGATAGTTCGATTGTCTTCGGTTCATCAGAATAAATTCTAAGTGCTAACTTCTTCAAGCTCAAAATAATTTGGGTAACATCTTCCACTACTCCATCAATCGTTGAGAACTCATGTAAAGCACCATCAATTTGAATTGATGTAACGGCAGCACCTGGAAGTGAGGATAGTAAGATACGACGCAAGGAGTTTCCTAGAGTGGCACCATATCCACGTTCAAGTGGTTCGACTACGAATTTCCCGAAAGTAGCATCATCGCTAATTTCGATCGTTTCAATAATTGGCTTTTCTATTTCGATCATTCAACAAAACCCTCCTTTAAAACGTCGAAACCCCGGCTAGACCCATGTCTAACCGAAATTCCCCAATAGGCAGTTGGCGTTTCTGCACTACCTGTAATTCATTCGTACTGTCCTGTCCTGATCTCTTAAAAATAAACTTACTTTTTTAGCTATCATAACCCATTATAGACAGAGTGACAAATTCTATACGGTAAAATTATACACGACGACGTTTTGGTGGGCGGCATCCATTATGAGGAACTGGTGTTACATCAACAATTGCAGTAACTTCTAAACCAGCTGCTTGAAGTGAACGAATTGCTGCTTCACGTCCAGCACCAGGTCCTTTAACAGTAACCTCTAATGTCTTCATGCCATTTTCAATTGCTGTTTTAGCTACAGTTTCTGCAGCCATTTGAGCAGCAAATGGAGTAGATTTACGTGAACCTTTAAAGCCTAATGCACCAGCTGAACTCCAACCAACTGCATTACCTTGTGTATCCGTAACCGTAACAATTGTATTGTTAAAAGTAGAACGGATATGCGCGATACCTGATTCAATATTCTTTTTCACACGACGTTTACGTGTATTAGTATTACGTGCCATTGATTAGTTAACCTCCTTCACTTTATTTTTTCTTGTTAGCCATTGTACGACGTGGGCCTTTACGAGTACGTGAGTTGTTTTTAGTATGTTGTCCACGAACTGGTAAGCTACGACGATGACGAAGGCCTCTATATGAACCAATTTCGATCAATCGTTTAATATTTAGTGATACTTCACGACGAAGATCACCTTCTGTTGTATATTGATCAATTACTGTACGAATTCGTCCTAATTCATCTTCAGTTAAATCACGAACGCGAGTGTCTTCTGAAACGCCTGCTTCTTTAAGGACTTTCTGTGCGGTAACTTTACCAATTCCAAAGATATATGTTAAAGAAATGACAACACGTTTATCACGTGGAATGTCAATACCTGCTATACGTGCCATAGAATAGTTGCACCTCCTAAGGTTTTATCCTTGTTTTTGTTTGTGTTTGGGATTTTCGCAAATCACCATTACTTTACCTTTACGCTTAATTACTTTACATTTTTCACATATTGGTTTTACAGATGCTCTTACTTTCATCATCTTTACCTCCTTTTATATCGGAGCTCGTTTATTTATAACGATACGTAATTCGTCCTTTTGTCAAATCATACGGAGAAAGCTCAACCGTTACTTTGTCACCTGGCAGAATACGGATAAAATGCATACGGATTTTACCAGATACATGTGCTAAGACCGTATGGCCGTTTTCAAGCTCTACTTTAAACATTGCGTTTGGCAATGTATCTGTTACGGTGCCTTCTACTTCAATTACATCATCTTTTGCCATCGTGTAGATCTCCCTTCTTCAAATCAGTCACAATCTCACTTTTAAACTTAGATATGGCAAATCGCAATTTCCCATTTGTGACACGACCAGTTTCTAGAAGGCTGTTTTGGACTTCTGGGGAAATATAGTCCATCTTCTCAAGGTGATGTAGATTCTTTCTCTTTGGCCTATTCGTCTTCCGCCTCTCCCCATCAGCTAACAAGACAGAATGATGATCCACTACATGAATGATTATCATATATTGGCCCGCTTCACGACCTTGCAAAATACGAACAACCTGACCTAGCATCAGAACCTGATCTCCTGTGTTCAACAACGATCACCTGCACTAAGGCATTAGAAAAATATTTTCCCTCTAAAGGGGCTACTTCTATATTTGACCTGTGTCACTTTATGTTAAAGCAATACATGTTAGTTTTAAAATTACTCGCAACTTTAATTATAACTTTTTACAGATAGAAATGCATCTATTCCATATTAGATGTAATTAAAATCGTATTATTTTACAAGTTTTTCTTGAATATCTTTGAAAACATCATCAATTCCTTGATTTCCGTTTACAGTAACAAGATATCCTTTATCTTGATAAAAATCGAGTAATGGTTTTGTCTGCTCGATATTCACGGCTAAACGTCTTTTCACTGTTTCGGCTTTATCATCATCACGCTGAATTAACTGTGAACCGTCTTTATCGCAAATTCCTTCTACTTTCGGAGGGTTAAATTCGATATGATAGGCTGTTCCACATGTTGGACAAATTCTACGACCCGTTAGACGCTCCACTAATTTTTCTTCTGGTACGTCTACATGTAATACGTAGTCAATGGATTCACCAAGATCTGAAAGAAGTTCTTGTAATGCCTCTGCTTGTGCAATCGTTCTTGGAAAACCATCCAATAGGAAGCCGTTCTTGCAGTCGTCCTTACTTAAACGTTCTTTTACAATTCCGATTGTTACTTCATCCGGAACAAGATCTCCACGATCCATATATTCCTTCGCTTTTTTACCAAGATCTGTACCTTCTTTGATGCTTAGGCGAAACATATCCCCAGTTGAAATATGTGGGATATTATATTTATCATTAATTTTCTCAGCCTGTGTACCTTTTCCGGCACCAGGTAACCCCATTAAAATTAAATTCATCATTCTTCCTCGCTCTCATTGGCAGCTGAGAACTATTTAATAAATCCTTTGTAGTGACGCTTCACTAACTGACTTTCCAGTTGTTTCATTGTTTGTAATGCTACACCTACAATGATTAGTAAACTTGTGCCGCCGATTTGTACTGCACTAGGCAGATTAGCAAGACTACCTAAAATGATTGGTAATATAGCAACAGCAGCTAAGAAAAGTGAACCTACAAATGTTAGACGATACAATACACGTGTAAGATACGTTTCTGTATTCTTCCCTGGACGAATTCCAGGAATATAGCCACCTTGTTTTTGCAAGTTCTCTGCCATTTGTTCTGGATTAACCTGAATAAATGTGTAGAAATACGAAAATGCAATAATTAAGGCTAAGTATATTACCATACCAACAGGTTGCGTATAATCAAATATGCTCCTGATTGTTGTTGCTACTTGACTACCTTCAAAGAAACTAGCAACCGTACTTGGTGCCATCATAAACGCTACTGAAAAGATTACAGGAATAACCCCTGCACCATTTACTTTTAACGGTAAATGCGTTGACTGACCACCAACTGGAGAACGATTCACAAGTTTTTTTGCGTATTGAACTGGTATTTTTCGTAATGCTTGATTAACAAAGATAACTCCAACTACAACCGCTATTGCAACTAATACAATTAAAGCAACTATAACGATATTGATAAATAGCTGATCCCCTGCATTTACGAAATACTGGCTATACAATTGTGCAACACCATTCGGCACTGCCGCAACGATACCTGCAAAGATAATTACGGAGATCCCATTTCCAACACCTTGTGATGTAATCTGTTCACCCAACCACATTAAAAATGCCGTACCAGCTGTTAATACAATTGCAATAACAAGGAATTTCATAAAACTAGGGTCGACGATCAACAAACCACCGGCCATCGCATTAAACCCTGCTGACATAGCAATTGCTTGAATAAATGCAAAACCGATTGCTGCATAGCGTGTAACCTGTGCAATTTTCTTTCGTCCCATCTCGCCTTGTTTCTTCCATTCTGCAAACTTAGGAACAATATCCATTTGCAATAATTGCATGATGATCGATGCTGTAATGTAAGGCATAATCCCCATAGCGAAAATTGAAAAGTTCTGTAATGCTCCACCACCGAATGTATTTAAGAAGCCAAAGACGTTTTGTTGGTTCATAAAGTCGATTGCTGCTTTATCTGTAAATGGCACAGGAATGAACGTGCCTAGACGAAAAACAATTAACATCAATAATGTGAAAACAATTTTTCGTCTAATGTCAGCCACGCGCCAAAAATTGGAGATTGTACGAAACATTAGATCACCTCAGTCTTACCGCCCGCTGTCTCAATTGCTTCTTTAGCTGAAGCAGAGAACTTATGAGCTTTTACTGTTAGTTTCTTTTCGATAGCGCCGTTTCCAAGCACTTTAATGCCGGAATTCAATTTGCTCACGATACCTTCTTCAAGTAATAGCTCTGGTGTAACTTCTGTTCCTTCTTCAAAACGATTTAATGCATCTAAGTTAACAATAGCAAACTCTTTACGATTAATGTTGCTAAAGCCACGTTTCGGTAAACGTTGGAATAATGGCATTTGACCACCTTCGAAGCCAGGACGTACACCGCCGCCTGAACGTGCGTTTTGTCCTTTATGTCCTCTTCCAGAAGTCTTACCATTACCTGAGGACGTTCCACGACCCACACGATTTCTCTCTTTGCGAGTTCCTTCTGATGCTTTTAATTCATGAAGTTTCATACAAGCACCTCCTCTTTAAGCTTAATAATATTATATTTCTTTAACTGTTACAAGATGAGATACGACATTAATCATACCGCGAACAACTGGAGTATCTTCACGAACAACGGACTGGCGAATTTTCTTAAGTCCAAGTGCTTCAACAGTTCTAATCTGTTTTTCTTTTCGACCAATAACACTCCGTGTGAGGGTGATTTCTAATTGTTTAGACATATTGTTTCCCTCCCTATTATCCTAACAGTTCTTCTACAGACTTTCCACGTAGTTTTGCTACGTCTTCTGCACGTTTTAATTGTGTTAAGCCTTCTAATGTTGCACGAATCATATTAATTGGTGTGTTTGAACCTAGTGATTTAGTAAGAATATCACCGATACCAGCAAGTTCTAGTACCGCACGAACAGGACCACCAGAGATAACTCCAGTACCTTCAGAAGCTGGTTTCATTAATACATGGCCAGATCCAAATTTACCATTCACTGTGTGTGGAATAGTAGTTCCAACGATTGGCACAGTAATTAAGTTTTTCTTTGCATCATCAACTGCTTTTTTAATTGCTTCTGGTACTTCTTGTGCTTTACCAGTACCGAAACCTACATTACCGTTCTTATCTCCAACAACAACTAGAGCTGCGAAACGGAAACGACGTCCACCTTTAACTACTTTAGCAACACGGTTTACCGTAACAACACGTTCTTCAAGTTCTAATTTGTTCGGATCAATGTTTGTTTTCATTAAGAGTTCCCTCCTTTTTATTAAAATTCAAGACCTGCCTCACGAGCAGCTTCAGCCAATGCTTTTACACGACCATGGTATAGATAGCCTCCGCGATCGAAAACAACGGATTTAACACCTTTTTCTTGCGCACGTTTTGCTACTAATTCACCGACTTTTTGAGCTGCATCTACATTGCTAGTAACTTCAACATTCAAATCTTTATCCTTTGTTGATGCACTTACTAATGTAACGCCATTATTGTCATCGATAATTTGTGCGTAGATGTTTTTATTTGAACGATACACGTTTAAACGAGGACGTGCTTCTGTTCCTGATAAGTTTTTACGAACTCGACCATGTCTCTTTTTACGAAGTACATTTTTGTCAGGCTTTGTGATCATCTGGGTCACTCCTTTCTTGCTTGCTAACTAACTAATCTTACTTAGCAGTTTTACCTTCTTTACGGCGAACAACTTCACCGACGTAGCGAATTCCTTTACCTTTATATGGCTCAGGAGGTCTGATTGCTCTAATGTTAGAAGCAACTTCACCAACTAATTCTTTATCGATACCTTTAATTATTAACTGCGTATTCTTCGGTACTTCAATTTCAATACCTTCGATTGGTTCAATTTCAACTGGGTTTGAATATCCAGCGTTAACCACTAATTTCTTACCTTGCAATTGTGCACGATAACCAACACCGATCATTTCAAGGTTCTTTTCGAAACCTTTACTTACACCCTCAACCATATTGTTGATTATGCTGCGAGTAGTACCGTGTAATGCACGGTGTTCTTTAGCATCTGATGGACGTTCAACAGTAAGAATATTATCATTTATGTTAATTTTCATATCTGAATGTAGATTTCTTGTTAATTCACCTTTTGGTCCTTTAACAGTAATTGTAGTGCCATTAAGGTTAATATCTACACCTTGTGGAATTTCAATTAATTTAAGTCCTATACGAGACATTCGATGCACCTCCTTAATTAAAAAATGTTAATTACCAAACATATGCGACTACTTCGCCACCAACAGCTTGTGAACGTGCTTCTTTATCGGAAAGCACTCCTTTAGATGTAGAGACAATAGCGATACCTAAACCATTAAGTACGCGAGGTACTTCATTAGCTTTAGCGTAAACACGTAGACCTGGTTTGCTAATACGTTTGATTCCTGTGATTACTCGTTCTTCGTTTGCACCGTACTTAAGGAAAATACGTAGAACGCCTTGTTTGTTGTCTTCGATTAGTTCATAATCTTTAACAAAACCCTCACGTTTAAGGATATCAGCGATATCTTTTTTCATTTTTGAAGCTGGAAGCTCCAGTTGCTCATGTTTTACTGTGTTCGCATTACGTATACGAGTTAACATATCTGCGATTGGATCTGTCATAACCATTACTAATTACCTCCTTCCCGATTCGGGGTTTACCAACTTGCTTTTTTGACACCAGGAATTTGACCTTTATAGGCAAGTTCACGGAAACAAATACGGCAAAGTTTGAATTTACGAATTACTGAATGTGGACGACCACAACGTTCACAGCGTGTATATTCTTGTACTTGATATTTATGTGTGCGTTTTTGTTTCGCAACCATTGATTTTTTAGCCACAAATTTCCCTCCTTGTATTAGCTCTCAGCTTACTTTTGGAAAGGCATGCCTAACTGAGCTAAAAGTTCACGTGCTTCTTCGTCTGTATTAGATGTAGTTACAATAACGATATCCATACCACGAACTTTATTCACTTTATCATAATTGATTTCTGGGAAAATTAATTGTTCTTTTACACCAAGTGTGTAATTTCCTCGTCCGTCAAAAGCTTTCTTCGAAATCCCACGGAAGTCACGTACACGTGGAAGTGAAACTGAGACAAGTTTTTGTAAGAAATCATACATACGTTCACCACGAAGGGTTACTTTTGTACCAATAGGCATTCCTTCACGAAGACGGAAACCAGCGATTGATTTCTTCGCACGAGTTATTAACGGTTTTTGACCAGAAATTAATGTTAATTCTTCAACAGCGCTATCTAGTGCTTTAGAGTTTTGAACAGCGTCACCAACACCCATGTTGATTACGACTTTCTCAATCTTCGGCACTTGCATTACTGATTTATAGTTAAATTTATTCATTAAAGATGGTGCAATTTCATCTTGATATTTTTGTTGTAATTGATTCATCATGTCGCCCTCCTTTCGTCGCTAAATTATTTATCTAATACTTCACCGGATTTTTTAGCGATGCGGACTTTTTTGCCGTCACGTACTTCATACCCAACACGAGTTGGTTCACCGGATTTAGGATCAATTGGCATTACATTAGAAACATGAATTGGTGCTTCTATGTCAAGAATTCCACCTTGTGGATTATCTTGTGAAGGTTTAGCGTGTTTCTTCACCATGTTTACACCTTCAACTAGTACACGGTCTTTTTTTGGATATGCTTCTAAAATCGTACCTGTTTTACCACGGTCTTTACCAGATAAAACTTTTACTTTATCACCTTTTTTTACATGCATGCTTGCGCACCTCCTTGACAGGGCTATTCATTCGCTTATAAAACTTCTGGAGCTAGAGATACGATTTTCATGAATTTAGCATCACGTAATTCACGTGCAACAGGTCCGAAAATACGGGTTCCTCTTGGACTTTTATCATCACGGATAATTACGGCTGCATTTTCATCAAAACGAATATACGATCCATCTTTACGGCGTGCACCAGTTTTTGTGCGAACGATGACAGCTTTAACAACTTCACCCTTCTTAACAACGCCACCTGGTGTTGCTTGTTTTACTGTACAAACAATTATATCACCAATATTAGCAGTTTTACGACCTGATCCACCCAATACTTTAATGGTTAATAATTCACGAGCACCAGAGTTATCTGCAACTTTTAAACGAGTTTCTTGTTGAATCATAACACTGTGACCTCCCTTCGGATAATTCCTTCGCGAACTTCAATTATATTATTACTGCTTCTTCTACTACTTCAACTAGACGGAAACGTTTAGTTGCTGAAAGCGGACGAGTTTCCATAATACGAACGATATCGCCGATTTTTGCTTGGTTATTCTCATCATGTGCTTTAAATTTCTTAGAGTATTTTACGCGTTTGCCGTACAATTTATGGTTTTTGTAAGTTTCAATTACAACGGTAATTGTCTTATCCATTTTGTCAGAAACAACGCGGCCTGTGTATACTTTACGATTATTACGTTCAGTCATTTTGAGGCTAACCTCCTCTCTTGAATTAGTTATTCACGTTTAATTCACGGTGACGTACAACAGTTTTCATCCGTGCGATTTCTTTTCTTACTTCACGAATACGTGCAGTGTTTTCCAACTGACCAGTTGCAAGTTGGAAGCGTAAATTAAATAATTCTTCTTTTAATGATTTAACTTTTTGTTCAATTTCGGCAGTGGTTAGTTCTCTGATTTCATTAGCCTTCATTGATTTCACCACCAATTTCTTCACGTTTTACGAACTTAGTTTTGATCGGTAGTTTATGAGCAGCAAGACGGAAAGCTTCACGTGCTACTTCTTCTGGTACTCCCGCAATTTCAAACATAATTTTCCCTGGTTTTACTACTGCAACCCATCCTTCAGGCGCACCTTTACCAGAACCCATTCGAACTTCTAGAGGTTTTGCTGTATATGGTTTGTCTGGAAAAATCTTGATCCAAACTTTACCACCACGTTTCATGTAACGAGTCATTGCAATACGAGCAGCCTCGATTTGACGACTTGTAATCCAAGAAGCTTCTAAAGCTTGTAGGCCATATTCACCGAAAGCTACTGTTGTGCCGCCTTTAGCTTGGCCTCTCATTTTACCACGATGTTGTCTACGATATTTAACACGTTTAGGCATTAACATAATGCATTGCCCCCTTCCTTATTTCTTAGTTTTAGTTGGAAGGACTTCTCCACGATAAATCCACACTTTAACACCTAATTTACCATAAGTAGTATCAGCTTCTGCTGTACCATAGTCAATATCAGCACGTAATGTGTGTAGTGGCACTGTTCCTTCACTATAATGTTCTGCACGAGCGATATCTGCTCCACCTAGACGACCAGATACTTGTGTTTTGATTCCTTTTGCTCCCATACGCATTGCACGTTGTATTGCTTGTTTTTGAGCACGACGGAATGAAATACGGTTTTCTAATTGACGAGCAATATTATCTGCTACTAATTTAGCATTAAGATCAACTTTTTTAATTTCAACGATATTGATGTGGACACGTTTGCCTGTTAGGCTGTTTAACGATTTGCGTAGAGCTTCTACTTCAGATCCACCTTTACCGATGACCATACCTGGTTTACCCGTATGAATTGTAATGTTTACACGATTTGCTGCACGCTCGATTTCGATAGAAGAAACAGCAGCAATTTTCAAGCGGTTTTCAAGATATTCTCTAATCTTAATATCTTCGTGTAAGAAGTCTGCATAGTCTTTATCTGCATACCATTTTGACTCCCAGTCTTTGATAATACCTACACGGAGACCCGTTGGATTAATTTTTTGACCCACTGACTATCCCTCCTTCTTTTCTGTTACCACTACTGTAATGTGGCTTGTGCGTTTGTTAATTTTACTTGCACGTCCTTGTGCGCGTGGACGGAAACGTTTCAATGTAGCACCCTCATTAACATATGCTTCAGATACAACTAAATTATCTGTGTCCATTTCGTAGTTATGTTCTGCGTTTGCGATTGCAGACTTCAAAACTTTCTCTACGACTGGAGAAGCACCACGTTGTGTATGACGGAGTATTGCAACTGCTTCGCCTACGTTTTTTCCTCGAATAAGATCAATAACTAATCGAACTTTACGAGGAGCTATACGAACTGATTTCGCAACGGCTTTAGCTTGCATACTTAGTGCCTCCTCTCATTAACGATTTGTTTTCTTATCGTCGCCAGCATGTCCTCTGTACGTACGGGTTGGCGCGAATTCACCTAATTTATGTCCGACCATGTCCTCTGTGATATAAACTGGAACGTGTTTACGTCCATCATATACTGCAATTGTATGACCAATAAAAGTAGGGAAAATAGTTGAACGACGAGACCAAGTTTTTACTACTTGTTTCTTATCGGATTCGTTTAATTTCTCAATCTTTACTAATAAATGATCATCTGCAAAAGGTCCTTTTTTTAAACTACGACCCATGGATAAACCTCCTTCCGCAATTGAAAGACGGGGATAAGTTCCCGCCAATTATTCCGCTTATTTTTTACGTTTACGAACGATATATTTATCAGACGGTTTGTTACGCGTACGTGTCTTGTAACCAAGAGTTGGTTTACCCCAAGGTGACATTGGTGATTTACGGCCGATTGGTGTACGTCCTTCACCACCACCATGTGGGTGATCGTTAGGGTTCATTACAGATCCACGTACAGTTGGGCGAATACCCATCCAACGAGAACGACCAGCTTTACCAATACGGATAAGCTCATGTTCAATATTTCCTACTTGACCAATTGTTGCGCGGCAAGTGCTTAAGATTAAACGAACTTCACCAGAAGAAAGACGCACTAATGTGTACTTATCTTCACGTCCTAGAATTTGAGCTTCAGCACCAGCTGAACGTGCTAATTGTCCACCGTTACCTGGTTTTAATTCAATGTTATGAATAACAGTACCTACTGGGATGTTAACTAGTGGCAATGCATTCCCAACCTTGATATCTGCTTCTGCGCCAGATTCGATTAATTGACCTACTTGTAATCCTTTTGGAGCTAAAATATAGCGTTTTTCACCATCAACATAGTTAATCAATGCGATGTTTGCTGTACGGTTTGGATCATATTCAACTGTAGCAACGCGACCTGGTATACCATCTTTGTTGCGTTTGAAGTCAATAATACGATATTGACGTTTGTGACCGCCGCCTTGATGACGAACAGTTAATTTACCTTGATTATTACGTCCGCCACGTTTAAATAGTGGACTTAGCAAGGATTTCTCTGGAGTGTCTGTTGTAATCTCTGCGAAATCTGAAACAGACATGTTACGACGACCATTTGATGTTGGTCTGAATTTTTTAATCGCCATCTTGTTTTCCCTCCTTCACGAGTATTTGTTTTTAAGCTTCAAAGAAGTCTAGTTCTTTACTATCCTCTGAAAGCTGTACGATAGCTTTTTTACGATCTGAACGATATCCTTGATAACGTCCTTGACGCTTTAACTTACCTTTAACATTAATTGTGTTTACGTTTAAAACTTTTACACCAAAGACAGATTCAATCGCATCTTTGATTTCAGTTTTATTTGCTTTTGGATATACTTCGAAAGTATATTTTTTCTCTGCCATTAAGTCTGCAGAATGCTCCGTAATGACAGGGCGTTTAATAATATCGCGTGCCTCTTTCATTATGCAAGCACCTCCCCTGCTTTTGCAGCTGCATCTTTCGTTAAGATCAACTTATCATGCGTAAGCAAGTCTAACACATTCAACTCTTCAACTGTTAATACTTTTACAGATTGAAGGTTGTTTGCTGAACGAGCGACAACTTCATCTTTATTTGCAGTTACGATTAGTGCTTTCGCATCAACGTTTAATGCAGTAAGCATCTTAACTACTTCTTTTGTTTTTGGAGCATCGATTGCAATGCTTTCCAATACTACTAAATTATCTTCCTTTACTTTAGAAGATAATGCAGATCTAAGTGCTAAACGGCGTACCTTTTTAGGTAGTTTATAGCTATAGCTGCGTGGTGTTGGTCCGAAAACGACTCCACCGCCTACCCATTGTGGCGAGCGAATAGATCCTTGACGTGCACGACCAGTTCCCTTTTGGCGCCATGGTTTACGACCACCACCGCGTACTTCAGAACGGTTTTTAACATCGTGAGTACCTTGACGTAAAGATGCACGTTGCATTACTACTGCTTCATGTAATACGTGAATATGTGGTTCAATCCCAAAAACAACATCGTTTAATTCGATTTCACCAGCATTACTTCCGTCTTGTTTTAATAGTGCTACTTTAGGCATGACATATCCTCCCTTCCTGTGTTTAATTAATTACCTTTAATTGCGCTTTTGATTTCTACATAAGATTTCTTCGCACCAGGTACATTACCTTTAACTAAAAGTAAGTTACGTTCAACATCAACATTAACAATTTCAAGGTTTTGAATTGTAATTTGTTGTGAACCCATATGTCCTGGTAGTTTCTTTCCTTTGAAGACACGCATCGCGTCTACTGCACCCATTGAACCTGGTCCTCTATGATAATGCGAACCATGACCCATAGGACCACGTGATTGACCGTGACGTTTGATTGAACCCTGGAAACCTTTACCTTTAGATGTCCCAGTTACATCAACTTTATCTCCAACTTGGAAAACTTCAACGCTAAGTTCTTGACCTACTTCAAACTCATCAAGATTTGCGTTACGGATTTCACGAACGTAGCGCTTAGGGGCTGTGTTTGCTTTATCAGCATGGCCTTTTTCCGCTTTATTAGTACGTGATTCCTTTTTATCTGCAAAACCGATTTGTAGTGCTTCATAACCATCATTTTCAATTGTCTTCTTTTGTAGTACTACGTTTGGCTCAGCCTGAATTACTGTAACAGGGATCAACTCTCCGTTCTCAGAAAAAAGCTGAGTCATGCCGATTTTACGACCTAAGATTCCTTTCGTCATCCGTTACACCTCCTATAATAAACCTATATTTTATAATTTAATTTCTATGTCCACACCAGATGGTAAGTCAAGACGCATTAACGAATCGACAGTTTTTGGTGTTGGATCAACAATATCAATTAAGCGTTTATGTGTACGCATTTCGAATTGCTCACGAGAATCTTTGTATTTGTGTACCGCACGTAATACAGTATAAATTGCTTTTTCTGTAGGTAACGGAATCGGACCAGATACATTAGCACCAGAACGTTTCGCAGTTTCTACAATTTTCTCAGCTGATTGATCTAAAATACGGTGATCGTACGCTTTTAATCGAATTCTAATCTTCTCTTTTGCCATTATTTTCCCTCCTTATCGCCCATATTATTATAGACATACTCCGTGAAAATTACTTGACAGCTCGCCATGGCAAAGGGGCCGGGCGTGCCAACAACCTCTCACATCATCGCCTTCTTCTGACCAACATTAATATTATACTAAAAACGCTTGGTCAATGCAACCTATATTTTTAAAAATTATAGGTTCTTTGCACATTTTTACATTATACATATATTTCACGATGGATGCAAGTTTTTATCGATTTCTTTTTTTGTTAATTATATTGAAGCTAAATAACATTTTCCGACAACATTCATTCTAATCAATGCTATTGTTTCATTTCAAGCAATGGATCGTAACTTAAGATGATATCCAACTCTTTGGCCGTCGCTCCAGAAATACACTACGCTGATTATAGTGTAGAATTTCAAACAAAAAGAATGAATAATCCACTAACGAACTAAGCTGAATGCCGCAAAACACTAGGGACTCGTCAATAAATAGCACGACATCAGAGATTCGTAGATCCAATCGCTGCAATCCCCTAATATGCATCAATAGAGACAAATCATTTTACCATCAGAACACAAAAAAACGTAGGTAACTTTATCAAGTTACCTACGTTTATAATGTTTACTTATTTAGTGATTGTTGAAACAACGCCAGATCCTACAGTACGTCCACCTTCGCGGATTGAGAAACGAGTACCGTCTTCAATAGCGATTGGTGAAATAAGTTCTACGATCATCTCAGTGTTATCACCAGGCATAACCATTTCAGTTCCTTCTGGAAGTTGGATAACTCCAGTTACGTCCGTTGTACGGAAGTAGAACTGTGGGCGATAGTTTGAGAAGAATGGAGTATGACGTCCACCTTCTTCTTTAGATAATACATAAACTTCAGCTTTGAAGTTAGTATGTGGAGTAATTGTACCTGGTTTTGCTAATACTTGACCACGGTTAATATCTTCACGAGCAACCCCACGAAGAAGTGCACCGATGTTGTCACCAGCTTCAGCATAATCAAGAAGCTTACGGAACATTTCAACACCTGTTACAGTTGATTTGCTTGGAGCTTCATTAAGTCCGATGATTTCAATTTCATCCCCAACTTTAATTTGACCACGTTCTACACGACCAGTTGCAACTGTACCACGACCAGTGATTGAGAATACATCCTCAACAGGCATCATGAATGGTTTGTCGTTGTCACGTTCTGGAGTTGGAACATATTCGTCAACAGCAGCCATTAATTCTAAGATAGCTTCTTCGT
This sequence comes from Oceanobacillus arenosus, assembly GCF_003369575.1. Taxonomy (GTDB): domain Bacteria; phylum Bacillota; class Bacilli; order Bacillales; family Amphibacillaceae; genus Oceanobacillus; species Oceanobacillus arenosus. The sequence goes on along the minus strand of NZ_PIOC01000002.1, from coordinate 32,234 downwards.
ATTTAGGATCGCCTTCAAGAGCTCTAAGTGCTGAACCTTTAATAACTGGTACATCATCACCAGGGAAATCGTATTCTGATAATAGATCACGAACTTCCATTTCTACTAATTCAAGCAATTCTTCATCGTCAACCATATCCACTTTGTTAAGGAATACTACGAACGCAGGTACCCCAACGTTACGAGATAGAAGGATATGTTCACGAGTTTGTGGCATTGGGCCATCAGCAGCAGATACTACTAAGATTGCACCATCCATTTGTGCTGCACCAGTGATCATGTTTTTAACATAGTCAGCATGTCCTGGGCAGTCTACGTGAGCATAGTGACGAGTTGCAGTTTCATATTCAACGTGAGAAGTTGAGATTGTGATTCCACGTTCTCTTTCTTCTGGAGCACCATCGATTTGATCGTAAGCGCGTGCTTCCCCACCACCGTGTTTTGCAAGAACAGTTGTAATTGCAGCAGTTAAAGTAGTTTTACCATGGTCAACGTGTCCAAGAGTACCAACGTTAACGTGATCTTTTGAGCGGTCAAATTTTTCTTTAGCCATTTATAGTTCCTCCTTTAAATAAGTAAAAGTGTTTTATATTATTTTATATTGTACTAAGAAATAATGACTGTACATTATTTCTTAGCCTTTAATAAGAGTTATACGTTAGTTTTATCAAAAAATCAATTATTCGCCTGCGTTTTTCTTAATAATTTCTTCAGAAATGCTCTTCGGTACTTCTTCATAATGATCAAATGTCATTGTGTATACGCCACGGCCTTGTGTGTTTGAGCGTAATGCTGTTGCATAACCAAACATTTCAGAAAGTGGTACGAACCCTTTGACAACTTGTGCGTTCCCACGAGCTTCCATTCCTTCAATACGTCCACGACGAGAAGTAACGTCACCCATGATATCACCCATATATTCTTCTGGAATAACGATTTCCACACGCATCATTGGTTCCAAAATTACTGGGTTACACTTGTTCTTAGCAGCTTTTAATGCCATTGAAGCAGCAACTTTAAACGCCATTTCATTCGAGTCAACATCATGATAGCTACCATCGAATAATGAAGCTTTAATATCAACTAATGGATAACCAGCTAACACACCGTTTTGCAATGATTCTTTAACACCTTGTTCAACTGCAGGAATGTACTCACGAGGTACAACCCCACCAACGATGTTGTTATTAAATTCGAAGCCAGCTCCTTCTTCGTTTGGTTCAAATTTGATCCAAACGTGTCCGAATTGCCCACGTCCACCAGACTGACGTACGAATTTACCTTCGACTTCAGCAGATGCACGGAATGTTTCACGATACGCTACTTGCGGCGCACCAACATTTGCTTCTACTTTGAATTCACGTCTCATCCGATCAACAATAATGTCTAGGTGAAGTTCACCCATACCAGAAATAATTGTTTGACCAGTTTCTACGTTAGTTTCAGTTTTGAATGTTGGATCTTCTTCAGCAAGTTTTGATAATGCAATACCCATCTTATCTTGGTCAGCTTTTGTTTTTGGTTCAATCGCAACCGAGATAACTGGATCAGGGAATTCCATTGATTCTAAGATTACAAGTTCCTTCTCATCACAAAGTGTGTCTCCAGTAGTTGTATCTTTCAAACCAACTGCTGCTGCGATTTCACCAGAGTAAACTTCTGAAATTTCTTCACGGTGATTCGCATGCATTTGTAGAATACGTCCAACACGTTCACGTTTGTCCTTAACAGAGTTTCGTACATATGAACCAGATTTTAATGTTCCAGAATATACACGGAAGAATGTTAATTTACCAACAAACGGGTCTGTCATAACTTTAAATGCTAATGCAGAGAATGGAGCATTATCGTCAGCTGGACGAATAACTTTATCTTCTGTACCAGGAACAATCCCTTCAATAGCAGCAACATCTGTTGGAGCTGGAAGGTAATCAAGTACACCATCTAGCATTAATTGAACACCTTTGTTTTTAAATGCTGATCCACAGAATACAGGGTAGAATTCAACACTTAAAGTTGCTTTACGGATTGCAGTCTTTAGTTCATCGTTAGAGATTTCTTCTCCTTCTAAGAACTTCATCATTAGATCTTCATCAGAATCAGCTACAGCTTCGATTAAGCTTGCACGAAGTTCTTCAGCTTGTTCCTTCAAGTCTGCAGGAATTTCTCTTGATTCATCAACCGTTCCAAGATCATCAGTATAGAAATGAGCTTCCATGTTAATTAAATCAATAATCCCCTCGAATTGATCCTCTGCACCGATCGGCATTTGAACTGGATGTGCATTCGCACCAAGACGATCCTCTAATGTCTTTGTAGCATAAAGGAAATCCGCACCTGTTTTATCCATTTTATTAACGAATACCATACGTGGTACACCGTATGTCGTTGCTTGACGCCAAACAGTTTCTGTTTGTGGTTCTACACCGGATTGTGCATCAAGTACAGTCACCGCACCATCAAGAACACGTAATGAACGTTCAACTTCAACAGTGAAGTCTACGTGTCCAGGAGTGTCAATGATGTTGATTCGATGGCCTCTCCATGCAGCAGTTGTTGCAGCAGAAGTGATCGTAATTCCGCGTTCTTGTTCTTGCTCCATCCAGTCCATCTGTGATGCACCTTCATGTGTTTCACCAATTTTATGAATACGTCCTGTGTAGAAAAGAATACGCTCAGTAGTAGTGGTTTTACCTGCATCAATGTGCGCCATAATACCAATATTACGCGTCTTTTCCAAGGAGAACTCTCTTGTCATGTATTCTTCTCCTTCCTCTTAATGCTTTAGTTTTTAACTTACCAACGGTAATGAGCGAAAGCTTTGTTAGCTTCAGCCATTTTATGCATTTCTTCGCGTTTTTTCACAGAAGCTCCTGTGTTGTTAGAAGCATCTAGAATTTCATTAGCAAGACGTTCTTCCATTGTTTTCTCTCCACGTAGACGAGAATAGTTAACGATGTAACGTAAGCCTAATGCTTGACGACGTTCAGGGCGAACTTCCATTGGTACTTGATAGTTTGAACCCCCAACACGACGAGCTTTTACTTCTAATACTGGCATTACATTCTTCATTGCTTGTTCGAAAACTTCCATTGAGTTTTGGCCGCTTCTTTCAGCAACTAATTCGAATGCTTTATAAAGAATTTTTTGAGCCTTTCCACGTTTACCATCAATCATGATTTGATTGATTAAACGAGTTACTAATTTTGAATTATATAGTGGATCTGGCAATACATCACGTTTTGGCACTGGTCCTTTACGAGGCATATAGCATCCTCCTTTCCTGTGTATGGTACATTAAATTAATTATTTTTGTTTTGGTTTCTTTGTTCCGTATTTTGAACGACTTTGCATACGGCCGTCTACTCCAGCAGTATCAAGTGCGCCACGAACGATATGGTAACGTACCCCTGGTAAGTCTTTAACACGACCACCACGTAGAAGTACTACACTATGTTCTTGTAGATTATGACCAATTCCTGGGATGTACGCAGTTACTTCCATGTTGTTTGACAAGCGAACACGCGCATACTTACGTAAAGCTGAGTTCGGTTTCTTAGGAGTCAATGTACCAACACGAGTACATACACCACGTTTTTGTGGGGAACTTTGGTTTGTTAATTTCTTTTTAAAACTGTTATATCCTTTATTTAGTGCTGGTGAGTCAGTCTTTTTCACTTTACTCACACGGCCTTTACGGACAAGTTGATTAATTGTAGGCATTTATATGTCCTCCCTTCTTCACTTTTAAAAATGGGTAACCAGATATGTTAAATGGTTTTTATAATACCACACATCCAGGCGGTTCATTTTTCAACAAAAAAATAGTTCATTATTTTTATTAGCTTAATGATGCTATTTTTTCACTGCTACACTTGATGCATTTACTTCAATATTACAGGCTGCACCGAGCTTTTGTTTCGAACCAACACGGTGACAAGGTATATTTAATTCCACAGCTAAGCTAGCTACCTTTTGTGTCAATTGCCGATCAGCATCATCAGCAATGAAAACTTCACTTACTTCACCATTCAACATGGCTTTAAGTGTTTGTTTTATTCCAATAACAATTCTTGTTTTATCTTGCGTCACTTTTTCATAAGACATTTTAAACATCCTCCAAAGGTTACAAGCATAAACGGAATCACCTTGAATATAGTAACATTGTCATTTTTTATTGTCAATAAAAAAATGAATTATTTTGTCGTGTTTTCAACATATTACATTAAATTAATATTCCGGATTCATCTACAATTAATTACTATCCGAATAACCATTACTTTGTTCCTTGTAAAAATGGATGTCTTGTAGAAAGCAAGGGAGGTCCCTTGTTTCTACAAGATTATTCACCATTATTATTGAACCGTTTCAATCTCTTCTGTTTCTTCTACTGCTGGTTTATCAAGCACACCTTTAATGTTACGATACTGCGGCATTCCCGTACCTGCTGGAACGAGTTTCCCGATGATAACATTTTCTTTTAATCCAAGTAATTCGTCGCGTTTTCCTTTGATTGCTGCATCTGTTAGGACACGAGTTGTCTCTTGGAACGATGCTGCAGATAGGAATGAATCTGTTTCCAGGGAAGCTTTCGTAATTCCTAGTAGAACAGGTTTTCCTGTTGCAGGTTGATCTCCATCGAGTAGAACCGACTGGTTTGCATCTCTGAATTGATGTAATTCAAGTAATGAACCAGGAAGTAGGTTAGTATCTCCAGATTCACTAACACGAATCTTACGTAGCATTTGGCGAACCATTACTTCTACGTGTTTGTCGCCAATTTCTACCCCTTGCATACGATATACGCGTTGTACTTCACGTAATAAGTAGGCTTGAACTCCTTCAACACCTTGGATACGTAGCAAGTCTTTCGGATCAATTGAACCTTCCGTTAATTCCTGTCCAGCGAATACTTCGTCGCCAATAGCGACCTTCATCCTTGCGTTGTACGGAACAGGATAAGAGCGCTGTTCAACTTCACCTTGGATAACAATTTCTTGTTTATCCTTAACTTCTTTCATTTCTAAAACAGTACCAGCAATCTCTGTGATAACTGCTTGCCCTTTAGGAATACGTGCTTCAAATAACTCTTGAATACGCGGTAAACCTTGGGTAATATCATCTCCTGCAACCCCACCTGTATGGAAGGTACGCATTGTTAATTGTGTACCTGGCTCACCAATAGATTGTGCAGCAATAATACCAACCGCTTCTCCAACCTCAACGTCAGCACCTGTTGCAAGGTTTCGACCATAACATTTTTGGCAGACACCATGTTTTGTATTACATGTAAATGCAGAGCGAATCGTTACCTCTTTAATTCCCGCATTAATAATCGCCTTCGCTTGGTCTTCTAGAATTAATTCATTTCGTTTTACAAGTACTTTGCCTGTTTCAGGATGCTTCACAGCTGCAAATGCATTACGTCCGATTAAACGGTCAATTAATGGTTCAATCACTTCTGTTCCATCTACTAAAGCAGAAACAGTTAATCCGCGATCTGTACCACAATCATCTTCACGAATGATTACATCTTGGGCAACATCTACAAGTCTTCGTGTTAAGTAACCAGAGTCAGCAGTCTTAAGTGCTGTATCCGCAAGCCCTTTACGTGCACCATGTGTAGAAATAAAGTATTCTAATACGGTTAATCCTTCACGGAAGCTTGATTTGATTGGAATTTCAATGATCTTACCAGATGGATCGGCCATTAGACCACGCATTCCAGCAAGCTGTGTAAAGTTAGATGCGTTACCACGGGCACCGGAATCACTCATCATGAAGATCGGATTTCGGTTACTCAATGAATCCATTAGTTTACCTTGAATAACGTCTTTTGCTTGTGACCAAATGGAAATTACTCGGTCATAACGTTCTTCCTCTGTAATCAACCCACGACGGAATTGTTTTAGGACGTTATCCACTTTTACTTGTGCTTCATCAAGAATTTCCTGTTTATCCGGTAAAACAACGATATCAGATATACCAACAGTCATACCCGCTTTAGTTGAATAACTGAATCCTAAGTCCTTCATGCGGTCAAGCATTTTCGATGTTTCCGTGATCTTATACTGTTTAAATACTTCCGCGATAATATCACCTAAGAAACCTTTCTTAAATGGTTTGATCACATCACGGCTCTTAATTTCCTTCTTAAGATCTGTTCCAACCTCTACAAAGTATTCTGCGGGCGTTTTCTCTTGCAGGTTAACCTTTGTTGGCTCGTTAATATATGGGAATGACTCAGGCAAAATTTCATTAAAGATTAATTTACCTATTGTCGTTAGAAGCATCATGTTTTGTTGCTTATCTGTAAAGGTCTTGTTATTTACACTTGAAGCCAGTACTGCAATACGTGTGTGTAAATGAACATAACCATTATGGTACGCAAGCATCGCTTCACTAATATCCTTAAATACACTACCTTCACCAACTGAACCTTCGCGCTCTAACGTCAAGTAATAGTTACCTAATACCATATCCTGTGATGGTGTAACGACTGGTTTTCCATCTTTAGGGTTCAAAATATTTTGCGCTGCAAGCATTAGGATACGTGCTTCTGCTTGTGCTTCAGCACTTAATGGAACGTGAACAGCCATTTGGTCTCCATCAAAGTCTGCGTTATATGCAGTACATACTAATGGATGCAAACGAATTGCACGTCCTTCAACAAGTGTAGGCTCAAATGCCTGGATTCCCAGTCTATGCAATGTAGGTGCACGGTTTAAGAGTACTGGATGTTCTTTAATAACATCTTCCAGCACATCCCAAACATCTGGATGTACCCGTTCTATTTTACGCTTCGCTGATTTAATATTATGTGCAAACCCTCTTTCGACAAGCTCTTTCATAATAAATGGCTTAAATAGCTCGAGCGCCATTTCTCTCGGAAGTCCGCATTGATACATTTTCAAACTTGGACCAACGATAATAACAGAACGACCAGAGTAGTCAACACGCTTTCCAAGTAAGTTTTGACGGAAACGACCTTGCTTTCCTTTTAGCATATGTGATAAAGATTTCAAAGGTCGATTACCTGGTCCAGTTACCGGACGACCTCTTCGACCATTATCAATCAAAGCATCAACAGCTTCTTGAAGCATACGTTTTTCATTTTGAACAATAATACTAGGTGCACCAAGATCCAATAGTCGTTTCAAACGGTTATTTCTGTTGATTACACGACGATATAAATCATTTAAATCGGAAGTAGCAAAACGTCCACCATCAAGTTGAACCATTGGTCTAATTTCTGGCGGGATAACTGGAATAACATCAAGAACCATCCAGCTCGTATCATTACCAGAGTGACGGAATGCTTCCAATACTTCTAATCGTTTAATCGCTCTTGTTCTTCTTTGACCACTAGCAGTCTTTAATTCTTCTCTTAACGCGTCTACTTCTTTTTCAAGATCAATATCTTGAAGAAGTTTACGGATTGCCTCCGCACCCATTTGCGCTTTAAAGGAATTACCATACTTATCGTAATATGCGCGATATTCCTTCTCTGATAATAATTGTTTCTTCTCTAAAGGTGTATTTCCTGAATCAGTCACAATATATGCAGCGAAGTAGATAACTTCTTCTAATGCTCTTGGGGACATGTCTAAAATAAGACCCATTCTGCTTGGAATTCCTTTGAAATACCAAATATGTGATACAGGTGCGGCTAATTCGATATGCCCCATACGTTCACGGCGCACTTTCGATTTGGTTACTTCTACACCACAGCGATCACAAACAACACCTTTGTATCGTACACGTTTGTATTTCCCACAGTGACATTCCCAGTCTTTCGTCGGCCCAAATATACGCTCACAGAAAAGTCCATCCTTCTCAGGCTTCAACGTACGATAATTAATTGTTTCTGGTTTTTTAACCTCGCCATATGACCAGGAGCGAATCTTCTCTGGTGAAGCCAAACCTATTTTCATATACTCAAATGTATTTACATCTAGCAAGGAGCCTTCCTCCCTTATAATGTGCGATTTTTACGATTCGACTAACGGTATAAACTGGAGAATTACCTATATTACAAAGGTAATTCTCATATACTTATTCCATTTATTCGACTTCTAAATTAAGTTTACTTGCTGTTTGAACATCTTCTTCATCAATCTCACGTAAATCAATTTCTTGTTCATTGCTATTAAGCATCTTAACATCTAACCCAAGACTTTGAAGCTCTTTAATTAGAACTTTGAATGATTCTGGTACGCCTGGTTCAGGAATGTCGTCACCTTTCACAATGGCTTCGTAAGTTTTCACACGACCGACAATATCATCAGATTTCACTGTCAATATTTCTTGAAGTGTATATGCGGCACCATATGCTTCAAGTGCCCATACTTCCATCTCTCCGAAACGTTGTCCACCGAACTGTGCTTTACCACCAAGTGGTTGTTGCGTAACAAGTGAATATGGTCCAGTTGAACGTGCATGTAGCTTATCATCTACCATGTGGGCAAGCTTGATCATGTACATAACCCCCACAGACACACGGTTGTCGAATGCTTCACCTGTTCTTCCATCATAAAGAATTGTTTTCGCATCTCTGGCCATTCCGGCTTCTTCTAATGTTTCATAAACATCTTCTTCTGTAGCTCCATCAAATACTGGGGAAGCAACGTGAATTCCAAGATATCTTGCAGCCATTCCTAAATGAAGCTCAAACACCTGTCCGATATTCATTCGTGATGGTACCCCTAGTGGGTTAAGCATAATATCAATTGGTGTTCCGTCTGGCATGAACGGCATGTCTTCTTCTGGTAATATTTTCGAAATAACCCCTTTATTACCGTGACGTCCAGCCATCTTATCTCCTTCGTGAATTTTACGTTTTTGCACGATATATGCGCGAACGAGTTGATTCACACCCGGTGGTAACTCATCGCCATCTTCACGATTGAAAATCTTAACATCTAGAACAATTCCGCCAGCACCATGTGGTACACGTAATGAAGTATCACGAACTTCACGTGCCTTCTCACCGAAGATTGCGTGTAATAATCGTTCTTCTGCAGATAATTCGGTAACTCCCTTAGGTGTTACTTTACCAACTAAAATATCGCCATCGGTTACTTCCGCTCCAACACGAATGATACCATGCTCATCCAAGTCTTTCAGCGCTTCTTCACCAACGTTTGGAATATCTCTCGTAATTTCTTCAGGTCCAAGCTTCGTATCGCGAGACTCTGATTCATATTCTTCTATATGGATAGATGTATAAACATCATCTTTAACAAGTCTTTCACTCATAATGATCGCATCTTCATAGTTATAACCTTCCCAAGTCATGAAACCAACTAGGACGTTACGACCTAATGCAAGCTCCCCGTCTTCCATTGAAGGACCATCTGCAAGAACCTCTCCTTTTGTAACACGATCTCCTTCTGTTACAATCGGACGTTGATTAATACATGATCCTGCATTCGAACGAATGAACTTTTGCAAATGATAACGCTCAAGATCACCTTGAACTTCTTTTCCGTCTACATTTGAAACGCGACGAACAAGAATTTCTTTAGCTTCCACGCGTTCAACGATACCATCTGCTTTACAAATCACTGCAGCACCAGAGTCTTTTCCGTTCACATATTCCATACCAGTACCAACAATTGGTGCCTCTGGTTTCATTAATGGAACTGCTTGACGTTGCATGTTCGCACCCATCAACGCACGGTTCGAGTCATCATTTTCCAAGAAAGGAATACATGCTGTAGCAGCAGATACTACTTGTTTAGGTGATACATCCATGTAATCAATTTTTGAACGATGAACGATAATATTATCTTCACGGAAACGAGCAATTACTTCTTCTTCTACAAACTTATCTTCTTCATCAAGAATTGCATTCGCTTGTGCAACGATATAATTATCTTGTTCATCTGCAGTTAAATAGTCGATTTGCATCGTTACTTGACCTGTGTCTGGATCAACACGGCGATAAGGTGATTCAATGAAACCAAAAGCGTTTACTCTTGCATAACTTGATAACGAGTTGATCAACCCGATATTCGGTCCTTCAGGTGTCTCAATCGGGCACATACGACCATAATGGGTATAGTGAACATCTCGCACTTCAAATCCAGCCCGTTCACGTGTCAAACCACCAGGTCCTAGTGCAGATAAACGACGTTTATGCGTAAGCTCTGCTAACGGATTGATTTGGTCCATGAACTGTGATAACTGTGAACTACCAAAGAATTCTTTAATAGACGCGATTATCGGGCGAATATTGATCAATTGCTGTGGTGTAACGCTTGATGTATCTTGGATTGACATTCTTTCGCGTACAACACGTTCCATACGAGATAACCCGATACGGAATTGATTTTGCAATAATTCCCCTACAGAGCGAAGACGACGATTACCTAAATGGTCAATATCATCCGTATCCCCAACTTGATAAAGTAAGTTAAAGAAGTAACTGATTGATGACAATATATCTGCTGGAGTAATATGTTTAATGGAATCATCCACTTCTCCATTACCGATAACACTTAATTCTCTTTCGCCACTAGGATCTGTTGGATCTAGTATTTTGATGGTTTGTAAATGAATTTCGTCTTCAAGTACACCCTCATGCGGTTGGAATACCGCTTCACCAAGTTTATCTTCACTGCGTTCCAAATATGGAATCAATTTATTTAGTAATTTACGCTCAAGTCGATCGCCTTTTTGCGCTAACACTTCACCAGTTTCCTGATCAACGATTGTTTCGGCTAAAACTTGATTGAATAAGCGATTTTTAATGTTTAGCTTTTTATTCATTTTATAACGACCAACATGTGCTAAGTCGTATCGTTTTGGATCGAAAAAGCGTGAAACCAATAAGCTTTTTGCATTTTCTACCGTTGGTGGTTCACCAGGACGTAGACGATCATAGATTTCTAATAATGCTTTTTCTGTTGTTTCTGTATTATCTTTTTCGAGTGTGTTTTTTAAGTATTCATTTTCCCCAAGTAAATCGATTATTTCTTGGTCTGTACCAAATCCAAGTGCACGCAATAGCACCGTTATTGGTAATTTACGCGTACGATCAATCCGGACATATGCAACATCTTTTGCATCTGTTTCAAATTCCAGCCATGCACCACGGTTAGGGATAACAGTGGAAGTGATGCCACGCTTTCCGTTTTTGTCGATTTTCGCGTTAAAATAAACACTAGGTGAACGTACGAGCTGAGAAACGATTACACGTTCCGCTCCATTTATTACAAACGTACCGGTATCGGTCATTAATGGGAAATCCCCCATAAATACTTCTTGTTCTTTCACTTCACCGGTTTCATTATTGATTAAACGAACCTTCACACGAAGCGGAGCATTATAAGTGACGTCCCTTGATTTCGATTCATCTATACTATACTTCGGTTCACCTAAGCTATAGTCTACAAATTCAAGTGACAAATTACCTGTGAAGTCTTCAATAGGTGAAATATCTCTAAACATTTCTCCCATTCCTTCTTCTAAGAACCACTCATAAGAAGAAGTTTGAATTTCGATTAGATTCGGCAACTCTAAAACTTCACTAATACGCGCATAGCTCCTGCGTTGGCGATGCCGTCCATACTGAACTAGTTGACCTGTCAACTGCTTCACCCCTTAAATCCTGCCTTTTAAAAAGTGATCTCTTTTCAATAAGGCTTATCTTATTTAAAAAACGACGACTGCACACGAGGCACAGTGTTGTTTTCAAATCAATACTACTCGGCTGTTTGGCAAAAAAGCCGAAACAAACTTGCAAAGTCTTATTTTACAAGTTTTTTACATGAATACCATATGTGTAACAGGAAGGATTTCTATTTCAAAGGTTACGATATTTCCATTTTATAGTTTACAGAATGAACCTATAAACGGTATAATAGAATAAAGTAGAGATAAGATTTGTATAAAAAGCATTGTTTCTCTTAATTCTACCAGTGTTTCCGTTCACCAACGAAATATACATTTTACGAGTTATTGAGTACCCTCTAGACAAAATAACCCCATAGTAACATTTTATTATCATATCACATGAGTTTTAATAGGTCAAATTTTTAAAGCTCGTAATATATAATATCCCTTATCCTTCTTAACCACTTCTACTTCACCAAATAGACTTTCTAATTTTACTTTCGCTGATGGTGCACCTTGTTTCTTCTGGATGACCACCCATAACTCTCCGCGCGGCACTAGCGCTGCATATGATTCTTCAAACATACTATGAACAATCTGTTTACCCGCTCTTATTGGTGGGTTTGTTATAATTGACGCAAAGGAACGATTAATCAAATTAGATAGACGATCGCTTTGAATGATCTCGATATTTCCAACATGATTCGCAACAGCATTCTGCTCTGCTAACGCTAATGCACGTTGGTTTACATCCACCATCACAACATTTCTCTCCCCAAAACTATCAGCCAAGGAAATCCCAATCGGCCCATAACCACAGCCCAAATCTAAGAAATCACCCGTAACTCTTGGCTCCCTAAATCGCTCGATTAGTAATCTTGATCCGAAATCAACTTCGTTTTTGGAGAATACGCCAACATCACTGGTGAATCTATATTCTTTCTCTCTTAAATTGTATTTCCAAGTCTTTGGTGTGCTTTTAGATTGAGGTTGTTGAGAAAAGTAATGCTCAGACATTTGGGCACCTACTTTAACATGTAATAATTGAAGTTATCAAAGAGCATATGCTCCTCGGTAGTTGAAAAGAGCTCAGTCGTAATACGACGAGCTCCAGTTATTAATAGTATTCTAAATTATTTAACTTCTACGCTTGCGCCAACTTCTTCAAGTTTAGCTTTCATTTCTTCTGCTTCTTCTTTAGATACGCCTTCTTTGATTGCTTTAGGTGCGTTATCTACTAATTCTTTAGCATCTTTAAGTCCAAGACCAGTGATTTCACGAACAGCTTTAACAACTTTAATCTTCGCGTCACCAACACCAGCAAGTACTACGTCAAATTCAGTTTGTTCTTCTGCAGCAGCTCCACCAGCAGCTCCGCCTGCAACTGCAACTGGTGCAGCAGCTGTTACTCCAAATTCTTCTTCGATTGCTTTAACTAAGTCGTTTAATTCTAAAACGGACATTTCTTTGATCGCGCCAATCATTTCTTCTTTAGTCATGATATATTTCCTCCTAATTTAATTTTCATTTTTTGTATTAACATGCAAGGGATAAGCTATTATGCACCTTGTTCTTCTTTTTGCTCTGCAATTGCTTTTGTAACGTAAGCAAAGTTACGGATAGGTGCTTGAAGCACGCTAAGCAACATTGAAACCATACCTTCGTAATTTGGAAGATCTGCAAGTTCTTTGATTTGATCCAACGTTGCAACCTTACCTTCAATTACGCCACCTTTGATTTCTAAGTTCTCGTTAGTCTTTGCGAAATTATTAAGGATTCTTGCTGGAGCTACAACATCATTATTACTAAACGCAATAGCTGTAGGCCCAACTAAAGTATCGTTAATTTCTCCAAGTTCTGCAGCTTCTGCAGCACGACGACTCATAGAGTTCTTGTATACTTTGAATTCAATGCCTTCGTCACGTAATTGTTTACGAAGTATTGTTAATTCAGCAACGCTTAATCCACGATAGTCAACAACTACTGATGTTTGACTTTCACGGAATTTAGTTGTGATTTCTTCAACAAGTTGTTGTTTCTTTTCTACAATCTTAAGATTAGCCATTATTCCACCTCCCATTAATATTACATCATTACACCGGTCAAAAAGCGCAAGCACTTTGGTGAGCTACAATAAGCTTAAGCTGAGTAAGCAATATAGTAAAAAGCTCCCATGTCGACATAGGAGCTTTATATAACAAACGATAATCTTATCGACTGCTTTATAAACACCTCGGCAGGATTATTAAACCTCTAGGGTCCCTACTGTCTGCGGTATAACGTATTTTTTTAATCAACGGACATTATTATATCGGATTAGTTCCGAAATGTCAACGCCTTTAATTAGAATAAAAATATATAGAAAATCCCTATTTCTATTCACGTGGCAACCACGAGCACCGTACATCGCTAAACAGGCGCTTCTGCTCTTGTTAATTAGATACTTGAAACGTCAACTTTGATTCCAGGTCCCATTGTTGAAGCGATAGAAACATTCTTCATGTATATTCCTTTTGCAGTTTGTGGCTTAACTTTCACAAGTTGTTCTGTTAATGCCACGAAGTTTTCAACTAATTTTTCATCATCAAATGAAATTTTTCCGATTGGAACATGAATGTTAGATTGTTTGTCTACACGATATTCAACTTTACCAGCTTTAATATCGTTAACAGCTTTTTCTACATCAAATGTAACTGTTCCAGTCTTTGGATTTGGCATTAAGCCTTTTGGTCCAAGAACTCGGCCAAGCTTCCCTACTTCAGCCATCATGTCAGGTGTAGCAACAATTACATCAAACTCGAACCAACCTTGGTTAATCTTGTCAATGTATTCTCCTTCACCAACATAATCTGCTCCGGCAGCTTCTGCTTCTTTTGCTTTCTCACCTTTTGCGAATACTAGTACACGTTGTGTTTTACCAGTACCATGCGGCAATACGAAAGCACCACGGATTTGTTGATCTGCCTTCTTAGGATCTACTCCTAAACGGAATGCAGCTTCGACCGTTTCGTCGAAGTTAGCTTTAGCTGTTTGTTTAGCTAATGCAATAGCTTCTTTTACTTCATATGATTTTGTGCGATCAACAAGCTTTGTAGCTTCTTGATGTTTTTTACCTCTTTTAGCCATTTTATTTCCTCCTCTATTGTGGTTATAACGGTAATACCTCCCACTTATAAAAGCGCAGGCGCCTTTATTAAAGCATGCAATAAACCATTATTGGTCTATCGCATTCACGAAAAAGGTTGCGTCAGTTCCCATCCGCAACCATTGCCGTATTGTAAATTAGTCTTCGATTGTAATTCCCATGCTACGTGCAGTTCCTTCAACCATGCGCATCGCTGCTTCTACATCAGCGGCGTTTAAATCTGGCATTTTAGTTTCTGCGATTTCTTTCACTTTATCACGTTTTACAGTAGCAACTTTGTTCTTGTTCGGTTCACCTGAACCAGACTCAATACCTGCTGCTTTCTTCAATAGAACAGCTGCTGGTGGAGTCTTTGTAATAAATGTAAATGAACGGTCTTCAAATACCGTAATTTCAACAGGGATAATTAGGCCCGCTTGATCTTGTGTACGTGCATTGAACTCTTTACAGAATCCCATGATATTAACACCTGCTTGACCTAATGCTGGTCCTACTGGCGGCGCTGGGTTTGCTTTACCAGCTGGAATTTGTAATTTTACTAATTTGATTACTTTTTTAGCCACGAGACACACCTCCTTAAAGTCCGTGATGTGGTAATAGGGGTACCAATGGATCCCTCCCACTCATATTTACAAATGTCCTTATAACAGAACATGAATAACAAAAGAATTTTACCATGAATATCAATTATATGCAAGGAGTTGAATTAATTCTTTCAGAAAAAATTATTGCTCTCATAATTAACATTCCTATGGTAGCCTGGAAAACACTCGAAACTAGTCTGGTTGATTAGCCTAGTTTTTCTATTTGCGCAAAATCTAGTTCGACCGGTGTTTCTCTGCCAAACATATTTACATGCACCTTCACTTTTTGCTTATCTAAATCAATATGCTCGATTGATCCTGTGAAGTCAGAGAATGGCCCTTCTTTAACGCGAACATTTTCTTTCAGTTCGAAGTCAATTTGAACCTTCTGTGATTCCATTCCCATTCGTTTGAGAAGGGTATCTACTTCATCTGGTAATAATGGCGTAGGTTTTGCACCGTGACCACTTGAACCAACAAATCCAGTCACACCAGGAGTATTGCGCACAACATACCATGAATCATCTGTCATAATCATTTCTGTTAATACATACCCAGGGAAGAATTTCTTCTTCATGACCTTCTTCTTGCCATTCTTTATTTCTGTCTCTTCTTCTTCTGGAACGAGTACACGGAAGATCTTGTCCTCCATCCCCATCGTTTCCACCCGTTTTTCCAAATTCATTTTTACTTTGTTTTCATATCCAGAGTACGTATGAACAACATACCAATTTTTTTCCATTATATATAGGACAATTCGCTTGCCCTTCCCTCCCTTTAAAAGAGTTATTTTATCCTTCATCGAACGTTCGCCGCAAATAGTGTCCTAGAAAACTTGGCAATCCTCCAAGCCTTTAGGCGGATTCCAGTAGTTGCACTTATGCAGAAAGAAATATGGATATACTTTCTTTCTGCCAATATTAAAAAACCCGTTTTGGCGGGTTTTTTTCAAAAAAGGCGTATTTTTATACCATTATAGCATAATTAAAATAAATTATTCAAAAAAAGAATTCAAAATAAATGAAATCCCCATATCAACTACCATGAAGAATAACGCTACAAATACAACTGTCGATATAACAATAACCGTATAATTTCTTAATTCCTTGCCTTTTGGCCAGCTGACCTTCTTCATTTCCTTTGAAACATTTTTAAAAAACTTAAACACGCTTGTGCCCTCCAAACTCTACCTAAATGTACATTTATTCCGCATAAAACTAGCAATTTTGCAGTAGTATTTCACTATTTTTGAAGGGATATATCGCTTGATTTGCAGAAAGCGCCCCAGATGAAATCACACTTTATTTCGTTTCGCGATGCAATGTATGTTTCCCACATGTTTTGCAAAATTTGCGTACTTCTAAACGTGTAGATTGTGTGGATACATTTTTATTTGTCGAATAGTTTCTACTTAAACAAATTGCGCACGCCAAAGTTATGTTATTACTCATTCTACCACCCCATTATAAGAGGTTTTTTCCACATATAATGTAGCATGTTTCTACTTCTCATGTCAATGCAATATAAAGATACTTTCTGGTTGATAGGCTATT
Organism: Oceanobacillus arenosus; assembly: GCF_003369575.1. GTDB lineage: Bacteria > Bacillota > Bacilli > Bacillales > Amphibacillaceae > Oceanobacillus > Oceanobacillus arenosus. The sequence continues at coordinate 15,333 of NZ_PIOC01000002.1, read as the reverse complement.
GCGATTTCGCTTCATTCACTTCTAGCAGCTGCTCCAATTTACGTTTCACCCGCTGTAAGGCGTTATCAATTGATTTCACATGTCTTTTTAATTCGACCGAAATCTCTTGATAGGTGCATCCATCGACATATAATTGGAGCACTTCTCGCTCTAACTCGCTTAATAATTCCGATAATTGCAGCTCAATATCACTCATTTTCTCGCGGTTTACAAGTAGTTCCTGCGGGTCAACCGACCTTGATTCAGCAATAATATCTAATAATGTTCGTTCCGAGTCTTCATCATAAATAGGCTTATCTAGTGACACATATGAATTTAGTGGGATATGCTTCTGCCTTGTTGCGGTTTTAATTGCGGTAATAATTTGTCTTGTAATGCATAACTCTGCAAATGCTTTAAAGGAGGATAGCTTGTCTGCATCGAAATCGCGAATCGCCTTATACAGACCTATCATTCCTTCTTGAATAATATCCTCTTTGTCGGCCCCAATTAAAAAATAGGTTCTTGCTTTCGCGCGCACAAAATTCCGGTATTTATGTATTAAATAGTCTAGTGCATGGTTATTCCCATGATGAATCAAATGCAAAATTTCATTATCGTTCAGGCTCTTTAGATCCTGTTTATCTAGATCAAGTTGACTAACGTTCATGAAGCCCCCTCCAATTACCGTTCCATCACTGTAACGTCATTATACAGGACCAATTTGAAGAACGTCAATACAAGATGACGCATATTTCATTACTTAATTGGGAAAAGTCTAACATTTATCGTCAATCCCAATATACAAAACTGGAAGTGTCTGTGTAGTGACGTATGGAAATTAACGGGTAAACTATAATTCCCCTCGTCTCATTTTTTCAAATTTAGCTAAGGTCTCTTGATCTAATTCTATTTTCGTTTGTGGCTTTATTTGTTGATGGTGGACAATCTCGGATTCAATTTCCCGTTCAATATCTTTGAGCTCAATGTATAGTTCCCTTGCCGACTTCCGAAGCGCACCTTGTCCAAATATCGTACGTTGCTCCGCATAATCTGAAGTCGCAACATATACCTGTGTCTTCACATTTTTTATTTTTTTTACTAGCTTTTCAATGCATTCATCGGCTGTTTCCTTTTCCTTTGTGTAAATGATGTCAACTTTGTATTGGTTCAGCTTGCTCTCTGTCCCTTTTACATAATAGGCATCGAATACAACAATCACTCGATGCCCTGAATATGCTTGATATTCTGCCATTAATTGAATTAGCCGTTCACGGGCCTCACCAATTTCCTTTTCTTTTAGTCGCTGCAATTCATCCCATGCCCCAATGATATTGTATCCATCAACTACAAGTACGACCATTATGCTTCACCGAGTGGATACCGCTTACGATAGACCTCATAGAGTAGCAAGCTACAAGCTACGGATGCATTCAAAGACGATACCTCGCCCTTCATTGGCAGACTAACCGTCCAATCACACTTTTTACGTACTAACCGACTAATTCCTTTCCCTTCGTTGCCAATTACTAACGCAATCGGCATGGTACCATCAAGCCTTCGATAATCCTCCGTTGCTTCCGCTTCAGTGCCAACAACCCAGATATTTCTTTCCTTCAATTCATCAATCGTATTGGCGATATTCGTCACTCTCGCAACCGGGATATGCTCGATTGCACCTGCAGCAGTCTTGGCAACAGTAGCCGTTAATCCTACCGATCTACGCTTTGGAATAATGACACCATGCACTCCTGTAGCATCAGCTGTCCGTAAGATAGAGCCTAGATTATGTGGATCCTCCAGCTCGTCCAAAATAATGAAAAAGGGATCCTCCGCTTTTTGCTCTGCATTTCTAAACAAATCATCTAATGATGCATATTCATAAGAAGCAACATAGGCAATTACCCCTTGATGATTGCCATCTGATAACTGATCCAGTTTGGACTTTGGTACCTTCTGCACAATCGTTCCAGCTTCCTTCGCTAACTGGTGAAGCTTTCCCTGTGTCTGCGCATTTAAATGCTCAAGTACAAGCACTTTATTCACAGACCTGCCAGATCGTAATGCCTCCATTACCGGATTTTTCCCGATGATAATTTCCTGTTCGATTTCCATCTTATACACTCCTTTCTTCGATAAATGCTACCGATAGTTGTAATAATTCTGCTAATCGAGCTTCATTTTTCAATAAATAATGATAGCCGATTAACGCTTCAAATGCAGTGCTGTAACGATAGGTTTGCACACTAATATTCTTCGGAATCGATCCAGATTTAGCATTTCTTCCTCGTGCTACGACACGTCTCTCTTCTTCCGAAAGAATGCCAATCTCTAAGAAGTGTAAAACGACAGCTGCTTGCGCTTTCCCCGCTACAAACTGAACCGCGTGATTATGGAGCTGATTTGGTTTAACTTCACCTTTATTTAATAAGTACTCACGTACATAGACTTCATAAATGGCATCCCCCATGTACGCGAGCGCTAAACTTTTCATTTGTTTTACTTCCAATTCCATTGTTAGCCCCTTTTCCAGCGGACCCCTTGAGCAGTATCTTCCAAAACAATATGCTGGTCCTTCAATAAATCCCTTATCTCATCTGCACGTGCAAAGTTTCGATTCTTTCTTGCTTCGTTCCGCTCCACGATTAGTGCCTCGATATCCTCATCTAGTAAATCCTTCTCTTCGTTCACATTGATACCAAGAATTTGCAAGAATAGCTTGATCTTCTCCTGAAATGCATCGATCACTTGAATCGTCGTCTGCTTCGATTGTAAATACACATTTGCTTCTTTCGCCAAGTCGAATAAGATAGAAATAGCATTTGCCGTATTGAAATCATCATCCATCGCTACTTCAAACTGCCGTTTTAATACGTCAATCTTTGTTAACCATTCTTCTTCATTCCCAGCTAGATTCGTACTTGAAGCTTTTCGATGCTCAAGGTTTTGGTATGCCGTTTTAACTCGGTCAAATCCATTCTTCGCATTTTCCAATAACTCTTCTGTAAAATTAATCGGATTACGGTAATGTACACTCAGCATAAAGAATCTTAAAACCTGTGGGTCATGCTTTTCAATTAAATCACGTGCCAAAACAAAATTCCCAAGAGATTTCGACATCTTTTCATTATTGATATTAATATAACCATTATGCATCCAGTAGTTTGCAAATGAGTGTCCCGTCATCGCTTCTGACTGGGCGATTTCATTTTCATGATGTGGAAAGGTTAAATCCTGTCCACCAGCATGAATATCAATTGTATCGCCAAGGTACTTCTTCACCATTGTCGAGCATTCAATATGCCATCCAGGTCGGCCTTTACCCCACGGGGAGTCCCAAGAAATTTCACCATCCTTCGCCTGCTTCCATAGGGCGAAGTCAAGCGGGTCTTCTTTCTTTTCGCCGATTTGAATCCTGGCGCCCGAGCGTAATTCATCGATAGACTGATGGGATAGTTTCCCATATCCTGCAAATGCACGTGGTTTAAAGTATACATCGCCTTCTGCCTCGTATGCATATCCTTTATTAACAAGCACTTCAATAAAGCGAATAATATCTTCCATTGACTCCATTACACGTGGATTAACCGTTGCCTTCTTAACCCCTAATGCAGCGACATCCTCTAAATAAGCATCAATGTATTTATCTGCAATCTCTGGGACTCGGGCACCCGCTTCATTTGCTGTTTTAATGATTTTGTCGTCAACATCGGTGAAATTAAGTACATAGTCGACCACATATCCCTTGTATTCAAAATACCGTCTTACCGTATCAAATACAATTGCAGGACGAGCATTACCAATATGGATATAGTTGTAAACGGTTGGTCCGCACACATACATACTAACTTTTCCCTCAACCAGTGGTTTGAATTCCTCCTTGTCTCGGGTTAATGTATTATAAACTGTTATTGACATAATCCGTCTTCCCTTCTTTCAGCCTATCGATTTCTATCTTTAGTTGATCAATCTCCTGCTGCAATTCTTTGCAACGATCTGCTACTGGATCGGGTATCTTATGATGATCCAAATCTGTCCTTACCCTTTCTCCATTTTGCACGACGACCCTTCCCGGTATACCTACAACCGTTGAATGATCTGGGACATCCTTAATAACGACAGCACCACCACCAACTTTGGAGCTCTCCCCGATGGTTATTGCCCCAAGCACCTTCGCACCAGTAGAAATCAGCGCATTGTCCTTGACTGTTGGGTGACGTTTACCTTTTTCCTTCCCTGTTCCACCTAATGTAACACCTTGGAAGATTGTAACATTATCACCAATTTCGCATGTTTCGCCAATGACGACACCCATGCCATGGTCGATAAATAACCGTCTGCCAATTACTGCCCCTGGGTGGATTTCAATTCCAGTAAAAAAGCGACTAACCTGCGATATTACTCTAGCAATAAAGAATAATTTCCTTTTATAAAAGGCATGGGCTATTCGGTGGTTCCAAACAGCGTGCACACCGGAATAGGTTAAGAACACTTCAAAATAGGTTCTAGCAGCCGGGTCCTGTTCAAACACCACATCCATGTCCTCTTTCATCCTTTTGAAAATCCCCATGATTCTACTCCCCCCCTTGGATAATTAGAAAACTTGGTTGTCACAAAGCCTTTCGGTGACAGCTTTAGTTGCACTTATGTAGTAAAAAAGTCGATATACTTTCTTACCTACCAAGAAATAATAGACATTGCAACCTAATGGCGTTTAATTACTACTAGAATTATCGGAATTAAAAAAAGCGTCCCTGTGTAATCAATACACAGAGACGCTTCGCACGCGGTCCCACTCTGTTTGGAAAAGTAATACTTCCCAACTTGTGCTCTAATAACGGTAGAGAACCGCTGTTATATACTGTATTTTCCATAACAGACTCTAAGGGGCACTTCAAAAATGACGCCTAGAATCACTCACAGCCACGGTGATTCTCTCTGGATAAGCTAATCATTTTCTACTTTCCCTTTTCAACGTTCATCTTTATCCACATATGACGATGGACTTCATTTGCTTATTAATACTATATTATACAATTGCCTAAATGTGAACACTTAAGCTCCTAATTGTTTTAGCACCTTATCTAAACGTGCCAGGATAACTTCTTTTCCTAATAGCTCAATTGCAAACGGAAGTTCAGGGCCATGCATTTGTCCTGTTGTCGCGATTCGGATGGGCATGAATAGTTTCTTCCCACGATGACCAGTTTCCTTTTGGGTCGCCTTAAACTGTGCTTTAATTGAGTCCTTCGTGAAATCATCCAAATGGATTAACTTGTCCGCGAATACTTGTAATACTTCTGGCACTTGTTCTTCTTTTAACACTTCCAATGATGCTTCATCAAGTTCAATATGGTCATTGAAGAACAGATCCGTTAGCTCAACGATTTCCTTACCATATCGTAATTGGTCACGATATAAAGAAATCATATTCTCTGCCCAAGTGCGCTTATCATCATCCATATCCGCTGGTAATTTCCCTGCTTCTACTAAGTATGGCATTGTGAGTTCAATGACTTTGCTGTAATCAGCTTTCTTAATGTATTCATTGTTCATCCATTTTAATTTTTGTTGATCAAAAATTGCTGCAGATGTAGATAAGCGTTCTGGATCAAAAATTTCAATCAATGTTTCTTGATCAAAGATTTCCTCCTCGCCAACAGGTGACCAGCCAAGTAAAGAAATAAAGTTGAACATCGCTTCAGGCAAATACCCTAAATCTTTGTATTGCTCAATAAATTGAACGACATGGTTATCCCGTTTACTTAATTTCTTCCGTTCTTCATTTAGGATTAACGTCATATGACCATATTGTGGTGCAGTCCAGCCGAATGCATCATAAATCATCATTTGCTTCGGTGTATTGGAAATATGCTCTTCCCCGCGAAGAACATGGGAAATTTCCATTAGATGATCATCGATTGCAACAGCAAAATTGTAAGTCGGAATGCCATTTTGCTTCACCATTACCCAGTCACCGAAGTCGCTTGACTCAAATGAGATTTCTCCACGAACGATATCCTGGAATGTATATGTTTTGTTATCTGGAACACGGAAACGAATACTAGGCTTTCTACCTTCCGCTTCAAAAGCAGCAATTTGTTCTGCTGTTAAATCGCGGTGTGCACCAGAATATTTAGGTGTTTGTCCATTGGCTTTTTGTTCATCACGCTCTGCTTCAAGCTCTTCCTCCGTCATATAGTCTTTATATGCAAGGCCTCTTTCAAGAAGCTCGTCCGTATATTTTTGATAAATATCAAGTCGCTCTGTTTGACGATACGGACCGTATTCTCCGCCAATATCTGCTCCCTCGTCCCATTCGATGCCAAGCCATTTCAGGAATGTGTTCTGACTTTCCTCTCCACCTTCAACATTACGTTTATCGTCGGTATCCTCTACCCGAACAATAAATTTCCCATCAAAGTGTTTTGCATATAAATAATTAAAAAGTGCTGTTCTTGCGTTACCGATGTGCAAATGGCCTGTTGGGCTTGGAGCATATCGTACACGAACTTCATTTGTCATGGTGTTTCCCCTTTCTATTCATAACCTCTACGCCTGAGGTGTTTCGATTGATTCATTTTGTGCTTGCTTCATGTATCCAGTTTTAACTATTAATAAGAAAAGTGATAACATATTCTGTTATCACTTTAATACTCTATCCTCTATAAGTTATACCCTTTTTACTGCGCTTTTTCAAGTAATTTTGGTTTTGCAAAAATCATTCGACCCGCAGATGTTTGCAATACACTCGTAATTAGAACTTCAATCGTTTGACCGATATAGTCCCTGCCTTCTTCGACAACAATCATCGTGCCATCATCTAAATATGCGACTCCTTGATTATGCTCTTTCCCATCCTTAATTACTTGTACGACTAATTCTTCTCCCGGTAATACAACAGGCTTCACTGCATTGGCTAAATCATTAATATTTAGTACGCTCACACCTTGAAGATCACATACTTTATTTAGATTAAAGTCATTTGTTACAACAATCCCATTGATTACTTTTGCGAGCTTAATTAACTTACTATCTACTTCCTGAATCTCCTCAAAATCACCATCATAAATCTCTACTTTGATTGGTAAGTCCTTTTGAATTCGATTTAAGACATCCAATCCACGACGACCACGATTTCGCTTTAAAGCATCTGAAGAATCGGCAATATGCTGTAACTCTCCTAAAACAAATTGCGGAATTATGAGCGTCCCTTCTAAGAAGTTCGTTTGACAAATATCAGCGATACGCCCATCGATGATTACACTAGTATCTAATATTTTTGCCCTTGAGCTAGCAATTTCTTCTACATCCTGACCATCTGCAGCTTTTCGTTTTTCTTTCTTATTCGTTTTTAATAGATTGAAGAATTCATCTCTCCGTCGGAAACCAACTTGAAATCCAAAGTAACCGAGTAAAATGGTAATAAAGAGCGGTAAGATTTGCGAGATAATTTCAATACGAATATCTTGTAATGGCATTGTAAAGAAGTATGCAATAACTAATCCGATAATCAAACCTAAACTACCAAACATTAAATCGATTGCTGGAATTTTTATAAGTGCATCCTCTATCCATTTTAAGAAGTTTACAATATAGTCCGTCAACCAATAAGAGATAAGAAAGAATACGATTGCACCTAATACCATGCCCACATATGGTGATGTGAACCAACTATCTAATGAAACACCTAATAAACTAAAAATGTTTGGAACATATAAATACCCTACTGTTGCTCCAAGAACAATAAAAAATAGATTCACGATTATTTTTAGCACCATTATCACCTCCATTCTTTATTATTGCCTTATTTTTATAAATTAACCTTTAGAAAAGGGAGAAAACGATGATTTAATCATAACATGGAAACTATTGCATTACATTTTCTAACATAATAACCGTTTTACTGTTCAATTCCCACGTCTAACGCCTCTTGAACCGTGCTTACGCCAATCACCTGAATATTGTTCGGTGGCGTCCAGCCCTCCAAATTATTCCTTGGGCAAATCACACGCTTAAACCCAAGCTTAGCAGCTTCTTGTACACGCTGCTCAATGCGAGAAACACGTCTTATCTCACCAGTTAAACCGACCTCGCCAATAAAGATATCATTCGGCCTTGTTGAACGATCACGGAAGCTTGATGCGATACTGACAACAAGTGCTAAATCAATAGCAGGTTCATCGAGCTTTACACCACCTGTTACTTTAATATATGCATCCTGATTCTGTAACATCATTCCAACACGTTTTTCTAAAACTGCCATCAATAATGGCACCCGATTATGATCAATTCCTGTCGCCATTCTTCGTGGGTTTCCGAAGCTGGACGGTGATATTAATGCCTGGATTTCAACCAAAATCGGTCTCGTTCCCTCCATTGAGGCAACTACTGTCGAGCCTGCTGTCCCTTCTGAACGCTCTTCCAAGAATATTTCAGAAGGATTCATTACTTCTCGAAGCCCTTCTTCTTTCATTTCAAAAATACCCATCTCATTCGTGGAACCAAAACGATTTTTAACACTACGTAAAATCCGGTAGACATGATGCCTTTCCCCTTCAAAGTAGAGAACAGCATCAACCATATGCTCAAGCATTCTTGGTCCAGCAATGGCCCCTTCCTTTGTCACATGGCCAACAATAAAAATTGGAATGCCCATTGATTTCGCAATCCGCATAAGCTCACCAGTACATTCTCGAACTTGTGAAACACTGCCAGGAGCACTTGATATTTCCTCGCGATAAATCGTTTGAATGGAATCAATCACAACAAATGAAGGCTTAACTTCCTCAATTTGCTTCGTAATATCATATAGATTTGTTTCAGATAAAACATATAATAAGTCAGCTTTTATTCCAAGTCGGTCCGCCCTAAGCTTTGTCTGACGAGTAGATTCTTCACCCGATATGTATAAGACTGGCAACTGTTTTTCAGCTAACTGAGAAGAAATTTGTAATAGCAGGGTTGATTTACCAATACCAGGATCACCACCAATTAACACAAGGGAGCCAAGAACGATTCCACCACCAAGCACTCGATTGAACTCTTTCATCGATGTCGTCACACGTGGTTCCTTTTCTGATTCAATGGATGTAATACGCTCTGGTTTACTATTCAGCTTCGTAACACCTTTAAAGACATGGTTGCCTCTAGTCGTTGTTGACTCAATTTCTTCGACCATCGTATTCCAGTTATTACAACCAGGGCATTTCCCCATCCACTTCGCTGATTCATAGCCACAATCCTGACAAACAAACTTATTTTTACGCTTTGCCAAATTTCTCGTCCCTTTCCTCTCTATCTATTGTAAACCCTTTTTACGCTTCATAGGTTACAGAATTCTATCAAATTGATCATTGCCTTCCCTAATTTTTGCCACAACTTGATGTATTGACTACTGATTACAATAGCTTATTGTTAAAAAGTCAGGGAATTTTAGGAAAAGCTAGAAGATGGATCTCTTCTAGCTTTGTATGGTAATCATCTGGATTCGTATTAAGTTAGCTTATCTATACCTTTCTTAACTACCAAAATAACAATGCGAAATCTGCCTTAGATTATTTATGCTAGGATAATGAAATCTCCTTTGTTATTCAGTCCGACTTTTACTTTTTCACCAATTGAAATGGTTCCTTTAAGAAGTTCTTCAGACATTAAATCCTCGATGTTCTTTTGAATGGAACGACGTAATGGTCGTGCCCCATATTCAGGATCAAATCCTTCATTGGCAATTTTCTCAACAGCCTTATCCGTAAGTGAGAAATCGATGTCCTGTTCCTTCAAGCGCTTCTGCAATTGCTTGATCATTAATACTACAATATTCTTCATATGTTTCTTCTCTAAGGAATGGAATACGATGGTTTCATCAATTCGGTTTAGGAATTCAGGACGGAATGCCTTTTTCAATTCACCCATTACTTTTGATTTCATATCTTTATAATCTTGTGTTTCATCGCCAAGGTTAAAACCAACATATTTATTCTGTTTTAATTCACTTGCCCCAACATTCGATGTCATGATGATCACTGTATTTCGGAAATCAACGACACGACCCTTCGAATCTGTTAACCGACCATCCTCTAATACTTGCAGCAAAATATTAAATACTTCTGGATGTGCCTTCTCAATTTCATCAAGGAGTACAACAGAATACGGCTTTCTTCGTACCTTTTCTGTTAGCTGACCACCTTCATCGTATCCTACATATCCTGGAGGAGAACCAACAAGACGAGATGTTGAATGACGCTCCATATATTCTGACATGTCGATGCGGATCATTGCATCCTCATCAGCGAACATCACCTCTGCAAGTGCACGAGCAAGTTCTGTTTTACCAACACCTGTTGGTCCTAAGAAGATAAACGAACCAATCGGACGTTTTGGATCCTTTAATCCAGCACGCGCTCTACGGATTGCTTTGGCTACTGCATCTACTGCCTCTTCTTGACCGATCACGCGTTCGTGTAAGGTTTCTTCCATATTTAGAAGGCGTTTCGTTTCATCCTTCGTTAGCTTGGAAACAGGAACTCCAGTCCAAATCGATACGACACTTGCGATGTCCTCCATCGTTACTTCAGAATCGGTTTGTCCCTGCTTTTCCTTCCATTCCTGTTTGGTCTTTTCTACTTCTTCACGGAAACGTTGCTCAGAATCACGTAAAGATGCTGCCTTTTCGAATTCCTGACTTTGTACTGCTGCATCTTTTTCTTTCCGTACTTCTTCAAGCCTTTGTTCCAATTCCTTTAAATTTGGCGGAATTGTATAAGAACGCAAGCGGACTTTCGATCCAGCTTCGTCGATTAAGTCAATCGCTTTATCCGGTAAGAAACGATCGGTAATATATCTATCGGAAAGCGTTGCAGCTGCTTCAATCGCTTCATCGGTAATCGTTACGCGGTGGTGTGCCTCATAGCGGTCACGAAGGCCATTTAAAATTTCGATTGTTTCTTCTAATGTTGGCTCATCCACTGTGATTGGTTGGAATCTCCGCTCTAATGCTGCATCCTTTTCAATATATTTACGATACTCATCAAGTGTTGTCGCACCAATACATTGCAATTCGCCGCGTGCGAGAGAAGGTTTCAAAATATTGGATGCATCAATTGCACCTTCTGCTCCTCCTGCTCCAATTAGCGTATGCAGTTCGTCAATAAATAATATGACATTCCCTGCTTGGCGAATTTCCTCCATTACCTTCTTCAGACGATCTTCAAATTCACCGCGATATTTCGTACCTGCAACGACTGTACCCATATCAAGTGTCATTACGCGTTTGTCACGTAATGTTTCAGGAACCTCATTGTCGATAATTTGTTGTGCTAGTCCTTCAGCAACCGCCGTTTTACCAACACCAGGCTCACCAATTAGTACCGGGTTATTTTTTGTACGGCGACTAAGTATTTGAATCACACGCTCAATTTCCTTTGCACGACCGATAACAGGATCAATCTTCCCGTCCTTCGCGCTTTGCGTTAAATCCCTTGCTAAGGAATCAAGTGTTGGGGTGTTTGCGCTTGATTGCTGTTGCCCACTTCTTCCTTGACGCCCTGCTTGTGATTCATTGCTTCCTAAGAGCTGAAGTACTTGCTGACGCGCCTTATTCAAACTGACGCCTAAATTATTAAGTACACGGGCAGCAACTCCTTCACCCTCACGAATTAATCCGAGTAAAATATGCTCTGTCCCGACATAGGAATGCCCTAACTTTCTTGCTTCATCTTGGGAAAGCTCGACAACTTTCTTCGCCCGAGGGGTGTAATGAATTGATTGCATTTGCTGCTTGCCGGTACCAATCAGCTTTTCCACTTCTTCTTGGATTTTTGGAACTTCTAAGCCTAATGATTGCAATGCCTTCGCTGCGATTCCCTCGCCTTCGCGGACGAGACCTAAGAGAATGTGCTCTGTACCAATATTCGAATGTCCAAGGCGTACTGCTTCTTCTTGAGATAGCGCCAATACTTTCTGTGCTCTTTCTGTAAAACGTCCAAACATCATAATTGATTCCCTCCTATTTCTCTAATTCTAATCGTTCTCGGATGAGTGATGCACGGAGCACATCACACTCATTAGCTGTGAGGTTTTTCTTAGCAAAATGCTGTAAGAATCCTGGTTGTATAAGTACCATAAGTTCATTAAGTATGCTTCTCGATGTATGTTTAATAATACCTAAATCTATTCCTAATCGCACGTTTGAGATACATCTAGCTGCTTCTGTTGCATTTATAATGCGACTATATTCTAAAACACCATAAGAACGATAGATACGATCTTCTAGTGTCAATTCAGATTGTTTCATAAGTATGCTACGAGCGTTCCGTTCATGTCCAATTAATTGATTCACAATACTCTCGAGATCGCTCACAATATCTTCTTCCGATTTACCTAGCGTAATTTGGTTGGAAACTTGGAATATATTTCCTATCGTTTCACTACCTTCACCATAAATGCCTCTTACCACGAGACCTAACTGGTTGATTGCTGGTATTATTCGATTAATTTGTTTCGTCAACGTCAGTGCCGGTAGATGCATCATAACCGAAGCACGTAGCCCTGTTCCAACATTTGTAGGGCAGCACGTTAAATATCCCCGCGTTTCGTCAAATGCATAGTCCACTCTTTCCTCCAACCAATCATCTAGTGCAAATGCATCTTCTAGTGCATTTCGCAATTGTAATCCAGGATAATAGAGTTGAATCCGAAGATGATCCTCTTCGTTAATCATCACAGAGATTTGCTCATCTTGTGAGATTAGCGCTGCAGCCTCATCACTATACTTCACTAAATGGGGGCTGATTAAGTGCTTTTCGACTAATACATGCTTTTCAATCGCTGATAGGTCACTTATTGAAATAAACTCCAAATCCTCATGATTTCGAAATGATTGATGTTCATAGTTTTCCTGAAAAAAGTCACGAATTTCTTCTAGCTTTTCTTCATCCGCTATCAATGGATAGGATACATCAGCGACATTTCTTGCTAACCGGATTCGGCTACTTAAAACGATGTCACTTTCTGGACCATCATTACGCATCCAGGGGCTAATTGCATTATCGATAAAGTGTTCTAAGCTCATGACTTGTCACCTGCTTCTGACTTCTTTGAACTACTTTCTAGCGCTTTGATTTTATCACGGATGATTGCCGCCTTTTCAAATGCCTCGGTTTCAATTAAGTATTGAAGCTCCTTCTTATAGTCCTCAAGTTGTTTCCTTGTTTGTAAATCAATACCCGTACGTTTCGGAACCTTTCCATTATGTTTCGTATTCCCTGCATGTGCACGTCGAAAAATAGGATCCAAACGAGTTGAAAAGGTATGATAACAGGATGCACATCCAAATTTTCCAATCCGCTTAAACTGGGTGAATGTCATTCCACAATGTGGACATGTCAATTCCTGTGCTTGCTGTTTGAATGCGTCATTTTCAACACTCTCTATTTTAGATGCATTGAAATTAATTAAATCCGTTAGTAAATGATGAAACGAATATGCCTCATCCGGATAGGTTAAATATCCCTTCTCCTTCGCACATACCTCGCAAACATGAATTTCCGTCTTTTCACCATTACTTATTTGTGTAAAATGAAGTGTGGCTGGTCGTTCATGGCACTCTTGACATTCCACTCTGCTTCTCCTCCTTACCTATTTGTATCATTGTTAAGAAAATCTTATACTCTGCTACTATACTTAGCAAGAATAAAGAATCTACATATACTTTAATTGTGTAAGCATAGCAGTTAGAATGCGCGCCCGTACTTCATCACGGACCGGCAATTTAAATGCGAGTGTATTTCGATCAATCGCACTAAGCATCAGCTTTGCCTCACGCTCCGAAATAAGTTCTTCTTCTAAAAGACGCTCGAGCACATCAATTGACGAGCGCTGGGTTACGACCGGGTTGATCATTTGTATGATTTCATCTATTAATTCAGATTTATCCTGGTGTGTTACTCGAATGATTCGAATATATCCACCACCACCACGCTTACTTTCTACTGTATACCCTTTTTCCATTGTAAAACGCGTGTTGATTACATAATTGATTTGGGAAGGAACACATTGAAACAATTCCGCAATTTCACTTCGCTTAATCTCAATCGCATTTTGCCCCTTTGATTGCAAAACCCTTTTCAAATACTCTTCAATAACATCTGAAATATTACTCATCTGCCCATCTCCTCTTGTTAGTATGAGTAAGTCTATTATTTATTGCATCATTTGACTTTGACTATCTTTGACTATATCCTTATTATACGCATTTATTATGGAGATGCAAATAGATTTTATAACCTAGTGTGGACAAAAAAACGAAAACAAAACCTTACACTGTGATTAATGTAAGGTTTTGTTAAGAAAATCTGCGTTTAGCTTCAATGTTGAAGCCAATGGAATGGAAGAAAGTGTTTCCCTATTTATCCAGTTCAGAAACATTATTCACGTAATCAATCTTAGAAATCGCATCTATCATGGAAATTCGATCCCCATTCTTCCCCTGTATTAATCGAATGTGTATTTTTCTAATCTCACTTTCCATTTTAATAATATCGATATTCTTTACCTTTTCGCCAAACATCTCAACCGCTGCAACAACGTCCTTTATTTCTAACTCCGGTTCGACAATAATTTCAATGAAACTGGAAGCATGGATTCTTGGAAGAAGCTTTTCGAAATTGTTCAGGAAGATTAAACTTACTAAAATAATCAATGTTGTTAACATTGCAGCCCCGTACATTCCAACACCCACTACTAGACCAATTCCAGCTACAGTCCAAATCGATGCCGCCGTAGTTAAACCGCGAATCGTACCTCCATATACAATAATCGTTCCTGCTCCAAGAAAACCAATGCCACTTATAACGTAAGATGGTATTCGTGCTGGATCAAATCGCACATTATCATACGCCTCTATAAATGAGGAAAACCCGTATAGTGACATTAACATCATTAAACAAGAGCCGACACCTACTAGTATGTGTGTTCGAAAACCAGCGGAGTGATTATTCAGTTCCCGTTCAAAACCAATTAAACCTGACAGTACTAAGGCAATAAGTAAACGAATAATAATAATATGAAAATCATCCCCAAATACTTCATGTAAAAGTGTGTCCAATTGCTTGCATTCCTTTCTGTTCCAAGTAATTTTACTATTGTATTAGCAACTATATTGATTTATTCAATTATGTATATGCTTAGAATTCATGATTAAGACCAGATAATGATTTAAATAAAAAAGTCTAAGATACAGGTTTTGTATCTTAGACTTTTTTGTTAGCCTGGCGGCGTCCTACTCTTGCAGGGACAAAGTCCCAACTACCATCGGCGCTGAAGAGCTTAACTACTGTGTTCGGGATGGGAACA
>NZ_PIOC01000023.1:2114-172856 GCF_003369575.1 Oceanobacillus arenosus | reverse complement strand
AGGTAAAGAAAAAAACGCCTCTTTGGGCGCTCCATTTCCTAAACTAGCTAAAATAGCATCGACATAAGATAATGATGCCATTTGTGCCAAATTCTGATGTATTGAATTCAGATTATCCCCTAAAGTTGCATACCCATCTCTTGCTTGTGCGACCTCTGGAGCAAGATCACCATTCTGTGTTTGTTCCCTAATAATGGCTTGCATGTCTTCTGAGGTTTTTGTTGCAGTTTGTATCGCTTCACTTGATTTTGAGAGAGCGTTAGATGCATCACCCTGTGCTTTATCCGATGCATCAATCGCTTTATTAATTTTAACTGCTCCAGAAGCTAAATCTTCTCCACCTTCAATATCTATCTTTTCTAGTACCAAAATCACCACCATCCTTTTCTACATGTATTGATCTCGAACGATAATCGCTAAGTTAAAGTTCATGCTGTCTCCTGTTATCTGTACTTGATTCATCCCTGGTAACAGTTCTAAGAAGTTCTTACCAACCTTTTCTCCGTATCCATTTGCACCATTTTTAAGGATTGTGTAATTCTCACCATTTATAACAAATGATGAATTGCTAAAATTCTTCAAAGAAAAAGACTTCCCATTTGCTCGGAAAGTCACGTTATTACCGGAACCACTTATTATTATTGTTGGTCTTAAAGCATAGCCATTTATATAAGTTTCTAGTGTTTTTGGCGATGTTATTAACTCGTCATTGATTGCTACTGTTCTAAACGAATAGGGAGCTTTAAAAGTTATTTTATCGCTACCCCAATTGATTTCGTGATTTTCAACGGTTGCGATTGCCCAAGGTTTATCTGCAACAAACGGAATAGGAAACATCCCAAGTTTATAAATCCTATTAACGTCAATGTTACCGCTATACTTTGCTCGATAAAACATATCCGGTTCATAATCATAAATTAGTTCAACTTCTTTTGGCCGTCCCCAATCATCAAGAATCAACTTGGAAACATTACGTACAATGCGCTGCACTTCATGATACATAGCTTGTGTAGGAATCAATATACTTGGAGTCAATACTCTTGCCCCCAAGTATGATTGAAAACTATGTTGTCCATGCATTCCAGGTATTACTATTGAGCTATCTCTCGTTTCGGGGAGCATAGGCTCGCTTGAATCTGGTAATAGTTTTAATCCTAAATCGTTTGTAATATGCACACCATCAATACTAAGCATTACCTTCTATGCCCCCCTCTACGTCCTGCGTCTTTTGTTTGACTATCGATATAACGCATCATAGGTTTACCTGTTGCTTGAATAAATTCTTTTTCACCGATTGAGATACGGTTATCGATAATTAAACCTTCTAGTGCGTTTCTTAATGAAGATGCCATATTCTCTCCACTTGGTCTTGTTTCTCTCGTTCCGGCTGCTTTCGCTGATTCTCTAGCATATTTCATCGATACATCATGAGGAATAACTTGCGCACCACTAGGCATCATAACAAGCTCACCGCGACCGCCTTCGTTAATTCGAGCAAATCCACCGCCAAAGTTGTCAGTACCTCTTGCTAACATAGGGATTTTTCCGATGCTAACCCCTGGGATTTTATTAATAATACCGATTGCACTATTTACGCCACCGATTACACCATTAACAAAGCCTTTTACTTGTCCCACTAATTTCTGAACGGATGTAGATATACCTCCAAATACACCATCGACAAAGCCGGTTAATCCAGACCAAGCACCTTGAATCGCTGAAAATACTCCAGTTATAGTGCTAGACACTCCATTCATTACCCGTGAGACTGTTCCACTGATAGCATTGAAAACGCCGCTCACTACTCCAGATAGCCCACTTATTACCGTTCCTATCGATGTGAATACCTGACCTGTGAAGCGCATTACGCCCTGCCAAACACTTGATATAACCTGAGTTACGGTATCAAATACACCAGTTACAACCGTAACGATAGGGCGTATCAAAGCAAATATGCTTGTCATTACTCCAGCAATAAATGTTACGATTGGTGCAATTATACCTATGATGGTAGAAATAACTCCGACAATAAAGCCAATTATAGGCGTTACTACTGAAATAATATTCGTTATTACATGGATCACTGTTTGCAGAATACTACTGATAATCGGTAGTATTAGTTGAATTGCTGCACCAATTGCTTGAATGATTGCAATAAACGCTGGCGCTACTGCAGTTACGATATTCATTATTCCTTGAATCAGCATAGATATAGCCGGTATTAAAGCCCCTATAAGGTTTGCAACTAATGGAATGACTACCGCAAGGATCTGCGCTATCTGTTGCACTACCATCATAATAATAGGCACTAGGTTGTTAAACAAATTAGTGATAATTGGAATTATCGTTCCTAGTGTCGTCATGAGCATAGTTCCTACTTGCGTTACTATTGGAATTAAGGAAGCCAATACACTCATAAATATTGGTATGACCGCACTCGCTATTTGACCGATTGCTGTACCAATAGTCGTAACTATGGGAATAAGCATTGTCGCTATTTGTTGAAACGCTGCTATTATTTGTGGTCCGAAGTTTTGGAACAACAGGATAGCACCTTTTATAATTGGATTAAGCCCTATAAAAATATTTAATAGTTGCAAACCAAATTCACTTCCAGCTCCACCTGCTGCATTAAAACCCTCAACAATGCTAGTTACAAATGTTGTTATTACTGGAATTACTGATTGGATAATACTCCAAATCGTTTGAAATACCGTTACAACCTGAGGTCCCAGATTACTGAATGCTGACTGAATGACCGGGACTGCATTTGAAAATGCTGTACTTAATGTACTAGCCACTGTCGAAAGCACTGGCTGTATTGTTGACCATATACTCTGTACTTTCGAAATAACAGTATCTACAATAGAAGTGACTTTTTCACGTATATTTTCAAAGGTTGTTATAAAACTACTCCTAAATTCTTCATTGGTAGCCATTTGATAACCAAATATAGCAGCTAAACCAACAATAGCAGTCATTATCAATCCAATAGGACTTAATAAAAATCCTAAAATTGATACTAAACCACCGAATCCGGTTGTCAAAGTACCTATAATTTTTAACGCCGGACCAATCCCTACTGCAATAGCTGTGCCAATTGCAGCCGTCTTTAAAATAATGCCTTGCATAGACGGCGATAAACCATCAAACTTCGATTTCAATTCACTTGCTTTATCTAGGAAGTCATTAAAGGCCTGACCAAACTTCACACCTAATTCTGCTGCTTTTTCTTCCACAACCCCTAATGAATTATTGAAATCGGTAAGCAATGGCTTAACAGTAGAAAAGAATCCACCTGCTTCACCTCCAGCATCTAAAAAGTTCGCTCCTATTCGTGATATGGAAGCTCCAATATTAGAAATTGCTGCAGTAAATGAGGATTCACCCATTGTTTTAGCAGCACCGCCTATATTCTTCTCGATTGCTGCTAAGAACATTTCAGAAGAGATCTTACCATCAGAAGCCATATCTTTTACTTCAGATGCAGCAACTCCTGCTTCATCTGCTAACCATTGATAAATTGGTATACCCCTATCGGCTAGTTGGTTAAGATTATCTGTGTACGCTACTTGGGAAGTCTGTACTTGGTTAATAATAGAACCCATTTCAGCCATGGATGAACCCGCAATTGCTGCTGCGTCTCCTGTTAGTGACAGATACCTTGTTAAATCTTTTCCTGGTTTAATTCCTGCTGCCACCGCACTTGCTGCTGTTGTCGCTGCTTCATCCATTCCAAATGATGTACCTTTAACGGATTCCAATGCAGAATTCATGATTTCTTCTACACTTTTTGCATCGTGGCCTAAACCTTTTAATTTTGCCTGTGCATTATCAATTCCAGTTAAACGATTAAAACCTTTTACAAGCGTTATTCCAGTTAGTGCACTAGCTGCAGCAACTGCCGGTGTAGTTATACCACTTGTTAATTTATCACCAACACTGCTTAATGAGCTTCCGAATCCACTGATATTCTTTCCAATGCCTTTTACCTTGTCTGATAAGCCTTTCAATTTCTCCTCTGCAGCACCAAAGGCTTTCGTAAAACCGGATGCATCACCGGTTATTTTTGCACTTAATGTATAATCTGCCATCCATTAACCTCCCTTCTTAGGAGTTGGCATTCCATTCGCCTTATAAATTAAAGCAACCCAACCTTTACCTTTTTCTTCTTCCATAGCCAAGATGTTCTTAATGGAATTTTTGTTGTATTCTTTATCAGCCTTTTGCTTCTTAGGAAACAGGTCAATAAACTTCTTAGATTTTTTGCGATTGGCATTCAATTCCGCATTATGAACAGCGTTACGTAACCAAGTTGTATCTGAAATGAATTTATTTTCATGTTCTTTTCGAATGAATAACTTTTCTTTTTCGGTTAATAGATCGAATTCGCTTCTACTAATGCCAATTTGAACAACAAAAAAAGCCAAGTCCCTTTCGTAAGAAAAGTCCATAGCTAATTCCGCTATTCTAATATCATGAGGTGTTGGGTCGTAATCGTTAGGTAGGTCACTTTCGATCAGTTCTAGCGGAACAAAAAACCCAAATCTTCTTGTAATTTTTCAACGATAACTGTATTCACCGTTGCCAATCCATTTTCTTCAATAATCTTTTCAAACATTTCAGCAGCTTCTTTCTGCTTTACAACTGAATTAGTGTTTTCTTCGATTAGAGCTAGCGAGAACAAGTATTTCAATACGTTGTAAGGTAAGAAGCCGTTCCCTTTTGAAATCTCTCCTAGTACGCTTGTTTTGGCTACTGTTTCAATTGTCTCTAATTTCTTTTGATTATATTTTAGTGTGTAAGATACTCCATTTACTTCAAACATTTAATTCACTCTCCAATTCTATTTTTAGACTGCTGGTGGTGTTGCTTCATCTTCTAAATCTACAAATGCGCCTGTACCTTGTAATGCAATTGTGTATGTTACTGCATCATCATAAGGTGCTTCGATTGGATAACTTGTTAAAATAGCAAGTCCGCCGAACATATCGGTTTTCGTTTTCTGATTGGTTACTTTAATTAATACTGGATCATCTCCCTCATAAAGCGTTTTTAATAGCTTATGAGATTCATGTTCACGTACATAAACGCCATCATTATCGATTGACCACTCTTTAAGACCACCTAAAAATTCTTTCCAACCGCCCTCAGTATCTTTTGATGTAACTTCAATGGTATCTTTATCACGGTTGATTGTAAGACCTTGTTGACCTGCAACGGCTAGTAATGTACTGCCGGTTGTATCCCACAATGATAGTAAGATATCTTTACCAGCAATAGCTTTCTGTAGCTTTCCTGTCAGTTCTGTGTGTAATTCTGTAGACATTTATATTCCTCCTTAAATTTTCATTTTGTAACCCGAGAAAACAACGAAATCATAACCAATAACGGCATGCTTCGTTTCGTCAGCTTCATCAAGAATTTGAGACACTCCATTCGGCACTTGAAGCGTAACCTCATAATCTCCTGGTAGCTCAATTTCTTCTGTCAAAGCTTCTTCTAACTTGTGGATAGCTTCAAATACCTTTGTTGATCCGTCTCCTTCAGTAAAAACGTGGATGACAACTTGATATCTATCTTTTTCCATAGTCTTACTTTTCTCTGGAATGGATCCTAAAAACTCAGCGTGGTAATATGGCATTGGTGCATCTTTCCGTACGCTATCATAGCAACGTAAACCTGTATTAGCTTGTACTTTTTTTATGACGGAAGCCAATACATCGGTAAAGCTTAATTTCTGCATCATAAGCTATCACTCTTTCAATTTATCTTTTAAATCTTGCTTATAAATCGGGCGCTGGGTATCAACATTACGCTTTAGATAATATTGACCCGGCACATACCCGCCATTGATTGTTCGATGGCCATACTCAACATGAGGACCATATTCAGCTAGATAACCCATTTCATCACTACGATATTGAGCTGACTTTCTAAGTTGTCCACCGCCTGTATAATCGCCAACAGGAGTTCCGCCTGCTTTTTGAGATCGTGTGTAAATATCGCGAATGTTCTTTTCTTCAACGGCTCTAAAATCAGTCGCACTTTTTTGAATCAACTTCTTTTGGAGACGGTCAACGCCCTTCCAAGTTATCTTCATGCTTTCTCAGTCCCGTATCGATTAACGACTAGGACGCGCCAACGGTCATAATCGTCGCCTTTAATATCCGAAATGGAGTGATACTTACCATCAAACTTAACTTTGTTAGCAAGCAATAAATTAGCCTTAGATTCGCGCGTAATGATTTTACGATTGTTCACCGTAACATTTCGCACATCTAAGGCTATTTCTTCGCTTGTCCAACTGGAGAAGCGACCATCAGATTCTTTGAATTGTACAAGCTGATTGATTTCATTCCCTAGCTCATCTTCGCCTGTTTTTTGATTTTCAAATAAAAAGAGGGGCTGAAATCTCATAAGAATCTCAGCACCCCTCTATTAGCATTATCCTGCTTGTTTTTCATTTCTAAATATCTAGTAAAGTCTGCTTCATATTCTTTAAGAATATCATCCACAAAGGAAACGCTAAACGTGTCCACATTCTCCGACTTGATGCCCTCATGATAGGACTTATTGAACATCGCACAAACAACCTCAACCGCAACAGATTCTAATTCAGGGGGTAGGATCGTTAACCCTAACCTCAGATTGATTCGATCCGTCGCGGTTTTGACTAACTCTGTTAATAATTCTTGTTTGATTTCAGGCTTACGAATTTTAACCCTGGTCTCTATAGCCATGGTTATTCACCACTTTTCAGTTCGTTCTCCGCCTCAATAGCTGCATCTTTTCCCTGCACCCTTTCACCATTGGAAAGTTCGTAATACCCTCCCCCTGTGTGTTTAGGAAATTCATCTTCCGGATCTTCTGATTCTACTGCTTTAATAAAGGGTCTACCTTTTTTATTATCGCTAGTGGATAAAGCTTCAAAGCGTTTTTTCGTAGGTGTAAAGCCTTCACGAGGGTAAGGATGCTTTGCCTCGTAAAGACGATTTTTATCTTCTAAATCAATAAAGTTTTCAATTACTACGTATTCCATTTCTTAGTACCTCCCGATTTTTTATTAAACTCCTGGTGCAATCGTTACTTTAACAACTCCATCAAGGCGTTCAGCAAATAATTTAACACCTGATAAAGCTACAGTTTCAGCTGTTAAGTTTTGTTTTTGAATATCGTGAGTAACACCGATATATCCAGTTTGGTCAGTTGTAAAATCAAATGCCTTGTTGATTTCTCCACCTGTGATTTGTACGTATGCTAATACGATGTTTTCTGGTGCTGTAGCGTATACTGTTCCTTGTGGTACAGATGAGTTAATAATTATTAAATCGACACCAGCGAAGTTTTGAACGTATTGCAAACCGAATGCAGTTTGAGTTGAAAGTTCTGCTTTTGATAAATGGGTAGCAATATCCATTGGGTTAACGAACGCAACAGTTTGTGCAGCATCATCTTCAAATAGAACTTGAATTTTACCCCATGCCTGCGCAAACGCCTCTTGTAAAGTAGTTGCTGAAGCAGTTCCAGTACCAGTTGTTAAAAAACCGAAGAAGCTAGTACGAATACCCTTTTGGATTTCTTTTAAAAGTTTGTCGTCAGTCTCGATAATCGCTTGATCGTATCCGTGTTTTTGAATGGATTCAACCGATGCAGCTTTACGGAATTTCTTGAATGATAGCTCGATTGATGGACCAGGTACAGTTTTAACTTTAGAAAGTGGAATTGTTTCCCCTTCACCCACTTCATCTTCAGTAGCCATTGTCACTTGCGAAGTGTACGTTTTAATCGTCATCCCGTTTGCAACTGGCATTTTACGAGTAACACCCAATGCTTCTACTAATTTCGATAAGTTTGATTGGAAACGTTCCACAAAGTCGATTGATTGTACGATTGCTAGATCGCCTGTAACTGTTAAATTTTGTTCTGCTGCCATAATTTATTTTCCTCCTATTATTTGAACAAGTGAATGTTCTCCTGTATTAATTTTTGACGCTTGATTGAATCTTTTTCTTTCATGATTTCTTCTTTTGAAGTAGCTGTTCCAGGTGTAGTATTGTTCTTTTTAGGCGATGTGCCTGCTAATGCTTTTTTAACGCCGTCTTGCACCTTTTCCTTGATTAGATCAACAAAAGCGTTAACCATATCTTTCGTTTCGTCTGCTGTTTCTTTAACAACGAATGACAGTACCTTTTCATCTGCAACAATCTCGTGTTCAACTAGCATTTTAGACGCTTCTTTGGACATCGTGTTATAGGCGTCTTTTTTCTTATAATCTTCTAATTCTTTTTGAAGCTTTTCAAACTCATATTGTCTTTTCTGCTCTTCGTTCATTTTTGCTAGCTTCTCAGCTTCTTGAACTGCTTTCTCTGCTGCCTTTTTTTCACGGGCCACTCTTTGTTTGATGATTTCTTCCATCTCTTCTTGAGAGTATGTTTTCTCTTTTGATGGCTCTGGATCAGGAATAGGCTCTGGGTCCGGTGTTGGCTCTGGATCGGGAATAGGTTCCGGATCTGGTGTTGGCTCTGGGTCTGGATCGGCAAAGAATTGTAAGTTTAAAGGTAAAAATCTATTATTTTTAAGTTCCATAATCATTCTCCTTCACTCTTTATAGCCTTGGTGGGCTGTTTACTCATGCAGCTTTTTAAGTCATCAGACACGGTTTGGACATAATAAAAAAGCATAATAAAAGCACCTAACAATTGACCGCTTAGTGCAAAATTAACCGATAATATCCAGTTGTTTAGAGTCGCCTCGAGCCAACCCTCTGATAAACACATTTTTATTCATAACGTGAACTAAATCATCTGTGTAGCTACGCTCATAAAATGCTTGTTTTTCGTCAAATGAACGTTGTGGGATGCAAATAGTTTCCTGTACTCCCTCTGCTTCAATGCCAACAAAAACAAATGGAGCATTTTCTTCTCTTGCTTTATCGAATTGCTCGATTAATTGCCCTTTAGTTAAACTCATATCCTCACCACCTTCACGATTTACAATTGGTTACCGCACCTGGTAACTAGGAGATATTGGATCACCTCCATTTATTTAATTTCATATTTTTCTTTCAATTCATCAACTTTATCTGTGACTTTTTCCAATAAACGTCTTTCTTCCTCGATTTCTTTATCAGTTGCATTTGGTCTATTCATATAATGCTGTAATGAGTGCTTAATGATTTGTAATTCTTTATATTTCAAAACAGTCACCTCTATTCATTTTCTTCTGGAACCACGGTAGTTCTACACCAAGAATGAAATGGAGGGTAATTCACTCCTACTTTAGCATCCTTAAACTCAAATGTTTCACCATCCAAGTGCCTGCATGTAGGGCTTGTCTTACTATCCATTACTGCTGTGATCGTGTACTTTTCAATCAAGGCATCCATAAAAGCCTGTTTATTAGCTTGATTCAATACAAAGGCGCTTTCTGTTACGATAAGCCTTAATGATTCATTTCCACCGACATCCATTCGGTGGGCAATAGTTCTGGCCATCTTCTGATACGTATCTCCTCGGATAATTCCGTCACGTATTTCATTGTTCAATGTATTCAACAGCTTTTCTTTATTGGTCCAAATGCGGTCTGAAAAGTTGCCACTGTTTATCCATTTTTCATTTAATGTTTGCTGCATGGCTATATTGTTCACACTAAAAAATGAAGAAGCATTGTCTAGCCCCTTCATTGATGATAGATATCCTCTTTCGTATGCTTCCTTTAGCAACTTGTCAAAGCCTTCCTGTTCAAAGGCTCCTAACTCTACCATCTGCATCCTAATGGATAAGTGCAATCCTTCTAATCTATTTAACTGATAAATAGATTCTCTAATAGGCATTAGCTGCATATACTGCGGATTCCTACGAGCAAATTCTTCATAATCTTTATAAAGAAGATCACGTTCGCTTGAAGATAAAGACTGTACCAGTTGACGATATTGAATTACATCATCTTTACCAAACCTGCTATAATAACTGGCAATTTCCTTCTGGATATTAGTTTCTAGACGGTGGTATTCTTTACGCATTTTCTTATCAAAATTGATATTCAGTTTATCTTGGGAAGTATAAAGCTGTTCCATTCGTTTTTCCCAGTAGGATTTACTTTTAGCCATTAACACCTACTCCTAGCGACCGCCATTAAAGGTTTACGATTGAGAACTTGATCTTGCATTGAAACTTTCACAGGAACGTGGTATTTAACTTTTGGAGTTTCAACAAAATCATGAGATTCAAAAAAATCTTTGATTTCCTGCCAAACTTCCTCAGCAGCTTTCAGAAATTCGTGTACTGCTTCTCTAAGCTGTTTTACACTCTCATTAAGCACATCTCTATAAGTATTATTCTCCATTATCCCCAGCTCCTTCATAAGTTTTTTCGAAGATACCTGGCTTACAAGGATATATCTCGCCTTGAACACCTTTTATAATGTAGTCGCCACCATTCCCAACCATCGTTCCTTCTAACGTTTCAATCTTGCAATATGCTTCTTCAATAGAGTATCTATCATAATTACAATTCATAAGGATAACTTCATTTGCTGAAACCTTATCCATAAACCAATCGGGCATTGGATCAACATAGAATTTAAAGGCTTCAATAACAACTGGCTTTTTACGATACTTCATCAACTTCAACCTCCTACAATCTTACGTACAACTTCCGAATCCAATTTAAGTCCGTCAACTATAATGGCGATGGCTTGTTCCCTTGTTATATCTCCTAGTTTTACCTTTTCTAAGACAGACAACACAGAGGTTATTTGGGCACCATTTAAAGCCTTGATTTCTTCTGGCGGTGCTTGCCCAGTACTGCCTATCTCAACTTTATCTTCTATTAAAAAATCCCCACTAGGATTAGTAGGGTAAGCTTTAGGCTTTTCTTCCTCGATACGCTTAATTTCATCTTTGACATTATCCACTACAGACAAGACTGATAGCTGCGTTTCCTTTGAAACAACTCCCGCTAACGATGAGGCTACGTCAGCTTCATCCGATATATTTCTAGGGATGTTTCGAGTGAACTTATAAACAAGATTTCGCCATTCATCTTTCTTGCTAGTTTCGATATTAGTAGGTAGATTAAACACCATTTTGAAGCGTCTATTCATCCCGCTAGTAAATTTTCTTTCTTTCATGGATGAGAGGTTTTTCATTGGCTGCAGCTTAAATTCTAGCGACACTCCAGATGCATTTCCGAATGATTCATCGTTAATATTTGCAACCATACTTATCTGATAAATTAGTCGCTCTATACGGTCCAATAAATGCTCTTGGCTGGCATCACCGTTTGGTTTTTCCATGAATTCTACAACCAACTTTGAAACTTCTTCGCTGCCAAATAAGTTAATAATGCGATGATCTCTAATATTTCGCATTCCATCTTCGTCTAATTCCATCCCCAGCAATTTCATATAAGCATCCGCAAAGTAGTCAACGTCATTCGCTTTTTCTGATATAGCTTTATTAAATGCATTGATTAATGATTCTACAGATTCGAAGATAGATTGTCTTTCTTCATTCTCGATGTATTCGATA
Organism: Oceanobacillus arenosus; assembly: GCF_003369575.1. Taxonomy (GTDB): domain Bacteria; phylum Bacillota; class Bacilli; order Bacillales; family Amphibacillaceae; genus Oceanobacillus; species Oceanobacillus arenosus. Next base: position 161,323 of record NZ_PIOC01000023.1, on the reverse strand, counting down.
ATCGGCACGTTGCCATAAAAGTGTGTTTTTTCATCGGATAATATTAATCCGTCTTTTCCTTCTGCAATAACTTTTTCTTCAGATGTTGTAAACAGTTGTCCTTTTATCCCATCATCTGTCTTTTGATACCTAACCGCAAATAAAGGCTCCTGTGCGATTGTATCATCGTAGACGATAAACATATCCAATGGATCATTATAAGTGCAGCACGTTTCTGATTCTTCGTTCTGGTACAGGAATTCAAAGCCGTGCCCATAAATTGAACAAATCTTAGACAATTCCGCTTGGTTATCATCCATGTCATTTATTTTTAAAAAAGTATCGACTTGCTCATCAACTTTTGAATCATCGTGACTTACCTTGATAGGAATCCCAATAAAATAACCGTTAAACGTATCAACTATGTATTTGGCATAATTGACCACTAAACGGTTATCGGGTTTATATTCAGCTTTAGCTTCTTGATCTAAAATAGGCGCTTTACTCTCATATTGATTTTTAAGCCTTTTATATCGCGGCACTTCTGCCTGGTGAAGTTTTATAAAGTCGTTTACTACTTCCGGTGTAATTTCTTCTTCTCGTGGAAAAGTGAAAACCATCTACAACCCTCCTTTAAATGTTTTGATTTGAATGGATGACCCCATTTTTTCGCCAATACCTGTGATAGCATCCTGCGCATCGTCATTGGCATTTTTACCTTCTTTTTGATATGTGGTTAACGCAGTATATAAATCGGGCCATTTGTTGCGCCAACCCTCAGGGAAATAAACGTGGTCCATTACCCAAGTGGCATTAGAAAGTATGCGAGCCTGTTTATTTTTACTTTGATGGAACCAATGTACTTTAGTTTTATTAGACTTATATTTTTCTTTCAGAATACGTTCCACACTTCTTGCATAACCACGACCACCATTATTCGATTCAATATGAGCAATGTTAACCTCATTCTCATAAAGCTTTTCAGCAAGTAGTGGCTCAGTGATTTCCATACCATCTTTGGTATAAATAACATCTAAGACATAAGCATCATCGTCGAATGTTTCACCATAAATGTACGAAGACAAATAATCAGATCCTTGGTCTGCAGTATCTGTATACGATCCAATTCGTTTAAACGTCGGTTTATCATTTATCTTGTATTCCTTGAAATCGGAGTATAATTTACCTCTGATATCAATCGGATCCTGCTGATAGTTAGCAGCTGCGGTATCAGCGCCCATTGTTTTCGTTTTACGCTCATATTCTTCTCTGCTTAATATCTCCTCTGAAAGCATTGTTCCGTCATCCTGTAGGGCTTTCATGTTAACATGCTTAACTTCATACCCAATCTTAGGTAATTCAGCTAGAGCCTTTCCTGCTAGATCATTTGAATGCCACCTAGTCATGATTAAGATAATCTTCCCACCAGATTCCAAACGAGAAAGCATCGTATTTGTAAACCACTCCCAATGGCCAGTAAGAACATTAGCATTATTTGCTTCCAGGGCATTTTTAATTAAGTCATCGATGATAATATAATCAGCACCGAATCCTGTAGCAGTCCCTGTGGGTGAGGTAGCTAGATAGTTCTGGTGCTGTCCTTCTAAACTCCATAGATTCATAGCACCATCACCATGTTGTATTTTTACACCAGGGAAAATATCACTGTAAACTGCTTTACTTTCATCTGCCTTTATTTCCATAATCGAGTTACGGACCGATTTAGAAAAAGTAGTGGACAGTGTTTCATTATATGATCCTGTCATGATTTTTAATTTAGAGTTATTACCTAGCAGCCATTCTACAAAGTTACCTGCCGTTCTTGACTTCCCATGCCTTGGCGGAACATTGATGATTAGAACATCATCATCTGAATTAGAAAAAGCCTGCAAAGTATCTGCAAGCTCAATTAAAAATTCACGTTTGTATTTATAAAAGTCCGGAGACTTTAAATGGCAGTATTCAAAGAAATCACGTTTTGCTAATTCAATTTTTGCACCTAGCTGGACCTTATTCATGCTTCTCACTTCTTGCTATTTTTCTCAATTCTTCTGTTGTTAGGCCTTCGTATGGGTTATTGACATTCATGCTGCCTGATAGCTCAGTTTCTTTCTTGTCACGCCAATCGGTAGGCTTACGATTCTTCAACCAGAAAATTTGTGCTGTAGTGTCTGGGGAAACTTCTTTTGTCTTTTCCTCAACAAGCACACTTTTATACGGTGAAACACTTAATTCAGCAACTCTTATATCTTCTAAAGTTGCTTCAGGATTTTCTAGCTTGAAGCGATTAACAGAAACTTGCTGCCTTGCATAATATTCTTCCTGGGACATTTTAACCTGTTCATACTTCTTTTCCGTGTATTCATAGCCTAATGCACGTTTAAGTAGGGCGTTTTCCACTTGGCGATCAACAACCTCTTTACCTCGCTTTAAGGTGTCCGATATGACCGAATATTTCTTTTTCCATTCGTTCAGTGTCGAACGGCTAATTCCCATATTCGAAGCTATCTGCTCATCAGTTAAACCGTCTCTTGCCCAACCTTCTAATTTTGTTAATCCTTCCTCAGTCAACCATTGCTGGTACTTTCCTCTAGCCATTTCATCTACCACCAACTTTCACGCTAATCGCATTTTGTAAAATTAAAAAAGAGCCCGTTCTAGGCTCTTATAAGTCAACTCTATATGAAACTCCCTCGGCTTCTCTTGCAGCTTTAGCAGCGCTTCTTATTTTCTCCCTGATCTCGTGTGGTTCCTTAATCCGGTTCAAATTAGTTTTATTGTTATCTGCATCGACTATTTCGATATCCCCAACACCCAAAACTTTATCTTTCAATTTCTGGGTTACTTGAATATCTTTTATTTTATAAAGCTCAATATCTTTCAATGTTTTAGAAAGTACGCCTTGTTTATTAATCTTCAATCGCTCGTTTGTTAGTTCATAATGTTCCGTAGGTATTTTTAGAAACCCTTCTTTGTTGCCTTTCAGACCAAACATATAAGTCTCAAATTCTAGTATTGTTTCCTCTGCCATCTCCATCAGTCCTTTTTAACCTTAGTATGATGGAATTGTTTGCCAATTGCAATTAATAATATAAAAAAAGCCAGTTCGCTTTCCACGACGAAACTGGCAAGTATCTTGTGGTATTACATATCCATACTACCATAATAACCCATTTTTGGAGGTCAAAACTGACATTATAGTGACATTTTAAATTATCTCCACCCTAACACTTCGATAGTAGCCTGAATAATTTCGTTTCTCCACCTCATTGCTTGTCTTTCGCTCACTTTTAAGTCTCCCGATATGCCCACCCATGTTTGCTTTTTTGTTTTATTCCAATATCTTACTCGCACTAGGCTTTTATAGTTATCAGGCAAAGCGTTATATACTTGCTCGATAGCTCCCACAATCTCTGTTAGATAATTCAATTGCTTGCTTGTGTTTAAACGTGTGGCCATTCTTCCTGTCGGATCACCCGGCTGGCGAACAGAATTGGCACCTTTCACGATTGTTGGGTCATTAATTTCCTCGTCAAATGGATTCGTAATTTCTTCACGTAATCTAGCAATTTCTTTCAATGTGTGGTGATAGTTGTACCATTCGGCTTCTGTTTTTTTAAATGTGATCTTAGTTGGTTTGATTGCTGTTGTCATGTAATTAACCCTCCTCTTTCACTTTCTCAATTCTTGCTTTAAGGGCTTGCATTAAATCCTCTTGTGTTGTTGCCTTATCTTCTAACGCATCTGCAACCTTATCATCCATGCTTCCTGCGACGGCCAACTTATGGATAAATACTTTTTCTTTCTGTCCTTGACGATGCAGCCTTGCGTTTGCTTGCTGATACAATTCTAAGTTCCAGGTTAACCCGAACCAGATAACATGATTTCCACCTTGTTGTAAGTTCAATCCATATCCTGCTGAGGCCGGATGCGCTAGTAAGATATCAATTTCTTTATTGTTCCAATCATTCTCGTCCTGGGCTGTTTTAAGCTCTCTCACTCTTAAATTTGTCTTGGATAAAGCTTTCTGAATTCGAATCTTATCATGCTGGAAATTATAAAAGACTAATGCAGGGGATCCGTTTAATGCTTCAACAAGTTCTTGGAAAGCCTCAATCTTGTTATTGTGTATCTCCACTACATTTCTGTCTTCGTCGTATACGGCACCGTTCCCTAACTGCAGAAGCTTATTCCCTAACACTGCCGCCGAACCCGCATTAATGGTTGATTCATCTATTTCAAGAAGCATTTCACGTTCTAGCTTTTCATATGATTTTTTGGCTTTATCATCTAGGACAACGGGAATCGTATTGTAAGTAACCGGCGGAAGCTCGATATAGTCTTCCGCTTTCATGCTGACAACGATATCCCCAATCAAGCTCCGTATCTTTTCATCTGCCCCATCCTTTGGTGCATAGGTAAATACTCTTTCTCGATTACGTTGATCCGGTTCAAAATACCTTTCTCGGAATCCTCCGATCGTTTTCCCTAATCGTTGGCCGCCATCTAATAAATAAATCTGCGACCATATATCAATTAGCCCATTTGGTGAAGGGGTTCCAGTCAACTGAATCTGTCTTTTGATATGTGGCCGAATCCCTTTTAACGCTTTAAATCGTTTTGCCTGATGGTTTTTAAAGCTACTAGATTCATCGATGACCACCATATCGAATGGCCATGAATTCCGATAATAATCAACCAACCAAACTACGTTTTCACGATTGATAATGTAAATGTCTGCAGGCGTATTTAAAGCCTTGATTCGCTTTGCTTGAGTACCTAGCACGATGGAAAACCGTAATAGGTTTAAATGATCCCACTTCTTAGCTTCGTTGGTCCAGGTTCCTTGTGCAACCTTCTTCGGTGCGATGATAAGAACCTTATTGACTGCAAACCGGTTATATTTCAAATCGTTTATTGCTGTTAACGTGATTACAGTTTTTCCTAATCCCATATCAAGCCACAGGGCTAAATTGGGAGAAGCTAATATTCGATTGATGTTATATCTTTGATAGCTGTGCGGGACGAACTTCATTCTCCATCGCTCTCTTCTAAGCCATACACTGTTCTGTTTATAAATTCTATAAATTTATCTACCTGCTCTTTACTGTCCATTACGCTTACGCTGCAATTAAAATTCTTTAAATCTCGCATTTGCTTAATTTGTAAAGGTCTTGGTTTTTTACCTGGCGCTTTTAACTCTATGAAATAAATATTGTTTCCTGGGAAAATAACTATTCTGTCTGGCACACCATCGTTTCCAGGAGACTCAAATTTATAAGCTTTACCTCCTGCAGCTTTAACTTTTTTTCTTAGGTATTCTTCGATATCTTTTTCTCTCATGCTCAAACCATCCTCTCAAAACTACTGACTACTTTCTCTCTCGCATACACGTATAGTTCATAATTAGGCTATTTAGGTATATACGTAATTCGCATAAATCCTCTATACTACCTATTTATATACTTTATATAGATAAAGGTAGACAAAGTAGACATTGTATAATAAACGCTGTTATACCAACGGTTTTCCTGTCTACTTTGGTGTCTACTTTGTCCAATTTCAAAGTAGACAAGGTAGACAAATCATTTTTTTACAAAGTAGACATAATAGGGGCAAAGTAGACATTTTTAAGGGACAAAGTAGACGCACATCCGTTCTATTTTTTTCTTATATATCCGCCTTTCACCTTCCCATATGGTCCGTATCTTGAAGGGTTTTTCTGTTTTTCCCATCCCTCAATGTTTTCAAGTACATCATTAATCGCCATTGTATCTGACCGCCTCATACGATGGACTTTATCGTTAAAACACTCCACCCATATTTCAGCTGCACAAACGCGATCTCTTTCTTCCGTTTCAACAGGAGAATTCCCAAACTCTCCGGACCAATAAAGACTTCTGGCGCTCATATCTTTTTTATTCCAGTCAATTGGAACCCTTCTTTCCACAAACTCCCGAATAAGGCTTTCTCTTGGATCTTGTTCTGCATGACCTTCCTGCTGCCGTTTTGCCTCTTCTGCAAGGTCGCCGTTCAGAATCAACGACTCGCCTAGTCGCCAATGCATAACTGCCTCAGCCCATAATTGTTCCACTTCTGCATCTAAGTCTTTAAAAACATTTTTCGTTAGTTCCTGAACACCGCAATCTATTGGCCAAAAACGCCTACCCCCAGTTGAATCCTTTAAATAATCACTTCTATTAGAAGTACCAAAGAATACGCATCGTCTAGGATGCTTCTCTGTTTTACGTGCATAGGCTGCACGATATTGATCTTCTGTTCTACTTAAAAAACCTTTAATCGTGTTTAAATCCGATTTATTATAGGCACTCATTTCACCTATCTCAATAATCCATTGCCCCTGTAATAGTTCTGCAGCTTCTTTTCCTTCAAACGATTCAAGACTATTTGAAAACCAAGATTTACCTAGCTTTTGTATCAAGGTTGTTTTCCCTAATCCCTGAGCCCCAGTAAGCACTGGCATGGTATCGTATTTAATTCCTGGCCCCATTGCACGTGCTACTGCTGCAGTCAATGACTTACGAGTAACGGCTCTAGTATAAGGGGTATCAGCTGCACCCAAGTATTCAATAAACAGAGTCTCAAGCCTTTTTACTCCATCCCACGTTAAACCATTCAAGTAATCCGCAACTGGATTGAACCGGTTCTTTGCGGAACACTGATTAAGCGCATGGCCTAGTTTTTCCCTGGACTGAAACCCCAATATTTTTTCAAGGTAAATAGCTAATCCGGAATCATCTTTCTCCGACCATATGAAATCTCCTTTTTCCTCGTCTCGTGGAGCCCAGGGAAGAGGAGAAACACCAACTAAAGCATCTGCGAACTCATCTAGCTTAATTCTTCCTTTTAAGTTTGCTTCTCCTTCAAGTGTGATTAAAATGTTCTCACTTGTTTTTAATGGTTGCCCTGTCGTAGGGCTTATTTTTAACTGCTGAATCCAGTTATAATCTTCTTTAGTTGCCGGATTATTGTTATCTCCAGTGCCATCTTGTGAAGCCGGAGCTCCAAAGTCCTCAATTGCAGCCTCATATCTTTCTTGGTTGATAATCCCTGCAACCCCAGCATCATTTAAAGCAAAAGCGCTCATTTGAACGAATGAAGGGAGCTTATTTACTGGAGTATCTGCCTTTGCATCGTCGTCCTCGTCGCCGAACTTATGCAACCGTACCAAGTCAAATGCATTTACTAAACGCCCGCTACACGGATCCGTTGCATGATGGGAGTATAAGAAAAGCCCATCATCATAAATAACCGCACCGCCAACGGTTGAACCGTCAACAAATGTGTATCTTCCATCATCAGTAGGTAAATAAACTCCAGGTAAAAAAGTTTCAATAGCTGAATGGATATCGTACTGGCGACAAAAGGCGCCAACAACTCCTCGCTTTTCTGTTGGATTCCCTTGTTTAGCTGCAAGCCTTACATGCGATTGATTTGCCCCTGGTACCTCTGGCCACTCTTGGATATTTCTCCAATCGCCATATGTTGCAAGTAACCCATCTGCATCAAGAAAAGGTTTATCACCAAACGTAAATACATATTGGCTATCGGCTGAACAACTTGGCCAGTACATCAACCTTGAAGCTTCGAAAGTAGTAGGGTCTGCAAAACTGATTCCTATAATAGAAGCAAGCTTCCTTGCTAACGGCTCATACTCATCTGGTGTTGCTGTTCTACTTAAAGGGACAAGTACACGTAAGCGAGGTTTGTTCTCTTCATGCTTACGTGTACTGTAAGTTGCATAAGCGCAACCAAGCCCTTCTAACCGACGTAATACATCAGCTGTTCCACCTGCAGGAATATTGTCTAGATCAAGCGTTAAAATATCTCTAGATTTTACGTTTGAAGCTTTCCGGCGGTTATTGATTAACTCCCCGCCGACAAAGCCCCCAACGTCTTTTAATTCATCCTGTTCACGTTTTGGTAGTTTGAGATACTCCTGCAAAGTCTCCTTGCCACGAACCGCAGTACGTAACTTCTCTACCATTTCCGACCAATATAATACTTGAGCAGGCCACTGGGTAGCTTTCCTGCTATTACCAGATGCTATTGTTATTTGTCTGTCATACTGTAATGCCAATTAATTCACCTGCTTTCAATTCCCGGACAATAAATCACTTAGGATCCTGAAAATGTTCGGTTACTGCTCTTTGTAACAATTTCCCTAAGTTCAAACTCTAATAATCTAGCTTGAATTTGGCTCATCGCCTTTTGTAATTTTTCTTTTTCAGAAAGCGTATCTTGCACATTTAACTGTAAGTCGATTCCCATAAGAAGAATTAAATCTTCTCTTGTCGGCGCATCAAGCTGAGATATCCGAACAGAATGCATGCGAATCGATTCCTCAATTATGTTCCTGACAGTACGAGCATTACCGAAGCCTTTCTTGTCCTTTTCCAGCCATAACCGATTGGCCAAGGAATTCATATAATCGTTATCTGCCTGGTACTCTTGATCAAAAAGCATCTTCTGCGCTATCTGGATCATGTCCGGAACAGAGTAATCTGGGAAATTTACCGTATTTGAGAAACGGGAACGCAAACCCGGATTAGAATCTAGAAAATCATCCATCTCCCTGGAATAGCCTGCAGCAATCACCATCACTTCGTCCCGTAAATCTTCCATCAACTGCACAATCGAAGCGATAACTTTTTCTCCTGTTTTATGAGTCTGATCACCACCAACAAAAGCGTAAGCTTCATCGATGAATAGTACTCCACCTCTAGCCTGATTGAATTTAGCTTTTATCGTTTTTTCAGAATCCCCTACGTATTTTGATATAACGTCAGCATGGTGGATTTCCACGAAGGGAAGGTCATCGGAATCATCAAGATCACTTGATTTTAAAATACCTAATGCAGCGAAAGCCTCACCTATCAATCTGGCAGCAGTAGTTTTCCCTGTACCAGGGTTACCGGTGAAAACTAAATGGTTTGATTGCGATTGATTTTTTAATCCGTGCTGCTCCCGTAATTTTGAAATCTTCTTTAATTGAATAATCTGTTCAACTTGCATCTTTACATTTATCATGCCAGGTAGTTCACCCAGCTGTTTCAGCGCAGCAATCGCCAATTTTAACCCTTCCTTTCGATTACCTTCCACCCTTTATTTAGTTTCCGATTAAGCTCACCCGAACGTAAAGGTTCATAAAGATAAACCTTATGCACCCCTTCTCGCCGAAACAGCAACGTCCATTTCCGCCGGCTCATAAAATCGAAGTCTCCTGAAGCTTACCTTCTGGAAATACGCTGCCTTCCGGAAAAACAGGAGATAGATCGTTAAGCTGCAGTTCACCTTTAATGTTTCCTTTGTAATACTTGATGACCAGTTTATCTTCTAATATTTCCTCTGTAATGACGAAGCCTTTTAACTTTTTGATAAACTGGGTATATAGTTTATAATTGATTACAATAATGCCTACTTGCATAGGTTGCATTTTAGATGGACCGAAACGCTTGATGGAGCCTTCCAGTTCGCTTCGCATCTTCTCAAGTTTGGTTATTTTATCGTAAATGCCATTTTCTGTTTTAATCTTTTTAAGTTCTCTGATTTCACCAATCACCGGTTTTAACTGTTCCTTTTTATCAGCTATTAATTGTTTTAAAGGGTCCATATTAATACCTCCTAACTGGAACTACCAGTATCTCGTAATTTCCCGAGCGGAAAGACAACGGGCGCATAGGATGAGACCAAGAGAAAATAATCTCGTCCACTTTGGCATCTTTGAAAAAGTGAAGCATATGATAGAAGTACAAGATGTTTAAACATACTTTGAACTCAGATTTAGTTTCTCCGATTAGTAGATTAAAAGATTCATTGGTATACTTGATTTCCAGTTTGAATTGGCCATCTTTTAGGATAAGGTCGCCTACTAAGTCGATGTTAGTCGCGACCTTAATCAGATCAATGTAACTGTTAATATCTTTCATTTGGATAGTAAGGCTGTCCTGGTAATCCGAGTCTAACAATCTAGCAACTTCCGGATACTTAATATCCATCTGTTTCCCTGTCTTATAGTGAACTGTGTGGGCTTCTTCCTGATGCGCATCATGGAAAACAAGTAGCTTATGGGCATCCGTTACATAGATAGAACCATTCTCGTGATAATGAATTCCTTCCAATTTGCCATCTTGCCTTTCATTTGTTACGAAGTTCTTCGCATGTTTATCGAGAAGCTTTTCAAGCATCACGATTCACTCCTTCCAACCTATCAAGCAGTTGCTTTATCTCTTGAAATGCTGCGAATGAGCTACAATTATCGGCTACAAGTAAACGGATTTCATTTATAATATTTCTGCGCTTTTCCATTTCAGCGATTAAATATTTTGTACCGTCCACTTGTTCCTCTAATGCCATTTGAAGCCAATCGTAATTATCCATCGGATCCAAGGGCTTACCGTATTTAGCGATGCCTTTATCTTCTTGGCTGTCTGCTACTTTTCCGAATAAATGCTTCGTGCGCTCTAAATGGTATCCGCGTTCACTCATCTCCTGCACCATCCAATCGGTTTTCAACGAATGCAAGGATAATATATTTGTTTATCACGTCATCCATGTCCTCTAAGAATTCATCCTTCACACCGTTAACCAAAAGAGTTCCTGTTTCATCGCTTTCTTCCACAAACTTCACATCGCAAGAGAATTGATCTGTGCTACTTATTAATAAATCACCTCTTCGCAACTCCCACACTTCCCTACCATGACTAGCCCACCATCTACGCTCTTTTTCTTGTGCGATTTCGGATGGCGTGGCGTGGCGAGCGCGATGCCTTTTTACAGAAGTCGTAACTTTAGACCCAATATCTGTTAGCCAAAAACCAATAAGATAATATTTTTCTATTTCTGTGACTTCAATGATGGGACAATTATCAACTAACGAATCAATAATTTTGTCACCAACTTTAAACTCCGGTTCTACTTCATAGCCTCTGTAAACTGCTCTTGCCAACTTCCACATCTCCATATCATTCAGCGCTAAGTAATGAGTCCAAAGCGAACGATTCTTCTGTTTTAAGCAATGAGTATCTACTACGTAATCTTCACCATGTAATTCAACAGCTTTCTTTATCGCTTCCGCCTGTTCTTTAGTAACCTTTACTTTTTCACTCATCTGCTGCACCTCTATCCTCGAGGACTTGTTCAGCGATTGCGGTAGCAACTGCTGCTACTTGTATCAGTTCTGTGTATAAATCACTGGCGTCCGTAGACTTATGGGCCGCAGAACCTTTCTGAATGGCTTGGCCAACTTCTCCAAATTCTTCTCCTAAAATAGCGTACCAATAAGGATAATCGTGTACTTGCTTACCCCATTTAGCAATCTGTCGTTCACGTTCTTTATGAATGGCATTTAAGACAACCGTACGCTTATTTAGTCCGTCAATGTTAAGAATATTTTTCACTGTGCCTCATCCTTTCTTTTCCGTTCACCTATTTTTAAATGAATGTCTGCCATAGTGAGTCCAAGCTTTGTTGATTCTGCGTCATTAAAAGCCAGATCATTTTTATTAATAATGGCCAACTGTCTCCGGCTTACGAGAATCAAGTTTTCTAAAGTTATATTCTGCTTATTTTGATCAGCGAATAATACCGCATGACCTTCCGGCACTGGGCCATTTTCTTTTTCCCATAAGACAACATGTTTGTGTCTCCACCGTTCGTGCCAATCGCCATTGTCCTGAACCTTAACTAAGGTGTAACCGTCTTTACTATCAATTCTTTCGGAACCAACAGGCTTATAGTTGACCGGTTTTTGACCGGGTTTGAATGAAGTTTTATTTCCGCCCACGTTGTATAGCCCTTTCGTGCCCTTGTTAGGAGGGTCCATTCCTTCAGACCCTTTAAGTCCGCTTGAAATATGGCGTCGATTCTTCCATGCTTTCACTTGTTGCGCCGTAATCGATAAGTCAAATTTCTCATTGACAAGATTGGCCAAGTCTTGATTGAGTAAACCTTTTACATTCTCTTTAATGAACTCCTGTTGTTCTTTATTGAAAAGACCATCGTCTTCAGTCACCCTTCTGGTAGGGACATAGCTTTTTATTTTATGGTTAGATTTAAGACCTTTCATCTGGCCAGCTGTGACTTGGGACCCAAACATTTCAGTGAAAAGTGCTGCAATTTCGTCATTGTATTTTCCTGGTGCAACGCTGCGAACGAAATCGATCTCCTCTTTTGAATAACTGTATCTACGAGACATTACTTATCACCCTCGAGCATTTTTGGAAGCTTCGAATCTGCATTTATTTTATCATCGAGGAACTTCTGGCCCTCGAGCACAAGAGATCCAGTCTCAATAATATTTTTCGCAATTCCCATTACCGCTTTTGAACGATTGATTTCTTCAGCTAATTTTTCACCTTTTAAATCTTCTTCGCCTAAACGCTCGAGCTGAGCGAATAGATGATTATTTAAATCACCAAGAGTATTTTTCATTCTTTGATACCCTCCTTTGCTTTCTTCCTCCAAAAGTTAACAAGCTGTTGCTCTTTCCTTAAATCTTCTTTCAGCAACTTGATTTCCTGCTGTTGACGGTCAACAGTTGCAGCCAATTTTAGTATCAACTTTTCAAATTCCACCCTTTCACCTCTCTAATTACCAATGACGATTCAAATTCTTGTAATACCAAAACTTGCCATTCTTTCGTAGATCATTTATTTTATTTCGAATGGTCTTTTCGGTTTTTCCCAAGGAATATTGCATAGAACGTGCGCCATCGTAATCAATAAATTTACAAAGATACTCCAATTCTTCTTCTGCCCATAACTTGCCATGAGCAAAATGAAAATCTGGGTTATAATTTATTCTTCCATCATCGTCGTACTCAATCGGATGCATTAGGACCACCCTTGCCCCGGATTCTCTACTTCTACGTTCAAAGTTGCTAAAGCGACAATTAATTCACGCTGTGATTTACCTTCTACTTTCGTGTAACCCAGCTCTTTTAAACGAGCGATGATGTTATTATTCATGAGGTCTTGAATGGTATCTTTTGCTTTCATCCCTAGCCCCTCCTAGTCCTTCATATAGTAATCCGATACAAATCCGTCTGCAGCTAAAGGTAATCCAGGAGCCCAATCAATTGGAGCGCCCATAATTTCGTAAACTCTTTCTAAGTCTGCTTTATCCCTTGGTACGTCCAGCACAACTTCATCATGGATGTGCATAATCGTTTGATATCCTGCTTTTGCTATTCGCTCTAAACTGACAGCTAAACAATCCCTGGCAATGGCTTGTACAACGTTCTCCGTAAACTTACCGCCGTAGGAAGATATCTTTTCAAACTTCCTGGTAGTCTGGTTCATGCCCCAGTAATAGATTGCTTCTTTTCCAAAGTCATTCTCTGCAAGAAATGGTTTTACGTAATACAACTTCCGACCACTAGGCAATGTAATCGTGAGGAAATCTAAGCCTTTACTGATATCACTTTCTCTAGCGATGATTAAACCTTTTATACCTGTAGGTTGCCCTGTTCTCATGACGGATAGCGCAGCGTTTTCTAATGAATACCAAAGGTCCACAATTCGCTTATTAGCAGATCGCCAACGCTTCACGATATCCGGAAGTTCTTCCTCTGTTAAACCCATGTTTAAAGCTCCCATGGATATTAATGCACCACTTCCGCCCTGGTATCCTAAAGCAAGTTCCGACACTTTACCTTTCTGCCTTAACTCGTATTCCGGGTTACCTTTCTTAATCAGTTCAATTGGAACACCAAACATTTGAGATGCAGAAGCTTCATAAATTTTCCCGTGAGTCTTGAATACATCCAGTCGCCATTGTTCTCCTGAAAGCCAAGCGATTACTCTTGCTTCAATAGCTGAAAAGTCGGATATCAGTAACAGATTCCCTTCACTTGGAATAAAAGCCGTTCTGATTAGCTGAGATAAAGTATCCGGCACGTTACCATAGACAAACTTCAAAGCGTCTGCTTTCTTCTCACGTACAAGTTCTCTAGCGAGTCCTAGAGTATCTAGGTAATTTCTCGGAAGATTTTGAACTTGAACCAAACGACCTGCCCATCTCCCAGTACGATTAGCCCCGTAAAACTGTAATAACCCTCTCACTCGGTTATCCTCGCCCACTGCTTCTTCCATCGCTACATACTTCTTGATACTTGTTTTTGAAAGTTCCAGCCTTATTTCAAGCGCCCGCTTAACCTCGCCCTCTGTTTCAGCGACAAGAGCTTCCACGGTTGCTTTCTGCATGTTATCGACTTCTACACCTTGCTTAGCCAACCAATCTCTTAATTGAGCTGCGCTGTTAGGATTTTCAAGACCAGTTATTTTAATAGCTTCTTCTGTTAATTGAGCAGATGAAATATCATTTATGTAAAGCGCCCCGTCAATTAACTCCCGATCTACTTTTACGCCGTAAGCATTAATTTGTTGGTCAAGCTCCCAAAGCTTTTGTTCACTTTCAGGAACTGGAAAACTAGATAATTTATTTTCAATTTCTTTTTCTACTTCAACGTCCTGGATGCAATACTCTTTGAAAACTTCCCACTTCTCCGGTTCATGATGTGGAAGTGTTCTTGTACGGTTGCCGTTTTTCTTTGTTGGATTGGTAGGCGTACAGAACAGCTTGATTAATGATTTACCGACTGTCATTTTACGTTTATCCTGTGGTAATCCTATTGCATTGGCAGTTGGACCTAGCCCAGCAGTATAACCGCAATACATTCCATGAAGCATCGTATCTCTCCAAGATGATAGGGGAGTGTTATAAAATTTACTTAAGGAAAACCATTCAAAAGCAGCATTATAAGCGTGCTTGGTTATATTCGGATCGGACAAGGCATATATTATTTTTAAAGGAAGTTCTTCACCTTGAGCCAAATCAATAATTTCAGTTGGTCCATTATTTACCGAGTAGGCAAACAGTAAAATTTCAAAGTCCGGAGACTGTACATATTTATACAGTCCCGACTTTAATAGGTTTACAGATGAATAAGTTTCAATATCGATATTTAATGACCGAATCATAAACCATACACGCCGCCATTGATTGGGGCACCTGTAATTGGGTCAAATTGTTGTTGCTGCGGTTGCCCTTGTGGTTGAGCTCCTAATGGAGTACCTTCCCAAGGATTACCTGGTTGTGCAGGCGGCGCTTGTTGGTATTGCGGTTGTTGCACCGGTGGCTGTTGTCCATAGTTAGGTTGTTGGCCATAATTCGGTTGTTGCGCTGGCGGTACTTGTTGATATTGCGGTTGCTGAGGTGCAGGTTGACCATAACCTTGTTGCGGTTGTGCTGGACCGAAGTCTGAATCGGCAGCTGGAGCACTAGCACCTAATGGCTCGCCATCGCGTGTTTTCTGTACATTCGTGCTAATATAAACACCAACACCCTTTTTACCTGAGAACGAATAAGGATTAAAGTTGACTGCGATTTTTCCGTACATGCCACTATAAACTTCCGTCGGATCAATAATCGGATTAAGGTTTGCATCAACAACTTTCGGCGGGTAATCTAACCCAGTTGTTGCAGTAAACACCCAATGACCTTTGCACTCTGGTCCAAATTCAGTACCATCGGAAGGTTTCACGCCATCCCCATCATGTACTGGAATTGCTACAACCGGAGGAATGATACCGTTCCAATTACCAGATTTACCTTTTTGTTTCGCTGCTTCAATAGCTGCATCAATGCGTTGCTTTGTTTGAACATCTGTTTTTGGTACTAGAATAGTTGCACTGTATTTTTCATTACCGAATTGATCCTCACGAGGTTTTAACAAACTTACAAAACTGAAACGAACTTCCCCTGTTACGATACGAGTATTATTTTCCATTGATAAATCTCTCCTTTTTGATTAAAGTAATTTAAAATTATTTTTCTAGTTGTTTTATTTATGAAATCCACTACTTCGCTCTCTTTATCTAAAGGGAACAAATCCCAAAACCATTTTAGGCATTCAGAAGGTGGAAGTTCCCAGTCATCATGCTCTGCTGGATTCCAATCTATAATGCTCTCATCGAATAAAAACTGTACAAAAATTTGATAGTTAGGTGATTTGATCATTATTTAAAATCATCCTCTGCACTGACTTCATTTGTAACTGCTTTACGCTTGTCCGATGCTTTTGCAAGCGTTGGTTTCCCTGTAGTCTTTACAACAAGCCCTGGCTCTTCAAGCAACGTTCTGTACTCTGCTTTACCTAATTCTTTTTCTAGTTTAGGAACAGTTAATGGAACTCTTTCATACAGAACAGCTTCATCGATGTTATTGGCTTTTAAATGTTCAAAAGCTTTATCAATATCTGTGTAATTCCGTGAACCTCTTCCCTCAACTGCTTTCCATCCTGCTATATCATTACCTTTCAAACTTTCTGTTAGCGCGTAATCTTTCAAAGCTTTTACCCAGGATTCAATAGCAAGTCCCTTTTCAAGAATCGCCCCTACTTCATCGTTACTGATAAGAGGCGGTTTCATCTGCTTAAAATCATCGAGTGCTGTGTACTGATCTGCTCTAGCTCTGCAGGTTGCTTTTGCTTTACAGAACTTACAATGTTCTCCTGGAACAAATTCGCCCTCACCTTTAAATGCTTGCTCTGCTAAAGGTTTAACTGATTCTCCCCAAGCAAGGAGATCATCAAGGCTAATCTCGAATTCTGAAATACTATCAAGTCTAGGTTGTACGATTGATAGATGAACCTTTTTGAAAGAATACAAGAATCCATATTCTAAATATGCACCCAACGCATATAATTTCATTTGAGGGTTGTCCTCCGCTGAAACGGCAACACCTTTTCCATATTTTAAATCATTTACATACAACGTATCTCCGCCGATGATAATGCAGTCAGCTGTACCAAACCCTTCAGGAACATAAGCTGTAAAATCAACACGCTTTTCAACAGCTACATAAGGAGTGGTTTTCATGCCAAGCGTGATTTCTTTTAAATAGTCCAGATATGTCTCGGTATGCTTTAGCATTTCCTCCTGGAAGAGCTCTTTCTTTTTTAGCTTGTTCAAACGAGTATTAAAAGTTCGTTGCGTCAAAGGCTCTGTAAAATGCTTACGCAGCTTTAACTCTGCAATTTCGTGTGCAAGAGTACCTTCCTCAGCAAAGACTGAAGTTGAATCAGGAAACTGTTCTTCTAGCCTTGCAGATGGAGTACAAGCAAGCCATCTACTAGAAGCACTAGCCGAAAGAAGTGCGTGCGACCTTTCTGCATGATTTATTGCTTCGGTCATAGCTTTGCACCTAATTCTCGTAATCTAGTAGCGAATGCCCCAAATTGCTCCTGCGGTAATGCAGTAAGTGCCTGTACATTGAATTGACCAAGTAGACCAATTAATTCATCACGCTTACCAGCATCCATTAATTGAGTAGCAGCAACTGCAAGCTGATCTATTGTATAAACAGGATTGGTAGTAGGTACCGCCTGTTGTACTGGAGCTTGTTGAGCTACAGGTACCGGATGTTGCACTGGTGTTTGTTGAATCGGCTCAGGTTGCTGTACTGGTGCTTGCTGTTGAACCGGTTGTTGCGGCGCTTGTTGAACTGGTGCTTGCTGAGCAGGTTGCGCTTCTATAATTGCTGCAGCTTGTCCTCCATCAATATTTACTGGCATTTCGTAATTTGCTAAAACCTGGGCAAGTGTATGAATAGCACCTTCTAGACCTGGTGCTTCTATTTTTAATGTAATTTCCATTTTTTATATTTCCCCTCTCGTGATATACTGAATTTACATACATTCCTGACGGGCCACTCTGCAAAGTGGTCTTTTTACATATTGATGACTAGTACAATTAATGATGCGATGATTAGTGCACCAATGAAGCTTCCTTTGGTCAATCGTTTCCCACCTCCTTAAATTGATTCAATTGGATCAAGCAATATTGTTCCTCTGAAGAAACCATGTGCTTTGTGCTTGTCCCACTCTTCTTCCGTATACTGGAACGACCATTTGTTACCGTAATTCATGAACATCGTTTCTCTAGCTTCGACCAAATCTTTTGCTAAAATCGGTTGGCAATGACCATCTAACGGTTGCCCTGCTCCAAATGTGAAGTAGTAGAGTTTTTTATCCATCTTTTCTCACCTCCTTAAAAGGCTTAGTCAAACTGCGAACTAATAAATGCTTGCTGGTTTTACCTCTAAAGCCCACTTACGACCTTCAGTTGTATTTAACCAATCTTCAATTTTTGCTGTTTGATTGACACGTTTTACTCCTGCTAATTCTTTAAGATCATTTAGAGGCAAGTATTTATGCCCTTGACCATGAATAGATACCTCGTAGATACCTGTTGTTTTGCCTTTTCGCTTGTTGGTCATGTAAGCACAACACTTGATTCTGCGGTCAATAACGACCTTCCAACCACATTTACAACTACGAGTAAACACTTCATCTTGAATAATTAATGCGCCTTGTGAGGGTTCGCCACCCACTTTGTCATTCCCACATTCAGGACAAACTCCATATTTTTTCGTTAGTTCCATTGACTCATATACATTCATTGCCAATCCCCTTTCTTTACTTCGTAACAATCAAAGCAACAATCGGAAATGCATAAACAAACACAACTGCTAGCACTATATAAAACCAATTCGACTCGGCAATACGTTTCATCGCCTTAGCCTTTCCAACAGTTCGTCCTGCTTCTGCCTACCCTCAATTTGTTTGAGAATCAACCAGGCAGTGTCGCATAGCTCCTTAGTAGCTTTCAACTTCTCCAATTTTTCTAAGCTTTGAGCAACCTTACGATGTTGATCGGCTGCTTCTCCAAATTCTCCCTGAGCGACAAGATTCAAAGCGCTAATAAAGTTAGCATCGTATTTATCTAATTCTGATTTGGCTTGTTCCTGATCCTTTTCAAGAAACATTGTTAACTTAGTCATTGGGATACCTCCTTCTCAATTTTGTAACGAGGTTACCTCCTTGTTTAATGACCTCACGGGTGTACTGAGTATTCAGTTCTTTATCTCTAATCCCCCACCCGTTACCGTTATTAAGTAACTCGCTTAGACCTTCTGGTACTTTGATTTCATGACCTTCCAAGCTAATGCTTGTTATTTTTAAATTCACTTCACCACCTCATATAGTTTCTACTTAGAAACCTTTTGATTAAAAAAAAACTTTTCTGCGCTGATACTTAGATGGTTACAAATCTTAATAATCTCTTGGACCTTAAAATCTTTTTCTCGTTGTCCATTTAGGATTAAATTGAATCTATTCCTATCCATTTCTAATAGGTCAGCAATCTCTTGTTGCTTAATACCTTTTTCGACTAGGTACCCTTTAAACTTGTTATATCCAGGCAATTTCTCACCTTCTTTCTTCTGTTAGTTTCTAATTAGAAACCCTTGGTGTACTCTTATAATAGAGCAACTAAGTTTCTAAGTCAACAACTTTTATCGTCTTTTTAACAATAGTTGTTGCTATATAGAAACACTTCCTATATAATAGCGTTATAAAATATTATTTTTGGTAGAGGGAGATAGATAGAAGTGGGCGATTTCAGTTCAAATTTAAAGAGGTTAAGAAAGTCTAAAAATATGTCTCTGGAAGAATTGGCAAAGGATATTAATTTAAAATATGATACTAAATTTAGTAAGGGCATGCTTTCAAAATACGAAAACGGCAAAACTGCGACGAATGTTTCTGCAAATGTTTTGGCCTCATACTTTGAAGTGTCTTTAGACGATTTGTTAGGATTAAACGTAAATGAAGAAATACATATTCCTACCGATTTAATTCCTATAGTAGGTACTATCGCAGCAGGCACGCCGATTTTTGCTGAAGAAAACCTATTAGGGTATGCTCCAGGTTTACCAATGATGAGTTTAGCTGATAGAAACGTGTTTTATTTGAAAGTAAAGGGCGAAAGCATGAATCGTGAATTTGCGAATGAAAGCTTTGTGTTAATTGATCGCGATGTAGAAGCTGAAAATGGAGACATTGCAGCGGTATTGGTAAACGGAGACGAAGCAACAGTTAAAAAAATAAACGTCAAAGACAACTTATTAACTTTAATACCGATGAGTACTGACGAATCTTATTATCCCGAAATAATTAACTTAGAAAAAACAGAAGTAACGATTATCGGTAAAGTTATCGGCGCATTTAAACAATACTAAGGAGGGAGTAAAAATGAAAGCAGCGCTTTACATAAGGGTTTCTACCCGTGAACAAATTGAAAATTATAGTATCCCATCGCAAAAAGAAAAACTTGAAGCTTATTGTAAATCAAAAGGATGGGAAATATACGATTTTTACATAGATGGAGGTTTCAGTGGATCCAATACAGATCGTCCGGACCTACAAAGAATGATAAGCGATATTAAAGAAATCGACGTAGTTATGGTGTATAAATTAGACAGACTATCAAGATCTCAAAAAGATACGCTAGAATTAATAGAGGATACGTTTCTTAAAAATAATGTTGAGTTCGTCTCCTTAACAGAAACACTGGACACATCATCCCCATTTGGGCGAGCGATGATAGGTATTCTGTCAGTATTTGCGCAACTGGAACGTGAAAACATTGCTGAACGTATGAGAAACGGGCACATTAAACGAGCAGAAGATGGATATAGGGGTATGGGCGGCGATTACGACCCTGCTGGCTACGCTAGGGTAGATGGGGAACTAGTAACAAAACCAGATGAAAAAAAGCACGTGCAGCTTGCTTTTGACCTGTACGAACGATATCACTCTATTACTAAGGTACAAAAAGAATTAAAATTACTAGGGTACAATGTGTGGCGGTTTAGACGATACAGGGATATATTGGCTAATAGATTATATGTAGGGTATGTAAGCTTCGCTGGTGAACACTACAAAGGCAGGCATGAAGCGTTTATAGCTGAAGAACAATATGATCGAGTACAAGCGTTATTGGAAATGCATAAAGGAGCCAATGCCCAAAAAGCGAAAGAAAGCCTACTGGCAGGCCTTATCACTTGTAGTTGCTGTGGTGAGAAATTTGTTACATATACTACAACTGATAGGCGGAAAGATAAAGTTTATAAATATAGATATTACCTATGCAAAGCCAGAAGATTCCCAATCGAATACGGTCATAAATGCACAAATAAAAACTGGAATTCAAAAAAGCTTGAAGAAATTATTATTAAAGAAATACAATTTTTGTCAATAGGTAAGAAAAACGGGACACCTAAAATAAAAAAAGTAAATTACGAAGTTCAAATTAAAAAAGTTACCGAAAAGATCGAACGTGTACTTGGATTATATGCGGAAGGAACTATCCCGAAACAGACTCTCGATAAGCAAATTGAAATTTACAACACAGAGAAAGATGAAATATTAAAAAGGCAAAAAGAAAACTCCGCCGCGCAAAATGTAATTTCAGATGAAGAAATAGATAATCTTGTAACCAATTTAACAAAATCTGATTTTCCTACAAAACGAGCTGCTATTCAGAAACTTGTGAAACAGATTAGTATCAACGGGGAAGATATAGATATTTCCTGGAATTTTTAATGCTTCTTTCTACGTATTCATGTTTGGCTATTCAAACGGCCCACGTAAGGAGTTCATCCTCCTGATTCATTATCGCCTGCACCATTCGTGTAGCTGCTTTTTGTTGTGCAACAGTCAGTTCTCCTTCCCAAGTGCTCGGTGTTTCATGTTGTATCCACGGGGCTTTTGGGCCATTCCATTCAAAGAGTGGTTCACATTCAAGTATGCGTCCCATTTCGATACATTTACGACAATAGAGATGGGTTTTCTTACATTGGTAGCATGGAATCGGTGCAAATAAACTTGACTTCTGATTACCACAGCGCATACATAGATGCGAAAAGTTTTTCTTAATAATTGATTTGACTGGGATGAATAGTTTTGCTTCAAGCAGCTGTTGAAAATAATCATCCTGGAGTGGGATTTCTTTCCGTAAGAGGAGTTTTCCTGAAAATAAAAAGGAGAGTTTATCTAGTTGAAGGTTTTCAGGAAGTGGTTGGTTTCCATACATCTTGTCACTTCCATTCTATTTATTAGACTTATTTTTAATTGCTAGTTGCATGTTACCTATTTAGATAAAGTGCGGACTAACTTAGGATGATATTTTGCTACCTAATCCACCGCTCCAAAAATACACTTCGCTTTCCGCGGGGAGCTGGTGAGCCTCTTTGTGCTATCGCACTTCAGAGTCTCACCTAGGCTCTTCTTCCCGCAGGAGTCTTCGTGTATTTTTTCCGCTGGGGGTAGTGCAGAATCTAGCGTCAAAAGAATGACAAAACCACTGACTATCGACGTCGATTGTAGCAAAATACTGGAGACCCTCGTACGAATAGTAACTGTTGGCAAAATCTAAAATTACAATTGTCACTAGTCCGCACTTTACATCAACTTATCACTATTATCTATTTCAAAAAAACTACGCTACATAACAAGAACTAGGTAACTACATCCATGCATTGAAGGTGTCATATAAATATTGTTCTACTTTTGATACCATACGACTCCGAGTGAGCCTTCCCCTAAATGGGTTCCGATGACTGGGCCAAAGTAGTTGATTGACGTGTCACTCTTAGGGTACTTTTCGATAAACGCATCACGTAACTCTATGGCACCTTGCTTATTATTGGCGTGGATAAATGATACACTTAACTCGTTTCCTTTTGCTGCGTCTTCCTCAAGCATGCCCATGATTCTATTCAGGGCCTTTTTCGTTGTGCGGATTTTTTCAAATGGAACAATTACTTTATCAACAAAATGCAGGATTGGTTTTACTTGCAAAAGACTTCCAACAATTGCTTGCGCACCATTGAGTCGACCACCGCGATGAAGATTGCTAAGGTCCTCAACCATAAAGTATGCGCGCATACTCTGTTTCATTTCATCAAGTCTTGCAAGAATTTCTTCGGAAGTTTTATTTTCCTTTGCCATTTTTGCAGCTTCAAGTACGTAGAATCCTAGTCCCATGCAGCTAAGTTCAGAATCATAGGGATACACCTTAATGCCTTCTACCATGCTTCCAGCAGTAATAACTGCTTGATATGTACCACTGATCCCACTGGAAATATGAATGGCAATTACTGCATCATAATCTGTCGCAAGCGCTTCAAGCTTTGTTGTTATTAGCCCTATGGATGGTTGTGAAGTCGTTGGCAATTCCTTCACTTCTTTAATCTTTTGATAAAATTCTTCATACTTAATATCAATTTCTTCTTCATAAGATGTGCCTTCGAACACAACGCTTAGTGGAACCATATGAATATTGAGCTCTTCCATTATATCGACTGGAAGATAGGCCGTACTATCTGTCATCACAGCAATTTTCATCGAATACCTTCACTCCTCTACGTAAAAATTGCCCTTTTTACTTATTATTAAGGGAATATATTAGTTCGCCTATATTTTACATGATAATGCCAAAAAAAGCATTCCTAGGTAATTTCGTTTACAAAAAAAAAATTACTCCAATACTATCAAAGCTATTGAAGTAATTTAATATTAGTCGAATTTAAGTTTTAGATAACCTCTACCCAACCCTTTTTAATCGCTGAGACAACCGCTTGTGTACGGTCATTAACATTCATTTTTTGTAAAATATTACTTACATGGTTTTTCACCGTTTTTTCACTTATATATAATGTTTCTGCGACTGCACGGTTACTCTTACCATCTGCAAGTAGTTGAAGCACTTGGCATTCGCGTTTTGTCAGTAAGTGCAGTGGCTTGCGGTATTCGATACCATGGTCGACACTATTATTCATTGCACTTTCTTTTGCAAGACGGCGATATTCTTGAACGAGATTATGTGTTACTTTCGGATGTAAATATGAGCCGCCCTCACTCACTACTTTAATTGCTTCAATCAATGAATCGGAATCCATTTCTTTTAAAAGATAGCCCTGTGCACCTGTTTTTAGTGCATGTGTCACATAACTTTCATCATCATGGATCGATAAGATAATCACTTTAGTATTAGGGAAATACCGAACAAGATCTGCAGTTGCTTGCACACCATTCATATTCGGCATATTAATATCCATTAACACAACATCTGGGTTATTTTCTTTTACTAATTTGGAAGCCTCTGTCCCATCTTCCCCTTCTGCAACTACATCAAAAGTAGGTTCGAACTCTAGTATGCGTTTTACCCCTTCACGAAACAATTTATGATCATCAATTAAAACAACGCGAATACGTTTTTCTTCATTCATTGCTTTATTCCTCCCTGGTTCTTTTCATTATATATTCTCTATTTTATATACAGTGATGAAGATTGTTCGAAACTAAATCATTAATATACATGCATCTATTTTTTATTATACACGTTATACTGGCTTATATGGAACTTGAATTTTAATTGTCGTCCCTTTTCCAATGACGGAATCGATTGATAGACTGCCATCCAACATTTCCACCCGTTCCTTCATGCCAATTAATCCAAATGATTTTTCATTCTTTATTTTTGGATCAAACCCTTTTCCATTATCCTTAATTAACATTGTCAGGCTATTTCTTCGGATTTCCAATTTTACTTGAATCAATCCTGCTTCTGCATGCTTAATTGCATTCTGAACGGATTCCTGAACGAGTCGAAAGAAGGCGATTTCGTACTTTTGATTTAATCTTGTTTCTTCGCCAATTACAACAAAATCAATTTTTAAATTGTTATAATCGGCAGTGTTCGCAATATATTTCTTAATTGTCGGTACAAGCCCGAGATCATCAAGTGCCATTGGTCTTAAATCATAAATAATTCTTCTTACTTCATATAATGACGAACGAATCATCTTACGAATACTTTTTATTTCGGCTAACGCTTCTTCAGCGTCGCCTTTACGATAAGACCGCTCAATGAGCTCAGAGCGAAGCAAGATATTCGCGAGCATTTGCGCCGGACCATCATGAATTTCTCTAGAAATCTTCCGCCGTTCTTCTTCCTGGGCCTCGATAATTTCCAAACCAAATGCCTGTTTTTCCTTCGCATTTTCAATCATTTCATTTACTTGTTTAAAATCATCCTGTAAATAGGTTAAGATAACAGAAACCTTACTCGCTAAACTCTCCGCTCGTTCAATTGTCTTTGATAGATTAATGAGTCTGCGTTCCAAGTCATCGCGTTTTTCGCGTAAGATTTGTTCTTCCTGACGCAGCATTGCTAGCTTTGTTTGCATCTTATGTGTTTTCTCGTATACATCGCGAATCTGATCCTCGGTATATCGATCAAAGTACTTGCTCACTTCTGCTAACCGTTGCCTTGAAAAGTAGACTTTCTGCTCAAGCTGATCGCCATTTTCAATATGTCTTAGTACTTTCTCTTTTGTTACTTTTAGCTCTGCCACAAGCTGTTCATGTTCTTTACGAGCTCCTTCGCTTATGTAGAATATCTCATCTTTACTATTTTCAACAACATCGATCATTTCTTCAATGACATGGTCTAATGCTTTCTCACTAGTTTTAACAGCCATCATATCCCACCAACCTATGTTATAATTATACGTATATTTTATCTACTTTTGTAGGGTCTTTACCCTTTTCTAGGAAATTCTACCCTTATTATCGAAAATATTGTTTCAGTGTTAGAAAACTAGATTACACCAATTATCATGTCCGATTAGGAGGAGAAAATCAAGATGTTATCTGCTTACTTTACTGTAAAAAAGGAAGGTAACGACGAGCAAATGATTCGGAAGTCCCGTTTTATCGGTTATGTCAAACGAGTGGAAACGGAAGAGGCTGCACAGGATTTCATTCAGGAAATAAAGAAGAAACATCATGACGCCACCCACAATTGCTCTGCCTACATTATCGGTGAGCATGATCAAATTCAAAAAGCAAATGATGACGGTGAACCTAGCGGAACTGCTGGAGTGCCAATCTTAGAAGTATTGAAGAAGCAGCATTTAAAGGATACCGCCGTCGTGATAACTAGGTATTTCGGTGGTATTAAACTTGGCGCTGGAGGATTAATCCGCGCTTACGGTGGAACAACCTCGCTCGCAATAAAAACAACAGGCATTGTGAAACGTCAAAGAATGCGAGGGTACTCGATAACGGTCGATTATGGACTACTGGGAAAGTTAGAAAATGTGTTACGTAATTCTGAATTTATTCTTGAAGATATTCATTATCTCGAAAATGTGGAATTTATTGTATTTGTTAAAGAGGGTGAAGATCAAGGCTTCCAAGATTGGATCGTTGACCTTACGAATGATCAAGCAATTATCGCAGCGACTGAAGGAAAATACATCGAGATTGAAGTTGAATCAACTGAAGAAGAAATAGAGTAAATGTTAGAAAGCCCATTATATTCGAAATTGGGCTTTCACTTTAATTCATGATTGAGACTGCACATGACCTCGTAACGCGCTATTCGTCGTAAGTTCCGAGATAAGCTTCTGAATTAATTCTTCAGTAGACTTAATTTTGTCATTTTCCGTCTCATCAATAACTTTCTTTAATAGTCGTTTATATGCTTCCTGTTCCCCCATTAGGTCCCCGCCTCCACCATAGTTTACATCCAAAGCAAAAAATTAGTAAACGTAACTGCTTCCAAGCCATTGAAGTGCATCAATGCATGTGATTATAGCACAAAATGATAGATCACGTTGTCGAAATTTATCGAAACTATCCATTTTATATTATATATTTATATTCTATCAAAACTTTCGTTACCCTATCTGTTTTTATGTCGCTTTCTGCGATTTTCTCCTTCTCCACCATCGAATTGCAACTATAAGCAGAACAGCAAATGCCGCGCCGATACTATCAATTACAACGTCACCAGCATATGATGTTCGATTCGGTGTAAAACCTTGATGAATTTCATCTAGGATAGCATATGCAACTGTTAACAGAAATGAATACATCATTTGCCAATGAAATACAAGTCCAATCGTTTTCCTAATTGCAAGGTAAAATAAGCATACCAATAGGAAAAATACTGTGACATGCGCACCTTTCCGAATAAAGAATTCGATGAATCCATCCACGCCCAGCACATCAACACTTACGAGACTATTATGATATGTGAAGCTTATCCAACCGAGTATCGGCTGTAAAAAGGAAAGATCCAAAAAATTTCCTAATAAAGGTTTGATATCCTGATTTTCATAAGGTGTTCCCGACGAGTAATAAATGACACTCATCCAACCTAAAGGCAATAGCCAGTACCAATATTTTCGCATCTTACACCAATCTTTTTATAAATTTTATCGTAACTATCTTTTTAGAAAACTTGGTTGCACTTATGTAGTAAGAAAGTCATTATACTTTCTTAACTACTTAGAATAAGATAGTAACCCTACATGCAGTATTCACATACAGTCAAAAGCCGCCGGAACCTCATGCCTCGGCGGCTTATAATTATCATTATTCGTTAATTATCATGATTTTTTCGCCATTTATTGAATTCTAAGTACTCTTTAAATTGCTCTTTTGTAACCCCAGATTTCATTGCATCTTTCACGATTTTTAACCATTCATCATCTAACTCTGCCGAATCTGTAGAATCATTATCATTAATTAAGTCGTTTACAGATACACCTAACACACTACTAATCTTCTCGATAAATTGGATCGATGGATTTGATTGGAGGTTTCGCTCAATTGAACTTAAATATGATTTTGCTACACCAGCTCGTTCAGCAAGTTCAGATATTGATAGTTTTTTTTCTTGGCGTAATTTTTTGATTTTTTCACCTATCAAATCGTCTCACCCACTCTCATTGCGAATTATACCATAAAATAAGTGGGTAATTCTAAAAATAACATTACAAATTTGTAATATCATGCTTTTTCTCTGTCATCATCTAGAAAGAGGCGAATTTCTTCAATGGTTATGCCCAACACTTTTGCTTCTTGAATAAGTGAAATCCATTCATAATCTAACACAATATCCTCTATTGTATTCACCACATTCCATCCCCCAATTATCTTTCAGACAATCCAGCCACCATAGCACTTCGCTTTAGATCTGTGATTTTGCGTCCCAATTTTTCAATCGGTTTGCCTTTAACTGAATGTTTCTTATTATCTTAAGACTATTATACTATAATAAGCAGTTCTAATGTCTGACTAGTTTTGTCGCATATTAACTAGTTTTGTAGTTCGTTCTGGGTCTTTTTTCCCTTTTTATGATAAAAGCATTCGTCTACCTATATTCAGGGTGCAATTACTGATATTGGTGGTTATCTTTGGATGTGAAATCTTATTTCAAGTTGCCATTTTTAGAAAACTTGGTTGTCACCAAGCCTTTTGGTGACAGCCTTAGTTGCACTTATGTAGTGAGAAAGTCGTTATACTTTCTTACCTACCAATGAAAAATACTGTTCTTAAAGAAATAATCCCCCCTAAATGATTATCCAATTTACCTTCTGAAAATACATATTCGCCCAAATGTTCTTATTAAGTTCCTTAATATTCGTTATAAAGAACATTTTAGATAAGTATATGCTATTTTTCCCAAATTAGGAAACCTTAAAAACAGCCATAAAGATAATAATAAGACTCGTTTACTTTAATTTACGTTCCTTTTCTTCTAATATCTGGAAATTCTATATTCTTTTAAACATTTTTTTGGTTCTGTTATTGTGGATTAATCAACCGTTGGCACATAAATAAATCTGACAATTCAACCTTACATTTCACAAAATTTGATAGACTATTGTGCTTAATTCAGCTATAATTTAGCCATGGTTAGCTATTATCATCCACAATTCGCCCTATTTTTAAGGCGATGAGTAACTATAGAGGAGAATTCATGTGGTTTCTAGAGCAGATAAAAGACATAATAAGAAAAAGCGCAAATGGCCCTATTGGGTCGGTGGAATTATTCTGGCAATATTATTAATCGGTGGAGGCTTCGCTGCTTACATTTGGAATGAACTTGGAAATACAATTGAAACGATGCACAGCCCATTAACAAGAGATGATGATCCGGAAAGACAAAAACAAATCCAATCGATTTTTAAGGATAACGAATCCGTCAACGTATTGCTTCTTGGTGTTGATGAACGGTCTGGTGATAGAGGACGCTCGGATACTATGATACTATTATCACTAAATCCGAAGACAAATTCGATGACGATGCTTAGCATCCCGAGAGATACTTATGTAAATATTCCAGGTCGTGGTATGGATAAGATTAATCATGCCTATGCATTTGGCGGAACAGAATTATCCGTTCAAACTGTCGAGGAAGCATTTGATCTTCCTGTCCATGTATATGCCCGCGTTAATATGGAAGGATTCCAACAAGGGGTTGACGCACTAGGTGGAATTACTGTAAACAATAGCCTAGCATTTTCTCAAGGAACATCAGCCTTCCCTGAAGGAGAAATTCGATTAAATGGGGAAGAAGCACTCGATTATATTCGGATGCGTAAAGAGGATCCCCGCGGTGACCTAGGTAGAAATGAACGACAAAGAAATGTGATTACCGCAGCAATGAAAGAAGGAGCAAGCTTCAGCAGTATCACTAAAATTGGTGAGATTCTAAACATCCTAGGCGGAAATGTACAAACAGACTTAGACATGGAAAAGATACAAACCTTGTTCACTAGTTACCGTAACACCGGCAGTAACGTAACCACTTTAGAAATTAACGGTGCAGGTCAAACTATGAATGGCGTTTGGTATTATGTTGTACCTGATTCAGAATTTACTCGAATCCATGATGAAGTAGCTGCACATATGGAGGCAAACTAAAATACGAACAACTTGACACAGTCACACTATTTAACAAAATGGTGTGACTGTTTTTATCATTAGGTCGGATTTTAAGATGGGATGAATTTTCAAAGATAAAATATTACTATCGTATCCAAAACATTATATTATTATTGGAAAATGATATAATATATGGGACAAGACTGGGGGTAATTAGATGAAAAAATGGCTCGTATTATTTATTCTACTTTTATTTGTTTTAGTTGGATGTTCAAAGGAGCAAGTGACACCAAATGAACGTTTTGAAGCATATGTAGCGAATTGGAATGTGCTTGATATGAAAGAAATGTATAACCTTTTCTCAGCTGAAGCAAAGGAAGCATATCCTTCAGAACAATCTGTTGAGCGCCAACAAAAAATATACGATGATCTTCAAGTATCCGATATTGCCGTATCCTATGAGGCATTGGATGAGAAGAATCTGAAAATAGCAATGGACGAGGGAAAAGCCACTATACCATTTACGGTTAAAATGGAAACCGTTGCAGGACCAATTTCATTTGATTATGATGCAACCCTTGTACAAGAAGGCGAAGAGGAGAAAAACTGGTTTGTACAATGGGATGCTGGCTTCATTTTTCCTGATTTAAAAGATGGTGGTGAGATTAACTTTCACACGACAACACCGGTTCGCGGCGAAATCCTTGATCGAAATCAAATGCCACTAGCATTGAATGATATTGTTTATGAGGTCGGCATCGTTCCTGAGAGACTTGGCGAAAATCCAGAAGCGAATAAAGAAAAAATCGCTAAAGCATTGAACATATCGATGGAATCGATTGATAAAGCATTAAGTGCTGGATGGGTTGAAGCGAATTTATTTGTTCCAATCAAACGGATTTATGATAAGGATTTATTACCCCAATTATTGCAAATAGATGGGATTAGCAGCCAGGAAGTTTCTGGGCGTGTCTACCCTGCAGGTGAAGCTGCCGCACATTTAGTTGGTTACGTCGGTCAAGTAACGGCTGAGGATTTGGAAAAGCATGAACCGGGAGTGTATAGTGCAAATGATGTGATTGGGAAACGTGGATTGGAGCAGTTATACGAAGACCGTCTTAAGGGAGAATCAGGAGTACAGATTACGATTTCTAAAGAGAATGAAGAAGATACCATTCTAGCAGAAAAGCCCGTAAAAAATGGGGAGAATGTTTCTGTCACCATCGATATTAATACCCAAGAAAAAGTGTATGCAAGTTATGATGGCGATTCCGGCACAACTGCAGCAATTAATCCAAAAACGGGAGAAACATTGGCACTGGTAAGCAGTCCTTCCTTTGATCCGAATGAAATCCTATATGGCACAACTAGCAACATGTGGGAAACATTACAAAACGACCCAAAAAATCCATTACTCAATCGTTTCTCGGCAACTTATGCCCCTGGTTCAGTAATTAAACCGGTAACCGCTAGTATCGGCCTGCAAAATGGCACGATTATACCTGATGAAGGAATTGAAATTAACGGATTAACATGGAGTAATGGCTCAGGATGGGGAGATTATAAGGTGCGAAGAGTTTCTACTTCAAATGGACCTGTCGATTTACAGGACTCTCTCGTTCGATCCGATAATATTTATTATGCAATGAAAGCAATCGAGATGGGAAGCGATGCATTTGTGGCAGGGATGGAGCAATTCGGTTTTAGCGATCCATTACCTTATGAGTATCCGATTACCGCTTCATCTGTATCTACAAGTGGAACCATAGAGGATGAGGTACAGCTCGCAAATTCAGGCTATGGACAAGGACAGTTAGAAGTAAGCGCCCTTCATATTGCTTCCACCTATACAACATTTTTAAATGTTGGAAATATGATCAAACCAACGCTTTTAACAACCGAGGAAACAGGACAAATTTGGCAGAAAGGTTTAATTACAGCAGATCAAGCAAACGTAATCCAAGAAGCATTACGAGCAGTTGTAACTGAACCTAATGGGACAGCACATAAAGCAAATGATGCAGACTTTCCTATCGCCGGAAAAACAGGAACAGCTGAATTGAAGCTAACGAGCGAGCAAGGTGGTCCAGAGAATAGCTGGTTCGTAGCCTACCCTTATGATTCACAAGAAATATTGGTCGCAATGATGATTGAAGAAACCCAGGAAAAAGGAAGCAGCTATATCGTTGAAAAAATGAAGAATCTTTTAACGGAAATAAAATAACTAATTAGAAAAAGATGAATGGGACAAAAGTGTTTTAGTCCAAAAAGAATCCGAACGATGATTCCAAATCCTTCCGTTAGAATTTGGATTCGTTCGGATTTTTCTTTAGTAGATAGCACTTCCGGTAATCATCCACCCTGGAGTTGAGCCTCTTACTAATGTACTACCCTCTTTTATGCAAAGATATTCCTCATCTAATGATGCTAGCGTTAGATGATTGCAACCTTATTAAAGCATCGCACGCTTGTTTTTCAGCCAATCGATTAATTCTCTTTCATTTAAAAACACCTGTTCAGCACCGAGTCCTCTGCCAATTTGTGTCACATGGGGCTGTTCTAAATAAGCTTCTTTTAATAATTCCGCTTCAGCAAATACTTCTCTCGTTTCACCATCTAATAAGATTTGCCCTTCTTTCATTACAATAGTCCGTTCAAACACCTCTGCAACGAAGTCCATATCATGGAGAATCGAAAGAACTAACTTTCCTTGTGCACGTAAATGATTGATTATCGCTTTTATTCTTTCTTTCCCTTGGTAATCCTGACCCATTGTCGGTTCATCAAAAATAACAATCGGCGTATCCATCGCGAGGATGGAAGCAATGCTAATCATCTTTCGTTCGTATAAATTTAAATCGTAGGGATTCACTTGTTCCAATCCTTTTAAACCTACCGCTTCAAGTGCTAAATCTGCCTGAATATTTGCCTCTTTCTCCGTAAAGCCAATCATTAATGGACCATATTTCACTTCATCCATTACATTGCTTTTAAAAATCTGGTCGTTTGGATTTTGAAATACGAGTCCAATCTGATTTGCTAGTTTTGCTGCTGTTATTTCCTTTGTATTGATAGAGTTTATTAAAATATCCCCTTTTACCGGTTTTAATAATCCTTTAAATAGCTTTACTAAAGTTGTCTTTCCTGCTCCATTTTGACCAATAATCGCTGTGGATTTTCCCTTAAAATGGAGATCAATCTGCTTTAATATTTTCTGGTTTTGATGATAGCCAAAATGGAGTCCACGCACATTAATTTCCGCCATCATTTATCACCCACATTCCATTGTTGCATTAGATCTTTCATTGTTACTGGATAAAACCCTGCTTGAGTTTTCGGTTTTACCGCTTTAGCAATTCTGGTATAAACAGGTGGTGCGATGCCATACTCTAGAATATCATCCCGGGAAAATACTTCCTCGGGAGAACCAAAGGCTATCTGTTTCCCTTTATGTAACAATAAAATTTTCGAGGCATACTCTGCAAGTTTCTCCAATTTATGTTCCGCCATTATGATGGTAATCCCCGATTTTGCAAGTTTTGTAATGACCTGAAAGACTTCGTCAGACCCCTTTGGATCAAGCTGTGATGTTGGTTCATCCAAGACGATTACATCTGGTTTCATTGCAAGTACACTAGCAATTGCGACTCGTTGCATTTGCCCACCAGATAAATCATAGGGATTTTTATTTTGCAAATGCTCAATGTCCATCAATCGTAAACTTTCATCTATACGAATCCGCATTTCTTCACGTTCTACTCCAGAATTCTCTAATCCAAAGGCGATTTCCTCATATACTGTCGTTTTCGATCCTGTCATTTGCGAGAATGGCTGATCGAATACGAGTCCCACTTTTCTGGTCACATCACTAATTTCATCTAAATCATCAATTAAGATAGTGCCACCATATGCGCCCTTAAAGAAATTGGGTACAAGCCCTGTTAATGCATAGCAAAGGGTTGATTTTCCAGCAGTATTCTCACCGATAATTCCAATAAACGCTCCCTTTTCCACTTCAAAGTTTAAATTATCCAGTACCAATTTATCCATATCTGGATAACGATATTTCAAACCCTCTACACGAATTTTACTCATCCAACAATCCTCCAAACAATTGCAGCAATCAATAGGGTTACAAGTACACACTTAATAAATTTCGGGTAGAAATACGATTTTTCCTCAATTAAAAAAGTCTTCTTTCCTTTTGAACTAAACCCTCTTACTTCAAGAGCAATCGCTCTTTCCTTCGTCATATTTAATGAACTTAGCACAACAGGACCAATTAATGGGAAGAATGCCTTTATTCTTATCATAAGGCTTCCTTCCGTTTCCATTCCCCGTGAACGCTGTGCATCCGTGATTTTCCCTAAAGTTGCACGCATTTGTGGGATGAGCTGAAATACAGAAAGAAATACGTAACTGATTTTAGGCGACATTCCTTGCTTCATTAGGGATTCCATTAAATCGTCAGGTTTTGTTGTCAAAATTAGCACACCAAAAGCAGCAAGCATATTAAACACACGTAATGTAATTAAAAATGCGAAGGTAAGTCCCTCTTGATAAAAAACAATCGATCCAATTGTTAGCAATGGCGTTTCGTTGGTTGGATGGGTTAGGCCTTGCACAATAATGATTGATAACAATAGTGTGAAACTAATGGCTAGTAATGGCACAATTTTTTTTAATACCCGAGCAACCATTAGCAATACGATGCTTATTAATAAAACGAAACATGTAATCGTAATAGATGAAAATAAATACGTCATAAAAATAGACACAAAAGCAAATAACAACTTCGATAATGGATCAATTTGACTGATCCATGATTTTCTTTGCGTATATAAGTGAATCGGTTCCAAAAAGAGTCCCTCATTTCAAACGAATTCGCCGACAAATTCCGTGAAAGAAAGAAGTATCCCACGGAATTTCGGTTGAATTTATAATTTCTCTATTTCATTATTATTTTTAAATAAATGAATTAAGTTTTTTGGTAAGCTTCGATAAATCAAATAGCCAATAAGTACGGTAATCACTTTATCCGGAACATCGACAACAACACTGTCACCAAATGAGGCAATCCATTGTGGCATTCCAATGCTAGCTAAATATAGGTAAAAGGCATCGCCCCAGATGTTGCCGGTTGTACCTTCCCAAAACATCATATTTAATGGTGTCGATACAATAGCAGCAAGCAATCCAACAACTAAACCAATTACAATTGCCTTACCAATGGAAGCAATCCACCCTTTATGCGCCATAATCCCTACCCCTAAACCAATAACAACACTTGTAACCGCATAGACAAACGAAATGGGGCTTAGGGTAAATCCATAAATAATATTATTTATGAGTCCAGTAAATGCACCAATTAATGGTCCTGCTAGCATACTAGAAATTACTGTCCCGATAGAATCAAGCCACAGCGGCAGCTTTAATGTCTCAATAATAACCTTGCCAAGATAATTAATAGCTACTGCAATTGGAATCAATGCAATAACAATAGTTGAAAAATTTAACGACCAAATTCCTTTATTCTTCATAATCCTAATTCCCCCTATTTAATAGTAACTAAAAACTTGTGAATTAATTCACATTACAAACTAATATATAGCACTTTCTACCCTTAATATCCCCCTTCGCAAAATTCATTATATATATAATATCGAAATTTTTATAATTTTACTAGAACAATATATCAAGATAAAAAAGAGAAAGCATTCAACCCTTTGCTCCCTCCATTTAGAATGATATCCAATCTTAACAAAGACACTTCTTTTCTATATAAAACGGTCGATAACTTATTCTATGCAGTGATGAGAATGGATAATCACAACGAAGCAATATATTATAGTAATTTTACCAATTCATTAAATGCTGCTTCATCTCGCTCATCTAAAGCCCGGTCAATCATTCTTATTATGTTCGCTTTCTCTAATTCCGCAATAATTAAAGCGGTTTCATTTTCCTGTTTTGCCTTTTCCACGTCTTCTTCTTGCTTAAAGTAGTACGATTCGGCAATCGAATCAAGTTGTTTTTGAAAATCAGGGAGTGTCAATAATTTGGCCATGGTGACATAGACAACTTTCTTCTCATTTTGGAAAGCAAACCTTGCATCAATATTTTCTACCTTTTTCGTTTTACGGTTGATCTTAATTTCATTTGCTTCAACGGGGATAAATTGATAAACCAATTCATCCATTACAATAGAAAAATACTGATACGCAAGCATTATGCGAACATAATTTTCATCTGCTTTAATGTAATATGGTTTAAGCATTTTTACGGTTACCATCCAATCCACCACCCTTTTTATGAAAATTATCTATTTTAATTTTCAGTTAACTAATTCTACATGATAATGATAAAAATTACAAGTATAAAGTGAAACTTCATAAAGTGGGGGTAATATCCGCCCCCACTTTATGTTAATTGAACAGAATAGCGATTTTGACTTTCTGTTGATACCCCACTTACAATTCTTGATTTTTCTTAAATTCTTGAAATGGGGGTCTTACAGCTAGTTAATTCGGGAGAAAATCTAAAAATATGTAGGGGCAGATCCTTTGATTAAGATCTACCCTTCGATTACTTTCCGGCTTTTTCTAGTATTGCTTCTACTGCTTCTTCAATATCCTTTTCAGTAAAGGACCATTGGCTTTCAAGTACATCTAGATATTCCCCTGCCTCTTTTAGTTTGTCGATTCCTTTTTTCATAAATGATTTATAATGCTGATTAACCTCATGAATTTCTGTTGCAAACCTTTCATCTGTTCCTGGTGTCACAGTTTCTTTGTATAAGTCTAGTATCGTTTCTCCTTCTCTGCTCGGGAAGAATTCATGTGGATCCGTGCTATCAAATATACAGAAATCCAATTCGCGAACAAGCACCATATCCAAACTATTTGGGTCAAAGCTGCAATGGTATAATTCAACATCAAATCCTTTTTGCTGGCAGGCATTTGCGATTTTCTTCATAAGGGTCGATTTCCCTGTGCCAGCGCGTCCCTTAATGTAGGTTACATTTTTTATATTGCTCGTTAAATGTGGCACCTCATTAACAACACCATCCGCCGTATTCGTGCCAAACAAGCGGTGATACGTATGTGCTTGTCTGTTCTGTATGGGTTGATTTTGCATCAGCTTTTCAATTAGCTCTTCCGTTAATTGATCACCAAGATTGAAGTTCATTTCTTTAATATAAATTGCTTCGAGGTCATCATGGATTTTAAGACCTGTTCTGAAATGATCATGTGCATCCTTCGTTAATGTATGAAATTTTTCCTTTGTATCATCGATAGAGGGACTATTTACAAATGCTGCATGTAAATTAATTTCGATTGCATTTGCAAGCGTTGATGTGACAATATTATCAATGATAATACCGATTGATTTTTCACGGATAATCATCCCGTCCAGATATTCACCACCTAAAGGGCTCTTTAATATTTCTATATCATGATCTGACGAATAAGTATCGATTAACTTCTTTATTACTGCTGTCTTTAAAGTGTTTGAATCATGCTTTAAAATGAAAACTTGGGTCAAATGCTCCATGTTTGTTTGCAAGTAATTCTTGAAACCTTCAGCAGTATTTCCAGTGACATAATAATATCGTTTTTTGGACATTGTGACACATCCTTTTTATTGGGCTAATGGTATTTTATGATTGTTTACCTTTATTGGTGAATTGTTCAAATTCTTGTACTTGATTAGTATATGTATGGATAAATCAGAACATCCGGCAAAATTATCTCTCCCTTCACTATTGTCACATATAATTCACATTCTCTTTTTCTGTTTCAATATTTCCTGTGTTATAATGAAGACAGATTCAAATGCTCAATATTTCACAAAATCTTTTCGAATAGATTTACACTAATTCTCTAGGAGGGTTACAAAATGACTTTAACTACTCAGGATAAATTGGGATTCAAATTCGGTAAATGGCAGGATAATATTGATGTTCGGGATTTTATTATGCAAAATGTATCACCATACAATGGAGATGAAAGCTTTTTAGTTGGGCCAACAAATGCAACAACTGACCTTTGGAAGTATGTGATGGAATTAACAAGTAAAGAACGAGAAAATGGCGGGGTTCTTGATATGGATACATCGATTGTATCTACCATCACCTCCCATGGACCAGGTTATTTAGATAAGGAAAAGGAAAAAATTGTCGGTGTACAGACAGATAAGCCCTTTAAACGATCACTACAACCATTTGGTGGGATTCGTATGGCAATCGATGCAGCGAAAGCCTATGGCTATGAAGTGGACGAAGAAATTGAGCATGTATTTACTGAATTCCGTAAGACACATAACCAAGGCGTATTTGATGCCTATACACCGGAAATGAGGAATGCTCGCCGGGCAGGTATTATTACTGGATTACCGGATGCATATGGTCGCGGTCGAATTATCGGCGATTATCGCCGCGTCGCGTTATATGGGGTAGATCGATTAATTGAAGATAAAACAAAACAACTTGCATCTATTGGTACAGATGGCGTCATGTTCGAAGATATTATTCGTGAACGCGAAGAAATCTCGGAGCAAATTCGTGCATTACATGAATTGATACAATTAGGTGAGTCCTATGGCTTCGATATTTCCAAACCTGCAAAAAATGCTGTTGAAGCATTCCAATGGCTCTATTTCGGCTATTTAGCTGCAATTAAAGAACAAAATGGTGCAGCAATGAGTCTTGGTAGAGTGTCAACATTCTTAGATATTTACATTGAACGTGATATCGCGGCTGGAGTGATGACAGAACAAGATGCACAAGAGCTTGTCGACCATTTTGTGATGAAACTTAGATTAGTGAAATTTGCCCGAACACCCGATTACAATGAACTTTTCAGTGGTGATCCAACATGGGTAACGGAATCGATTGGCGGAATTGCAAAAGATGGCAGAGCACTAGTTACGAAGAACTCTTATCGCTTCTTGCATACATTGGATAATCTCGGGCCGGCACCGGAGCCTAACTTAACTGTTTTATGGTCCTCTAAATTGCCCGATAGCTTCAAGCGTTACTGTGCGAGCATGTCAATTAAAACAAGTTCCATTCAGTATGAAAACGACGATTTAATGCGTGAAGCGTTTGGCGATGATTACGGGATTGCCTGCTGTGTATCGGCAATGGAAATTGGCAAACAAATGCAATTTTTTGGTGCTCGTGCGAACCTTGCCAAGGCACTCTTATACGCAATTAACGGTGGCATCGATGAAAAACAATTTTTCCAAGTTGCACCAAAGTATGAAGCAATCACTTCCGATTACCTTGATTATGATGCAGTAATGGAAAAATATGATCAAATGCTTGATTGGCTTGCTGGATTATATGTCAACACATTGAATGTCATTCACTACATGCATGATAAGTACAGCTATGAACGAATCGAGATGGCGTTACATGATAAGAAAATACTGCGCACAATGGCAACTGGTATTGCAGGTTTATCCGTTGCAGCAGATTCCTTAAGTGCAATCAAATATGCAAAAGTAAAAGTATTGCGCAATGAAGACGGGCTTGCGATTGATTATGAAGTGGAAGGCGACTATCCAAAATACGGAAATAACGATGATCGTGTCGATGACATTGCCGTCAATCTCGTGAAAGCCTTTATGAATAAAATCAAGCAGCATAAAACCTACCGGAATGCCGTACCTACATTGTCCGTATTAACCATCACATCCAATGTTGTTTACGGAAAGAAGACGGGGAACACACCAGATGGCAGAAAAGACGGCGAACCATTTGCACCTGGAGCAAACCCATCCCATGGTCGAGATAAGAAAGGTGCATTAGCATCCCTTAGCTCTGTAGCAAAATTGCCATATGCTGATGCATTAGATGGAATTAGTAATACATTCTCGATCGTACCAAGAGCATTAGGTAAGGAAGAGGAAGTAAGAAAGAATAATCTAGTTGGAATGTTAGATGGTTATACATTAAAAGGTGGTCATCATTTAAATGTTAACGTATTTGACCGTGAAACTTTACTTGATGCTATGGATCATCCAGAACAATATCCACAGCTTACAATCAGAGTGTCTGGTTATGCTGTAAACTTTATCAAATTAACGAGGGAACAACAAATTGATGTTATCAATCGTACATTCCACGACAGTATTTAGTTGATTGATTCACTCGCAAATCATGATGTAAGATTAAGAGGAGGTTTTCTAAATGAAAGGTCGTATTCACTCTGTAGAAACATGTGGGACTGTCGACGGGCCAGGTCTCCGCTATATCATCTTTACGCAAGGCTGTCCCCTTCGTTGTCAATTTTGCCATAATCCAGATACATGGAAAATGGGCGATGGTAAAGTAATGTCCGTTGATGAGCTTTACGCAGATATTATTACGTACCTCCCCTTCTTTCAAGCATCTGGTGGTGGAGTTACGGTTAGTGGTGGCGAGCCGCTACTACAAATGAAATTTATCATCGAACTATTTAAAAAGCTAAAGAAGCATGGAATCCATACCGCAATCGATACTGCAGGGGGTTGTTTTTCAACCTCTCCTGCTTTCCTAGCATCGCTTGACGAGCTCCTCTTATTGACGGATCTGGTGTTACTTGATATTAAACAAATTGATCCAGAGAAGCACCGAAAGCTAACTGGTTTATCAAACGAAAAGATTTTACAGTTCGCACATCACCTAACTGAGAAACATGTTCCAGTATGGATTCGTCACGTATTAATACCGGGAATAAGCGATATTGATGAAGATTTAATTGGTTTATCTGAATTTATTCGTACGATGCCAAATGTAGAAAAAATTGATGT
This sequence comes from Oceanobacillus arenosus, assembly GCF_003369575.1. Lineage (GTDB taxonomy): Bacteria > Bacillota > Bacilli > Bacillales > Amphibacillaceae > Oceanobacillus > Oceanobacillus arenosus. The sequence goes on along the minus strand of NZ_PIOC01000023.1, from coordinate 120,936 downwards.
GCTGCCATACCATAAGTTAGGTGTCTATAAATGGGAGGCATTAGGTCTTGACTATGTACTTAAAGATGTCGAACCACCAACAGAGGATCGTGTTGCCAATGCGGCTCGGATATTAGGTAGAGCGTTGGAAGAAACAAGAATAGAAGCGTAATAAAGGGCAATTTCAATCAGTGGTGGTCTTACTGTCAATAAATATGAGATAAATGATGGGAGGAACCTTGGTTTCCTCCCTCTTTCGTTAAGAAAGTCGTTATGCTTTCTTACCTACCAAAAAATGTGGCGTCCGGAATTCAGACACCACTAAGAAAATAATAAAGAATATATAACTTTAACCTATTTGGAGATACTAAATCTATTTCATTTCTGGCAGTACACGTATTTCATGTTCCATTGTTGATTGACATAGTGGACATAATGGTTCTTCTTCAAAACTGTACGATTCTCTCATCCAGCCCTGACAATTATCACTTGTACATGACCACACATTTGTTTCTACTTCTGGAACCGGCTCTTTTGGCCCGCGAGAAAATGACATGAAAGCATCCCCTTTCTTCCTTCTACCTCTATTATACTCTACTTTTGTGAACAATGTAAGGGCTCTGAAAATGCACTCAATTTAGCTATTCCAGACGCTGGCCCTTTACTAATACTTCAAATATTTAGAATGCCCTCGGTTGAAACTCCTGGTGATTTTTTATTACCGAAAACCACGCTGAATTGGCGTTCCCTTCACCTCAGGTTTTTCAATCGTATGTAAGTGTAGCTCCTTCTTTAAGGATAAATCAAAAAGCAGGCTTATACCAAGTCCAGCTTCAATCCCTTCTTTAATTGTTTGCGTACTACCTAATATTATGACACGTTTTGGATGAATATGATTTTTTTGAAAAAAATCTTCTAACATCTCTCTTGTTCCAGATCCCTGTTCACGCATAATCCATGTCTGCTTCTCTAATTCTTCAGATATAGTCGCCTTTCCCTTTAAGGATTGCCGAGCACCTGTAATGATATACATTTTATCCGTTGAAAACTTCTAAGACAAAATTTTCGGATGTATGAAATGTCCCTCAATTAATCCAATGTCAATTTCATAATGTTTTCCAATTTTCTAAACACCGGCTCAAAGAAAAATAAAAGCCCCACCTAAGTGGAGCTCTACATTATAATACAAATTTCCCGATTGCCTTCGCGACACCATCATCATTATTTGAATCTGTGACGAAGTCTGCCACCTTTTTAATCGCTTCTTGTGCATTGCCCATTGCAACACCGATGCCGGCTTCTTGAATCATTTTAATATCATTCAAACTATCACCACAAGCCATTACATTATCCATCGTGATGCCAATTTTATCACATACAAAATGGAGTGCCATTGCTTTGCTTACGCCCGGAGGATTTACTTCTACGTTCGTTGGTAGGGAATTGGTTAGTTCTAGTCCTTCATAATGAGAAATCTCTTTAATCATGATATCGAGCTTATCCTGGTCTGTTGACTCACATCCAAACTTGAGCCACTTATAATCATAGAAATCCTCGGGAGCTTCATTACGGAATACCCCTTCAGTTGAGATCATCCACATGTTTACACCGACTTCTAAGCCTAAATTATAGAGCTTCTCGATCGTTGCTGTATCATGTAAATGTTGGTCTAGCAATTCTTTTCCTACTGTCCAAATTTCCCCACCATTCGTTGTAATAAGATAGGATGTTAATTTCAATTGTTCTGCATATGGATAGCAAGCTCTGAACCCTCGTCCTGTACTTAGAACGACATGAATATCCTTTGCCAGAGCCTTCGTAATTGCCTCTTCCGTACGAGCCGAGACTTCTTGATCCGTGTTTAATAATGTTCCATCCATATCCAGTGCAATCAGTTTAATTTCTGCCATGATAAAACTCCTTCTATTGATTATTTTTTTGCTTTTAATGTTCGATCATAAAATTTCGTCGTCGCGAATGGGATAAATAAAATTACGATTAAAATATAGAATAAGAGCTCAATATTATACATATCGACAATAAACCCACCGACGACTGGTCCAATCATTCTTCCTGTTGCCCCAATACTGTTCACCAAGCCCTGATAGAATCCTTTTCTGCCTTTTGGTGCGAGAACATTTGCCAGTGTTGGAAATGCTGGCCACATTAATACTTCCCCCATCGTTAATATCACCATGGCGATTGCAAACATCGTAAAATCTGCTGCAATCATAGCGATAAAATAGGAAACAATCATAATGATGACCCCGATATAAATATGGGTTCTTGGAGAAGTAATCTTCTCTGTTACCCATTTTACCAAAGGTTGTGCAAAAACGATAAGAAAACCATTTATCGCCCATAGCGAGCTATATTGTTCAAGTGGAATTCCAATGTCCTGTGTATGCGATGCAATCGTGGACTGCCACTGGCTATATGCGATCCACGTAATCAAAAATCCACTACATAATATTAACAATGAACGAAATGCTGTTTTATCATTAATTTTCCCACTTTGTTCGATAACAGATGTATGCATTTGCGGATTCTGTGATTGATCCATTTCTTTAAACGTAAATAAAACAATAAAGAAAAAAACGATAAACAATATTGCATTTGCCCAGAAAATATAATTGAAAGAAATACTGGCAATATATCCGCCCAATGTCGCACCAAGAGCAACTCCTAGATTCTGCGCAACATAAACAGCATTAAAGGCACGACGACCACCTTCAGGCCATACCGAACCAGCCATCGCCATAATTACCGGCCATGTAATCCCATTTCCAAATCCAATGATAATAAGGAATATCGTATATGGTACAACACTATGATAAAGTGAAATACCAATTGTTGCGAGTGTTGCTAAAAGGGTTCCATAAAGTACCGTCTTATATGCGCTATATCGGTCAAATAACGCCCCACCGAGTAAATTTCCAGCAATATTTGCTGCCGTATTAAACATTAAAATGAACCCAGCAAAAGCCAAGCTTTTACCAAGCTCATTATGCATATAAATCGTATTCAGCGGCCATAGAAAAGAACCGCCAGTTACATTAATCGTTGTTGCTATTACCAATAGCCAAATTTGCCTTGGCATCTACATCATCTCTCTTTACCTAAGTTACTACTAATTATTCCGATTAGATCGCGCGTTCTCACTCAATGACATACTAAGCTATTTTAAATGAATACGACCTAAGAATCAATAACGTTCCCATTGAGCCATATATATCGAACCCTTTATTTTATCCTAATGCACTGTTTACAAAAAGGCTCATTTCGTATGGTTTGTTTCGATTGATATAAAGTGCGGACTAGTTTAGTGCCTAAGGCTCTCAGGCTGGTCGCTCCAGAAATACACTACGCTTTTCGCGGGGAGCTGGTGAGCCTACTCACGCTATCGCGTTTCGTAGTCTCACCTAGGCTCTTCTTCCCTCAGAAGTCTCCGTGTATTTCTTCCGCTGGGATTGTGCAGTTATTAATTTTATCATTTTCTTAAAAATAGGAGTTAGCATTCCCTCTGTAAGGCCGTTGATTGTAGCGGAAGGCAGGAGACTACTGCGGGAAAAGCGAAGATGTTGAGCCCGCTGATAGCGACTTGCTTGTAGCGAAAATCAACTTTGCTCCTAACTTAGTTCGTATTTTATCTAAACAGCCTACGAGAAAAAAATCACATATCCGAAAATATGCGATTCTTACTAAACACTATATCCCATTAAGTTGTAAATACGAATTATTGCTACTCGGCAACTACTTCGAGTAATTCATTCGTTTCATTTGGATCGATAATGCTCTCCAATTCTAGCAAAATCAATAAACCATTTTCTAATCTAGCTACACCTTTGATAAAGGTTTCTTTCACTCCACCAATAATTTCTGGTGCCGGGTCAATGGCGGACGATTCAATATCCTTCACTTCTGTCGCCGCATCAACGATTAACCCAATTTGCATGGAGTTAATATTCACAACTAAAATACGAGTATCATCGGTTGCTTTTGTTTCGTCCATCAATAATCTTTCTTTCAGATCAATGACAGGGGTTGTTTTCTCACGAATATAGGTGACACCTTTAATAAATTCCGTTGTCCGTGGAACTCCAGTAATCTCCTGCAACCGTTCAATTGAGATTACTTGCGATACCTCCACACCAAACGTCTGACTTTTTAGTTTAAATAAAATATATTTATTCACTTCTGCCATCTCAAAAGCCCCCTTTCATATATTTAATGGCTTGACTCTAATAATTTGCTGCTATTAGTTATAATGAGTAGGTTTTGTTTAATTGCTCCAGAAACCATCTATTTAATCAATGCATTCGGATCGATGATTAATGCAACCTCACCATCACCTAAAATTGTTGCACCAGATATTGCAAAGACATCTCGTAAATAATAGCCTAATGATTTCAATACGACCTCTTTTTGACCGAGGAAGCTATCAACGATTAAACCTGTTATTTTTTCACCTTTTTTGACGATGACAATCGCTTCATATTTCGATTTTTCCTTGTCCATCTTTGGTACTTGGAATACTTCTGTTAACGATACGAGTGGAATGACATGACCTCGGAAATCCATTACCTGCTGACCATGTGCTGTCATAATTTCAGATTCCTCTAAACGAACCGTTTCAATGATCGAGGTTAGTGGAATTGCATACGTTTCCTGTTGTACTTTTACTAATAGCGTTGAAATAATCGAAAGGGTTAATGGTAATTGGATTGAGAAGATACTTCCCTTTCCTTCCACTGTTTCAATACTGATTTGTCCACTTAACGATTCAATCTTACTCTTCACGACATCAAGACCAACCCCACGACCAGATATATTCGAAATATGGTCTGCGGTACTAAATCCAGAAGACAATATGAGGTGTGCAATCTCATCATCGGATAATGTTTCTGCATGTTCAGCAGTAATTAGCCCTTTTTCAATTGCCTTTGCTTCTACTTTTTTACGATTGATTCCAGCACCATCGTCTTCTATTTCAATAAAGACATGATTTCCACTATGGAATGCTCGGAGGATAATTTGACCTACCTCAGGCTTCCCTGCTTGCTTCCTTACTTCTGGCATTTCAATCCCATGATCGACTGAATTTCGAATTAAATGTACCAATGGATCGCCAATCTCATCAATAACCGTTCGATCTAGCTCTGTTTCCGCACCAATAATCTCAAGGTTTATTTTCTTATTCAAATCTCTCGCTAATCCCCTGATCATCCTCGGGAAACGATTAAATACTTGCTCGATTTGCACCATACGCATCGCTAATATTAAGCTTTGCATATCAGAAGATACACGCCCCATATGTTCAACGGTTTCTATTAAATCGGGATTTGAGATACTTTCAGAGATTACTTCTAATCTACTTCGATCAATTACTACCTCTTCAAATAAGTTTAGCAGGTCATCAATTCGTTCCAAATTCACCCGAATAGTCTTCGTTGTATGGTTTGTTTTACTTTCTGCTGGTGTATCCTTTACCTGTACTTCCGATTCCTCTTGCACCTCTATAACTTCTTGCTTTGGAGTGCTTTCTTCAAATACAAGCGGATTTACAGCAACATGCTGGATCTCCGATATTTTATACAATGGGTTCTTAATCGCATCCACTGTTTCCTTCGATAGGAAAATAACAGTGAACTCCTGTTCGAAATCTCCTTCTTCTATTTCTTCAACTGCTGGAGAAGTCTTAATTACCTCACCAATCTTCTCTAACGCTTCAAATACCATGAAGGCACGAGCACCTTTTAATATACTATCTTCTGACAGGCGAACGGTAAGCTGATATGCAGTAACATTCTGCTCCTTCGCTTGCTCGATAATCGTCATTTGGAATTCATCTAAATCTAACTGCTTTACTTCCTCTTCCACTTCTGCTTCTGTCGTACTCGCAATCTCTTGGTTTTCCTTTGAAGGGCTAGTCGTTTCTCCTCTTTCTACTCGTTCTAATCGTTGCACAAGATCGGAAACATCCTTTTTCCCATCATTTCCCTCACTAATCGAATCTACCATATCCTCCAAATACTCGATTGCTAGAAAGATAATATCAATTACTTCAGTCGTTACCGTTAATTTATGATTACGAATTTGATCCAGCACATTTTCCATCTTATGGGTTAAAGACGCGATGTCTTCATATCCCATTGTTGCAGACATCCCTTTAAGGGTATGGGCAGAACGAAAGATTTCATTCACTAGATCAAGGTCATCTGGTTTCTTTTCTAATTCTAAAATATTATCATTTACAGCTTGTAAATGTTCACGGCTTTCATCCAAAAATACTTCTAAATATTGATCCGTATCCATGTCGTACTTCCCTTCTCGTATGGTTAATCCGATCAGACAAACTTTATGTATTCTTCTAATAAACAACTTTATTGATTTTCTGGACTTGATTAAATATCCAGACTCTTTCCTATCCGGTACATTAATAGTAATAATTACCTACTTCTATTATCTAGGATAAGCGCTTGTAAATAAAGGGGTTTATTAAAATACAGAATATTATAATTAGGTATAGTTAATCCAGTATGAGATAAATGTCCAAATTTCCTGCATGTACAAAGACTGCGGATAGATGAATTGCTTTATCATAGCCAGAAAGGGTTGTATTTCCTTCGATTATTGTTGGTGCAGTAATATCTGTTCGTAGCTCATATTGGACGATATTTGTTGCTAGATTTCCAGCAATCATATTGCCCAGCTCCCCACTAAACGAGATTAACATTTCACCTTCGATTGCCATGCCATACATGGATTGACCAATCGAAGCAAAAATGGATTGATTTCCTGCCAAAACTAATTTCCCTCTAATATCTCCCGTAATGCCAATGAGAACACCAAATGGAAGTTGTAGCGCTCGTTCCTGTAAATGTGGTTTGGAAAGTTCGTGCTCTAGTGGAATAATCGATTGTAACGAGTGATGCATCCCGTTTAGTAATTTGGTCACATACCGATTACGTTCTTGCGTTGGTATCGTCATTTAGGAAATCTCCTGTCAATGTAAATTTTTATGCAACTATATTTGACGATTTAACATATGTAATAATGCTAAATACAGATTGAGTTTGCGACATGATGCCGCAAACCTAATCGTTCCTTTCTTTTATCAAACGTCAAAAATTGGCCAACCTACGAAACTATAACTTAAATTGTTTCACTAATCCATCCAATTCTTCCGCTGCTCTTGCTAGCTGTACAGATGTTGCTGCAACCTCATCCATCGAACTGCTTGTTTGTTCTGTCGATGCTGCAATTTCTTCAACACCAGCAGCAGACTCTTCGGAAACAGAGGCGATTTCTTCAATTGAACCATTCATTTCTTGTGTATTATCTACAATTTCCGTGAGATTTCCAGAAATAGTATTAATATCCTCTACCATTTTTGTAACGGACTTGCTAATTTCGTTTAACGTCATACCAGTCGTTTGAATTTGTTTCGTTCCCTCTTCAACTTCTTTATATCCACCGCGCAATGATCCAGCGATTTTACTTGCTTCGGTTTGGATTGCTGTAACGATGCCAGTGATATCTGTTACAGAAACCGAAACTTGTTCAGCTAATTTACGTACTTCGTCTGCAACAACCGCAAAACCTTTCCCATGCTCGCCCGCTCTTGCTGCTTCAATTGCCGCATTTAGTGCTAACAGATTGGTTTGATCGGCAATTTCTTGAATGACAGAAACTAATTTTGAAATTTGCTTGGACTGCTCGTCTAAACCTTGGACATTTTGAACAGCATCTTTTACAAGCTGATCAATACTTCCCATTTGTCTCTGTGAGCCTTCCATTAAATTTCTTCCTTCATTTGTCATTTCCAATACTTTATTGGAGTATTTATTAATCGATTGCCCTTTATTATTTGCTTCAGCAACTTTTTCAGTAAAGTTTGCCATGATCGATGCAAGGTCACTCGCACTATTTGCCTGTGTTTCTGACCCTGTTGCTAATTCCTGCATTGTAATTGCAACTTGATCTGAACCAGCCTTTACTTCATTGGCTGCAATTGTTAGCTCTTCCCCTTCACTTGAAACATTTTCGGATACGGTACTAATTTTTGATAGTAAATTTCTATTCTTCAATACCATCTCATTTGTAGCTACCGTAAGTTGACCTACCTCATCTGCTGATTCGACCTCTAACATTTCTCCACTTAAATCCCCTTGAGCTACTGAATTCATCCGGTTCATAAGCAATTTAATCGGCTTCGTAATTTTCATTGAAGTAAAGACTGCAATGAAAATACCCAATATTAAAATAAGCCCACTGACAATTAGAGTAATATAAAACGTTGTTGTTCCATTATCAATGATCTCCTGACCTCCGGCTATTATAAGCTCCTTCCGTTTATTCGAAGCCTCTTTAAAGTCATTCATAATTTCCTCTGAAAGTGGCATAACTTCCGTGCTCATAATCTGATGAGCCTCTGCCTCATTTCCGCCCTCATACGCAGCGATCACTTCATCCGTTAGTGTTCCCCATGTGATTTTCTTATCAATTAGTGCTTTTGTTGCTTCCGAATCATTTAATTCAAGAATTCTATTTTCAAGTGCAATTGTCTCCTCTAATGAATCTGAAAACTTATTTTTCATGCCTGTGTCACCATACAATAAGAAGCCTCGTAAATACCCTTCTCGCTGTGCCATATTCGTTGTTAACTCTTCATCAACGATTAGTAACTCCATCTGATGGTCCATAATGTCTCTTGTTGCATCATTCGTTCTATAGATAGAGAAAGTATTATAAATCGCAAATAAGATAAATAATCCAATGATAATAGAGAACCCTATTGTCATCCTTGTTCGAATACTTTTTATTCTAAATCGCTTTTTCATCCAACTAACGCTCCTTTTAGTCTGTTTCTAAGTAGTTTAGATTATTGCAAAGGGATTGCTTATTCTCCTGTATTTATTTCATAATTTGGTAAGATCAATACTTCTACCCGTCGATTTTTCGCACGATTTTCTGCACTTGTATTTGGCACAATTGGCTTATACTCTCCGTAGCCCTTCGCACTGAAAAGTGTTGGATCTAGATTCTTATTTTCCAGCACTAACCGCATGAAATTAAGAGACCTGGTAACACTTAGTTCCCAGTTTGAACCATACTTTTCATTATTCTGGGGGACATCATCCGCATGGCCGCTAATAACAATTTGATGAGGTGGTTCTGTAACTAGTAGATTGGATACCTCTCTTGCGATTACCGCCCCGTCCTCCTTAACATCTGCACTTCCAGGATCAAAGAAAACTTCATTGACAATCGTAACGAGTAGACCTTCATCGGTTAATTCTGTACTTAGATTATTAGTCAAACTATTCGTCGTAATATAATGGTTCACTTCTTCTTGAAGTCCTTCTAATTGTTGCAGTTCAACTGCACTATTTCGTTCTTCTTCCGTTTCCGATTCTAGCTCTTCTTCTTTTTCCTCTTCTTGCTGTTTTTCGGGTGGAATTGGGGAAATTGGATCAATGTTTTGCTCAAGAATCCCATTTCCGCCACCAGCTGAGAATTCATTGCGAAAGATCCCTGCAAGCTCTTTATATTTGGTTGCATCGACATCACTCATTGCGAATAAGACGATAAATAGGGCAACAAGCAGTGTTAGCAGGTCAGAATAAGGAAGTAACCATGATTCATCAATATGGCTCCTTTTTTTCTTTTTATTTCTACGCATCGCTATCCCTCTGTTTCATACCCGCCTGCTCTTTTGTAGATAATAATGATCCAAGCTTTTCACGTACCATCATTGCAGAATCACCTGTCGTAATCGATAGAATTCCTTCCACCATAATTTCCATTTGTAAAACTTCCTTTTTCGACTTTTCCCGGAGTTTATTTGCAAACGGATGCCATAGAACATATCCCGTAAAAATCCCGAGTAATGTTGCAACGAACGCTGCGGAAATAGCTATACCTAATCTATTCATATCCGACATGTCCCCTAATGCTGCAATCAGACCAATAACAGCACCAAGCACCCCAAGTGTTGGCGCATAGGTCCCTGCTTGCGTAAACACAGATGCACCTACCTCATGCCGTTCTTCCATCGCGTCAATTTTTTCAAGCATTACCTCACGAATAAATTCCGGAGTTTGTCCATCAATTGCTAACTGTAGCCCCGAAAGAAGAAATGGATCCTCTACTTCATTTAATTGCATTTCTAAGGATAAAATACCTTCTCTCCTCGTTTGATCAGCCCATTCCGTAAACATAAGAATTAACGCTTTCGGCTCCGTTAATTTCTGATTGGTAAATAAAATTTTGAAATAGCTAGGTACTTTTTTCAATGTACTTGTTGGAAATGCAATGACAACTGCGGCAATTGTTCCTAAGAAAATAATTAATAATGCCGCAGGATTGATTAATGCCGAGATACTAACACCTTTTAGTACCATTCCAACCCCAATGGCGACAATTCCTAATATTAACCCAATTAATGTTGATATATCCATGATTTTCCTCCTGAAGTTAAGTGGCAACTGAAATTGTTAGAATAGTCGTTCACACTTGATTTCGCTTATGTACTCCTAAATAGACGTAAGGATGTTCTATATAATCTATCGGTTCAATTATGAGAATAATAAAGGGATTTCGATGAACATTTTATGCAAATTTAATTGGAATCGAATACATGGAGTTTTGAAATTAGATTGTGATAAGATTATCGATAGATTATTGGAAACCTCATTATGGAACGTTTTAGATTTTAACTTGGACTATTAGCTCATTTTTTTTGCTATCATAATTTTAAGGAGAACACGAAATGATTGATTCCTTTGACATGCTAATTCGCTTATTCGAACGCGCTGCACTACTCTTAATCGTACTTTTCTTATTAACGAGGATCCCGCTTTTTAAAGAAACGCTCCAACGGGACATGCATTCTTCGCTAGAACTGACAATCAATACTATTATTTTTAGTGTCTTCGCGATCTTCAGCACATACTCAGGGATTGATGTAGAAGGATCGCTTGTTAACGTGAGGATTGTGACTATGGTTAGGATATCGGCAGGAGAAATACTTTATCAGGAAGCATAACTATATTAACGGGAAAAATCATATATCAATGCAAAAAAAATAAGCCTGCAAATGCAAACTTTAATTAAACCGCTTTTTGGATTATTTTCTTATTATTGCTATTTTCAAGAACACAAGATAATATGCTCGCGAGTCTTTCATCTATTTGTTGAACATCCCGCTCCAGCCCGGTGATACCTGTATGAATATCATCTGCTTGGGATTCTAGTTCGGTGAATAATGCATCAATATGATAGCTATTTGCTTGAATATCCTTTATATCAGCCAACCAAAAAGTAATAACTTCCAACAGATCGTCAATCATCTTCTGGGTCAACCCACATTCCTCCTGTCTACCCAATCATAATTAGTGGTACATCGTTTCACAAGTGTATTTAGTATGATATTACGAATTACGTCTAGGTATTTTTATACCGCGATTATCTGATTCTAAACCATCCACCACAATTAATAACAGGACATTTTATTAGACATTACGACATTCCATAGGAAAGAGGGCTCCCCATTTAAAGAGCCCCTTTCCTAAAACAATTCCATCTGTTCCACTTCACCTAATCGCTCGATTGATTCTGGTTCATGGTCTTGGAAGTATGCATGATGCAATGATTTTTCCTTCGACATGATCTTTTTAGTCGGATCGTCTGTTGCTCTGAGACGACAGCTATAAATAATTGGGAAGTAATCCTGTAAGAACTTACCTTCTGCATGTGCCGTTAAAGCTATAATTTGGAAGCCCAACTGCTCGGCGATGAAAAATACTGGGCTAAGTACATGTTCACTTGATGCTTTTCCAAAAGGATTGTCTAAAATAACAACTCGGTGCCGCTTCATATTCCCCTCGATATGCTGCTTCTTCTCTGCTACGAAGTTAAGAATCCCCAAGAAAAGTGTCATGTTTTTACTCCATTTTTCCCCACCAGACCAATTATTGCTTTGCTCCCAAGAATAGGATCTTGTTGTTACTTGATTATCATTCGTCACTTTCCGACAGTTAACCTTCATCCCTTCATTATTCATGACAACACGCAATAATTGTTTCGATTGGAGCCATGTCTCGATGTCTTTTCTCACCTTGCCACTGTCATCCATTCCTTGTTCATTCAAATAAATGTCAGATTCGAGCTGTTCTAAAATCCAATCAACATGAGCCCGTATCCGCTGTTTGCCATCTTCCTCCGCCCATTCTGGTACTTTAAATTTAAAAATCTCTTTCCAGTCGTTGCCGATTTTTAATTTTGTTTTTTTCGGGATAATCCGTAATTGTTCCGTTAAGTTTTTTAGGTGATTATGAATATTATTAATGAACGCCTGCATATCCTTGTCATTTTCACTAATATAATTCCGCGCATATTTGTCTGCCTGTTCAATTCGTACCATCATATTATTCTTAAACGAAATGATGTCTTCATATGTTTCCTTTTGCTCCATGCCTTGGATTGCCATATGCTGTAGCTTTCCATCGCTAATATGCCGATTACAGAAATCACGAAAATGCCTTCTTGCATGATCAACATCTTCCATTCCTTTATCGACTGCTAATTTGGTGGATCTTAATAAATTGGTAACTTCCTTTACATAGTCGATTCGTCGGTATGAAAATTCACTGCTTTCACTCTCAGTAAAGACTCTCCCTGTAATCGTTGTACTTTTAAAATGATGTGCTTCTTCAAACAAATTCAAATTATTTGCTGCTTGTTTCATGTCGGTTAGCGCTTTATCAATTCTTGCTTTTTCTTCGTTTAAATAATTTTCACGTTTTGCCAGTTTTACTTTTTCTTCTTTTAATATCCTTGGGATTTCATGTAATGCTTCAGTAAATCGATACAAATCTTCGCCAGTGAACGCTTTAGAAAATTGTTCTTTCAGTGTTCGTTCTCTTGCTAATTGCCCGTCCCGCTTTTCCTTTGCTGCAGCTGTCTCTTTTTCTAATAATTCCTTTTCCTTCTTTAGTTTTTGAATTGCATCTCTTACACTTGCGAGCAAGTGCTCCCCATCTGGAGGAAATTCCAGTTCAAGATCAATTGCAGATGCTTCGGCGACTAAGTTAACGATATCTGTTTTTATTCGGGCTATATTTGACTTTTCATTTTCAATATTTATTAATAGTTCTGCGTTCGACTTTTGCAAATTACGAATGGCAAATTTAAGCTCTACACGTCGATTTAAGATAACGGATTTTTCGTCTTCCATGAACAACGGTAAAACGTTTTTTACTTCGAGATAAAGATCATCCGTTTCGATTCTAGTAAGTTCGAAATCTAAGCCTGTTTTTCGCTCCCTTTTGCTATCCATTTCCTCCTGATAGCGTTCCAATTGATAGCTTGTTTGTCGTGCTTCTTTTTCAAGTTTTTCTAAGTAATCGCCTATTTGGCCGTGCGATTGTAAATGATTGATTAGCTCTTTTTCAATGGTTAAACATTCATTTCCTTTCCCAATTTTTATATCCAACCCATGCATCTCAGCTTGATATGCACGGATATTTTCCTGGATTGCTTCCCGTTCGCTGTTTAACTTTAGCTGTGTATCCATGTTCTTTTTGATTTCTTGTTTGTAGTCTTCGATTTGCTTCCGCAATTGACCGAGCTTCGTAGTGATTGCTTCCCGTCTCTCTTTTGGATAAGTAGCGAAAAATTGTTTAAATGCTTTTATAACCGTTTGTAATTGCCTTTTTTCCGAATCCTTTTTAACCCTATTTTCAATTACAATGTCTGCTTGGCTCTTCACTTCTTCTTTCCAAGTTCTGAACTGTTCCTGGTCTAGAACGTCATACCAATGGCTTGGTGAAACCCATGCACCTTGGACTTCTACTAATCCAATCTGCTTTGCTTCCTCCAGTGATAATACCGTTATAGGAAATTGTAAACTACTAGAAACCTTCTCCAGTTTTTCAATAATCGCCTGTTTGGATTTTTTCGTTGTAACCAGGGTTAAAGGCCATAATCCATATGCTTTATTTTTTTCCTTTTCAACTATGCCAAACCCTTGAAAGTACTCTACACCAGAAACAACATAATCAACTTGATTCTTCCAAGCAATTAGTTGCTGATTCAAAAAAGGATCGCCAAAAAAGCTGTCCTGTTCATCATAATCATCAACAAACCGTCTTGCTAGTCGCTCTTTATACAATAAATCCTCTAGCTCTTTGCCAAGACCAATTTCCATGTCCAATAATTCATCGTAGATCGTTGTTTCCCGTAAATATAAGTCTACAATCGTTCCCCATTTCGGACGGATTTCTGCTAGTTGTACTGCTAGATTACGATGCATTTCTTGTAGTCGTTCTTCCTCGACTACAACCCGATTCAATGCTTGTTCTGACTCGCTCTTCACTGAAAACAGGTTCTCTCTTGCAGCATTCAATTCAGTGATTTCATTTTCTTTTCCTTTATCTAACTGCCTCAAGCGAATCCAATCTTCATCTAAAAACTGGTGCCGTTTTAACCATTTGCTAAATTCTGTTTTAAGGTCTTCCTGTCCTGGGTTCGCTAAGATTTCCTGCTTTAAAGCTGCTACCCGATGTTGCTTGATTTTGATTTCTGCTTCTAGTCCAGCCTTCTCTATATTTCTCTCCGATACTTGTTTGGCTAGTTTTTCATGATGTGCAACTAAACGTGTATGCTCCTCAACAATTGGTCTAAGTTCAATCATTACCTCCTCAATCAATTTCTTTATCCGTTCAACTTCACCTTGAAAATAGCCATGTAATGCACGATTCGCTTCGTTCATCTTTTCCTCATAATCAATTAAATCATCATCCTGCTCACGAGCAAGCATATCGACTTGATAGTCTTTGAGCTGATCCTCATGTTGTTTCAATTCCTTTTTCAAGGAGGCATGCTTTAGAGAGTTGGATTCTTTAATCTGCCCATTAAGAATTTCAAGGTTTTCCTCATGCTTTGCAAGTATCATTTTATAGGTTGATTCCAAATGATTAGACTCATGTTCTTCTAGTAGAATAACATGGGATTCCTTCTTTAATTGGTAGATATGGTTATCCACTTGCCATTGATTGTTGTTTTGCAGGTTTTCTTCCGCTATTTTTTCAGTTGCTAGTCTTTGATTCTGAATAACCATCCATGTCCCTTTCGCATGTGCTTTTGCCTTTTCGTATTCTACTTGAATATTAGAAAACGATCCGAACACCGCGACATACTTTTCCAGCTCTTCCTGAATCCTTAAATTTTCCAGAATGCTTTCTTTTAGCTTCTTATAGGTGCGGAATCCTTCGCGTTGCTTCTCAAACATATCAACAAACATGCCTTGGTCATGCCCCATGATGGAATCCTCTACCGTTGGGATAAGTAGCCTATCATACAAATCCGTCGTTGTTCGACATGCCTCGAAAAACTTATCAATCCCACCTTCATCGCGGTTAATTTTGACAATATTCTCCCATTCGTTGGAAATAATATGATGTTGTTCTTCGAGATGTTCCTTGAAGCCTGTTATCGTTGGAAATGATTGTGCATATAAGGACTTGCTGTTCATTGCACTATAATACTCCATAATTTCACTACGATCTGCTGGACGCTTCTTGCCATTCGTCTCTCGGACAAATGGGATATAATCTAGGGCATCGTGACTATCGCCATCATATTCATAAACATAGCGGAAGGAGTCAAGTCCATCCTTTGTCATAAATAAAGAAACACAAGTTGCCACATATCGACGTGGATTATCATTTTTAATCCATTCAATCCCAATATGGGCTGGAGCGTTTTCAAGCTGTAGGGTTTGTTTTATTTTCCTATCACCAAGATTGGTATGTGGCAAAATAGCCTGGAGTACGGTATGAATGAACACCGTTTTTCCACCACCGTTCTCAAGCAAAATCGCCCCATTATGTCCATCAAATAAAAAGGTTTCATCATTATAGCGCTTATTTCCATCCTCATAAACAACATTCGTTAACCTTATTTTACTAATTGCTGGCATTATGCTTCGTCCCCCTTAAAGCCGTAGATAAATTCGAAAATCCCTTTATTATATTCTGCTTCCATAAAGAATCGCTGAACAATGATCTTTGCCTTTTCTGTAATGGTTATTTCCTCATTTCCAAGCTCTCGAATTAATTGCTGACTTATTAAAAAGCGCTTTACTGTATCGACAAAACTCAGCCTGCTAATTGTATTTCCCGTCTGTTTCTTCGCCGTTTCCTTAATATCATCCATGTCTTCCCATTTATCAATAATAGCACGCCAGTTATAGGAAAACTCCTTCTCATATGCGATTAAATCTTCTTCCTCATGGGATTGCAGAAAATTGACTCGCTCATTGATATGCTTTACCCAATCATCTAAACGGAGAAATTGAATCGTCTGTTCCTCACTATTATAACGATCAAAGAAGCTGCCAAATAACACAATCGTCGCAAAATAGAGAAGGTAAATATCTGTATTCGTTGCGGCCGTTCGTAAATAGCGACGTTTAATCCAATCATTGCTCACATGAAATGGAGAAAGCTTTGTCCGGGGTACGAGGTACATTGCTTCACTTGTATTAATAATGACACAATCGACCGCATTGCTGAACTTTTCCAGAAGTCCTCTAATGTCATCATCTGCCTGATACTCACGGACAGCCTCAACTGGCAAAACGCCATCACGGGCAAGAACCGTATAATATTGAAACGCGCGGATTACTTTAATTTCAGGATAATTCATCGGCGTCCTCCTCCAACCTAATCATCATATTTTGAATGGAATATCGTTCATGGTAATGCAATACTTCTTTCGTTTCTTTAATGACAAGCTGCTTTTCCCCTAGTAAACGTAATGCTTCCCCAAGTAAGGTCTTTTCCTCATCCTCAACTGTTTGCCCGTAAGAAATTGGGGAGCGTTGATGCAGGAGAATCCAAAAACTGTAGAAATAACGCTTCGCGAGCAAGGTGGCATCTTCTTCTTGTAAATATTCCATAAATGCTTGTAACGTAGCACCATTTCCACTTCGATAGGCAACAATAAACAACTGCATGATTAGCAAGTATTTGTCTGCTAACCATTTACGATATGTATGGTCTTCTTCCTGTTGCTTTGCCTCGATAAAGCTTGCGTCTGCCCGTTCCTCCTGTTCCTCTGTAATATTCTGCTCTGCTAAAACTGTCATTGGCGACCAAAACCGATTCTCTTCTACTTTTAGAAACGGATGCAAGATGGCTTTCATCGCCTCTGGTGGCAATGGTTTTGCAAGTATCGTCGAAACGATATCTTTATCAAAATTAAACGACTGAATTCCCGTATAATAGAGCGATTCCTGTGCCGTCGCTAATGCTGTATTTTTCAAGTCCGCTGTTAATTCTAGCAATCTGCTATGGTCATAATGAACCTTCTCTAATTCCTTTGTAATCTGGATAATTAGATGGTACGATTTCTTTTCCTTTTGCCTCGTATCATCGGTATAAAGCACATCACTCGTTTCCGTGATAAACGTCTTTAATGCCTTAAATTCCTCATCTTCTCTTTCTAGCCGCAAATACGTGTCTTCCAGTAATTTTTTATATCTTTCAAATGTCTCCTCGGAAACGATACTGCGCAAGATCTCGAGTTTTACCTTCTCCATTCGCTCCTTTAATGTGTCTACATCGATTTCCATTTCCCGAATTTGCCTTAAAGCCCCCTGGAACTCCCCTTTTTGAATCTGTTGCCGCAGTAGAAGCTGGTTAATCGAAATTTGAAATTCACTATAAAATTCTTTCGTAGCAAAAATAAGCTCCAGTCCATCTTCATCCAATGTATAGTATTGCGTATTCGTCTTTAGATCAAAATCATTATCCTTCAAAATAGAATACTCGATTAATTCCTCTGTGTTTTTTTCCCAATTATAAAAGGAATAGCTTCGCTTCACGCCTGTTGTTGGCCTGAATGTCTGGATAATAGTCCGCGCGAGTGTTTCCGCATCTTCCTCTTCGATAATGTACGTTTCCTTTGATATATTTCTTAAAAATGCTGCGAGATGCTTCACACCTGTTTTATATTCTCTAGAAAGCCTCCGCTCAAAGAAGAATAACAAAGTTAGCATACCAAGACCAAGCATATCAAGCGCCTTTTCTTGTTTATCCACCTTATGTTTCCGACTGAGCTCCACAAGCGGATCCATTAGTGCTAATCTACGGATTCGATCACGATATCCACTTGTTAGCTCTGCAATATTTATCGTGTCCATTCCGCATCCTCCCAAATATGTTGTAGCTCTTTCGTTTTCAGGACCTCCTGTGGATAATAAGCCCCTTTAGAAAGCAGTTCATTAATTTGTATTTGTTGTTCCTCATTAAAAAAGGTCAAGAATTCGTTAAGTGCTGCTTCATTCGGTCGCTGATTGGTTTTACCATATGCCCTTGGTTTGGATAGACATGCATGATAAAACGGATAGGCGGGGATAGCGGTTTGCCGCTTATTTAACGAGTTCCAAATCGTAATCCCCGACTGATCAAGATCACCAAAATAGTAGAAAATATGATTCGCTTCGATTGGATATTGGCTCGTAAAGTTTTCAATACTTTTTACAATCTTATTGCCGCTTCCATAAATGAGGGTAGAAAAATCTGTTTTCATTATGACTGGAAGAAGCCCTTGATAGGTCGTCTTATTTTCGACAATCAAATGGAGCTGGGTTTGCTGATGTATCATTAGCGGATTTATTGCAAACATGAGGGGGTCGGAGACTGGCAGGATACGAAACTGCTCCCAAAGTCCAATTCGATTAAGAATTTCGCTACCTTTCTGCTCCACAATCCACTTCTCATCACGGACTAATTCAAAGCTTCTTTCCGGTGCAGCAGCATCCTCCAATGGAAAACCATTTTTTACGATATATTGATGAATCTTTTCCAAATATGGTAGGTCATGCTTCCACGTTGTTCGATCGAGATTAAAATAAGCATCTAAATTGATCCCATCATGTAATTTTAAGCGATACCGCTGTAATTCCTGATGGTATTCCTTATTTAATTTTCCTTTATTAATTTTATATTGATATGCTAATGAGGGTGTATGATGGTTTCGTCCTTTGGATTTCACCATTTCTAAATAGCCAAGTGATTCCATTTCTAACACTTGGTCAGCAAATGCTGCATAGGTTTTTGTCGTGTTTCCTAGCATACCTTCTATATCAGAAAGGCTAAGATTTCTCTTTTTATAGGATAATAGTTTTTCTTGTAATATAGGATTCAAGGGAGGTCCCTCCTTTAGTACTATTAGTATACTAAAAGATGGTCGAATAATGTAGAGGTAGTATTACAATCTACATAAGTTAAAAGGTAAAGTCGCATGCAAAAGTGGGTCGATTTGCCGTTTTCCACATATAAAGTATAAAGCCATGTATATCAACTCTTTATGGGGCGGTACTCTTTTCTATTTGGAACAATTGATGAAAGATGATTCGGATGAAGCATACATTCTTTGTACACGATTGGAGGTGAGCATTCTGGAATTTTTAGTAGTTACGCTGCGGTTTATTCTTGTGACTAATATTACATTTTTCTCTGATAATCTTAATGTTGTAATCGTTAAGTCCTAAATAAATGACACATTCTAGCCATTCTTTTTCAAAAGCATAACATCCGCTCTTGTCTCTAACAATTCATTTGATAGAATCGTAAGCTTCGTATCGACTTTTTGGATATCTTCTTTTAATTCGACTCTTATTTCTTGCATTTCTTGTCTTATTTCGATTTTCATTTCTTGCATCTCTTGTTTTAATTCATCTTTCATTTCCTGCATTTGTACTCCTAGATTTGCAACCTCCTTATTCGTCCGGTTTAAACTATCTCCAAGCTCTCTTATTGCTAGCAGAATCTGATTCGTAGTTTCCTTCTCCATGAAAAACCCTCCTTTTTAATATGATAATAATATTCTAACATGGAAGCGATGGTTAAACAATATGTCGAATTATTATCCACAGTAACTTCTTTCGACAAAATTTTGGGAGTGGCAGGCACCCCCTTTTATCGTACCGTTATCTTTCCATTATCTGTTGTCAGTTTGATTAAATTATCACCATTTCCAATTACCGTATCATAATCAGATTTCCCAAAGATAGAAATCTTTCCATTATCTACATGAATATCAAAGGTAGCGTTTGTTGGTTCCTTCTCTGTTTGAATCTCGATTGCACCATTATCTGTTTCCAACGTAATCGGCCGGTCAAGCGAATCCGTTCGTAGTGAAATACGACCATTATTTGATGTACCGTTTATTTCGCCATCAATATTTTCTAATGAAACATCGCCATTATCCACCTCGGCGTTGAGCAACGTACATTTAATCTCATTTAGTGCAATTTGTCCATTATCTGCTTCAATTTTCACGACATCTGCTTCCATTTCACTAGCGAATATTTTTCCATTGTCTGTAACGACCTCCACATTTTCATATGGCTTTTCTGGTAATAATACTTTAAGTGATGCTGATGACCTATTAAAGAGACCAAATGAAAACCAGCGAAATCGTTTATTCTTTACTTCAATATGCAGTGTATCCCCTTCCACATTAGTGACAAGCCTATATTTATTATTTTCATTCCCCATTAATTCAATCTCAGTTGAATTGCCATTTGTCGGAAGAATTTCAATTTCTACATTTTCTGTCTCTACATCAACATGTGAAAAATCATCGTTAATGGTTACTTTATCATCCCCTCTGCCATTTGCCCCAAGCGGTATAAAATTTATGATTACAATTACAACAGCAACCGCTATTAATACTCCGATAAGTAATCCCTTCTTCATTACAAACATCTACCCTTTCTAATTTCCGTTTTTGTAAAATCATTCCTTAATTCAAGCTTTTAGAAAATAACCATTTATTTTACCTTTACTTTAATAATTAAAGTATACGCTATGGTTAAGTTTAACATCATGACCTTAAAATGTAACTTTCATTAAGACTTAAGTCTTATGCTATGTTAGCTATAAGGGAAATAAGCTGACAGAAATCAAAATTATATCTTGTATATTCAATCAAATCGGTGCTGTATCATATAATTAAAAATATACTTCATTACCTCCAACAAGAGTATTAGCAATTGAAAAAGAAAGGAGATAAAAAACATGCCACACACTCGATTTCCATGGGATCACTGCGGCTCAACTTCATCTTTGTTACAACCTGGTTCCGCAAAACAGGCAGGTATGATGAAGGAACCGTTATTGCAAATTGATGCAATGATAGAAAAAAGGATTGCGGATGGAATAATACCTGGTGCTGTCACATTCGTAGCAAGATGTGGCCACATTGTCCAACATGAGGCATATGGACATGCATGCTTATATGAAGCTGAAACGAGAACAATGGGAGCGCAACCAATTCTCATGAAAAAAGATACGATTTTTGATCTTGCTTCCATTAGTAAAATTTTCACCACAACTGCTGCAATGAGGCTTTATGAGGATGGATTTCTTCACCTTGATGATCCCGTTATTAATTACATACCAGAGTTTGCTGGTAATGGAAAAGAAAACATCACAATTAAGCAGCTTATGACTCACACATCTGGATTTACTTCATGGGTACCACTATACAACGTTGCGGGTAATAGAGAGGAACGCTTGGGATATGTATTTAACTACCCTCTTGCGAATGCACCAGGATCCACTTACACATACAGTGATTTAAATATGATAATATTAGGCGCGATGATTGAAAAAATTTCTGGACGACGACTTGATGAGTATATCTCCGAAAAAATTACCATTCCTTTAAATATGGACGACACAATGTATCATCCACATGCATCACTTAGGCATCGAATTGCAGCAACAGAATATCAGCAAGAAACAAATAGAGGCCTCATATGGGGTCAGGTTCATGATGAAAATGCATGGGTTTTAGATGGTGTAGCAGGCCATGCAGGGGTATTTTCCACCGCCAATGATTTAGCCAAGTTTGCCCAAATGATGTTAAATGATGGAAAGTATGGCGGTAAAAGAATATTAACATCAGAAACGATCCAGCTTTTAGTGGACAATCAAGTTCCCGAATTTCCCGGGAATGACCACGGACTAGGCTGGGAGCTATCACAGGGCTGGTATATGGATGCCTTATCCGAACCCTCAACAATTGGGCATACCGGATTCACTGGAACATCCCTTGTGATTAATCGTAACAACGATACCATCGCAATTTTATTAACGAATCGGGTACATCCATCACGTGATACAGTATCAATAAATCCATTACGACGAGAATTTGCAAGACAAGTGGCTGGTGCGATTCCAGTAAGAATGCCAGCAGAAAATAAGGGTGCATGGTTTTCTGGATATGGGGATCAGTTAAACCGGGTACTAATCCTTGAAGCGACAATAGAAAATGAAGCAATGCTTTCATATAACACATGGTATCAAATAGAGCAAGATAAGGATTGTGGAATTATCGAGATCTCAAGTGGTGGGGATAATTGGAAGCAAGTTAGCAATAAAATCACCGGAAATAGTGGCGATTTTCAATCAAAAACAATCTCCATCCCAGCTGGGACAACCCATATCCGCTTTCGATATCATACCGATGGAGCAATCAACGGGCATGGCTGGTATGTAACGAATATTAAACTGACTGACATCGCAAATCAGTCATTGCCATTCAATCTAGTAAGTACAGAATGGCAGAAAAGAAATCATTGAAATGCTCCCCTCTCCTTATTCAACGCAAATTAAAGGAGAGGGATTTTTACATTTAAATACAATGCTCCTTCCACCCTAGCCTTTAATCGCACCCTCCGTCATTCCCTCCGCAATCCGCTTCTGGAAGATAGCATAAAGAATAATAACAGGAACAATTGCGATTACAAGACTTGCAAACAATGTACCCCATGCATTTGTATATTGTGCTTCACTACTAATGAAATCAATTGCGAGTGCTAGTGTATAGTTCTCACTGCTTTGTAAAAAGATTAATGCCATAAAATATTCATTCCAAAACTGGATGGCATTCATAATCGTAACTGTAATAATTCCCGACATACTAAGTGGAGTGATTACCTTCCACAATACACCATAAGGGGAAAGCCCATCGATGGCTGCCGCTTCTTCTAATGACTTAGGTATCGTACTTATAAAGCTGGTTAACACGAAAATCGTAAATGGTAACTGACTAACAGCGTAAACGATTGCTAACCCAAAAATATTATCGAGTAAATGTAAATCACTTAATAAGAAAAATAACGGAATCCAACCTAATACCATTGGAATCATCATTGCTGAAACGTATAACGTAAATAAATACTTGCTACCGCGAAAGTTCACCCGCTCAATCGCATATGCCGTTGGAATAGCAAGCATCAATGTTAGGACAGCACCAACGATTGTAACAATGAAACTATTCCATACACTGGATCCAATATTAAAGTTTGTCCATGCATCAATATAATTTTGCCAATTTAATGTTTCTGGAAAGCCCCACGGATTCCGATAAATTTCTGCGTTTGATTTAAATGATCCAAGAAACATCCAGAAAATAGGATATAGTACCGCTATTGTCCAGAGGATTAATGGTATTCGAATTCCGCCTCGTCCAAGAATCTGACCAACACTTTGCTTCACGATTATTCATCCCTTTCAAACTTCACTCATATGATTAATAATCCACTTTTTCTCTGCGCATGAAGAATTGCAAAATTAGCACGGTGAGTAATGAAAGTACTAAAATCATCACACCAATCGTTGCTCCATATCCAAAATTGAACTGAACGAATGCTTGTTGGTAAAGGTAGGAACCCATTACATGTGTCGCATTATTTGGTCCCCCACCTGTCATCACTTGAACAATAACGAAGGAGCCATTTAATGTCGTTATGACAATATATAGAATTGCAATCTTTATTTGTGGCCATAGAAGTGGAACGGTCACCCTCCAGAATTGCTGCCACTGTGTCGCACCATCAATTTCAGCTGCTTCATAATAGCTTTTATCAATATTTGAAATACCGCCGATTAGCATTAGCATAAATAAACCAATCCCAGCCCAAACAGATGGTAATACTAAACTAGGGAGTGCCCATGTTTCATCGCCAAGCCATGGTTTCGCTAACGATTCTAATCCAATAAATTCCAGACCAGAATTAACTAAACCAATACTTGGGTTATAAATGAATGTCCACAAGATCCCGATTACGACAACCGACATGATATTCGGAAAGAAAAATACTACCCGGTAAAATGGCGCCTCTTTGATTTTTAATTGTGTAAGGGCGACCGCAAAAAACATCGCCAACACCATTATTCCAATAACTTTTGTTACAACAAGAAAATAATCATGAATAATTGTATTCGGGATGATTGCATCATGAAATAGCTTTATGTAATTGCCAAATCCAATAAACGTTTTATTACTCGATGATCCTGACCAATCAAAAAAGGAATAATACAAACCACTAAATAACGGGTATAACGTAAAAATCGCAAATAAAATAAACGTAGGGACTAAACAAAATGCTAGAAACAAATATTTTTGCTTTTTAGATTGAACCATTTCATCACTCTTTTCTATGGCAGATAAAGACTAGATAAGAGAAAACGCGCCATTACTAAAATGAAATAATTGGTATGGAACGCATGGGAAGCACCGTCACATTCCACACCAATTTCATTTACTTAAAGTCCGCTACGATATTCAGCAGCAGCTTTTTCAGCTTCCTCGACAAACTTTTCTGCTGTCATATTTCCCAGCATTAGTGACATTAAAGCATTTCCGAGAGGTGTCTCTAAATCTGCACTCATTGGGTATGGCTTCTCATAGATTTGTACTTGTTCCGGATCGTTAATCATCGCATTTGCCTCGGTTAAATAACTAGGAACCTTTTCATTTTCTGTTAAATCAACGCCATTAATATTCATAATCGCT
This sequence comes from Oceanobacillus arenosus, assembly GCF_003369575.1. Classification (GTDB taxonomy): domain Bacteria; phylum Bacillota; class Bacilli; order Bacillales; family Amphibacillaceae; genus Oceanobacillus; species Oceanobacillus arenosus. The sequence continues at coordinate 96,075 of NZ_PIOC01000023.1, read as the reverse complement.
CCTGTATGTTCAGAGAATGACATCGCGTATTCCCGTGTAAAAGCAAATGCAACAAATGCCTTAGCTGCTTCCGGATTTTTTGCATTTTCCGCAATTGCTAATGGACGTAAATCCGGAACGATTGCAAACGGTTCACCTGCATCCTGCATTGGGGATGGAATAAATCCAAAATCAAATCCTTCTGGAATATCATTTGCCATTTCATTTGGTAACCAGAAGCCAACAGGTACGAAGGCATTCTTGTGCAATAAGAAATTCATTTGTGATTGTGTATGATTTAATGCACCTAACCCAGAATCAAATAATCCTGCCTTTTGAATTTTCTCCACCTTTTTCATCGTTTCTAATACAATATCACTACTCCAAGCTCCTTCTGCACCACTGATAAGATCGCCAAGCAATTCTTCTCCGCCTGCCGCTGCAAATGCGGGATAAAGCATGCCACGCATGAAATAGTATGGATGCTGCCCACTTGTTACTAATGGATCAATGCCTTCCTCTTCTTTAATCTTTTCCATTGAACTCATGAAACTATCGAAATCTGTTGGTACTTCATAGCCTTTCTCGTTAAATAAAGCTCTGTCATACCATGTTCCCCATGTATCAAACACTAATGGTAGCGAATAAATATCACCATCATAGGATGCTGGGGCAACAATGAAACTATCGATTAGTTTATCGCCACCATCAAGCTCAATCTCCTTTACCCAATCTGTTAAATTCATCAATTGCCCATCTTCGACCATCTGTGTCTCACTTGAACCTGCTCCATCAATGTATACAACATCTGGCGGATTATTTGATACCCAACGTGATCGCATCTCTTCATTAATATTTGGACCTGCATGCTCGATAATATTTACATTTGGATTTGCTTCTTTAAAATCAGCAATCACTTCTTTCCACCAAGAATCTCCATATCCCCCTACAAAATATTGAATTTCGAGATCCCCTGAAATTCCTCCATCAGTCCCATCACTTGTTGAATCACTCGGTTTCTCTGCCCCATCACTTGTTGAATCTGGATCCGTATTTCCATCATCTGAAGAACACGCTGAAATAAATATTGCAAACGCTAACAACAAGGCGAATAGTAACCAACCTCGTCCCTTTTGTAATTGTTTCAACTAATTCATCCCCCTCTATTTATCCTTCATTATGTGAAAGACATTAATAGCGACTTGCTACTAATGGAATTTCTAAACTTCCATTCCTATGAAAAATGATCAATTGCTTTTCTTACATAGCCATCCGACTGAGCGATTGCTTCTTCCGCTTCTTGAAGTGTGACATTTTTTTCGAGCATTACAATCGCTGGTTTTACTTTATAATTTGTCTGAATCAATACCTTTTCAGCCTCATCATACGTCGCTTTTGTCACTTCGCTCACTGTCCGCTTTGCTCTTTCTCGCAATTTAAAGTTATTCGCATGGAGGTCTACCATTAGATTCTCATAAACCTTTCCTAATTTCACCATTGTTATTGTACTTATCATGTTTAATATCATTTTATGCGCAGTAGCCGCTTTCATTCTTGTAGAGCCTGTTAATACCTCCGGACCTACAACAACCTCTATCGCACAATCTGCAACATTACGAATCAATGAATCTTGATTAGATGATAATGATATGGTATATGCCCCAATGTCTTGTGCATACTTGAGGGCACCTATTGGATATGGCGTCCGACCACTTGCGGTAATTCCGATAACGACATCCTGCTTTGTTAGCTTTCTTGCCCTTAAATCCACTTCTCCTTGCTGTTCACTATCTTCAGATCCTTCCGCCGCATTAAAAAATGCATCCATTCCTCCTGCCATTACAGTTTGCACCATTCCTTTAGGTGTCATAAATGTTGGTGGACATTCCGATGCATCAATTACCCCTAGCCTACCACTAGTTCCAGCACCTACATAAAATAGTCTGCCACCACCGGCTAGTGCTGGAACAATATGATTTACCGCAATGTCAATCTTCGGTAATACCTTTTCTACTGCAAAAGCGACTTTTTTATCTTCTTCATTAATTGTATGTAACATCTCTGCTGTAGACATTTGATCCAGGTCCATACTATTCTTGTTTCTCTGCTCTGTGGTAAGTCTGGATAATTCCATTTGCATGTAATCTCCTCTGTACTCAGATTAATAAGTAAATTTTCATAATTTTACCCCATTATATAACACTGAACTAAATTGTCAATATATATTATAAATTTAGTAATATTATTTCATTCCTCCATTTCATCACAGGTTTCTTTAATTCCAATCTTTAATAAACGAGATAGCTTCTCTTGTAGCATCCAAATGTTTTACCGTTTTCTCATATTCTACAGAGGCGAGCGACATAAATAGTATGTCAATGATATGTAATTGAGCGATTCGCGAAGATGTTGCGCCACTTCGAATTGTCGCTTCCTTTGCAGTGGAAGTATATAATTGAATATCGGAAAAATTTGCAACCGCTGAATTTCCATATTTCGTAATACTAATCGTTGTCGTTTGCTTTGATTTTGCAAGCTCCATTAATTTTGCTACTTCTTCCGTATTACCAGAAAAGGAAATACCGACAACGACATCCCCTTCACCTTTGTTCGCAACAGATGTTGCAGCCATATGCACATCGGAAAACGAAAATGCATTCTTATTAATTCGTGAAAATTTCTGTTCCGCATCTTTTGCCGCAATATTAGAGGCACCTACACCAAAGAATATAATCGAGCTTGCAGTTGATAGCGCTCTTACAGCCCTTTCAAGTGCTTCGATGTTCATCATATCTGCCGTTTCCTTTAGCGTTTGAATCGTATTCGATGTCACCTTATGAATAATATTATTAAATTCTTCATTTGGCTCGATATCCCGGTATTCATTGATAGCTCCCTCCTGTAAGTCACCAGCAATGCGGATTTTCAATTCCTGTAATCCACTAAACCCTAATGATTTACAAAGACGAATAACGGCGGCACTACTCGTTTTGCTCTTTTCTCCTAGCATTAACGCTGTTAAAAGAATCGCTTCCTCTGGGTTTTGCAAAATATATTCGGCTATTTTTCTCTCAGATGGTGGTAAACGATTTATCATTGCCTTCAAAATCACAAGCCCACCTTTAATGTGCGACATCACTTCAACCTCTTCCTTAAATTAAATCGTATTAATTATGTTGTTAATCATTACTTGAGACGGCTTTTTCCCCTGGCTTAAATAAGCACCGATTAACGATCCACCAACAGGAGGCATTTTTGGCAATATTACGGATAAATCTAACTGCAACTCCTGTAGTCTCTTCCCTATTTGTTTCGGTAGGATTTCTTGTTCGCTGAATGCACCTCCACATAAAACGACTTCCACTTTTTCATTTGCTTGAAAATGTTTCTGATAAAGTGTTGCAATATTAGCGGATAATTCCTTTGCTACCTTCATCATTATTCTGGCCGCAATTGAATCCTTTTGTTTATATGCATCGAGCACGATCTTTGCAAAAGCTGCAATATCATTTTTAGGTGTTGTCGATGCATAGATTTTTTTCATCAATTCCTGTGGATTACTCACATGATAAAAGGCGAATAGATTGGTAAGCAGAATTGTTGCATCCCCTCTGCCATCGTAGAATTTTAAGGCTTCCACAATACCCCGCCTACCGATATCGTATCCACTACCATCATCACCAAGTAAATATCCCCAGCCACCAACACGACTATTTTGTAATTCGGAGTTAATTCCATAGGTGATGCTCCCAGTTCCTGAGATTTGGACAATGCCTGGTTTCCCGTATGTACCGGAATAAAGGGCATTAACAGGATCTGGCTCAACATGGATATCCGTAGTTTTTGTTACGAAACCAGCAATTACGTCAATAATTCGACGTCGATTCGTTTCATTTCCAACTCCAGCAATTCCTGCAAAAATTTGAATATACTCGCACCCTATATTTTCTGTTTGGCTTTTTAATGAAAGAAAAAGCTCCTGGAATGTATTCTTTAGTACTTTATTGGATACTGCGTTCGGATTCGTTGCCCCTACCGTCACTTTTGCAATAACTTCTCCTTTTTCGTTAGCAAGTGCTGCGCTTGTTTTTGTTCCACCACCATCAATACCAAGGACATATTCCATTCTTTCTCCCCTCAGTTTCCTTTAGTATATTCGTATATTTATAGATTATATAATTTTATGTCAATAAACAATACTTTTGCCGAAATAATATTTTATAATTATATTTAATCTGAATAATATGTAATCTGTCTGCTTTTCGTAGGTAAGAAAGTTCTTATCCTTCCTTACCTACGAAAAATGCAGATTAGAAAGCATCACACCTTCTTATCTGCAAAAATAGTTTATATTCGGGTCTATACAAAATGCTTTCATTTTTAAAAGTATTACTTAACAATTTGTTGATTACTATTAATTAGAAGTGATAACTTTTCAGCAAGCTGTTCACATTTCTTAATTTCTTCCGGGCTTGGCTCCAAATCGACGACTAGCTTCTCTGGGACCATAACGGCACCTAACTTCTCAAAGCGTTCATACATCAAATCAAGCGCAGTACCATATTCGTCATAAAAGGAATCCGCAGAGCCGAAGACAGCAAATGGCTTTCTTTTAATATTTACACCATCAAGTTCATCATAAAAACCCTCGACTTCAAACGGTAATTCCCCGCCAACCCAGGTGTAAACGCCAAATAATACGCCATCATAGTTTTCAAGTTCTTTGACTTCTATATCATCATATATCAAACATCTTCACATCTACGTCATGATTATTTTTCTCTAAATGATTTACCATCGCCTTAGCCATCAACTCCGTATTTCCAGTCGCACTGGCATAAAGCATTAAGATTTTGCTCATATTCGTCCCTCCATGAGAGTTATTTATCTAGATCCATTATACTGATAATGAGAATCATTTTCAAATAAATTAATTTTCAATGTAACAGGTCTTAAAAGAAACAATTGACTGTCACTGAAAGGCTTAGTTGCACTTATATAGGAACAAAAGCTTAAAGCTAGTTTGGGCTGTGTACGGACTGCCCCCCACAGGACGTGGGGTGGCTCGACGTTGCTACAGGAAATAGCGACCTTAGTCGAACTTCTCCTTGCCTTTTGAGACAATGCAAACTCTTTGGGAGCGTAAGCGGTAAACTTAGATTACGGAGGTGAGGGCAGTCTCGCTACAGCTTTAGCGCTGGAGCTGGACGTGGCTATTCTCAGTATTTAAGTTATCTACTGCATTAAAATTATATAGTGTCCTAGATAGTATCGTTAGCGATGCAACGCAAATTATTTTAATTGATACACTCTTGCCTCATACGGTTTAAACGTCATCACCCTATCAGATGCCACTAAACGGACTTCATAATTTGCTAGCCACAACTCCCCTAACTTAACGTCTTCTGGCAGTTCTATCTTAGCTTCGACAGCAAATAGATTCGTCAATACCAGCACTTTTTCATCTCCAAGGGTCCGTGTGTATGCATATACCTGATTATGATCCTCTAGAATGAGCTCATAGCTACCATAGATTAGTACCGGATTTTCTTTTCTCAGCTTTATTAACAGTTTATAATAATAATAGATTGAATCTGAATATTCCATCGCCTTGGCTACATTTACTTCTTGATAATTTGGATTCACCTTAAGCCATGGGTCTCCATCAGAAAATCCTGCATTCTTCATATCATTCCACTGCATTGGTGTCCGTGAATTATCTCGGCCGGTGTTCCAAATTATTTCCATTATCTCTTCAACCGGCGTTCCAGCTGCGAGTTCATTGTGGTATAGATTTTTTGCATCGACATCATCATAGTCATTGATCGACGGATAATGCACATTCGTCATGCCGATTTCTTGTCCTTGATAAATAAATGGTGTTCCTTGCATGAGGAAGTACATCGTCGCCAAACATTTTGCAGATTCATTTAAATATTGTTCACTATTTCCCCAGCTTGAGACAGAACGCGGCTGATCATGGTTTTCCAGGAATAATGCATTCCAGCCCACACCATCTAGCCCTTTCTGCCACTTGGTCAGCGTCTTTTTCAAGGCGTGGATATCGAGTCCTGTATCTGTATCCTTGCCCCATAAATCCAAATGTTCAAACTGAAAAATCATATTGAATTTGCCCTTAACTTCGCCAACCCACTCATCTGCATCTTCAATCTTCACGCCATTTGCTTCACCAACCGTCATAATATCGTAATTCGCAAATGTTTTTTTCTTTAATTCTTCTAGAAAAATATGAATGCCATCCTGATTCATATGTCCTGCAAACGATGGTACATATTTCTTTTTCTTTGGATTTGGCAGATTCGGAAATCCTGGACGCTTTTTAATATGAGAAATTGCATCAACACGAAAGCCATCAATTCCCTTATCCAGCCACCAGTTCACCATATTGTATAACTCATTTCTTACGTTGGGATTTTCCCAATTGAGGTCTGGCTGTTTACTTGAGAATACATGAAGGAAATATTCTTTCGTTGCGTTATCATGCTTCCATGCGGAACCACCGAAGATCGATTCCCAGTTATTCGGTTCTACACCCTTTTTCCCCTGATGCCAAATATAATAATCACGATAGGCATTGTTTTTCGATTTCCTTGACTCGATAAACCATGGATGCTCATCGGATGTATGATTAATCACAAGATCCATAATTAATTTCATCCCACGCTGATGAACTTCAGTTAGTAACTGATCAAAATCAGCCATCGTTCCGAATTCAGCCATAATCTCCTGATAATTACTAATATCATAGCCATTATCATCATTTGGTGATTGATAAATTGGTGACATCCAGATTACATCAATGCCTAAATTTTGCAAGTAATCAAGTTTAGAAATGACCCCTTGAATATCACCAATTCCATCCCCATTCGAATCCATAAAACTTCGTGGATAAACCTGATACGCAACCGCTTCTTTCCACCATATCTTCATGGAAAATCCCCCTTTATTCTTTGGTTTGATTGGTTAATGTTAAATAGAGTAGATACAAAGCCGCAAAAGACAAGAAGGAGAAAAGTGAATTCATAATAGCTAATGTACAAAATCAGTGCTCTACTTAAAATTCTCCTTAAAATAATACAGAAAGGATTATATCAGACCTTTATTATCTTTTTTTTGCCCATTCCCTAGTCAATGCAAACATTACTAATGTTGCAGAAAAAAAAAACGTACTGGCAGAAGGAGAAGCAAAAACGTTAGCAGCATCATATTCATAATTTGTTTAGTAAACAAAATATTTACGATAAGAAAAATGATCTGTAAGTTAAAGAAGTGCCAAAACATATTACTGACAGCCAAACGCATCAGACACTTACTTACCGCCAATCTAGCAATCAGTACCAGTATTGATAAAACAGTTAGCCCCTTCAATTTATAGTCTAAAGGAAGGGGCATTATTTATTATTTAGTCATAGTTACGCCCACCAAATATCATCAAGCGATTCTTCAATATTTACTGCCTTCAAATTCCTGACTGCTGCTCTAAATCCTTCATCAATCGACATGATTGGGTCTTCATGTTCAATGCTGATTACGTAATCATATCCATAAGTCCGCAATGCACTCACAATATTCGACCACTCCTGAATACTATGTCCGTAACCAACCGAACGGAAACTCCATGCACGGGTCTGTACATTTGAATACGGCTGCATATCTGTTAAACCATACATATTAACATTATCCTGGTCAATGTATGTATCTTTTGCATGGAAATGATGGATTGCATTTTCTTTACCAAGAATTTTAATTGCTGCAACTGGATCAATCCCCTGCCACCATAAATGACTTGGATCGAGGTTCGCACCGATTGCATCATTTGTTGCCTCACGCAATTTAAGCATCGTATATGGCGTATGAACAAGGAACCCTGCATGCAGTTCAAGACCAACCTTCACACCGTGGTCCTTCGCAAATTGTCCCTGCTCTTTCCAATATGGAATCAATTTTTTCTCCCATTGCCATTCTAGAATATCCGAATACTCTGTTGGCCATGGTGTGACAGGCCAGTTTGGCAGTTTGGAATCTTCATTGGAACCAGGTACACCTGAGAATGTATTAACGACAGGTACATTCAATAATTCTGCTAATCTCACAGTTTTAATAAACGTATCATGTGATTTCTCCGCATGTGCCTTATCCGGTGATATGGGATTATCATGGCAGCTAAATGCACTAATGGTTAATCCACGCGATTCCACTTTTTCTAAAAATGCTTTGCGCTTGTCTTCGCTTTCAAGCAATTCATCGACATTACAATGCGCCGTTCCAGGATTTCCACCAGTACCGATTTCTACTGCTTGTAGTCCTGCATCCTTTACATAATCTAGCATTTCTTCTAATGGTTTTCCTGAAAACAATACTGTAAATACGCCGAGTTTCATATGATCTCCTCCATCTATTTTAATAATTATCCAAGTCTCACACTTTTACCTATTTCACTACTCTGATAGATTGCCTCTATTATCTTTGAAACTTGTAATGATTGTGCTGGTTTACTAATTAACTCTGCTTCCCCAATACAAGCGTCAACAAAGTTTTCAGCTTGGAGTAATCCTGCTTCCTGCTGATTATCCGATAATGCTGCACCTGTCGTCATATATGTTCCATGCTTCGGCTGGTAGAATTCATACGGAAACACATTTAATCCACCATCGACTCCTGAAATACTGAGATGATTCGTATCTTCTTTTATATTCGCTGCCCATGAGCATTCGAAAAACATGGATGAACCATCTTCGAACTTAATATAAGCGGATACATGATCATCGACATCAAAGGTTTCATGATCAAAGGTTCCCCAGTCATTTAATTGATTTGGTATTTTACTAAGTTTATTATAAGTAGTACCGATTACTTCAACAGGTTTCGGATTGTCTAATAACCAAAGGGCTAAATCAAGAAAATGACAGCCATAATCAATTAAACTTCCTCCACCTTGCAATTCCTTCTTCGTAAATACTCCCCATCCAGGTATCTTCCTGCGTCTGAGTGCCTGTACCCTTGTTACAAGCGGATCACCAATGTCAGGTACTGCACGTTTGGCAACCTGCGACACTTCTAGGTGGCGATAATGGTAGCCAATACTTAATACTTTATTCGCTTTTTCCGCTGCAGCAATCATTGCTTCACATTCGGCCGCTGTGATTGCCATCGGTTTTTCACATAATACGTGAACACCAGCTTCTAATGCAGCTATTGTAATTTCCGCATGAAATGCATTTGGTGTACAAATTGTCACTGCCTCAACAACGGAAAAGAGCTTATGATAATCTGTAAACACTTGAGGAATATCAAATTTCTTAGCTACTTCCTCTGCACGAGCTGTGTCCACATCTTGAACTGCAATAATTTCCACTTTATCCGGTATGTTAAGGTATGCAGGAATATGTCTACCTTGGGCAATACCGCCAACACCGATAATCCCCATTTTCAATTTTTTCATTAGACTTCTCGCTCCAATTGGTAAATGCTTTTTGTTTCTACAGATTCGATTGCTCCTAAAATGACCTCGAGCGATTTCTTCCCTTCAACCCCATTAATTAACGGTTCTTTATTGTTAAGAATCGCATCGACAAAATGTTCAATGACATGTGTCGTTGTTTGCCCGCCTGCTTCATTAGATTGGATTCCACCTAGTTCATACTTCACAACCTCACCATTCTTATGCTGGACGATAAGCGAAAAATCCGGATGATCCTCCAATCTTAATGTTGCATTTTCGCCATAAATAATCGTCGAATTATCTTCCTTTGCCGTATATGCCCAGCTTGCAGCTAATGTGCCAATGACACCACTCGCTGATTTCAAAATAAACACGGCATTATCATCAACATTCGTATTTTCCTTTGCACTCGTTTCTACAAATGCTCCAACTTCAACGAACTCTTCCCCGAGTATATAGCGAAGTAAATCTGCCTTATGTACCCCAAGATCACCCATGGCACCAATAAATGCTTGATCCTTATTAAAGAACCAGCTATCTTTACCGTCAATACTCCAGCCTTCAGGTCCACCATGTCCAAAGGCAGTACGGAAGCTGTAAATTTTCCCAACTTCGCCTTTTTCAATTAGTTGTTTCGCCTTTTGGTGGGAAGGTACAAAGCGCTGATTATGACCGATCATCAATTTCTTATTGTTTTTGTTCGCAGCTTCTATCATTTGTTCCGCTTCTTCGATAGAGGTTGCCATTGGCTTCTCACATAGCACATGGTTTCCGGCATTCAAAGCCGCAATAGATACTGGTGCATGTAAGTAATTAGGTAAACAAACACTGACAGCATCTAGCTTTTCCGTCTTTAGTAATGTTTCATAATCTGTATATGCTGTTGCTTGATATTTCTCTGCTGTGGCCATTGCTCTTTCTTCTACAAGATCACAAACAGCAACAATTTCGACATTTGGATTTAGCGCATATTCTGGTAGATGTCGATACTTCGCGATACTTCCGCAACCAATAACTGCCACACGTAATTTTGTCATGACTTTCACTCTCCCAATTTGTTTTGTTCTAATGCCTGATGATTACCATATGTTGGTGTTGGGGTATTGATACTTGCAGCCCACTTTACTCCATTTTTAATCACTTGTTGAATGTCTTTATGATGGTAAGTCGGATGGGTTTCATGTCCAGGCTGGAAGTAGAAAATCTTCCCCTTGCCACGTTTAAAGGTTGCCCCACTACGGAATACCTCACCACCTGAAAACCAGCCAATAAAGATCAACTCATCTGGCGCTGGAATATCAAAGTGTTCCCCATACATTTCTTCCTGTTCCAGTTCAATATACTGGCCAATTCCTTCTGTGATTGGATGTGTTGGGTCAACAACCCATAGGCGTTCTTTATCGCCCGCTTCCCGCCACTTCAGATCACATCCTGTGCCCATTAATGTTTTAAATATTTTTGAAAAATGGGCAGAATGCAGAACAATCAGCCCCATTCCATCTAGGACACGCTGTTTTACCTTTTCAACAATCTCATCGCTTACTTCATCATGTGCGAGATGCCCCCACCAAATCAATACATCGGTATTCTCTAATACTTCATCTGTTAATCCATGCTCTGGTTGATCCAATGTTGCCGTTTTCACATTCTCATAGTCTTCTTGAAGAAATGTTGCAATTGTTCCGTGGATCCCATTTGGGTAAATCTCCGCAACTTTCGGATCCTTTTTTTCATGTCGGTATTCATTCCAGACGAGGATGTTCATTTTTGTATACCCCTTTCTATTTTCCACCTGCATATACTAGTATTCTTTAATACGTGGTAACAATCCTTTAAATGATATGAATCATTGAATATATTAAAACGTTATATATTTGCTTAGCCTCGATTAATAACCGAATCCCGATAAACAATGTTATGCGGTATGATTATTCTTTTAGCAGGCTCTGACTTATTATTTGTTTTATTTATTATCGCTTCTGCAGATTTTGCACCTAGCTCATAAATATGCACATCAACAGTAGTGAGCGCTGGACGGATAATTTCTGAAAGATAGACATTGTTAAAGCTTACGATTGAAATATCTTCTGGTACTCGTATATTTGATTTTTCTAACATACTCACTACCCCGAGACTAATTAAGTCATCACTTATAACAATCGCTGTTGGACGATGTTTCATAGCTAAGATGCATTCAACCGCTTCCTGACCACCTGACTTTAAAAACTCCGTTTGGATTCTATATTCATCAATATTTGGCAATCCTGCTTCCGCTAATGCAACTTGATATCCTGATTCACGATCCATTGTCACCATCAAGTCACGTGACCCTCCAATAAATGCAATTCGTTCATGGGACTGTTCAATAAGATAATTTGTTATCTCTTTTCCAGCTTTAAAATTATCATTATCTACATGTGTGACTTGCTCGATAGCTTCAACTGGCTTTCCAACGATGACAAATGGAAAATTCTGCTCAAGTAAAAAGTTTGTTACACCATCATTTATTCGGGAGTAAAGTAAAATTACGCCGTCTACTGAACTGCCATAGACCATACTTTTTACTTCATTTAGAATCTCCTCTTCTGATTGTCCACTGGAAAGTGTAATGGAATATTGATTTTTATGTGTAACGGATCCGATTCCACGCAAAACTTCTGGAAAAAACGGATTTTGTAATGCTTTGTCTGCTGATGAAGACATGACAACCCCAATTGCATTCGATGACTTCACCACTAAATTACGGGCGTGAATATTAGGATAATATCCTAAATCCTTCATCGCTTTTCTAACCTTTTTCTTTGTTTCCATACTTATTCTTGGATTATCCGCAATAACTCTAGATACTGTAGAGGGAGATACTCCGGTTGCTTTTGCTACGTCTTTTATCGTCACCATTCATCTCACCATCTAATCATTATTAACTTCATTTTTGTTTAGGACATTAGATAAAATGTGAACCACAGTGGTTTGTCAATTGCTCTCAGGCATATCGCTCCAGAAATACACTTCGCTTTCCGCGGGGAGCTGGTGAGCCATCTCGTGCTGACGCACTTCGAAGTCTCACCTAAGCTCTTCTTCCCGCAGGAGTCTTCGTGTATTTCTTCCGCTGGGTAAGTGCAAAAACTAATAATAAAGGAGTGACTTACCCAGTGATAACCGATGTTGATTTGTAATGAAGAGATGGTGACCAGTGTTTGGATAGCCACATCCCACCAGATCTTAAACAAAATTGTCACTATGTCGCACTTAAAATCATTTTTTCATTCCTTGATTAAATCAATAATCTACAAGAAAACTAACTTAGTCATATTGAATGGAAAATTCATACTGCTGCGTCATCATTGAAACGAGTTTTATAGAAAACAGCTAATATCATCAGTACCGCTCCGAATGACTGAATCATAAGCATCGTGATCATATCATATCGGATGAGGCCGATAACCATTGATATTACGGAAGCTAGTCCCATTGCGTTTACAATTAAATTTACGGATTCTTTAAAAGTTTTTATCGAAGAAAATTGTCCTTTTCTTGTAAAATAAATGAAAATGGATGATCCTAGAACGATAAATACAATGCTAGCGAGTGACAGACTGAAAACAGCAAGAATTAAACTACCGACAATAAATCCTTTATTTTGAATGAACCACTGCTGTGATATAGCAGTTTTCAATTCAGCAGTTGATGTCACATTATCTAAAGTAAAATCCTTTGTATATTTTACTTCTGAAATCGGATTGTCTCCTTCTTTTATTATCAGTTTATCTGCTAGAAATATGATTGCATTTTCTTCCTTGATCAGCTCATCTGCCTCTTTTTTAGATAAAGCGCCGCCAATCACCCCATTGTCACTTGTAAAAAGAAAGCTGGAAGGTAAATCCACTCTCCCATTTGTGAATTCTGCTTCCTTCATAGCTGTAACTGCAGATTCGTCTATTAATGCAAATGCATTTGGAAAGGATCCTTCGATAGGAAATGCATCCATTTTTGCAAAACTAAGGGAGACTGGTATCATGATTAAAGCATTTAAGAACAGGAAAATGACTAGAATTTGCAACCAATTTAATTGCTGTCGTCCTCTAAAAACCTTTAATGGTGTCCATATTGTCTTAAAATAATTTAATGGGAAAATATCTGTTTTCATTTATTCACTTCATTTCTATATAATTCGCAGTATTCCTCTAATATTATCCCTTTGTACCTCCGGAAGTTAAACCAGATACAAAGTTCTTTTGGAGCATAAAGAATAAAACACTAATTGGGACAGCAATCAAAATTGCTCCAGCTGCAAAGAGTGCAACCTTCTGATTCATTGGATTATTAATAAAGGTTTGCAGCCCAATTGCTACGGTAAAGTTTTCAGGTGTACGAAGCAGGAACCTGGCAAGCATATATTCCCCAAATGGTGCCATGAAGGCCCATAAGGCTTGAACTGCTAGCATTGGTTTCACTAAAGGTAACACAATTTGGATAAATATCCTTAAATGGCCTGCACCATCGAGCTTCGCTGATTCATCCAAATCGATTGGTACTGTGTCAAAGTATCCCTTCATTAACCATGTATTCATTGGAATACCACCGCCGATGTAAATGAATATCAAGAACCAGCTTTGGTCCAATGCTCCAAACAGCAAGGCCATAACATAGAAAGCGGTTAGAGCAGCAGTTGTTGGTACCATTTGGATAACCAAGAAGAACATTAAACTTCTTTTTCTACCAATGAAACGGTATCTACTGTACGTATACCCTGCTAATGTAATAATTGCTACTTGAATGACCATCGTAATAATGGCAATGATTAGAGTATTCATATACCATTCGCCATATAGGGTCTCCGTAAATAATCTTCTAAAATTATCTAACGTCCAGTTAGCATCGAAGCTCAGATCAAAAGCGGTTATATTCCCTGCTTTAAAAGCGGAGCTTGCTGTGATTAAAAGTGGATATATGATAACAATCGCCAACAGGATGAGATAGAAATAAGTAAAGACCTTGCTTAGAGACTGGGAAAATTTTTGGGATTTAAATAAATTCATCGTTAATCCTCCATTTCAAATGCCCTTGTTCTTTTAAATACAATTAAAGAAACAATAATGACAAAGGCAGAAATAAACAATGTAACCGCTGCTGCAACAGAATACTGTGGCGATGTTCCCGTTGTTAATTTATAAATCCAGGAAATTAAAATATCAGTTGATCCTGCACCGGCACCAATACTGCCTGGTCCACCTTCATTAAATAAGTAAATCATCGAGAAGTTATTAAAGTTCCCCGTATATTGTGTGATAAAAATAGGCGCAGCTATCATGAAAATGGTTGGCATTGTAATATGTCTGAATCGCTTAATTGCATTTGCACCATCAATTTTTGCCGCCTCATATTGTTCCTCTGGGATAGATTGTAAAATGCCTGAAACCAAAACATAAATATATGGAAATCCTAGCCAGCCTTGAATCATAATAATCGCTATTTTAGTCCAGAAAGGATCTGTCTTCCACGGAATAGCTCCTATATCAATAAAAGGAAGAAGGGAATCGATTAGTGGGATTACTTGTGTATTGATTGCCCCAATACTATCATTAAACATATTTGAAAAACTCATGATTGTAATAAAAGCGGGAACAGCCCACGGTAGCAAAAAGATAATTCCAAAGACTCTTTTTCCAACAATAAACTTTTGATTTAGTACAACTGCAGTAAAAATACCGATTACGATTTGTAAGGTTGTTGCACATACTGTCCAAATAATCGTCCAGCCTAATACAGCCAAAAATGTATCCCGATAAGAGCTTAACAGGAAAATATTGATAAAGTTCTTGAAACCAATCCAGTCAATTAAACTTGCTGGTGGTATATGGTAGAAATCATAATTCGTAAAAGCAATGAATAGCGTTACGAGAACGGGAAAGATAATTGCAAATATCATTGCGAGATATGCTGGAATCGTTAATAAATATGGAAATCCATGATCAGCAACATTTCCCATAATGGATGTAATGGATGTATTTACTTTTTTATTTTCCGCCCATAATTTTGCAACTTTTCTAGCGTCATATATATTTACAATATAAAACAGTAAAAAAATAGCAAAAATAAGAATTTGTAATGCTCCTTCAATTAGCATGAAAAGGGAGTGATTCTCACCTGGAATACTACCCAGCGAAATTAATCCAACTAATGCTCCCGCACCAAAACCTACCATTTCTATAATAAATAATAGAAATACCGCAAGAAATACGATTCCTTTAAATACTTGTTTATTATAAAATTGACCTAAACCAGGAATAATAGAGAGCAATGTCGCATTCCGAATGCGCTTTTCATCTAGTTCTGTATTCTTCACAATTATTTCACTCCCTTTAGAAAACTAAGGTTTAACCAAGAACTTAGGCGACATCCTTAGTTACACTTTCTCATCTACCTAAAATGAACTTTGGCAGAGATCAGAGTTCATCTCTGCCAAATATAGGATTATAGAATATTATTCATACTTCTGTTCAATATTGTCACTAATAACTTTAACTGCATCATTTGCAGATTCTTCAGGTGTTTTATTTCCTGATGCACTATCAAACATTAATGTTGCTGCGCCAGTCCAAACTTCTGCCATCTCCGGAATATTCGGCATTGGAACAGCAGAATTGTATTGATTAATAACCGCTATCGTTAATTCGTCATCCCCTTGGCTTACAATTTCTCTTGTATGTTGATTAGCGGGAACCTCTGCATTTCTTTCAACCAACAGCTGCTGATTTTCATCATTTGTAACAAAATCTAACCAATTCTGTGCTGCCTCTTTGTTTTTGGCATAATTACTGATAATCCAGCCTTTACCACCCGCGAAGGGCTGATAATTCTCACCATTTGGCAATGTTGGGATTGTTGAAACACCATAATTAACCCCTGCATCTTTATAATTATTAGCTGACCATGGTCCACCAATAATTGCTGCAGCTTTTCCAGTTGTAAATTGCTCATCAATAAAGTTACCTGAAGTAGTAGAATCTAGCATTCCTTGTGGCCAAATATCCTTTAACCAATGGGTTGCATATTCGATTGCTTCAATAGATTCAGCTGAATTTAAGCCGATATCTGATGTATTCGTTCCTACATCCCCAAAAACGTATCCACCGTAACCAGATAGTAGACCGTATGAATTATAGAAATCCAGCCAATTTGCTAAAAATGCTGTACTCTTTCCCGATTCAGATTTAAAAGCAAACTGCTCATCTTCCGTTAATGCTTCGAGTTCTTCAAATGTAGCTGGCGCCTTATCAATTAAGTCTTTGTTGTAATACATAATTAATGATTCAATGACGAAAGGTGATCCGTAAACCTTTTCATTTATCGTTACTTGTTGCTCGTCAACGTCATCATATCTTCCATCATCTGGTAGCGTTACTTCCGCTAAATGACCCTGTTGCCCCAAATTCCCAATTCGATCATATGGTGCAATCATTACATCTGGAGCAAGCCCTGCTGGACCGTCTAATGGTAATGCCTCTAAAGTATCAAATAAATCTCTTTCGGTGACTTTAACGGTTACATCGTATTCTTCTTCAAATTTGGGAACGATTTCATTTACAAAATCAATATAACCTTCCTCGATTCCAATTTCTAAAGTTGCGGTACTGCTACTCCCACTATCTTCTCCACCGGTAGATTTGTCTTCACCATCACTACACGCCGCTAAGAATAGCGACCCAGATACAGCCAAACCGAGAGCAAGTTTTTTCCATCCAATCGTAATCATTGTTATTTCCTCCCTTTATCAGTTAATAATTTTCTTTAACTAAAACAAATAAATTCCCCTACTTAACTGTTACGGTTAATTCTAACAATCTAATACATTTGGTTTTAGGCTAATCAACAATTATATGATTATTGCTTTGTAAAAGTATCTGTTTCCTAGCCTAAGACTTCATGAATGCCATTAATATGTATAGACAACATGACCTATAACATTCGCATTCATGATTCACCTTTCCATCATTTCCCCCTTTTAGCATGGTAGCAGGCAAACTAAATGTTTTGTGAAAACGTTTGCGCAACTTGTGATTTTATTATAGCCCGTCTCTAAAAATAATGCAATCGTTTTCACAAATCTTTTTTTGATTAATAATCTAAATGTGATTACCCGCTTGCATTGAAACCTCACGAAGTATATGATCTACATCAAATAATGATTGACAATTAAAAAATCTTCCTGTAAATTGTAATTGTAAATAATAAGGGCAATGCTTTGTTTATTAACAACAACCCCGTTTTCCATTTTGGAAAGCGGGGTTTTATTTAGTTAGTAAATAAGAAATAAAAATACTATCTAACTGTTGAAAACACTTGGCTATGCCCAGTTCTACTAATGAAAGGAATGATAATTATGTTGTGTGAAGCAATATACCACCGTCCAAAAAATAATTTTGCCTATGCCTATGACAAAAAAAGACTACACATTCGTCTCAAAACAAAAAAGAACGACGTAGACGAGGTAATGCTTGTTCATGGAGATCCTTACAATTGGGATGAAAATGGTTGGCAATTTAATCGTAAAGATATGTTATTGCAAGCATCTGATGCGTTATTTGATTACTGGTTTGCAGAAATTACGCCTCCCTTCCGCCGTCTCCGCTATGGATTCGAACTAAAGAGTGGAAATGAAAAACTCGTATATACCGAAAAGGGCTTTTATAATGTAGCTCCGACTGATGATACTGCCTACTATTTTTGCTTTCCGTTTCTCAATGCTGCTGATATATTTACAGCACCCGAATGGGTAAAGGATACGGTTTGGTATCAAATATTTCCAGAGCGCTTTGCAAATGGTGATCCTAGTTTAAATCCAGCTGGAACACTTCCTTGGGGGAGTTCCAAACCAACATCGACTAATTTCTTTGGTGGTGATTTTCAAGGTGTTATCGACCATCTTGATTATTTAGTTGATCTTGGCATTAATGGTATCTATTTCACCCCTATTTTTAAAGCGCATTCAAACCATAAATACGATACGATCAATTATATGGAAGTCGACCCGCAATTTGGTGATAAAGAAACATTCCGCCGTTTAATTAACGAATGTCATAATCGCGGCATTCGTGTGATGTTAGATGCCGTTTTCAATCATAGTGGCTATTATTTTGCTCCATTTCAGGATGTTTTAATAAATCAGGAGAAATCTAATTATAAAGATTGGTTTCATATATGGGATTTTCCAATTGTCGAAAAACCTAAACCAAACTATGATACATTTGCCTATGTCGGTGCAATGCCTAAACTCAATACTGAGAATCCAGAAGTCAAAAAATATTTATTAGATGTAGCACGCTATTGGATTGAAGAATTTGATATTGATGGTTGGCGTTTAGATGTAGCAAATGAAGTTGATCATGCATTCTGGAGAGAGTTTCGTAACATAGTCAAGCAAACGAAGCCGGATGCTTATATTTTAGGCGAGATATGGCATGATTCGATGCCATGGTTGCAGGGTGATCAATTTGATGCTGTCATGAACTATCCATTTACAAATGGAGCAATTGACTTTTTCGCTAAAGACATGATAAATGCAAGTAGCTTTGCCAATGTCATCTCCAAAGTTCTAACGATGTATCCAGCGAATGTTAATGCGGTTTCCTTTAATCTGCTTGATAGTCATGATACACCGAGAATCTTAACCCTGGCTGAGGAGAATATAGACCGGGTAAAACTACTTTATTTATTCCAATTATCGTTTATCGGAACTCCTTGTATTTATTATGGTGATGAAATAGGAATGGCTGGCGGACAGGATCCTGGGTGCCGAGCATGTATGGAGTGGGAAAAAAAGAATCAAAATCAAGACCTATTTCATTATGTAAAATTACTAATCGAATTACGAAAATCAGACTCCCTATTCGGTAATCATGGTTCATTTAGATTTCTTCACACAGACAATAAACAAAATAGTATCCTTTATGAAAAATTCGATGGAGATAGACGGCTAATTTTTGTTGTTAATAATAGTAAAGCTACAAGTGAAATTTCGATCAGCAACTTCTTAAATGCGGAACCTAGTAACATAGAGGAATGGATAATGAAAGACCATTTAACTTTACAGAAGAGACCAATTAAGCTAAATCCAACATCAGCAATTAATATCCAGCCATTAAATTTTCGTATTTTTGAAATAAAATAAGCATGAAACGCTTTTGGAAAAGAAGTGCCAAGAGTAGCGATCGGTACTTCTTTTCCATTCATTTCATAATGACTGTAAATAGAGTCCATCACCTCAGACCAATTTTCACTTCTGATTTAAATACGACCTTCTTATCCTTTTCGTTTACGCCTTCAATATAAATTTTATTCTCATTACTTGCTGTCGTATCTTTGTACATGACAATGCAATCCCCTGGCAATGCCTCATTTTTAAAATTAACTTCAATAGATTGCACCCCACGCTCTTTATGGGCTTCAAGCGAAAAACAATCCATAATAAAATCTACATATTTCGAATTATTTAAGTGACCATTGAAATCAATATCACTGTAACCAATCACCCGTTTATATGCCAATTCTAAGTCTCCATAATGCTTCAGCTTACCTAATTTGCAATCAATCGCCCGTTCTTCGATAGCAGTAGGCGTGTGATAGGAAATGACATCTGTTCTTCTCAATTTTCTTTCCTTTGTATCCATAATTACCCAAGTGGAAACAGCATTAACAATAATCTCTCCCTGCCCGTCGCGGACAATAAAATCACGTTCAAATTCTAATTTCCCTGGTTCTTGCGCCCATGTTTCCATCGTAATTTCCTCATCCATTTGAGGATATCGAATAATATCAACGCGAATCTTCACCAAAATCCAGGATACACCAAATTCCCGATCCAAAGACGCAATCCCGAATCCTTGATTTTCGGAAGCTAGACTGGCGATATCTTGAAAACTACTGAATAAATGACTCAGTTTCATACTTTTTGTAAAATCAACATTGCTTGGATCAACATGATACTTCTTTTGAAATAATGAAACAGGCTCCATTTCTTTCATCCTTTCTCCAATCAAGCTTCTTAAATATAGTTTTACTTTATCACATCCGTTGGAATCATTGTGTATCAACGCTTAACAAACAATTAGTATTCCCTATTTCAACCGGATTGTCCCGTTTTTAATGATTAATTAACAATTTCTTTAGGTAATTTTAATATTTTTGCATTATACTCTTAATATAATGGATTACTTTTGATATTATCAAGATACACATATAAATAAGAATTTTTTCCTGAAAGGTGATTTGATGATTAAAAACTCAAAAATATTAATATTAACTGGCAGTTATGGAAATGGCCATTTAAAAGTTTCAAAGACACTACAAGATACGTTTATGAATAATGGGTGTAACGAAGTCATTGAGTCTGATTTATTTTTAGAGGCGCATCCATTGTTAACAAAGGCAACGAAGTTCTTATATATTAAGAGCTTTACTTATGGACAGAAATTATATGGCTCCTTCTACTACGCAGGAAATAAAGATAAGAATAGCTTACCACTAGATTTCATGAACTACTATGGGAGAAAGACGCTTGCAAATCTAGTGAAGGACTTCAATCCCGACATCATCATCAATACATTTCCAATGGTCGTTGTTCCGGAATTCTTAAAGAAATCCGGTTCGCCAATCCCAATGGTAAATGTCTTAACAGATTTTGGCTTGCATAATAACTGGATACATGAAGAAATTACCCGATATTTTGTTGCATCAGAAGATTTGAAAGCTGCCATGGTAGATAAAGGGATCTCACCAGATAAAATCAAGGTTTCCGGTATCCCAATTGAGCCAAGCTTTGAGCAGCAATCGGATCGTGCCGCACTGATTAGGTCCTATGGGTTAAATCCAGAGAAACCAATCACCTTGTTAGCCTCTGGCGCTTATGGTGTATTGAAGAACATGGTAGATATTGTCAATAATCTTCTCCATATTGACGATAATCAGGTTATTGTTGTTTGTGGTCATAATAAAAAGTTAAAGATGAATTTAACTAATAAATTTGAAGAGAATAAGAACGTACAGATTTTAGGTTATACTAATAAAATGGACGAATTAATGAAAATAGCTACTGTAATGATCACAAAACCCGGTGGAATCACATTAAGTGAAGCATTAGCAGTACAGGTTCCGTTAATCTTATATCGTTCTGTTCCCGGGCAAGAACGGGAAAATGCTATATTTTTCGAACAAAAAGGTGCTTCTCTAAATGTAAGCAATCCTGACAAGCTCATCGAGGTAATTACGAATGTCATTACAGATGAAGAACTACAACAGAAGATGAAACATCAGATGAAATTTTTATATCATGCCAATGCATCTGAAGTTATTTATGAAAATGTTAGTGAGATAATTGATAGTGAACAAATAAAACTAAAGAAGGAAATTATTTAACAAATGACTATTCTAAAAAGCATTTCGGCTAAGCAAGAGTTTTTCTTGCTTGTGATTGCCCTTTTTCTAATCGAATTTGTGCGAGGCGCATTTATTTTTAGCTTTCTCCCTGGATTATCGATCCATCCTATAGGGATTTCATTAACAATAATCGGGGTGGCAGTATCGATTCATTTTATTGGGGATTCTGTTACAAACTTAATTGTTGGTTATGTTATGAAGCCACTCGGCAGTAATCTTGTGATTCATTTAAGCTTTTTCATTTCTTTCATTAGCTTAACGATTGCCGCTACATGGACGAATAGCTTTACAATGATTTTCAGTGCCCTTTTATTAGGGATTGGTATCTGCCCGCTTTGGATTGTTTTATTGGCAAAAGCAGGACAGGAAAAGCGTGGTCAGAATATTAGCATTGTCTATTTTGGCTGGCTTGCTGGAATCGGTGCAGGACTTGTCACAATGAACCATTTTTTACAGTTTAATATCCAGCATATTTTATGGTTTCTGCCAATACTTGTTCTCATCGGTTGGATTATTTATAGCATTGCCAATCAGGGGGACGTATCCTATCGCCATTCCGATCTTAAGGAGCAGCGAAATATTACGTTCCGATTATTAAAAACAAGTAAAGTGGTTGTGCCTGGGTTATTATTTCAAGGGATTGCAATCGGCATGATCATCCCTATTCTTCCAGCATTTGCAATTAATGTTCTGGGGGTTACAACGAATCAATATTCCTTGTTAATGTTGTTAGGTGGAGGAAGTGCACTATTATTTCTCGTACCAATTGGAAAGCTTGTTGATCGCATTTCCAATAAAATAATTCCCTTTATTATTGGTCTATGCCTACTTGCAATGTCACTATTACTTCTAATTATTAGCCCAAATCTTGCAATAACCATCTCAATCGTTATTTTTCTTGGGATATGCTATGCACTCTATTTACCCGCATGGAACTCCTTCATTGCGAGCTATATTCCAGAGGATTTAAAGGAAGCTGGTTGGGGAATATTCTCAGCGTTACAAGGTTTTGGCGTCATGATTGGACCAACAGTCGGTAGTGTTTTAGCCAATCAAAGTAGTATCATCACAACGATACAATTCAGTGCAGCTTTTTTTGGATTGACTGCTGTCATCTATTTCATTTATTCGTTGTGGTATCGAAATAAGAATTTATTGATGTAGCGTGTATTCAAACAGATAAGGAAAGCCGATTTTCAATTATTTACATGAAAATCGGCTTTTTTATTAAAATTCCATTTCTCCACTATCTAGGTTAAATTGCCAATGAATACCAAATTTATCAGTTACTTGTCCATATAGCTTGCTCCATGATGTTTCTTGAAGTTCTAATACAATCTCCCCACCTTTGCTTAGTTTATCGTAGGCAGATCTAATTTCATCTTCATTTTTATTGATAAAGGATAAGGTAATGTTATTCCCTTCAACAAATGGCATCCCAGGGAAATTATCGGAAAACATCACATTACTTCCATCAATATTTAATCTTGAATGCATGACAAGGTTCTCTGTACCCTCTGGTAAAGGGTATTCCGGATTTGCTGGCTGATCTCCGAAGGTCATAATTTTGGGCTTCTCTGTTCCAAAAATTTCTGCATAAAATAATACCGCTTCTCGACAATTACCGTTAAATGTAAGATAGATATCAACTGACATTTGATTCACTCCTTCGAAACTTTTATATCTGCATTTTATCACTAATGTTTACAAAACCCTAATTTTTTCTAGCTTTAATTTGAAACCTTTACAATCGCTTTAATACGCATATGGAAACGGTGACTTCATTATAATGTACGACAAAGATGTTTAAATAGGAGGTGAAAAAATGCAGGCACATTGGACTGTATGGAAGCACCGTTAACTCAATTAGTTAATATTGTTGTCAAGATAATAGAAGAGCAAACTGCAATGAAATACGAAACTAGCTCTATTAAAGAAGAAGTAAGCTCTGTTAAAAAAAATCAGACCTCAATAAGAACTGACTTTAAATCGATGAAAGAACAAAGTGAAATACGGCATAAGGAAGTTATGGAACAGTTACAAGAATTAAAAATAAGTCAAGATTTCACTTGGGAATAAACCTCAAAACATGAGCGTTAACGGCATATAATCCAGCGATAGTCTCCTTTTTACTTTACTACAATATAACTTCTATATCTCAAAATGAAATCCCCGATAGCATGCGACAGTATAACCTGTCCACATTTATCGAGGATTTATTAATTTCCATACGATATTCTACCGATTTAAGAAAAATTCCTCAGCCTTTTCTAAGAAGATTTCTTGATCAGGTCTTAAATCATACTCTTCTTCAATAGCCGAAACAGGGCAAACTGCCTTACATGCACCACAATCTATACAAACGTCTGGATCAATGTAAAATTGATCTGAACCTTCTTCAATACAATCCACCGGGCAGACACTAACACATTCCGCTGCCTTCTCAGGACCACATGGATCTAATATAACAAAAGCCATTTATGTATTACCTCCTTATAAACTAATAAAAAAAGATTTCCTATTTAGTTTAATGATACATGGAGATTGATTGCAAGTAAACTGCATTTTTTATCATTAAAAATAAAGAGCCCTCCACCATACGGAGAGCCCACATTCTTATTTTTTCCACTTTGCAAGTGCATCTGCAAGGGCATTATTCGCAAATCCATCATCTTGTTTCTTTAAATACTTGTTCACATCGCTTTTTGACACTTTATGTTTCTTCTCGCGTTGTTTTCGTTCATTAAAAGTAGAAAGCTTCTCTCGGTGTCCACATGAGCAGGTGAACATTTGACCATCACCCTCACCACGTAATTCTAGACGCTTATGGCAATTTGGGCACCGAGCATTCGTTACTTTTGCAATATTTTTCTTATGTCCACAGGCACGATCCTGACAAACGAGCATTCGCCCATTTCTATTGCTAACTTCCAGCATGAGCTTGCCACAGTTCGGGCATTTTGTTCCCGTGATGTTATCATGCTTAAATTTATCATCATTACCTTTAATTTCTGAAACAGCCACTTTTGTATATTCTTTGATTTCTGCGATGAACTTGGCCTTGCTTAGTTTTCCATCTGCAATCCGGCTAAGCTTCTGTTCCCATTCTGCTGTTAATGCAGGTGAACGTAAGCCCTCTGGAACAAGTTCAAGCAATTGACGACCTTTTGATGTTATGAATATATGCTTGCCCTTCAATTCCATCGACATGCTATTGAATAATTTTTCAATGATATCAGCACGTGTTGCAACGGTTCCTAACCCACCAGTCTGGTTGATCGTATTTGCGAGATGCTTCTCGTCAGAGCTCATATAGCGAACAGGATTTTCCATTGCTTGAAGCAGTGCCCCTTCTGTAAAGCGTTCCGGTGGTTTTGTTTCACCTGAAGTTTGGATAACCTTTAAGTTGCTGAAGGTATCCCCTTTCTCTACTGCAGGTAAACGCTGGTCATCATGATTCTCATCGTCATCAAAGCGGTTATCATAAATTTCTTTCCAGCCTTGCTTTTTAATGACCTTACCTCTTGCTTGAAAATGTTCTTTTTCAATTTGTGCATGAATCGTTGTTTGTTCATATTCATGCGGATCCGATAACACTGCCAAAAATCGTTTGACAACAAGATCATAAATCCGGCGTTCTTGATCTGTTAGCTCAGCTAAGATGACATGTTGTTCGGTCGGAATGATTGCATGGTGATCAGACACTTTGGCATTATCGACAACTGATTTTCCTAGCTTGAAGTCTTTACGTAACGCCTTGGCAGCTGCCTTTGCGTACTGATCGACACCACATGCCTTCACACGGTCCTTCAACGTCGGCACGATATCAGTTGTAATCACACGCGAATCTGTACGGGGATACGTTAGCACCTTATGCTGTTCGTAAAGCTTTTGCATAATTGAAAGGGTCTGTTTCCCTGAGAAATTAAAGATTCGATTGGCATCACGTTGTAATTCTGTTAAGTCATAAAGCTGCGGTGCGAATTTCTTCTTAAATGTCTTTTCTACATTGATTACTGTTGCAGGCTTATTTTGTATTTTCTTCAGTAAGGCATCTGCTTTTTCTTTTGAAAACATTCTTGAATTATTTTTCTCATCCAGCCATCTTAATGTAAATCCTTTATCTGTTTTGGCTTCAATACCATAAAATTTCCGTGGTTTGAATTGTTTTATTTCTTCTTCTCTAGCTGCAACCATTGCAAGTGTTGGTGTTTGCACACGTCCAGCGGATAGCTGCGCATTGAATTTGGTTGTCAATGCACGGGTTGCATTTAAGCCAACATACCAATCTGCCTCCGAACGAGCAACAGCCGCAGCATATAGATTCTCATAATTTTTTCCCGGTTTTAATTGGTTGAAACCATCGCGAATCGCTTTATCTGTAACTGACGAAATCCACAGACGTTTAATCGGCTTATTCACATGGACTTTCTCTAAGATCCAGCGTGCAACAAGTTCACCTTCACGACCAGCGTCCGTCGCAATAACAATCTCAGTTACGTCCTTCCGAGTAATTTGGGTTTTAACCGCACTAAATTGCTTGCCAGTCTTTTTCATCACGACAAGTTTAAGACTTACAGGCAGCATTGGCAAGTCTTCCATCCGCCATGTTTTATATTTATCATCATAGGTTTCTGGATCCGCCAAGGTAACTAAATGCCCAAGCGCCCATGTCACGATATATTTTGAGCCCTCTAAATAGCCGTTCCCCTTCTTACTGCACCCAAGTACCCGGGCAATATCACGGCCAACAGAAGGTTTCTCTGCTAGAACTAACGTTTTACTCATGTAAAAAATCCTCTCTTTTTAAACCTCTATTGTTACTTTAACATAAAACAGCAATGTAAGTTAGCATGTAATATTGATTCGAGCGATAACTATCTCAATTCGAGCAGGACATCCATTCAATAGAGCGACGGGCTGCTGATTTCGAGCGGGCATCCACACATTTCAAGCGACTGACTACTGATTTCGAGCGAGCATCTTTCCCTCCCCTAGTGATAGCTTTAACGGTATACCTAATAAATATATTCAACTTCTGTTCACATCCCTACTCCTGTTTCCATAAACTAACTTAGAATTTACATGAAGGATATGATACGATGCTATATTTTACTGGATTATTTTTATTAGTGATTGCGGTAAGTCTAGATGGTTTTGGGGTTGGCATTACGTATGGCATGCAGAAAATCAAGGTCCCTTTACGTGCTTTATTCATTATCATGGTCTGCTCCGGCATTGTATTATTGACCGCAATGACAATTGGAAAAGTGCTTGAAACCCTCATTTCAGCAGACACAGCAAAGATTTTTGGTGGTGTCATCCTGATTACACTAGGAATATTTTCGCTTGTAAATATCATTCGTTCAAAATTGAGAAAGCAACAGGTTACAGAAACGGACCCTAATTCTACCACCCTCAGCGATATTAAAACGGTGCTCTCCACGCCAGATAAAGCGGATTTGGACCAATCTGGTATTATTTCTGTTAGCGAGGCCGTATTACTTGGATTCGCACTTTCACTTGATGCCTTCGGTGCTGGAATTGGTGCATCAATGCTAGGATACTCACCGGTACTTACTGCATTTCTAATCGCGACTATGAGTGGATTATTTTTATTTTCCGGTATGCGTATTGGCATTTTATTAGCCCAGCATCAGAAATTACAACGATTAACACTACTTCCACCGGCACTACTTATCGGACTCGGGATCGTCAATATTATTTATTAATCTGAAAAAAAAAGGATGAAGCAGTCACAGCTTCATCCTATAATGCCTTCACCAATCCACCATCCACGATTAATGATTGCCCGGTAATATACGTGTTTGCTCCAGATGCTAAGAACACAACGGCCTTTGCAAATTCATCTGGCCTGCCATATCGTTTCATCGGGATTTTCTCTATTTCTTCATCTCTTATTTGATCGATTGCGACATTTTGCTGATTCGCTTTCGATTGATTTAAGTCTAAAATCCGGTCCGTTTCAATCGTTCCAGGTCCAACCGTATTGATTAATATATTATCCACACTTAACTCCTGTGCCAATGTCTTTGCTAATCCAACAATGCCTGGTCGTAATGTATTGGAAAGGACTAGCTGATCAAGACTTGTTTTAATTGATGAGGAAGCAAGATTTACAATATGACCACTCTTTTGTTTTTGCATTGTTGGTACAACAGAGCGAATCATTCTTACAAAACTAAGTAAATTTAATTCGAATGCATGATACCAATCGTCATCAGTCATTTCCATGAATGGTCCAGCTGGCGGTCCCCCAGCATTATTTATTAACACATCAACGGTTCCATTCCATAAAATTGCCTTTGCAGCTAAAGCATTTATATCTGCTACATTTTTCATATCGCAAACGGCATAATCGATTTTCTTATTTCCAGTTTCCTCTATAATTTCATCCATTGTCGCTTGTAGTGATTCCGCGTTGCGACTACTAATTAGTACATGAGCACCTTCACGGGCAAACTCCATTGCGATTGCCTTGCCTAATCCCTTACTTGCAGCAGTTACGATTACTGATTTTCCTTGTAATTTTAAATCCATCCGTTTTCACCTCTCCAATTTAATAGATTCAATTGCAATGCTAAAACATTCTACGCTTTCTGCTTTTCTTTTCATCGAAAAAACGTTTAATGAAAAAGAATCCCAATGCGAGTGAAATCAGTATCCCTGAAAGGGTAACAGCCAATACGAGCCATTCAAAGATGGAGTAGGTTTTTAAGATAGAAAACGTTAGACCGGTACCTAACTCCTCAATCACTAGGTTCATTCCAAAAATCCCCGAAATCACTGTATAGATCGTCAAAATTTGGATCAAATAATTTAGTCTTTTCCCATCCCATTTATCCTGATTTTGATAAAGGATTGCTAAGGAATGCTTCACATCTTCATAGAGTTTCTCAATACGAAAGATTCTTTTTACATCTCTAAAAATTTCTTTGCCTGCTGATGTACTATTAACTTCGGGCAGATAATATTTGGAAGTGAATGTCGTTATCATTATCATCAGGAGCTCTACTTTTCTCATATCTTTTTCTACTTCGACTTTAGAATAATCATGACTCAGTTTTAATAAAACGAGCTTATAATAGAAGAATAGAAGAAGTCCGTAAAAATGCTCGCCATACATTTGCTGTGATAATTGCTTACCAAGCCCTCCCTTCTTTTTTGTAACACAGGAAAAATGCGTATCACTCGTCACATAATAGGTCGTGTCGCCCCATCTGTCATACACTTTTTCCTCATAATAGCGCTGAATATAGTCAGGGTTTGACGCACCCACATAAGCTTCACCGTTTGCATCATACCCATTCAGCTCGCCAATACGGTATAAATCCTTCGCCGTTATTTCAATTTCCTCATTTAGTGGTAAAAAGCTAATCACATACATCCGTTCATCAATAAAAAATGGCAAACTTCCGAAATAGGTTGTACTATCGGCACTCCGATTATCGATATACTCAGTAAATTCTTGAAGCAATTCGTGATAAATTAAATCCTTCACCGAATAGAGAGAATCCTCATTTAAACCAACCTTTACATTGAAAGCCTCTTCCTCATTTATCGTTAACATCCGAAATAAATCACCAAAATGCAAGATATCATTGGTTGCTAAGTCTTCAGGAAAATGAACCCTAATATTCATTAATCCAATATGAAACGGGCAAATAATAATATCAATAGAAGCAATTACAAAGGTTGTCGTAAGATGGGGTGACACGAAGCTATATTCCCTATCCATATTCTTAGAGAATCTCCTCAATCCTTCTCTGTCATGAATGGAATCAGGAAACAGTATCGGTTCTATGTTAGGCATAAAATACGTTTCTAAATTCGCATGAGAAACTTTCATTCTTCCATAGTACTGATCCTGCTGTTCCTTATCCTCTACCGAAAAGAAGGTGAAATCCCCTTGTTGAAGCCTCTTTATAAAAGCTTCAATTTTACCATCCTTTAATAGGAACGGAAAAAGAAATTGCTGGGTTGCAGTTATTGACTCAGACTGTTCAACTGGTTGTTGATTATGCATTCCTTCTGCTACCATTCTTTCTCCCCCATTAATGTACAATATTTCTTGTCTTATCGTTGGTTAATATTTGAAACGGCCTTAAGCAATAATATTTAACAGGATTGTTACGGTCACAATACTTAACGCTGTCGCTATGAACGTGATGCTCGAAACTAGCTCTGGCTCTGTATCAAATTCGATTGCATACATTGTTGTCGTAGCTGCAGTTGGCATTGCAGAGATGATTATTAGTACGAGACCAATTAAAGGATCAACATTAAATAATAGGACAAATCCTGATGCAATAAGTGGTGCTGCAATCATCTTCAACGTCACTGCCGACGTTATCACCTGCCAGTTTAATTTGATGCCTGTCAACGAACCAAGTTGCATCCCAAGCATAATCATCATAACCGGAATTGCCGCATCCCCCACCATTGCTAGCACCGAGTGAAATGACTCTGGCACTTCAACGGAAAACGCTTGGAATAGAAACGCAAGAATCGTTGCATAGGTCGTTGGCATTTTCATGACATTACGTAATGCATACTTCATCCCTTTTGAACTCCGTGATGCATAATAGACACCAAAGAAATTATTTTGTATTCCTTGTACAACCATGATAAATACCGCATATGGCAATGCTTGCGGTCCAACGCTAAATAAAACAACTGGAAGTCCATAATTTCCTGCGTTCATAAAACCAGTCGCAAGGATTGATGCACTTTCAATATTTGCCGGCCATTTAAATATTTTCGCTAAAATCTTATTAATTAATACCATAATAAAGAACAACGAAAACATATAGACGATAATGATAATATACCCACTATCAAATTTCGCATCATAAAGCGACGTGAAAACGAGACAAGGCGATAGTATGTATAGCGTTACTGCAGACACAGATTTTACATCTAGAACACGAATTCGCTGCAATGCAAATCCCGCTGCGAAAATAACCATGATTGGCAATATTACATTAAGAAATAAACTCATTTCAACATCTCCATTTAATAGTGCGCGTTCAAAAAGCGGTACGTAATGGCAGTGGAATACCATCTGTCCGTATCATCGGACTTTTTGAACTTCTTCTATAGAACTATTTAATAGTTTACCATATCTACAATCTTATTTTGTATTTTTTTACATTTTCAGTTTACATCATTATACATATTGTGTATAAGGATTGGCAGATTCGCGAGCTGGAAAACGAATTAGGAAAAATCGTACTCGAAGGAAAGAAAATCGGCTTCGTTTATGATGATCTCTTTTTATTAGAAGCCTGCCAATCAAATCCTATTCTTCGTCATTAATCTTATCAAATTCAAGCCAGCCTTGATTATCATCCTATTTTCAATCATTTGTCTCTACCTTTCTTACCTATTATCATCATGGATCTATACAAGAAAGGATACACCATAATATTTTTCTAGAGAAACATTGACAAATGAATGTTTCTATGAGAATATATATAATCTAAGTAACATAAAGTGATCTGGCATTCTACAATGTTTTTGAAGATGCTTATTCACACTGGCGCGACTAAAGGGTCGCAAGGACGTAAGAGCAGGATGGGCTTGCGTTGCTTAAGTTAGGAAACACCCAGTGGAACATGTACCGCGGTTAAAGTGAAATTACAATGCTGAAATTTCCCACCCGAAGCTAATCGGGATTAAAAAAATATATATAAAACTTTAGTGTTACTTTATAATTAAAGGGGTACTCTTATAAAAGGGTACCCCTTTTCCAATACATAGACTGAAAGAAGGGTAAATTAAAATGAACTTACTACGAATTGGCACGGTCCAAACAATGGACGTACTACGTAAAATTGAAACAGGGTATGTATTATCAAAGGCCGGAGAAGATGCACTCCTCCATCATAATGAAACAGA
This sequence comes from Oceanobacillus arenosus, assembly GCF_003369575.1. Lineage (GTDB taxonomy): Bacteria > Bacillota > Bacilli > Bacillales > Amphibacillaceae > Oceanobacillus > Oceanobacillus arenosus. The sequence goes on along the minus strand of NZ_PIOC01000023.1, from coordinate 64,277 downwards.
CCATGAACTAGAAGAAAATCAAGAAGTGGAAGTCTTCCTCTATAATGACAAAAAGGAAAATATCGCAGCAACAACGACAATTCCTACAGTGCAAATGGATGCATATGACTGGGCAGAAGTTGTTGAGGTTATTCCAAAGTTAGGGGCATTTGTCAATATCGGCATTGCCAAAGAAATGCTCGTCTCCATCGATGATCTACCTTTATTTGAAGATGTTTGGCCGAACGTTGGCGACAAACTATTCGTCACCTTAGGTAAGGATCAAAGAGGTCGCCTGCTTGCACTCCCAGCAACGGAAGGCGTGATTGCAAGAGAAATCGAGCTTGCACCAGAAGAATTATTGAATCAACAAATTAGCGGAACTGTCTATCATACGAGTAGAGAAGGTTCTGCAATATTAACAGATGAGAATTACCGAGGATTCATCCACCATACCGAACGAAAAACTGAGCCAAGACTTGGTGAGCTTGTCCATGGACGAGTAATCGAAGTGAAACTCGATGGCACATTAAATATTTCATTACGCCCACTTAAGCAGGATAGTATGGGAGAAGATGCTGATGCGATTTTAGAACATCTAGAAGCACATGATGGCATCATTCCGTTTAGCGATAAGAGTGACCCCGATGATATTCGCGGTACATTCAATATCAGTAAAGCTGCATTTAAGCGTGCACTTGGTAAACTGATGAAAGAAGGAAAAATTGAACAGCGCGATGGAAATACGTACTTGAAATAAAAACTTACCCCGTAATCGAATAGATTGCGGGGTTTACTTTATCTTTAATATTACTTAAAATTCATTTGTAAGTTTCATTTAATTTTTACCTATTTAATTCGGTTTGTGGCTATCTTTCCATCAATTACCAAACAAAAAAAGAGCGATATTTCGCCCTTTTCTTTGATCATATTACGCATTTTGTACATCTGCATTCGTGTAAGTATCCATAATAGCTGTAATCACATAGCCAATTGCTGCTGCAAATAAAGAAGCAATGCCCCATCCACCTAAAGGTGCCCCTGCAAATGTCACATTCACAAATGTCGCAACCAAAAGGAAAATTAATCCAGCTGCAACAAGAATGTGACTTGGAATGTAACTCCAAGATTTATCTGCTGCAGTTACTTTTACAAGAATAAGATTAATGACTACTACTGCAAATGTTAAGATTCCACCAACAATAAAGACTGACCCAATCATCCTGTTCACCCCATTATCTAAATTGTTCACTATTTTTAGTTTACAATTGAACGCTAGCAAAGTCAATGAAAGCGCGATATATTCATCAAGTCCTATTTCGTATTAATTCTCCCTACCTGCCCGTCCTCAAGCCGCACTTTTATCCCATGTGGATGAAATTCAGATTTAGTTAATAAATCCTTCACAATTCCAGCCGTCGTTTTACCTGTTCGTTGATCCTGTTTCAAAACAATATCGACAGCTAATCCAGGTTTTACGTTTTTTCGATACCTACCATCTATTTCCATTTCTGTTCGCCCTTTCTACTATTTCTGAATTTCAAATAAATCATCCAGCTTTGACGCTAAATAGGTATGGCTATCCTCTACACCTCGATTATAAAACTTCGGTGCAAGTTCCGTAGTAATAAAATCTAATAGCATCATTGCTTTTAAATCACCAATTGCATCGTCCATATTCTGTTGAAAATATGTTTTAATTAATGCAATCATCTCGTCCCGCTGTTCCTTTGTTAACGTCATTTTTTCGTCCATAATACGCTCCCATCATTGTTATTGTGCCTATATTATAACAAAACATCACCTAATAGATGTAAATTACGTGAAAGTAAATTATAATTATATTTGCAATCATTTATATAGAGGGGGAATTATCATGCTTAAATTTGAGGACTATGTTTACGCGCGACCAAATTTACAAACAGAAAAAGCGACATTCCAAGAGCTTTTGACAGCCTTTTCAACTGCAAATAGCTTAGAAGTAGCAACCGAATCAATGGAAAAGATCAATGCATTTCGCAATAAACTCTCTACCTTATTCAACCTTGTTTATATTCGAGCCTCCATTGATACGAATGATGCATTCTATCAAAAGGAACGTGATTTCTTTGATGAAGTATTGCCAAAAATCCAAGAGCTTGATACGGAATTTTACAAGGAATTAGTAAAGTCACAATATCGCCAAGCACTTGAGGAAAGATTTGGTGCACAGCTTTTCCAAATCGCTGACTTTGCAATCAAATCATTTTCTCCTGCAGTTATCGAATTGATGCAAAAGGAGAATAAATTAACTTCAGAGTATTCAAAACTAAAGGCTTCCGCACAAATTGAGTTTCAAGGTGAAATTTATACACTTGCACAACTGGAACCTTTTGAAGAAAGCAAGGATCGGGCAATTCGTAAACAAGCGATTGAAGCAAAATTTGGCTTTTTCGAAACAAATGCAGCCAAATTCGATGATCTCTATGATCAACTTGTAAAAACGCGCCATGAAATTGCAACGAAGTTAGGGTTTAAGAATTTCATCGAGCTTGGCTATCTAAGAATGCAGCGAATTGATTATAACGCCGAAATGGTTGAGGTTTTCCGAAAACAGGTTCGTGATTCCATTGTCCCTGCGGCTACGAAGTTATATGAAAGACAAGCGGCACGTATTGGTGTTGATTCCCTTAAGTTTTATGATGAAGGGTTCCAGTATACAAGTGGAAATGCAGAACCAAAGGGATCACCGGAATGGATTATTGAGAATGGGAAGAAAATGTACGGGGAATTATCCGAGGAAACAGATGTGTTCTTCCAATACATGCTTGACCGTAATTTGATGGACCTTGAAGCGAAGAAAGGAAAAGAAGCTGGTGGATACTGCACATTCATTGATGACTATCAATCTCCATTCATCTTTTCTAATTTCAATGGTACTTCTGGAGATATCGATGTGCTCACACATGAAGCAGGACATGCATTCCAAGTGTATTCTAGCCGCAATATTGGTATACCTGAATATTTATGGCCAACAAGTGAATCAGCGGAAATTCATTCCATGAGTATGGAATTCTTCACATGGCCATGGATGGAGAATTTCTTCAAAGAAGATGTTGAGAAATATAAATTCTCTCATTTAGGTGGGGCATTGCAATTTATTCCATACGGTGTGGCTGTAGATGAATTCCAGCATCTCATTTATGAGAATCCGGAATGGACACCTGATGAGCGTAAAGCTGCATGGAAGAAATTAGAGGAAATCTATCTTCCACATCGTGATTATGATGGAAATGCATATCTAGAGGCTGGTGGCTTCTGGCAGCGCCAAGGCCATATTTATGAAAGTCCTTTCTATTATATTGATTATACATTGGCACAAATCTGTGCCTTCCAATTCTGGAAACGTGATCGTGAAAACCATGAGGATGCATGGAAGGATTATTTAAATTTGTGCAAACTTGGGGGATCAAAACCTTTCCTAGGATTAGTAGAAGCAGCAAATCTTCGCTCACCGTTTGAAGATGGAACAGTCGAATCTGTCATCGATTCGATTGAGGAATGGCTAGATTCAGTGGATGATAAAGCATTATAAATATATCTTTTAATACCAGGCATTCAGGTGTCTGGTATTTTTTTGTTTCAATATCGGACAATTCTTACAGCCCTACACAATAGTGAATAAAGTTCTTTAATATGCTAAACTTACTTCATAAACTATATTTTCCAAAAGGAGATTAACATGACGTACAAAGCACTTTTCCTAGATATTGATGGTACCATTTTAAAACCCGACCATACATACACCGCGTCAACAAAAGATGCAATCAAACAGGCGAAGGAACAAGGTATTGAAGTCTTTCTTGCCACTGGTCGACCTATCCATGAAATTAGCATGTTAGCAGAAGAACTTACGATTGATTCCGGCATTGGCTATAACGGTGCATATGCGATTTACCAAAATGAAACAGTCGTGGATGAGCCAATCGATGCCGCTATCATCGAAAGATTTGTCAAGATTGCTATGGAAAATAATCATGAATTTGTTATGTATACAAATGGGAAAAATTACTTTTCTAATTTAGACAGCCCAATCGTTTCAAAATTTAGTGATGCATTTCAAATGAAGCATAACGAAGCCTATTCGGAAGCGGTCAATCATCAGATTTTAGGAGTGACTGTGATGAACCTCGAGCCATCGCATCCTGCACTGTATGAATTCAATCCAGCTTTCCATCTTTCTCAAGTGAATGTGGAAGGCGCAGAACATTCTTATGATATTATTCGCGATAGTGTAAATAAAGGCGAAGCAATAACGGAATTGCTTAAACGGATAAATGTAGCAAAAGAGGAAGCAATTGCTTTTGGCGACGGAATGAATGATAAAGAAATGCTTCGAGCGGTTGGCGAAGGATTCGCAATGGCAAACGCACATCCAGATCTTTTTCAATATGCGAAGCGTCGTACAACTTCTGTAACAGATTCCGGCATCTATAACGGATTGAAGGAATTAGGTATTGTGAAATAAATTGTGTTAAAGCCATGGTCAACTCAATGAGTGGCCATGGCTTATTTTATGGATTAGGTAACTATAAAATCGGATGCTGTGGATAACTTAATTACCGAGAAGAGCCACGTCCGGCTCCAGCGCTAAAGCTGTAGCGAGACTTCCCTCACCTCCGTACGATAAAGAAGACTTGCCGATTGGTTACACATGAGGCTTAGTCGCACTTATACCCTTGTGGTAAAAGTCAACATCGATTCGTTAGGATTAAGGAAGGCCGACTAAAATCGGGCATTCGCCAACGTCGGCATACCCCTAAAGTGAAGGGGCATGTTTCCTTTATCTCAAAAGGCAAGGAGAAGTTCGACTAAGTTCGCCACGTCTTGTGGCAACGTCGAACCACCTCACGTCCGTGAGGCGAAGTCCGTACACAGCTCAAACTAGCTTTAAGCTTTTGTTATGGATTCACTGCTATAGCATGAATCCCCCATATACAATTGCTGCAAAAATCACAAATGCCGGATGCACTTTCCACTTTTCAATCAACAAATAACTAATACACGCTATCATGATTGTTTGCCACAAACCAATTCCGATGTAGGATTCCAGAAAGAAATGCCATGCCATCACACCTAATAATATTGCGATTACAGGTTGGACAAACAATGTCAAGCGCTGCACTTTTGGTGAATTTTTATACTTATAAAGTATGCTTCCGAGTACAATCATCAGAATTAGGGAAGGCGCAACCGAGGCAAAGACACTTACAATAACCCCTAATATGCCACCAACTTCAAAGCCAATATACCCTGCTAGCTTCGGTGCAATTGGACCCGGCAAGGAATTCGCAATCGCAAGCACTTCTCCAAACTCTTGTACCGTCATCCATTCATAGTGTTTTACAACTTCATTTTCAACGAGTGGAATCGAGGCTGGGCCTCCACCGTAGCCTAATATTCCCGGAATAAAAGCAGCTAAAAATAATTGCCAATAAATCATGATTTTTTCCCTCTTTCATTCCTGACAGTTGTTTTATCACGGAGGGTGAGGGCAATAATTAGAAGTGCAGCAATGATTATCCCTGGATGAATATGTAATAGCTGCAATGCAACAAATAAAATGGCGCCAATAATAATCACCTTGCCCCAGCCAAACCCTTTTCCAGCCTTCTTGATAAATCCCCATGTCAATATTGCCATCATCATCCCAACAATTGGAACTACTGCCGCTGTCATCCCATGAACCCAATCAAATTCCTTGAAGGAGGATAGTGATGTTAATAGCAGGATCATAAGAATAATTGTTGGCGCAACTGCTGCTATTAATGCATTTATCATGCCAACAAAACCAGCAATCCGGTAGCCAACATATCCAGCTAATTTAGTTGCGATTGGTCCTGGCAAAGTATTTGCAATTGCCAGCATGTCACCAAAGTCCTCTTCCGTCATCCATTGATATTTCTCAACCACCTCTTTTTGAATTAAAGGAATGGAAGCAGGTCCACCACCAAATCCAAGCATACCCGACCTGAAAAAAGCCATAAAAATATTCCATTGTGTTTTCATTAGTTCACAAACCTTTATTTACATAGTATGTATCCCGTTGCTGCTTTTGTTTTCTATAATTCTTTTGAGCCTCGATGATTATTAATTTGATTCTCCCTTTGCTACTCAACATTGTATTCTAATTATACGATATAATAGCGGAACTAATCGATAATTAGCGAATTAAATTTTAGTTTGAAGGAGGAATAGGAAAAAAATACGTCTTCCACTCGGAAAGACGTACATCACCTTAGCGATTATCTATTTTTTCTGGATACATGTCATGGTTCATCATACGGTGGTCTGCCATTTGTTCGTATTTCGTGCCTGGTTTACCATAGTTGCAATATGGATCAATCGAGATCCCACCTCTTGGAGTGAATTTTCCCCATACTTCGATATAGCGTGGGTCCATCAATTCGATTAAATCATTCATAATGATGTTCATCGTATCTTCATGGAATGCGCCATGATTACGGAAACTGAATAAGTATAGTTTTAATGACTTGCTTTCTACCATCTTCACGTCGGGGATATAACTAATATAAACTGTAGCAAAATCAGGTTGTGCTGTGATTGGGCATAACGCCGTAAATTCTGGGCAATTAAATTTTACGAAATAATCACGATTTTGGTGCTTGTTTTCAAATGACTCCAATACCTTTGGATTATATTCAAAATCATAGCTTGTTCCTTGATTGCCTAATAGCGTTAAATCTGATAAATCTTGATCCTTCATCTTAGAATCTCCTCCTATTTTTAATAGCAAAAATGCCATGCACCCTAAGGCACATGGCATGATAAACGCATCATCTGTCCTTAGTTTTTTATAGAGGGTTTCATGCTAAGAACCTCTTCTTATCAATCTAGCCTATTATATAAAGGAAACAACAGACTGTCAATCTTCTATTGTGCTCGCTTATACTGTCATTTCCCATTCATGAATTTCGTAGCCTCTTGCACCACTCACAACATATGGGTCCTGCTTGACGATTGCTTCTACTTCCTCATAACTTTCCGCTATGTAGATAACTAAACCACCAACTCCATCTGTAAATCGACCTTTCGCAAACACCTTACCTTCTTCCTCCTTTTCCTTTAAATAAGCAAGATGGTCCGGGCGAAAGGTTACATTCTTCTCTGTATCTAACATTGGTGAAAAAACCGCAAAATAATTCTGTGCCACGTGCCTGTCACTCCCCGAGTTTTGTCGAATTTTACCGAATTAATACGTATACATTTATTGAGAAATAACCTCAATTTCGTTACCATTACCAACGATAACCTCATTCGCCATATCAACGAATAATCCTGTTTCCACAACACCAACAATTAATTTCAATTGTTCATGTAGTTTCTTCGGATCCATAATCTCTCCGAAAGCACAATCTAAAATATAATTACCATTATCCGATACGAAGATTTCCTGATCTTTTTTTCTCAATGTTGGCTGACAACCAAGTAATGCAATTTTCTTCTCTGTTACTTCCCAGCCAAACGGCAGCACTTCAACGGATAACGGGAATTCTCCTAAGTGTTTAACAAGCTTCGATTTATCAACGATAATAATCAACTCTTTTGCCGCCATCGCAATGACTTTTTCCCTAAAGAGTGCACCGCCACCACCTTTTATCAATTGTAGATTCTCGTCGACCTCATCTGCACCATCAATGGTAAGGTCTAATTGATCCACTTTTGAAAAATTCGTCAATGGCACACCGAATTCCCTTGCCCAATCAGCCGTCTGATTGGAAGATGGAATCCCTTCCACATCAAGTCCTTGTTGAACAAGTTCTCCTAATTTTTTGACCATCCAGTAGACAGTCGAACCTGATCCAAGACCTATTTTCATTCCACTCTTCACATATTTTGCCGCTTCTTCTCCAACGGCTTTTTTTCCTATATCTGCCTCATTCAACATGATAACCTCCTACTCTAGCGCTCTCTCCCATTATACCCTATTCATTAATGCTCCTCCAAGTTCTAATCAAGCCATCGACAATGGGATCAATTACCTCGTTATCCTTGTCATAATTACGATGTGATAATGGAGTCCAGCTTGTTAAGATTCCGCCCGCATTTACTGCCACATCTTTGGTTACCGCCTGATTATAGGCTTCATTCATCCCTTTTAAGGGATATGCAAGTACGTCATCCTTATCATAGAAATTGAGCCATTCCCCTTCTACATTTGGATAAAATTCCCTTATCCTTGGTGATGGAATGGTGATTGGCGAGCCAAAGTCAGTATAACGTAAAGACCATAACACCATTGGACTACCTAAAGTATAGAAAAGTGTTAATGTTTCGCACTGCTCGATTGGTGTTTGATTCATCCAGCGTCTTGTTACAATCCCTCGATTTTCACGCTTAAATTGTAAATCATAGAAATAATTACTCGCAACAATCGTACCAAGGCTATGACTTATCACACAAAGTGGAGCATCTGAACCAGCTTTTTCTCGTAAGCGATTTATAGCGGAGGCAACATAGAAATGTACTTTATCATAATTTTGATTTCCATATATTGTTGGTTGATATGCAATCGCATCACCTAGAAATTCAATAACAAAGCGTCTTAAACGCCTAAAATCTAAATTAGCACTTTGCTGCATCTTATTCCACAATTCTGCCTGATTCGGTTCAAATATAGATGACCAGAAAACAGGTTCGAATGCTAACGCTGTCTCAACTTTTTCACATGGCAGCTTTTTGGCAAACTGCTTGGAAATCCGTTTAATTAGCTCTTCCGCAAAATCCTCTTTTGGCGTTCCCATTCCATGCAAAATCGCAATTGCAATCTTTTGTGTCATGTTTAGCCTCCCATAGTCTTCGCTCAATGTATTTTCCAAATCGCATACATCTATTATATTACTAATCCATGGAAAGCTAATGATAAATAATACCTAGATTACAGAAAACCTAAGAAAGTGCAAGTATTTAGTTAAACGCTGAGCAGTTTAGTGCTTAAGGCTCTCAGGCTAGTCGCTCCAAAAATATCCATCGCGCACCTTAGGCGAGCTGGTGAGCCTACTTGTGCTGTCGCACTTCGTAGTCTCACCTAGGCTCTTCTTCCCGCAGGAGTCTTCGGGTATTTCTTCCGCTGTAATTACAAAAAACCACAAATATAAGAGCGACTTACTACTAAAAACGATCTTAATTGAAGTAAAGCAATGTAGCCCTTTAAGCAATTTCAATTTTCCTAAAGATGTGAAACCAAAATTATCAATAATCCGCACTTTATATCAACTGCGTACTATCATTCATCACTTGAAAAATTGCATGCTTCCTTTGAAATAAATCCAAATAAAAGAAGACCCGCCTAGCGGGCCTCCCCTTAAAGAAATCTGAACTTATGGAAGAACTGGTTCTTCTTGAGTCAAACCAACTTCATGCCAATTTGTCCATGATGTTTTAATTGAAAAGTCTGTAACACGGTTATTCGCCGGTACTAAAACAGAACGATAAAGTGTTGGGAATACAGGAACATCGTCAACCATCAATTGTTGCCATTGTTTGTAAATATCTTGACGGTATTCGATATCCATTGCATCACTTGAAGCACCTGCTGCTAGTAATTCATCATTCTTTTCACTCGAATAACGTGAATAGTTATATCCTGAAGCACGACCATATAAACCAGCTTGGTCTACGTCCGTACCTGTACCCCATGCACCTTGATAAATATCAACGTCAGGGTCATCTCCTTCAACTCTATCATAGAAACTGTTAAACTCAATTAGTCCACCATCTAATAATTGGACATTTAGACCAACAGCTTTCCATGCTTGAATGTAATAGTTTGCAAGTGGCTCTGCAGTGTCTCCTCCAGACATTGAAGCAAAGTTAATGACTAACGTTTCTCCATCTGGATTTTCACGAAGTCCATCTCCATCTGTATCAACATATCCTGCTTCATCTAAAATACGATTTGCTTCGTCTGGATCATATGTTGGTGTTTCAATTGTTGCATCATGGTACTCTGTGAACGGTGGAATTATCAATGTTGTTGCATTCCAGCGAAGACCATTATAGAATTTCTCACCGATTGCATTATTATCCACCGCATACCACATTGCTTTACGTAAGTTTACGTCAGCCATTTTTGCATCTGGATCTGTAACACTTTCACCAGTTTCTGTATCTAAATGTCCTAACTTAAATCCGATATACGTATAAGCTAAATCTGTTTGTCCTAAAAATTCTACGTTTGTTAATTTTTCTGCAACATCTGGATATTGATCAGTCGGGAAACTATCAACAAGATCAATTTCACCAGTTTCTAATGCTTGTGCAACTGTTGTAGGCGAGATTACTTTTAATGTAATTCCATCAAGCTTAGGAGCACCTTGCCAGTAATCTTCATTTGCTGTATATGTCACTGACTCTCCTGGTACAATTGTATCCACTTTAAATGGTCCAAAACCAATTGGGTTCACACGAACTGCATCACTTTCAGCCATTTCTGCAATCGGAATATCTTTAAAAATATGCTTTGGCATTGGCGCATTCCATATTCCACTAGCTAATAATGATGGATTTGCTTCTTTAAATGTAATTTTTATTGTCTTCTCATCGACAACTTCAACACCAGAGATTTTATCTACTTCTCCAGCATTATATTCATCAATACCAACAACATTTTCAACTGCATAGTAACGCACTCCAGTATAATCTGGGCTGCCAATTACTTCATACGCAAATTCTAAGTCTTCCGCTTTAACTGGTTCACCATCATGCCAGTTCACGTTATCACGGATTTTTATTGTAAATGTTGTGCCATCTTCATCAACTTCCCACTCTGCTGCACCATCTTGTGTATAAGTGAAGTTATCATTTTCGATACTTAAAAGATTACCATCAGGTTCTGTAAAGAATTTCATAACTTCAAAGTCTGGATTACCTTCATAAAATACTGGGTTAAGGACACCTTCGAAAACAGTATCAGATACTAAACCATAGTTTAGTGTACCCCCATCAATCGCTTCCCCCTCATTAGTCTTATCAGGGCTAAAGTCATCGATTGAATATAGTTTATCCCCACTGTCTTCTTCATCTGCCGGTTCTTCCGCGTCAGCGTTTTCATCTGTACCTTCGTCTGTAGCAGGATCTTCTGAATCGGCCGGTTTCTCCTCATCAGATCCGCCACTACTACATGCTGCTAATACTAGAACTAATACAAGCATTAGAGCCAAAAGCCATTTTGTCTGTTTCATTCTTGTAACCTCCCCTTTTTTGTCCTTTATTCATCAGCCATGAGTGATTTCCCGACTGATTGCTATACTTGAACATCAATATAAGAAAATATTGATGAAAGCAACATATTCTTCATTATTAACCACTACTCTTCCGCACATCACCCCCTTAAATATCCCCCATCCCATATCTACATTAGCCTCTTCTTTGCCTTGCGTCTGTTGCCCTTCTTAGCGCCTCACCGACATTACGAATCATTAGCATCATTATGAGTATCAGTACAGCAGCTGGTACCCAAATCCACCAACGATATTCCAATGTTTGCGGATTTGTCGCATAGCTTAATAATGTACCAAGACTCGGTGTACTTTCAGGAAAACCAAATCCTAAGAAAGACAATCCCGATTCAATCCCGATGTTCGCTGCTAAATTCAATGTCATCGTTACAATAATTAACGAGCTAATATTCGGCATCACTTCTCTAAAAATAATCTTCGTATGCGATGTACCAAGCGTTTTCGATGCCTGTACATAATCTAGTTCCTTCTCTTGCAGTGCCTTTGACCTGATTAATCTTGCTATCCCCATCCAGTTAAAGGCTGCCATAATGATAGAAAATGCCAAAATCGTATAATTCGGTACGATCGATACAAACACAATGACTAACATTGTAAACGGTAAAACTTGGAAGAAGTCGAGGACACGCATCAACGCATTATCTGTATATCCACCAAAGTATCCTGCAATTAATCCGAAAGCTATTCCAAATATTCCACTAATCGCCGTTACTAAAAATCCAATTGAAAGTGAATTTCTCGTACCGATTATTAATTGACCAAAAACATCACGCCCGCCATAATCTGTTCCTAAAATAAATTCCTCCGATGGTGGCTCATGAATTGCGAACAAATCAACTCTGACAATTTCATCCTGGTCGAGTACCACTGCAGTTCCGTAAACAAACACCGTAATAAGAACCAATAGTATTAATGAGATGAGTGCGAGCTTATCTCTGACAATTTCCTTCCAAAGGATTTTTAAGCCAGATGGACTCTTCGTAGGATCCTGTATTTGATTCGCTAGATTTGCATTGTTTACTTCCATATTTATCACTCCAACGTTTAGCTTGATTCTTATTTAATACGGATACGTGGATCTACGAGACTTAAGATAATATCTGATAAAAGTGCACCTAGAATTGCTGCAATCCCAAATATTAGTACAACAGCGTTTACAACACTATAATCGCGTAAATTTATCGATTCAATGAAGAGCTGGCCCATCCCTGGAAATCCAAAAATCATTTCAACAAAGACGGTTCCTCCGATTAGAAACGTAATTTCATAACCAAAGAATGCTGCAATCGGCAGTAATGAATTTCTTAATATATGTCTGTTATAAACCCTGGATTCCGAAGCACCTTTTGCTCTAGCAGTAATAATAAATTCTCTTTGTTTTGTATCTACAATCTCGCTTCGTAAGTACTGTACCGTTGAAACGGTTTGAATTAATGCCATCGAGATGGCTGGCAGTAATAAATGTCGTGCCTTGCTTAATACATATTCTAATGTTCCTGGTTCAAGACCTGGTGTGACACTTCCACTCGTTGGAAACCATTGCAATTGATAGCCAAATACCCAGAGCATCACAAGTGCAAAAATAAATAATGGTGTTGCAAATCCTAGATATGTATAACCGGTAATCGATGAATCAAGAATGGAGTCATTATATCGACCACTCAATATCCCTAATGGAATTGCAATAATATATGTAATGATTAATGTCGCAAGTGATAACCAAAAAGTGTTAATCAATCGCTGCTCTAATAAATCAGCTACAGGCATTTTAAATCGGAAGGATTGTCCTAGATCACCCTGCACCAATCCCGATGCCCATTCCCCATACTTCTGATACCATGGATCATTTAATCCAAGTTTTTCTCTTAATGCATTCTTTTGTTCCAGACTGACGTTTGGATCCACCAAACCCGATAGTGCATCACCTGGCATTGCTTGTGCCAATAGAAAGATTAAAACACTAAGGAGAATGATTTGAGGTATCGTAATTAATATCCTTCTAACGATAAATTTCCACATCTGATCATCACCCTCTCTCTGGCAAAGCAACTAAATGAGTATCCGATACAGGTTGTAACCCATATGCCAATCCTTCACTATCAAAGTAGTCATTAAAGGAATTCGCATATTCTCTCTGTACCTCCTGGCGAATACGATACTGTTTTTCCCTATTTCTAGGATTAATATCAGGAATCGCTGAAACGAGTCGCTTTGTATAAATATGTTGCGGATTATTAAATATATCTGTTATCGTTCCTTGCTCAACGTAACGACCTTTATACATAATTGCGATGTCATCACACATATGCTTGACAATACCTAAATCGTGACTAATAAATAGATAAGTCAAATTTAGTTCCTTCTGAATGTCCTGCATGAAATTCAGTACCTGTGCCTGAACGGATACATCAAGTGCTGATACAGGTTCATCCGCAATAATTAATTTTGGTTTTAGTGCAATTGCCCTTGCAATTCCAATCCGCTGTCTTTGCCCTCCAGAAAATTCATGTGGATATTTTAAAATACTCTCTGGACTTAATCCGACAATTTCCAATAACTCTTGAACTCGCTTCTTCTCCTCTGTCTTTGATAGCTTTTCAAAGTTTCGAAGTGGTTCTGAAATAATATCTAATACTCTTTTTCTCGGATTTAACGACGAATATGGATCCTGAAAAATCATCTGAACATCTTTCCGTAATGCACTATTCTCCCTTCCAAAGTTCGTTATATCTGTGCCATTAAACGAAACCTTTCCAGAATAAATGCTTTCTAGTCCAATCACAGCTCTACCAGTTGTTGTTTTACCAGAGCCAGATTCTCCTACAAGGCCATATGTTTTCCCCTGTTCAATCGAAAATGATACCCCATCAACTGCTTTAACATGATCTACCGTCCGGTTCAGAATCCCTGCTTTAATCGGAAAATATACTTTTAAATCCTCTACCTCAAGAATTGCCATGAACTTGTGCCTCCTTGCTCTCATCTGGGAAGTAAAAATGACTATAACAAGTACAGCGAACAAAGTGACCAGGCTCCACTTCATGTAATTCTGGGTTCTCTTCATGTGCTGATTCATCTACCCAAGGAATTCTTGCTGCAAATCGACAGCCATTGCGAGGAAGCTTCTGCAGCGATGGTACGACACCTTGGATAACATGGAGTTTATCCTGTCCTTCTGCAGGTACAGAATTGAGAAGCGACCTTGTATATGGATGTAATGGGTTCTCGAATAATGTATGCACATCAGCAATTTCTACAATTTGTCCTGCATACATGACAGCAACTCTGTCCGCCATCTCTGCAACAACACCTAAGTCATGCGTAATTAATATTACCCCTGAGTTCAGATCATCTTTTAATTCTCGAATTAAATCCAGTACTTGCGCTTGTATTGTCACATCTAATGCTGTCGTCGGCTCATCGGCAATCAACAGATCCGGTTGGTTTGCAATTGCAATTGCAATTACTATCCGTTGTCTCATTCCACCAGACAGCTCATGTGGGAATTGCTCGTACACATATTCGGCTCTCGGAATGCGAACAAGATTAATTAACTCTATTACTCTATCTTTACGCTGTTTCTGTGACATTTCCGGTTTATGTAAGATTAGTGTTTCAGCGATTTGATCGCCTATCTTCATTAGTGGATTTAGTGCTGTAAGTGGATCCTGGAATATCATTGCTATGTCATCGCCACGTAATTTATTTAATTTCGCTGGTGCGATATTTGCAATGTCTTGATCCTTATAAAAAATATTCCCTTCAACTCTAGCCTTTGTATGTAATCCCATTATCGAAAATGCTAATGCACTCTTCCCTGACCCAGACTCTCCTACAATTCCTAAGACCTCATTTTTATTTACTGTGAGCGATACATCATCTACCGCTGCATAATATTTATCCCCAATACGAAATGAGGTTCTTAAATTGTTGATCTCTAATAATTTATTGCTCAAACTTCTCACCCCTAGGTACTAATTTGCTCTGTCCCAAAATGACCATCTCTACTAAGGGTCATCCATTGCCCTAATTATTATTTGGAATATTAATATTGGATGTAATTTTCGAATAATTAAATGTAAAAATAACATGGAATAGGATAAGCATTTGCTAATCAATTTATTTATTTTTCCGATAATTCCAGCTATAAGAATCTAAAATTCTATGAAACAATCGATTAGAGCTAATGCTAAAAATAGGACTATTTATTACGGTTGAAACCATTTCGTAAATAAATCTTAATATATTATAAAGAATTATAAGTGAATAATTTCAGAAAAGCAAGATGTTTTCTGAAAGTTTTATCTACCAATTATCAGTATATTGCCGTTTTTACAATAAAAGAACTAGTAGCAGCAGGGATATCAAGGGTTTCATCAATAGAGAAAAATATTTATTATTCCTTCTATTTTTTTCATTTTCACCCTACATATATGCAAATATTAGCGTGCTTTGTAGAACTTTTTCCTAATTTGGGGAAAAATAAATAGCCCAGCATCTGCTAGGCTATCCAATTCAGAAGTTTATAGGGCTATCAAAGATTGATTCTCTACATGACGATCCTCTGAAGCAAGCTGTTGAATTCTTGCCATCATCCCAATGTCCAAGTTACCTCCACTTACAATCACACCACAATGGCGGGAGTTAATTTGATCATTATGGGCAAATAATGCAGCAGTTGCAGCAGCCCCTGCACCCTCTACTAATGTTTTATTTCGCTCGAGCATATAAACAATAGCAGATGCAATCTCTTCATCTGTTACGGTTACCACATCATCCACATAGTTATAGATGATTGGTAATGTATGCTCTCCTGGCTCTTTAACGGCAATGCCTTCAGCAATTGTCGATACAGTACTTGTTTTCATCTTCTTTTTAGAATGGAAGCTATCATATGCTGCAGATGCACCACTTGCTTGAACACCGATAATTCGAATATTACGATTTACGTATTTTGCTGCAACTGCAATACCACTTATTAATCCGCCACCACCAATCGGTACGATAATCGTATCAATACGGTCCTCTTGACGTAATAATTCCATCGCGATTGTTCCTTGACCAGCCATTAACTGATGATCATCAAAAGGATGGATATAAGTGGAACCACTTTCCATTTGTTTTTCTAATGACGCTGTATAGGCCTCCTGAAAGCTTTCACCAGTAAGCACAACATTTGCGCCGTAATTTCTTGTCGCATCTACTTTTGCTAATGGTGTTTTTTCCGGCATAAATATTGTGGCTTTTACCCCTAACTTTCTAGAGGCTAGCGCAACTCCCTGTGCATGGTTTCCCGCTGAAGCAGTAATAACACCTTTTGCTAGTTGCTCTTTCGTCAGTTGCATTAATTTATAGCTTGCACCACGAAACTTAAATGCACCGGTCTTCTGTTGATTTTCCATTTTAAAATAGATATGTTTTCCAAGTAACTGATTTGTTGTCGCTGATGTGAGTATTGGTGTACGATGGACGATAGGCGCTAAGCGCTTCATCGCATTGTGCACTAACTCACCGGTTAAGCAATCCCCAATTAGGCCACTTCCTTATTTATTTTATTTTCATTTGTGAGAACGTGATAATTCTCACAAATGAATGTTATAACGAATTTTCAAATTGTTCAATCTTCTCTTGGTGTAGTAAGGTTAGCGCAATATCATCCCAGCCATTAATCAGCTTTTCCTTATGATACTCAGGAATATCAAAAGGTACGATTAGGTTCTCTTGATCTGTAATGGTCTGTTCAAGCAGGTTGATATCTAATACTAGTCTACCAGTTTCTGCTTGCTCCATCCATTTATTTAACTGTACTTCTTCCATTTTAATAGGAATAATCCCATTTTTCAATGAATTATTGTAAAAAATATCAGCAAAACTTGGAGCAATGATTACTTTAAATCCATAATCCAAGAGCGCCCATGGTGCATGCTCCCTTGAAGAACCACAGCCAAAGTTCTCTCCTGCAATGAGTACGGTACTATTTTCGTATTTCGGTTCATTTAATGCAAAATCTGCTCGTTCATTTCCTTCATCATCAAAGCGCCAATTAAAAAACAGAAATTGTCCAAATCCAGTTCTTTCAATTCGTTTTAGAAATTGCTTAGGGATGATTTGGTCTGTATCAATATTGCTGCGATTTAAAGGAAAAACCAGTCCTTGATGCTGTTTGATTGCTTCCATTTACATCCCTCCTAATTCAATACACCTGCAAATTTGCGTACATCAACGAAACGTCCCTCAATTGCCGCCGCAGCCGCCATTTCTGGACTAACAAGATGGGTACGTGCACCATTTCCTTGTCTACCTTCAAAGTTACGGTTTGATGTCGATGCACATCTGCCACCAGGTGGGATAATATCATCATTCATTCCTAAACACATACTACAACCGGAATTACGCCATTCAAAGCCTGCATTTAAGAAGATTTGGTCGAGTCCCACTTGTTCAGCCTGCAATTTCACGCTGAATGAACCCGGAACGACAATCGCTTTTATACCTTCTTTTACTTTTTTTCCTTCTATTATACTAGCCGCTTTTTCTAAATCTGCAAAACGTGAATTCGTGCATGATCCAATAAAGACATGATCAATCTCAATTGATGTAATTGGTTGATTTTCCTCTAATCCCATATACTCAAGCGCTCTTTGTACATCTTCCTTATGCTCCACATCTGCTAGACTTGGCGTTGCTCCACTAATTGGCACACACATTGCCGGGTTCGTTCCCCATGATACTTGTGGTTCAATTTCTGCTGCTTGAATCGTTAAGGTTGCATCATATTCGGCACCTTCATCGGTTGCAAGTGCAAGCCACTCATCTGCAATTTCATTATATGCTTCACCTTGTGGTACATATTCCCGACCACGAAGAAAATCAATCGTAGTCTGGTCAGGGCTAATTAACCCTGCCCTTGCTCCACCTTCAATCGACATATTACAAATCGTCATACGACCTTCCATTGACAGCTTACGAACCGCATCACCTGTATATTCAACAATATGCCCGGTACCGAATTTAACACCAAACTTCGCAATGATTGCAAGAATTAAATCCTTTGCTGTAACACCTGGGCCTAAATCCCCTTCAACATGGACATTCATTGTCTTTGGCTGTTCTTGCCAAATTGTTTGTGTCGCAAGAACATGCTCGACCTCACTCGTACCAATACCAAAGGCAAGTGCACCAAATGCACCATGTGTCGATGTATGACTATCTCCGCATACAATCGTTTTCCCAGGTTGGGTTAAACCAAGCTGTGGTCCAATTACATGAACGATTCCCTGATCTGGATGAAACATATCCGCAAGTTTAATCCCAAATTCTTCACAATTTGTCTTCAAGGTTTCCATTTGTTTCCTAGAAATCTCATCCTTAATATTTTCCCGATTCTTTGTTGGCACATTATGATCCATTGTTGCAAATGTTAAATCTGGACGGCGAACGGTTCGATTATTCAATCGTAATCCTTCAAACGCCTGTGGCGAGGTCACTTCATGAATTAAATGTTGATCAATATATAATAAATCTGGATTTCCCTCTTCTTGATGGACAACGTGTTTATCCCATATTTTTTTAATAATTGTTTCCGGTTTTGTCATATTAATACTCCTTTCCAATCAGACATATGTGTTACAAATACTATTAGAAATACTCTTTGTTGTTAAATTCTCGATTACTGCATCTGTAATTTTTTTCGTACTTGCAAGCTTTCCATCTTTGAGTTGTAAATCAGCTGTATGATATCCCTGCTCTAACGTTTCATTTACAGCTCTTTCAATTTCCACAGCTTCTTGCTCAAGTCCAAATGAATGTCTAAGCATCATCGCTGCCGATAGAATCATTCCGAATGGATTGGCAATTCCCTTTCCAGCTATATCTGGCGCTGATCCATGTACAGGTTCATAAAGTCCGACACCATCCGTACGAACACTTGCAGATGGCAGCATTCCAAGTGATCCAGTTAAAACGGATGCTTCATCACTTAAAATGTCACCGAATAAATTTTCAGTAACAATAACATCAAAATGATTTGGCTGGGTAATCAGCTTCATTGCAGCAGCGTCGACTAATAAATGTTCTACCTTTACCTCTGGATAAACACTAGCCTTTTCATCGACAATTTCCCGCCACATTCTACTTGATTCGAGCACATTCGCCTTATCGACAGATGTTAACTGTTTCTTTCTTTGCATCGCACTTTGAAATGCTTTATCAATAATTCTTTCTATCTCATGTCGTTCATAGTAAAGGGTATCGACAACGACATTTCCATTCTCCCTGCGTTCACTTGGGGTGCCAAAGTATAACCCACCAGTTAACTCACGGATAATTAAAATATCACTTCCTGTAATAATATCTTCTTTTAGCGGTGATGCATGAAGTAGAGAATTAAATCCTTTAATTGGACGTAGGTTTGCAAAAAGACCAAGTGCTTTACGAATACCTAATAAGCCCTTTTCCGGACGCAAATGGCCGGGATTACTATCCCACTTTTTCCCACCTACCGCACCTAAAAGAACCGCGTCTGCTGCCTCACATGCATGAATCGTTTCTTCTGGAAGTGGATGATTATATCGATCGATTGCATCACCACCAATTGCATGCTCATGAAAGATAAACTCATGATTGTGCTCATTCGCAACCGTATTTAATACAGCCTTTGCTGATTCCATAATTTCTGGTCCAATTCCGTCACCTGGAAGTAAAACAATATGCTTCTTCATAATTTTGGAACCCCCTTCCCTTTTATTTCACAATTTCCTTTTGCTTCATGGTTTGCTGCTGTACGATGTAGCGATTCACAGCATTTAAAAATGCGACCGCGGAGGCTTCAAGGACGTCCTGTGCAGCACCACGCCCATTCATTGTTTGCCCATTTACATTTAGTTGGACATAGGACTCAGCTAGCGCGTCTTTCCCGCCACCAACGGAGTTAATTTGATAGTCGATTAGATGTAATTCCTCGTGAATCAAATTGTCTAACGTTTGATATAATGCCTCTACACTACCTTTACCTGTGGAAGCAGTTTGTACTGTTTCGCCACTAGGTGTCTTCAATACGACTGTAGCTGTAGGAATATTTGTTGTACCATACTGTACTTGGAACATTTCCAATTTATATTTATTAACTGCAGCTGAATCAGTTTTTATTTCCATGACAATTGTATATAAATCATCGTCAGTTACTTCTTTTTTATGATCCGTTAATTGCTTAAATTGGTTGAAGGCTTCCTTCAGTTGTTCATCTGTAAGCTCTACACCTAATTCTTTAATTCTATCTTTAAACGCATGGCGTCCAGAATGCTTACCAAGGAATAATGTATTGGACGAGACACCAACCATTTCTGGAGTGATGATTTCGTAGGTTTCGACATTTTTCAATACACCATCTTGATGGATTCCTGATTCATGTGCAAATGCATTACGGCCAATAATTGCTTTATTCGCCTGCACGTACATTCCAGTCAATTTCGAAACGAGGTCACTCGTCCGTTTAATTTCATTTAGTTGAAGTCTCGTTTCATATGGATAAAAATCGGACCTGATTTTTAGGGCCACAGCAACTTCTTCTAATGCTGCATTTCCTGCACGCTCACCAATTCCATTTATCGTTCCCTCTACTTGAGTTGCCCCGTTTTCTACTGCAGCAATCGAGTTAGCAACTGCCATACCAAGATCATCATGACAATGACACGATAATGCAACACGATCAATATTTGGCACATTTTCTTTAATATAACGGAACATTTTGCCGTATTCTGCAGGTGTTGCATAACCAACCGTGTCAGGTAGATTAATTACAGTAGCACCAGCATCAATCACTTGCTCGATGATACTAGCTAAAAATGCTAAATCTGATCTCGATGCATCCTCTGCTGACCATTCAATTTGTGGGAATTTTTGTTTTGCGTAGGTTACCATGTTAACCGCAGATTCTACTACTTGATCTGGGGTCATTATAAGTTTATCGCGCATATGAAGCTCTGACGTTGCAATAAATAAATGCAGCCGTGGCTCTGCAGCACCTTTTAATGCTTCCCATGCTGCATCAACATCAGATTTAATAGTTCTCGCTAGCCCTGTAACCGATGAATCCTTAATCGTATCGGCAATCAATTTTACTGCGTCAAAATCTCCTTTGGAGGAAGCAGGGAACCCTGCCTCCATTCTATCTACTCCAAAGCGTTCTAACTGTCTGGCAATCTCCAATTTTTCATGCTTATTTAGGTTCACACCTGGGGATTGTTCCCCATCTCGAAGCGTGGTATCAAAGATTTTAATTTGTGACATGCTGCTTCACTTCCTTTTGTTTTGTTTTGACTTCCTGTTTGACAAAAGGCATTAAATCTCGTAACTCCCTTCCAATGGTTTCAATTTGGTGTTTGTTTTCTGCTGCATTGATTGCATTAAACTGTGGACGACCAGCTTGGTTTTCAAGAATCCAATCTTTTGCAAATTTACCAGTTTGAATATCGGTTAATACGTCTTTCATTCTTGCTTTCGTATCTTCATTAACGACACGTGGTCCAGATACGAAGTCACCCCATTGTGCTGTATCAGAGATTGAATAGCGCATATTTTCAAGTCCACCTTCATATAGAAGGTCAACGATTAATTTCATTTCATGCATACATTCGAAGTAGGCAACTTCTGGTTGGTATCCTGCTTCTGTTAGTGTTTCGAAACCTGCTTTAATTAAGCTTGTAACCCCACCACATAATACCGCTTGCTCTCCGAATAGATCTGTTTCCGTTTCTTCTTGGAAGCTAGTTTCTAAGATTCCCGCTCTACCTGCACCAATTCCTTGTGCATATGCAAGTGCTAATTGAGTAGCATTTCCAGTGTAATCCTGGTAAACACCGTATAATGCTGGTACCCCTGCACCAGATTCAAAGGTTCTGCGTACTAAATGTCCAGGTCCTTTTGGTGCTACAAGGAATACATCAACATCTGATGGTGGTACGATTTGGCTAAAATGAATGTTAAAGCCATGCGCGAATACAAGTGCATTTCCAGCTGTTAGATTTGGTTTAATGCTTTCTTCATATACTTGTTTTTGGTTTTCATCTGGTAAAAGGATCATGATTACATCTGCTTCACTTACTGCCTCTGCTACTGGATAAACTGTAAAGCCATCTTCCTCTGCCTTTTGTTGTGATTTACCAGCTCTTAGACCAATGACAACATCGTAGCCACTTTCTCTTAAGTTCTGTGCATGTGCATGCCCTTGTGAACCATAGCCAATTACTGCGATTTTCTTACCTTGTAATACCTCTTTTTGAATATCTTTTTCATAAAGTACTTTTGACATATTTATCTCCCTCTCGAATGTTAGTTTTATTGTTTTATATTTTGTTGCATTTTCTGGTTATAATAGTCGCTCCGCTCCGGAAATACACTCCGCTTTCCGTGTATTTCCTACGCTGGGATTGTGAGCGTAATGTTCTTTTACCAACAATTACAAGTTTACTAGTTAAGAATCAAACGCAACTTATAGGATAGAAAATGAATTAATGTTGGTTACTTGCTGTTCTGGTTGATGCCCTCTCGTGAATGCTGTTACACCTGTTCGGGTTAAATCTTTTATTCCATATGGTCTGAGCAAGGTAATGAGTGCATCCACCTTCTCTGGCTTCCCTGTTACTTGAATGATGAGACTATCTTTACTAATATCGATCACACTTGCACGGAATGGTGTAATGACACCTTGTATTTCAGCACGTAATTGACTGTTGCTACTAACTTTGATCAGTGCTAACTCTCTTGCAACAATTGCATTATCCGTAATGTCGGATACCTTTAATACATCGATTTGTTTATTTAATTGTTTCGTCAGTTGCTCTAATTTCTGGTTGTCACTTATTTCGACAACAAAGGTCATCTTCGAAATTCCCTCCACATCAGAAGCTCCAACGGAAATACTTTCGATATTAAATTGACGCTTTGATAACATTCCTGTAATCCGATTTAGTACCCCACTTCGGTTTTGCACGGTTGCGGTTATGATTCTTCTCATTTCGTCACCCCAATCATTTCATCTAATCCAGTTCCAGAGGCAACCATTGGATTAACAAGGGTTAGTCTTTCAACACGACAGTCAACAACTACTGGACCATCGTAGGAGAAAACATCGCGTAGCAATTCTGGAACATCAGCCTCTTTCGTTACTCGCTCGCCACGAATACCATAACTTTCTGCCAGTTTTACGAAATCTGGGTTTTCAGATAATAGTGATTCTGAATATCGCTCACCATAGAAGCTTTCCTGCCATTGACGAACCATTCCCAGTGCCTCGTTATTAACGATGATTACCTTAACAGGTAGATTTTTTTGTTTAATAACAGAGAGTTCTTGGAAGGTCATCTGGAATCCACCATCTCCAACAATGGCAACTACTAATTCATCTGGTTTTCCAAGCTGTGCACCGATTGCTGCTGGGAAGCCGAAGCCCATTGTTCCAAGCCCACCAGAGGTAACCCATTTATTCGGTTTATTAAAATTATAAAATTGTGCTGCCCACATTTGATGTTGACCAACGTCAGTTGTAACGATCGCGCCCCCACTTGTAATCGTATTAATTTGCTTGATTAACCACTGTGGAGAAATCAGTTTATCTGAGTGATCATACCATAGCGGGAAGTCTACTTTGTCTTTTTGTAATTTGTTAATCCAATCTGTATGGCTTTGTATGGTGATTGGACAATTCAACAATTCCTGGATTGCTTCCTTCGCATCCCCAACAACTGGGATATCTGTCTTAACATTTTTTCCAATTTCTGCTGGATCAATGTCAATGTGGGCAATCTTTGCTTTTGGTGCGAATTTCTGAAGATTTCCAGTTAGTCGATCATCAAATCTGGCACCGATGTTGATTAATAAGTCACATTCTTGGATGGCCATATTTGCTGTATACGTTCCATGCATACCCGCCATCCCTAATGATAGTTCACTAGATCCTGGATAACCTCCTAAACCAAGCAAGGTTGTTGTCACTGGGATTTGGTATTCATCCGTAAGAGCCTTTAATCCTTCTGAAGCATTGGCGAATAATACGCCAGCGCCAGCTAATATCAGTGGCCGATTTGCATGGCTTAAAGCTTCTGCTAGCTTCGTAATTTGTAATGCATTTGGCTTGATTGTCGGTTGGTATCCTGGTAAATAAAAATCGCTATCGTACTCGTCACTTGTTAATACTTCGGAGATATTTTTTGGAATATCGATAACAACGGGTCCAGGACGTCCTGTTGAAGCAATATGAAAAGCTTCTTTAATGACTCTTGGCATATCAGCAATATTACTTAACTGATAATTATATTTCGTGATCGGTGTTGTAATCCCGATTATATCTGCTTCTTGGAATGCATCTGTACCAATAACGTTCTTGCTAACCTGACCTGTAATAATCACAAGTGGTAAGGAATCCATCATCGCATCCGTTATACCTGTTACTAAGTTTGTTGCACCAGGGCCCGAGGTAGCAATGACAACACCTGGTTTTCCAGTAACGCGCGCATATCCTTCTGCCGCATGAATCGAACCTTGTTCATGTCGTGACAGAATATGCTGGAATTTCGCCTCACTTTGATAGAGTGCATCATAAATCGGTAATACTGCACCACCAGGATATCCAAAAATCGTATCAACTCCATTATCAACCAATGTTTGGATTAATAAATCTGCACCTGTTTTAAGCTTTTTCTTTGATTGTGTCTCAAGCTTTGCCTCCATCTTCATCTCAACTACCTCCTCCATGTTTATTAGAATTTGGAAAGTGTAAATCATTCTCTTCTTGTGTAAGTAATGCGTTTATACGCTATTGAGGTACAGTTTTGAGCTATCAAAAAAGACCCCACTCTCCCCATAAATCTGCAAATTTTCAGAAATAATTG
This sequence comes from Oceanobacillus arenosus, assembly GCF_003369575.1. Classification (GTDB taxonomy): domain Bacteria; phylum Bacillota; class Bacilli; order Bacillales; family Amphibacillaceae; genus Oceanobacillus; species Oceanobacillus arenosus. The sequence goes on along the minus strand of NZ_PIOC01000023.1, from coordinate 39,112 downwards.
GGGAGAAAAGAGTCTTCTTTTCACGGTACCACCCATGTTTATAGCATCCTTGCGAATACTACCTCAAAAGGCTAATAACTTAGCCTCATTGATAACAGGTACAATTATTGCACCTGACCAAGCCTAATGGGAAGATACCTTTCAGCCTAGCACTCAGGGAAGATGTCAGAATAATATGTACTTCTAGGCTTCCAGCAACCCTAGATCTCTGTAAGTACACTTTCCATATTCCTTTATTCCCGTCATCGAGTTCGTCATTATTCTATTTTCATCGTTGGAACAAAATTATTACTTAAATGTACGAAATTGTTTACTAAAGTATGAATGATTTCGAATACTTTATATTGCGGTTAATCATATAACTTTTTCCTGCGCGGGTCAATAGGTTTTTCGAAGTTTTTTGATAGTTGTAACAAATCGCAATATATTGGATGCGTTTACATTGTTAATATAGTAAGCATTTTTCAATTTATGAAAAAATATTAAAAAATTGTTACAATCTGAATTTTAGCTGAAATAAATGATTTTGCTATGCTTATAGAAAATTTAAGTTGTATTATCAAAATAAGTTTCTATACACAATATAGGTTCTCAACGATTATTAAATCCTGTTGAGGAGTATTTCAATCATGCAAAGAATACCATGATGAAACTTTAATTCCACTCACTCGATCCAGACTTTAGGAGTGCAATATATTGCATATTATATAAAAATAGCCCCAGGTGTAAAGCTCCCTGGAGTTATTTTTATATGACAATTAGTCACGGTTTAAATAATCCGTTACAGCGCCACGTGATGCACTTGTAACATTATGTGCGTACTTGCCTAGAACACCTTTTTTGTATAATGGTGGTGCAACCCAATGGGCGCGACGTTGTTCGAGTTCCTCTTCCGATACATCAAATGTCAATTGTTTCTTCTCAGAATCAATCGTTACAAGATCGCCGTCTTTTAGGAATGCGATTGGACCACCGACCTGTGCTTCAGGTGCAATATGCCCAACAACAAGTCCATGTGTACCACCGGAGAAACGCCCATCCGTTAATAATGCTACTTTTTCTCCTAATCCTTTACCTACTAGAATACTAGAGATGGATAGCATTTCCGGCATACCAGGTCCGCCTTTTGGACCAACAAAACGGATGACCAGCACATCACCTTCGTTAATTTCGTTTTTCATGACCGCTGCGGTCGCTTCTTCTTCCGTATCAAATACACGTGCAGGGCCAGTATGCACTTTCACCTTCACACCAGAGACCTTTGCAACAGAGCCTTCTGGAGATAGGTTACCTTTAAGAATAATTAATGGACCATCTTTACGTTTCGGATTATCAAGTGGTGCAATAATTTCTTGCCCCTCTTTAAGTGATGGTGCATCTTTTAAGTTTTCTGCAATTGTTTTTCCTGTAACTGTCATACAGTCCCCATGCAGGTAACCCGCTTCAAATAACATCTTCATTACTGCTTGTACGCCACCAACTTTATATAAATCTTCCATTACGAAACGACCACTTGGCTTCAGATCAGCCAGATGTGGAACCTTCTTCTGAATTCTATCAAAATCATCAATGGTTAGATCGACTTCAATTGCATGGGCAATCGCAAGCAAATGTAGGATTGCATTTGTGGATCCTCCAAGTACCATGACAACTGTAATCGCATTTTCAAATGCTTCTTTTGTCATGATATCTTTTGGATAAATTCCATTCTCTAAAAGATTCATTACTGCACGTCCAGCCTCTTCTGAATCAACTTCTTTTTCAGATGATTCGGCTGGATGTGAAGAGCTTCCCGGGAGACTCATCCCAAGTGCTTCAATAGCAGATGCCATCGTATTCGCCGTGTACATTCCTCCACATGCACCAGCTCCTGGACATGCTGCACATTCGATTGCCTTTAATTCTGCGTCCGTAATATCTCCGTTATTATGCTTTCCTACACCTTCGAATACGGAAACAAGGTCAATATCCTTGCCATTCAAATGTCCAGGTGCAATCGTACCACCATAAACGAATACAGAGGGAATTTCTGCATTGGCAATTGCAATCATACAACCTGGGATGTTCTTATCACAGCCACCAAATGCAACAAGTCCGTCAAAATTCTCTGCTCCAACTACTGTCTCAATAGAATCAGCAATGATATCACGACTAGGTAAGGAATAGCGCATTCCTGGTGTTCCCATTGAAATCCCGTCTGATACAGTGATTGTGTGGAATAAGAATGGTACCGCACCTGCATCACGGGCCCCTTCTTTTGCTCTGCGGGATAAGGAACCCATATGTATGTTACATGGTGTTACTTCACTTTCCGTATCCGCTACCCCAATCATTGGTTTCTTGAAATCCTCGTCTGTTAATCCGACCGCGCGTAGCATTGCCCGGTTTGGTGCACGCATCGTACCATCAAATGCACTACTTTTTATTCGTAAATCTTTTGTCATAGTACTAGCCACCTTTCTTACAAACTATTATATGGATAATTTTCCAATAGTTCAATCTATTTATCCCGTTTGAGCTGTGTACGGACTGCGCCTCACGGACGTGAGGTGGTTCGACGTTGCCACAGGACGTGGCTATTCTCGGTAATTAAGTCATCCACAGCATTCAAATTTAATAATTTCCTAGACGATAAGAATGTCGTTATATTTTTTTAACTACTAAAAAAATTAAGTCAATCCCAACAGTTGATGAAGCGTTTACACTGTATTTGAGAAGAATTTACAATTAGTAAAATATATCGACAACACTTATAATACGAATATAATAAATATATTTATGGTTAAGAAATTAACTTTTTTGGGGGGACTAGAAATGCTAGCAGATCAACAATTATTAAGGATTCCTGGACCAAGTCCGGTTCCGCCAAGCGTTACTCGCGCAATGGGTAAGCCGATGATTGGGCACCGCGCAAGTGAGACGAAAAAGCTATTACAATCCATCAAACCAAGATTAAAGCCAATTTTCGGTACCAAGCAAGATGTACTAGTGATTGCCGGCAGTGGAACAGCGGGTCTAGAAGCAGCGGTCGTGAATACCGTGAAACCAGGTGACGAAGTATTAGTTGTCGTCACCGGAGCATTTGGCGAACGATTTAGTAAAATTTGTCGTGAATATAATATTACCGTCCATCAATTGAATGTTGCTTGGGGTGAAGCTGTGAATCCAGCAGCACTCAAGCAAGCACTGCTTGAACATCCTCAGGTTACCGTTGTCTTCACTACTTATTGTGAAACATCAACAGGGGTTCTCAATCCAATTGACCTGCTGGCTAAGGTTGTTCATGAGCAATCCGATGCACTAATTGTCGTCGATGGTGTCTCCTGTGTAGCTGGCGTCGAAACAAAGATGGATGAATGGGATATTGATGTTTTAGTGACAGGGTCACAAAAAGCGTTCATGCTTCCTGGGGGATTAACCTTTATTGCTGCTAGTGAGCGTGCTTGGAAAGTAATTGAAGCAAATGAGCAGCCGAGCTTTTATTTTAATTTGCAAAAATATCGTAACAGCATGAATGAGGATTCTACACCATTTACACCGGCAACCTCTCTATTATTCGGTTTGGATCAGGTGCTAAATCTTTTTGATGAAGAAGGATTGGACATTGTCTATGCCAGACATCAATTAATGATGAACATGACGAGAGCTGCTTTCCGTGCACATGATATTCCGCTTTTAACAGATGACCAATCAGCATCACCAACTGTAACAGCCGTTCGTCCAGCAGATTTTTCGGCAGAGGATTTAAGAAAAGTGATTAAAGAGGAATTTGGCCTAAGTATTGCCGGTGGACAGCAGCATCTCAAGGGAGAGATTTTCCGAATTGGTCATATGGGCTACTGTTCTCCTGCTGATGTGCTACAAATTATTGGCATTATCGAGCTTGGCTTGATAAAAATTGGTAAGAAAATCGATCTTGGCAAAGGTGTAAAGGCTGCCCAAGAAATTTATTTACAACAGGAGGTATTATCTTGAGCTTTAATATATTAATTAGTGACCCACTTAGCGAAGAAGGTATTTATCCATTAAGAGAAGCAGACAATGTGAATATTGTCATGGAAACGGGTTTAACCGCTGAACAGCTTGAGGACCGAATTCATGCATTCGATGCATTGCTCGTACGTAGTCAAACCCAGGTTACTCGTTCACTTATTAGCAAGGCAACAAATTTGAAAATCATTGGCCGTGCAGGAGTTGGTGTCGATAATATCGACCTTGATGCTGCAACCGAGCATGGCATTATCGTCGTCAACGCACCAAACGGAAATACCAACTCTGCTGCTGAGCATACGATGGCAATGCTGATGGCATTATCAAGAAACATTCCGCAAGCATACCATGCATTGAAAAACCAACAATGGGATCGCAAGAAATATGTCGGGGTTGAGTTGAAAAATAAAACCCTTGGCATTGTTGGCCTTGGAAGAATTGGTGTAGAAGTTGCTACAAGAGCAAAAGGACAGCGAATGAATGTTATCGCATATGATCCCTTTTTAACTGAGGAAAAGGCAGAGAAGTTAGGAATTGGTTACGGAACATTTGAAGATGTGATTAAACAAGCAGATTTTATCACCGTCCACACACCATTACTGAAGGAAACGAGGCATATGATCAACGAGGAAGCTTTCTCGCTAATGAAAAATGGTGTACAAATTATCAACTGTGCACGCGGCGGAATCATTGATGAAGACGCATTGTATGATGCAATTCTATCTGGAAAAGTAGCTGGTGCTGCATTGGATGTTTTTGAACAGGAACCCTTCATGGATCATAAATTGCTGGAGCTTACCGAAGTGGTTGCCACTCCGCATTTAGGTGCGAGCACAGTTGAGGCGCAGGAAAGTGTTGCCATTGATGTAAGTCATGATGTGATTAGCTTTTTAAATGGGGATATGGTGAAGAATCCAGTCAATCTACCTTCACTGCCAAAAGAAGCACTTGCCAAAATTGAACCATACTTCGATTTAGCAGAGAGATTAGGTGCATTCTTAATTGATTTAACGAAAGAAGTTGCAGAAGAAGTTAGCATCAGCTATTCTGGTGAGCTATATGACATGGATGTTGCACCACTAACAAGAAATTTAGTGAAGGGTATTCTGAAACGTCATCTCGGCAGTCATGTAAATGACGTAAATGCATTATATCTTGCGGAAAGAAATGGAATTACCGTGAACGAGAACAAAACATCGGTACTAAAAGGATTTACGAATTTAATTAACGTGGAAATCAAGACAAAATCGAAACAAAAAGCGGTTGCCGGGACATTATTAAATGGCTTCGGACCAAGAATTGTCAAAGTAGATAGCTACCATGTCGATGTGACACCTAAAGGACATATGGTCGTCATCCAGCATATTGACCAACCCGGTGTTATCGGCAGAATGGGAAGCATGCTTGCAAAACATGATGTGAATATCGCTACAATGCAAGTAGATCGCTCCGATATTGGCGGAAATGCGATTATGATGCTAACGATTGACAAACACTTGGAACAAGATGCTTTAGAAGAACTGAAGAATTTAGAAGAAATAAAAGAAGTTATTGCTATTGATCTTTAATATCTAACAAATAAGGATTAATCCGTTTGGCAGCGGATTAATCCTTATTTGTTTGAATGGATGGTGTGATGATGCTGATATCCACAAGCTCAGGGTGATTTTTTTATATCAAAATACGCATAAGCTCAGAAAGATTCGAAATCTCATACATTGGCTTAATTTCCCCCTTTTCTCGATTATGCCGATTAAGCCAAACAGAGGGAATCCCAGCACGATTTGCTCCTAGAATATCGGTATGTAAATTGTCTCCGACCATAATTGCTTCATTTTTATCTAACGAAAGAGCCTTAAGTGCATGCTCAAAAATAGTTGGATCTGGTTTCCCTCTGCCAAAATCTCCAGAAATAATAATTTCGCTAAAATACGGAACGAGCTCTTGTGTGATCTCTAGTTTTAAATTTTGTAAACTTGGCGAGCCGTTGGTAATCAACCCCAGCTTATAGTCGCCCTTCAACTGGTCCAAAATCGTTAACGAATCTTCATAAAGAAATGGACTTGCTTTCCTTGCCTCCCTAAAATAATCTGCAAGCTCACGTCCAAACTCAGGATTATCAATTCCTACATCCTGCAATCCAAGGGTCCATGCTTCCTCCCTGTACGTTGGCGCAATTTCCTTTAACTTGCGAAATTCCTCCCCCTCATCAAGAAATTCAGCCCAGAGACCCTCAAAAGGGTTAATTCCAATCATTTGTGTAAACGGGTAAACATCGTAGCTTGCATACAAGCGGCAAGCGTTCTCTCTCACTTTTTGTTCGAATACTTCTTGGTCAATTTCGTACTTTGCATGTGCAACATTACTCGTCTTTTCGAAAGCCGTTTTCACACTTTTCTCATCCCAAAGTAATGTATCATCTAAATCAAATAGAATAGCTTTTATCAACGTCCAGCAACTCCTTGAATCAATTTGTTAGGAAAAGTCCTAATACTAATTTAACATGAATTTTCTAAATAAGGGCTTGCATTCAAATAAATTTTCTATTATGATATATAGAAAACTTTCAGTATACGAGGAGATAGTGAGATGGAAGACCAAACGATACGAGTAGAATTAACGAACAACAAGAAGGAAAAACCAAATGAAAGCCAACTAGAATTTGGCAGAGTATTTACTGATCATATGTTCATAATGGACTATGCAGAGCCAATCGGATGGCATGATGCGCGTATTGTACCCTATCAACCCCTTGTGATTGAACCATCTTCAATGATATTTCACTATGGCCAATCTGTTTTCGAAGGATTAAAAGCATATCGTACAGAAACTGGAGATATTCAGTTATTTCGCCCAGAAAAGAATATTCAACGTTTAAATCATTCAAATGACCGGCTTGTCATTCCACAAGTTGATGAAGATTTTGTACTCGAAGCAATCAAGGAGCTGCTAATCGTAGATAAGGAATGGATTCCACACTCTGAAGGAACTTCAATCTACATACGTCCGTTTATTATCTCGACTGAGCCATATTTAGGTGTATCATCATCAAAACATTATAAATTGATTGTCATCATGTCACCTGTTGGTTCGTATTACAAAGAAGGAATTAATCCGGTAAAAATCGCGGTAGAGGACCAATTTGTTCGTGCAGTAAAAGGTGGAACAGGTGAAGCGAAAACTGGTGGTAACTATGCTGCGAGTTTAAAGGCACAGGAAAATGTTGAAAAAGAAGGCTATTCACAAGTGTTGTGGCTTGATGGTATGGAACGAAAATATATTGAAGAAGTAGGCGCGATGAACGTATTCTTCAAAATAAACGGTGAGGTAGTTACACCACAATTAAACGGAAGCATTCTTGCTGGTATTACACGGGATTCCGTTCTTCAATTATTAAAATATTGGAATGTACCTGTCTCTGAACGAAGAGTATCGATGGCCGAATTGTATGAAGCACATCAAAGTGGACAATTGGAAGAAGCATTTGGTTCTGGAACTGCAGCAGTTATTTCGCCAATTGGTGAACTGCGCTGGCAAGGGGAACATCTTGTCATTAATAATGGTGAAATCGGCGAGCTTTCACAAAAATTATATGATACGATTACAGCAATTCAATATGGAAAATTAGAAGATCCGTTTAATTGGTTGGAAAAGGTAAATATTAAAAGTAAAATAAATCTTTAATGGATTAATAACAAAACCTGGTGCACCATATGATGGGCACCAGGTTTTTCGTTCACTTACTGATTTTCTCGACCTGCCATACTTTTTTCAGCGATTTGGATCATTCTTTTGACCATCTCGCCGCCCACCGATCCGTTCTCACGTGCAGTCGTGTCAGCTCCAAGTTCAACTTCGAATTCATTTGCGATTTCTTCCTTCATCTTGTTCACTGCATTTTCCGCATTTGGCACTAACAATTGATTACGATTGTTGTCAGCCATCCTCGATCACTCCTCGGGGGAATTGAACAGTATCAATCTGTTCTCATTTATCATTTGACTATTAGACTTTTTTATACGTTCAACTATCTGCTGATTGTAGTACTATAAAACAATATTTATCATATATTACATTTGTATGCTTTTTTCATCAACAACACTACATAGGAGGAAAATGGAATGGTACATGGTTTACACCAAGTTAGACTCGAAATGCCGATTGAAAGAGTTTGGGAATTTATTAGTGATGTCAATAACTGGGCACCACTTGTTCCAGGATATATTGAACATGAAATCATCAACAATCAACGATCCATTTGGAAATTACATGGTGACGGCGTGATAAGGAAAACAGTCAATCTTAAAGTAGATATTATTGAATGGAATAAACCAACAGATATCGCTTTTCGCTTATCACGATTAAATGAGGCAAGCATCGGAACTGGCTATTTTAAGGCAATCACATTAACTGATTTCACAGTAGAAATGTCCGGTTATCTGAACATCTCTCTAAAAGGCATCATCGGACAGATGGTTAACCCAGTTTTGAATACCGTTATTCCTACTGTTGGTAAAGAATTCACAGAAAAGGTCGCAGCAAAAATGTTAGAAAGAAATAAAGAAAAATTAACGGTATAAAAATCTTTTTATTTGCTAAATCTTTATTTACTCCATTACTCCAGAATGATACAGTAAAAGACGGTATGATTATTTGGAGGGAAATGGAACATGAATTTTTTTAGAAGCAATAAAAATATCACCGAATATGTCTATATCATTATCGGTGCAACATTAGTTGGCTTAGCCTACAATATTTTTTTCTTACCATCAAAACTTGCAGCGGGTGGCATTTCTGGGGTTTCGACAATTCTAAATGAGTTGTATCATTTTAGCCCTTCAGCTGTACAGCTGGTCATCAATATCCCCATTTTTATTATTGGCTGGCTAGCACTTGGTAAGGAGTTTAGTTGGAAATCATTAGTCGGAACATTTTGGGTCCCTTTTATAATTTTTCTCAGTGAAGATATTCCATTGACCGTTACCAATCCATTGCTAGGCGCACTTTATGGTGGGATCCTACTTGGTGTTGGACTTGGGATCGTGTATCGTGGAAATGGATCAACCGGGGGAACAGCAGCAATTGCGCAGATTGTTAAAAAATTCACCGGTATTTCAAGTGGCTATTCACAATTCATTGTCGATGGAATTGTTGTCGCTTTATCCATTATCGTCTTTAATTTAGAGCTAACTTTATTCGCATTATTAGCAATTTATATTTCAGGAAAAGCGATTGACTTTGTCCAATTACGGACCTCTGCTACGAAGCTAATTGTTGTCATTACCGAAGAAGAGGAAAAGGTGCAAAACTTGATTCATGATGAAATTGATCGAGGATTAACGAAAGTACGCTCTGTTGGTGGCTATTCAAACCTAGATAAGACAATGCTTTTATGTGTCGCCGAACAACCAGAAGCAGTACATTTAAAGAAATTACTTCAAAAAGAAGTGCCAACATCGTTTGTTATCTTCATTAACGCATCTGAAATTATGGGTCGCGGGTTTTCATTGGAGAAATATTACGGGCAGAAATTATAATCAATACCATCTTTTAGCAATACACCACTGGAACTGGAATGAATAAAATTCCAGTTCCAGTGGCGTTTTAACTACCAAGTAAAGTCTATTTCACAAGCACTTCCGTTCGATTCAAACCCAGACTTTCTAATATTTCTGTTTTTATATCTGCCAGAAGCATACTGCCTCTTGCTCGTGGCCGCGGTTCACTAATCCCTATTTCCTTATCTATTTTCCCTGGTTGTCCTCGTAAAATAATAATCCGGTCACATAAATATGTTGCTTCATCGATATCATGAGTGACGATGACGATCGTTGATTGATACGTTTTCCATATATTAAGCAACAAATCCTGGAGCTGCATTTTTGTAAAGGCATCTAGTGCGCTAAATGGCTCATCAAGCAGTAATATTTCTGGTGATGTAACAAGAGCACGAGCTATCGCTACCCGCTGTGCCATTCCCCCAGATAGCTGCTTTGGAAATAGATGTGCACTATCATTCAAACCGACATTTTCTAAATAGGCTTTTCCAAGCTTCTCTTTCTCCGATTTACTCCCCTTTAATCCAAAGGTGACATTATCGAGTACCGTTAACCAAGGGAACAAGCGAGGCTCTTGGAAGATGAATCCTACTTCCTCTTGAATGTCTCTTGTGACTTTACCGTTTACGGCGATTTCTCCATCATACTCGGAATCAAGTCCAGAAATTGCTCGGAGTATTGTGCTCTTGCCGCAGCCACTCGTACCTAACAATCCAATAATTTCGCCTTGCTTAGCAGTGAAGGAAACATCCCTCACCGCCTGTTTGTCTGCAAAGGTACGACCTACGTTTTTTAATTCTAGACTCAAACTGTACCCCCCTTTTAAGATTTAACTAGTCGATCTTGCCAGTGTAATGCTCGCGCTTCTACTATTTTCAAAATCCAATCCGTTAACTTGCCAATCACTGCGAATAAAATGATACTAGCCAAAATTGTTTCTGGTGATAAGGTATTTTGCCCAAGTACTAATAAGTATCCAAGACCTTGGCTCGCCCCCATTAGTTCTGCGGCAACAACGAACATCCACCCTAAGCCGAGACCACTTCGTAAACCGGTGAGAAAAGATGGAAGAGATGCAGGTAAAATAATTCTCGTCACGAGCTGGAAGGAGTTAAGTTTATTAATTTTCCCGACCTCAATTAATTTCCGATCGACTCCAAAAATCCCACTTACCATATTTAAATAAACCGGAAAAAAGACGCCAACCCCAATCATCGTAATTTTCGATGGTTCACCAATCCCCATCCACAGAATAAATAACGGTACCCATGCAAGGGAGGGAATGGAACGGAATGCCTGGATCATTGGATCAAAAAGCTGTTCTGCTTTCTGATAAAAGCCGACAAATGAACCTAGAACTACCGCCACAGCTGTACCTAGCACAAATCCTGCGAGTACACGATATGTTGTAATTCCAATATGTCCCCATAAGGAACCATCCTGCCCAAGTCCAATGATCGTTCCTAAGACGACCGATGGGGCTGGTAGCATGTAGGAAGGAAATACTTCTAGCCTGCTAAGTATCTCCCAAACGAATAGGAGAATAATGGAAATAATGCTTCCTAAGACGATATTCTCCACATTCTTACTTCGTTTTATTTGTTGTTTTCTTTTCGAAGCATAATCCTTTGTCAGAACGGACGAGACTTCACTTTCAAGCTTTTCCATTCGATTTCTCCCCTTTCACATTTATTTATCCCGCATGTAACGTGAAGTAAGACCCCCACTGAATGAAGTTTCACTTTATCAATCCCCAATTGTTTCTTCTGCAAATGACGGTTCAATTAACTCACTCGTAATCTCCTCAAGATCGACATTTGCTTCAATTACTTCTCCTGCTTGTAAAACCTTACCCGCTTCAATTAATGCATCATGATGAATCATTTCCGGTATTGCCTCTGAAAAATCATTTCTTTCCATCGTTAATTGAGCGACTTCCATTGAAATACTTGCTTCCTTAGCTAAAATTCCCGCTGCCTCTTCTGGATTTTCAATCGTCCATTCCCTTGCCTTCTCATATGCAGCAATTACACGGTTGACATACTCAGGGTAGTCAGCAGCGAAATCTTCCCTAACATTTAGGAATCCGTACGTATTAAAATCAACATTACGATAAAATAGTGATGCATCCGACTCAAGCTCCACTCTTGCCATATTCGGATCAAGTCCTGCCCATGCATCAACAGATCCTTTCGTTAATGCATTTGCCCCATCCCCGTGCTGCATGTTAATAATTTCCACATCCGCCGCTGGTATTCCTTCCGCACTAAGCGCACGTAGAAGAAAGATATATGGGTCTGTTCCGATCGTTGCTGCAACCTTTTTACCGCTCAAGTCTTTCACGGAACTGATATCTGAGTCAGGCATCGTTACAAGTGCCGTCCATTCAGGCTTCGAGTAAATATAAACATTTTTAATTGGTGCCCCGTTCGCCTTCGATATCAGTGCCGCTGCCCCAGCAGATGAACCGAAGTCAACACTATTACTATTTAGAAACTCGAGTGCTTTGTTACTGCCCTGACTCAGCACCCATTCAATTTCAATTCCTTCTTCTTCAAATTCCTCTTCCAGCCAGCCCTTTTCCTTTAATACTAGGCTAGTCGGCGAATAATATGCATAATCCATTCGAATCTTCTCTGGTGTGCCTTCTGTACTTGCATTTGAAGAACAACCAGCAATGAACAATAATATGATTGAAAAAACCCCGATTGCAACACTCTTCTTAAACTTACGCTTATGTTTCATGCTTTTCCCCCATTTATCCCGAATTATCTGGCTGTATGACCCCCACTGAATGAAGTTTCACTTTATATAATCTTTTGTTTCTTTATTACCTTCGCTTATTTACTCGCATTTAGTGCCTGGTTAATATCTGCTTTAATATCCTCGATATCTTCAAGTCCGATTGAGATTCTAATTTGCTCTGGTGTTACACCTGTAAGCAATTGCTCTTCTTCCGAAAGACGCGCATGTGTTGTACTTGCTGGATGAATAACAAGCGATTTTGAATCGCCAACATTCGCCACATGGGAGAATAATTTTACAGAAGCAATGAATTTCTTCGCCGCTTCAAGGCCACCTTTAATGCCAAATGTAAAGATCGAGCCTGCCCCTTTTGGCAAATAGGTTTTTGCTAGCTCATATTGCGGATTGCCCTTTAATGTTGGGTAATTCACCCATGTGACCTGCTTATGCTCCGCTAAGAAGCTTGCGACCTGTTCGGCGTTTTCTACATGCTGCCTCATCCGAAGTGGCAATGATTCAAGCCCTTGAATGAATAACCAGCCATTGAATGGCGATAAAGACATACCAAGATTTTGTCCGAGGTCAAATCTCGCCTTGGCAATAAACGCACTAGCGGCCGATAATTCAAGATAGGATCGATTATTTAATGCTGGAACAGTTTCCGTAAACTCCGGAAATCTCCCATTATCCCACGGAAAAGTTCCTGCTTCAATAATAATTCCACCAATTGATGTGCCATGGCCACCAATGAATTTCGTTGTGGAATGGACGACAATATCCGCACCGAATGCGATAGGTTTCTGAAGATATGGTGTCGTAAAGGTAGAATCAACCACAAGTGGCAGATCATGATCATGAGCAACTTTACTAAGTGCTTTAATATCAGCAATCTGCAAGCCTGGGTTTCCAATCGTTTCCGTATAGATTGCTTTAGTTTTATCTGTAATCGCATTTGTAACCTCGGTAAGATTCCGTCCATCGACAAATCGAACGGTGACACCAAAGCGTTTAAACGTATCGGCAAGTAATGTGTACGTTCCGCCATATAAAGCATTTGTCGCAATAATTTCATCCCCAACCTTTGCAAGGGTTAATAATGCAATCGTTATGGCTGATTGCCCGGAGGAAACAGCAAACGCATCGGCACCGCCTTCTAATTGGGCCAAACGGTTTTCCAATACCCGGTTTGTTGGGTTCGCATTTCTAGAATAAATATAGCCTTCCTCTTGCATTTGAAAAAGGGATGCAGCATGATCCGTGCTATCGAATCCGTATGATGTCGTTTGATAAATCGGGACTGCTCTGGAATGGGTAACGTCATCTATTTCCTGTCCGCCATGCTGGGCAATTGTATTAAAATGAAAGTTCTCATTATGCTGATTGTTCATCATGATTCCTTTTCTCCTTCGAATTCAGAATTCTGCATCAGTACTTATTTCATATATAATCTATGCGTTAACTTGGTTTTAAAAATAAAGAGATAGTCCTCCCCCAAATTAGGAGAGGTACTACTCCGTTATTTTATGAAAAAAATCCTTATACACCAACAGGGGAATTTACTTTTTCAAGTTCTTTCCCTAAATAATTTGCAACCTCAAGCATGCCGTATTTACCACTAACGGCTTCTGCTTCACTGTTGTAATTCGTATTCGTATTAATATCATACGTATAAATATTTCCATCTTTATCCTCAATGAATTCAATACCAGCAATTTTAATATCATTTGCAGCAAGGACACGCTCATATTTTTCCAAAATTGGATGACTGAAACCTTCACGGATTTGGAATTTCGCTGGTTTTGAGCTTTCTTCACCAACAGGACAGAATAAGTCATCAATTGCACATGCATCTGCAGGGCATAGTTCAAATCCTTCAGATGTATCAACACGAACTGCGTAGACAAATTTCCCACCAACAAACTCACAGCGCGTAATATATGATTCTGGTGATTCAATATAATCTTGAAGCAATGTTACACCATCAACAGGCTCTTCAAAGGTATTCCCTTCTACATAAGTCCGCAATGCATCAACAGATGTGAATAACTGTACCCCTAACCCTTTTCCTGCACGATTATGTTTCGTAATAAATTTCTTGCCTTCAAAAGATTCCGCTGCTTTTAAAATATTTTCTTTACCAACTGCGGCGATTGTTCTCGGCGTTTTAATCCCGTATTTCTCAAGCTCTAAATATTGTAATACTTTACTTACTTCCAATTGCAATGCACGTGAACCATTAATGACGGTTCTGCCATGGTGCTCAAGCCACGCAAGCACTGCATTTGTAAGTTCTGGAGAAAATCGATTTCCACGTGTATGTGAAGAAGCACTCATTCTACTGTAAAATATCCCCTCAGGTGGTGCACTATTTAGGTCAACAGTTCCGCCTTCAAGCAACCAGTCCTCATATGGAAGCTTTAATTCTTCTAATCTCTTAATTAAATGCTCCGTCCATTCGTTATTTTCATGGATTACATAAATTTTACTCATCTATAATTCCACTCCTTTTTCACTTAGATTGTTTTCTAAATAATAATTGATAATAAACAGTTGATATAAAGTGTGGACTAGTGACAATAGTGATTTCAGAATTAGACTGCAGTTGTCGTTCACAAGTGAGTTTTCATTCTTTACTTCAATCAGCGTCAACTCTAAGTGGTAAGTAACTCTTTATATGTGACTTTATTCAATCCCAGCGGAAGAAATACACGAAGGCTCCTGCGGGAAGCGAAGTGTATTTCTGGAGCGACTGGTCCGAGAGCACTTAACAATTTAACTAGTCCGCTCTTTATCTAAATAGCAACAAACAATAAGATATGTGCAAAATTTATATATTCGTTAATGACGCTCTTAATTCTTCCACTTTCGGCATTACTTGTTTAGAGAAACGTTCCAATTCCTCTAGTTGCGGCGAGCATTGTAATAAGAGTAAGTCGACTCCCGCTTTCTCAAATTCTATGATTTGTTTTGCAATTTGTTCCGGAGTTCCAACTAGATTTGGTCGAAGTCCCCGGTTCGATACAGAATAATCCTGTAACTTGATTTGCTGTTCAAGCTCTGACATAGAAGTGAAATCTTTAAATCCAGCATATCCGCTTAAATCGCCAACGGTCGTAATACGTTTCACTTCTTCCAGCGCCTCTTCCTCTGTATCACGGCAAACAACGTAAGCTGCCATTCCTATCGACTGGAGCGGTTCACGTCCTGCTGCTTTTCTGCGTTCCCTCATGTCTGCAATCTTCACTTTCGCCTCTTCAACAGTATGTCCGTGCAGCACATATGCATCGCAGTGTTCTGTTATCACTTGTTTCCCTTTTTCACTTTCCCCGCCAGCATATAAAATTGGATTCGGTCGCTGTACTGGCTTCGGAGCTAATTTTGTATTCTCTATTTGATAGAACTTTCCGTCATATGAGAAAGTTTCTTCTGTCCATAGTCCTTTTAATATTTCTAGAAATTCTTCCGTACGTTCGTATCGTTCATCATGTTCTGTAAAGTCTCCACCATATTGCTTCGCCTCTTCAGCCCACCAGCCTGAAACGATATTTAACGTAAAACGACCGTTACTAATGCGATCAATATTCGCTGCCATCTTTGCTGTCACCGCTGGATTATGGAATACTGGACGAACTGCTGTCATGATTTCTATTTTTTCCGTCACTGCCGCAAGCGCCGCAGCAGTAGACCACGCTTCTAATGAATCTGCTTCCGTTCCTTTTATATCATTTAAATATAATTCCGCAATTAGCGTTGTATCATAACCCCAATCCTCAGCAGACTGGATTACCTTCTTCGCATAATCAAAGGTCGGTGGCATCTTCTCATCCTCGACATTTCTTAGCCAACCACCAAATATAGGTAACCAAAAACCGTATTTCATCATAGACATCCCCTGTTCCAAAAAATATAATAAAAAAAACCCTTTCTAAAGATTCAGAAAGAGCGTAAACCTTTTCCCTCTCCTTATCTTTCAAGCTGCACGCTTGATGGAATTGGCACAGTATCCTACACTTACTAGAACCTGTTGCCGAGGTATCAATGGGCCATTTCCCTCCACCTCTCGCGATAAGTTATTAAACAGAAAATATTTAATTAATTGATATGAATAGTAATACAAAGTTTAAGAAATGTCAAACTATTAATCTTTATTAACCGTAGTTGACTTATCGGAATTAATATATTAGAATATAACAAACAATCACATATTCTTATCAAGAGAAGCGGAGGGGCCTGGCCCGATGAAGCTTCAGCAACCTCTGACCAAGTCAGAAAGGTGCTAATTCCAGCGAGATTCTTTCTTGAGAGATAAGAGCAGATACATGTTAATCAAATCCTCTTTTCTCTTAATTGTAGAAAAGGGGATTTTTATTTTTTAGTAGTTAAGAAAGTATAACGACTTTCTTACTACATAAGTGCAACTAAGGCTGTCACCCAAAAGCTTGGTGACAACCAAGTTTTCTAATGAGCTTATACTCCCATTTTTAAATAACAGAATGACCATTTGAGAGGAGATGTTTTCATGAGTGAAATTGTTATTATTTCGGGTAGTCCCTCCGAGCTTTCTAGATCAGAGCAGGTACTAAAATATCTTGGTACATTGCTTGAACAGGCGAATTTGTCTGTAACCCATATTTCGGTTAAGGATGTGCCGTATCAGGATTTATTTACAGGAAATTTTAATAGTCCAGCCATCAAACAAATCGCAGCATTGATTGAAGATGCAAAAGGGGTTGTTGTTGGCTCACCGGTATATAAAGGGGCATATTCAGGCGTATTAAAGGCATTGCTTGATGTCCTGCCACAGGATGTGTTAAAGCATAAGCCTGTTCTCCCACTAATGACCGGCGGGAGTCCATCCCATTTATTAGCGATGGAGTATTCACTAAAACCAGTGCTTTCAACGCTTAAAGCACATAATTTAAAAGGGCTTTATCTGCTTGATGGGCAAATCGACAAACATAATCCAAATCCAATTATTAGTGATGAAATTTTACAGCGGACAAAAAAACAACTAGATTATTTCGTACAGTTAGTAAATAATCCAGCATTGACCTTTTCCGTAAGCTATTAAAAATATACTGGAGGAATGAATCAATGACGAAGAAACGAATTTATCTAAATGCCTTTGATATGAATACACCCGGACATCAATCCCCTGGACTTTGGCAGCACCCTGATGACCAGTCCCATCGTTATAAAGATAGCGAGTATTGGATTAGCCTTGCGAAAACATTAGAAAAGGGAAGATTTGACGCTATTTTCATTGCCGATGTATTAGGAACCTATGATGTATACAATGGTTCTAGAGATGCAGCAGTACGAAATGGCGTACAATCACCTGTTAATGACCCTTTCTTAATTGTGCCATTAATGTCAGCAGTTACGAAGCACTTAGGGTTTGGGGTAACGGCATCTGTGACACACGAGCATCCCTATACTTTCGCTCGCAAGATGAGTACGTTAGATCATTTAACAAAAGGGCGCGTTGGCTGGAACATTGTTACCTCTTATCTAAAGAGTGCAGCCATTAATATGGGACTTGAAGATCAAATCAAGCATGATGAACGTTATGAAATTGCTGAAGAATATTTGGAAGTATGCTACAAGCTTTGGGAAGCAAGTTGGGAGGATGACGCTGTAAAGGTAGATAAGGTAAACGGCATCTATACGGACCCGAGCAAGGTTCATAACATTAACCATGAAGGGAAATATTTTAAAGTTCCTGGAGCACATTTAAGTGAGCCATCACCACAGCGCACACCTGTTCTTTATCAAGCAGGTGCATCAACAAAAGGACGCGCATTTGCTGCAAAAAATGCTGAATTAGTATTTATCAGCGCACCGAATATTGCAGTAGCAAAAGAAACGGTTATAAAGCTAAGAACCGATATTGCAGCCACTGGCAGAGCAGCAGAGGAAGTAAAGATCCTTAACATGTTCATTCCTATCGTTGGGAAAACAGAAGAAGAAGCAAAAGCTAAACTGGAGGAATATCGAGGATATATTAGTGCAGAAGGTGCACTGGCCTTATTTGGCGGCTGGACTGGTGTTGATTTATCTGGTTATGCAAAGGATCAAGAAATCCAATATATCGAGAATGATGCCATCCGTTCCGCACTTGAAAACTTCACGAAGATTCATAGTGATCGCCCTTCAACTGTCGCAGACGTCATCAATGCAATCGGAGTCGGCGGCATGGGTACAGCCGTTGCCGGAACACCAGAGCAAATTGCCGATGAAATGGAAAAATGGGTAGACGAAGCTGGCGTGGACGGCTTCAATATTGCCTATGCGATTACACCAGGAACCTTCGAGGAATTCGTGGAACACGTTGTACCTGTTCTCCAAGAAAGAGGTCTCGTTCCAAGAGAATACGAAGGCACAACACTTCGCGATAACCTTTACGGCAAAGGAGACTATTTACCAGCACACCATCCTGCAAAACATGTAAATACGTTAGTAGCGAAATAATAGATTTAGAAAAACCGACTAAAAGGTAAATGACCTTTTAGCCGGTTCCTTATTTGATATAATTTTTTCTCATGCTGATATTCCCGGACTCCTGCATTTATTTTTTCTCGCACTGATATCCTGGAGCTCTTGCTGATATTCTAATTCTCCCGCCGATATTCCTGGGCTCTTGCTGATTTTATAAATTTCCATTCGACTCACTTCTACGCGTTAAACCCAAATAAGCCATTCTTGTTCAGCATTTTCTTCAGCAACTTCTTCACAAGGGTTGCTGACTTTACCTTGATATCAAGGCTTGGCGATACCTCTAGCTTATAGTCGCCATTTTTAATACAGGACTTGAATTCTCCTACTGTTTGGCACTCTACTGCAAAGTCATTGTACACACTGCTGTATTGTAAAAATTGATGGGTATCACTACCAGCTACAATCGGCAGTCCTAGCTCAGCTGCAAAACTTTTCAACTTCTGATAATATGCATCTGTCCCATATGCATATAAGTCCTTGCCGTTTAAGTCAAGGGCATCCAATCGCCTTAGCTGTTCTGGATCATGCTGAAAAAGTGGCGTGCTTTCCCGAAATGCGTGTGCGCCAATTTTTAAAACATCTCTTTCTTCTGCTAAATCTAGCAGATCTTTAAAAGGAATAAAATTCGATTTTTCTGTATGATTTTCCAATGATGCTCGGATATCCAGAATTGCATCTCGGTCACCAATTAAGAGAATATGCCCTACTTCCTTAACATCGACTTCAATCCCTGGAAACAGTTTGAGCCCATCAATCATATAATAGCCATTTTCATATGGATAATTTTCTTCAAGAAAATCATAAATATCATGAAAACGAAGCGTATTAAAATGCTCGGTCACTGCCAGTGCATCCAAACCACTCGCCTTTGCTTCCCTCATCATTTCGTTAAAATATTCTGGCATAAATGTTGATTGTTTGGAAATTTTTACATGTGTGTGAAAATCTATCTTCATTGTTGCGCCTCCATATTGTGTGCCTTATTAGAAAACTAAGGTTTAACCAAGCTTTTGGGTGACAGACTTAGTTGCACTTATTCGTTCAGAAAGTCGTGAAACTTTCTCACCTACCTAAGAATAAAGAATTCCAAAAATAAATAAACTTATAACATACAAGAGTGAAAATGTGAGAAACCAATAATCACGCTGACGGAAGGTAAGATGTGCGAGCTTAATCGCCTTCACCTTTGGATTATTAAAGGCAAAGAAGCTACCTTTGGTTTCTAATGCCTCGACTGTCGTTCTCGCACGTTTTGATGTACTGAGCATCAATGGATAAAAGGAAAGCATCGCGATTTTGACAAAATAGGCGATCGAACGCCAGTAAAGAATGCCATGCTTTTCAGGTGCCTTTCCTCGCAAACGAAATGAGAGGAATACATGATGATATTCCTCAATTAAACTCGGCAACATCCGATATGCATAGGAAATACTAAAGGACACTTGACCAGGTACGCCAACTTTCAGTAATCCGTCACTTAGTTTTTCTGGATCCATTGAGGTGAATACAGATATACTTGCAAGCGAAATAATCGACAGCTTCATCGTCAAAATTAAGAGTGGCATGATCGTACTGAGATCCCCACCAAAGAACCAAGCGGCAAGAAGCAAATATCCACCCTGCCCTAATAAACCTAGACAGAGAATAAAAATGATTAATGGGCTAGACCTGGCAATGAGCATCATGACAACGACAAATGCAAACATCCCAAGTAAGATTGCTTGATTATGAATAAACCACGGCGCAAAGCCAAAGAACAAATACCAGATAAATAGTGTTCTAGGATCAAGCTTCGCTAAAAATGTTTGGTCATTTCCATAAGCAGTATTCAGTAGCTCGATCTTCACCTGTTCAACAGAGAGTTTATCAAATAATTTTTGTCTGTATTCCATCATTATTCTCCTCTCCAAATTGTTTATTGACTGCAGCAACGAAATCATCGACCGTATAGCAAACAGGCGACATATTCAGCCCTCTACTCAGTTCCATAATTTGCGGCGGATTCAGTCCAGCTAAATCCAATAATTCTCGGTTATTAAAGACCGATTCCCTCGTTCCATCATGAAGCACATGACCATCCTTCAGCACAATGACTCGGTTTGCCCATTCCGCTACAAGCTGCATATCGTGAGTCGCAACTAATACTGCTTCTACATTATCTTTGAGTGTACCTATCAATCTCGTAATATGCTTTCTCGTCGCAATATCTAAATTTGCTGTTGGTTCATCGAGTAAAATAATCGAGGGATTCATCGCCACACCAATCGCTAATGACGCACGTCGCTGCTGCCCCCCACTCATCAGCCTGCTATCGCGTTCCTGCAGACTTGTCAGTTCAAATTGCTCTAGGATTCGATCGACGATTTTTTCATATTCTGGGACCTTTCTAGCTTTTAAGAAAAACGAAACATCTTTCCTTACTGAATCCTCAATAAACATTTCTTCCGGATTTTGGTAAATATATGTAACGAAATCCGCCATCTTTTCTGGTGAACATTCCCTAGTATTCTTTCCTTTTACCATTACCTTCCCTTCTGCAGGCTTTACAAGACCCGTTATTAAGCGCATTAGCGACGATTTCCCTGCACCATTATTACCGACGAGTGCAATTCGATCCCCCTGATTAATCGTTAAATCGATGCCATTAAGCACTGTCTTTTTCGATCTTGTTATTGTTTTATAAGCAAAGCTTACCTGCTCCATCTCGACTATGGATTGTCGACCAGCTCTTTCCGAATTATTCGTTGGTCCATGTGCTGCGACTTCTTCCCCCACTTGATTTGGGAATAATCCAAGTGCTTCGGAGAGCGTAATCGGGTAACTTTTATTTGAGAATGTATCGAGTTTAAATGCGGCCTGGGTTACTTGAGGAGGAAATATCTGTCTTTCCATCAGTTGTTCAACAAGTCGTAGTGCATCTGCCGTCGGTTTCTTCCAAATTACGTTTCCTTGATCCATTAAGACTACTTCTTTACAGTAATCTGCAATGAACTCTGTATGATGCTCGATGACAATAATCGTTTTTCCATGCTGTTCATTTAACATTTTTAAAACATCGTAAATCTCTTTCGCATGAAATGGATCCAGCTGGGCGATAGGTTCATCCATAATTAAAATATCTGGATCAAGGGAAACAGCCCCAGCGAGGGCAAGCAAATGTTTTTGCCCTCCGCTAAGCTGCCAAATAAATTCTTCATCATGTCCAGTAAGACCCGTAAGTTCAAGTGCCCGCTTGCCTCGTTCTTTATAATCCGCATGCCCAAAGTTTAGTGGTGCAAAACTAGCATCCTCTAACACTCTTGCCCGGACGAGCTGGTTATCAAAATCTTGGTAAACATAA
This sequence comes from Oceanobacillus arenosus, assembly GCF_003369575.1. GTDB lineage: Bacteria > Bacillota > Bacilli > Bacillales > Amphibacillaceae > Oceanobacillus > Oceanobacillus arenosus. The sequence goes on along the minus strand of NZ_PIOC01000023.1, from coordinate 16,981 downwards.
CCGACATGATGGGACAAATCTGCTACTTTCGATTCTTTAGTATCGAGACCATTTACAGTAACACTGCCTGTGAAGTCACCAACATAATAATGTGGGATAAGTCCGTTGATTAATTTACAGAGCGTGGATTTCCCGCTTCCATTACCACCAATGATCGCAACAAATGCGCCCTTTTGAATCGTTAAGTTCACATCATTTAATACCGGATGCTCCCCACCCGGATATTTAAAATTTACATGCTCGATTTTGATTTGTTCTGTTGTCATTGAACCTTCCTCTCATCCATGCCCTCTTTAGTATTCTTACCTTTTCTTGTTACCATTAAAATAACCGTTAATATCGCAATCACTGCCGAAACGCCAATGCTCACCCACATGAAGTTCTCACCGAAATCCGCTTCCCACTCCACATTGAAATCTGTTTCTGAGAGGAACTCGAAGAAAAATGAAAGTAACGCTAACACAATTCCACCAACAATTAATCTTGGTGTTACGATTTCGCCTGTTGAGAATTTCATCGTATTATCCCTTGGCTTCATCCCAAGTAATGGCTCGATTTTTCCATATAGGCGTGGAACGAGATAAAGCGTCGGTAATAATGCAAATAAAATACCAGAGAATAATACATCATTTAAAAATGCGAATCCTTCAATAACGACGATACTTTCTGCAAGTCCAGGAACAGCCTCTAACTCTTCAACACCAATCCATACCTTTCCAATATCTACCATCATACTAATAAACTGGTGAATAATTACCCCTGTAATTGCTGCAATACCAACTTGTTTTCTATTTCTTGGGTCTTTTACAAGTGACCCCGCTATGTACATTGCTAGTGAGAATGAAATGAATTTCTCAAGCTCTCCAAACCCACCAAATTGTCCTAACATGATTTCACCGAAAATCACTTCTCCAAGTGCGGCACCAACAGCAGCATAAAGCGGATGGAATAACATACATAATGTTAATGGAATAAATGCGAAGTACTCGATGGAAAATTCAATTGGTCCTAAATATGCGGATGGAACTAATTCCGTAATCATATTTGATAATCCGTAAAGCGACATCGATAAAATAAACACCATCATCTTCTGTGAACTTGTTAATACGTACCTTTCTTGTATCTGGCTCATGCCTAAGCCCTCCCTTTTCATATTATCTTCATTGTAAATTACAAATATTAAAGGAGTGTGGATTTCGTGTAAAGGGAGTGTAAATATTATTTCTCTTTGCACTTTTATGTAAAAAAAATTACATTATCCTTTTTCTCGGAATATGACTATGGTAATATTTAGTTAGAATCAATTGTATGATTCTTGCATTACATTACCGGTAGAAATCCTTACTATAGGAGGAATTAAGCTTGATAGATTTTAAGTGGGATACGGAAACGATGACACCAAATCAATTTAAAATGGCTGACTATATTCAAAAGAACTTAAAGCATGTCTTATTATCAACCGAACAAGAAATTTCTGATGCACTGCAAATAAGTATAGCCTCTGTATCCCGATTTTGGCGGATCGTTGGCTATAAAAATTTTAAAGAGTTTAAAACAAACATGCGGAAACAACTGGATATTTCCCCAGCAGGTAAAATGGAAAATATCATGAACCATGTGGAAGGGCAAGAGCTTGAGCATCATAACTTGAACGTCTCAATTGATCATTTACAAAAAACAATTGAGCATTTTTCACAAGCAGCTTTCAATAAAACAGTTGAATTATTAACGGCTGGAAAGAAAATTTACGTCCACAGTCCCGGTCCGTCTCAAGGACTGGGTGAACTGATGTCATATCGTCTATTGAGATTCGGTTTAGCCCTTCATCCCTTAAATAAAGGAGGCAGCGAAATTCTAGAGGATCTACTTCATATGACCAAGGATGATGTGATTGTTGTTTTCAGTTTTGTCCGTTTACTTCCAGAGGCACAGGTAATTCTGGAACATGCCAAAGAAGTAGGCTTCAAAACAATCATCATCACCGACCAACTTGTCTCGAGTTTTGCGAATGGTGCTGATGCCGTCCTATTTGCAAGTAGAGGGGAAATGTGGGAATTCCATTCCATGGTTGCACCAACATTCCTAATTGAAAATTTAATTATTGCCATTGGTATGAAAAATAAAGAGGAAAATTTACAGCGCTTAGAGATGCTTAGTGACATGAGGAATAAGTATGCAAGTGAATTGCCGAGGTGATTGTTTTTTTGGTAGTTAAGTGCAATTAAGGCTGTCCATAGCATTTTATCTTTAAACTGCTTTTCCTTGCCAGATGATAATGACAAGGAAAAGCAGCTTTCTATAATGATCGATGTCTTCCTATTCAACAGAAATGCGATGTAGTGTGCGGACCGTATTTAAATCAGCAACTTCATGTTCCATGCTAGAACCTCCATCAACTACTATATCTATTACAAATACGAGTGATCAATGTAAGATGCTTGTCTGTATTGAAAGAGAAAAAGATGATTTTTTTAAAGTCATTATCGAACCTGGATCCTCGTTTACAACTGTTTTCGCCAACTTAGATCGAATTGATGTCTCGTGTAAAGGTGATTCAAATTATGATTGTACTTGTCAGTTAGATATGAATCTCTTCTTTATCGTTAATATTGAAGAATAATGTTTAGGAAGTGAAATCAATGCTTGACATGACATGGATTCAGCTCGTGATTTTCGTTCTCGCTTCGTTTCGCTTAACCCGACTAATCGTGTTTGATTCTATTACTTGGTTTATTAGAAAACCATTTATGCACATCGTTGAGAACACCGATGAAAATGGAAAAATCATACGTCAAATGGCAATCAGTGGTACAAGAGTCAGGCGCTGGAGTAAATAAAGAAGGACAAGGATTCTATTCTACTTTGGTAGATGCTCCAAGAAGTTACGATAAGCAAAGCCCTTCACTTGGTCCTCTGAATAATATTTAAGTAGCTCATTAATCAAGTTAGGATAGTGGGAGGCGTTTTCTAAATCAGTTACAAAGCTGCTGATTCCATCAAAATCAGAACCGAAACCAATTTGTTTCTCGCCACCAAGTGAACAGAGGCGATCAATATGTTTGATCAGATCCGTAATTTTTGCTGTCTCGCTATCTTTATTAATGAATGGCGGATTGTATACAACATGAATAAGGCCTTTCTTCGCAAACATTGTTTCCACCTGTTCATCATATAAATTTCGTGGATGGTCACAAATTGCTCGTGCATTTGCATGGCTAGCCATTGGGTAATCTGCATATTCCAGAATATCCCAAAAACCTTGAATCGATGAATGCGATACATCTGTAAAGACTAGATGTTCATTATTTAATTTCACGACTTCCTTGCCAAGCAATGTTAATCCTCCACCACGCGGTTCACCTGCCCCATCAGCGCACAGGTTCGCATTATTCCACGTCATTCCCATATATTTTATCCCTGCTCGGTATAGGTGCCGCAATTTTACAAGATCATTTCCAAATGCATCTGCACCTTCTAAAGCTAGAACAGCGCCGATTTCACCGTCCTTTAATGAATCAAAGTCTGCCCAATCCTTGATATGTTTCACTTCCGGATTCTTTTCTACGATTTCAGTATAAAATAAGTCAATTTGTTCCAATGCATGCTGCCACTTCTCATCAGATGGAATATCTGGATCAATAAAAATCGCAAAAAACTGTGCCTTTACTTTCCCCTGCTTTAATCGATTTAAGTTTGTATCTATTTTAGCAGAGTTTCTAAATTCTAAGGATACTTCACCCGGATACTGTCCTCTTTTGGCCATTTGCAATTTCAATAATGCATCACAATGCGTATCGATAATTTTCACCATAAACACTTCCTTTCTTCTATTTATTTTATCACTACTAATTTAAGAAGAATAGCATACATCCTTACTATGAAACTTCATCAGCTTCAAGTTCCAGCCCCGCTGTTACAGTGTCAAATACGTTCATTGAAAAACTAAAGCGGGATCCAACTCCTTCTTCACTTTCCACCCAAATTTCACCTTGATGTGCCGTAATTATTTCTTTACTAATCGATAGTCCAAGCCCATGTCCTTGTGAATTACTAGCAAATCCTTTTGTATATTGCCGGTCAAATATATATGGAAGGTCAGAATCAGGTATACCACTCCCCTGGTCCGCCACACTAATTATCGCCCGACCGTGATCCATTTCTAGTGCCAGACTGATTTCTATCCCCCCTTGATCCGTATGTTTAATGGCATTGGACACTAAATTGCTCATCACCTGTTCCAGACGTTGCACATCTACTTCCACAAGTGGATATGCTTCTTCCATATGCATCGGTAGAAGCGTACGAACGGTTAGTCCTGCCTGTCTAATATCCTGTTCAAATTGACTGGAAAGGTGGTTAAACAATTGATCAATCGGGATAATATCCATTGAGAAGGTGACATTTCCTGATTCAAATTGGGCTAAATCGAATAAATCCTGTATCAATCGGTTTAAGGAACCGAGCCGCTTCTTAATTACTTGTAAATAGTCTGCACGCTGTTCTGGACTATTTACTACACCATCAAGAATTGCATCAACATAGCCTCTTATCGTCGCAATCGGTGATCGCAAATCATGCGAAATATTCGAAAGCAACTGGCTTCTATTATTTTCAGATTCTGCAAGCGATTCATTTGCGACTAACAGATTTTGGTTGGCTTCGTTTAATAGCCTTGTTCTTTCCATTACTTTTTCCTCAAGGTTACGATATAAATATGCATTTTCAATGGAGATTGCTGCCTGTGATGCAATTAAGGTTAGCAATGTCATACTTTCATCTGTAAATACATATGTTGACTGATTATTTTCCAAATAAAGAATACCAGTTAGGCGTCTGTGATAAATAATTGGTAAACAGAGAATCGATTTCACATGATGCTTCTTCACATATGCATCCTTTGTGAATTCCCCATTTCGATCTGCTTCTCCTAGAACGACTGCTTGCTTCGTATTTGCAACATAATCTAGAACCGATAATGATATATCCATATTTTCATGAATTTTCTCTGGATGATCATATAGTGTAACATTCGCCTCTTCATTCATATGATTAACTGCAACTAATTGAAGCTCCTCTGCTTCGTCTGATAAGAAAAGATACCCATGTTCTGCTCCTGCATTAATTACAGCGATTCGTAATAGTTTATCAACCAATTTATTTAAAATTACTTCTTCGGAAATTGCCGTAGATGCATCAAAAACCGCATTCATATCAAGGGATTCTCTTTCCATTGCTGATTTTAACCCTTGTGGCTGGTCCTCTGTCGTCCATTTACTAAATAAATCCTTATGTTTTTCATAAAGACGAAAGGCAATTCGCTCTGCACCCCATTCCATATAATGATGATAAGCGTCCGCTAAATAAGACTTCGCCGATTTTGGTAGCTGTTGGTCAAGATAAAAGTATGCTGCACATTGATTGGCAAGTGCTAGATCCTGTAGGAACCCATTTTCTGACGCTAAATCAATCGCTTGATTATAGAGCTGAATAGCTTCATCCGTTTTTCCCTTTGCCTTCGCTAATTCCCCTTTTACTAATAAATACTTATGCATATAGTTCATCGGCGCGTGGTTCGCCCATTTTTCTAATCTCGCCAATTGTTTGGCAATTTTTGCTGTCCCCTTCTTTTTGGAAATTGTGCCATTATACATTTGCCTAGCAATCCACAATCCACTATAAAAGTAATATTCTGGTGCATTAATCAGCTTTAATGTCCTATCCACTAACTTATCTAATACATCCATAATTTCAACTGCTTTAAGCTCATCATCCAATAAATACGTCATTTGCAGTCTAATTGTAAAATGAATAATTTTGGCTGAATCATCATCCGTAAACGCCGGAAGATTCCAATTCACTTTTTGATTTGGTGCCTGCAGCAAATCAATCCAGTCCATTAACTCGCCAAGAAAATCATAGGATAATGTGTATTCATTCCGTGTTGCGAACTCAAGCTGCCGGATAATCTCGTTTTTTACATCTTGTATATTTTCTCCCATAATGAACTCGGTTAATGGAATAAACATACCGGCAGCACCCGCTAAATGAAGATTACCAGATTCAATGCAGAGTTGCTGTGAACGATCTAAATAATCAAGATTAAAGCGAATCGACTGTTTCCAGTGGTTGACATAGCTGCCAAATACAAAGTAAACTCGGGCTTTCAAACTATTATCCTGAAACTTCTCTGTATGCTCAATTGCCAATCTACCGAATTGATAGCTCGCGTCATAATCACTAAACCCCGCACTCTGTGTCAGTGCATAATTATTGTATACAAGTGAAGTAATATCCATATCACCGTGTTTCAATGTAAGTCTAAGCGCACGAAGCATCAGGATTGTTGCTAGATTTTGGTTCCAATGATAGGTAGGTGCATTTGTATTAATTAATGTCCGCATAACGAATTGTAAATCATCCTCGCTTACCGTGTTAAGCTCCAATAAATCAATATCTTTATTTTGCCTTAATGCACGTTTCGTTAATAGATATTCCTTTGCAACATCTAGCTTATTCGGATTAGATTTGAAATTCCAATTAAATAAGCGTAACCCCTCGAGTCCTGTGTTTGTTGCCCTTTCCACCTCATGAATATGAACATACAGCGTAATTTTCAGATTATAAATTCGTAGCTTCTCTTGATTCGTTCGAGCCTCTTCTAATAGTTCATCAAATATTCTCTCCGCTTCTTCAAATCGTTGATTTAAATATTCTGCCTCACCTAAGCCAATCATGATATTAAACGCTGTTTCATAATATTTTGCATTCCATTTATCTGCAGGTAATAATTCCTTACCAATGTTGAAGAAATGTAAAGCAGACTCGGATGCAGCCCTTTGTTTTGCACGCTCACCTGCAAGTCGATTCCGTTCTGCTAAATCTAGTTTCTGTTCGTCGCTTAAATGATGCGTACAATGATTTAAATGATTAACAATATCAAAAATATGTTCTTCTCTTTGATGATCATCATACTGAGAAACAAGCTGCAATCCAATTTTCATATGATTCATCTCTTGCGTTTCTCTAGACATGCTCGAGTAAAATGCTTGCTGTACCTTATCATGTAAAAATAAATAGGTTGGTGGTTGTTTATCGAGCAGCACTAGATTTTCATCTGGATAAACCCATTTATAACTCTCATCCATAGGCAGAACAAGCCCTGTTTCCAATCCCTCCCAAATATCCGCTGCAAGCGCAACAAAGCTTTTTCCCGTAATTATTGCTAATGATTTGAGATCAAACTGATTTCCAAAACAAGAAGCTAATTGCAAAGTAGCTATCGTTTCTGGTGCCAGCTGATTGATTCGCTTTAAAATAATATCAAGAATTTTTTCTGATATGTTTAACTGCTTTAACCTCGTCACGTTTACAAGCCATTTCCCTTCAATTGAATGAAAGTAAAAGACCTTTTCTTCATTAAAGGTTTGGAGTAATTGGATAATAAAGAAAGGATTCCCATCTGTAATCCGAAAAATAAGCTCGATAAGAAATATGCCATCCTTCCCTGTAATCGCAAGCGCATCTTCAATCCAAGTTCGAATATGCTCCTTATTTAAATGGGTAACGGCAATGGTTGTAATTGGCACCTCTTTTTCCTTTACTTTTCGCAGCATCCGTTCAAATGGATGTCCAAGCGTAACCTCATTATCACGGTAGGCACCGACAATTAATAAATAAGAGTTACAAGCATTCGTTATGAGAAAATCAATGAGATCCAGTGTCGCTTCATCCGCCCACTGCAAATCATCAAGAAATAGAACGAGTGGATGTCCTTTACGAGCGAATACTTGTACAAATTTCTGTATTGCTAAACGGAATCGATTATGTACGGCTTCTGGTGGCAGCTCGGACACTTGATCTTGCGGACCAATCAGCCAGCATATTTCTGGAATAAAATTTGCAATTACATTCTTGCTCGAACCTAATTCTGCATTCAATGTATCCTGCCACTGACGCCTACTCTCCTTACCCTCCGATAAAACCTGTCGGACTAATCCTTGAAATGCAGCTATAAGTGGGGCAAATGGGATCTGCTTTTGCAAATGAACGAATTTCCCCGAAATGAAATATCCTTTTTCTTTTATAAGCTGTTTATGTAATTCGTTAACTAGTGCAGTCTTACCAATACCGGATGGACCTTTCATTAACATTAATTCGGCCTTTCCACTGCGAACGCGATGAAAACCTGCTACAAGCTCCTTGACCGCTTCCTCTCTTCCATATAATACTTGCGGCCGTTCAAATAATTTTACTTGCGCTTTCACGCTTAATGCAAATGGGCGAATTTCTCCCGTTTGATTCCATTCGGTTAAAGATTTAAACAAATCTTCCTTCAAGCCTCGGGTGCTTTGATAACGGGATTCAGGCATCTTTTCTAATAATTGCATGATGATGGTAGAAACCATCGGCGGGATTGCTTCATTGATTGCACTCGGTCTTACAGGTATTCTTGCAAGATGGGCATGAATCATTTCTGCTGGATGTTCTAATTGAAATGGCAATATACCGGTAATCATTTCATAAAAAATAATTCCCAATGAATATAAATCGGTCCGGTAATCAAGGGCGCGATTCATTCGACCGGTTTGCTCTGGCGACATGTATGCGACTCTCCCTTTTAATTGATAGGGACTTACATTCGGATGCCCGATCTCTGAACTTAAATTTGTTGAATGATGAAATCCGGTTAATATTATTTCATCTGTCTGGTGATGAAGCAAAATATTTCGTGGCTGTAATGATTTATGTATCGTATGTTCCAGATGTACACTGCCTACAGCATCTGTAATTCTGATTGCAAGTTTAAGAAAGGTCTTTAGATCAAATGCTGCTTTCTGTTGCTGCAGCCGTCCCTCTAATGTATCGCCGGAAAATAAATCTGTAATAAAATATGACTCTTCTCTATGCTTTTCAAGCTTTATCGGTTTTAGTACTTGCTTCGTTTGTAGTTTTTTTGCGACATGAAAGTCATGAACGATAGCCGCATGATCATGGATGCTTTTCAATTCCTTATTTTCTTGTTTGATTGCGACCACTTTTTTATCCTTTAGATCATATGCTTTATACAATGTCCATGTTGTATTTTCGATAAGTATATCTAATATCCGATATCCTGGTAATGTAAACAATCTGATTCACCTTCCTTAATAGGCTTTAACTAAACTTAATCAGAACTTTAATGTATTTTATACTTTACCCATTATTCTGTTATTAGGGGAATGAGGGGGGACAAAAATGAAAAATAAACAAATGTTAGATACGGATAATTCCAATTTATATGATCAAGATTGGATAAATCTAATTGTTCAAGCAAAAGAGCTTGGCCTAAGCCCTGCAGATGTGAAAACATTCTTAAAAAATGCTGCATATAAACAAGATGAAAATACCTACATATTAGACGCATTAAACTTGTAACCGATTCCACGCAATGTAAGAATATATTGTGGCTCATTCGGATTCAATTCGATTTTCTTTCGCAAATTACTTAAATGGACCATGACCGTTCGATAGTCACCAAGACTATTTTCAGCCCAGATTAATTCAAATAGCTTTTCCACAGTATAAATTCGCTCAGGATTACGGGCCATTAAACATAATAGCTGATATTCTTTAGCAGATAATTTAACGACAGATCCGTTGGCAATAACTTCCGCATTAACTAGATTAATCGTTAATCCTGGGTATTCAATTATCGTCCGTTCACTTTGAGGTTGATTTCCCGTATTTTCAGTGCGATCTGCTAATATGCGATTACGTCTTAAATGTGCCCTTACCTTCGAAACAATGACAGGCATGCTCGTTGTTTTCGAAATATAATCATCTCCGCCAACACTAAGCCCTAATATGGTATCGATATCATCATTTTTTGAACTCAATAATAGTACTGGGACCTCAGTTTTTTTCCGAATAATTGGCAGAAATTCTAAGCCGTCAAGATTAGGCATCATCACATCGAGAAGGATTAAATCTGGATTCGACTCCTCAACAGCTCTGATTGCATCTACCCCATCCTCTGCTGTAAAAACCAAATACCCATTTTTCTTTAAATATAATTGAAGTACCTCTCTCATATCTGCATCATCATCAACAAGTAAAATTTTTTCACTTGCCATCTATGCTCCTCCTTTAAAATCTATACAAACATGAAAAAATAACGATTTAATCTAGGTTATTAAATCGTTGGTGTCGTTTAATCATTTAAGTTAAGCTTTTATCTATTGCTAAAAACAGTATTTGGAACTATTCTGATAATCTATGACCATTATACTACTTATCTATAATTTCGCAAGATTCAGCACCTGAAATTATCGATGTTTCATACTTATGAAGCATGACTTTTATGATGACATATAGTTGGGGATTAGATGTCGCACTCTAATCCCCGTTTTCTGCCGGATTGAATTTTTGAAAGGCTGTCTCTAGTGGCAGCATGATTAATTTTTGTTACAACCATAACAGTAGAAAATGATATTTTAAAATACTTTTTATGTTTACACCCCCTTTTGATAACTTCATTCGATTGTAGTTATGAAAGGGGGTGAGGAACATGGCAGTAGCAGATTTAACGAAAACAACATTGCAATTAGTGCTAAACGATGGCAATGACCTAGAAACAGGGAAGACAATCTTTAAATTTAAAAGCTTCAACAATGTAAAAAAATCAGCAACATCAGATCAACTTTATGCAATCGCAACAGCAATTGCTTCGTTGCAGCAACGTCCACTTTACGAAATTACACGTAAAGATGAGTCAGATATTCGCGACGAGTAATCGAAATTGGTTTGTTGAACTAGCATTGGGTCAGAATCTATCGTCAGTGCTTACAAATAAGAAAGGAGGAGAGCAGCTTGAAAACCTTAGAGCTTAAATTCATCAATGATGACGGAAAGATTGTTACGTATTCCATTGAAAAGCCGATTGAACCAATTGATCCCGCTGCAATAAATGCAGTAATGGACGAAATCCTTACGCAAAATGCATTCACATCTTCAGGCGGAGATCTTATGTCAAAGAAGAGCGCACGCCTTGTTGAGCATAACGTTGAAGATATTGAATTATAATCATCAAGCTAAATAAGGCAAACATGACCAGTTACCGCTTTCTTACTGGTCATGTTTGCCTTTAAAGAATCAGGTTACTTGAAGGAGTTAATAGCACAGAATATTGGAGGGAATATGATGGAATACTTGGGAGCATTCATTACAGAAGTTGGCTTTCCGATTGCAGTGACGTTTTATTTATTACATCGCATCGAAGGAAAACTGATTTTGTTAATCGAATCGATTCAAGCATTACCAGTTAAAATGAAGGAGCAGCCACAAGCCCCTTCCCTATTAAAAAAATCTGAGTAGAATAAAAGCTTAAAGCTAGTTTGAGCTGTGTACGGACTTAGTCGAACTTCTCCTTTTGCCTTTTGAGATAAAGGAAACTCTTTGGGAGCGTAAGCGGTTGACTTAGATTACGGAGGTGAGGGAAGTCTCGCTACTACTTAAGCGCTGGAGCTGGACGTGGCTATTCGCAGTAATTATGTTATCCACAACACCCAATTTTATAGTTTCCTAAGTTAGCACAAAAAAAACTTCCATCAAATAGAGTGGATCTATTGATGGAAGTTTTCTATCATTATTTCAAATTATCTTTTTCACGTTGTCGTAATTCGACACGACGAATTTTCCCGGAATTTGTCTTCGGTAATTCATCAATAAATTCGATTTTCCTTGGATATTTATATGGTGCTGTTGCTTGTTTCGTATGGTTTTGCAGCTCTTTAATTAACTCTGGTCCAGCATTTTCAACATTATCTTGCAGCACGATAAATGCTTTTACAACATTTCCGCGGATTTCATCTGGACTAGCAACAACCGCACATTCTTTAACAGCTGGATGCTTCACTAATGCATCCTCAACCTCGAATGGTCCAATCGTATAGCCTGAGCTAATGATAATATCATCATTTCTTCCCTCAAACCAGAAGTAGCCCTCATCATCTAATGACGCTTGATCGCCGGTAATATAAAAGTTTCCACGATGCGATTTCTTTGTGCGCTCTTCGTCTTTATAATATCCTTTAAATAATGCTGGAGTATCCAGTGGGATTGCGATATCACCAACAACTCCCGGCGCAACAGGATTTCCGTCTTCATCAATTAATTGAACATCATTTCCTGGTGTCGGTTTTCCCATTGAGCCAGCTTTTACTTTCATTCCCTTTAAGAATCCAAGTAGCAATGTGTTTTCCGTTTGACCATAGCCATCTCGAACCGTTACATTAAAGTACTTTTCAAATTGATCAATTACTTCGCGATTTAAAGGCTCCCCTGCAGAAACTGCACTGTGTAATGCTGACAAATCATAGTCCTGTAAATTATCTAGCTTCGCCATTAATCGATATTCCGTCGGTGTACAGCAGAATACATTCACTTGATTTTTTTCTAATAAGGAAAGATATTTTTTTGCTTCGAATTTACCACTATAAACAAAACCTGTAGCACCGGAGCCTAAAACAGATAAAAATGGACTCCATACCCACTTTTGCCAGCCCGGCGCTGCTGTTGCCCAAACAGTATCACCATCTTTGATTCCCAACCAGTATGCTGGTGCCGAGCTCATATGAGCGAATCCCCATGCATGTGTATGCATTACTGCTTTAGGGTTGCTCGTAGTGCCTGATGTATATGGTAAGAATGCGAGATCATCACTTGAAGTTGTAGCGATTTCTAATTCATCTGATGCAGATTCTTTTAATGAATCTAAGTTATTCCACTCCGATACGTTGTCACCGACCGTGAATTTCACAAGCTCTGAGTATTGCTCGATTTCCGTAAATTCCTTCGTAAACTTAGAGAAACTTACAACACCACTTACTCCCGCATGCGTGATTCGATACTGTAAATCCTTCGTACGAAACATCTCCGAGCTCGGAATAATAATAATTCCCGTCTTTAATGCAGCAATATATACCTCATACGTCTCAATAAGACGAGGCATCATAACCAATAATTTGTCCCCTTTTTTCAGTCCTTTTTCTAAGAATATATTTCCAATTTTATTTGCATTTTTGATTAACTTTTCATACGTAATTTCCTTTTTATTGCCATGCTCATCTACCCAAATGACTGCTTTACGTTCAGGCTCTTTTGCATACTTTTCGAATTCCATTACAATATTATAATTTTCCGGTGCAATTAAATCTTCTCTATTCAACAATATCACCCTCACATTTTTTAGTACTAGATACTAACTCCTAATCATTATATCAGATTATAATCTGATAAAAAAGGGAAATTTACAAGCTATTATTATTTTCTAAATACAATATGTGATATGATTAACTAAATTAACATATCGATTACAGCGCATTTCTCTTGTTGAAGAATCATCTGCAAATAACTAGAAATCGTTTATGAGACTTGGCTGCTAATGAATGAGGGGGATTTAAGATGAAGAAGTTTCAATTCCAGGTTCAAGTGAATAAGAAAAATCTTAAACTAACCGCAGAACAATTAACTTTCTATAAGCAAAGTAAAATCATAGAAGCAACAGATCAAAAGTCCGATTATTATTATTTGATTTTCTATAAAGATGTATTCATTAATGGAACAAAAGCAAATAAAATCAGATTAAACTCGCATATTCATCGTGCATTGTTAAGTGGTATTCACGTGAATGGGTCGCATCCATTAACAATGAAATTAATCAACCAGCAAAAATCCTTGAACTTTATTCAATTTAATCCACTCTTCAAACAAATACAGAAACACTACTCGAAACTAGAAACGATTTTAATCTTCACGTATTTTGATTCATTCACAAAGTCCGATTCCATAACTAAATTAATCAAAAGTAGTTTTTATAATTACCGACGAGAAGGGCAGCTTTTTGCAGCCTATCAACTGTTAAGGGTTTATTTGGACTATGATCAGAATAATTCATTTGTCCATGATATGATTCACCATATGCAGTTTCAGCAGCACCATATCATTTATCAAGAAATTGAAAATCTCTATGAAAGAGATCCACTCAATACGGAATTAATCTGCTTTAATGATCGTCATGATCCCGATAATTTATCAATCCTTTTCCAGCTATATCGCTCACAAAACCGTTTGCTTGATGCGCTCGCATTGCGAATTGAATTGCTGCGTCACCAGTTTACCTTAGAAAATTTTGCAGGAATCGAAGCGCTCATCACGGACTTTAATCAAGAAGAACAGCTCGAGATTCTCCAAGAATTATATCAATCAACTAGAAATCCTATTATTGAAGAAAAACTCTTAACTCCCTTACTAGCAAGTAACGATGTAAATGCGCTCATTGAGTTCATGCTGACAACAGTGTATCAACCAACAAGTGAACAGCTACAATCAATTATTGATCACTTGCCTGGCGCAGATAAGCATGTACTTGCTTCCTACTTCAAGAAATCAAATAAACGTTTACTTGCTCTGAGCAATCATGATGCAAAAACCTTAAATAAACTAATTACACCATTTGTCTCAGCCTTTCTAGAAGAAATTCCATTAACAAGCATTATCGAATGGTTTACCCCATTCCATGAAGCAGGAATACATCTGCCAATCGAACAAAAATTACTAAAGATAAAGAAACTATCCAACGATCCTGATCAACAATTCGCATTAGGTGAGCTCTACTTCCAATTCCAGCAATTTGAAAAATCGATTGATTGCTTCAAATGGGAAATGGAATTATCACCGGATGATCCTAAGCCTGTCACCTATTTAACAAAAATCTATCAAAAAATTGGCAACCACGTAGAAGCAAATACCTATCAGCAATTGCTGATCCAAATGACGAAATAACGATAAGACAGTTGATACCTTTTTAGTGGCGTATGAGTTACATACAT
>NZ_PIOC01000023.1:0-1789 GCF_003369575.1 Oceanobacillus arenosus | reverse complement strand
TCAATAAAAACAACTCGGGTTCCACGCTTAGAAGGTGCGACAATCGAGTTGTTTTTTATTATTATGCTATGTGGATATTTTAATTTGGAGTATAGTCTTTAGAAGTGATAAAGGTGAATCTTAATATACGATTCTCTAAATCATCTTTATTATTTGAGAATCCAATTTCTATTCACTAGAAGAATTTCTTAAATAGTAGTCTCCCTTAAAGGGTTTATCTAGTTTTGAAGCTGTTACTATAAAATTCTTTGTTCTGTTCAACGTGACGATCAAGTTTTTCTAATAAGTAATCCAATACTTTTTTCATATTTTCACTCTCCTTTTCCCATTCATTCTTCGTTATTTATTTTCTCTGTTTAGTCTTGTATATGCATCAATGTGCATTTCCATGTATGGTTTTAAGATCTTTTTTAAAAGTATTTTCATTATTGCTTCCCCCTCTCTATTGGATACCTTTATTATGCTGGATAAAGCAATATTTGACAAAGTCTGTGAAATCGGTAACAAGTGGCATGAAAACGAGAACAACATCTAAGTAAACGGGAACATCTCCATTTTCCTTATAATTTCATTAATTTACTTCGATTTACTCCATATTTTGAATATGAAAGCGTGTTTTATTTTTCTCAGCAATCAATTAGTATGTTTCCTACTGGATTTGGTAGTATAGAGGGAAGGAGTGTGATCGACTTGGCAGAATTTAATGAAAAGGAATTCGTGCAAACCTATGAGCAAGAAACGGACAAGGTGAATGAACAATTAGATGAGGAAATCCTATTCGCGATGATTGGTGACGTGAATACAGGAAAATCATCTACAATTAATCAATTGATTGGCGATGAAGTTGCTCCTGTTGGCGCAAAGCCTGGAGAAACGATTGACATCGATCGCTATGTTTACCGAGATAAAATTATCTTTGTCGATACACCGGGTCTCGACGATATTAATGGTAAAAATTCAGAGGAAACATTACGTTATTATGTGGATGCCGATGTTATCCTGTTCTTCCTAAATGCTGCTGGGACAGTCTTTTCTGAAGGAGAAAGAAAATCCTTTGAAATCATTGAAAAGAAGAATAAAAATATCCTGTTTGTCCTAAATAAAATCGATGCTGCCGATGATATTCCCAGTTTAGTAAAATATGTGAAAGACCATTCAAATCATCAACATAAAGTGATTCCAATCTCGTCTAAAACAGGTGAAAACATTGATAAACTTAGAAATGAGATTCTAGAAATATTGAAAAAAAAGCATAAAGAGATTCAATTTGCGCGGCTTATCAAGGAAAAATCATCTACAGCGAATAAGTGGATTCTTGCAGCTGCAGGCTCAGCGACAGCAATTGGTGCTGTGCCAATTCCTGGTTCTGACTTTGTCCCGCTTACAGGAATTCAAGTTGGATTGATGGTTCGTCTTGCTGCATTATATGAAAAACCTCTATCAAAGGAGCGGGCAAAGGAACTCACGATTGCAACCATTACGGGAAATATTGGTAAAACCCTCTTCCGGCAAATTGTGAAATTTATTCCCGGAGCAGGCTCTGTCGCAGGTGGCAGCATTGCTGGCGGAATGACCCTCGCACTTGGATATGCAATTAAATATGCATATGAAAATGATATCGAGCTCGATGCGAATGCATTAAAAGTATTATATGAACGATTTAGGAAGAAGGAAGCATAAGATCTGGGTGCCTGTGCGTTTAGGTGCCTGTAGTCAAGCCCCCTAAAAATAGACAATAAAAAATTCGACATCTAGGCACACTTTTTGTATTCTAAATAATATGATTTTG
>NZ_PIOC01000022.1 GCF_003369575.1 Oceanobacillus arenosus | reverse complement strand
AGAACCACCGTCATATTTACCAAGGTGTCCCCAGCCAGATGGATTAATCTTATCAAACACTACAGCACCTAATTGTTTGGATTTATGAACCACTTCGGGATCTGCATTCTCCGTAGTTGGGTAAAGAATTGATCCTGACACTAACTCTCCATCACGTTCACTTTGCGCTCCCTGATGATGAAGGTCAATCATATAATCAATATCGTAGGCACGTAATACATTATTATGAAGGGCCTGTGTTTCCGGGAAGATTTTATTTACATGGTCACGGTTCAGATCTTCGCCCACTGCATTGTATCTTGTTAGATGACGATCTCCGCTCGCAATATAATCATCTAATTCAAAGTCTACGTCTCCCATTGCTCCATCAGGGTTTAGCATCGGTACGATTAACACATTGACATTATCCAGAACGCCTTTTGTTTTACCTGTTCCCAGGTGTTTAATGAATTCAAGAGCTCCCTCTGTCGTCAACTGCTCGTTTCCATGTTGCTGTGTTAGGAAAAGTATCGTTGGATTTTCCGGGTTGGACATGTATTTAACAAGGTATAAATCGCGGCCTTTCATGGATTGGCCAATCACTTCTAATTCCATTTGTTCTTGTTTTGCTTCCTGTGTTTGAAGATAATCAACCATTTCATCATAGGTGGTAAGAATAGAAGTATTAATTTGTCCGTTCCCATTGTAATTTGGACCATTTCCCACCGCACTTACAACCGGAGAAGTAAGGATTGTTCCCCCAATGATAAGTGCCCCAGTAAGACTGACCGTTAATAGCCATTTGTTTAGCTTTTTCATCATAACCCTCCATTTTTTCGTTATATTGTAGTTTTCGATAGACGGGAATACAAATCCTCTTTAAATTCAGAAAATGAAGAATACTACCCATTACCAAATAAATATTAAGGTGTTTTGACTAGTTAGTAGTCTTAGAATGTGTAAAAAGTATGGGGAAATGGATTCGTAGATCAAAGAGTCAGTCCCCTGCTGCACTTAGTGATAATGGAGAAATCACAAATAATTAATTTTGGTTTTGTTTGACTTCACTATTTTAGCTAATCCCACACTAATTACAGATAATGGTAAATTATTAAATTATTTGGGTATCCTTACCTTTTAAACATATATTGGATCGGTTTTCTTCTAGGTCTTATTTATCGTTTTATAATTGTTAAGTTGAACTTAACATGAACAATACATTTTCTTTACAAATAGGTGCTAGCATATGATTAGAAAAGAAAAAACTGAGGAGTGAAAAAATGAGAAATTATCTAACTAGTAAAACGAACAGACGTCTCTTGAATGTTTTAACAGCATCCGCATTACTTATGCCACTTGCATTTCCAGCGGCGGGAACAACGGTACAAGCAGCACCAATTGATGAAGTATCGTATGGGGTTAGTGATATTGCCTTTGCTCCAGGAGCTGATGAAACACAACGTACATTTAACTGGTATACAGAACTTACTAATGAACCTGGAGTTGTGCAATTTGCAAAGGCCAATAATGGCAATGGTAAGCAGTTTCCTAAGGGGAAAACAACAACTGTTCAAGCGACATTGGAAGAAGCTACTAGCGGGGAATCCAGCCATGAAGCAACCATTACAGGTCTAAAAGAAAATACTACATACAATTATCGTTTTGGTGATGGGGAAGGTAATTGGAGTGAGATCAATACCTTTACTGTTCGCGGTGACGATGAATTCAATTTCCTATTGTTTGGTGATCCTCAACTTGGTTCAAGTGGCAATGTACTAGCAGATAAATCTGGTTGGAATAATACATTAGATGTGGCATTAGACGCCTTTCCTGAAACACATTTCTTAGTTTCTGCCGGTGACCAAGTGAACAAATCAAACAATGAAGAAGAGTATGATGCTTATTTCTCACCAGATGAAATTAAAGAATATCCAATTCAAACGACAGTAGGAAACCATGACAACTCAGCAACATATGATTCCCACTATAATGTTCCAAATGAATCTGATTTAGGAGCAACAAGTGCTGGCGGTGACTATTACTATACTTATAACGATGCCTTATTTATTGTCTTGAATACGAATAGTCGAAATAACGAAGAACACGCCCAATTTGTTGAAGAAACAGTAGCGGCAAATCCGGATGCAAATTGGAAATTTGTAGTAATGCATCACTCCATTTATAGTGAAAATAGCCATAAATATGATGGTGATATACTTGAACGTCGTGAAGAACTTGTTCCAGCTTTTGATGCTAATGACATTGATGTCGTATTTGCAGGACATGATCATGGTTATGTTCGTACACACCAAATGGAAGCTGATCAGCCACTGATGGATCAAAGATTTTTGTCTAAAAACATAGTTGAAGATCCATCAGGTATTCTTTATCTAACAGCTAACTCTTCAAGCGGGAGCAAATACTATAATTGGAAAGACGATGCTAGTTATTATTCAGCTGTAAGAAGCCAATCATATAGACCATCGTTTATGAATGCTGAAATAACGGATGAATCTGCTTCATTTACAACATATGATGCTGTTACTAATGAAATTATTGACCAATATAAGATTGTTAAATAATGGTACTCTTTTCCAAACGCACGATTAACATGTAAGAAAAAAGGCTGAATTCAATTAATGAATTCAGCCTTTTCCAAAGACGTATAAAGGGACAGGTACATCGTGTACCATTGAATTAAAGGGGTTGCGAACGCGGTGACTGTCCCTCTGTCGTCCCGGAATTAACGAGTGGTGCTTTTCATGATGCACTCTGATGGCACAAGACTGTAATATTTCAATGACTTTTGTTCGGTCGAAAGATGGAATTAGTCATGATCCTCGTGAATTTTCAACATATGAAGATATTGCTGTTGGCACCGAATCACTGTACCGAATGGTAGTAAAGATGGCAACGAGAACAAATGCAAACGGAAAAAATGAAACACATGACTCACCTATTAACTGTTCAACATTTGGAGATACTTTGCGATTAGATATAAAAGGCAGGAGAAGAGAAAGCAATAATTACTCTTCTCCTCTTAAATTGAAAGGCTTAATAAACAATATAGCTCATTGGTCCAATCGATGCTTCTTTATTCATTTCAATGGTATCGATAAAAGTTTCGATTGTTGAAGTTAAGAATGCGTCGGCTCTTCTAATAAAAACAGTTTTAACCTTACTATATTGCTCCGGAAGTGTATGACATCGGATTAGTCCACTATTTTCCAATTGTGTAACGGTTGACTTGGGAACGAATGTAATACCAATCCCCATGACAACACTGCGTAAAATTGTTTCCAGTGTACCGAATTCCATTATTTGCTGCGGGATGATGTTTTGGTCTTTATACCAGGCTTCTAAACGTGCGCGGTATCCGCAGCCCTTGCTAAAGCATAGAATTGGTTCTTCTTTTAATTCTTCCAATGTTGAGAAGCGCATATCCGAAATTAAAACAAGCTCCTCTTGAAATACATCATGGGATATTAGGTCGGGGTGTAAGTCTGATTCTGTGATGAATGCACCTTCTAACTCATGATTTAATACTTGTTCCTTTAATTTGTCCGTAACGCCAGTAAATAATGATAAATCTACCTTTCTATATTTCTTAATATAGCTGGATAATATGATTGGTAAATGAATGACAGTTTCAACGGTTCCAATTTCTAGTTTTCCAGACGGTTCTTGTTTATTTTGAATCGTTTTTTTCATTTCATTTGTTAGCAATAATATTTGTTTACTATAAGTTAATAGTTTTTTTCCTTCTGGAGTCAAACTCATCCCGCGGCGGTGTCGGTTAAACAAAGGAGTATCCAGTTCTGTTTCGAGTTTATGAATTCTTGATGTAATATTTGATTGCACATAATTAAACTCCTTTGCAGCTGCTGTGATGGTTCCTTTTTCCGCCACTATCTGGAAAATTTCTAAATCCTTAAATTCCACGCGTATCACCTTTCTTTCATCGTTTCTTGTATATTTTATGATATCACTAAAATTGATGTAAAACATTAATTTCATTCACTTTACAAGATATCAAGAATGATAGATGATTGATTATGGAAAATCGATATTTCAAGCAAGAGGGGGAAGGGAAAAGTTGAAAAGTAATCTTTTATTAGGAGCGATTTTATGTTTTATTGCTGCTGCTTCATGGGGTGCAATGTTTCCTGTAGCACATGCGGCATTCGAACATATCGACCCTTTCTATTTTACAATTATTCGCTATGCATCCGTTACAATCATTTTAGTAGCGATTTTATTAGTCAAAGAAGGTAAGAAGGCTTTTCGACTGGAAGGAAAAGGATTTAAATTATGGTTTTTCGGTACGATGGCATTTACAGCCTATAATCTGCTCATCTTCTGGGGAGAAAATTTATTAGGTGAGCCAGGTGTGATGGTGGCATCCATTATGGAGTCGCTAATGCCAATGATTTCCATTGTAATTGGCCTAGTGATTTTTAAAAGCCGCACGCATCTATTCACATTACTATGTGTAATCGTGTCATTTATTGGGGCTATATTAGTCATAACAAAAGGTGATATAAAAGCATTTTTTGGTGCAGCGGATCATATTTTACCTTCGATTCTCATATTAGTTGCCGTTATTGGATGGGTGATTTACACGATGGGTGGCAGTGAGTTTAGTGGTTGGTCCGCATTAAGATATTCAACTTTAAGCTGTTTACTGGGAACAATCACTGCTGTTGTTATTGTATTCGTGGCAACGCTTTTTAGTGATTTATCTGTTCCTTCTATAGAAGTCGTCAAAACAGTAAGTCCGCATTTATTATTTATGATTATCTTCCCTGGTGTCATTGCCTTGGTTGGCTGGAACGTCGGTGTGAGTATCTTATCCCCTTTAAATGCACTGTTGTTTATTAATTTTGTGCCTATTACTACCCTGCTTATTTCAATTTTGCAAGGAAATCATGTCACAAGATTCGATATTATTGGTACGGTCCTTATTATTGTTTCACTTCTGGCAAATAATCTTTTTGCAAGAATGATACAAAAGAGAGAATCAAAGAAGCATATTCAACTAGATATTCGGAGCCGTGCATCTTAGCATGCAATTGCATTTGAAAATAATTAAAAATAATTTAACGGAATACACCCCCTTTTACACTTTCATTTCGATTGTAGAGATGAAAGAACAAAAAGGAGGTGTTTTTTTATATGGAAATCAAAACGATGACAGTGAAGGAAATGGCTGCCTATCTCGGGGTACATCTTGATACAGTCTACAAAATGGCACGTGCGAATGAGATTCCACATTTTCGTCTTCGCAGTAAAATTCTATTTTCGAAAGGTACAGTTGATGCCTGGATTGAGAATCAGCAGGAACAATCGAAAGGAAATTGAGCCCTAACCTAAATAAGAACCAATTTGAATCTAGCAGAATAAAAGAAGGAGGTTTTCCAAAATGAACTATATCAAACAGATAAATGCATTCAGGGATTACTTGGCATTCAATGCATTGCCGTCAAGGGCAATCGTGTTATGGCACACTTTAATGTTGATTAACAATATGGTTGGATGGAAACGTCGATTCAACGCTACGAACGCTTTAGTCCAACAGTATGGTGGTTTATCGAAGCAGCGGGTGTCCGAGGCAAGGGAAATACTTGTAAGCTGTGGGCTCATTCATTATGAACGTGGGGCAAATGGCCGGGCGCCAGTTTATGAAATGGTGGTGCTCGACGGCTCACAGAATAAAACGGGAGTCGCTAATTTACAGGCTCCCTCTCTAAATCCGGACCAATTAGCGGACCAAAACCCGGACCAAGTTCAGGACCAACTTCCGGACCAAAGCCGGACCATACTTAAACAGAAACATAAACAAAAACAAGAGAGAAGAAGAGGAGAAGACAGGCAAGATTCTTTAACTTTTTACGATCAAAACTTTTCAACCCTAAAACCAGCTGCACGTGATGTAATTGTTAGCTGGTGTGAGAAAAACGGCGATGAAATGGTGTTGGAGGCAATGCATGTTGCTGTGATGAATGGCGGCAAAACCTTAAAATACATCGAGAAGATTTTAAATGAATGGTCACGTGCAGGGCTTGGCAGTCTGGATCAAGTACGGGATTTCCAACAGCAAAAGGGATCTAAACAGGAGCGGAAGCGGTCGGTACCATTTTGGAAGAAGGTCCAGACAGAAAACAAATCGATCCTGGATAAACTAAGAGAGGAGATGTTGGTATGACGAAGGAAGAAGCGTTCGATGTACTAGATGCGATTCAGGAATTTTATCCAAGTGTGAAAATGGGAGAGAGGAAGATTAGGGCATTCATCCCACAGTTGCTAAGGATGGATTATGAAGGTGTGATGCACAATTTATCTGCCCATGTTGGCTCCAATCAGTATGCGCCGACGCTTACGGAAATTGCGGCATATCCAGTAGAGCCGAATATGCATTTAGAGGAGATGCGTGCGTGGCAGGAGAAGGCGGCAAAGGTTCCTGAGGAAACGAAGCGCGCGTTTGAAGAGGCATTAAGAAAATTGGTGGAGAAGTGCCATGCCGATTGAAAATTATGAAGCGGAAGTGGCGGTACTAGGCTCGGTGCTGTTGGATGGAACGCTATTCAAGGATCTGGAAGTGCAGGAGGAGCACTTCCATGATTCTCGTCATAGGCGCATCTACCGTGCGATGCAGCTTGCATCAGAAAAGGATGCGTTCATCGACGTCGTTGTCGTTACGACAAGACTTGGGGATGCGATTGAACAGGTTGGAAATACCTCCTATTTGCTGGAAATGGCGGAATCCGTGGCGAGTACGTCTGCCATTAAGCATTATGAACGGCTCGTATTTGATGCGTATCGTATGAGGAAATCGAGGGAAAGTGTAACGCAGTATTTGAGCAATTCATCTGATGAGGAGCTGGGCGTGCTGATTGAGCAGCTGCAGGTTATTCAAGCTGCAGGTGCGATTAGTCAGGAAAAATCCGTCTACGATCATTTGCAGGACATTGCTGGTGAAATGTTCCATCCAGAGCGTATGCAGCAGGGATGCATGACATCATATGAGCAGCTTGATAATATGACTGGTGGTTTACAGCGCGGAGATCTGCTGATAGTTGCAGCGAGGCCATCCGTTGGGAAGACGGCATTTGCACTTAATTTAGCTGCAGGGCATTGCAAGCAAGGTGGATCGGCTCAGGTTTTTAGTTTGGAGATGGGGACGAAGCAATTATTGCATCGAATGCTTTCTGCTGAAGGTGCAATCAATGGCCGGAAGTGGCGGACAACGGCATTCACCGACGAGGATTATCAACGAGCAGTCCAGGCGATTGGTGTAATATCCAATTGGAGTCTGGATGTCTATGATAAAAAAAGAACACTGCTTGAAATACGATCCGCTGTTCGCAAAAAGGTCCAAGATAATCCAGATGGCAATCATCTTATCATCATTGATTATTTGCAATTAATCACACCAGCAAAACAGCGGGAACGCCGGGACCTTGAGGTTGGGGAGATTACACGAGAGCTTAAGCAATTGGCAATTGAACTACATATACCAATTCTATTAATCTCCCAGCTATCGAGAAATGTGGAGTCGCGCCAAAATAAGCGTCCGCTGATGTCAGATTTGCGCGAGTCAGGCAATATAGAGCAGGATGCTGATGTCATATTCTTTCTATATCGTGAGGATTATTATGAGAAGAATCCCGAGCAGAACAATCGGATGGAAGTCATTATTTCCAAGCACCGGAATGGGCCGACTGGAACGGTGGAATTGGTGTTTGAGAAGGAGTATGGGTGGTTTGGGGATGTGGGGTAGGTTTCGTGCCTGTCCCTATTTCCTTCCTGACACTTGGTTTACTCCAAATTGGATCTTCTGTTTCGAATTGTATGATTATCATATTTTCCGCCATCATCAACCTAATAACACAGCGGGGAACGGACTTTATAGATAAAAATCAAAATCTGTCCAATAGCCCAATAATTACGTTTTCCCTCTGCGTAGGCTGATTGTGTAGAGATCTATGTAGAAATGAGGGAAATAGATGAATCAAGATTGGTATAAACCAATGGAGTATAGAGAGCATGTGGATGATTTATATGCAGGCTTTTTGCAGCAACCATACAATAGAGATGATAACCAAGGTATTTACGGTGAACAGCGTTTTATCAGTCCATTTATAGTACCATTTGTCGGTGCTCTGGCAGGTGGTCTTTTGGCAGGTACCGTTTTCAGACCGAATTATGTTTATCAACCACCATACCCAGTGTATGCACCATATTCTCCATATCCCCAGTACCCCCAATATCCGTATTATCTACCTTATTAAGCATTGTTATGAGCGGAATAGACGTACATCGTTTCATTAGATGTACGTCTCACCTTTCTTCATGATAAATATTTATTATCTAGGATTTAGGGACTGATTTTGAATTGCGTCCCAATTGTTAGACAAACTATCAAATTGAAAAAGTATTTAATGATAGTAAGAACTCGGACCAAGTTCTTATCGAAGTAGAGGTAGGTGAAAGCCGATTAACTATTATAGAAGTAAGTGATTATATTTGTTTGATAGGTTATTCGGAAAATCATCATCATGTGCATTTGAAAGGAATCTTTCCCTATGATTAAAGGATCAGTCCTCCACTGCACTCGTTGTTCGATATATAGGATTGGTTAAAATTAGTAAATAGGTCCAATTTGAGAGTTTCACAGATTTTCAGTTCATTATTAATGGAGGGTGAAGAACCAACCATTTACCGGAAAGTTGGGGTAAAAATCGAATTGACGTTTATTGCTCCCCTCTGTGTGTTAACAATTTGCCAAAGTGTAAAAAGGAACTTAGTCACCGGTATCACTTTTACATAGTAAGAGTTATAAGGAGAGGCAAAAAACAGTTTCGATTAAATGAACCTTTTTGCTTTCTCATTTGTATAGTTAGAAAAGAAGGTAAAAAGGGGATGTTACAAAATGGATACTGGTTGGATTGTTTCTCTTATCGTTGCTGGTTTCTTAATGACTTTCATTTTAGCGATTGCCATTCCAATGGATCGCAAGTATGTTATCCGTGAAAATGGTAAAATCAATTATAAGAAAACGAAAATATATTTAAGATGGAACGTATTTGATACACTTACCCTTGGCCTATCCGTATATACCGTTATTTGTGTTCAAGTTCTTAATCTTTTAGTCTCTAGTGGTGAAACGGTTGAGAATGTTTTTGTGCAATTTTTTACAAACCAAGCACAAGTATGGACCCTTGTATCAATTATTTACTTAATTTCTAGGGTATCTATGACACTGAAAACTATTAAGGAACGCTGGGGCGATGAGATTGAGTGAACGTGAAGATGAATTGATGATTGCTTATCAAAATGGTGATAACGAAGCTTTAGAAGCGATATATACCTTATTAAAGCCATCTCTCTATTCATTTATTTTCCGCTATTCAAGAGACGAACAATTAAGCATTGATATCGTTCAAGACACATTTGTTAAACTACAACGAAATAAGCACGATTACAATCCAAGCAAGGGAAAACTAAAATCATATCTTTTTCAAATTGCATATCGATTGATGATAACAAAATTAAACCGCCGCAAGAGATGGAGGAACCTTTTTCCCTTTCTTACCCCGATACAGACTGAACAATTTCATCAATCGGACAGAATAACCATTCGGGAAGCCATTACAAAGCTCCCTGAAATACAGCGAACTGTTGTATTGCTTTTCTACTATCACGATATGCCACAAGAAGAAATAGCGAAAATCCTTGAAATTCCGAAAGGGACAGTAAAATCAAGATTACACACGGCAATCAAAAGATTAAAAGAAGAATTGGAGGGAGACGAATATGAGTCAGGATCCCTTTAAGAAGGATCGTCATCTACGTATGAAGTTGGAAGAATATCATGTAGATATCCCCTATTTCCCAATGAAACCTAGTAGGTGGGCACGATTCATCAATCTTCTAGCTTCACCTGCAAAAGACCCGCTTGATCCATTAATTTCAACATCGAATGGACTTTTGCTGCTAAAACTTGTTCCAATAATGGGAACGGTCGCATTCGCATTAATACAAGTTTTAATTTTTCTATAAGGCGTGAGTCAAGATACGCATGGTAAACTTTTAAGTATCAAATTGGACCGACTAGAACGGGAGTTGGTGTATCTAAAGAGCAAATGATTTATGTAGTAAGAAAGTATAAATGCTTTCTTACTACATAAGTGCAACTAAGGCTGTCACCCAAAATCTTGGTGACAACCGAGTTGTCTAATAAAAAATATTGTTGACATGTATCAAATAACGGGGTATGATGTAATTCCACTAGGGAGATAAGTCGTTAATATAAATTTACAAAATAAATTTGTTGTTGACAAAATGTTTCAACTTGTGGTAATATATAAAAGTTGCTTCTGAAGCAACAGAACATTTGCTCTTTGAAAACTGAACAAAACAACCAGTATGTCAACGAAAAGAAACTTGTTTTCTTTTCAACAAAACAAGAAGGTAACACTTCTTAAAGCTTGAGACTGATGGAATTGATTGGTGTCAATTTCATTTCAAACACTTT
>NZ_PIOC01000021.1 GCF_003369575.1 Oceanobacillus arenosus | reverse complement strand
AGAAGTGTTACCTTCTTGTTTTGTTGAAAAGAAAACACGTTTCTTTTCGTTGACATACTGGTTGTTTTGTTCAGTTTTCAAAGAGCAAATGTTCTATTGCTTCAGAAGCAACTTTACTACTATATCATAAATCACTTTTTGTTGTCAACAACTTTTTTCTTTTATTATTTCTTGTTGTTTTTTCGACAACTTTCAAACTATATCATGTTGTTTTCTATAAGTCAACACTTTTTTTAAAAGTGCGATGGGCCTGAGTGGACTCGAACCACCGACCTCACGCTTATCAGGCGTGCGCTCTAACCAGCTGAGCTACAGGCCCAAATAATAAATTATTTGGAGCGGGTGAAGGGAATCGAACCCTCATCATCAGCTTGGAAGGCTGAGGTTTTACCACTAAACTACACCCGCATAATATAAAGTTGTTCAAACGTTTCACTGGTCGGGAAGACAGGATTCGAACCTGCGACCCCTTGGTCCCAAACCAAGTGCTCTACCAAGCTGAGCTACTTCCCGTAAATAATGGTGCGCCCGACAGGGATCGAACCTACAACCTTCTGATTCGTAGTCAGATACTCTATCCAATTGAGCTACGGGCGCATGGAAATAGTGAAGGAACACAGTCTAACATATATTAAATTCAATAGCAAATCTTCTTTAAGTGCGGCCGAGAGGACTTGAACCTCCACGGGTTATTCACCCACTAGGCCCTCAACCTAGCGCGTCTGCCGTTCCGCCACGACCGCATAGTTTATTCATTAAAGGAATACTTTTTAAAAAATGATATTGATGAGCCATGAAGGATTCGAACCTTCGACCCTTTGATTAAAAGTCAAATGCTCTACCGACTGAGCTAATGGCTCATGATTAAAAGACATTTCATTTAGTAAAACTATGGGCTTTAGCTTAAACCTGCCCTTATATTTTCGATAAAGACATTTAAACGATAGATTTTCTCATAAAAAAATACTATTTTAAAATAGTATAAGTAATCTCAAGCATACATGTAATTATATACTGGAATTAACTTTAAAATGGCTGGGCTACTAGGATTCGAACCTAGGATACACGGGATCAAAACCCGATGCCTTACCGCTTGGCTATAGCCCAACAATGGCGGTCCGGACGGGACTCGAACCCGCGACCTCCTGCGTGACAGGCAGGCATTCTAACCAACTGAACTACCGGACCACAACATATAAAGATAAATAGATGACCCGTACGGGATTCGAACCCGTGATACCGCCGTGAAAGGGCGGTGTCTTAACCGCTTGACCAACGGGCCATTCACTAAATAAAATATGGCGGAGAAGGAGGGATTTGAACCCTCGCGCCGCTTACGCGACCTACACCCTTAGCAGGGGCGCCTCTTCAGCCTCTTGAGTACTTCCCCATATGGCTCCACAGGTAGGATTCGAACCTACGACCGATCGGTTAACAGCCGATTGCTCTACCACTGAGCTACTGTGGAATAGTGAAATATGTTAGTAATACTTAAATTACCTTTAAGCTGTAAGTTAAAATCTAATTAACAGCAACGAGAAATATCTTAACATGTTTCCCAATGTGTTGTCAACATCTTTTTAAAAGTTTCTTGTTACCTTTTTCTTGCTCATTTCTGAATCGCATATTACTACATATGTACTTACATGCCTCTTCATCGTGATTAAGTTTCCCCATCAGATTTGATAGCTTATTTAATTTACCACGGATGACAATTTTCGTCAATGTATTTTTAATAAAAAATTCACAAATCTGCTTAACACCTTAGTTAAAGGCTATTATGGCTAACAACTTACCTTCTATATCCACATTTTTTACGCAAGCTCTATCAAATTTCCATTGCATTTGCCACAGCGATATTTGTTTAAATCTACTCGGCGTACTCGTTTATATTCTTGATTGCATTGTTTACATTTATATAGGTATCGATATGTTCTTTTTTGCGAAGGCAGCGGCTTGCAATGCCTCGGTGAACCTGTCTTCCTTAATAGCACTTTGAATTCTGGATCAATATGCTTGTACCCTTTTCCTTCTATATGAAGGTGATAATGACATAACTCATGTTTAATGATGCCAATAAACTCATTATTATCCATCTCCGTAACATACTTTGGGTTTAATTGAATTAATTTCTTTGCAGGAATGTATCTGCCACCAGTCGTCCTTAAGCGATGATTAAATTCCACATCATGTTCAAATGGCTTATCAAAGAATTCTACAGAAAGCTTATCAACCAAATTATATAACGTCTGTCTGTTTATTGGATCCATTTCATATCTTCCTAACTAGATAATAATGAAAATAAGGACTGTTTCCATTCCCCTACATTTTAACATATTTCTCCCTATATTCTACATTAATCCCTATACATGAAACAAGGCTATTATAGGTATCAATAAATTACTTCTACTTAGAATCCTACGAAATCTTTAATTTTCTTTACAAGGGTATAAATATTGATTTTAAATTTGTATATCTTATAATTACATTATGAGCTTATAACGTTGCAATACTAACACTTCAAAGTCTCTTCTTTCACTATACTTCAATCCTTTTTACCTAGTATACTCTTACAGATCAGCGCCATCAATTACTCAAGTTTTATCATTTAATATTTTAGTTAAGAACACTTTCCTATTCAATTGCTAAGAATCACCTCACTTTAATATCATTATCTTATACAAGAAACCCAATCAGAGCAAACTTTACACCCATTCTATGAGTCTATAATCATAGTATTATTATAATTACTATGTTATTATAATAATTGTAGTTTATAATTTAGGAGGGAATAAATTAATGAGCGAAAATAACAAGAAAATGACGACCGCTTTTGGTGCTCCAGTGCCTAATGATGATGATTCAAAGACTGCAGGTCCTAGAGGTCCATTATTGATGGAGGACTTTTGGTTCTTGGAGAAACTAGCACATTTTGATAGAGAAGTAATTCCAGAACGTCGTATGCATGCGAAAGGTTCTGGTGCATATGGTACTTTAACCATCACAAACGACATTACAAAATATACGAAAGCTAAAGTTTTCTCTGAAGTTGGTAAGAAAACCGACATGTTTGCTCGTTTTTCAACTGTTGCTGGTGAACGTGGTGCTGCTGAGGCAGAACGCGATATTCGTGGTGCAGCATTGAAATTCTATACAGAGGAAGGTAACTGGGATTTAGTTGGAAATAATACTCCAGTATTCTTCATGCGCGATCCTAAACGTTTCCCTGATTTAAACCATGTTGTTAAACGTGATCCAAAAACAAACATGCATAATCCTCAATCTAACTGGGATTTCTGGTCAAGTCTTCCTGAAGCATTACATCAAGTAACAATCGTAATGAGTGATCGCGGAATTCCAAACGGATTTAGACATATGAACTTATTCGGAAGCCATGCATATAGCATGATTAACGCAGACAATGAACGTGTTTGGGTTAAATTCCATTTTTACACAGAACAAGGTATCGAAAACTTAACAGACCAAGAGGCAGAAGTTTTAGTTGGTCAAGATCGTGAGAGTAGCCAACGAGACCTATTTGAAAATATCGAAAAAGGCAACTTCCCTAAATGGAAAATGTACATCCAAGTAATGACTGATGAGCAAGCAAAGAATATGCCTTATAACCCATTCGATTTAACAAAAGTATGGTATAAAGGTGACTTCCCTCTAATCGAAGTTGGGGAATTAGAACTTAACCGTAATCCAGAAAACTATTTTGAAGAAGTGGAACAAGCTGCGTTCGCTCCTACTAATATTGTTCCTGGTATTGGTTTCTCACCTGATAAAATGTTACAAGGACGTCTATTCTCATATGGTGATGCACAACGTTACCGTCTAGGTGTAAACCATTGGCAAATCCCTGTTAACTATCCGAAGAATGTGAAGAACTTCCATCCATACCACCGAGATGGTGCAATGCGCATTCATCCAGCTGGCGGTAAAGTTTCTTATAGCCCTAACAGCTACGGCGAATGGGAAGATAGTAAAGAACATCAAGAGCCAACACTCGACCTTGGTGGCGATGCTAACTATTGGAACTTCCGTGAAGATGATGATCTTTACTATGAGCAACCAGGTAAATTGTTCAGACTACAAAGCCCGGAAGCACAACAAAGATTATTCGAAAACACTGCACGTAATATGCAAGGAACAACAAAAGAAATTCAACTTCGCCATATCAATAACTGCTATAAAGCAGATCCAGCTTACGGTGAAGGTGTTGCAAAAGCACTTGGCATTTCACTTAGTGAAGTAGAAGCAGCAAGCGACAAAGAATAATTTTTAGCAAAAGGCGCTTCCCTAGTTTTAACACTTGGGAAGCGCCTTTTTGTTATTTCTCATTCTGTATCATAGATAATGCAATTCTGCCTTTATCTGCATCAATATTCTCGACCCACACTGTTACAACATCGCCAACAGACGCAACATCCATTGGGTGCTTTACAAACTTGTTCGCCATCTTCGAGATATGAACAAGGCCATCTTGTTTCACACCAATATCGACGAACACTCCAAAATCAACAACATTTCTTACTGTACCTTGCATTTCCATACCAGGCTTTAAGTCTTCCAATGACAATACATTTTGCTTTAACAATGGCTGTGGAAAATCATCCCGCGGGTCTCTTTCTGGGCGGCTTAACGCATCAAGTATATCGATTAATGTTGGCACCCCGATTTCTAACTTCGCAGCAAGCTCTTGCTTATCATAAGTAATGGTTTTTTCACGAAGCTTAGCTGAGCCTATATCTGAAAGCTTACAATCCATCATTTTCAAAAGACTTTCCGTAGTTTGATAGCTCTCTGGATGGATTGGTGTTCGGTCAAGTGGATGTTCGCCATCAACAATTCGTAAGAAACCAATCCCTTGCTCATAAGTCTTTGCACCAAGTCGTGGAATTTTCTTCAATTGTTTACGATTTATAAATTTCCCTTCCTCATTCCGCTTTTTCACAATATTATTCGCTACGGTCTTACTTAAACCTGCTACATATTGCAGAAGTGAGGAAGAAGCAGTATTTACATTAACACCTACTTGGTTTACCGCAGTCTCAACGACAAAGGTTAAGGATTCATTTAATGCCCTCTGACTTACATCATGCTGGTATTGACCAACACCAATTGATTTTGGATCAATTTTAACCAGCTCTGCCAATGGATCCTGCACCCGACGAGCGATGGAAGCAGCACTTCTTTGTTCAACCTGTAAATCTGGGAACTCCTCTCTTGCTAACTCTGATGCTGAATAAACACTTGCACCAGCTTCATTCACGATGATGTAAGGAATATTCAACGAATGATTTGCGATCACATCAGAAATGAAATGCTCTGTTTCCCGTGATGCAGTCCCATTCCCAATTGCAATCAGTTCAACACCATATTTCTCCACTAATTCCTTGACGATTTTCTCTGATCCAGCAATATCATTTTTCGGTGCGGTTGGATACATGACACCAACATGGAGAACCTTTCCAGTTTCATCGATAACAGCTAACTTACATCCTGTCCGAAATGCTGGATCAACCCCCAGAATTGTTTTTCCTTTTAATGGAGGCTGAAGTAGCAAGTTCTTAAGATTTACCGAGAAGACATCAATTGCCTGTTCTTCCCCTTTTTCTGTTAAGCTATTGCGAATCTCCCTTTCAATCGAGGGCTGAATTAGACGTTTATAGCTATCCTCGATCGCATCATATAATAGCTCCACGATTTTGCCAGTTGACGCTTTTTTCACTACTTTTTTCTGCAAGTAATCATTTATACGATCGATTGGCGGTTCAATGGTAACCTTTAATACTTCTTCCTTCTCCCCACGATTGAGTGCTAATATTCGATGTGAAACGAGTGAACGAACTGCCTCATGGTATTCGTAGTACATTTCATACACATGCTTCTCGTCCTTTTCCTCATTCTTCACCTCTGAACGAATTACCCCACGCTTAAAAGTTTCCTCACGAATATAATCGCGGTATTCCGCATTATCGGAAATCCACTCCGCGATAATATCGTTTACACCAGCTAGGACATCTTCTATTGTATGTAATTCATACTCTTCACTGAAGTACTTTTCAGCTTCCAGTTCTAGATTCATTATTTCTTGTTGCCAGATAAGTTCAGCCAATGGTTCCAAACCTTTTTCTTTGGCAATCGTCGCTTTCGTTCTTCGCTTTTGTTTATATGGTCGATAAAGATCTTCAACTCGTTGTAATTGTGTCGCACCAATAATCTCACGCTGAAGTTCTTCCGTTAATTTTCCTTGTTCATCAATTATCCGTAATACTTCTTGTTTTCTATCATTAAGATTAACAGCATAATGCCATTTGTCTTGAACCGATTTTATTTGAACCTCGTCTAATCCACCCGTCATTTCCTTCCGATATCGGGCAATAAAAGGAACCGTATTTCCTTCGTCTAATAATCCGATTACTGTTTTGACGGTACTGGCTTTTACTTCGGTTTCTTTTGCAACCCAGCCAATCAAATCCTGATTTAATTCTGCTACCACTGTTTTTCCTCCTTTAATTACTCCTTTATTTTATCAAAAAAATGTTTTGTTTCATAATTTCTCATAGGGGCCCTTAGTATGATTGGATGTTTATATAAACTGCAGACTAGTTTAGTGCTTTAGGCTCTCAGGCTGATCGCTACAGAAATACACTACGCTTTCCGCGGGGAGCTTGAGTCTTCGTGTATTTCTTTCGCTGGGATTGTTCAAAAGCATCTAAAAAGAGTAACTTACCACTCACTATCGAAGTTGATTGAAGTGTTGGAATGTAACCTTTTGTGTGGACAGCAACCACTGGCCTGATTTTACATCAACTTTTACTATCGCTCAGGATATAAGAAAAGGACGGCACAGAATGAAGTGCCGCCCTTTTCTCACAAGCCTGTTCCAGCCCGAATGAACTACCTCATGCATCATATCGCATCACGATCAATGTCGTATCATCATCTCTAGCTTCAAAGCTTTTCAGTGCGAATGTGTCCGTGATTCGATGGACATCATCATAGGTAAAGTAATCCTGTGAGAGCTCTTTATCTGATACTCCATCAGAAAACATAATGAAACACATTCCGGGTTCAAGATTTCCTCTTTCAACTTTAAAGGTTCGTTTAATTCCCGCTAAATAACCTGTATTCGGGATATTACGTTTCTTCTTTTTATTGTTCATAATAGAGATTACCCCGATATTTCCAATCGAAGAGAAGGTATACATCCGTTCTTTGAAATTGATCTTCAAAATACCAAGCACGGCACCACGTTTTCCTTGCAACCTTTTATTACAAAGCTTTACTAACTGCTCAACAGAAATATTGATATTTTCTTTAATAATATCAATCACTATCTGTGAGGATTCCTTAGCAAATTCACCATTACCTAAACCATCTGCAACTGCACAAATGAACTCCGTGTCTGATTCTGCATAGAAATAACTGTCGCCACAGCAATAATTTCCTTTTTTAGCCTTTTGGAATACAGAAACATCTACCTTCTGATGTATATTCAATCAAAAACCTCCGTGCTCTCGGACTGAATTGCTTCCCTAAGCTTGCGTAGTGAACGCCGCTGCAAACGTGAGACATGCATTTGCGAGATGCCAAGTATTTCGCCCGTTTCTTTCTGACTCAAATTTTCAAAATAGGTATATTTTAAAATTTGTTGTTCGCGCTCAGATAGGATAGGAAGAATCTTTTCAAGAATAATTTTTTGATCTACATTATCGTAGCCCTGCTCCTCATTTCCAACCACATCCAAGATGGCAACCGTACCACCATCGGAATCTCCTTCAACTTTACGATCGACTGAAAGGGCTTTATAGCTTTTGCTCATTTCCATTGTTTCTAAGATATCTTCTTCTGATGCTTCAAGATGGTCTGCTATTTCCTTGATTGTAGGAGATTTTTGATTCTCTGTTGTTAATTCATCTACAGCCCTTTTTATCTTCGGTCCTAATTCTTTAATGCGTCTTGGTACATGAACACTCCAGGTTTTATCACGAATGAATCGTTTTATTTCCCCAATAATGGTTGGAACAGCAAAGGATTCAAAGGATTTACCAAATGATGCATCATATCTTCTAACTGCTGCTAGTAATCCAATCATACCTACCTGTACTAGATCCTCATGAATCATACCATTTCTTGAATATTTCCTAGCAATTGATTCTACAAGATTTTTATATGTAAGTACAATCTTCTCTTGTACTGCTTCATCTGTTGGCTCTCTTTGTAGAAATTCAATCCATTGGTAAACCTCATCTCTTCCTTTATTGTGGGGTTGAGATTTGGTTGTCATCCACATCCACCTCAGCTTCGTATAAATACTTCGTCATTAGCACTATGACACCATAATTATTATTAATACGCACTTCATCCATTAATACATTAATTAAAAACAGACCAAAGCCACCTTCTCTTAAATCTTCAACTGCTTCATTACCTGCATATGGTCCAATTTCCTCTTTAACTTCTTTTATATTAAAACTGCCACCATGATCAGCAACCATGATTTCAAGTTTATTCTCATATACACCAAAGCCAATAGTGACTTCGCCTTGGTCATCTTCCTGATACGCGTGTGTCACTGCATTTGTAATTGCTTCAGAAATGGATACTTTAAGATCTTCGATATCCTCATAAGAAAATCCCATTCGATTGGCAATTCCAGACAAACTTAAGCGGATAACACCAATATATTCCGCCTTTGCCGGAATCTTCATCTCAATAAAATCAAAGTTTTCCATTAACACTTTCACCTCGAATCGTTGTATCTATGTCGATAATTTTATCCAATCCTGTTATTCTAAACAACCGTAATATACGTTCTTGTAAATTGACTAATTTCATACTGCTTTTATTTTCCTTCGTAGACTTCAGTGCACTAACAAAGATACCTAAACCAGTGCTGTCCATATACTCCACATTTTCGAAGTTGATTTCAACAACATTTCCAGCTTGTTTAGTCAATGGTAAGAGATTCTCTTTTAATTCAGGCGCAGTATACGCATCGATTTCACCAGATAAATTTACAATAAATTTATCAATATCCTCATGAATATTCACGTTTAAGTTCATTATTCTCCCCCTCTGACTATTCTATACTGCTGTCAAATGCACATCATCTGCAGCCACTTTTTACATTCTCATAACATCCATTTACCCAATTGTTACGAAGCTTAAACCTCTTTTCGTAAAATAAGTAACGTAAAGTCATCTCGTAATTGAAAGTTTTGTAATCGCTCAAAATGCTTGTATACATTCGTTACTAGTTCCTGTGCTGGTAAATGGATATACTCAGTAATCACATTTAGTACTTCCTCTGTTTCAATAAATCGTTCTCCATCCCTACACTCGGTCACACCATCTGTTAGAAAAATCACCATATCCTGGTCATGGATTTCTAACTCATATTGTTTGTAATCGGTATCCGGTAATACTCCTAATATTAATCCTTCTGTCTCTATTTCTTCAAAAGTGCCCTTCGCAGCATTATAATAGAAGCCGGGCTCATGTCCAGCCGAGGCGTACATAAGTTTACTTTCTGAAGGAAGGTATTGCGAATAAATCATCGTAATAAACATACTAGGATCTACATTTCTCTCAACCACCCGATTGAGATTCTTTAAAATCATCTTCGGGCTCATCTTATCCTCTGGGT
This sequence comes from Oceanobacillus arenosus, assembly GCF_003369575.1. Lineage (GTDB taxonomy): Bacteria > Bacillota > Bacilli > Bacillales > Amphibacillaceae > Oceanobacillus > Oceanobacillus arenosus. The sequence goes on along the minus strand of NZ_PIOC01000021.1, from coordinate 74,310 downwards.
AACTATCAATTGCATATTTGATCATCGACATACATAATGCAGCAGGTATTCCCTTGCCAATTACATCGGCCATCGCGATGCCAATAGAACCATCATTTCCTTTTACAAAATGATGATAGTCACCATTCAATTGATTCGCGGGAATACTAATAACTCCAATATCTAAGCCACTAACATCTGGAATGGTTGTTCCTAGAAGTGTATCCTGCATGCTAGCTGCTACCGATATTTCTGACTTAAGCGCAAACTGCTCTTCTCGTAATATTTGCACCTCCTGTAGTGCAAGTCCATAAGAAATCATTGCTTCTAGAAGAAAGTCCATGGAATGCTTCACATCGAGGTTTATATCTGGGTATAATTCGCCCAATGCTTGAATGTGTAAACTTATAATTTCCTCTGGGAGTATATTATTTTTAATGAAAGATTTACTAACTAGTTCTACACCATACAGAGATTGTTCATCCTGGGTTACTATATATTTTTTCAGTAGTGTTTTATAATGTGCGATATCTAAGTCAACAATTTTATCCATAAAAAACCTCCTAGTATATTGGCGGTGATGTTGCTTAATCGTATGGAATATATCGTAGAATATAGCTATTCTCTAGTATTATTTATTTTGAAGGAGATATTAACGAACCCATTTGACTGTTTTGATCTGTGTTCCCTGTCCAATTTCAGACTGTATATCGAATTCATCCATTAATCTTTTAACACCTGGAAGTCCCGCTCCAAGACCACCGGAAGTGGTATAGCCATCTTGCATTACTTGACTAATATCTGTTATACCTGGCCCTGTATCAAATGCACCCATTCTTAGCCCTTTACGCTCAATTGTTTCAAATACTTCAAAACAAATCTGACCTTCTTCCGCATATAGATAAATATTCCGAGCAAGTTCTGATACCGCTGTTGCTATCCTAGCCTGGTCAACCGTACTAAACCCCAGTTTTTTTGCCATTTCTCTACCGAGCTGCCTAGCACTGACGATATCCCATTCTTTTCTAATTTTAACACAGGAATGTGGGGACATATTTATACCCCCAACTCTTGGTACAGTTTAATAAGACCTTGCTCTAAATCCAATGCTGTAGCTACCTTTTGCATATGAATACCAAGATCGATTAATGTTATCGCTACTGCTGGCTGAATACCTGTTAGAACTACTTTCGCCCCCATGAGATCTGACATTGTAATTACATCACCCAAAACCTTTGCAATAAAGGAATCAATAATTTCTACAGACGTCAAGTCAATTACTACTCCTGTTGCGCCGGTTTTGTGTATCTTATCTAATAAATCCTCTTGGAATTGAATTGCAGTTTTATCATCAATTTCTGTTTGAATTGAAATCAATAAATAATTATATAGCTTTAATATAGGGATTGACACTGTTCTCACTCTCCTTGTAGAGATTTAATCATTTCTTCAATACCATCTTCTTTCGGCTTTAGGTCTACAATTTTTCGATTGGTAATCTCTAAAGCGCTCGTAAACCCTTTCTTCAATGAGCTCTTCGTCGGTAAGTTCGTTAAATCGATACCAAGATTTACAATTGTCTGTGCAATTTCAGGTCGGATACCGACAAGAATACAAGTAGCGCCAATCAAGCGTACCGCCTCAGCTGCTTGAATAATATGGTGCGCAACCATCGTATCAACTACAGGAACTCCAGTAATATCGATCAATACCACTTCCGAATTATGCTTGATTGCTCCTTCAAGCAAGTTCTCCATAATTAACTTCGCACGTTCCGTATCAATCGTACCAATTAAAGGCATAATTGTTATTCCATCTGTTACTGGGATAAGTGGCGCCGACAACTCCTGCAAGGCGATGCGTTGAATCGACAAAATATGCTCCCAGCTGCCAGTATATTCATTGATAAGTTGATGAATAATCGGCTCTACCCATCTATCGACACTTGTCAGTAATTCTGAAAAGAAACTCGTATCCACTTGATCTGAGTTACTAAGTATAAAATCAATCGTAACACGTCTAAACATTTGTAGGCCATCTGTGATATAACTTAATGGCCAACCTAATGTAATAATCTTCTCCGAGAACGCAACGACTTCAATTAGTGACCCTTGCTGTTTAATACTTGTAAAAATTACATTCACGAATTCACGATTGGTGTTTTCGAATAATTCATCCGAAGTAGAAGAACTAAATTTATCGACTTTCAATGAATCTATTTTTTCTAACCACATTTGTACGATTGTATCACTATTTTCAATGGCAATTTGTATCAGCTTAGAATTCATCATTTACCTCCATTAGAATAAGAATAATTATTATAAATATTGTTACATGTTCCTGCCTTCTATGCAATCTTTAGACATAACCTTCATCTGAAAGAGCTTATGAGATATTATATCATACTAAAAATTTCGTAAAGTGAAGTAGCTTTTATCTTTAAACAAATAAAATACCCCTCTCATATGGAGAAGGGTAGTACTAATGACCATTATAAATATCTTTAAGTCCAAGGCTTATCTCTACTGCTTGATTGATTTTCTTCATCATCTCATTATCTAACTTCGTAATCTTATCTGTTAACCGTTGCTTATCTAACGTCCGAATTTGTTCTAACAAGATGACTGAATTACGTTCAAACCCATATCGTTTCGCGTCGATCTCGACATGTGTCGGTAATTTAGCCTTTTGGATTTGCGCAGTAATAGCTGCAACAATGACAGTTGGACTGAAGCGATTGCCAATATCATTTTGTAGGATCAACACCGGACGAACGCCCCCCTGTTCTGACCCAACAACAGGAGAAAGGTCTGCAAAATATACCTCGCCTCTTTGAACAATCAAGATGTTACACCCCGATCACAGAGCGCTCTAGGGTGTAATCAGCCTCCTCTTCAGCCTGAAAAGCTTCTGAAGCAATCGTCAGATTAATGCGACCCATTTCTTCGTATCCTCGCTGCATTGTTTCGTGAAATTGTTGAATATGCTCATCTTTTTTATGTTGTAGATAGCTTTTTGTAGCCTGACATATGAAATCACTTAAATTGCTATTTTCATATTGCATTAATCCATCCACCTCATTTAGTAGGTTTTTCGGTAATTTTACTAGCACTTCCTGCAAGCTCTCTGACAAAACCACGCACCTCCGCCAACTGTTGAACAAACATTATAAAATTCTCTTTAATAATATCATTGAATCAAAAGGTTTGCAAAGGGTTCTGGCGATTTATTTGTAAAAACCTTTGTTTTTGTCGTTTATTATTTATTAAATGTGGTATAGATACTATTTATCGTCAGTAAAATCGGTGCAACTAGGCGTTTTTATTATCTCTTATTCCTCCTGTAAATATATGCTTCATATTTCATTTAATGACTGAAATGAATACTCAAACAATCTTTCCACCTTCTACGGTAGGAAACCCCCGCTTAGGCCATCTAAGGGGGGCAATGAAGGATATGCAATCATTTCGTTGATGAAATGAACACTCCTATGGCACGGTAGGGATGCCTCAGAAATGTGCTTCCACTTTATTTCGTAAGCTGTCCTTGTACTGATTCTGCTACTTGGATCATCTCATCTTTCGTTAATTCATCACTTGCCAAAATATAATCCACCCCATCATGGGTCCACTCTAATGTTTTATCTGTGAGTGCAGCGAGTGTATATCCTAGATTGACGATTTCACCTTGTACCTCTTTAGGTTCGGATAACGTTGGAAATACTTCCGCGTGTTCCTCAATTAATGTAAAGCTTCGTTCTCCAGCAAAGGTTAATAAGACACGACTGCCATTTTCTAGTTTTACATTCTTCTGTTCTGCCAGCTCTGCACCTGCAGTATATTCAGGGAGCATAACAGACAGCACTTGAGGTGTTTCCGATTCTTGTCCAGCTGTAGTCGTACTAGCAGCGCCAGCAGCAAGATTCTTCTCTACGGAGAAATCATCCTCTGCAAATTGCGAATCTAATTCGAAGCTAGCAAAATTAACTTCTACTAGTACATTATTATCTTTATCCAGTACTTTTACCGTCATTGGTGTCAGCGTCTTTTTATCAAAATGGATTTCTTGCATTGGTAAATTACTATTCGTTTGATAATTTGTTTTCGTTCTAAAAATGTAGCTTGTAGCATTTGCTTCAAACGCTGCCTCACTGTCCTTCAGCACATCATTGATAAGGGATTGATATAAGTAAGGCTGACTGCTGTTTTGTGGCCATTCCGATTGAAATTTGAAGCTCTTATTTAATGCTGGGGTCAACACGAATACGCCGTCTGCATTCTTTAATATGATTTGACTTCCTTTATCATCTACATTGCTTGATAGGGCTACACGATAAAAATCTTTTTTCTTATGCCAAATATCAATATTAAACTTCTGCTCCTCTTGCCCCGTATTCATCGTCATTTCCGCTTGTGCCTTATAAGAGCCTAGTTTTTCAAGATTCTCACCCAATTTCTTAACGACGTCCTCCTGTGACTTTTCCCCACATGCTGCTAGCACGAGAATCAATAATCCAAAGATAAGCAGCTTCCAATTAAATACCCTTCTCATTAACATATCTCCCCCGTCTCTATTCGTTGCATGTTTTAACTACCAAAGAAAACTATTTACTTCCGCTTGAAAGCAAGACATGATACGATTTGGCAAATATCTTTACAACTTGGATTGTAAAAATGTTGCTTCGTAACGATCTTTTGCGGCATTCCAATAGTCACTTTGCTCCATCCTACCCGCATTAAAATATATGAGACAACCCTGGAAAATATGTTAAATAACGAAGGCATATCCGACAGTAAACCTATAATACTTAGAACCTTTACGAATCCCCTGCTTCAATCACGACTTGTGCCACGGCATAATCACGGCTGTGCGTGATGGAAATGAAGCTACGATATTCCTCATATCCATGAGCGCTTATTACCGGGGCACCATGACTATCTGGTAGAACTTCAATATGGTGGAAGCTAAGCTTACCAATTCCCGTACCAACAGCCTTTGCAAATGCCTCCTTAGCAGCAAATCTGCCAGCAAGAAACTCAACTTTCCGATGGTGATTTTGCAGTTGATTAAATAAATGCCTTTCATTTTCTGTTAAAATCCGATCTACAAATCGAGTGTTTGCTTCCATTCCTTTTTTTATTCGATATAACTCGATAATGTCGATGCCAATTCCTTTGATCATCTTTACTTTTCCCTCGCATTCCTTATTCATGAGCTTACAGTAGTCATTTGAATTAATTTTCCGTATTATAATAATAGTACCCAACTTTGTTCTGATACAACATTATTTCTTACAAGGTTGTTCAAACACGCAATTACAATCACGATTCATTTAGTTGTTGGAGGGAGTCCATTACATGTTTATTCGTAATGAAAGAAGTATAAAGGAGTTCATGCAGTCCTATCCAGTAGTATCCACTATAGTCATTATTAATCTTGCATTATGGCTATTGATTAACTTTCTACAGCTACCAATTGGCTTATTGTTTCGCGACTGGGCAATTGGCTACAATCTCTATATCGCCGCGGGACAGTACTGGCGTCTCATCACCCCGGTATTCCTACATGGGGACATCATGCATGTATTATTCAACTCGTTCTCACTCGTCTTATTTGGACCTGCTTTAGAGCAGATGTTAGGTAAATTTAAATTTATTATCGCCTATCTCAGTGTTGGTATTATCGGCAATATTGCAACCTACTTATTTGAACCGCTCCAATATGTTCATCTTGGTGCATCAGGATCCATTTATGGGTTATTTGGAATCTATGTCTTCATGATGTTATTTAGGAAAGAACTGATTGATAGTGGTAGCTCACAAATGATTAAAACAATCGTCATCATTGGCTTAATCATGACATTCCTTCGTCCAAATACTAATATTTTTGCCCATCTTGGCGGATTTGTTGGTGGGCTACTCATTGCTCTACTTATCCTTAAAAATGTTCATGCATATAATCCATGGCAACGCAGACGTTATGATATGGATGATGATTCAATCCAATTTAATCCGAACCGATGGAATAAAAAGCGCATTCTGCCAGCAAAGCTAAAGCAGAACCTTCCATGGATTATTATCGGAATTCTAGCCTTATTTGGTTTGCTAAGTAGATTTTTCTAAATCCATATTGATGAATTGAGTGGACTTAGGCAACGCACGCATTTGCATAAGTCCCCTTCTAGTTGTATTTTTTCCTAAGGATTATATATTAACTAGTGTTGCACGATAACTACAAGTATAGATAAACTGTGAACTAGTTAAGGATGTATTTGCTTCCTTGGCCGGTCGCTCCAGAATTACACTACGCTTTCCGCGGCGAGCTGGTGAGCCTTCTTATGCTTGCCCACTTCGAAGTCTCACCTAGGCTCTTCTTCCCGCAGGAGTCTCCGTGTATTTCTTCCGCTGGGGATAATGCAGAATCTAAAAACACAAGAATCTCTTATCTAATAACGACATTGATTTTAGCGAAGGAATGGAGCCTCTTGTGAATAGCAACGACTGTCCAGATCTGAAATCACAATTGCCACTAGTTCATACTTTATATCAATAACTACAAGGGATTTGTAGGATCTTATACATCACGGTAAGAATACCAATCCGATAATTGATCAATCATTTCCACATCAAGCTCTTTTAGAAAATAATGCGATCCTGTACCCATCATGCCAAGAATGGATATGTGCATGTTCCCAAGATCTTGTTTTCGATGGATGATATGCTGTGTTTTTTCGAATGACTGGATACGATTGTGATACATAATCATCGTTCTTTTACTAAATAAGCGGTACCTTAGCAATAACAACTCCCCTTTAACTTGATAACCCGCATCCTTGTAACGAAGATAACCTAAATAAATGAATGCGAGCAGCAATAATACCGGCAACAAGCTGAATTGTGGCAAAAAGTAAAATACGACAATACTAGCCAAAAGGAAGAAGATACTCGACCGTAGCAGATAATATTTCAAGGCTCGCTTCGGTAAGCCTGTCCATTCCTCTTCTTGAATTGCATAATTTGGTAAAAGTTCAGCTAGAAAGGATGCAACTTCCGTCTTCTTCATAATTGGAAATAACACCGTTGCTGCATCATCCCCTTTTCCTATCGTTCCACCTGCAACTTCAGCGAAAAGGGTCACATAGCCCAATGGTTGTCTGAGGATACTCTCCTCGATTCCAATTGCCTGAATTCTTTTTAACGGAATTGTAAGTTGCTTCTTCTCCAATAATCCCCGAGTAATAAATATCTCCTCATGGTGCTTTGTTATTGTGAAATTCCCATATTTAATCATTGTCCCTGCAATGCCAAATAGCCAAACGATAATTAATACTAAAATTGCTAGACCAACAATAAAAAAGATACTCAGGCCAATAACCCATGCCACAGTCGTTTCGAAAAATCGTTCCGGAATTAATTGCTCAATCTCAGTTATCCCCCCACCGAGGATTGCAATGATTATCCCGAGGCTCCCAGAAGTAGAACCGGCAACAAACAAGCGTTTGAAGGAAATAGTATAGGAAGCAAACTCCGGCTTAATCACTTCCTGTTCGAGGTCTACATTTTTGCCCCTTTTTAACTCATTTTGCAGTCGCTCTCCTTCTGCAAATTTCACAGCCTGAAGGGATACCTCCGCGCCGTTACCACTTCCTGCTGTTTCAATTTGTACTTTTGTCAGCTTAAATATTCTGTGTAGTACGCCTTGGGTTAAATCAATCGATTGGATGCGATTTTTGGAAATAAACCGTTTCTTTCGAATAAAAATACCATATTCTATTCGTAATTCCTCATTCTTAATCCGATAGGTATAACGATACCAAGAAAGAATACTAGAAACGAGTCCTAAAATTAGAATTGCTGCGATTACAAGAATGTAATATAGTAGACCATCCTCTCGAAACGTGACAAAACCAAAAATAATTAGGAAAATCATTTGCCTGATCCCTTTGATAAAGTTAAATAGAATAGCTACTGGATGTAAACGCTGTTCCTTAGACATCATCTTCATCCACCCTTGCCAGCGCGGAAATGCGATCGCGCAGTTCAGACGCATTCTCTTCTAGAAGCGCTGGAATCTCATGGGTTGTAGCTGCTGTTGAGATGGTGACGCTTGCCAATTGATATTTTTTCAAAATTGGACCTTGCTTCGTATCAACATGTTGGACACGGATCATCGGTACCAATGTTCGCGACGTAATGAGGATTCCGTGCTGTATGTATATTTCTTGTTCAAAAATCTCGTAACGCCATCTTCTAAATCGAACCTTTGGTAAGACAAATACAGATAAATACGTGCTAATAATGCCAATGATTACTGCAATTAGTACATACCAATAAGGCAGTTCAAAGTAATACGTAACGATGGCAAATAAAATAATTGCAATCCAGAAAATCACTTCATAAATTAATGCGGTTATCCTCCAAGCTTTCATCGCATCTGCAGCAATTGTATTCTTTGGCGGCTTTCTCATCTTATCCCATCCTTTCTCTCTTATCCTATCCTATTTACGAATAAAAGAAGGCAAAAGTTTCACACGTAACCGATATCTCTCACGCTCAGTACTAATCTCATGCACTCATTTGGTTCTCGTTCGCTTAAATCATATAGAGGAAATGTTAATGGCATATAACAGCGAAAAAGCAATGGATATCAGCCTATTCTCGGAAAATATCAGCATGTTTAGTAAATATATCAGCGTTTTTTAATTCAATAAAAAAAGCCCTCTATTAGAGAGAGCTTTTCTACCTTCATTATTGATCGCGATTTCTGCGTTTTTGGAAGTTTCCTTTGCGGTTTCTTCCTCCACTTTGGTTGCGGCCGCCTTGACTTCTAGAACCTTGGTTACGACCACCAAATCGGTTATTATTTGAACGACGTTTATCAGAGCCATTCGCTTTCTTCACACTAATTGGTGCAACTGAAGAAATTCTAACTGGTGTATCTCTGCGTTCTTTTGTTAGTAATTTTAATGCAGCTGCAATGACAGTAATTGAATCATTATCTTGTAATAATTCGTTTGCCGCTTCATGATATGCATTTAAATCTTGTTTATCAATTGCTTTTTGTAGTTTATCAATCGCTACTTGTTGTTGACCTCTTTGTGCATCTTGATTCGTTGGAGGCATTAATCGTTTCATCTTGCTATTTGTAACTTTCTCGATTAAATGCAAATGTGCGATTTCTCTTGATGTAATAAATGAAATTGCTTCTCCTGTACGACCAGCTCTACCTGTACGTCCGATTCGGTGTACATAGCTTTCAGGATCCTGTGGAATATCGAAATTATATACATGGGTTACACCTGAAATATCTAATCCACGAGCAGCAACATCTGTCGCAACTAATACATCTAAGCGTCCGCTTTTGAATTTGTTTAGAACGGACATACGTTTACCTTGCGTTAAATCACCATGGATTCCTTCCGCACGGTAACCTCTTGCTTGTAATCCTTCTGTAATCTCATCTACACGCTTTTTGGTTCTAGCGAAGACGATTGCGAGTTCCGGCGAGTTAATATCTAAATGGTTATTTAGTGTATCAAATTTATATTTTTCCGGAATTTCAATAAAGAATTGTTCAATATTCTCTACCGTCATTTCCTTAGATTTTACTTTTACTTCTTTCGGATCCTTCATTAGCTTAGAAGCAATATCGCGGATTTCTTTTGGCATTGTGGCTGAGAATAGCAATGTTTGACGCGTTTCAGGAATCCCTTTAAGAATATCGCGGATGTCATCAATGAAGCCCATGTTTAGCATTTCATCTGCCTCATCTAATACTGCAACCTGGACATTTTCAATGTGAATTGTTTTTCTACGCATATGGTCAAGCAGTCTTCCCGGTGTTGCTACAACGATTTGTGGACCATCTTTTAGTGCACGGATTTGGCGATCCATAGGTGATCCGCCATAAATTGCTAATGCACGTACACCCTTGAATTTTGAAAGGCGGTTAATTTCTTCTGCAACTTGAATGGCAAGCTCTCTTGTTGGAGCTACAACTAAACCTTGAATCTTTCTTAATTTTGAATCGAATTTCTCGATCATCGGAATACCGAATGCCGCTGTTTTACCTGTACCTGTTTGTGCTTGTCCGATTACATCGTTACCAGCAAGCGCGAATGGGATTGTTTCTGCTTGGATTGGTGTTGCTTCCTCAAATCCCATTTTTTCTAATGCTTTCATGACTGGTGCCGAAACACCTATTTCTTTAAATGTTGTCAATGAATTGTCTACTCCTTTTTTTGTGAAAAATTTATTCGCAAAAGAGGCCCTAAATTTTCTCATACTTTATTCTTTATATAGTTTTCCCCAGTTTATAATTGGGTAAACTTAACTTGTTTAAGAATATAATATATAACTCGTATCATATATTTACGTTTAATTGTAAAGTACAAAAAAGGCTTCACCATTTTTGGTAAGAGGCCTCAAAACTAATGCTAGATTAAGTATAGCATAATTGAAGTAATGATAGCTACTTCTTGTCGGATTAATGTTATTTTTTTCTGCATTATGTTAAAATAATACATGTTTGAATTACTTCTATCGTGAAAGGGAAGTTAATAATCGATGCGTATTCCTCCATTTAACCCATATATAGCTGTTATTATTGGTGTTATCTCGATTTCAACAACAGCAATATTCGTCAAGTTAGTAAGCGGTGCCCCCGCTGCAATTAGTGCAAATTATGTACTCTTGATTACCATTTTAATGATGGCTCCATCTTTCTTAACAAAGTACAGACAGGAATTTAAAACGATTACAGCGAAAAATTGGCTTTTCTCGATTGGCGCTGGAATTGTGCTGGCAATGCATTTAATTCTTTTGATGGAATCGTTACAATTTACATCTGTTTCAAGTTCTGTATTAATACTAACGCTACACCCTATCTTTACATTACTGCTATCCTATTTCTTTCGCCAAGAGAAATTATCATCTGGCGCAATCATTAGCGCTATTATTATACTTTTCGGGAGTTGCATTCTATTCCGAGGAGATTTTCTTTTAGGCGAATTGGTGATCTTTGGAGATATTCTCGCAATTCTAGCAGCAATTACATTGGCCGCTTTTCAACTATTGGGACAGCCAATCAGAAGACGCGTATCCAACATCAGCTATATGTTTATTGTCTTTTCAGTTGGTGCCATCGTGTTATTTTTCTATAATATCGTGCAACAGCATTCTTTCGTCAATTTTCCATCTCACTATTGGTGGATATTTATTGCATTGGCGATTATTCCGACTTTCCTAGGGCGTTTCTTATTTCATTGGGCAGCAAAGTGGATAAACAGTTCCACCATTTCCTTTGCTTCCATTTTTCAGCCTATTGGCGCAACGTTACTAGCTTCGCTTATATTGAAGGAATTCGTTTCTTGGTACCAGGTTTTAGGTGGGGCGATTATACTATTTGGTTTAGTCTTACTAATTGTCAGTACAACAAGGAAGCCAAAGGTAACCATATCACGAAAGGAAAGAAAATAGTCTCAGGTTCGATAATTCATATATTCGACATAGAAAAGCGAGATAATCATACTGTCCTGCCCTTTTAGCTGATATACTAGTAACATTAATAATAAAGTAGGTGTTTCCATGAGTATTCAATTAATGACGGATAGTGGTGCCGATATTCCAAAACAATTAAGAGATGCAATTGATATAAAAGTGATTCCATTATATTTAAATTTCAGTGATGGTGAATATAAAAGCGGTGTCACATTAGACTTAGAAGGTTTTTACCAAAAAGTAAAAGAGCTAAAGGAAGTGCCGCGTTCTGCTGCTCCTAGTCCAAGTGACTTCTATGCAGAATATAAAAAAATTGACCCAAATGTACCAATCCTAATGCTAAGTATTTCCAAAGGATTAAGCAGCACATATGACAATGCGGTTGCAGGAAAAAACTTGATACTTGAGGAGGAACCGAATCGCAAAATCGAAGTAATCAACACGAAAACAGCATCAAGCGGGATTACACTATTACTACAAGAAGCGAAGGATAAAATAGATGCGGGCTACACATTTGAGCAACTCATAAACCATATGAAAGAATGTGCCGAGCATATTACAACCTTGTTTGTTTTGAAAACCCTCGATAATCTTGTACTTGGTGGTCGCTTAGATAAAGTAAAGGGGAAAATTGCCAAAACCTTGAATATCAAACTGTTGATGCGCGGTAGTGCTGAAGGTACAATTGAGGTTACAGAGAAAGTTCGCGGCGATAAAAAATCCATTCGGCGATTTATCGAACAGATTGGCGAATATACGAAAAACGTCGAAGATAAAGTAATCGCAATGACCCATTGCAATGATGAGCATCGGGCAAAAAAAGTGCTTGCAGACATTCGTAGTAAATATGCATTTAAAGATGCCCTCTTAACAGAAACGGGACCATTAATCTCCACTTATGGTGGGGAAGGCGCATTAGTAATCGCCTTTTTTAAAGATAGATAAAGTGAAACTTCAATCAGTGATAGTTAGTTGAACAGAATCGGACATTTACGGGATAAACGTTCAAAAAGTCTGCTTCCATTTATGGAGCAGACTTTTAATTTGTCCTTGTTAAAAAGTCATAAACCATTGTATTCAATGTATCTTTATCATCTCCTAGACAAATGAGATGCCGTGAACGGTCAAAGAAAACGACCTCTTTCTTCTCCGAGTGAATTTCCTTTTCCAAGTAATAAGCTGTTTTATATGGTACAATCCCATCTTGATGTCCTTGTGCAATCAGTACTGGTGAATGAACTTCTTTTAAATAACGCCGAGTAAATTTCACAAGCCTCATAAATTCAATATTCGCCCGGATCGGAATTGCTCGTGCGCCTAGCTTCCTTTTATAATGGAGGTATAATTTATTTTCACCTAATGTGCCTCTAATCCCGTCACCAATGACATCACCAAGATCTAAAGCAATTTGTTTAAAGTTTAAATATTTACCTGAGGCGGCTAATAAGACAAGCTTATCGATGTTATATTTCGCGGCTAAATAGGCGGCAATCATTCCTCCCATTGAAAAGCCAATTAAGTATATTTCATCAAAATCCCGTTTCATTTTTTTGAGTTGGTTTTCTGCCGTAGTGATCCAATCTTTATAGGATGCATTTTCCAGATGAAGCTCCATCCCATGTCCCGGCAATGTTGGTACTTCAATATGCCAATCCGTATTTTCCTTCAAATATTTTGCCAATGGGTCTACTTCGTATGGTCCACCAGTAAATCCATGAATAACTAAACATCCAATCATTGCTCATTACTCCTTTTCATTTAATATGTGTCAGGCCATCTACTATTATCCTATAATTTTTTACCATTTGATGGTTATTTGCTCACTCTTTCACTATTCTTTGCAAATCCTCAATATATTTATGTTGGTTAAAGAAAAATATAGCTGATGAGTATTATTACTAACACCATCAGCCCCAAAATAATTACGTTCTAAAGTTTTTTATGATTGATCCAAATTGTTGGATTATCGGCGATACTTGATGATAGGTGCTTGCTAGCTGACCAACAGTTGATAACATTTTGTCGAAGTCTACTTGCCCTTTCTCGTCTTGAAAATAGGACTTAATATTACTCGATTGGCCACCATTAGGTGATTGCGAGAAATTTGGGTTTGTTGATGCTTGATTAGCCCAATTTAGCGGTTGCTGTGGCTTTTGGAAATAGTCATAAGGTGTCTGTTGCTGTTGCATTATTGGACTGTTGATTGGGTAGTTTTGCTGAAATGGTTGTTGCGGGTACATATGATTGTAAAAGTTATTTGGTGGGTAGACAGGCTCGCCTTGATAATAGGAGGGATTATAATTCATCGATACACACCTCTTTATTTAATCATTTCTATAATAAAGTATGCATTCTTTCGCATGTATGTGTATTATTTACTAATCACTAATCCCCATAATTTCTGTAGTTAATCTGCTTGCTTTTATACAATGCCGTATCACTTTGTTTACCTAATGCAGCCTTTAGCTTTTCCTTTTGAAATCCTAAAATCGGATGTTTCTTATCTTCAATGAAAGTCGCAGGTGTGCCAAATATCCCTCTATTCTGCAGCTCTTGCAAATATTGCCCATTCATTGTCACATTCTTCGTTTTATATCCTATCTCCAATGTGTCCATTAAATGTAATACTTTTTTGCAATGTGGATTATTCTCACTAATATAGATAATCACATTTTTATTACTCAAAGTAATCCCTCTTCCTAGTTCATAATACATGGATTGCTATTTTATCAATACAGTGATTAATACCCGGATTTTACGTAGATTAAACAACTTTTTAACAAAATTGTAATATTGGACAGATGCTAAAGAATTGTAAACATTTTTTATCCCACGACTGTAGTAGAAGTTTGTATAATGGAAGTATAGAAACTTTAGAAATTCGGATTTAGATGGAGAGGATTTATCAACATGACAAACAAAACTGCAACAATCGATATTTTATATACGAGTGATATTCATGGACATGTTCTGCCAGTACTATATGGCACAAATGAGGAAGCAGAAGTTGGACTGGCAAAATACGCAACCGTTGTGAAAGAAACAAGGGCAAAAAATGAAGATGTCATTGTTCTTGATAATGGCGATTTAATTCAAGGAACACCGTTAATGACGTATTACTTAAATCATGGTTCACAGAAGGAAAATCCAATGATTGGCATTTTTAATCAGTTGCAATTGGATGCTGGCGTGATCGGCAATCATGAATTTAATTTTGGCAAAGAGATTTTAGCGGATGCGATTAATCAATCCAATTACCCTTGGATTTCTGCAAATACACTGGATTTAGAAAGTGGGGAGCCTTTATTTGGCCCACCATATATCATTAAGACATTGTCAAATGGAATAAAGGTGGCCATTGTTGCTGTCACAACGCATTACATTCCAAATTGGGAGTCACCAAATCATATTAAAGACATCCAATTTGCCGATGCCTTTTCCACATTACAAAGATGGGTAACCAACATTCGTGAATTCGAGAAGCCAGATGTGCTTGTTGCCGCTTATCATGGTGGGCTAGAACGTGATCCTGAAACTGGTGAGCCAACGGAAACTTTGACAGGTGAAAACCAAGGCTATCAAATGTGTGAAGCGATTGAGGGCATTGATGTCTTGCTAACCGGACATCAGCATCGTACAATCGTTAGCAGCATCCATAATGTGCTCGTTATGCAGCCAGGAAATACTGGACAAGTATATGGCAAAATCGCCATCACGCTTGAAAGGAACAATAATAAGTGGGAAATTACTGATAAACAAGGAGCACTTCGCACATTGGAAAATATCGAAGCCGACCCTTGGGTAATCAATTATATAAGTGAATTGGAAGAATCGACACAGAAGTGGTTGGATCAACCAGTTGGGTATATTGAAGGGGACATGACAATAGCAAATCCTCTCCAAGCTAGAATTCATAAACATGCATTTATTCAATTTATTCAAGACGTGCAAATGGATGTAAGTGGTGTGGATATCTCTGTCACCGCTTTACTAAATAATACATCCACAGGGTTTGATCCTGTCGTAACGATGCGAGATATCGTTGCAAATTATATGTACCCGAATACCCTTGTTGTGCTTGAGTTAACTGGGAAGGATATTAAAGCAGCATTAGAAAAGACTGCTGCCTACTTTATGTTAGATGATCAAGGTCAAATTATCGTTAATCCATCCTATCTTGATCCAAAACCACAGCACTATAATTATGATATGTGGGAAGGGATCGAATATGTAATAAATGTTACAAATCCAATCGGCTCCAGGATTGAAAGTGTTACCTATCATGGTGTGAATCTCGGAGTAGATAAAACGTATTCAGTCGTTCTAAACAATTATCGTGCATCAGGTGGTGGGGATTATTTGATGTTCCGAAATAAACGTGTAAAGAAGGAAATTCAAAAGGATACGGTAGAATTAATTCATGCTTATTTCGAAAAAAATAAGACGGTTCAAGCACATATAGTGGATAATTTTATTGTAAAGACGGGATTATAATTGGAGAACTAAGACCATTTGTATTAGTACAAGCGACTCGTTCTGCGAGTAAAAGAAGCTAACCGATCAGATTAGCTTCTTCTTCATAGCTTAGGAAACTATAAAATCGGATGTTGTGGATCACTTAATTACCGAGAACAGCCACGTCCAGCTCCAGCGCAAATGCTGTAGCGAGAATTCCCTCACCGCCGTAACCTAAGTCAACCGCTTACGCACCCAATCAATTACTAATTTCTCTAATCTTCGCATAGATACATGAATCACGTAATTCCTGCCGATCAATAGACATCGAATCATTGCGGAGCGTCCCCTCAAGCGTATATCCTAATCGTTCTGGGATTGCGCGACTCTTTACGTTTTTGGAATCACATAGAATTTCAACTCGATTCGCCCGCAATGCATAAAAGGCATAGAATGTCAGCCCCTCGATTGCTTCAAGCATATAACCCTTACCGCTTTGTCTACTATCAATCCAGTACCCGATTTCGAATTTCGGAACACTCCAGTTGATATGATGCAGGCTTGCTGAACCAATAAATTCCCCCGTCTTTTTATGAAAAATGTGAAAACGTAATTCGATTCGTTTTAAGAAATGAATATGTGCTTCCCTTACCATTTGCTCCACTTGTTCCAGAGTCTGCTCAAATAATGCGAACTCCAGCCACTTATTCAAATCCTGTCTGCTCGCATTCATCGCATCATATACAACTTTGCCATCACCAGGCAAAGCCATTCTAATAAAAAGGCGTTCCGTATGAAATTCATGTGAAAAATCAATTAATATCGGATTTATCATGCTGTCTCTTCCCCTTATTCTCCGCTAGTTTATCCCATTATACTCATCTGTAGGTATTTTGGTGCCTGCCACTTCCCGAGTTTTGTCTAATGGTGTCGAAAAGCAACCAAAAAACGACCACCATATAATATGAATGATCGCTTTAACCACTAGCCTAACTGCTGATGAAGAAACGCTGATACTTCTTCAGGTGATTTCGTGTATGCACTATGCTGATGTGCAAGCTTTTCTCCATTTTGAAAAATTAAGATACTCGGAATTCCCATCACATCAAAGCCTTCCGCAATTCCGCTTAGCTCATCACTATTTACTTCATACCATTTATATTGACTGAATTCATTTTTCACATCACCAATAAACATATCTAATACCTTACAGTCTGTACACCAATCCGCATAAAACTTCACAATAATAGGATTTTCACTTTGAATTTTTTCGTTAAACACTTCGATTGTATTGATTCTTTCCACTCATGGCCACTTCCCTTCTTTTATTCCATTGTATCCATCTATTCCCTTCTTGTCCTATTGTTTGCTTCAAATATACTTTTCAATTCATTAGTAGAATATTTTAAAATCCCGTTGCAATTTCTCCCAATAAATATATACTGTAAATAAGCTACTTTGCATGACAAGGTAGCAAACAAAAAAATAACTACATTGTTATGCAAGGTAGGTGAGTGGAAATTTCACAACGAAGCCAATTATTTAAAGGAATTCTTAAAGGATGTATTTTATCGATTATTAAGATGCAGCCAACCTATGGCTATGAGCTCTCAATGAAGCTCCAAGAATTTGGATTACCCGATGTTAGCGAAGGATCGATCTACCCGATATTACTTAGACTGCAAAGAGAAAAATTAATCATTGGGGAAATGAGAAAGTCTGACACCGGGCCGAATCGCAAGTATTATCAATTAACGGAAGCAGGACAAATGCAGCTCGCGGAATTCATTCATCATTGGGATTTACTGAAACAGCCAGTAGATAAAATTATAGAAAAAGGAGGGAATTGAGATCGATTCCAAGGATATTGTACAATTAAACAATGATAAGAGAAAGATGTTAAATGAAGAAAATTTGGCTTACTATGAAGATATGCTTATTTATATCCGGTTAAATGCCAATAAATCTGAGCAACAGACTGAGGAAGTATTATTTGAGTTGCTAGAGCATCTGCTACACTCCCAGACGGAAGGGAAGACTGCAAAGGATGTATTTGGCGATGACCTGAAGTCATACTGTGATGAGGTTATCGAAGAAATACCGGGTGAACTGACAAACAATACTGTAAAGTATCTCAGTTTTATTGTCATACAGTTTTTGGCTATTATTAGTCTCTGTCATGGCATTATTGGGTTTGCTATCCATTACTTTTTTGACCTTGGAGAAAGTTCAATGACATTTCAGCTTGGATCTGGAATTGTTGTTATTGTTGGTTATTTAATCTTACTATACCTATTCATCAAGACAATATTAAGATGGATTAAAGGAACATCATTCAAAAAAAAGAAAACAAAAACATGGGTAGAGTTTCTGCAAGTTTGGATTATTAGTATGGTATTTATTGGCTTGTTTATCCTCTTTCCAATTGCTGTTCCAAGCTTTGGAAAGACCATAAATTTACCTATAATCACATTTGCAGGGGTAGGAATTGTTCTCTATATAATATCTTTTATCCTAAATAAAAAATATCGAATAACAAACTAAATAAAATGCATCCCCTCTTTTTCAGTGGGGATGCATTTTATTCTTCCACAAACTCAAGCTCGGGCACCCACTGTGACATATGTGCTTTAATTTGCTCATATTGTGCGGATGCACCGGCCAAATCTTGATTGGTTAATTGAAACATCGGGACAACCTCATAATCCGCAAAGTCTGGTCGGAACTTAACATAGGTTGGCATAAATTCCGGAGAATGAAGTTCAATTGTTTCCTTCTCTCCCTCTACTGTCTTCTTAATCTTAATAGTTGATATTCCACCTATCCGCTGATATAATTCCTGCTGATTTGAAAGGAAATTACCAAGTGAATACGCGACGAAGGTCTTATTTCCTTCCTTACCTGTCACCCATTCTACTGGTTGTAATACATGTGGATGATGTCCGATCACAATATGGACACCAAGGTCCGCTGCAAATTGAACGAGCTCCTTTTGCGCTTCATTCGGCATTCTTTCGTATTCATTACCGAAGTGAAGGCTTAACAGGGTAACATCCGCCTCCTGCTTTGCTTTCGCTATTTCATTTGCAATCAATTCCTTGTCAATGAGGTTCACTAAATAATCCTTTCCCTCTGGTACTGGGATGCCGTTCGTTCCATATGTATACGATAAAAACGCAATTGAAATTCCTTCAGATGTTTCATAGACTCTTAGATTATCCCGATCTATTTCGTCTTTGTATGCACCTGTATACATCATATCAATCGTTTCCCAGTGGCTGATTGCACTTTGAATTACAGCTTCCCCGCGATCCAATGTATGATTATTAGCAATGGAAACAACATCCACTCCAACATTTTTCAATGCATCCCCAACCTCATATGGACTATTGAAGGAAGGATATGTAGATAAACCAAACTCCTCTCCACCTATCATCGTTTCCTGATTTGCGATTGTGACGGTGGAACGTTCTAAGAAAGGTGCAACTTGTTCAAGCATCGGTAGAAAATCATAACCGCCATCAACCTTCGCATCTAAATAGACAGGACTATGGATTAGCATATCTCCAATTGCTGTGAGACTAATCTCTTTTGTAATAATTGGCTGTTCCTTTTCCTTGAGAGATACTTCCCCCAAGCTAGAATTTCCAACAGTATCGACTATTTCACTAGATTCGCTACATGCTGTCATTATCATCATTGAAAAAACAACGAATATTAATCGACAAAATTTTGCTTTAAGCATCATATTACACCTCATTATCTTTGCCGCTATTATATCATTTAGTAGAGTTGAATTCTCTAAAAGTTATAAATTTCTATTTCCTGTTAGAAAACTAGGGTTTAACCATCCTTTACGGTGACAGCCTTCGTTGCACTTATTCGTTAAAAAAATCGTTATAATTACCTACTAAAAAATGCATCCTATCATTGTCTTTTATTCCGAGTTAACTGGCAGTTGGCCCCCCCAATAAATGAAGTTTCACTTTTTAAATCCACGTTTTCCATAGTACACTTGTCCATTTCTATTCTATGAAAATTGAATACATTGCTAAGGAGGGGAGTGAAATGCATGGCGAATGAAACAAAAATGACGCCTGAATTAGCCAAACAACTACTAAATGATAATAATGCCTATTTAACAGAAGAAGGAAAACGCCTTCTACAAGGATTCGTGAAGGAAAAGAAAATGTATCACTAATTGAAGATAAGCTTAAACAAAACAGATACCAAGCACATTGTTATCTGTTTTGTAATTTTATGAAACTATTTTAAGTCATCACACGTAAGAAAGTATAGATAGAATAATGGAGGTATGAATAATGACAGAAATTGCAATGGAATTGATTGACCTCAAAAAGACAATTGGCAAGAAGGAAATTATTAAAGGGTTATCCTTTACGATTAACCGTGGGGAAGTATTTGGCTTCATTGGCCCGAATGGTGCAGGGAAGACGACAACAATTCGGATGATGGTTGGATTAATGGAGATTACCGATGGCGATGTCCGAATACTCGGGAACAGTATCAAGCAACATTTTAAAGAAGCAATTCGAGAGGTTGGCGCAATTGTTGAAAATCCGGAAATGTATCCCTTTATGACAGGGTGGCAAAATTTGTCGCACTTCGCTAGGATGATTCCAGGAATCGGCAAAGAACGCATCCATGAGGTAATCGAGATTGTCGGACTGGAAAAAGTAATTAACCAAAAGGCTGGTAAATACTCATTAGGTATGCGACAACGGCTCGGCATTGCCCAAGCACTATTACATAAACCATCCATTTTAATTCTTGATGAACCGACAAATGGATTAGATCCTGCTGGAATAAGAGAAATCAGGCATTATATTCGCAAGCTAGCAACAGAGGAAAACGTCGCCGTAATTATCTCAAGCCATCTTTTATCGGAAATTGAACTCATGTGTGACCGAATTGGAATTATTAAAAATGGGGAACTTGTCGCAACACAGCTAGTAAACGATACGACAACAGATCACACCAATCTTAGACAAGTAACACTTGAAGTAAAACCAATTAATCAGGCAATCGAAGTATTAAAAGCAAATCACGAGATCGATGCAATTCAGGAAGGTGAACAGCTCCAATTCCAAAGTGAAAAAGAAACAATACCAAATGTAATTGAGACCTTTGTAAAACATGGAATTGCTGTTTATCAGGTTGGTGTTTCCAAAGCAACATTAGAAGACAAATTCTTTGATTTGATTGGAGAGAATACGATTGAGTAACTTTTATCAGCTTGTATACAATGAACTAAATAAAATATATATCCGTAAATCAACATGGGTTATGTACGTAATTTTAGCCGCCTTAATTATCGGTGGTGCCGTTCTTACAAATTCAATTGATGATGGCTTGAATAAATATGATGATGACAATTGGCGTGAAGTATTACAAGAGGAAAATACCGCATTAGAGCAAGAAATTACGGAATATGAATCAGATGATTTTATTGCGCAAATCAATACTTCGGAAATTGGGAAAAATAATTATTACTTAGAAAATGACATTCAGCCTCAATATGGTGCATGGCAATATGTGTTAGAAAATCAGGGAATGCTCTCCATTGTCAGTTTACTTACAATTATCGTTGCAGCAGGAATTGTAGCAAATGAATTTCGCTGGGGCACGATTAAATTATTGTTAATCAGACCAATTACTCGGACAAAGATACTCGCATCGAAATACGTATCTGTACTTATTTTTGCTCTGTTCACTTTATTATTTGTGCTACTCTTTTCTTTAATTGTTGGTGCATTATTCTTTGGACTGGATGGAATTAATCCATCAATTGTTGTCGAACAAGGTGAAGGGTTCACTGATGTAAGTGCTCTTTCACAAATACTTTCAGGATACGGTTATGGCATGGTGAACCTAATCATGATGACAACCTTTGCCTTCATGATTTCTACTGTTTTCCGTAATAGCTCCCTCGCAATCGGTACTGCTATTTTCTTAATGATGGCAGGTAATACAATTGTTGCGATTTTTATGGAAAAATCATGGGCAAAATATATTTTATTTGCCAATACAGATTTAAGTCAATATGCAAATGGAGGAGAGCCTTGGATTGAAGGAACATCGCTTGGCTTCTCGATAATTGTATTAATTGTGTACTTTATTATCTTCCAATTACTATCGTGGTTCTTCTTTAATAAACGTGACATTGCAGGTAACTAAGTGTAAGAGCTAGCAGGAAAACAACTGCTAGCTCTTTATTTTAGTTATATTCAATGCTATAAGCAATCCATTCTTTTGCTATAATATAATTGAGAAGCAAGATTGTTGTTTATACAAATGTTTTATGAAATTTTCAGTTGATAAAACTGTGGATTAGGAGCAAAGTCGATGTAAAATCTGGCCAGTGATTGCTGTCCACACAAAAGGTTACATTCCAACACTTCAATCAACTTCGATAGTGAGTGGTAAGTTACTCTTTTTAGATGCTTTTGAACAATCCCAGCGAAAGAAATACACGAAGACTCCTGCGGGAAGAAGAGCCTAGGTGAGACAACGAAGCGCGATAGCGCAAGTTGGCTCACCAGCTCCCCGCGGAAAGCGTAGTGTATTTCTGAAGCGATCAGCCTGAGAGCGTAAAGCACTAAACTAGTCCGCAGTTTATACAATTTCCAACCAACTCAAGCAGTTTTACTTTTTGCAAATATTAGGAGTGTTCATTTTGAAGCGTTACTTAACAATCATGTTTATTGTTTTAAGTGGGATATGTGTTTTAATCGGTCTAATGATTGACCAGGTTTGGAGTGGCATCGTCGGCTGGGCACTTGCTGTCATTCTCCTGATATTCGCTGTATACTATACGAAATATATTCCAGAAGGAGTCAAGGCAAAAAGCCGGAAATGATTAAATGGATTGGAGGAATCTTCAATGAAAAACATGACTTCAAATGAAAGCGTACCAACAGTTTACTGTACAAATGAATACGATCGATTGAAGCAAGTCATCACGGTATCTCCTCAATATATGAAAATAGAAGAAGTCATTAACAACACACAACAGCACTATCTAACAAATAATATCGATACAGAAATCGCAGTACTGCAGCATGTAAATTTCATCAACACATTGAAGGCGAATGGAACGGAAGTTATCCAGCTAGATGCAACAGAGAAGCTAAATGAACAGGTGTTTACGAGAGATATTGGCTTTACGATTGGCAGTATCTTCTTTGTATCCTCTATGAAGGAAGCGATGCGTAAACCAGAGAAAGCCGTATTAAAGGAATGGCTGAAAACGGAAAATATCCCATTCCAATCTGTTAATAATAGTAGCATTGAGGGCGGCGATGTAATTGTCGACAATCGGAATATTTTGGTTGGCATAAGCGACCGAACATCACGAACAGCCATCACTGTATTACAAAGCATGCTTCCTGATTACAATATTACACCTATCCCTTTAAGAAAGGATATCCTTCACCTTGACTGTGTTTTCAATATTATTAGTAGCGATACTGCATTAATCTATAGGCCGTCAATTGATTCTGATATGTATGCGCAATTGAAACAATCCTATCGGTTAATTGAGGTCACAGAAGAAGAACAGTTCAAAATGGGACCGAATGTACTTTCCATTGGTGATAAAAAAATAATCAGCCTGCCAGAAAATAAACGGTTAAATCAAGTGCTAATGCAAGCGGGATATCAGATCATTGAAATTGAATTCTCTGAGATTATTAAATCTGGTGGCTCCTTCCGCTGCTGTACACTACCGCTTAATAGAGGCTAATTATTTCAGATCATTTAAGAATTGATGTTTTCTCTTTAATGAATTTGGTGCGACCTTTACCATTAATTGCATAATCAAAATTGCAATTGTCACATCATCAACGACACCGAAGCCTAAAAGGAAATCTGGGATAATATCGAGTGGAAGCACGATATAGCCTAAGATCACAATAATGAACAATAATTTGTTTGCATTATTAATTTCTTTAGATAGAAAGAAATCTTTCATAAATGGAATTGATTTGTGAAACTTAAATAAAAAACCGATTCTTGAAATAAAACGTTTCATCTTAACACCTTCTTATTAGAAAATTAAGGTTTAGTAAAGGATAGAGAACACCACTCTGATAATTAAAGTGGTGTTCCGCTTTTCACTCTTCTCGCAAAATCAACAAACCGGAATTTATCCGGCCGATGCCGCGACTCATTATATTGAAATAATCGTGTATCCTCTAAATAAACAAGGCTTTTAATCACGACAATATTCGAAAATCCTTCTAAATCCAATAAATCGCGATCCTCTGCGGTTGGCTCTTCTACTATTATTTCCTTTTGAGCAAAACCAATTACAAGCTCAAGCTTCGTCTCAATATATTCATAAATCGAATGCTCACATATCTCTTTAGAGAGTAATGGAATATAGTTTTCATTAAAATAATCCTTATCCAAAATAATTCTCTCACCAGACATTTCCCGCACACGAGCCACATGCCATATGGGCTCACCCTTGTCTACCTCAAGCGTATCTTCAAATGAATTTCCGCTTTCAAGTCTTACAAGATTCTCCACATAGGTTTTACTTGATAAATCTAATTTATCGGCAAGCTCCCTAAAGCTGACTATTCCGGATACAGGGAAAGAGAATTTATTACGATTAATAATGACAGAGCCCTTTCCGTGCACTTTTTGAATATAGCCATTTTGCGCAAGTAAATTTAGTGCCTTGCGAATGGTTTCCCTGGATGTTGCATAAAGAATACTCAATTCGTTTTCAGATGGGAGCATCGCTGTTTCTTCCCATGCATTGGCTTGGATTTTATTTAATAAATCATGGTAAATCGTTAAATACTTCTTTTGCATTTCTATCCCTCATTATTTTATATAATACACAATGGATTCATAAGCCCTTAATGTTAGCTGTTCTCCTAGCATATCAGAATCAGGATAGTTTGATAATAATATTTCGGCATTATTTTTAATTTCAATCGGTAACTCTATTGTTGTTTCCTCAGCATAAAAATTACTAATAACAACAAGCTGTTCATCCTCAAGGTTTCGTGTATATGCAAATATTTTCGGGTCATCTGCTAGTAATAATTGATAATCCCCATATGTGATAATATCATATTTCTTCCGCAATGCGATTAATTGCTGGTAATGATAAAAAATGGATTGCGGATCTTCTGTCGCAATTTCTGCGTTAATCTGCGGGTAATTACTAGCCGGATTGATCCAAGGATTACCTGTTGTGAAGCCTCCGTTTTCAGCTGTTGACCACTGCATTGGTGTTCTGCTATTGTCCCGAGATTTTTGCTGAAGGATTTCGATTATTTCCTGTTCCGACTTCCCAGCTTCTAAAAGTGCCTTATATGCATTATGTGATTCTACATCCCGATAGTCATCAATTGAAGTGAAGTTCGGATTTGTCATGCCAAACTCTTCACCTTGATAAATATATGGAGTACCCTTCATGAGATGGAGTGTTGTTGCAAGCATTTTTCCTGATTCACGGTGGTATTCCCCATCATCACCAAAGCGAGAAATAGCGCGTGGCTGATCATGATTGCACCAGAATAGTGCATTCCAGCCTCCGCCATCATGCATGCCTACTTGCCAATCAGAAAGAATTTTTTTCAACTCCAGGAAGTCAAAGGGTGCCTTTGTCCATTTTTCACCATTTGGATAATCCACCTTCAAATGATGAAATTGGAATGTCATCGAAATTTCTTCTCGTTCAGGTCTCGTATATTGCACACAATTTTCCAATGTTGTAGATGACATCTCACCAACCGTTAACATGTCATAATCCTTCAATGCCTTCTGATTCATTTCATGCAAGTATTCATGTACACGCGGTCCGTCTGTATAGAACTTTCGTCCATCTCCAATATTATCGTTTGGAAATGCTTGGTTTTTAGAAATCAGATTAATGACATCTAAACGGAAACCATCAATACCCTTCTCAGCCCAAAAATGGATCATCTCATATAGTTTATTTCGCAGTACCTCATTCTCCCAGTTCAGGTCTGCCTGTGTCACGTCAAATAGATGCAAATAATATTGCCCTGATTTCTTATCGTATTGCCATGCATCTCCAACAAATTTCGATTGCCAATTGTTTGGCACCCCTCCTGTATCAGCAGCAGGATCTTTCCAAATATAAAAATCACGAAACGCATTTGTCTTCGATGAAGCTGCCTGTTTAAACCATTCATGCTCTGTGGAAGTATGGTTAATAACAAGATCCATAATCAGCTTCATTCCACGCTTATGTGTTTCTTCAAGCAACTCCTCGAAATCATCCATTGTTCCATATGACGGTTCAATTGCATAGTAATCACTAATATCATAGCCATTATCATTTTGCGGAGACTTGTAGATCGGTGTCAGCCAAATAACATCGACACCTAATTTCTTTAGATAATCTAATCGACTAATAATCCCTTGAATATCTCCTGTTCCATTTCCTGTCGTATCCTGAAAACTTTTTGGATAAATTTGATATACGACTGATTTCTTCCACCATGGTTCACTCATACTGACACTCCTAACATCTTTTCTTAAAAATTTGCTTCTAACTATCTCATCTTACGTTTTGCGATAATTAACGTAATCACGAATGGTACAACGATAACGATTGCCATACCGATAAAGAACGCGACCCAACTGCTTTGCTGAATTGATAAGAAAGCTGGAATTCCACCAACACCAACAGATGATGCTAATACTTTCTGAACGGAAATAAATGCTCCAGCAATTGCAGTTCCAATAATTGCGGCATAAAACGGATATTTATATCTTAAATTTACCCCGAACATTGCTGGTTCCGTCACACCTAGCCATGCAGAAATACCAGAAGTACCTGCTAAACCTTTTAACTTCTCATCTTTCGCAGCAAGGAACATTGCAAATACTGCTGAACCTTGGGCAATATTCGATAGTGCAACAACTGGCCATAAGAATGTCGATCCCGTGCTGCCAATCAGTTGCAGGTCTACTGCAAGGAATGTATGATGCATACCTGTAATAACTAATGGTGCATACAGTGCTCCATAGATTAATCCACCAATGAGAGGTGCAAAGTCAAATATTGCAACAATTCCTTCTGTAATCCAGTTCCCAATTGTAAATGTAATTGGTCCAATTAGAATGAACGATAAGAAACCGGTAACTAATAAAGCAATTGGTGCTACTACTAATAGTTGCAAGGAATCAATTACATGTTTCTTCAACCAAACTTCGATTTTCGCTAAAACCCAGGAAGCGACTAGTACTGGAAGAACCTGTCCTTGATAGCCCATCATATTTATATCTAAACCAAAGAAATTCCATGTAGGTGCATTTCCTCCAATTACTGCCTGTGCAAAATCACTGGCAGGCATTAATGCTGGATGAACTAAAATCAAACCTAGTACAATACCGAGCAATGGGTTTCCCCCAAATTGCCGAACTGCGGACCAGCCAATTAATGCAGGTAAGAAAGTAAACGCAGTATTAGCAATAATATTTATCATGTCGGCTATTCCAGCCCATGATGGGTACATTTCAATAATCGATTGATCAGAGAAGATCGGATTCACTAAAATATTATTAAGTCCTAGTAATAAACCTGCTGTAACAATCGCTGGTAAAATCGGAATAAATATATCTGCTAATGTTTTAATCGCCCGTTGCAAGGCGTTCTGCTTCTTACCGCCTGCCGCTTTAACATCTTCTTTTGAGGCCTCTGAAACCCCAGCTTCGCTTACCATTGCGTTATAAACTTTATCTACTGTTCCTTGACCGATAACAACTTGAAACTGGCCATTTGCTGAGAAAGTTCCTTTGACAAGCCCCATTTTTTCCAATGCTTTTTTATCTACTTTATCTTCATCTGATAATGCGAAGCGCAGTCTTGTTACACAATGGGTTGCAGCATCAATGTTATCTAATCCACCAACT
This sequence comes from Oceanobacillus arenosus, assembly GCF_003369575.1. GTDB lineage: Bacteria > Bacillota > Bacilli > Bacillales > Amphibacillaceae > Oceanobacillus > Oceanobacillus arenosus. Next base: position 46,453 of record NZ_PIOC01000021.1, on the reverse strand, counting down.
GCCTCTACAATATCTTCTGCCTCTTCACTATATTGTGGTCTATTTGTCGATTTGCTTGTTGATTTACTGCTGGTCGTTTGAGCCTCTTTCTCTATTACTTGAAATATAGCCGATTTCCCTGCCACAACTTCCTGTTCATCTGTCTTATTGTTTACCTCGAAATCATTACCATTTGTAATAATAATTGGCGTTACATGGCTAGCTGCCTTTTCTTTAATGAAATCTAAATCAAAGGTTATTAGTGGATCGCCAACTTTTACATGATCCCCTTGTTTAACATGTGCTTCAAATCCTTCTCCACCTAAAGCGACAGTTTCCAATCCAATGTGAATTAATACCTCTATTCCTGATCTCCCTTGCAAACCAATCGCATGTTTTGTCGGAAATAGCTGCACAATCTCCCCATCAATCGGTGCTACAACTTTGCCGTCTGTAGGCATGATTGCTAGCCCATCTCCAATCATTTTTTCCGCAAACGTTGGATCTGGTACATCTTCAAGCCGTATTACTTGTCCATTCAATGGCGCAACAATGATTTCTTCCTTTGCTGTTGCTTGATCTTTAGCCAATTGAAAAACCTCCTATATAAAAATATATTATTGCAAACTTGTATATACATGTCTGTTATAATATAGTATAACTTGTATATACATGTTTTGCAACTGCTTTCATTCAAAAATGGATGATTCAACTATATGTTCCCTACTCATCGTCGTTTTTAACCAATATTGAATTCATTGAATCTTAAATAAAAATGAGCTAAACTTAAGTAGAGAAAATACATGATAAAAAAGGAGGCAATTATTTTGACAGCCCAAATAGAAAATGTAAATGGAGTACCTTCTGCTATCTATACGCGCCAGATCAATCACTCTGTTGTTGATGTATGGTCCTACTTAACGGAGAACGGCAAATTAAAGCAGTGGTTTTCCGAGTTAGAAATTATCACTTTACAAAATAATGGTAAAATTCGCTTTCACTTTGGTGATGGCAGCTATGAATCAATAGCGATTACAGAGGTAGTGGAGAATAAGGTATTCGCATTTACATGGCCGCCAAAAAATTCCGTCCGCTTTGAATTAGAGGAAAATGATCAAGGTTGTAAGCTTGTCTTTATCGAGTATTTACATGAGATTACGGATCATACAGCAAAAGACTTAACTGGGTGGCATGTTTGCCTCGATGTGATTGAGACCCTACTCGACGGCAAAACAATTGAAGATCGCCAATCGTATTGGCAGGAACGCCTGCCACAATATCAAGACTTATTGAGAGAAGCATCTATTTAATTAGGTGCTTCTTTTAAATTGTTTGAAACATTCACGATTTGAGCGAGAACATGTCAATATCGCGCGAGCACCATAATAAATCGAGCGGAAGCGTCTCTGAATAGAGCGAGACCAGGACGAGATTGAGCGAGGTTCTTTCCAATATAAATACCCCCTAACCGAGTGTCATTCACTTGGTTAGGGGGTATCTTATCTTGAATTGATTATTATTTATGTCTTGCTGCTTTTTCGCGTTCGTTTTTATTTAAAATTTTCTTGCGTAGACGAATGGATTCTGGTGTAACTTCACAGTACTCATCTTCGTCCAAATATTGTAATGCTTCTTCTAATGACATCTTACGTGGTTTCTTGATGGTAGAAGTTTGGTCTTTGTTCGCTGAACGTGTGTTGGTTAAATGTTTTTCCTTTGTAATATTTACAGTAAGGTCATTTTCCCGGCTATGTTCACCGACAATCATCCCTGCATAAACTTCTGTACCTGGTTCGATGAAGATAACACCACGGTCTTCTAACTGCATCGTACCATACATCGTTGATTTACCATTTTCCAAGGCAACTAATACACCCTCACGTCTTCCACCGACATTTCCCTTGATTACTGGTTCGTAGGCTTCAAATGTGTGGTTTAGAATTCCATAACCATGTGTTTGTGTCATGAATTCAGTTGTATAACCGAGTAATCCACGTGAAGGAACCTTGAATTCAAGGCGTACTTGTCCATTACCATGGTTAACCATGTCAAGCATTTCACCTTTACGTTCACCAAGAGATTCCATAATCGCACCTGTGTATTCTTCAGGTAAATCGATTTGTACTCGTTCCATTGGTTCACATTTTTGTCCATCAATTTCTTTAATAATAACCTGTGGTTTAGAAAGTTGTAATTCGAAACCTTCACGGCGCATATTCTCAATTAAAATAGACAGATGAAGTTCCCCACGACCAGATACGATCCAAGCATCAGGTGATTCTGTTGGGGCAACTCGTAAGCTTACGTCTGTTTCCAATTGCTTCATTAGGCGTTCTTCAATCTTACGCGACGTAATATACTTACCTTCACGACCAGCAAATGGGCTATTGTTCACAACGAAGGTCATTTGTAATGTTGGCTCATCAATGTGTAACCATGGCAATGCTTCTGGATTACTTTGTGGTGCAATTGTTTCACCGATGTTAATATCTTCCATACCAGCTACTGCTACAATTTCTCCAGCTCTTGCTTCCTCAATTTCAATACGTTTTAGGCCAATAAACCCAAATAATTTCGTTACACGGAAGGATTTATTTACTCCATCCTGCTTCATTACAACAACCTGCTGTCCTACATGAATTGTTCCACGAACAACACGTCCAACTCCGATACGTCCAACATATTCATTATAATCAAGTAACGTAATTTGGAATTGTAACGGCTCATCGCTATTATCAACTGGTGCAGGAATGTGTTCTAGCACTGTTTCGAAAATCGGGTCCATTGTTTGTGGCTGATCTTCTGGATCAAGTCCTGATGTACCATTTAATGCGGATGCATACACAACTGGGAATTCCAATTGTTCATCGTCTGCTCCAAGCTCAATGAATAAATCAAGTACTTCATCGATTACTTCTGTTGGTCTTGCATTTGGACGGTCAATTTTATTTACGACAACGATTGGTGTTAATTTTTGTTCCAATGCCTTTTTCAATACAAATCGAGTTTGTGGCATTGTTCCTTCATAAGAATCAACAACTAATACTACACCATCAACCATTTTCATAATCCGTTCCACTTCACCACCAAAATCGGCGTGACCTGGTGTATCTAAAATATTGATTGTTGTATCTTTATATTTAACTGCAGTATTTTTTGCTAAAATTGTAATTCCACGTTCACGTTCTATATCACCTGAGTCCATCATACGGTCATCAATGTGCTCATTTTCACGAAATGTTCCTGAATATTTTAATAGTTGATCAACGAGTGTTGTTTTACCGTGGTCAACGTGGGCAATAATTGCGATATTACGAATATCTTCTCTTAATTGCATAAAAGTACGCTCCTCTATAATTCCGAATGAATCAAACTAGAACATTATAACACATAATGTCGTTTGCAGTAGTATTTTTTACTTATTTTTAATAAAAATAATCGCTTGTTTTTGAATCGTGTTACTCCCCATTTCGTTCTGGGAGATTTACTTCAAATTCTGCTCCACCTAATTTGGATTTACCTGCTGTTATTTTTCCGCCCGATTGTTCAATAATTGCACGGGCAATTGCTAGTCCTAAACCAGTTTCCCCATTCTTACCTTTTACAAACCGGTGAAATATATTCGGGGTAACTTCTTCCGATATTCCTTCTCCATCATCAGCGATTGTTATGAAGATTCGCCGATTGCGCTTAAATACATTAATTTCAATTTGTGAATTGGTGTGACGAATACCATTAAAGACGATGTTTAACAGTGCCCTTAGTAATTTTTCCTCATCCGCAAATAGTATAATGCTTTCATCCACTTCATGGTGAAGCCTGATCCCCTTTTCATTTACAAAGGGGATTGCTCGGTCGATTACTTGATTGATCAATTCTGCAGCATTCAATTTTACCGGTTCATATACGGATGGTTCACTATCCAATTTAGCTAATAAAATCATTTCATTGATAATAGCCTTCAAGCGATTGACTTCGGAAACCATTACTTCTAATCCCTTTTCCGCTTCCTTCTCTGTGAATATTCCATCCTTAATTCCTTCTGCGTACCCTTGAATCGTCATAAGTGGCGTCTTTAATTCATGGCTCGCATTTTGGAAAAACGTTTGCTGTGAACTCATATAACGCTGCAGTTCATTTGCCATTTCATATACACTATCTGCAACCTCTTTAATTTCCCCTGTGGCTTTAATATGTTCAATATCATCAAATTGCCGTTTTTCAATCTTCTTTAATTGTCGCTTCAGCTTACTGAGAGGGGTCACCAGCGTTTTCGTTAAATAATAACTAATGAGTACCGCTGCAAAAGCGCCAATAATAAAGATGAGGAATATACGTGAAAAGAAGCTCTGCTGTACAATCTGCAAGTCGCTAATTGGTGTAAGTAAAATCAGCTCCAGACCAGACTCCTCTGGAAGAAAGATGATTCTTGAAGTTACAAACTGTTCTTTGCCATATTCCCATTGGTTTTTCTTTGTATCTGAGAAGTCATTGTTTCTAAAAAAAGCACTTGCAACTTTGTTTGACATAGTAGATAACAGCACCTGATCATGTTTTCGGTCGTACATAAACATTTGTAAATCCTGATCTTGTAAAATGCCATTAACCCGTTGTATGTCCGCTCTACCGTATTGTTCATTTAAAACATTAACGAGTAGCTCTCCTGTTTGTTTCAGCTGCCTTTGTTCATCCTGAATGAGCAGATCTAAGATGAGTGAGTAAATAACATACCAAGCAACAGCCATAATAACGAGTAACAATGCTGTAAATGCTGCCGTTAATTGTGATTGTAGTTTCATCGATTATTCCTCTTCTTTTCGCAAACGATAGCCATAGCCCCATACTGTTTCTATTGGAACATCGCCAAGTTTTTTTCGAATTCGCTTCACTAAGTCGTCTACTGCGCGATCACTGCCAAAATAATCATTCCCCCAGATTTTCACTAATAATTCATCCCGGGAAAATGCGCGATTTGCATTCTCAGCTAGTAATAAGAGCATATCGAATTCCTTAGTAGTTACTTCATGTTCTTTCCCATTCCAAAAGATACGACGATCATTACGATATATCAATAGATGATCCACTTTAAGGCGATCCTGGGCAACGCGTGCTGGGGTGATTTGTGTTCGTTTAAACAACCGCTTCACCCTTGCCATTAATTCTCTTGGACTAAATGGCTTCGTTAAATAATCATCGCCACCAAGCTCTAACCCAATAATTTTATCGATTTCCTCGTCCTTTGCGGAAATGATGATAATCGGGACATTGCTCTCATTACGAATTCTCTTACAAAACTCATAGCCGTCCATTCCTGGAAGCATAATGTCTAAAATCCACATATCCGGTGGATCATTCTCCCACAAATCCCAGCCTTTTTCTGCTGAGTCCATTGTCGTAACCTCGTATCCCTCTTTCTTTAAATAGGCAGCTACGATATTTTGGATATTTAAATCATCTTCAACTATCCCAATATGATAATTCATGTCATTGTCACCTTTTCAATATCCTATTTTTTAAATCTATTTTTACATATATTAGCGCAAATTTACATGATTTCGCATAATTACACATTTATTCCACAATTTTTCCAAATCTATCCCTATGAACGTGTCTATAATAAAAGTATACATTAATAATAAACGTAAAGGGTGATGCATTATGGAAAATAACAATGATAAAAAATCCCAATCACAAGAATCTACCCTAGATAATCGTAAACACGACGAAAGTAATACAACTCCAGTAGATTCAGAATATCAAGATAGCAGGCAGAATACACGGGAAGAATCAGCAGCAACAGATGATTTCCAAGATAATCCATATTGGAGTGACGAACAACCAACAAGTGCGGCTTCAAGTGAAGAAGAAGAGAGTAATCAAGAGCAGATGCAAACGCAGCAACCGACGAACAAGCAGCCAAAACAGAAGAAAACATGGATTAGCGCCTTATTTGGCGGTATTGTTGGTGGGATTATTTCAGCAATCATTATTTCCCTATTGTTTACAAATAATCTGATGCCAAATGATAATGGCAAGCAAATCAATCAAACAGCTCAAAGTGATGACAGTCCAAAGGTTATCGAAACGTTAGCCTCAGATGATGCAAACGTCTCGACTAATATCGAGGAAGTTTCAAATGCTGTTGTTGGTGTTTCCAACATGCAGCAACAAAGTGTTTGGACTGAAAGTAAGGAAGCTGGAACAGGATCAGGAATCATTTACAAGAAGGAAAACGGCAAAGCATACATCGTAACAAACCAACATGTTGTTGACGGTGCAGAGCAAGTGGAAGTCGTACTGAATGAAGATCAACGACTTTCAGCAAAAGTATTAGGTGAAGATAAATTAACTGACTTAGCTGTACTCGAAGTCGATGGTGCGAATATTGATACGGTCGCAAGTATCGGCTCTTCCAATGATTTACAGGTTGGCGAAACCGTACTAGCTATCGGAAATCCACTTGGAATGGACTTTGCTAACTCTGTAACAAAGGGTATTATTAGTGGTTTAAACCGATCTGTAACGGTCGACACCAATGGGGATAGCCAACCTGACTGGGTAACAGAAGTATTACAAACCGACGCTGCAATTAACCCTGGTAACAGTGGTGGTGCACTCGTAAATGGTAACGGAGAAGTAATTGGAATTAACTCCATGAAGATTGCAGAAAGCGCAGTTGAAGGAATCGGCTTTGCAATTCCGATCGATAGTGCCTTACCAATTATCCAACAACTGGAAACAAACGGTGAAATCGCAAGACCACAAATTGGTATCTCAACAGCTTCATTAAGTCAAGTACCACCAGAATATCGCTATGAAATTAGCCTACCAGAAAATGTAGCAGGCGGAATGGTCATTGCAAATGTTCAAACAGGCTCCCCTGCAGATGAAGCAGGCCTACAACAATTTGATGTTATTACAAAAATAAATGGACAAGAAGTTACATCTATTTTAGAACTACGAAAATACTTGTATTCAGAAACAAACGTAGGTGATTCCATCGATATTGAATATATACGTGACGGTCAAGTTCAGAGTACAACCTTAGTACTCCAAGAAGCAGTACAACAGGAAGCAGCGTAGTCTGCCAAAAGATAATGACGATAAAAAGCACTCCTTCTAAAATAGAAAGGGGTGCTTTTTCCTGTCATTCTTCATATTTTCTAAAATTCGCTGTTACACCGCTGTACTTCCCATCGATATCTGCTGAAACAAAATTCTCTAAATCCTCCACTGCTCCAATATTCTCATCACTATTCGGATACATCTCATCATAATTCAGATGGTCACCAAAGAAATCGGATGCCGTTTCCGATGTTCCATACCTGCTTACGTCTTGCCAGGCATCCTCCGCATCATAGCCTGTCTGATCTTCATCCACTACCTCTGCTGCGTTAATATTAGGTGAAAAGATCTGTTCCTCAATCGGTCGGTTATGATCAAAAATATTCGCATTCGCATGCTGGATACATTTTTCCGCCGTTGGAACTGCAAATAAGCGCTGATAAGGAATATCGCCCCCACATGTACTACATATTCCATATGTGCCTGCATCAATTGCATAGAGGGCTTCATTTATCTCCTCTAGCTCCTTCTCTGCATGCTCATTTAAGGCAACGTCTTTACCTCTTTCAAATAACTCCGTACCTAAATCTCCAGGATGGTTGTCATAATTGGATAGCTCGCCAACGGACTCCTGTGCCGATTCGAGTGTTAGTCCAAAATGGTCCTGAACATGATTGATTAGTTCCGTTTGTCGTTCCATTAAAATAGCTTTACATTGGTATAGTTGTTCTTTCGTGATCATTAAGCAACAGCCTCCAATTTGCGTTATCTTAGAAAACCTGATTGTCACCAAGCTTTTAAGTGATAGCCTTCGTCGCACTGATGCAGTGAGAAAGCGTTGATACTTTCTTAGCTGCCAATTAACGATTCTTAACTATACTATGTGTAACTACAATCGAATGATTCTTTAATTACGACTCCAAATCATGTCAATATGGGGAATTCCATCCTCTAAATAAATCTCAGATATAGGACGGAATCCAAAAGAAGTATAAAATGCTTCCAAACGGCTTTGCGCCTGGATTCTAATTGCTTCTCCATTCCATTCGTTTTCAATATAACGAATTGCTTGATTAAGTAACTGACGAGCATAGCCATGCCTTCTATATTTCTCCACTACAAGCACACGCCCAATAGAAACCTCATCATATTTCGTATGTTTTGGCAAAATCCGCAAATATGCAGCGAGCTCACCATTTATTCTTAATTCATAATGGATTGAAGTCTGATCATAATCATCTAATTCAGGATAGGCACAGCGCTGTTCAACAACAAACACATCTACCCTTGCCTTTAATATTTGATATAATTCAGTAGGTATTAATTCTGAGAACTTTTTTATTTGCCATTCCATTCATCTCAATCCCCTTTTCAATTTGCTCATTTTATGCGGTATTTCGCTGTTTAGATTAAGTGCGGACTAGTTTTGCGCTTAAGGCTCTCAAGCCAGTCGCTCCAGAAATACCCTTCGCGCACATTAGGGGAGCTGGTGAGCCTACTTGTGCTGTCGCACTTCGTAGTCTCACCTAAGCTCTTCTTCCCGCAGGAGTCTTCGGGTATTTCTTCCGCTGGAATTACAAAAAATCACTAATGAAAGAGTGGCTTACCACTTAAGACGATCTTAATTGAAGTAAAACAATGTAGCCTTTTGAGCAATTTCAATTTCTCTAAAGATCTGAAAACAAAATTGTCACTAGTTCGCACTTTACATCAACTCATAATTTTTTCAGCCATTTGATAATAACTAAAATATTCCAGAGAACAGTCTTGTGAATTTACTATAGCATGAAAGAGGTTTTTCTATCGGTAATGTCGAATAATAGAAGAAGAAGGGAGAATCAGTGTAATGATTACAAAAGAGGCAAAAATTGGGTTTATTGGTACTGGTGTGATGGGGAAAAGTATGGCGAGGAACTTACATACAGCTGGATATTCAATCAATGTATATACACGAACAAAAGAAAAAGCAGAAGAATTAATTAGCCTAGGTGCGAACTGGAAAGAAACAGTGGCCGAATTAGCACAGAATTCCGATGTGATTATTACGATGGTCGGCTATCCCTCCGATGTTGAAGAAGTATACTTTGGAGAAAAGGGTATTTTGGAAAATGCGGAAAAAGGTACATATATCATTGATATGACAACCTCTAAACCATCACTAGCTAAAGATATCTATCAGGCCGCAAGTGAAAAGGGAATATTTTCTCTGGATGCACCTGTTTCCGGTGGTGACATTGGCGCGCAAAATGGTACATTAGCGATTATGGTCGGTGGCGATCAGCAAGCATTTGATGGACTGCAGCCAATCTTTACCGTACTTGGTGAAAATATCATTTTACAGGGCGGACCTGGCACAGGGCAGCATACGAAATTAGCGAATCAAATTACAATCGCCTCGAATATGATTGGTGTCTGTGAAGCAATCGTCTACGCCAAAAAAGCAGGCCTTAATTCCGAACGCGTCCTAGATAGTATTTCAACAGGTGCTGCAGGAAGTTTCTCTTTATCAAACCTCGGACCGCGAATGCTAAAAGGAGATTTCGCACCAGGATTTTATGTAAAGCATTTTATTAAGGATATGACCATTGCCTTGGAATCTGCTGAGGAAATTGGACTAACGACACCAGGATTGTCTCTGTCACTGAAGCTTTACCGTGAACTTGCCGAAAAAGGTGATAATGATAGTGGAACCCAGGCATTAATTAAGTTGTTCGATTGATAGAATGAAATTATGACAAAAAGCGAGGAGCACATTACTTTCCTCGCTTTTCGATTGCCGCTTGAACTACAAAGGCTAAATCATCATTACCAAAAAGCTGCAATACGTTTAATACCGTTTGATCGGATATTTCCTCTGCTTCGTTTTTCGGTACTGCTTGTTCAATTGTTTCTAGTAACACATTGTTTTTCAGTTGACCTGGATATGCTTCTTCATAAAGCACAGCAGGGTCCAAATCATGATTCACACACCACTGCACAAAAATTAATATCATCATTTTCTCGTCATTTTTATAGTTTTCGACTACCCGTTTCTCAAATTCCTCTTTGTTCATTGCACCCACCTACTTTTTATTATTACAATTATTATACTCTACAAAAAAAGGTTTATCTCACGGATGAGATAAACCTTTTCAAATCATCTATTATAAGCGAGTTACGTTAGCTGCTTGTGGTCCACGGTTACCTTCAACGATTTCAAATTCAACTTCTTGACCTTCTTCAAGAGTTTTGAAACCATCAGCTTGGATTGCTGAGAAATGTACGAATACATCGTCTCCGTCTTCGCGTTCGATAAAACCGAAACCTTTTTCTGCATTAAACCATTTTACTTTACCAGTCATGTAAATGACCTCCTTATACAATATGCTGCAAAGTAATTGAATCATAAATACTTTTACACCACTTGGATAAGAGATCGTAAAGTATTATTCAAACTCCAATTTCCTTTTGCACTTTATATGTTACCCCTTTTCCTATATAAATGCAAGCGTTTTAAGCAATTCTTTCAGAAAATTTGTTCCTACATTTTCCTTGTTTTTTCGACATATTTTTGTCGAATAAAGAACTTGTTAAATATGCCATTTTTCGCAGGAAAAATGACGTGAAAATGAATTTTCACTATGAAATGTGGATAACAGGGTAAAAACATGATAAAATATTATCTTGCAAGATAAAGTGAATACCCGACTACCAACCATTTGTATCTTGCAAATATAAATGAATAGGTGGTAAATAAAATGGAAACTACTACAAATTATCAAGTATTATTGTACTACAATTATGTACACATTGAAGATCCTGAAGCATTCGCTTTAGTGCATCTTAAATTTTGTAAGGAATTAGAATTGAAAGGGCGTATTTTAGTCGCTCATGAAGGAATTAATGGCACTGTTTCTGGAACAATTGAACAAACGAATAAGTATATGGATGCGATGCATAATGATCCACGCTTTGCTGACATGGTATTTAAAGTTGACGCACATGATGGACACGCATTTAAGAAGATGCATGTACGTCCGCGTAAAGAATTAGTAACCCTTCGCCTGGAAGATGATATTAATCCTTTAGAAACAACTGGGGAATACTTAGAGCCAAAAGAATTTTACAAAGCAATGCAAGATGAAAACACAATTGTCTTAGATGCTCGTAATGACTATGAATTTGACTTAGGTCATTTCCGTGGCGCTGTTCGTCCTGACATTGAAACATTCCGTGAATTACCGAATTGGGTCCGCGATAATAAAGAACTCCTAGATGGCAAGCGAGTGTTAACTTATTGCACCGGCGGAATCCGTTGTGAGAAGTTCTCAGGCTGGTTAGTGAAGGAAGGATTTGAAGATGTCGGTCAATTACATGGCGGAATCGTAACTTACGGGAAGGATCCTGAAGTTCAAGGCGAATTATGGGACGGTCAATTATACGTATTCGATGAACGTATTTCAGTTCCAGTCAATCGTAAGGAACACGTTGTAGTCGGCGTGGACTATTTCGATGGCGAACCTTGTGAACGCTATGCAAATTGCGCAAATCCTGAGTGTAATCGACAAATGCTTTGCTCAGAAGAAAACGAGCATAAACATTTACGCGGATGTTCGCATGAATGCCGTGTAACTCCACGTAATTTATACGTGCAAGAGCATAATCTATCTATTGAAGAAGTAGAAGCTCGCCTTGCAGTACTTGGCGAAACTTTAAAACAGAAAGCATAATAAGCTATAGATAATTCAAATCTCCTACGAAATGATGAATAATTTCGCAGGAGATTTTTTGTTGATTTGCAAATTCAGCTAAAGTCTACGTTAATTAATTCAATGCATCTTGAGTTTGTCTAAACTGAACCAGATTTTATTCTTTTTCTATTCTTAAAAGCAAGCCACGTTGTTTTTAATGAAGAATAAGTTCCTACTGCAGCTGCTCCATAAAAAGCCCCCATAAAAAAACCAGCCCACAAATCGCCTCTATGGCTAATAAAAATGGAAATTATAAATCCAATAATACTTGCGATAGTCGGAAAAAATTGACGAGGAATAGGGAATAGTTTAAAGCATTGCGTTAACAACACGACAGCTGGTACTGCAATAACACCATCCCAGAAATTTGTATGAATAATTGGGAATTCCAAGTTATCCCTCCTTTTTCCTGTTATTATGTCCTATAACGAATAACATTATGACCATTTCTAATACGTTCTATGGCCATGCACTCGACATCTGAATCAATATTTTGACTTATCCCTCCACTGTTGTTACTCTCTTTTATAAAGTGAAACTTCATTCAGTGGGGGTTTTCTTCATCCCCACTGGATGTTAGTTGATTTTGACTTTCTGTTGATCCCCCACTTACAATTCTTGATTTTCCTCAAATTTTTGTAGTGGGGTCTTACAGCCAGTTAATTCGGGATAAAGGGAGATGGATAAAATGAGCGTTTATGATTATTCAGTGAAAACAATGAACGGTAAGGAAAAGTCACTAGCTGACTATAATGGGAAAGTTTTACTTATCGTGAATACTGCGAGTGAATGTGGATTTACCCCACAATTCGAAGGCCTGCAAAGCTTATATGAAAAATACAAGGGGCAGGATTTTGTTGTATTAGGGTTCCCTTGCAATCAATTTGGAAATCAAGATCCTGGAACAAATGAAGATATTGCAAGCTTTTGCCAAGCAAATTATGGGGTTAGCTTCCCTATATTTAGTAAAATTGATGTAAAGGGCGAGAACGCCGATCCTTTATTCACCTATCTGACACAGGAAGCAAAAGGATTGATTACAGAGCAAATCAAGTGGAATTTCACGAAATTCTTAATCAATAAAGACGGAAAAGTAGTCGACCGTTTTGCACCACAAACGAAGCCTGAATCGATTGAAAAGGATATTGAATGCTTGCTCGGGGCTTAACAAAAATAAAAGCCATTCATTTTAAATTGATGAATGGCTTTTGTTCATTATAATACTTTAGCTAGGAAGTCCTGTGCACGCTCAGTTTTCGGATGTTCAAAAAATTCCTGTGGATTCCCTTCTTCTACTAGCATCCCATCTGCTAAAAACAGCACCCTATCTGCCACTTCTTTAGCAAAGTTCATTTCATGTGTAACGATTACCATTGTCATTCCTGTATCGACTAAGTCCTTCATTACATCAAGCACTTCTTTTACCATCTCTGGGTCTAGCGCGGATGTCGGTTCATCGAATAACATAATTTCCGGCTCCATTGCTAATGCCCTAGCGATAGCTACGCGCTGTTTCTGCCCACCAGATAAGCGATTTGGATAGGCAGCCACCTTGTCTGTTAACCCTACTTTATCCAATAATTTTTTGGCAGTCGATTCTGCTTCTGCCTTTGATAATTTTTTTACCTTTTGGGGTGCATATGCGACATTTTCCAACACAGTCATATGCGGAAATAGATGAAAATGCTGAAATACCATGCCGATATTTCTCCGGATAGCTAGTTTATCTACTTTTTTATCTGTAATTTTCTTATCATTTATAAAGATATTTCCCGATGTCGGCTCTTCTAAAAGATTGAGACATCTTAGAAATGTTGATTTGCCAGATCCAGATGGACCGATGATTGCAACAACTTGGCCTTGCTTAATTATTGTTGAAATATCTTTTAATACCGTGTTTGCTCCAAAGTCTTTAGTAATATTCATTGCTTTAATCACTTTGTCTTAACCTCCGCTCTGCAGCCTGCCCAAGTTTTGTTAGAATGAATACCATTACCCAGTAAATCGCCCCAACAAATAGTAGCGGCTCGAAATTACGATAAATGTCTGCTCCAACAATTTGCGCCCGACGCATCAAGTCCAGATAACCAATCGTCGATACAATTGCAGATTCCTTTGTTAGGGTAATGAATTCATTCATTAATGCTGGCAAAATATTCTTCACTGCCTGTGGCAAGATGATATTTTGCATCATTGGCCTGTATGATACACCTAATGCTTCAGCAGCCTCGATCTGCCCCCTGTCTACTGCCATAATACCTGCCCGAATAATCTCGGAGACATATGCAGCGGAGTTAAGTCCAAATGCCAGGATTGCTGATACAAATGGCTCAATGTCATATCCTGTTAATTGTGGAATCGCAAAATAAATAATCATTAATTGTAATATTAACGGTGTTCCTCGAAAAATCGAGGTATACACATTGGCAATTCCTTTTAAAAATTTACTCTTCGTTATTTTAAATAATGCTAAAATAATTCCTAATATCAACCCGACTAATATCGATACAAATACAAATCCTAGCGTAACCCATATTCCTTCTATCATAAAAGGAATATAAGGCACAATTTGGCTAAAATCCAAATTCATGCCTTAGCACCTCATTTCTCTAGCTTTCAATTTTTATTCTGCTAATTCCCATTTATCCCTTAACTCTTGAATCTTTCCACTTGCTTCTAGTTCTTCAAGAACACCATTCACATCTGCTACAAGCTCACTTCCCTTAGGAAAGGCAATCGCCATCCCTGGTGAACTAGTAGTTGGATCATCAAAGCCGATTAATCCTTGCGCTTCCATATAGCCTGAAGCAACTTCTTTATCCATATAAGCAACATCAATTCGATTCGAGTTAATTTCTTGAATTAGAATTCCCGCATTATCTACTTTTTTCACTTCAAAACCGTATTCCTTACTAAGCTCGTCTGCACCTTCTTCTTGGATTGTTCCAAGCTGTACCCCTACGACTTTTCCTTTTAATGATTCAAGACCTTCAATCGTTGAATCTGGTTTTGTGATGAACATTTCTCCCGAACGATGATATTCCGTAGAGAAGTCAACATTTTTCTTACGTTTTTCATCTGCACTCATTCCAGCCAACACCATGTCAACACGATTGGATTGCAGTGCACCAACTAATCCATCAAATTTCATGTCTTCAATTTTAAGTTCATAGCCGAGTTCTTCCGCAATTAAATTCGCTAGGTCAATGTCAAAGCCTTCGAAGTTTCCTTTTGTATCACGCGATTCAAATGGCGGGAAATCGGCTGATGTCGCCATTTTTAATACTTTCTTATCTCCTTCACTTGCATTTGAATTAGTTCCTCCATTATTCGTTGATCCACATGCTGCAAGTACTGCAACCATAAATGCTAACACTAATAATTTACTAAAAGATGATTTCATTGTTCTCTCTCCTATTTTTTCGAATTTGAAAATTCTTCCTGAATGGTTTTTAGTAGTTTAGGATCTGTTATTACATCGTATCCCGTTTGTGCTAATGCTAATGCACCGCTAACTAGTGCTTCATGTCCATCAGCTGTAATCGTCTTGTCTGCAAATTCAGTAGTATGGGCAATCAATCCAGGTTGATTTAGACTAATATATGGATGAATTGCTGGCACAACCTGACTTACATTCCCCATATCAATTGAACCTAGACTTTGTTTCGCTGGATGGATTGGTTCAGTACTTACTTCACCTAAATTCGCTGTAAAAGCTTTTGATAATGCTTCATTCGTAATCATATTGTCATAGCTCAGCTCATAATTTGAAATATCCAAAGTTGCACCTGTCATTAGTGCAGCCCCTTCTGCAATATTATTTACCTTTTTAACAACCTCATTCAAATATGCACGATTCTTTGCGCGAATATAAAATTGTGCTACCGCTTTGTCAGGGACAACATTCGCAGCTTGGCCGCCTTCAGCAATAATTCCATGGATTCGTACATCTGATGTTACATGCTGGCGGATTGCATTAATCCCATTAAATAATTGAATCACACTATCTAAAGCATTGATTCCTTCTTCTGGTGCTGCCGCGGCATGTGCGGTTTTTCCACTGTATGCATATTGGATAGCATCCATCGCTAGTGATTCTCCACTTTGATACGATTGATCTCCTGGATGCACAATCATTGCAACATCAATATCGTTGAAGATTCCTTCTGCACTCATCGGTACTTTTGCGCCATTTGTTTCTTCGGCAGGTGTACCGAAAACAATGACAGATCCACCAATCTCATCAATCACTTTGCTTAAAGCAATCCCTGCACCAACGCTCATCGTACCAATTAAGTTATGTCCACAGCCATGTCCAACACCAGGTAGTGCATCATATTCCGCTAAATATGCAATCGCTGGGCCAGGCTTGTTGCTTTTATATTCTGCTCTAAATGCTGTCGATCTATTTACAATTCCAGTTTCTATATTAAAGTTATGTTCTTTTAGAAAGTTAGTTAGAAGTTTCATAGATTCATATTCCTGATCCCCTAATTCGGGATGCTCATATAAATGATCACTCATTTTCCAAAGCTGCTGCTGGATGACCTCTAGCTCGCTTTGTAATTTGTTCTTCATGATGTTTCCTCCACCGTTTTACATATTTATTAGTTTGTATGTATATTTATATCATATAAGTGTATATTTATGCAATAGGTTTTATGAAAATAATTTTTGTATTAATAAAGTGAAACTTCATTAAGTGGGGTCTTACAGCCAGATAATTCGGGAAAAATTGCGCTGTTTAATCAAGGCAACATGTTGGAAAATGCGATAATCGACAATAATAGCAACTCCATACAAAAACGAGCATTCCCAAGAATGCTCGTTTTTTCTATTAATATGCTTTAGCCCAGATTACTAATTCTTTAGCTTCCTTACCACAACATACACATGTATTTGAAACTTCCTCTTGTTCAAACGGAATACAACGTGAGGTTGCTGTTGTTTCTTCCTTAATTTGTTCTTCACAAGCTAAGTCGCCACACCACATCGCCTTGATGAAGCCGCCATTTTCTTCAAGGGTTTGTTTGAATTCACCCATATTCGTTGCAATTGATGTCTTTTCATTGCGATGTGCAAGTGCTTTGTTGAATAAATTCGTTTGAATTTCCTCCAATAATGCTGGAAGACGACTTTCTAACTCATTAAGTGCAACAAATTCCTTCTCACCTGTGTCACGGCGAACAAGGACAACCTGCTCATTCTCAATGTCTTTTGGTCCCATTTCAATTCGAACTGGAATACCTTTCATTTCATATTCATTGAATTTCCAGCCTGGCATCTTATCACTCGCATCGATATCAACCCGAACAAGATTCTTCAATTGATCGCGAAGCTCATATGCTTTATCCAATACACCTTCTTTATGCTGTGCAATCGGTACGATCATTGCTTGTGTTGGTGCAATTCTTGGTGGAATCACTAATCCGCGATTATCGCCATGTACCATAATTAATGCACCCATAATTCTTGTAGAAAGTCCCCAAGATGTTTGATTGACAAATTGGCTTTCGCCATTTTCATCTAAATACGTAATATCGAATGCTTCCGCAAATCCTGTACCAAAATGATGGGATGTTCCAGATTGCAATGCTTTTCCATCATGCATCAAGCTTTCGATTGTTAATGTATATTTTGCACCAGCAAATTTTTCTTTATCGGTTTTGCGGCCTTTTATTACTGGAATTGCAAGGTAGTTTTCGACAAGATCAACATATACACCTAACATTTTATCCGTTTCAGCTGCTGCATCGGCATCTGTCGCATGTGCCGTATGACCTTCCTGCCAGTGGAACTCAGATGAACGTAAGAATGGACGTGTTGTTTTTTCCCATCTTACAACGTTTGCCCACTGGTTATAAAGCATTGGCAGGTCACGGTAAGAATGAATATTTTTTGAATAATAATCACAGAAAAGCACTTCTGATGTTGGACGAACTGCAATTCGCTCTGCCAATTCTTCCTCACCACCATGAGTTACCCAAGCAACCTCTGGTGCAAAACCAACGACATGGTCTTTCTCCTTTTGCAGTAAGCTTTCAGGAATAAATAATGGAAAAGCAACATTAGAATGTCCTGTTTCCTTGATCTTACGGTCTAGTTCATCACGAATATTTTCCCAGATTGCAAAACCATATGGCTTTATAATCATTGTTCCGCGTACTTGTCCATAATCCACTAATTCCGCTTGCTTCACAACATCGGTATACCATTGTGCGAAATCATCTTCCATTGCCGTGATTTTTTCAACAAACTGCTTGTTCTTCTTACCCAAGCTAAACACCTCTTTATAATAAATTATTTTTAAACGCAAAAAATCCCCGTATCCAAAAAAGGGACCGAGGTCTGGTGGTACCACCCTTGTTTGCAAAGGAGAATACCCCTGCACACTTCACTTGATAACGGTCATAAACCGCGCACATCTTATAGCATTCTTGCCCTTCCGATGGCGAACTCAGGAGCAGGTTCTAATTTATGTCTTTGGAAATTCCCAGCAACCATTTCCTCTCTTAGAAAGACAAGTAAATTATACTAATCCCCATCAATGTTTCCTATATCATTCTTAATATATATGGATGTTTTTATAAAGTCAAGGTTTGACTTGCAATAAGCCTTGCCGCTTATTGACAAGGCCCTATTCTTATGAACTTTTTCTCATATAGTATGCGAGCAGGAACATCATCACAGCAAGTGCGACGACTAGTGGAATCCAGCTGTAGATCCACAGTTTCAAAATAAGTAGGAAAATAAATGCACCAATTGCTAAAATCCAAATTGCAGCTGTCATTATCCCAAATGTTTGAGCATTCCCTGAAGCTTCAAAGTTCTTTGCCCATTCATTATGCTTTTCAGCCTCTTTTAAAACCCAAGCTTTACGATAGTCTGCTTCCGTAATCATCAAGAATCCAAGCACACCTATACTTGGTAAAGCAAATGGGATTAAAACTGCAAGTGCACCTTCTAATGATTTAGCTTCTCCGAAAACTAACATCGGCACAAGCAGCGCACCGAATATCAAAACAAATGTAGCAATGGCGTAAATAGTAGCACGTAATGGTCGCATCGGATTCCGTGTTGCTGTTTCCTGTGTTAAGCCCATATAGACAAACCCTGCTAATGGAGCGGCCAAGAACACCATCAATACACCGATTAAAGCTTCAACCTTTCCAGATCCAAGATAGCTTAAACCAGCAGTAATCATTCCAAATGCGACAAGGACACCTAAAACGGTATAAATAGCGGCTTGTTTCTTTGTAACAAAGCTACGTAATGACATATATTGGATTTCAAACACTTCCTTCTTTTTTGCTAAACTCATTTCTTCAGCAATTTTATTAATGTCTGCAAACTCTGTCTTAATTTCCTTTAAAGCTTTGTCGCGATTCAAACCAGATGCCTCTAAACTCTGCAGGCGATCCTCGAGATTTGTTAATAATTCTTCCTTAAAATCAATAAGTTCCGGTGATTCCTCATATTTTCCAAATGCGTTATTAATAAATTCTTTTAAATCCATCATTATTCCTCCATAAATAGCCGTTCCAAAATTTTTCTTGTAAATTCATAATCTTTAAGTTTCTGCTGATACAATTCCCGCCCTTTTTCCGTGATACGATAATACTTTCTGCGGCCACCTTGCGTCTCATTTCCCCAATATGATTCAATAAAAGCCTCTTTTTCCAAACGTTTGTAGCTGGAATAAAGTGTCGTTTCCTTTAGCTCATATAAATTTTCCGTCTTCTGCAAGACACGATTATAAATTTCAAATCCATAGCGGTCACGATCCAATAAACTAGCTAAAACAATTGTATCGGTGTGTCCTCTCAAAATATCACTTGATAATTGTCCATCCATGCCATTCACCATCTCTTTTTGCTAATCATACTACTACGACTGTCGTATATAATAATATTTTTTAAGGTGGGAAATTTCTTTACCCCACCATATCTAAGCATAATTGTATATCGTATTACTACGACTGTCAAGTATAAATTTTAAGGCTTACTGATGATAAGCCTTTACTACAGGAACATTCGTTTAGCGTGTCCCCTAACTCAATATTTCATTCAATTTTCCTGCTTTCCCCTTATATAGGTTGCAAGCAGCATAAACACAATTAAATAACCAATTAATATTAGAAAACTTCTCCAATCAGGGACATTTCCAAGGATAATTTCCCACGCACCACTTGCAAAATGATATGATGGTAGCCATTCAGCAACTTTTTGGAGAAAATCAGGGAATATCCGGATTGGCATCCACATTCCACCTAAACTAGCCAATGCTAAATAGATAATGTTACTTACACCGCCAGCAGTCTCAACTTTTTTCATTGTTCCTATCAATGAACCTATGGCTAAGAAAGGGATAGAAGCTATGAGTATCCATAATCCAGAGAATAACCATTGGTCGATTGTAAGTGAAACCCCGTTGATGAGAAACCCTGCGATAAAGACAATGATAATCGAAAGTAGATGCATGGTGAGCTGACCGAACATTTTTGCTGTAAAGTATGCCCAGGAAGGGAATGGAGTAAGCTTCATGAATGTAGACCAGCCTTCCGTTTGCTCCTGTACCATACGAATGCCGAAGTTCATAATAGCAGAACCCATTACACTAAACGTTGTCATCGACATTAAATAATACGCCTGCCACTCACCTTGATCTGGTACACCTGTGTTGACGATATTCGTGAATATAAAATAGAATAAAATCGGCATAAATAATGTCCAAAAAACAAAATAAGGATTGCGAAAAATCCGGATCATTTCAAACTTGCATTGCGTCATAATTGCATTCATATTATATTGTCTCCTTTCTTTCAGCTGTTAAATTTTCAAACACTTCCTCTAAGCGGCCATTTTCAATTGATATATTTTTTGCATCTACTTTGTTGCGGAAAATTTCAGTCAAGACTGCATCTGTATCATTCGTTACGACGAAAATCCGTCCATCCTTTTCATAGCATCTGATTACTTGATCAAAGGATTGCAGCAATGCAAAAACTTCTTTGTCATTTGTTTGGAAGGACACACTCCGAGTAGCGATGTTGTGTTTGATTTCATCGGGGTTCCCATCTGCAACGATTTCCCCATTATTAAAAAGAATAATTCGTTCAGAAAAATCATCTGCTTCCTGAAGATAATGCGTTGTAAAAATAACTGTTTTCCCTTGTAATTTCAACGTGGCAACTTTCTCCCAAAAATTCCTTCTAGCCGTTATATCAAGTCCAACAGTTGGTTCATCAAAAAAGATCAAATCTGGGTCTCCAGCGAGCGCCAGAGCAAATCCTAATCTTCTTCTTTGCCCGCCTGATAACTTACTTGCCCTTCTTTTTAATTCATCTGCATTAAATCCTGTTAATGATGTAAGTTCTTCCATTGAAAGAGGAGAGGTATAATAACTCCTGAACATCTCCATGATCTCGCGAACCTTTAGCATATCGATGACGCTAGTTTCTTGCAGCATTGCGCCAATTCTATTGCGTACCGTTATTTCTTTCGGATTTGTATCAAATACCTTCACCATCCCATCGCTCGGTTCCAGTAACCCTAGCATCATGGAAATAGTTGTAGTTTTCCCCGCACCATTTGGCCCTAAGATTGCTACAGTTGATCCTTTTTCAATGATAAACGAGACATCTTTTACAGCAGTTGTCTTTCCAAATTTTTTTGATACGTGTTCTAACTGCACTACATTTCCCATAGATCAAACCCCCATCGTTTGTTAGCTAATTTTATTTTAGCACATAAATTTCAAATAATTATTAATATTCCGTACTATCATCATATTTTAGGTAATTAGTTTTCATACAATTTCATATTTACTTTTCAATTTATAAGTGATATTATATTGTTAAATAAATTTGACCGTTTAAATTTATTTAACAAAGAGAGGATGAGAATATGAAACCAATTATGACGATTGAAACATATAATCAATTAAAAGCTTTAGGAGATCCACTACGAACGGATATGATGATGTATCTCTGTGAAGGTCCATATACAGGACAGCAGCTGTCAGAGACATTGAATATTCCTAGAGGGAAAATCCATTACCATTTAAAAGAACTGGAAAAGAACAATATCATCGAAATAGTAAAAAAAGAAGAGAAGAATGGGATCATGCAGAAGTTTTATCGCTCAGTTGCGAGTGGATTCACAATTTCTGATGAGTTATTGCCAATCCATGAGATAGATAAAACAAAGAGACAGATTTTTTACAGTATGATTGATCGTGCGAAACGTCGCGTTCAAACTGCTCCAAAACAAGCTTTTGAAAGGAAAGGCAATAGTGAAAATCCGGAAGATTGGGGTTATATGGCCGCAGCAATGGAGATTGAAGCTAGTGAAACACAATTTAAAAAATGGACTAAAAAATACTTTGCATTAATGGAAGAACTCGAGAAAATGGGTGAGGAATCAGATGAAGAAAAAAATATCTATTATTTCTTTAACCTAGGTTTCCAAGTAGAAGAATTTGCATTTAAAAAACGGGAGAAAAAATATTCCTGAGCAATTTTAGAAAAGGGGGAAAACGAATGGGGATACTAAAAAATAAGAACTTTTTATTCTTGCTTATTGGGAGAATTGTTACAAATATCGGGGACAGTATTTATTACGTTGCTGCAATGTGGCTCGTATACAGTCTAGGCGGAAATGCCTTTTATTCCGGTTTAGCCGGCTTTTTAACATTACTGCCTGTTTCTCTGCAATTTATTACCGGTCCATTCGTCGATCGCTGGCCCGTGAAACGAACACTTATTATTACACAGGTTTTGCAGGCGATTCTAATATTGATCATTCCAATTACATATTACTTTGATCTGTTAACCGTTCAAATCGTGCTGATTGTTATGCCGATTGTAGCTTTTATCGAACAGTTTGCCTATCCATCCCAAACAAAAGCATTGCCGCTTATTCTTCCAAAAGAAGATTTATTAAAAGGAAATTCCTATTTTTCCTTTGCCTACCAAGGGATTGATTTAGTATTTAATGCAATATCAGGAATTCTGGTGGCATTTGTAGGCGCTGTAGCCTTATTTCTTGCTGACTCTGTTACATTTGCTGCTGCAGCGATTCTTTTTAGTTTATTAAAACTCCCTTCCAAAACAGCAAAATCGTCCAATCAAAAAAAAGGACTAAAGCATGGAATGAAAGCATATTTTACTGAACTAAAAGAAGGATTTTCCATTGTATTTGGCTCACTGATGGCAACGTTTTTAATTGGCTCGATTGTTGCAAACTTTGCTATCGGCGGAGCGATGGCGATTCTTCCAGCTTTCGCTGATCATATGGGCGGATCAGAAATATATGGTTTCTACCTGGCAGCAATGTCTATGGGGGCACTTGTAGGCGCACTGCTAGCAAATCAGATGGGAAAATTCCGAATTGGACATTTTGTTATTCTCTCGTTCTTGTTTTCATCGCTTTGCTGGATATTTTCCTCCATCGTTCCGTGGACATTACTCGGCGTCCTATTATTCGGGATCGCTTGGATTCCAATCGGTGGAACAAATGTTATTTTTGCTGCTACTGTTCAAACCGTTGTCCCAAATCATGTTCTTGGAAGAGTAAATACAGTATCCGCAAGTATGGGGACGATTGCGATGCCAATTGGCTCTTTAGCCGGAGGATATTTTGCAAGCATTACAAACAGTACATTGATATTTGCAATAACGGGGCTCGGGTTAGCACTTCTATCGATCATTTGGTTCCTTCATCCGAGATTGCGTAGCCTGCCAAAAGCGAATGATTTATCACCCAAAACTTTCGGTTTAGAGTTCGCTGAGGAATTAGTGGATCAATCGAATTAATAGCAAAAGGCTTAGAAAAACTTTTCTCTAAGCCTTAATTTATTTTCCATGGCAATTCCTATCGAACCTCAGCACCTAAGGAATTCGCAAAATGCCCTAACGCCCAATCATGACCGGCTTGATTAAAGCTTGCTACTGCATCTTTATGAATGACAATTTTAAATCCTTTGTTATACGCATCAACAGCAGTATGTAACACACAAATATCTGTACATACACCGATAATATGAACTTCATCAATTCCTCGTTCACGGAGTTTAATTTCCAGGTCTGTACCGGCAAAAGCACTATAACGTGTTTTATCATAGTAATAAACATTTGAATTGTGCTTATTTTCCTCATAAACGTCCGCTAATTTACCATATAAATCTCTTCCAGGTGTACCTGCAATATTATGCGGGGGAAATAATGCTGTTTCCGGATGAAGCTCATCCCCTTCGTAATGGATATCGATTGCAAATGCAACGTAATCTCCTACCTCAATAAATTCCTTTGTTAAAGCAACAACTTTGTCCTCAATTTCCTGACCAGGTTTCCCTGCTGTAAGTGCTCCATCTTCTGCTACAAAATCATAGGTGTAATCAACATTAATTAAAGCGCGTTTTTCCATTATTTTCTCCCCCATTTATAATTATTTGATGTGCTTCCCCATATTTACGCTCTGCGGCATGATAGGTTGGACCAACAATTTCTGTATATGAAAAACCATGTTCAATTGCAGTGGTCACAAAACTTTTTGCAAGCTGGACCGCCTCACGTACAGGAACTCCCTTTGTTATATTTGCAGCAATTGCTGCGGAATAAGTACAGCCTGCCCCGCTCGTATTAACTGTATTAATCCTTGGTGCTTCATATGAAATTATATCTTCACCATCATATAGTACATCAACTGCTGGTCCTTCCAGTCTGCCGCCCTTTACTAGTACATACTTTGCACCAAGAGAATACAAATCGACTGCGGCCTGCTTCAGTTCCTCAACATTGCCGATGTCCCGATTCCCTAGCAGCACAGATGCTTCCGGTACGTTCGGTGTAATAATCGTCGCTAATGGAATAAGCAATCGCTTTAATGCTTCGATTGCATCGTCCTTCAAGAGCTTCGAATTCATTTTCCCAATCATAACCGGATCGACCACAATCGTTTGGACCTGAGCTTGTTTAATTAAGTTTGCAACCGTTTCAATAATTTCCTTAGAAAATAGCATTCCTGTTTTCAGCCCATCAACACCGACCTGATTGATTGCTGTTGCAAACTGTGCTTCAATTGCTTCTATTGTCTGGATATGAACATTTTTATTCGTCTCCGGATGTCTAGCAACAATTGCGGTCACAACACTCATACCATACACATCCAATTCTTGAAATGTTTTCAAATCCGCCTGAATCCCCGCACTACCTCCAGCCGCAGACCCTGCAATCGTCATGACACGTGATGGATAATTCATAATTAATGTTCCTTTCTTAGAGCATATTGAAAATTAATGTTCCTACAGGTTATTATGAAATGAATGATAGATCATTAGTTTTGGAAGTACAGTGCGAACTAATGATAATTTTAATTTAAGATCTAGATAGTAATTGTTGTTCACACATGAGTTTACATTCTAGAACTTCAATAAACATCAATTGTCAGTGGTAAGTTACTCTTTAATATCTGATTTTTAATAGCCCCAGCGGAAGAAATACACGAAGACTCCTGCGGGAAGAAGAGCCTAGGCGAGACTTCGCAGTGCGTCAGCACAAGAAGGCTCGCCAGCTCCCCGCGGAAAGCGAAGTGTATTTCTGGAGCGACTGGTCCGAGAGCCTTAAACACTAAACTAGTCCGCAGTTTATCTTAAAACAATACTACGACAAAAAACCAAATAATCATAATAACTTGAATCACCAATTTCGCAACTGTACCGCCTAAGAAGCCAAACAACGAGCCAATGGACGCTTTGAATGCCTCCGGCAATGATCGCTGCTGCAGCATTTCAATAATAAAGACAACAACGAAGGGTACAATGATAATTCCAAATGGCGGGATAATAAATGAACCAATGATTACAGCGATTGCTGCACCCCGTTCTCCCCATTTGCTTCCACCATATTTCTTTACAAAGTAGCTGTTAGCAATAATATCAGCTACAAATAGCCCGACAGTAAATACACCCATCGCAATCCAGAAAATTAGATTGAGCTCATTACTATTAATGAAAAATTGATAGAGCAAGAACCCAACCCATAATACGAGCACCCCAGGAATAATTGGATATATTAATCCAACAAAACTTAAAATGAATAGCAAAGCGATAATAATCCATATTAGAATTTCCACGATGTTATCCTCCAATCTTCAAACTTAAGACACTTTTTTCTTGAACATACTGGATAACTTTCTCTCTTCCTTATTTAAAATTCGCTTATAATTCTCTATATGTTTCATAATACTTAAGATGGATAGTAACATAACGACAATTGCTGGTTTCATCCCGAAGAATATATAAGTCGTAACAAGGAAGGATAAATACATGAATAAGACGCCAATAACTAAATAATCCGTTGCAAATGTAAATAGAAGTAATACTCCGATACCAATTACTGCGACTTTCCAATCAATTGCAAGCAATGCCCCGACAAGTGATGCTGTGCCTTTTCCCCCACTAAACTTCATCGTGACTGGATAATTATGGCCAATAATAACAAATAATGCTGTGATATAAACAAATAATATTTGGCTTTCATCAGCAATGCCGTTTTCTTTCAGAATAAATAATACGAGCAAGATTGCTAATGTCGCCTTAAATATATCGATAAGGGCAACTAAAATACCATACTTCCAGCCAAGTAAAATCGTTGTATTCGATGCTCCCGCATTTTTGACGCCTGCATTTTTTATATCAACCTTCTTATATTTCCCCACTAATTGCGAACCATGAATACAGCCGAATAGATAACCGATTATACTAGCAATCAGATAAAACATGTTTCCCCTCCCCTTAATTACAAATTCGTAATATCACCAAAGTTAATTATTCTGTCGCACACTTTATTTAAAAGCTTCCCATCATGGCTAATCACTAGCACACCTACATTTCTAGTTCTTGCATGATTAACAATCGTTTTCCAGAGATTTGCTTGTGTAATCGCATCAAGCATGGTTGTGATTTCGTCGGCGATAATGTATTTCACGTTGGGATGTAATGCACGGGCAACACAAAATCGTTGCAATTCCCCACCAGATAGCTCGCTAGGATAACGTGTTAGCCATTCATGCTTAATCCCTAGTTCTTCTAAAAGCTCTTTATCTAACATTCCACTTTCTACGAGCACCTTTTTCATTTGCCATCTTGGGTTTATCGCTTTCTCTGGATGCTGCCAGATGAGCTGGACAGGATTAATTCCAGAATGTTTCTTTGTCCTTCCATCTACTAATACATTCCCGGTTTCCGCTTCTCTATACCCAGCAATAATCTGCGCCATTGTCGTTTTTCCTGAGCCACTATAGCCATGTATGCCAATTACCTCGCCAGGAGTGACGACTAAATGTAGATTTTTAAAAAGATAGGGTCCCTTTTGATAGCGATAGCTAATTTTATCAACTTCTAGCCGCTCCTTTAGTGGTCTCGTATGATATTCCTCGACCATTAAAGGAACATCACCCCAGAAATCATTTTGCGGCAATGCATTCCATAATGCTTTTGTAAATGGATGCTTGAGCATTTCGCCATGCCCTGAGAAATCTGCTACATCCGCAGTTTCAACTGTTTCCCCTTGATTAAAGACTACTACCTTATCTGCAACTGTTAGCGCCGTATCAATATCATGTGTAATAAACATGACACCCTTTCCAGCTGTTGCAAGCTGCTTTATAATCGCAACTGTTTCATGCAATGCTTTCGGATCAAGTCCAGGTGTTGGTTCATCAGCAATGATTAAGTCTGCATCACTGACCATTGCCGTTGCCGCTAGAACTCGTCTTGCCATTCCTCCAGACAATTCAAATGGATATTTCTTCCCTGCTTCGATTGGTAACCCTACTTCACGGAAAATATTCTCCTGGATTGCTTGCTTATCCCCTTTACGAATAACAGCTTGTACTTGCTTTGCCGTCTTCATTAAAGGATCAAGTGCATTTACGGATTGAGGAATTAGCGAGATTTCCTTGCCTTGCAGCCGAACCTGTCTTTCACTTGTAAGCGGCATCCCTTTATAATTTAATATTCCCTCCTGAACGGCGTGATCTGGGAGAATTCCGAGTATCGCATTTGCAAGCAAACTTTTTCCAGAACCACTTGCACCGACAATCGCAACAATTTCTCCTTCATGAATACACATATTTAAATTACGTACAACTTGCAATTTAGTTTCACGTAACCCTTTTTTATAATGACGAAAAGAGAGGGAAAAATCCTTCACTTCTAATAATAGCTTATTGATTCCAATAATTTCCATAAATAAATTCCCTCACCCTTTCTGTCCGTGGAATGGATCAATTAGTTTCCGCATATTTTTTCCTAATATATCAAAGATGCCTACCATTATTAATAATGAGAGCCCTGGAAAAAATGCTAACCACCACATGCCAGTTGATAGATAGCGCATCGATTCTGATAAAACAATCCCAATTGCAGGCTGTTCGGTTGATAGCCCAAATCCGAGGAAGGTAATGGCTGCCTCATGTAAAATCGCATGAGGAAATAATAATACCATGCCAACAAATAGTTGGGGCAATAAGTGCGCGATTAAATGATGCCTTGCAATCCACCATCTACTTTTCCCTAATTGCCTTGATATACCAACATATTCTGCTGATTTTATTTGCAGCATTTCTCCTCGAAGTAATCTTGTCAGACTTGGCCAATGTGTAAGGGAAAGCCCAATTACAACACCTTTAAATCCACCACCAACAGCAAAGGAAATTAAGATTAGCAATACAAGATGCGGCACACTTAAGAACAAATCAATGAGCCATGTAATGAAAGCATCCATTCTTTTATTCCATGATGCGATTAAGCTGAAGGCTAATGCAATTAATGAGCTGAGAATTGCCGCAAGTAACCCTACTCCTAGGCTAATCGTTAGCCCTTTTAATGTACGTACTAGCATATCGCGTCCTAACCAGTCCGTTCCAAATGGGTGCGCTATCGATGGTGCTGTATTTTTCATATCCAAATGAATTGCTAGTTTATCATTCCCGATTAGGAAGCCACTGATAATGATTAAAAGCAGGAAAAGAATTGCTGCTACAATTTGTGCTATCGTGAGTTGTCTAAGATTTCCCCTTTTCATTATCCCCTTCATTAGAAATCCCCCTTTCTAATGCGTGGATCAATCACTTTATAAAGGGTATCCGCGATTAAATTCCCGAGAAATACGAAAATCGTCATGAATAAAACAATTCCTAATAACAGCGGAATATCTCCACCTAATCCAGCTTGTACTACTGCTTGACCTAGGCCAGGATATGAAAAAACCTGCTCGGCTAATACTGCTCCACCAAAGAGTTCGCCGAATGAAGCAAAGTGTAGAGAGATTGCAGGCAATGCAATATTCCGGACACCATGACGCCTAAATAATGTAAAGCCGTGCTCCCCTTTGGCATTAGCATAGAGAACATAATCGCTTTCAAGGACCTCAATTAGCTTTTGCCTCGTATGTAACGCAACATTTGCCACACTTACGATACTTAAAGTTAATGCAGGTAAGAATAAATGTCGCAAACGCTCAAATAAAGAAACATCACCTGCTAATACGCCTGCTGGTGTTCCTAGTCCAACTGGGAACCAGCCTAAGCTTACAGAGAAAATCATCACTAGCAATAGTCCTAACCAAAACGCTGGCGTCGATGCAAGGGTATAGCAATAGCCTTTGATGATTCGATCAATCCATGTTCCCTCCTTCATCCCAGCAATACTTCCAAGTAAAAAGCCAAAAAGGCCCGAGAACACCCAGGCCAATCCCATTAATGCTAATGAAGCGAGGAATCTCTCGGCTATAATAGTAGCAACTGGGCTGCGGTATAATAAGGAAGTACCTAAATCGCCCTGTAACAAATGACTTCCCCAATTCAAAAACTGCTGTACTTTCGACTCATTTAATCCCCAATATTCCGCGATATTCTCACGCTGCTCCGGACCTACCCTTGTCATATCTGCCCCTATATAGGACTGCACAGGATCAATCGGGGAGAGGCTAATAAGCGTAAAGGATAGAATGCTAACAGCGACTATTAATGTTATTAATTTACCTATTTTTTTTAGAATGTATAATGCAATTTGTTGATAGCGCAATTTTTCTCCCCTTTCTCACAGCTAAATTCCAATTTTAATGGAGGAAAATTGTTTCCTCCATTATATAAGACTTCATCTTATTCGATTACTCTTTCCAATGCCACTGTTCAATAAAGTCAGTAACCGGCCAGCCATGTCCATGCGGTTGGATCTTCTGTTCGCCAATTTCTAAGTCTTCATTTACAAAATATAAATGTTGGATATTTACGAGCCATGCCCATGGTGCATCACCTTGTTCCGAGAAGCCCGTTTCCCCATCCCATTGCGCTTTTTGCCAGTAGCTATTTGCCTCTTCTTCTGTTTTCGCGTGTAATGCTTGGCTCATATATTCATCGACTACATCATTTGCATAATAATTGGCATTATAATAGCCAACTCCTCTTGTTCCACTACTATATAAATTAAACATTTCGATTGGATCATGACTTCCCCAACCCATCATCACTGGATTAGAGTACATTAGATTTTCCAATTCATTCCAACTTTTCCCTTCAGTACTAACATCAATCCCAAGCGGTTTCATCATATCAGCAAAGAGAATAGATAAGGACTGGCGGATTTGATCACCTGCTGGATATAATAGGGTGAATGCAGCAGTTAATCCGTCTTTCTCTCGTATTCCATTTTCATTTTCTATCCATCCGGCTTCATCTAATATTTGCTTCGCCTGTTCCACATCATTGTCTTCTATTACTGTATCCAAATTCCACCATGGCATATTGTCAGCAACAGAGTATGCTGGTGTGCCGAATCCTTCGATTACTCCGTCAACAAACGCCTGACGATCAACACCAATGTTTATCGCTTTACGGATTGCTATATCTGCCGTCACGTCATTACCAATCGGTGCACCCGTATCTGTCACTTCACCTGCAGGGACATATGGGAACATAACACCACGATTATCAACGGTATCTAATTTAACTAGCTCCATTCCAGCAACCGCTTCTTTTGCGAAGGTTGGCGGTACAGATACAACATCCACTTCTCCTGCTTTAGCAGCAGCAAAGGCAGCATCTTCAGCCAAGAATAAGAAGGTCAGCTTCTTAAAGAATGGCCTTTCCCCATAATAATATGGATTTTCTTCAACAATAATTTGTTGTCCTTTATCCCATTGTACGAGCGTAAATGGCCCAGAGCCAATTGGATTTTCATTATATGTATCATTATATGCATGCTCAGGTACAATTCCAGTTGATACAAGTAAATAGATAAATGTAGATGCAGGTTCAACCAATGTAAATTGTACGGAATGATCATTTACGCTTTCGACCTTCTCTAAATTACTTAGGTCAATTACCGATCCACTCGATTTTGCCGTTTCAAATGTGAACACTACATCATCTGCAGTAAGTGCTTCTCCGTCTGAGAATTTTACATCATCACGAAGATTTACTGTCCATGTTTTTCCGTCTTTACTTATATCATAATCTGTTGCTAAATCATTTTTGATATTAAAATTTTTATCATATTTTAGTAATGTACTTTGAAACAGTGGTGAACCGTAGCGTCCCCATCCTGTTGTTGGATCAAATCCATCCTCT
This sequence comes from Oceanobacillus arenosus, assembly GCF_003369575.1. GTDB lineage: Bacteria > Bacillota > Bacilli > Bacillales > Amphibacillaceae > Oceanobacillus > Oceanobacillus arenosus. The sequence continues at coordinate 15,048 of NZ_PIOC01000021.1, read as the reverse complement.
GGTTCCCCGCCAATTGCTAGGATTAATTCGTCCTTTTTCTGCTCTGAATCTTGATTTCCCTCTTCACTTGCCGATGAACAAGCACTTAATAATAGGATAGCAAGAACCAAGGTCAATGTAATGAATACTACATTTCGTTTCATTTGTTAAATCTCCTTTTTCATTATTAGTTATGTATTATTTTCTTATGTGTTTCGTCTGTAATATTTAGATGGTGCCCTTTATTTGATTTTCTGAATATGATTCACTACTCCACATTCTACCATCAATAATCATAAAAAAATGCAGATTTTCTTAGAATATTCGTTTACACAGACCTTAAGTGACAGTCTTAGTTGCATTATTGCAATGTGAGCATTTTTCCTTGGCCGCTAAAAGTAGACGCTGTTTTAACTTTGCCCTTTCTATTGTATTTTAGCTCGACAGAAATATGAGTATTCTTTCTAGTAAATGTTAATCAATCAAATCAAATTTCTCCAAAAGATTACCTTGGATTAATTAATTAGTTTGTCTACTAAACAAACTATTAATCCAGTTTAATTGCAAACGCTTCATATAGCAAGAGGATTATATAAAAAATCTAATTCATTGACATAAAGTCAGATAAGCTATGTAGCTCGAAATCTGATACAATAGAGGTATAGCTAAACATGAAAGGGATTTTTTGTACGTGAAAAAATTCAACAGCTTGATCATAACCTGGGGTCTCATCATCCTTTTTCTTGTTGTCATTGGCTTCTTTTATAATTTTTCCAGAGATGACGATTATTTATATTTAGGCAAAGATGCGCCAATCCCAAGAGAATTACACCCACTTGTTGATGAAAAGAAAAATACCTTGATCCAACAAGCCTTAGTTTTGAACATTCACCTTGTCATTACCGATGAGTTCCGCTCTTTTGAACAACAGAATGCTCTATATGAAAAAGGTAGATCGATAGAAGGGAACATCGTAACGAATGCAAGGGCTGGGGAAACATATCATAATTACGGACTTGCAATTGACTATGCATTAATAAACGATGCTGGCGATTATATTTGGGACACCACCTATGATGGAAATGTTAATGGGAAATCCGATTGGTTTGAAGTTGCTGAGCTTGCGAAAAACTTAGGCTTCGAATGGGGTGGAGATTGGTCAGGATTTAAGGATTATCCACATCTGCAAATGACCTTTGGACTCAGCATTCGCCAGCTCCAAGAAGGAGTGCGACCAGCTACCGAAGAAATGAAAACTGTGGAATGATATTACTGTCAGAATATTAGAAATTAACGCTAATTTAGGAGGAATACAATGGAAATAAAGGGGATCCATCACGTATCTGCAATTACAGCAAATGCTAAGCAGAACTTACATTTTTATACAGAAGTGCTCGGAATGCGACTCGTAAAGAAAACAGTCAATCAGGATGATACGTCAATGTATCATCTGTTCTATGCGGATGAAGCTGGTAATCCTGGAACCGATTTTACCTTTTTTGAAATTCCAAATGCCGGACAAACATACCCAGGAACAGGTAGTATCTCTGGGACGTCCCTCCGTGTTCCAACAGATGCTGCATTAGAATACTGGCAAGATAGATTAACAGAATTCAATGTTGACCATGATGGGATTTTGAAGCAAGGAGAGCGTAATATCCTTAACCTCCGTGACCCTGAAGGACAACGGATAACATTAGTTTCAGATGAAACCAATCAAGGTGTCTCTGGTGGTAAAGTTTGGGCGCATAGCAGTGTGCCAGTTAACAAAGGAATTATCGGCCTTGGTCCAACGAAACTAACGGTTAGAAAGCCTGATGCAACGATCCGAATCTTAACTGAACTCCTTACATTTAATCAAATTGGCAGCTATCCAAATTCAGTTTCAGGACAAGCCGATATTCTCGTGTTCGCAACTGGTGAAGGTGGAACAGGTGCAGAAATACATTTAGAAGTACGTGATGATCTCCCACAGGAACGTCCAGGAAGAGGGAGTGTCCATCACGTGGCATTACGTGTAGACAATAATGATGAACTAATTAAATGGAAAAACCGTCTCGAAGAAATCCAGCTTCCGAATTCAGGATTAGTGGAACGTTTTTATTTCAAATCTGTTTATTTTAGAGATGCAAATGGTATTTTATTTGAACTTGCGACAGATGGTCCAGGCTTTGCAGTGGATGAAGATATTGAACATTTAGGTGAAACATTGGCACTCCCACCCTATTTGGAAAACCAGCGAGGAAAGATTGAAGCAAAAATAAACCCGTTATATACAAAGAGATCGCACTAAACGGTGCGATCTCTTTTATTCACCAGGAAACAGTAAACTTCCTTGTTTTTTCCTAGCGATTTCTAGACTTTTAGCAACTTGTCTGCTTCTTTCCAGCCATCGCTCATGATCTGCAATGTTTCCTTCATTCATCATTTCGAGAAACACTTCAACTTCATATACCATATCTAAATCCAATTGTTCTTCAGCAACATTTACATTCTCTTTTGTCTTGCGATTATAGACTGCTAGTTGTCGAATCGGAGCAATGTGATCAACTGTAATCGTTCCATCTTCTCCTTGGATTTCCGATGGCATATTTGCCTGAGCAATCTTTGAACAGAGAATTGTCACATTAAAGGCATCATAGGTTAAGACAAGGGTTCCACTTCCATCAATACCATTCTCAAGAAGTACGGGAAAATAGGTCGTATCATTCGGCTCACCAAATAAATCAATTGCCATACTTAACGGATATACCCCTAAATCCATAAGAGCTCCACCTGCAAACTCCTTCATGAACACATTTGCTATGTTCCCATTTTTAAATGCATCGTATTTTGATGAATATTGAATATATTGGAACATCACACTACGAACCTGTCCGACCTCTAGAAGTGACTTTTTCAATAGTTTATAATTGGGTGAGAATAAATGCCGATACCCTTCAAAAACATAAATATCACTTTGCTTTGCACGTTCATGAATTACTTGCCATTGCTGTTCATTTAATACCAAAGGTTTCTCACAAAAAACATGCTTATGGTGGTCAATACATGTGAGAATATGTTCATAGTGCATTGAATTTGGTGAAGCAATATAAACAAAATCAATTTCCGTTTGCAGCATCTCTTCTATATTTGTAAACCACTCTTTCGCACCATGCTTTGTTGCAAAACTTCGCGCCATTTCCTCTGTTCGGGAGTAGACAGAAGCAAGTTCCACTTCCTTAAAATGAGTGGTTGCGTTAATAAATGCCTCCGTTATCCAGCTTGTTCCAATCGTTGAGAATTTCACTCTATCTCTCTCATTTCTGTACTGTTTTCGTTTTCATTATCTGGAAGTGGATCAATGGAGTGTTTATAGCTATACCCTTTCGATATTTGTTTCATAGAAAGGTAGAAAACCATCGCTACAAATGCTAACGAAACAATCCCCGCAATAATATAAGCACTCAATCCCTATTTCTCCCTTCATATTTACTGTTCATACTATTAATTAGCTTAACTTACTTCGAGAACGTTTTCAATAATTCCACTAGCAAATTCGCCCCGCTTTTTAACCATTCATTTTTATAGTAGAGGGCATTTATCAAAAATATTGTTTTTAACGTTGTGGATGATGAATAGTTGATATAAAATGCGAACTAGTGAAAATTTTAATTTCAGATCCAGACAGTAGTTGCTGTTCACACGTGAGTTTCTATTCTTTCACTTCAATCAACGTCAACTGTCAGTGGTAAGTCACTCTTTTAAATGTGATTTTTTATAACCCCAGCGGAAGAAATACACGGAGACTTCTGCGGGAAGAAGAGCCTAGGTGAGACTGCGAAGCGCGATAGCGTGAGTAGGCTCACCAGCTCCCCGCGAAAAGCGTAGTGTATTTCTGGAGCGACTAGCCTGAGAGCCTTAAGCACTAAATTAGTCCGCAGTTTATAAAAAGCGCGACAACCCATACGAAATAAACCTAGAAAAAAACTGTAACCACCTTTTGATGATTACAGTTTTCACGGAAAGTATCTTGCTACAAATCTTCACCGATAATTTTTACTTCACGCTCTAGTTCAACACCAAATTTTTCCTTAACGGTTGCTTGCACGTATTGTATTAAATTAATATATTCCTTTGCTGTTGCATTATCCTTATTGACAATAAAACCTGCATGCTTAAGCGATACTTGTGCACCGCCAATTTGTTTTCCTTGAAGGTCACTATCCTGGATTAACTTTCCAGCAAAATAACCTGGTGGGCGTTTAAAGACACTTCCGCATGATGGATATTCCAGTGGTTGCTTTGATTCCCGTTTATATGTCAGATTGTCCATTACTTCTTTTATCGCTTCATATTGTGCTTCCTTTAATGCAAAATTAGCTTCAAGAACGATATATCCTTTATCTGGGATATTACTCGTACGATAAGCTAAATCTAACTCCTCTGCAGTTAATGTAAGTAGATCACCTTCACGATTTACCACAAGCGTACTTACGAGCACATCTTTTATTTCCCCGCCATATGCACCTGCATTCATAAATAAGGCGCCACCGACAGATCCAGGGATGCCACAGGCAAACTCTAAGCCAGAAAGATTTGCTCGAAGTGCCTCCCTTGAAGCATTAATAATCCGCGCACCACTTTGCGCGATCAGATGATTATCTTCTATTTTGACCTCGTTTAATTTTTGCAAATTCATGACAATCCCGCGAATGCCACCGTCTTTTACGATTAGATTCGAGCCATTTCCTAATAATGTGAAAGCAATCTTTTCTTCATTTGCTAGCTTCACGATTTCCTGTACTTGTTCATAGCTTTCTGGTGTCACATAGAAATCAGCCATTCCTCCAAGGTGTGTATACGTGTGATCTTTCAACTGCTCATTCACCAACACATGCTCAGCAGCTGTAATATTTATTAATTTATCATAAATATGATGATTATTAGCCAAACCTATCATTCCTTTAATAAGATATTCCTTTTGCGTATTCGACTGAAGACCTAGGTCTATGTCATGCCCTATAACATTTCTATATTGTAAGTTATTGCTGCCTATCTTGCCACAAAAATGAATGAATTAATTTATCTACTTCTGCACTTTCATGTAATGCACTATGGCCTAGCTCATCGTCTCTAATCATTTTTTCTTGCAATTGTGATGCGGGAACAATTCTATTTAATGCCGCCACGCTTTCCGACAGCGCAACGGCGTCCCCTGTACTGCCAATACTTAGTACATTCACATCTTTAGGAAAGGCGCTATTATGAAGCATTTCTAAAGCAAGTGAGTTTGGCTGTAAGTCGGTTGCGGCTTCATCAATATTTATTTGAAAATATTCCTGGCTGTATATCCCATCAAACGGACTACCAATTGTAACCAGCTTATCTACGCTTGGATACTCTGGTCCCTCATATCCCATTATATATTTCATTGAAATAATTCCACCCATGGAATGGGCAATGATATTAACTGCTTCAATTCCATACTTTTCCTTTAAATGATGCATAACGGTGGCAAGATAATCCGTACTTTGAGTAAAGCTAGCACGATTATTCTCTAGTACTACCTGAATGAAGTTTGGACCAGATTTCTCTGCATTTACAATATAATCATGCAGCTGCCCATTCGCGCTTACATAATAAATAAGCCCTTTATTCCCCCATTGGTATTCTTTCTCAAAACGATCGAGCATATAACCAAAGGAGTTCTCCGTCCCCTTATAGCCGTGGATAAATACAATTGGATCTGTTAAGGATAACACAGACCTTGCCTGTCTAATCTCTACCAATCCACAAATTATAATGGCAATTAGTATTGCAATACTTATCTTATTTCTGTGCTTCAAAAAATACCCCTCATTTAAGCGTTTTTCTTTAATGTTTTCTGCTTCAAAATAAACCATGTGAAATAAGAACCAATTAAGAATAATAATATTTTAACTGCCATTAATGGAATGACGAAGATAATCGTAAATAACATCGAAATCCACAATACAGAAACACCAACGACCTTCGCTTGTAATGGGATTCCTTTTCCTTGACGATAATTTAATATATATGGACCGAAATATTTATTCGTAATTAACCAATTATATAAACGTTCAGAACTACGTACATAGCATGCTGCCGCTAGCAATAGGAGTGGTGTTGTTGGAAGTAATGGTAAAAAGATTCCTAATATGCCTAAACCTAATGAAATTGTACCTGCAATAATTAATAATACCCTTTTTAGTTGAATCATAATTTTACACCAGCTATTATTATATTTTAATCACTTAATTATAACATCAACTACTCGTTACTTAAATAACGAGCTTGTAACTTTCCAGTAGTGCGGACGCTGTCTAATACAGCTCTTACCTTTTAACGTTTCTTACAAAACGTGATGTTACATCATAGGCAGGTTGACATCAGCCCAACCATACAAGACATGCTTATATAGTTTCTGCAAGGATGTACTTTATTCCTTTTCGTTGCAAATTCATTCCACCAATACGGTCATCATTCGATGTGTAATGGCAGCTTTTGCATCTGAATAGATGCGTTTTTTTGTTCCTATTCCCCTTTTCTACGTGACTGCATTTCGGGCATGTTTGCGAAGTATAATGCGGATCCACAAGAATTACTTTGGATTTGCTCAAAATGGCTTTATATTCTACCATTTTTCGCAACTGAAAAAATGCCCAAGAAACAGACTCATAGCGTTGATTGGCGAATTCCTGTCAGGTCTTCCATCACAAACAGCATATTAGAACCATATTGCTTAACGAGTGCCTTACTGACTTGATGATTTACATCGGTCATCCAACGGTTTTCTCGATTTCCAACTTTCTTTAGCTTACGACGAGCAGATGGCGTTTGCCTTTGTTGGAGTTCTCTACGCATTTGTTTATACTTCGCTCGCTTATGTTTGATTTGGCGGCCATGGAAAAATATAGTTTTTCCTTTAGAGTCATACGATGTGGCTAAAAAGTTTATGCCAACATCAACACCAACCACTTCTTTGATAGAACGCAAATCGGTTTCTTCGATTTCCTTTGTCATTGGAATATGCAAAAACCACTTTTAATGCTTGTTTAAAAGTTTAGCTGTTCCAAACAACCAGTCGTTTTTAAAACAGACTGAGCCATTTGCGAACGCAATCCATATTGGCCGCGTAAGTCAGCATATGCAAAGATGATTGTTTCAAATTTTTTGTAGAAAAAACAATATCAGAAACAAAATTACATCCCTTACGATAAGCGGAAATAGTTTCTTTGAATAATTCGATTTGTTCGTTAGTTGGGTGCAATTTTATTTTTACCGTAATGGTAAGTTCCAAAGAAATTCACCTCTCTTTCACTAAAAAAAATTATATCAGGCAACAGTGAATTTATGGAAAAAATACTGCAATAAAATAGGCATTTCCTCTCGCAACTAAAAGTAATGAGTGTCTATGCCTAAGTCATGAACATTATACTAGCTTCTCGATTGAATGATACTGCGGTTCTCCCTGTTCAAATGTAGCAATGTAACGAAAGCCAATTTCCTTGAGTAATGCAAGTGATTGTTTAAATTCGTAAGCAAGCGTTGATTCAACATGTGAGTCCGAGCCGAGTGTGATAATCTCGCCACCACATTCCTTATACAATGCCAAGATATCAGCACTTGGCATCCCGCCATCAAGTCCATAGCGATAGCCTGATGTATTTAATTCAATACCTTTCCCCGCTGGAATAATTTCATTGAAAATTTCCCGAATAATCGAGTGAAAATTATTGCTGCTCTTTTCCTTTGTATAACGTTTCACCAAATCAAGATGCCCCAAAATGCTAAATTCCTTATATTTCTTAATACAGCTTAGTAATTCTTCATAATAGATTCGATATGCATCCTCAACTGTTTTTCCTTGGAAAAATTCACCTGAATGAAGATCCTTCCCTTCTGTCGCATGCATCGAACAAATGACAAAGTCAAATGATTCTAGTTTCATTAATGCTTCATATCGATTGAGCAAATGTGGCTGAAGTCCAATTTCCACTCCTTTTTTAATTCGAATCCGCCCTGCATATCTATCCTGCATTCTTTTTACTTTCTGACCATATGCCGCTAAATCAAATTCAAAAATCCAATCCTTATCTGGATAATCATAATCAATATGTTCCGTGAAACAGATTTCCTCGAGTCCAATTTGAATTGCTTTCTCAATCGTTGTTTCCATCTTGGTATCACAATCAGCAGAGAAATCACTGTGGATATGGTAATCAAACATAAATAACACTTCCTTTGTTCAGAGTTAAGTAATTAAAAAATTGACTGTATTACCTCTAATACCGGAACAGCCACGTCCAGCTCCAGCGCTAAAGCTGTAGCGAGACTTCCCTCACCTCCGTACACAGCTCAAACGGGTGCTTCCGCTTTTGTTATTGACATTTTTAATTATACTGAATATAATACTATATAACTTTAGTTAGATAAAGTAATAAAGTGATAAAGTTGAAGGAGAATCACAATGCAAAAGTATGTTCTAAGTCAGAATAAAAATTCAAATGTTGAAGATTTCCAAATGAGAGAGCAGCTCATCACCACTTTTAAAAATCGCTTTACTACTTACGGCTATAAACAAGTACGGACATCTACCTTTGAACAATATGACATGTATGGAAGTATTACTGGAACCGTAAATAAGGATGAAATGATCAAGGTAATCGACACCTCTGGAAAAGTATTGGTGCTCAGGCCCGACGTCACGATTCCACTCGCAAGAATGAATACGGCAACAACGAATCAGCGACTCTTCTATGTACTAGATGTTTTCCGCCAGTCAATCGAACAAATTGATCAAAAGGAAAGCACACAGGCTGGGGTTGAGCTCTTCGGTGATAACAGTCTAGAGGCTGACGCGGAAGTAATTGTCCTAGCAATCCATACGTTAAGGGACCTGGGCTTTACGAATTTTAAAATCGAGCTTGGTCATGCAGGTTTTTTCAAGGAATTAGTTCAACAAGCTGACTTAAATCAAAGCCAGCTTGAGACATTAAAAACCTACATCCATTCCAAAAACTTAGTAGAGATCGAGCCATTTCTAAATGAACTTAGGCTTGCAGATGATCTGCGAAATGCCATTCAATTAATTCCAATGATGTATGGCAATCCAGGGGACGTCATTACTCAAGCGAAACAAATTATCCTTAACGCTTCGATGCAGCAGGTGTTGCAAAATATCATTGATGTTTATGATGTGCTTGTGGATTATGGTGTTGCTGACTCCATTGTATTGAATCTTGGATTAATAAACAATATGGATTATTATTCTGGCATCATCTTTCAAGGATTTCTTGATAATGTCGGCAAGCCAGTATTAATGGGTGGACGATATGACCATCTTGGAAAGCAATTTGGTAAAGCGACACCCGCTATCGGTTTTGCATTTGAGGTCGACTATCTCGTGCATGCGCTAAACCAACAAGGAAAGGCAATTGTTGAAAGTGGGATCGACCTGATTATTAATTATGATAAAGCAAAGCAAAAAGTGGCATTAGAATCAGCATATCAATTACGGAATGAAGGACTACAGGTGTTAACCTATTTATTTGATGAAAAGGATACAAATCGTCCCCCTTCTACCTATATCGTAAATTATACAAACGATGAGCAACAGTTAATAATAGAGAATAAGACAATCACCTTTGCCAGTGTCAATGAGCTTGTCAGCCAGTGCCTAGCTGTTAAGGAGGCGAAATAATTGGAACAAATCACATTAGCATTAGCAAAAGGAAGACCAGCTAAGAAGACCATTACACTACTAGAAAAAACTGGTGAGCATTTCCCTGAGCTGACGGAAGAGAGTCGGAAACTTGTCTTTCATAATTCGGATCAATCAATCAAACTAATTTTCGTGAAAGCTGTAGATGTTCCAACCTATGTTGAGAAAGGTGCAGCAGATATCGGCATTGTCGGTAAGGATAATATTCTTGAATCACTTGCAGATGTTTACGAATTACTAGATTTAAAGATTGGTAAGTGTAAATTTTCTGTAGCCGGAAAAGCCAATCATTATCCAGCAGATAACCAGAAGCTGACAATAGCAACCAAGTACCCGAACGTTGCAAAGAAGCATTTCAAGCAAAAGGGACAACCAATTGAAATCGTCAAATTAAATGGTTCCGTTGAATTAGCGCCACTTATTGGCTTAGCCGATTATATTGTCGATATCGTCGAAACAGGGGATACATTGAAGGAAAATGGATTATCGATTCTGGAAGATATCGAAACAATTAGTACGAGGTTAATCGTCAATAAAGCGAGTTTTGCAACAAAAGCAGCAGAAGTGAATCAATTTATTAAGCAATTAAAATCGGCATTGGAGTGATTAGAAATGAAGATTGTAACAGCAGAACAGTTCTGGGAAACAAATAAAGATCGCTCCACAGTCATTCAAAATGAAGTGGCACTCGATCAAGCAGTTTTAGAAATCATTAATCAGGTTCGATCAGATGGAGACCAAGCATTACAGCGCTATACGAAACAATTTGATGGGATAAAGCTGGAAAGCTTCCTAGTTACAGCGGAGGAATTTGCAGAAGCACGAGATATTGTCGATGCGGCGTTTTTACCTGCATTGCAACAAGCAAGACAAAATATTACAGATTTTCACTCAGCACAAAAGGAAAAGTCTTGGTTTATCAATAAACAGCCTGGAATTCTTCTGGGACAAAAGCTCACCCCCATCGATAATGCTGGCGTGTATATTCCTGGGGGAAAAGCTGCCTATCCATCAACGGTTTTGATGAATGTCATTCCAGCACAAATAGCTGGAGTGGAGAAGATCGTTATTACTACTCCACCACAAGCAGATGGAAAAGTAAATCCATATGTGCTTGTCGCTGCTGAAATGCTTGGTGTCGACACCATTTACAAGGTCGGTGGTGCACAAGCAATTGCTGCCCTCGCCTATGGAACGGAAACAATCGGGAAGGTTGATAAAATCGTTGGACCAGGAAATTCCTTTGTTGCTCGTGCGAAAAAATGGGTATTTGGCGAAGTAGCGATTGATATGATTGCTGGACCAAGTGAGATCTGTGTTGTGGCAGATGAAACAGCAGCCCCTCGCTACGTTGCAGCAGACCTGCTTTCACAAGCAGAGCATGATGAATCAGCAAGTGCAATCTGTGTGACAACAAGCAAGGAAATTGCAGAGCAAATAAAAGCGGAAGTAGAAAAACAGACTGCAGCACTCGAAAGAAAGGCAATTATTGAACAATCAATTGCACAAAACAGCAAAATAATTATTGCCGATTCATTGCCATCTGCTATCGACATTGTGAATGAGATTGCGCCTGAGCATTTACAATTAATGATCGACGACCCAACGGCAAGCTTAAATGCAATTAAACATGCTGGAGCAATTTTTCTAGGAAATTATTCCCCTGAGCCACTTGGTGATTATTTTGCCGGACCTAACCATACATTACCGACGAACGGAACTGCAAGATTCGCTTCCCCACTTGGTGTATATGATTTTGTGAAGAAATCCAGCATTATCCGCTATTCAAAGGAAGCATTACAAAGCGCTAGCGACGCAATTATAACAATGGCAAATGTGGAAGGTTTAACAGCACATGCGAATTCAATCGCAATTAGAAGGGATGAGCCAAATGCGTAATGCAACCATTAACCGAACAACGAAAGAAACAGCAATCCAATTAAATTTTGCTATAGATGGAAAAGGTACTTCATCAATCAATACTGGTGTTGGCTTCTTCGACCATATGTTAACCTTGATGACGAAGCATGGTTTATTCGATCTTGATGTTCAATGTGACGGAGATTTAGAAGTCGATCAGCATCACTCGGTTGAGGATATTGGCATCGCACTCGGGCAAGCATTTAATGAGGCCTTAGAAAATAAGGAAGGAATTACTCGTTACGCAAATATCACGACCCCAATGGATGAAGCACTATCAACAGTCACGCTTGATATTAGTGGACGGTCCTATCTCGTTTTCAATGTTGACGGATTAAAAGATAAGGTAGGCAACTTCGATACCGAACTTGTTGAGGAATTCTTTCAGGCTTTTGTGAGTAACGCGAAGGTAAACCTCCATATCAATATAGAATACGGGAGAAACACACATCACATCATTGAGTCAATTTTCAAAGGATTTGGTAGGGCACTTGACCAAGCAAGTATGATTAATCCAAGAATTGAGGGCGTCCCATCGACAAAGGGCTCACTTTAATTTCAAATGTGCAATGGAAAGTTAAACTTTGAATAAGAACAGGGGAATGGAAAATGATTGCAATCATCGATTATGGCGCTGGTAACATTAAAAGCCTGCAATTCGCGTTAGACAAGTTTCATTTAGAATCAGAATTAACAACAGATCCACAGGTCATTCGTGATGCAAGATCGATTATTCTTCCGGGGGTTGGCGCATTTAAGGATGCGATGGATGCTTTAAGCGAACTCAATTTAGTGACCGTATTAAAACAGGAAGTCAATGATGGGAAGCCGATTCTCGGAATTTGCCTAGGCATGCAATTATTCTATGAACAAGGGTTCGAAGATGGAAGCTGGGAAGGGCTTGGTTTTCTTAAGGGTAGTGTCAATCGAATAACCGATACAGTAAAAGTTCCCCATATGGGCTGGAACACACTAACAGCGCATCAGGAAAGTCCTTTACTGAAAACTATTGCAGATAATCCATATGTATACTTCGTTCACTCCTATGCGGTAGGCGGCAATTTCGAAGCGGACACACTTGTTGCAAGCGCACAGTACGGTGGGACAATTCCTGCAATCGTCAAAAAAAGGAATATTGTCGGAATGCAATTTCATCCAGAAAAAAGCGGAACGACTGGTATCCAACTATTAAAAAATTACGGGGAGCTGATCTGATGATTTTATTTCCAGCAATCGATATAAGGGATGGAAAATGCGTTCGCCTCATTCAAGGAGATTATAATCAAGAAAAGGTTTATAGTGACACACCAATTAATATGGCTAGAGAGTGGGAAAATAAAGGGGCGGAATATGTTCATATCGTTGACCTTGATGGAGCAAAGTCCGGTGAGTCGATTAACCAATCATTAATCAAGGAAATTGCAGCAAATACGAGTATCCCCGTTCAAGTTGGTGGAGGAATTCGTTCGCTATCCGTAATCGAAGCATATATTGCGTCTGGTGTCGAACGTGTGATTATTGGTACTGCTGCGATTAATGACGAAGAATTTTTAAGAGAAGCGGTTGCACAGTACGGAGCTAAAATTGCTGTCTCTATCGATGCTAGAAATGGCTACGTTGCGACCGATGGCTGGACGGAAACAAGTACGGTAAAGGCAATTGACCTTGTCAAGGTATTGGAAGAGATTGGCGTAGAAACGATTGTTTATACGGATATTTTAAAGGACGGTATGCTTCAAGGTCCTAATTTCGATGAATTGCAAACGATCAATGAAGCAACGTCGATGAACGTCATTGCTTCTGGCGGAGTTTCCTCAAAGGAGGATATAGCGAAATTAACTTCCCTCAATCTTTATGGCGCAATTATCGGTAAAGCATTATATGACGGAACTATTGAATTTGCAGAACTCTTGGAGGGTGATACCCATGCTCGCTAAACGAATTATTCCATGCTTAGATGTTGATAAAGGTCGTGTGGTAAAAGGAAGAAAGTTTCAAAATATCCAAGACGTCGCAGATCCTGTTGAATTAGCGAAGCGGTACAATGAAGCTGGCGCAGACGAGCTTGTATTCTATGATATTACAGCCTCAAATGAGGACCGCGATATTTTCCTCGATGTAGTGGAAAATGTTGCAAGGGAAATCGCCATTCCCTTTACCGTTGGCGGTGGCATTCGGACAGTAGAAGATATTCATAAAGTGCTACGCTCTGGTGCAGATAAAGTATCCATTAATAGTGCTGCAGTATCTAATCCCGAAATTATTAAGAAAGCAGCATTGAAATTCGGTAGCCAATGTATCGTCCTCTCCATTGATGCTAAAGAAGTTGCAGAAAATAGCTGGCAGGTCTATATTAATGGCGGACGGAAAAATACTGGAATCGATGCAATCGAATGGGCAAAACGTGGCGAACAGCTCGGCGCGGGAGAAATCGTTATTAACGCAATCGATGCAGATGGGGAGAAAGATGGCTATAACATTGCATTAACGAAGGCTATAGCCGATGTGGTTAACATTCCAATCGTTGCCAGCGGTGGTGCGGGAACAATCCAGCATTTTGCGGATGTTTTAAAAGAAGGTGCCGCAGATGCTGCCTTAGCTGCATCCGTGTTTCATTACGAGGAAATTAGCATACCGGAACTTAAAGATTACTTAGAATCGGATGCAATAACGGTTAGGAGTGAAAACGAATGGAAATAAATATTGACAAGCTGAAATTCGATACAAGTGGACTTATCCCCGCAATCGTGCAGGATGCAGAAAATGGGAAAGTATTGACATTAGCATATATGAACGAACAGTCCTTACTGAAAACAATCGAAACAAATGAAACATGGTTTTTCAGCCGCAGCAGACTTGAGTTATGGAATAAAGGGGAAACCTCTGGAAATAAGCAAAAAGTGAAGAAGATTACCTTTGACTGTGATGCAGATGCATTATTAGTCCAGGTCAAACCACTCGGACCCGCCTGCCATACCGGGGAGGAAACATGTTTTAATAACGATTTCTACACCACAGATACCCCATCATATCAAATCGTATCTGATGTCGTATCCAAAATTAAACAACGCCGTGAGAATCCTGTTGAAGGATCTTATACCGCCTATCTATTCGAAAAAGGGTTGGATAAAATTCTCAAAAAGATTGGTGAAGAAACAAGCGAAGTTCTCATCGGTGCGAAAAATAATGACAAACAGGAAGTCACAAGTGAAATCGCTGACCTTACCTACCATACACTCGTATTAATGGAATTAATGGACGTATCTATAGGCGACATTAAAACCGAATTGAAAAAGCGCCATATTGAGAAAGAAGGACAAGTGAAGTAGGTATTAGGTGCCTGTAGTCAAGCCCCCTAAAAATAGACAATAAAAAATTCGACATCTAGGCACACTTTTTGTATTCTAAATAATATGATTTTG
>NZ_PIOC01000020.1 GCF_003369575.1 Oceanobacillus arenosus | reverse complement strand
GTTCCCATCCCGAACACAGTAGTTAAGCTCTTCAGCGCCGATGGTAGTTGGGACTTTGTCCCTGCAAGAGTAGGACGCCGCCAGGCTAAGCAAAAAAAACACTAAGGCTATGAATAATCATATCCTTAGTGTTTTTTTTTGTTAAGAAAGTTATAAAAGAAGGGGCTGTGGTTCATTATTTCGCAAAAATGCCAAGTTTAGCTCCATCTCTAAAGCTGAAGCGAGGTTTTCCTCACCTCCCTATGTCGCTAAACGGGCACTTACGCTATTATTCTTATCTTGAAGATCCATTATTCCAACCGTTTTTTTGATTTAATACCCAGAATCCTCAGAGGTTAGATTATCAATCATTTTATAATCATATTTTTGCAAAGGTTTTTCTGCTGGGCCTTCCAGTACTTCACCAGTATAGGAAAATCTAGAACCGTGACAAGGACAATCCCAAGAACGGTCGCCATTATTCCATTCAACTTCACAGCCAACATGTGTACAAGTAGTGTCCACAATATGTAGCTGTCCCTCCATGTCCTTATATGCACCTTTTCTCTCACCTTTAATAGTAATAACTGCTCCTTCGTCATTAGCTAAGGTTTCTGGATTGATATTGGTCATTTCAAGTTTCCCTTTAATTAAATGTGTAGCGACATTTGCATTCTCAACTAAGAAATTTTTTAGACTTGGATTTGCGATAAATCTAGACGGCGTGTATAAACTCTTAAAGTTATTCTTTCTATCCAAAATAATATCCCGAAATAGAAGTGCAGCAGCTGTTCCATTTGTCATGCCCCATTTCCTGAATCCAGTAGCAATTAATATATTCGGCTGACCAGACGTTAATTCACCAATATATGGTACTTTATCTAAAGTGACTAAATCTTGTGCAGACCAATAATAGGGGATGGATTCAAGACCAAAAACCTGCTGACCAAAGGCTTCAAGAGCTTCATAATGTTTCATCGTTTTCTCGCCCTGACCTGTCTTATGACTTTCACCAACGATAAGTACCATATTTTGCCCATTGATCTTCACGGAACGTAGTGATCGGGTAGGCTGGTCTGCGCTAATAAACATTCCACCTGGAAATGCCTTTTTCGGTTTTGCTGCCAGTACATACGATCGATCCGCATGTAATCTGGTAGAGTAGAGCCCTAGGCCCTCATAAAACGGAAAATGGGTACAGGCAAGTACGTGTTTAGCACTGACACGTGAACCATCGCGAGTAAGGACGGTCGGTCGTTTTCCTGTTTCAACATTTACAGCTGCTGTGTTTTCAAAAATAAGCCCACCCTTTTGTTTGATGATTTCGACAAGATGAAGAAGATATTTAATTGGATGAAACTGTGCCTGATCTTTCATAATAAGTGCATTTTTAATTAGTATATCTAAGGGGATCGTTTCAACCAATTCCCCAGCAATGCTTAACGTTTCATACGCTTTCGCTTCCTTTTTTATTTTTTCCGCATACTCATCTGTTGTTGAATATAGATAAGCATCTTCCATGCTAAAGTCGCAATCAATATTATGCTCCTTAACTGTTTTTTTGATGAAATCTAGGGCTTCAATATTTGCCTCGTAATAGAGCCTTGCCTTGCTTTTCCCAATATTCGTAATGAACTCATCATAGATAAGATCATGCTGTGCTGTGATTTTGGCTGTAGTATGTCCTGTAGTTCCATTCATTAACTGATCGGCTTCCAAGATGGCAACCTTTAATCCTTCGTTTGCTAATAGATAGGCAGAAGTAATTCCGGTAATTCCCCCACCAACAATTGCCACATCCACTTCAATATCCTGAGTTAGTCTAGGAAATTTTGGGAAATTGATAAAATCTCGCCAATAGGACTTAGGATGCTCTGAAAAAGATTGCTCGTTTTGCGCCATTAATAATTCCTCCATTATGTGTTGAATGATGTTTTTATTATGTTCCAAAATATGGAATTCATACGTAAAGGGAGAATTGATTATCCAATCCAAAGCTGAACAACCAACGACACCTCAGACGGAATCAGAACAAGGCTATGATGTTGTAGCTTCATAATAACAAAAGCTGATTTCCTATATCTAAAGGAGAATTGTAACCAGAGGATAAGTTAGATTATATTAAAAAGTTAACTTGAATATATAAGCAAATCATTATATGATAATATAGAAAAAGGGGAGGCATTGATATTGGTGGAAACTGCAATCGAAATGGATAAAGCAGCTTTAATCTTAAAATTACTAGGTGATCAGACGCGTTTGACGATGTTGAAGATACTCGATCGACATGCTTGCTGTGTATGCGAATTTGTCGAGATTTTTCAAATGAGTCAACCTGCGATAAGTCAACATCTGCGAAAATTAAAGGACTTAGGATTGGTTCAAGAGGAACGAAAGGGACAGTGGATCTTTTATTCCATTAATAAATATAGTGGTGAATATTCATTTTTACAACAAGTGCTTGATCAACTGCCTAACCAGGATTTAAAAATAATAGAACTTGAAAAGAATGGTACACGCATTTCTTGTTGTTAATCGGGGGAACGTATTTTGTCACTATCACTTATATTAGCAATATTTATTTTTTTAGTAACACTTACATTAGTTATTTGGCAGCCAAAAGGACTATCAATCGGCTGGTCTGCGATCGGTGGAGCTATACTTGCTTTATTAGCCGGTGTGGTTGATTTTAGTGATGTTATGGACGTAATTGGGATAACTTGGAATGCGACCCTATCTTTTGTAGCAATTATTCTCATTTCCTTGATCTTAGATGAAATTGGTTTATTCGAATGGGCATCCCTACATATGGCGCGAGTTGCAAAAGGCAATGGGGTAAAAATGTTCATCTATATTAGCATTTTAGGTGCAATTGTGGCTGCTTTATTTGCAAATGATGGAGCAGCGTTAATATTAACACCGATTGTCCTAGCGATGGTCCGCAATCTGGATTTTTCAGAAAAGATGATTTTCCCATTTATTATGGCGAGTGGATTTATTGCCGATACTACTTCACTTCCATTTGTAGTAAGTAATCTAGTAAATATTGTATCAGCAGACTTCTTTAATATTGGATTTGTTGAATATGCGTCAAGAATGATTATTCCAAACCTATTTTCACTAATCGTAACGATAATCGTGTTATTCCTTTATTTCCGGAAGAGTATACCAAATCAATACGATTTATCAAAATTACATGAACCACGGACAGTAATTCGTGACCCTAGAATGTTTCGCTTATCTTGGTATGTACTTGCCATATTATTAATTGGTTATTTTTCAAGTGAATCCACTAAAATTCCTGTTTCTTTTGTAGCGGGTGCGGTTGCAATTTTCTTTCTAATCATGGCTAGACGTAGTGATGCTGTCAATACTAAAGTGGTTCTAAAAGGAGCACCATGGAATATTGTTTTCTTTTCCATTGGTATGTATGTAGTTGTATATGGCTTAGGAGAAGCAGGACTTACGACATTACTAGCAACAGTTATACAAGCAGCAGCGGAACAAGGGTTATTCATCTCTACAATGGCAATGGGCTTTATTGCGGCATTCTTATCATCAGTGATGAATAATATGCCAACGGTTATGATTGATGCCTTGGCCATTGCCGAGACCAATGCTACTGGAATGATTGGCGAAGCATTAATTTATAGTAATGTTATTGGATCTGATCTAGGTCCAAAAATTACGCCAATCGGTTCACTAGCAACCCTAGCATGGCTCCATGTCTTGTCAACAAAAGGTATCAAAATTTCATGGGGCACTTATTTTAAAACAGGAATATTATTAACGATTCCGATTCTTTTCATTACGTTATTAGGATTATACCTAACATTACTTATTTTTTAAGGAGATGGACTTATGGCTAAAAAAACGATTTATTTCTTATGTACAGGGAATTCTTGCAGAAGTCAAATGGCAGAGGGCTGGGCAAAAAAATATCTCGGCAATGAATGGGAAATTAGAAGTGCAGGAATTGAAGCACATGGATTGAATCCTAAAGCTGTGAAGGCCATGAACGAGATTGGGCTTGATATCTCGAAACAACAATCCGAAATGATTGATACCGAGTACTTAAACAATGCAACAATGGCCGTTACGCTCTGCGGGGATGCAGCTGATCGTTGTCCAATGACACCAATACATGTTAGACGCGAGCATTGGGGCTTCGATGATCCAGCAAAAGCTGAAGGAACTGAAGAGGAAGTATGGGAGGTATTTCAGCGTGTTCGTGATGAAATTGGCGAGCGCATTGAGACATTTGCTATGAGCGAAAAGTTTATTTAATAATCTTGAGGTGCCGAGTAGCGCCAACACCTGGCACAAGCAACTAACTGCATAAAGAGCAGTTGTCCAGCATTGTATATTATTTTCTTAGAAGTAATCGCTAACCTTGGACAGTGGAGCGCTTACTTCTTTTTTTAGTGCACTGTCATTCAACTCCCACAAATTTAGTCTAATTATAATAGTTATTTGTGTAATATCCAATATTAGTAATTTGTGGAATATTTCACAGCCTATGGTAATTCTAGAATGATAGGTTATAATAATCTAGGTCTATGTCTCGTTAGTAAGGGAAAGATTATCATAAATACTAGGTCTTTATTACTGTTTACAGAAATTGGATGATCAAAAAAGGAGTAGAAAGAAATTATTATGAAAAGGCGATTAAATCTTAAAAGTATTAAAGCAAAAATAATATTTGGTTTTTCATTAGTAGTTTTACTTGTGATTATACAGGGCATTTATAACTATGCAGTAATGGATAAAGCTAATAATAGTGCGGAATATATTACAAATGAGGAATTACCATTATTAATCATCGATGAACGTTTAAATTATGAAATATCGGCATTGGTCGCGACAACACGTGGGTATGTTTTATCTGATGGGGAAACATACAGGGATACTTTTAATGAACATAAGTCACTAGTTCTTGAATATATAGAATCGGCCAGAGAACTAGGTAGTTCTGCAGATGTCTTGGATAAAACTACGCAATGGATTACTGATGTAGAGCGAAAAGTTCTGGATGTATTTGATAACGGGGATACAGAGTTAGCACTTGGCAATTTAGAAAAAACGACACCGTTAGTAAGAGAATTAATTTCGAGTTATGAAGGAATAGCGAGTGAACGGGAATCTAAGATTATGGATATTGAACAAAATGTTATAAGCAGTGGGCAAACTTCTGTAGTTATTGGAAATGTTATCACTATCTTAGTCATAATATTTAGCATCATTGTGGCTCTATATACTTCTACTACGATTACAAAGCCAATTAAAATGGTTATGGAACGGATGAAATTAATAGGTACCGGTAACTTAACAGGAGAAGCCCTACAAATAAAATCGAAAGACGAAACAGGTCAGTTAGCAATGGAAATGAACCTTCTGCAAGAGAAATTGAAGGACATGCTAAGCCATATTTCCAGGGCTTCTGAAATGATTGCTGGCCATAGCGAAGAATTAACGCAATCAGCTAATGAGGTAAAAACTGGTTCGGAACAAGTGGCTATCACCATGCAGGAATTGGCGACTGGTTCAGAAACACAAGCAAACAGTGCAAGTGATTTGTCCTCTATAATGGGAACATTTACAACGAAGGTTGGAGAAGCGAATGAAAACGGCCAAACAGTACATAACGCTTCAGATAAAGTAATTAACATGACAAATAAAGGGACACAGTTAATGAGCTCATCAAAAGAGCAGATGGCCAGAATTGATCAAATAGTTCAAGAATCAGTTGTTAAGGTTCAAGGGTTGGACGTTCATTCGCAAAGCATATCGAAATTAGTTTCCGTTATTCAGGATATTGCTGCACAGACTAATTTATTAGCATTAAACGCAGCAATTGAAGCAGCAAGGGCTGGCGAACATGGAAAAGGATTTGCTGTTGTTGCGGATGAAGTTCGGAAATTAGCTGAGCAAGTATCAGAGTCGATAACAGATATTACTGATTTAGTGAATAATATACAAACAGAATCTACCAAAGTATCTGACTCACTGCAAGGTGGATATAAAGAGGTTGAAGAAGGTACAAGGCAAATAATAGAGACAAGCGAAACGTTTAGTCAAATTAATCAAGCTGTTACGAAAATGGCGAACAACATAAAAGTAGTATCTAGCAATTTAGCAGATATAGCAGCAAGTAGTCAAGAAATGAATGGCTTTATTGAAGAGATTGCATCTGTTTCCGAGGAAGCGTCTGCAGGTGTTGAAGAAACCTCTGCAGCATCGCAGCAAATATCTAGTTCAATGGAAGAGGTTGCAGGAAGTTCTGAGGAACTTGCGAAATTAGCGGAAGAGTTAAATGCCAGGGTAAGTAGATTTAAGCTATAGAAGATATATTCTCATAAGTAAACATAGGAGATAGATAAGTCTCCTATGTTTTATCTTATAATGATTCAAACTAGATAATATGAAATTATAGAAATGTATATTATGGAGAGATTTTCCATAATATTCGTGTAATCCATTACATTCATGAGCTTCCTCCTGCATAAGAGGTAAGGAGGTTAAATGTATGATTCTAGATCTGAGTTAGTGATTCGTGGGTCAACCTCTGGATAGGGAATAGAATATGGATCTGGTTATTGGCGGAAATCTATTTTGCCAATGATAGTCAAACGAATTCGGGGAGAATCGACAGAGACATGAGGGAATCTGTCATGAGAAAAATTAAATTAGAATGAACACGACTACATCACCAATGCAAAACTTTTTCCTAGCATATACTGCTTGAACATTATATGCTATTATACAAAGGGATTTTGAATAAAAATGCATATAAAATAATCGAGCAGTATTTCTGTATGTTGTAGGGGGAAATAAATTGGCAGCGGCAACAATTATTAAAGCGCTAAATAATAATGTCGTGATGGCCAACCATCAAGAGGATGGGGAGGTCATTTTAATTGGTAACGGCATTGGCTATAATCGAAAAAGGGATGAACAGCTTTCCATAGATGAAGCGGATAAAGTATTCGTAGTAAAAAGTGCAAAGGAACAAGAACAATATAAAAAATTAATACCGAAGATGGATGAAGACCTTCAAAGTGTGATTATCGAAGCAATTGAACATATTAGTAAACGTGCTTCCGGAAATTTAAATGAACATATTCATATCGGATTAACCGATCATTTATTATTTGCATTGGAACGGGTTCGAGCGGGATTTACGATTAATAATCCTTTTTTAACTGAAACCGTTACCCTTTATCCATATGAGCAGGAATTGGCAAAGGAAGTTGTCGAATTAATTGGTGAAAAAACGGGCATTTATCTTCCGGAAGGAGAAGTGGGTTTTATTACGCTTCATATTCATAGTGCATTGATGAATAAAGATCTTGGCGAAGTGAATAAACATTCACAGCTTGTCACGCATTTAATTAATGTAATAGAAGAAGGACTTAATCTTACTCTCGATAAAGAGAGTCTGGATTATATGAGGCTTGTTCGGCATTTACGATTTACAATTGAACGTGTTGTCCAGGGGGAAAAGTCGGAAGAACCAGAAAAAATCGGAAATTTGTTGAAACATGAATACCCTTTATGTTATAATCTGTCATGGAAGCTGATTAAGATTATGCAGCAGTATTTGAAGAAGCATGTATATGAGGCAGAAACGGTTTATTTAACGATGCATCTTCAGCGCTTACAAAAGAATAAATAGCAATTATATCTTTACGTGTTACTGATTCGATCAGGCATAAGTAAGGAAGGATATTGAATGGTGTAAATATGGGAGTGGTTCCCATGTTCCTTTTCAGTTCTTTTCTTTGCTTATGCCTGTTTTTATTTGGTCTTTTGTACATGAACTTAATCAGCTAAAAAATACTTAGAGGAGGTTCTTCACGATGTGGAAGAGATTTTTTGGGGTTTTACAAAAATTAGGTAAAGCATTAATGCTTCCTGTCGCCATGTTGCCTGCAGCTGGTTTACTTTTAGGATTAGGAAATGCTGCACAACAAGATGCGATGCTGCAACTTCTCCCATTTCTTGAGGCAGATTGGCTTCAATTAGTTGCTCGAGTAATGGAAGACGCTGGAAACATTATTTTTAGTAATTTAGCACTCATCTTTGCGGTTGGTGTTGCGATTGGACTAGCAGGTGATGGTGCAGCCGCACTTGCTGCATTGGTTGGTTACTTAGTAATGAATCAAGTAATGGGATCATGGTTGGGACTCTCGGCCGATACTGTTGCATCTGATCCTGGATATGCGAGTGTATTAGGAATTCCTACTCTGCAAACAGGTGTATTTGGTGGGATTATCATTGGGTTGATTGCGGCCTATGCCTATAATCGTTTTCATGATATTGAAATGCCATCATTCTTAGGATTCTTTGCAGGGAAGCGATTTGTACCGATTGCGACAGCTGCATTTTCATTTATTGCAGGTCTCTTAATGTTAATTATTTGGCCAACTGTTCAAGATGCTATGAACTCGGCATCCCTTTGGTTAATTGAAGAAGGGACATATTTTGCAGTATTCTTCTTCGGATTTATTAAACGATTATTAATACCATTTGGTTTGCATCATATATTCCATGCGCCATTCTGGTATGAATTTGGCTCTTATACAACGGCAGCAGGTGAGCTTGTTCGCGGGGATATGACTATTTTCTTCGCACAGCTTAAAGATGGGGTAGAAATAACAGCTGGTAATTTCATGGCTGGCGAATTCCCAATCATGATGTTCGGGCTTCCGGCGGCGGCACTAGCAATGTATCACACTGCACGACCAGAAAGGAAAAAACTGGTTGCAGGTTTACTTGGTTCGGGTGCGTTGACTTCCTTCTTAACAGGGATTACCGAACCGCTTGAATTCTCATTTATGTTTGTATCACCCATTTTATTCTTTATTCATGCGGTGCTTGATGGATTATCCTTTGTACTCATGACGTTCCTTAGTGTTAATATAGGGTACACATTCTCAGGTGGTGGAATTGACTTCCTATTATTTGGAATATTACCAGGTCAAGAACCATGGTGGCTTGCAATTATTGCCGGACTCGTATTTGGAGTCATTTATTATGTTATTTTCCGTTTCATGATTCAGAAGTTCAATCTTATGACACCAGGTCGTGAAGTAGATACGGATGATGAAGATAATGAAGGTGTAGCTATCGATCAAAATAGCTTACCAGCTCAAGTATTAGAAGCGATGGGTGGACAAGAAAATATTGCTCATTTAGATGCATGTATTACGAGACTTCGTGTGTCTGTTAATAGTCAAAGTGATGTGGATAAAGCACGTCTGAAAAAACTAGGTGCTTCTGGAGTATTAGAGGTTGGAGATAATATCCAAGCTATCTTTGGACCACGTTCAGAGATTATTAAGAGTCAAATGCAAGATATTATGGCAGGAAAGACGCCACGTAAAGTAGAAAAGAAACTTGAAAAAACAGAGAAACCTTTGAATGCTTCAGTAAGAGAAGAGGTTTTTGTTTCTCCGGTTACAGGTGAAATCAAACCAATCAGTGAGGTTCCAGATCCTGTATTCTCAGGGAAAATGATGGGTGACGGTTTTGCAATTGCCCCTACACATGGTACGATTGTGTCACCAGTAGATGGAAAAATAGTAAATCTATTCCCAACAAAACACGCAATTGGCATTGAGTCAGATGCAGGCAGAGAAATATTGATTCACGTAGGAATTGATACGGTTAAATTAGAAGGTAAAGGCTTTGAAGCACTTGTTGTACAAGATGACAGGGTAGTAAAAGGTCAACCAATATTGAATGTTGATTTAGATTATGTGAAAGAACATGCACCATCGATCATAACACCAATTGTTTTTACGAATTTACAAGAAGGTGAAACGGTCAACTTAACGAAACAAGGTACCGTAGAAATTGGCGATGAAGGGATTATCAAGATTCAATAATCGTTTCCCGTTATGCTTTTGAAGCATAACGGGTTTTATATTTGCTTAAATAAGCAGCACATATATTTACATTAAGAGTCGCATGTGTGATAATTTTCAGTAAACGAAGATGATCTACTTTCTTCTTATATCATAGGGGGATTTATATGATAGATACGAGATGGCAATCACCAGAAGGGCTAAGAGATTTATTAAATGAATTGGTCAGCTGGAAAAGCATGACATTATCTGAGGGAGAACGAGAATTTCCTGTGAAATTGCAAGCAAAATTACAGGATTTAGCTTATTTCGGGCAGTTTCCGAATCAATTAGAACTCCATGATGCCGACCAACGAAGAAAGTTTCTAACTGCATTATACAAGCATCCTGATGCAACGAAAACGATTTGTTTGATTAGTCATTTTGATACGGTGAATACAGAGGAATATGGTGATTATGAACCGTTAGCAACCCAGCCAGAGGAATTAACGAAAATTTGGAAAGACAATCAAGATGAGTTCGCGGAAGAAGTTCGGAATGATTTACAATCTGGAGAGTATTTATTTGGCCGTGGGACAATGGATATGAAGATGGGGCTAGTCTTACATATGCGCTTGATTGAAAAAGCAAGTATCGAAAAGTGGCCGATCAATCTATTATTATTAACCGTCCCGGATGAAG
Source organism: Oceanobacillus arenosus (assembly GCF_003369575.1). Lineage (GTDB taxonomy): Bacteria > Bacillota > Bacilli > Bacillales > Amphibacillaceae > Oceanobacillus > Oceanobacillus arenosus. Next base: position 46,430 of record NZ_PIOC01000020.1, on the reverse strand, counting down.
AGGTTAACTCCGCTGGCATGCGTGCTGCTGTTCCTGCTTTATTAGCATTACAAGATAAGTATCTGCTTAGCTATACATTATTTTTAAATAGTGAGCCTGTGTTTACGCAAGAGCCAAAGGACGATACTCATTATCTCTATACAGGAACAATTGGCAAGCTACTTGCGGCAGCACTATTTTATGGAAAGGAAACCCATGCGGGAGAGCCGCTTAGTGGATTAACATCACCGTATATTGCCTCTTACTTAACGAGGGAGATGGAATGGAATGATGCTTTTCAAGAAACGCTATTAGGTGAGACGACACCATTACCAGTAACATTGCAGCAAACCGATTTGCGACTGGAATACTCGACACAGACACCATATCGCTCTTCTGCACTTTATAACATCTTTACATTTAAACGTAGTGCAGCGGATGTGTTTAATATTTATGAAAACGTTGCCAATAGGGCGGCACAGAAATGCAATGAGGACTATCAGCGTCACTGCAGGAAAAATCATGTCGAACCGATCGGGAATGTAAAGGTGATTCGTTATAAGCAATTACTGGATTATGCAACAAACAAGCTAGGTAAATCACTAATTGAAGAAATAAAAGCGGATATCGCATTTCAAGAGGGGTGGGATGAGCGGGAGAAGTCGCTGCGAATTGCAGATAAGCTTATGATTTATTGCCAGGAGCTAGCACCAGCAATTATTATTTTATTTGCACCACCATATTATCCAGCGGTGAGTTCAACTGGGAATGCGCTTGTTGAAGCATGCACTGATTTTGTAAAGCAAAGAGCGCTAGCGGAATTTAACCTGCCAATTAATCGCATTCACTTTTTCAATGGACTATGTGACCTTAGTTATGTTAATTATCAAGGTACAAGCGCTGGATGGGCGACGTATGAAGAGAATACACCGGTTTGGGGGGACAGTTACTCCATTCCCTTTGCCGAGATGCAGGAGCTTGGTGCCCCTGTCCTAAATATTGGCCCATTTGGCAAGGATGCACATAAACGGACTGAACGTCTTCATATTCGTAATGCATTTGAAATCATTCCATCGATCTTAGATGAGATGATACAGATGATTTGGCAGCATTAAATGTAAATGATTATTAACTGGACAGAAAATTTTCTCACTTTTATACTATTGATATAGGAATTTAGTATTATCGGAAATAAATCATTATTAGTATATTTTCCTAGTTGATGTTTAATGAGGGGGAAAGTATGATGTGTTCAAATGAGAAACCTAAAGAAAATCATGGAGCAACATTATGCAGGGATGTTGATTTATTTTATCAGACATTGTTTGAGTATAATCCAGACATGGTATTCTTTCTCGATTGGGAAGGAATAATTGCTAAAGCGAATAATATCACCTTGGAAAATCTAAAGTATACTGCGGAGGAGCTTGTATTACAACCAGTTGAGAACTTTGTCCCAAGCTATGAAATTGATAAATATAAGGATGCCCTGCGACAAGCACTATCCGGTAGTTTGGCAAATATTGATACAGCGTTTGTTCGTAGCGATGGAGAAATATTGAATATTTATTTATCGATGATGCCAGCACTGAATGATGGTAGAGTTGTTGGTGTCTTCGCAATTGCACAGGATGTAACGGAGCAGCGAAAAATAGAGAAGGAATATCTGGAAACGGAACTGAAATTTAGAAGTATCGTTGAACAAGCACTATTCGGCTTCTTTATCATTCAAGATGAAAAAATCATTTATACTAATGCATACTTTCGTGAGCTTATGGCGATTGACGAACCACTCGATGATAAAAATTTATGGGAATTGCTGCATGACGATAATAAAAGCAAGCTGAAATCAATGATTGATCGACTAGTTGCAGGTAGAGAAGCAATGACACAATACTTACAACTGCACGATGCTGATGGAAATAAAATCGATGTGGAAGTACATGCAATGCGGCTCATATACCAAAATGAGTGGACGATCATTGGAACCGTTCATGATGTGACGGAACAGAAACGGACAGAAGCATTAAATGAATTTATCACCTACCACGACTATTTAACAGGCCTGCCGAATCGACGGGCATTTGATAAAAAGCTAGAAGCTGAATTAGATGAACGGAAAGATTCCAATCAGCAAGTAGCAATTCTCTACCTTGATTTAGATCGATTTAAATATATTAATGATTCACTAGGACATGTGCTTGGTGATGCATTTATTAAACAGGTCTCGATAAGAATTCAGCAATCTCTTAAAGCACATCAGTATATTGCACGGATGAATGCTGGCGATGAATTTGCAATTTTATTGCTTACCCCTGGTGACGAACAAGAAGCAGTGGAGCAATCCAAGCAAATTTTAAAAGCATTACAAAAACCGTTTGTCATTGATAGATATCAATTGACAATTACAACTAGCATTGGGATTAGCATCTTTCCTACTGATGCGGAGGATGCGGAGACGATGATGATGCATGCACATACAGCGCTTCATGATGCGAAAGAAAGTGGGAAAAATACATTTCGATTCTACTCCTCGGCGATGCATCCCGCTGCATATGATACCCTTGTATTGGAAAATGATTTAAGAAACGCGATTAATCTGGACCAGTTAGAGTTATTCTTCCAGCCAAAGGTAAATTCGGATAGGAATGAAATTGTTGGAGTCGAAGCTTTAATTCGTTGGAATCATCCAGAAAGGGGTCTCCTATTACCAGGTGTTTTTATTCCTTTGGCAGAAGAAACAGGGCTTATTACGGAAATAGAAAAATGGGTAGAATTCACTGCTTGTAAACAAAATAAAGCATGGCAGGATGCTGGATTACGGGCAATCCCTATTTCCGTTAATTTGACTGCAGATCGGATTTTAGGAAGTGATATGGTACAAAACATTAGGCAGGTACTGAAAGAAACGAAACTTAATCCAAGCTACTTAGAAATTGAATTTACGGAGTCTACCTTATTAAAGAGCGAACATGGGGTAATTGCCATTCTTGATGAGCTAAGAAGCCTAGGGGTGCGAATCTCCCTCGATGACTTTGGAACGGGATATTCATCCTTATCCTATTTAAATCGGTTTAGAGGAAGGATTGATACATTGAAATTGGATCGTTCCTTCATTAGTGAGTTAAGTTTTGCAGATGAAGCGGAATCCAATTTTATTACGAAAGTGATTATCGAGCTTGCGCAACATTTAAAGATGTCCGTTGTTGCGGAAGGGGTAGAAACGGAGGAGCAGCTCCAGGTTTTAAAGGATTATAATTGTGAGACAATCCAAGGATTTCTTTATTCAAAACCTATTCCAGCAGAGGACTTTGCAGTACTATTAGAAAAAGGAAAATAGCCAATCATTAATAAAAGCTGGCATTTCTCTTTTGATGAGTGATACCAGCTTTATATATAAATGTTAATACAAGTTATCAAGCTCTTGTAATTCTTCCTCAACGGCTACTTTTATTTTGGAAATGCAGTCATCAATGGTTTTACCAAATACTCGTTTTCCATTTACCATGGCATACGGGCCCATACTGCACATCCCACAATAATTCATACAATCATAACTCATAACAGCAATATCAGGACGATTAAAGATTTCCTCAAGCTTCATTGCCGAAAGTAAATTATAGTCACATACTTCGATTATTATACCCATATAAAACACGCTTTCTTATTCGATATATCTCTAGCTTACATGAATATAATACTTAAAACAAATAGTTGAACTTAAGCAAGTAAAGTAAAATTACTTTTAGTAGGTACAACTGGGGTCTATCCCGAATTAACGCTGTAAGACCCCTACTTAATGAAGTTTCACTTTATGGTAAAGTCGTTGAATTTCCTTACTATCCACCGGCTTGCTGAAATAATAGCCTTGCCCTTCATGGCATTTTTGTTGTTTTAAATAGTCCAGCTGTTGTTTATTTTCGATGCCTTCTGCAATAACGCGGAATCGTAAGTTTTTACCCATATTAATAATCGTGTTGACGATAATCTCACCATCTGCATCTAAATCATCGATAAATGATTTATCAATTTTCAACGTGTCGATTGGTAGTTGCTTTAAGTAGCTTAACGATGAATAACCCGTACCGAAGTCATCAATGGATACTTTTACACCTAGTCCTTGTAATGCTTCTAACGTTTTTGCAGAATCTTTTATTTCTAGAATGGTTCCTTCTGTAACTTCTATTTCTAAGTAGGATGCATCTAATTGCGTCTCGTTTAGAATCTCTTGTAAATCATCGATAAAATTCGTTTCTCTAAATTGAATAGGGGAGACATTTACTGATATTTTTTGTAAGAGTGTTCCACTTTCCAGCCACTGCTTCATTTGATTGCAGACAGTCCATAATATCCATTTGCCAACGATTACAATGTCTCCTGTTTTTTCTAGAATCGGAATAAATTCACCTGGAGAAACCAGGCCAAATGTTTGATTGGACCAGCGTAATAAGGATTCGACACCAACAATTTGGTTATTCTTTAAATTAATAAGCGGCTGGTATACGAGATGAAACTCGTTCTTTTTTAATGCATCTTTAATTTCTAGTTCGATATTAAACAGCCGATCCATTTTTATCTTTTGTTCCGGTGTACTGATACAATAATTATTGCCGCCTTGTTTTTTTGCAAGCAGCATTGCCGTATCCGCCTTTTTAATTAACGATTCGATAAAGCTGGTAGAGTCAAGCACGACCTTCGTATTCGTTTCTCTAGAAATACCGATGCTAAGATGAATCGAAAGCTGTTTATCTAAAAGCTGGATTGGCACGCTAACCTGTTGTAATATCTTTTTAGCTAAATCAATGATTGCTTCATCAGACTGATTGTTTTCCAATATAATAATGAATTCATCGCCACCCTGTCTGATGAGTACATCAGATTCACCAAGGCATTGCTGTAATCGTTTGGCGATTTCTTGTAAGACATAATCCCCGTTTGCATGGCCAAAGTTATCATTAATATATTTAAATCGATCAAGATCTAGAAAAAGCACAGTCATGATCTTATCAGCATCTATCTTATGTTCCACTGCCCACTTACTTAAATAATTTCGATTCGATAAGCGGGTTAGCGTATCATTGTATGCCATCGATTCGATGTAGGTCTCATATTGCTTCCGAGTTGTAATATTATGTAGGATGGCGATATATTGGTGTGGACTACCATTACCATTTAGAAATGGTACCATTGTCGTGTCTACCCAATAATCGCTTCCATCTTTTGTAATTCCATGCAATTCTCCGTGCCAAACATTTCCTTTACGGAGTATCCTCTCCAAATCATTAAAAAACGTTTCTGGATAGTATGCAGCGATAATGAAACGATAATTACTGCCAATTAATTCATCACGGTTATACTTGGAGATTTCACAAAACTTGTCATTTACAGTTTGGATATTGCCATTATCATCTATCGTGATGACGATGGATGATACATTTAATGCATATTCAGTATTTTTTAGTTGTTGCTCTATTTCGTCAACGCTTACTGTGTTGTTCATCTAATTTACCTCTCTCTTCACCAACAACTGTATCAGTACTATTTTACTAGAAGATTTTCTTCTAGTCTATGGTATGTTTTAAGTAGGTGAAATTTCAAGCAGAGAGGGGCTATGCATAATGTCCGCCAATTTTCTTACTTCGATCCAGTGTAATTCCAGCATCTGTATAGCTAGAAGCACGTAGGATTGCGGTTGTACCAAACCGATCGCGAATCGAATCCATGACATAGCCGATGTCGGTTTTTTTTGCACGATCTTCGAAAAGACCTAACTGTATTTCTCCTTTTTCAGAAAGATTGTCTAAGGTGACATAGACATGGCGTATCATACTTTTTCCATCGTAAAATTCGTTAAATAATTGCATGCAAACATGATAAATATCCATCGTCACATTAGTTGGAATTGCAATCGACCTTGAACGGGAGAATCCCCCACCACCTGTTACCTTTGAGTAAGAGATACCAAGATGAATGGTTTTTCCCACCTGATTCGCCGTTCGTGTTCTGCGGCAAACCTCTTCACAAAGGTCGAGAATGCAAGTTGGCACTTCTTCCTTGGAGTAATCACGTAGTAAGGCGATCCCGTGACCAAAACCTTTTTGCTCTGATTTTGTAAAATTACCGAAAACAGGGCTTAAATCAATTCCCCAAGCATGCCAATACAATTGCTCACCCATAATTCCAAAGCGCTTTTTAAGGTGTTCTAAGCTATAGTTGGCGAGCTGACCGAGCGTGATGATGCCCATTCGATTCAGATTCTGTTTCATCCTGCTACCAATTCCCCAGATTGCTTCTACAGGGAATGGCCAAAGTTTTCCTTCGACATCCTCATATTTGCATTCGGCGATCCCTTGCTTTTTTCCGTGGAGATCCATGACGACTTTTGCAAGAAATTTATTGTCGCCAATCCCAATAGCCGCAGTAATCCCAAAGCTGTCCATGACATCTTGCTTGATTTTCCTAGCTATTTCCCAGCGATCGCCAAAGAGTTTCTCTAATCCGTTTACGGTTACCCAAATTTCATCGACGGAATAGGGATGAATTGCTTCTTTTGGAGCGTAGTTATTCATTAATTTCGTAATTTCTAATGAGACTCGCAAATAATCTGCCATATGTGCAGGCACAATATGGATTTCTGGGTCATCAGGTAATTCGAAAAAGCGACTAACATTGCTAATGCCATACTTTTTCTTCAAGGCAGGGGATGCCGCAAGCACAATACTGCCTGAACGATTTGGATCTCCGACAACCGCAAGCATTGTTTTCATTGGATCGAGTCCTAATTTAACAGCTTCAATGCTTGCATAGAAGGAACGCATATCAATACAAAGCACATCATTACGTGGATAAGTAGAATAATCCATATGATTCACCACCAATAGGAACGTTTGTTCTTATTATATGCAGTTTTATAAAAAATATCAATGGAACTTTTTTCTAGGCAGCGAAGATATAGAGGCTGAATCACAACTTTACAAATAATTTACAATTATAGTGGATGTGGCTTAATAATTAAGCTTTATAATAAGAAAAAGGAATCTTGAAAATTATTATTAAAAGGTGAAATGATGTCTCAAAATAGCACGCTTAATTTTATACGTTTTTTAAAATCAAATTGGAATTCGATTTATCAAGAATTCAAGAAAAGTGAAGAAGTACAACGATTATTGACATCTGAGAAGGTTACGACGGTATTTCAACCAATTGTTTCGATACAGGATGGCTCAACCGTTGGCTTTGAGGTGTTGAATCGACCAGAGAATACGCGCTATTTTCCGACAACAGATACATTTTATGATTATGTTGCCAGCAGCAATTATGTATTTCAGGTGGAAAGGTATATCCGCGATATTGCGTTTGAAAGATACAAGGAGCAGGTTGATGCTAATCTGGAATATAGCAGTCAATTAATATTCCTAAATATACAACCGCAAGTGTTGGCAGATCCTAATTATCAAAGTGGGATCACGTTAGAACTATTAACAAAGCATAATCTTTCCCCTGATCAAATCGTATTAGAAATTACGGAGAAGGAAGCGATTGTAAATTATAATCAGTTTGAAAGAGTGATTGAGCATTACCGTGAACAAGGATTTAGAATTGCAGTGGACGATGCTGGTACAGGCTACAACAGTCTGCAAACACTGATCCATTTAAAGCCTGAATTTATAAAAATTGATCGATCGCTTATTCGGCAGATTGAGAGCCATCCGGAAAAGCGGGATATTGTAGAACTATTAGTAGAATTCGCTTGGAAAACAGATACAAAGGTAATCGCAGAAGGAATCGAGAGTAATTCAGAATTAACAAGTATTAAGCAATTGGGTATACATATGGGACAGGGTTATGCATTAGGAAAGCCGAAGCCTAATTTAATAAAGGGAACCTTGCCATTAGTGCGTCAGGGTTATCTACCAGTTTAGCTAGTAGTTATGAGGTTACCAGCATAGAAAAATGGGGCGGAAGGCGCCCCATTTTTTTATGCCTATCTATTTATTCTATTCTCCGAGCGTTACATAGACACTCCCATTTCTTGCCTTACAAACTTTTTTCACATTTGCCGCAAGTTTGCTTAAATCTTCCACTGTTTGGATCGAAATATTTCGGTTTTGTATGACTGCAATCGATAAACTTACTAAAGGAATATTCTCAATTACACCATTTCTATTAGCGGTTCGAACATAGCCATTTCGTAAATCTTCTTCTGAATAAAAGCGTAATACTGCCTCATCAAAACGAGATATAATTAAATTACATAGATCTTCATGATGGTAGTGAGGAATAACGGCAATAAAATCATCGCCACCAATATGCCCCACAAATGAAGGATCATCTGGGGTGGACATAATGGTGTGGTTAATGATATTCGCTGTTTCTTTAATTAAATTATCGCCCTCTTTAAATCCATATGTATCGTTAAATGCCTTAAAGGAATCAATGTCAATATAGAACACCGTGTATTCTTGAAACGATAAATACTCCTGTAATTTTACGTCGATCATGTGGTTCCCTGGTAAACCGCTGAGTGGATTCGAGTAGCGGGCAATATTAATTTGCAACTCGGAGAGCTTCATGATTAATTCACGAATGCTAACAACGCCAAATAAACGCCCTTGCTGGAGAACGATGATATGGTCGTAAAGATTTCCCTGTTTGCGATTCATCGCAAGTGAACTGACCTCAGATAGCGAGGTAGAGTAGTCAACCGTAAATAATTCCTGGTTCATGACAAGGTCAATCGATCGTTTCATAAAAAGATCAAATCCATATTTAATTGATATTTTTTGAAAGAAATTTGTTCTCATGACAAGACCAATTGGTTGATCATTCGTACAAACTAAGATGCCTTCTAATGATGGACGATTTTCAAATATTGCATAAACCTCCTCACATTTTATAGAAGGCGCAACGATTGTTACTTTCCTAGCAATTTCCCCAATAATCTTGTTCATTCACAATCCACTCCATATATTAACGCGTCTAGCACTTGATAAATCTAGGTTTCTATTCATGAAAGTAAATCCAATATCGTATCAATTCATCCCGATTGCTACTCTGTAGCCTCTAAATATTAGTATAACAGAATAGGACATTTGTCCCAATAATTAACTATAGAAATACCTCCGAAATAAACTTAGTCGGAGACGAATTCCAATTTGAAGTTAAATCAATTTGCACTTAAACTGTTTGTTAGATAGTTCCTATTATCTATTTTACAATAAAAATAACAATTATTTGTAAATTTGCTGTAAATATAACATATTTTTTACAAAGCATCCTTTATTATGGCAAAGTGTAATGGATTGTGTAATAGTAGGAAGTATCAATAATAAATAGAGTAGGAATGGGGACAAGTGGATGATTAATCAAGTAGGTCAGATTATGTTGTATGTAAATGATCAAGATGTGATACTAAAATTTTGGACAGAAAAATTAGGGTTTACGATCATTTCTGAGCAAGATAATGGACAAGGGATGAGATGGATTGAAATTGCTCCATCAAAAGAAGCAGGGACAAGCATCGTTCTGCAAAATAAGAAATTAGTGGCTGAAATGGAGCCAACCTTGAATCTAGGCACACCTTCATTAATCTTTTACACGGATGATCTTGAAGCATTGTATCAAGATTATAAGGAGAAAGATATTACATTAGGGGAAATGGTCGTGATGCCAGGAGGTAAAGTGTTTAACTTCGCAGATCCGGAAGCAAATTATTTTGCAGTCATGGAAAAAAAGTAAGTGAATAAAGTAACAATGATTTGTTAAAAATATACCTTAGGAGTTTCATAAATGACATTAAACAAAAGCGAAGAAGTTGATCAATTGATTAACACATTACCAGCGGATATTCAAGAAATAACAATCTGTCTGCGTAATCTCATCTTTGCAGCATCTGAAAATCTCACAGAGGAAATCAAGTGGGGAAAGCCATCTTATAGTATGAATGGAAATGTTTGCTATTTGCAACCTTCCAAAAAGCATGTGAATTTAGGGTTTTATTTAGGGACTAATCTAAAGGATGAAGAATCCCTGCTCGAAGGAACAGGGAAAAAGATGCGTCATATTCGAATCACGAAATTAGAAGAAATTCAAACAGAAAAGTTCAACGTATTGATTCAAAATGCTATCGCACAGAATACTTCAATTATATGATACATATTAAGAAAAGAGGGTGGAACAATAAAATTATCAGGATTTAGAGATAATGGAGGATACAATATGGCACATGATAATCTACATTCAAAACTACAACAGGCTAGTCAATTAATCGATGAGGCGAAAGATAATGTTCGTTTGGCCCAAGGGTCAGATTTAGGACTGCTCCAGCAAGCAGAACAGCAATTACAACAAGTTGAACAGCACTTGCAGGATGTGAAGAACGAATCTGGCAGTGAAGCTACGAATAATCCACAATTCCAACAAGCATATGAACAACTACATGATACACGTCAACAAGTACAGGAAGCACAGCAAAATAATAATGAAGTATTATAAGCGTACGTACAAAATTCCCCATTTCGATTGTTGAAGTGGGGTTTTGTATGTCTGCATCCTATTAAAATCTGGAAGGCACCGTAAAAATAATAGCTTTCTCCCCATGGCTTGTAATATAATAGAGGATAATCTATATCGTAGAGGAGCACACATGAATGTCTAACGAAAAGAAATTGACAATGCAGGAAATAATTCAACAACAGCTTGAAAGAAAAAAACAAGCACAGGCAGATCATAATAACCAAAATAAAAAGAACTTAGATAACACAACAAAGCGAATGCAAAGTCAACAAACGAAAAAAGCGAGTGCAACAAGAAGAAAGATGGGTAGCTAGTTTCTTGATAGAAAGTATATACAATCCATTGGCTGAAATAGCAATGTTGATTGCAGTTCGGGAAAATAAATTGTGTTTCTTTAGAGGAAAGACAAAGAATCATATATCCTCTTAAATGATAACCATCGCAACAAACAATAGAAATGGAACTAAAAGTAAAGACCCCAATGCCTCGAAGGCTGGGGTCTTTACTTTTTTATTTGAAATCTCTTGAAAGTAGAGAATATAATATTCCTTAAGAAAAGGATTATTAACCGCGTCTGCCGCCTCTACCGCCTCGTTTTGATTCGGTACTACGTTTGATGATAGATAAGTTTTCCTCGCTATTCTTAAGGAATTTAGCCATTTTATCCTCGAAAGATTCTTTTGGCTTAAAGTTTCCTTTAGAGCGAAAGTCATTGGAGCCTTTATTATCTCTTGGACGAGATGGGCGTTTTGAATATCCTTCAGGTTTGTCAATAGCTTTTTTGATTGAAAGGGATATTTTTCCTTCTTTTTCACCAATTACTTTAACCTCAACTTCGTCGCCTACTTTTAGATGATCATTTACATCCTTTACGTAGCTATCTGCGACTTCACTGATGTGAACAAGACCTGTTTTCCCTTCAGCTAATTCCACGAAAGCTCCAAAATTTGTGATACCAGTTACTTTACCTTTTACTTTACTACCAATTTCAATTGACAAAAAAATTTTCCCCCTCATAAATGATAAAACCAACTTATTATAACAAATATATGAAGGAATATCAATTGATGCGAAAGAGAATTTACTGGAAATTGTACCCTAGTACTTAAAGTTTTCTTAACAATCTGCATTTTACTCATATTAATTATTTAATAATTGTGGTGATCATTGTATAAACATGTAAGGAGAACGATTAGATTGGGGGAGGGACTCACATGCATATTTCCGATAAAGTGAAGCAGATGCCTGCCTATATATTTTCAGAGCTCGATCGAAAAAAAAAGGTATTAAAGGAAAAAGGGATTGATGTGATTGATTTAGGGATTGGTGCACCAGATCTGCCAACACCTTCTTATATTTATGATGCATTAGTAAAAGAAGCTAAGGACCCAGAGAACCATCGTTATTCCAACTATAATGGCTGTCTTGAGTTTAGAATGGCTGTCGCTGATTTTTATAAAAAACAGTATGATGTTGATTTGGATCCTGAAACAGAAATCTTAACACTAATCGGTTCAAAGGAGGGAATCGTACATCTCATTCAAGCGGTGATTAATGAAGGGGACAAGGTACTCGTTCCAAATCCAGGTTACCCTGTCTATCGGATGGGGGTACATTTAGCTGGTGGGGAAAGTGTTGATTTACTATTAGATCAAGATCAGGGTTTTGTGCCGCAATTTCATTTGCTTTCCGAACAACACTTACGGGATGCAAAATTAATGTTTCTAAACTATCCAAGCAATCCAACGACAGCAACAATCGAATTGGCTACGTTTATTGAGGCGGTTTCATTCGCAAAGAAACACCATTTAATTGTTGCACATGACAGTGCATATCACCTTGTGACATTTGGTAATTATCAATCCCCAAGCATCTTACAAGTGCCGAATGCAAAGGAATATGCAGTTGAAATTGGCTCTTTATCAAAAAGCTTTAATATGACAGGATGGCGAATTGGCTATATTGTTGGAAATAAAGCGGTCATTCAAGCGTTGGCAACGTTGAAGAGCAATCTTGATTCCAGTCAATTTCTACCGATCCAAAAAGCGGCGGCAGTGGCACTTCGTAGTGATTTTCAATCGGTCAAAGCAAATAACATGATTATTGGAGCACGAATGGAAAAACTACATGCAGCACTCATTAACATTGGAATGCAATGTGACAAGCCACGCGGAACGATCTTCCTTTGGGCAAAGGTACCATCAGGATTTACGTCCCTTTCATTTACAGAAAAATTACGGAGTGAAGCAGCCATCATTGTAACACCAGGAACGGCCTTCGGCACAGTAGGAGAGGGCTATGTCCGATTCGCCTTAGCTGTAACCATGGAGCGGATCGATGAGACGATAAGACGATTAAATCGATTAGAATTGGGCAAGGAGATTCCATCATGAGCGAAATGACAGCTGCACAAGCTATTGTTGAAATACTCAAAAGAGAAGCAATTCGTAACGTATTTTGCGTTCCAGGGGAAAGTTATTTGCCGTTATTGGATGCGCTCTATAATGAGCAAAGTATTACGGTTATTTCCGCAAGACATGAGGGTGGGGCAGCTTTTATGGCAGAGGGCTATGCAAAAGCCTCATTGAAGCCAGGAATTGTCTTGGCGACAAGGGCAGTTGGAGCGAGTAACCTCTCTATTGCGGTTCACACAGCATTCCAGGATTCTACGCCAATGATTGTATTTCTTGGTCAAGTGAATCAACATTTTAGGGGGAGAGAAGGATTTCAGGAGGTAGATTTAGAAGGTTATTTTCAACCGATTGCGAAATGGGCAGTGGAAGTGAGGCATCCAAAGCGTATTCCAGAAATAGTGGGGCGTGCATTTCGGATTGCACAATCTGGAAGACCAGGTCCAGTTGTTATCTCCCTTCCTGAAGATATTTTGCCAGCTAAAGCGGACATGCAGTTTGGACCGGTAGTGAGCATCCCAAGACCGGCACCATCGGCGAGAGAAGTAGCGAACGTGAAGGAACTACTATTTCGTGCGGCTAAGCCGATCATCATTGCAGGAGGTGGGGTGAAGCAGGCGCAAGCAGAAGAACGCTTGCTAAACTTTGCGGAAAAGCATTCCCTCCCAGTGTTAACGGCTTTCAGAAGGCATGATATATTTCCAAATGATCATCCTTTATACATGGGGCATCTTGGGCTTGGTACACAAAAGGAAGTACTGGAAACGGTGAAAGAAGCAGATCTTATTCTAGCATTAGGTACAAGATTATCGGAAATAACAACCCAAGATTATACGCTTATTACTCCAGATAAAAAACTCATCCATATTGATATCGACTTTGACACAATTGGTAGGGTATATGCTCCAGATGTTGGCATTGTCGCACATATGCAGGAGGCACTCGAGCGCTTGCAAGGAATTGATGGCAATGTAAACTGGAAAGCGTGGGTAGTAGCAAGGCGGCAAAAATATGAATGGGCAAGTAAATTAGAGACCACCGAGCAGAACGTGATAAATAAATCAATCATCGCAATCATTCGAGATAAATTACCAAGCGATGCACTGTTAACAAATGATGCAGGGAATTTCGCTGGTTGGCTCCATTCCTTCTATGCTTTTTATGAAAAGCATACGTATATTGGGCCAACATCTGGTGCGATGGGATATGGGATGCCTGCAGCACTTGGAGCAAAGCTTGCATTTCCGAATAAAACGGTTGTATCACTGTCGGGTGATGGGGGATTCATGATGACGATTCAAGAAATAGAAACAGCTGTCCGTTATCATATCCCGATTATTTGTCTTGTATTTAATAATCAGATGTATGGTACAATCCGGATGCACCAAGAAATGCATTATCCAGGCAGAGTGATTGCAACAGATTTAGGGAGTGTATCATTTAGCGATATGGCACTTGCCATGGGGGCAGAAGCATACAAGGTAGATACAGCAGGATCATTTGAAATTGCCTTTCATCAAGCATTAAAGCGAAACAAAGTGACCGTAATTGAAATTCTTACTGAAAAGGAAACCATCTCTGTTTCTGCAACAATTTCAGAAATAAGAGGAAAATAAATAATAAATTACTAAAAGTTAAACAATCGCGGCATAATTCCTAGATTATTTCAAGGAACCTAGATAGAATGAATAGTAATATCGTCAATTTGTTTGAGGTGGAAAATGAGAAGTTTACGAAATAAAAATATTGTCATCACGGGTGCTTCTTCAGGTATTGGTGAACAGGTTGCAGTAAAAGTAGCGCAACTAGGTGCAAGAGCCATATTAATCGCACGATCGGAAGAAAAGTTAACTAAAATTGCCGAACAAATCAATCAGCAAGCATCCGTAAATTGTCTTTATTATCCGCTTGATGTAAGTGATATAGAGCAGGTGAAGTTAGTTTTCAATCAGATACTTCATGATGTTGGAAGCATTGATATTTTGCTAAATAATGCTGGATTCGGTATTTTTGAATCATTTGCAGAAGCAAGCTTAGAAGATATGCAGAACATGTTTAATGTCAATGTGCTTGGCGTAATGGCTTGTACAAAGGCAGTGCTGCCAGAAATGCTGAAGCAACATAGCGGTCATATTATCAATATTGCTTCACAAGCAGGGAAACTGGCGACACCGAAATCAAGTGGCTATGCTGCATCAAAGCATGCTGTTTTAGGTTTTACGAATAGTTTAAGAATGGAGCTGAAGGATAACGGTATCGCCGTATCTGCTGTTAATCCAGGTCCGATTGCAACGAACTTCTTCGATCAGGCTGATAGGTCTGGGAATTATGTGAAACGTGTCAAACGGTTCATGCTTCACTCTGAGAGGGTTGCAGATCGGATCATACAACTGATGATTCGTCCGAAGCGGGAGCTGAATTTACCATGGTGGATGAATCTTGGAAGTGTACTCTATTTGTTATTTCCAAGGATTGCGGATAAATTGGTTGGGGGTATATTAGATAAGAAATAAGAAAGGCTGTCTTCTAAAAGAAAATTATTTTTTACGTAATTAATGATATTTCGTAGTCGATATAAAGTGCGGACTAAGTTAGGCGCAAAGTTGATTTCCACTACGGACAGTCGCGCATCCGGAGGGCTCGAGCTGAGCCCCTAGCAAAGAACGCTATGGTCTCAACATCTTCGCTTTTCCCGCAGGAGTCTCCTGTCCTTCGCTACAATCAACGGACTTTAGAGAGGGAATGCTGACTCCTATTTTTAAGAAAATGATAAAAATAACAACTGCATAAACCCCAGCGGAAGAAATACACGGAGACTTCTGCGGGAAGAAGAGCCTAGGTGAGACTACGAAACGCGATAGCGTGAGTAGGCTCACCAGCTCCCCGCGAAAAGCGTAGTGTATTACTGGAGCGACTGGCCTGAGAGCCCTTAAGCACATTAAACCAGTCCACACTTTATATAAATAGCCATAAACAACATGAAAAAAACGAATGGAACCTCATCGTGATGAAGGTTCCATTCGTTTTTGTTATTCTGGCTTGCTATGCCTTGGGTCACTAACGATTACTGATGGTGTTGACCGCTTAATAAAGAAGGCAAGAATAAGCGAGATAACGATAATAAATGTAGAAACAAGGAAGGCGAAATTAATTCCACCAAGCATCGATTCCAATACAATTTGTTGCTGCATTTCTGCTGTGGGTTGACCTGTAACTTCTGCAGTTAATTGTGCAGCAAGGCCAGCTTCACGATTTGACATAATTGTAATTAACAACGCGGTACCAATTGCTCCTGACACTTGGTTTAATGTATTGTTCATCGCTGTCCCATGTGGATAATATTGTGGTGGTAATTGGTTTAATCCATTTGTTGAGACAGGCATCATGACCAATGACATACCGAACATTCTTGCAGCATGTAAGATCATTAAGGTAGTGTAGCTCGTGTCAAACGATAGGTTACTGAAAGAATAAGTTGTTAAAGTTACAACGAGTAATCCTAAAATTGATAGTCCACGACCGCCAAATTTATCAAATAATCTTCCCGTAATCGGCGACATAAAGGCATTGAGAATGGCTCCTGGCAGCATCATCAACCCTGTTTCCATCGGCGATATTCCTAAAATTGTTTGTGCATAGATTGGAATGAGTAGAAACCCAGAGAATAGCGCCATATTCAATACAACAGTAATAATCGATGCTAAACTGAACATCGGATATTTAAAGACATTGAAATTTAACATTGGAACTTTCAACTTAGTCTGGCGGAGAATAAACCAGAGAAGCGAGAGGGCGCCAATAATAATCGTGCCGTATACTGCTGGACTACCCCAGCCCATTGTACCAGCGGAGCTGAATCCATAAAGTAATCCACCAAATCCGATTGTTGATAATACGACAGAAAATAAATCGAAATGGATATCAACTTTATCTTTTTTATCTTTTAATAGGAAAAAGCCGAGAATTAGCACGACTAAAGCGATTGGTGTAATGAGATGGAAAAGCATTCTCCAGTCATAGTGTTCAACAATCCAGCCAGATAATGTTGGTCCTATTGCAGGAGCAAACATTAGAATTAACCCAAAGACTCCCATCGCGGTTCCCCTTTTTGCGACAGGAAAGCTAACAAGCATCACATTCATTAAAAGTGGCATCATGATTGCAGAACCAGAAGCCTGCACCATTCGGCCAACTAATAATATTGGGAAAAAGCCAGCGAAACCAGCAATGATTGTCCCGAGCGTAAATAGTGACATCGCCACTAAAAATAATCGACGAACAGAATATTTTTGAATTAGAAATGCTGTTGTCGGTATTAAGATACCATTTATTAACATATAACTTGTACTTAGCCACTGTACAGTAGCTGTGTCCACACCTAACTCTGCCATAATTGATGGGAGTGCAACATTTAAAAATGTACTATTTAAGAATGTAATAAATGCTCCTATCATTAGGACCGCGAGTATTAAGTACGGTGGCCGCTCATTATTATCTATCGATTGATTCATACGTTCTATCTCCTTCATACGTTTATAGACTATTAGTTCATAATAATATACGTTCATTACAGACAAGGAATATCATATAACATTCGGGCATTCATTTCAATAATAATCGCTTTATAAAAAATAAATTTACAATTGCACTTATGCCGCGGGGAAAATATTAACTTCCTATCTGTCTAGTGATAGATGATAACAATTCGTTTATATTAATTGTAACAAACATTAAGTGATGGGTATTTGTATAAATTGTGTTTATATTGTACGATTGTTTTAAAATAAATGTGAATTTAATTAAAGGTGATGGAATGAACGATAAAAAGCAGAATGTTGTTAAAGTGGCACACCAATTATTTATCGAAAAAGGATTCCAGTCCACATCGATCCAAGATATTCTAGATGTTAGCGGAATTGCTAAGGGTACGTTTTATAATTACTTTTCATCTAAAAACGAGCTATTCATTACGCTTTTTAAAACAATTCTTAAAGAGGTAGAAACGAATCGGAATGAGTTACTAATTGGCGAAGATCCTGCTAATATTGAAATATTTATTAAACAAATTGAATTGCAGATGAAATTGAATCAAGTAAATAAGTTAGTTCGACTTTATGAAGAAGTAATCTTTTCGAAAGATAAGGATCTTAAACAATTGGTAAATACTTGGCAAACGAAAGAAAGTACTTGGTTATACCATCGATTTGTTGATCTCTTTGGTGCAGATAAAAAAGCGTACTTATTAGATTGCGCAATCATGTTTGCTGCTATATTGCACTATAATATTCGGTATTATTATAGGGTCCATGGTCCCCAGTCAAATATGAATCTTGTCGTTCGTTATTGTGTAGGGCGAATTCGCATGATGGTCAATGAGGTTGCCGAATCACAGGAACAATTACTGAATCCCGAAATTCTTAAAGATTGGATGGATATTAGTGAAAACAAAACACAAGTTTTTCAGGCTGAACTTTATGATATCGTGATGGTATTAAAAAGCGATTTAAGCAATTTGGAACGTCACGTTCAGTATATGGAATTACTTGATTTTATTTTAGATGAATTTCAGCACACATTGAATCCTCGTAAATTCTTAATTGATAGCGCACTTCTTTCTTTAGAAACAGCAGATAATCTTTTTGAAAAAGCCGATATTCAAAGCTTAAGAAAGCTCGTTGAAGTCCATTTAAATTAGAATAATAACCAATCAAATAAACAGGCTAACTCCAATATTTGGAGCTAGCTTATTTATTATCCAGATTAATATAAGCAATTCTTCTTAGCCATTTCTCATCGTTGGTGTAGAATTAATCCCGCGAACAAGCTTTTCAGCATTTTTGCTTTTAATGGAAGCTTCTTTCTCATAGATATCCACCATTTCTTCTGAGAATTCAAGATCAATTCCATCCCTATTGGCTGATGTTAAATCCTTTTCCTTGTCATTTCTATCCATAATGATCACTCCCATAAAGGTTGGTATGGATAGTTTGTGTCAAAAGTAAATTATTATTAAATTGGATTGACGTAATCGGAGTCAATACTAACGAATTCCAAGCTTCCATTTTCCAAGACAGGCTTGCTCCTAAGTGATTCAACTGGAAAAATAAACGTCCAAGGCATGCTTGTTTCCGGTTCTGAAATTACGGAAGGTAGTGTATAGGTATGTACTGCAATTAAATTACTACCTTCAACGTAGCGGAGCTTTTCCTCTTGAAATCTAAATGCTGTTTTTGTTGAATTATGAATGAGCACCATTACTAATAATTCGCCCCTGTGATTAAATGCTTCCCGAATTCTAATAAATTCAATCCTATTGTTAGCGCGTGCTTTTGTTTCTGAATGGGTAAGATTAATCAGCGAACGATCTTTATCAGACAATGCTTTATCCCATGTCGGTTCAAATTGCAGCCTTTGCATGGATGATTTCCTTCTTTCACTTTATTAAGATAAAAAATGAACCAAATCAGAGATTAGGCTCACTTTCATTGATGCTTAGGAAACTTTAAAATTGGATGCTGTGGATAACCTAATTACTGAGAATAGCCTCGTCCAGCTCCAGTGCTAAAGCTGTAGCGAGACTTCCCTCACCTTCGTAATCTAAGTCAACCGCTTACGCTCCTCGTTTTTCCTTTATCTCAAAAGGCAAGGAGAAGTTCGTACACAGCTCAAACTAGCTTTAAGCTTTTGTTCATTAATCTTCTTGGCGTTTAAATCCTTCCTGCTGAAGATAGTCTACTGCGCCATTATAGGTTGCGTAAGTCCCATCCAGCTGTTCGCCAGCATAAATATTACAAACATCGAAATCATAGTATACCTTTAGAATCTGTTTATCCGCATTGATCCATGTTTCTTCGATTGGTTCTGGTTCTGAGAGTGAGTCGATGGATTGCTGAATTATCTCCCGAAGTGCTTGTGCATCAAACTCGCGAATGTTTACCATTCCATTCGGTTGGACGGGATCGTTTCCTTTAAAATGCTCTGCATAAACAAAGCCGTTTCCGTTTGGATGTAAATGGTAGACAACGATTTTCTTATCAAGAATACTTTCTTCGTAATGAAAATTAATCCTGCCTAAGGAAACATCCTTTCGTTGTAATTCTGGGAAAGATTCAATTATATTTAGTTTCTCTTCAAATGTAAGCATGGTACCTCCAAATAGGATGTTTTTTCAATATATTTTTATTATACATCAAAAGTTAAAATCTAGATATAATGCTTGTCTTTTATAACTTTCTTTGATACAGTTGATTTAATAGTTAAATACTTCTTATTTTAGATACTTTTAAAGTAAGGATAGAGGTGCAGAATTCATCAGTACTTATGTGGAAGAGAATGAGCTCTTATGACACATAAGGAAAGGGGAATTTGCCGAAGTGGAAGGATGCTCATTATCCTGAAGCTGGGTCTGCGATTGAATAAATGCAGAACTGTCATATAGGGAACAATACTATATGGAGGGCTATCGTGCTTAGAACTTATATCTATGTTCTATAAAGCAGCAGCGGACTCTCTCGTTGTTGCTTTTTTGGTCCTCCACACCTAATGGGAAAAATAATGAATAGGGTGTGAAGTAAATGAATTTTGGTAATGTATTAACAGCGATGGTAACTCCTTTTGATCAGCAGGGTGAGGTTGATTTCGAGGCAACGAAGGGTTTAGTGAATCATTTAATTGAAAATGGTTCAGACGGTTTAGTGATCGCGGGGACAACAGGTGAATCACCAACACTTTCACATGATGAAAAAATAGCGTTATTTAAATTAGTCGTTGAAGTAGTAAATGGCAGGGTCCCAGTCATTGCGGGGACTGGATCAAATAATACGAAGGAATCAGTTGAACTGACAATAGAGGCAGAAGCGACCGGCGTTGACGGGATTATGCTTGTTGTACCATATTATAATAAGCCATCTCAAGAAGGAATGTTTCAGCATTTCAGTACCATTGCAGCAGCGACATCACTACCTGTGATGCTTTATAATATTCCAGGACGAAGTGTTGTGAATATGACTGCTGAGACGATCATTCGACTATCAAGAATTGAAAACATTGTTTCTGTAAAAGAAGCAAGTGGCGATTTAGATCAAGTAGCTGAAATCATTAGTAAAGCTAAAGTTAATTTCAGTGTATATACTGGTGATGATAGCTTAACATTGCCAACATTAGCAATTGGCGGAACAGGTGTTATATCGGTTGCATCCCATCTCGTAGGTAATGAGATGCAGGAGATGGTTCAGCTTTTCAAACAAGGAGATGTGGTGAATGCCGCAGCTATTCATCGCCATTTATTACCATTAATGAAGGAGCTTTTTGCAGCGCCGAACCCAACACCAGTAAAAACTGGCTTGAATCGAATTGGTGTTGAGGTTGGAGGGGTTCGTTTGCCACTGGTACCACTAACAGATGCGGAACGTGAGTCGCTTTATCATGTAATGACAGCATATGAAACGAAGAAAGCAGTAGGGTATTAAATAAACAAGCCTCGACTTATAAGTCGAGGCTTGTTTATTTTGAATTAACTGGCTGTAAGACCCCCCGCTTCAAGAATTCGAGAAAAATCAAGAATTGTAAGTGGGGGATCAACAGAAAGTCAAAATCCCGATTCTGTTCAACAAACTTAATGAAGTTTCACTTTATTAGGTTAGTACACTTTATCGCCATTAAAAATGGAGTTTTTCACTACAACATAATCAACGTTGCGGATTGCATCTAGTTTGTTTCCGCCTGCGTAAGAAATAGAGGATTGAAGATCTTGTTCCATTTCAATTAATGTATCTTTTAAAGGACCTTTATATTCGACATACATTTTCTTACCTTCGACGTTTTTCTTTTCGCCTTTTTGGAATTCAGAAGCAGAGCCAAAGTATTCCTTATAAAGCTTGCCATCCTTTTCTACGGTTTCACCTGGTGATTCTTCATGCCCAGCAAATAGTGAACCAATCATCACCATCGATGCACCAAAACGGACTGATTTCGCGATATCACCATGGGTACGAATACCACCATCGGCAATAATCGGTTTACTTGCAGCCTTTGCACACCAGCGAAGTGCCGCTAATTGCCAGCCACCAGTTCCGAAGCCAGTTTTAATTTTAGTGATACAAACTTTACCAGGACCAATTCCAACTTTCGTTGCGTCTGCACCAGCATTCTCTAATTCACGAACTGCTTCAGGTGTTCCGACATTACCAGCAATCAAGAAGCTTTCCGGTAAATGTTTTTTAATATGTTTAATCATATTGATCACAGCATTTGAATGGCCATGTGCAATGTCAATTGTAATATATTCTGGGATAAGCTTTTCATTTGCTAATTGCTCAACGAAAGCATATTCTTCTTCTTTTACACCTACACTAATTGACGCAATTAAGCCACGTGCTTGCATATCCTTAATGAATGCAATTCTTTTCTCTGGGTTAAAGCGATGCATAATATAAAAGTAGCCATCTTCAGCTAAAGTTAAAGCAATTTTTTCATCAATAATAGTCTGCATGTTTGCAGGTACAACCGGTAACTTAAACGTGTGTGCACCTAATGATACTGTTGTGTCACATTCTGAACGACTATCCACAATACATTTTGCGGGAATTAATTGAATATCTTCGTAATCAAATACATTTTCCATAATATCCACCTCTAAATACGAATAATAATGTTTATCTATATAGTAATTGTTCGACATTTGCTAATATACATCAATTCTAATTGAAAGTAAAGTATTTGCTTTGTTTCATTACGAATAATTTACATTATCATTCAGAAACACCTATAAATGAAGGAACGATGATGTCACTATGCTATAATATTAGGAGAAATTTCCATGGAGGTGTTTGTATGGACCCTTTAGAGATTATGCTGCATTTGGAAAAAGTGATCCTTTATTATAAGCCTATAATAAGTGCAGAAACGCAATTAGTTGAGGCATATGAAGTTCGTGCCTATTTTCAGGAAAGCAATGGGATGGCACAATCGCTTGATTGGTTTTTTGAAGATGCATCGATCCCAGATGAATTTCGTCTTGAGTTAACACATTATATCCATCAAAAGGCGCTGGAAGTCTTTGTAGCGCAAAATCAATCCAAAAATTTATCCATATTTTATGATCTCAGGCTATTAGTCCGGGATAATGGGCAATCATTATTGTCCCTTTTGGAATCGGAAAAAATAAAAGGATTGGACTTAAATAAGATGATTATCGAAATAAAGGAAGCACATATTCCAGAGCAAATGGATGATATCCGCAAGTTTACTACTTATTTAAAAACATTGGGGATCAGAATTGCCGTTGATGTGGAAGAACGTAATGGTAGTCTTAACCGTTTAGCTTTGCTCACGCCAAATATGATTAAAGTTGATGCGGGATTCCTAAATGACGATTCGTTGCCACATTTATTTCAGGATGTACATCACTCACTCGGGATGCTTTCACGAAAAATTGGGGCGGCTTTACTGTTTAAAGGAATATCTTCTTATAATCAGCTTAACTATGCATGGAGGAACGGGGGGCAATTTTACCAAGGAAGTTACCTTGGGCAGGCCCGACCGACTTTTGTGGAAGAAGATTGTTGCCAAGCAAAATTGAAGGCAGATTTTCAGAACTTTGTCATGTTTGAGCGAAAGAAAGTAAAAGCCCAGCTTGCATTAACCAATCAAATTAATGGAGCGTTTAAAACAATGCTTCCTACTATTAAGCCAGCCATTCCATATGACGAGATAATCCTTTTAATCGGAAGAACATGTAATGACTTTGTGTTCCGGGTTTATATTTGTAATGAAGAAGGAATTCAGCTATCATCCAATGCCGAGAAAAACAACGTAGGAGAATGGAAACTTCGTCAGGAGGGAAGGAATAAGAATTGGAGCTGGCGCCCATATTTCTTTGAAAATATTATGCGAATGAACGTCGAGAAAAAGGGTATATTATCCGATTTATATACCGATATCGAAAATTCAGAGTTAATTCGAACGTACTCCTATCCGATCTCCGAAACGCTTTATGTATTTCTAGATATTCCTTATGGTTATTTATATGAACAGGACGGGTTGTTATGAGATTTAGTCAGACCGGATTATCGGTCTGACTAGTAATCATCGATCAAGAGATAATACCTTTTCGTAATAATGCTGCAACTGCTTCCGTCCGATTTCGTACTCCTAATTTTTTTAATGATGATTTAACATATTGTTTTACTGTTAACTCACTAATACCCATAACATTCGCTATTTCTTTCGTGCTTTCTCCCCAAGAGATGTATCTCATAACCTCTAGTTCTCTTTTGCTTAAAATACGAATCTTTTCATTTACAGTTGAGTTGCTAATTATATTTCCTGCTAATTTTCCAAAAAAAGTAAGGGAAGCGAGAATATCTTCATCCCATGTTAATTCTTCTACAAACGTATAACTAATGATAAACCCAATAAATGCAGGTCCATTACAAAGTGGAGCCACTACAGCTGAATGTATATTGGAAGAAAATATGTGATTACTAGTCATAAGTTTCATAAATTCAATACCGGTATAGACTCTTGCTTTCTTATCTTTAATGGTTGAGAAAAATACTGGAACAGATCGTACATCCTCACGATCTTCCCTAATATGCACAATTTCAGATGATGTTAAGCCGATAACGCCCTCACATAAGTAACCAATTGGCGAATAACGATATAGAAAAGCATCTCTGAGAGGGAAGAGGTCAAGATAGGTTTCGAGAATCTTAAGTAACTTTTCTTCGTGGTTAGAAGTATTATCTAACATCGATACTTGTTCTAATATTTTATTATGACTCACTTTATACCAGCTCCTTTCCATATTATAGAAAAGTGTGAATTTACTCAATATTATATAACATATGGACAGGTATAAACAGCATATATCCATTTATTTTCTTCTAGGCTTCGATATAGTAATCCCTTTTGTTAATGAAAAAGGTTATATCAAATACCATAAATAATACCTTTTGGCTGACTCTTTACCCCTAAAAATCTGGAATATACAGATTTATTTAATTTATATATGATTACATTAACGTACATCTTTAAGTATGTACAAAAGTAAAAGAAAGGATAATGCCTAATGGACTAAATAAAAGCAGGGTGTATTCTGCAATTAAATGCAAGCGTTTACATTTAATGTTTTTATGAAAAAGTCATGCATGGTTTGATTATCTAAGTAGTTTAGAAAGTATAACGACTTTCTTTCTACATAAGTGCAACCAAGTTTTCTAATATTTAGTAATAATTTTAACAGGGGGAATAATGATGGAGAAATTTAATGTGATTGTAATAGGTTCAGGATCCGCAGGTGGAACATTAGCTGCAAGATTAAGTGAGGATGCAGATCGACGTGTCTTACTGATTGAGGCTGGTCCTGACTATCCGGATAGTGAAGATTTTCCACAAGACTTGCTTAATGCTAGCGCAATGTCTGGGGCAGTTCCTGGACATCCTAATAATTGGGGCTATGTAGGGAATTTAACGCCAGAATTACCGTATTCCGTTGCAAGGGGGAAAATTCTTGGTGGATCATCTTCATTGAATGGCTGTTATTTTATCCGTGGGACGAAAGCCGATTTTGACCGATGGGTGGAAGCGGGTAATACAGAATGGTCATATGACAAGGTTCTCCCATATTACAAAAAGCTTGAAAATGATCTGAACTTCGGGGAAACAGAGCATCATAGTGGAGAAGGCCCTGTTCCTATTTACAGAGAATTAGAGAAGCCATACAGTGTAACAAAGGCTTTCTATCAGGCATGTGAAGAACTTGGATTCGTTTGGGAAGAGGACAAGAATGCTGGTGGAGAACCCGGCTACGGTCCTGTTCCACTAAACGCTGTTGATGGTATGAGAATTAATACTGGCCTTGCGTATATCAATCCAATTCGTAACCGCTCGAACTTGGTTGTAAGTGGAGAAACACTTGCATTAAGAATTATCTTTAATGGGAAACAAGCAATAGGTGTGGAAGTTGAACGTAAAGGTAGTAAAGAAATTATTTATGGGGATGAGATTGTCTTATCTGCTGGCGCATTTAATTCCCCGCATTTGCTAATGTTATCAGGAATTGGTTCTAAAGAGGAATTGGAAGCAGCAGGTGTTGAGGTCTTGCATCACTTGCCAGGAGTTGGGAAAGGATTTACGGATCATCCAGATGTTCAGCTTGGATATAAGCCAAAACAAGCGCTTGGACCAGATGAGCAACGAGATAACTTGCAAGCAGTGTTAAACTTTACTTCATTAGGCTCGGAACATCCAGGTGATCTTGAAATCATGCCAATGTATAAGGCGTTTGGAGAAGCAATGCTTGGAGGTTCAGGATCGAAATTTAAAGGTGTGACAGATATTATTCGCCGCCCAAATCAGACGTTGAAATCAATGAAAGGAATCTCAAAACGTCGATTTATTCAACAAGCATTACACCAAGGTGATCTTTTCATCGTCGTCGGCCTGCAATATTCAAAAGGTCGTGGGGATATTACATTAACTTCTTCAGATCCTAAGGTACAACCAAAAATAGATTATAATTACTTAGAGAATGAGTATGATTTAAGTAGACTTCGAGAAGGTATGAGATTGACAGTTGAAATTCTAAAAAGTGAAGCATTCAAACCATATTTTAAGAAGTTAACGGAGATTGATGATGCAACATTAAATGATGATGATAAACTAAATGCATGGATGCGTTCTCACTTAGCGACAGCGATTCACGCATCTGGAAGTGCAAAAATGGGACCGAGTGATGATCCGAATGCAGTTGTTGATCAATATGGGAAAGTGCATGGAATTAACGGACTTTGGGTAGCAGATACATCGATATTTCCACAGGTTCCATCAAGGGGACCGGCTGCAACAGCTATTATGGTCGGAGAGCGAATCGCTGATTTTATAAAGGAATCTTCTAAGGAAGAATCCGAGATTACTATTGATTAGTTTACAATTACATTAGAAGTAAAAATTAGAAGGAGTAATCGCCATGCCTGATCGTGGAGCGATTACTTTTTTTATATAGGCTTATGATAAAGGCTGTTGTTGATTATACAAATGTACTACTATATATTAATAGTACTTCAACATTACTTGCTAAAGCCTTTGAAGTGCGGGCACATTAATCAGAGGAGTGATACCTATGAATATAAAAATTGAATTAACATATAAAACAGTAAAAGGAACGGAAGCACGATTCATTTCTGATGAGATGCGTGCGGAAAAGGCAATGTTAATTGCAGAAGATCTGGAAAAGACTGGACGGGCAAAAGTCCTGTCCTTTATTGATCATCTTGATAATCGATGGACAATGAAGGAGTTAAAGAAATTTATGCAAGGAATCGAAACTGATCCACATAATGTTACAGTATTTTTTGATGGTGGGTTTGATTTGAAATCAAGAAAATCTGGGCTTGGATGTGCTATCTACTATGAACAAAGTGGAAAAAAATATCGTCAGAGGATCAATGCCGCCGTTGAAGAACTAGAAACAAATAATGAAGCAGAATATGCAGCCTTCCATCTTGGATTACAGGAGATTGAACAATTAGGAGTGCATCATCTCCCCGTTATCTTTGTTGGTGACTCACTCGTCGTAATCAATCAACTAAATGGAGAATGGCCCGTTTATGAAGTCGAATTATCGAAATGGATTGATCGGATTGAAACTCAACTTAAACGATTAGGAATCACCCCTGAATATGAAATCATCTCACGAAAGAAAAATAAAGAAACAGATCATTTAGCGACTCAGGCAATGAACGGGATTGAAATTAGAAGTACAGTTGAAATTGATGCAGGGAAATGAATTCATCATGCTTTATACATAGAAGATGAAACGTTGATGTAAGATGCGAACAAGTGACAATTGTAACTTTCTATCGGGCCGGTCTCCAATATTTTACTGCACTCAAAATCGATAGTTAGTGGGTTTTTCATTTTTCTATGTCAAGATTCTGCACTATCCCAAGCGTAGTGTATTTCTGGAGCGATTGGCCTGTGAGTTCTTTTCACTAAGTACTAGTTCGCACCTTATATTAATCTCACTTATTGATTACGACGCTATATTTGTTGTGTTTAAAGTTAGAATATATTAATATTTAAAGTATTCGTTTTCATTAGAAAGCTATTGTGAAAAGTGTCACGTGGCATAACAAGGTATTTATTAAGGTTACATAATGAAAATTCACCTCGGAAAGTAAAGGAGAAATCGCATTGAATATTGGAATAGATAAAATCGGCTTTTATACACCACATTTATTTGTAGATATGAACGAGTTGGCAGTTGCGAGAAACGTGGAGCCAGCGAAATTTACAATCGGTATTGGACAAGAAAAGATGGCAGTCGCTCCAATTACACAAGATTCTGTTACATTAGCAGCAAATGCAGCTTTAGAAATTTTAGATGAAAACGACAAGGAAAAGATTGACTTTGTAATGTTTGGAACGGAATCTGGGATTGATCATTCGAAATCCGCAGCGGTTTACGTCCACCATTTATTAGGAATAAATCCACAAGCACGTTCGATTGAATTAAAGCAAGCTTGTTATGGTGCTACTGCAGCGATTCAAATGGCAAAGGGACATATCGCCCTGAATCCTGATAGTAAGGTACTGGTTCTAGGCGCAGATATTGCGAGATACGGACTAAACACCTCTGGAGAATCAACACAAGGTGCGGGTGCTGTTGCAATGCTTATTAGTGCAAATCCTAGGATAATGGTATTAGAAGACCAGAGTGCCTTTTTAACGGAGGATATTATGGACTTCTGGCGTCCGACATACTCGGACCAAGCGTATGTTGATGGTAAATTTTCGAATGAGCAATACATTGGATTCTTCTCGAAGGTTTGGAACGAATATAAAGAAAAAACAGGGCATGCCATCCAAGATTTTGAAGCAATTTGCTATCACCTTCCATATACGAAGATGGGGCTTAAAGCATTGAGAACCATTTTGGATGAAGGAAGCGAAGCGGATAGAGAACGTCTATTAGCAAACTTTGAAATAAGTAAGACATATAATAAGAATGTCGGCAATATATATACTGGCGCATTATATTTAAGCCTGCTATCGCTGCTTGAACAAAAAGAAGACTTGGAAGCCGGATCACGAATTGGCTTATTCAGCTACGGTTCAGGTGCGGTCGGGGAGTTCTTTACAGGAATATTACAACCTGATTTTAAATCACATCTACATGTCGAAAGCCACACGAAAGTGCTTGAATCAAGAAAAGAAGTAAGTGTAGCAGAATATGAGGAAATTTTCCAAGAAACGTTACCAACTGATGGTTCATCAATTGAATTAGATATTGAAAAGGATCCAGCAAAAATATGCTTATCAGGTATGGCAGAGCATATGCGATTGTATGTAAATAAAGAAAGATAAACTCGAACTTCTAGGTAGGAAATGATTAAAACTCTGTGAAGCATGATGATTCACAGGGTTTTTATTTTACTTTGAAGAAACATATTTTACTTGGTTCAATTCTCGTGATAAGTTAGGACACGCTAGCTGTGAGTGGGACTTCCATAATTCCGCGACACCCAGCCTTCGAAAAGATAAGTTTCCTGAAATATTTAGATTGAAATGCATTGGGGTTATAACTATAATAGGTTTGTATGAAAAACAATGGCGTTAAGAATATAAAGAAGGGCTTCAACATATCGTTATAGGAGCTTTGATTTACTTATTAACTATTAGAGGTGCAAAAAATGGAATTCAATATCGGTCCGCGTATGGTAAAAACGGGCCTTGCAGTTACATTGACATTAATTATTACAGGGATGCTAGGGCTGAATTTAGAACTAGTAGCGGCGATTGCTGCGGTGCTAGCAATGCAGCCTTCAATTATGCGCACTTTTGACTACCTTAAAGAAGTTGTTATTTCAAATAGTGTTGGATCCGTATTTGCAATCCTTGGTACGCTGCTTCTTGGAAATCATCCGCTTTCGGTAGGGACGGTTGTAATTATTTCCATCGCAATCAATATCAAGCTTGGCTTGCATAAAACCGTCAGTTTGACCGTTTTGACAATTGTAACGTTAATGCTTGCAAATGGTGATGGAATTAGCTTCCTCTATATTGTTCAACGGTTATCTCTGGTAACGATTGGGGTACTTTCCGCATTAATTACGAATGTACTCGTATTTCCGCCAGACCATCAGAAAAACTTATTTAGAATCATTAAAAAGGCAAGCGAGAAAACGAACTTCTTATTGCGTGTCATTCCAAATGAAACGATGAATGTGCCACAAATGAAGGAAGAAGATCGGCAAATCGAGAAATTAATTAACGATGCAAAGGATTATTATGAAATCATTTCAGATGAGCGTAACAGTCTGATTATCAAAAATAAGCTAAGCTTTTTAAGAAATGTAATCATTTATAAGCATATGATCCAAGTATTAATTAAAAAGCAAACATTGATTCGAGAACTTGAGAAGAATATTAAAGAGTTAGAGGCAATTCAGAGTCATAAAGCATTTTTAATAAAAAAACTAGTAAAAGAAATTAATAATTATAGTGAAAATATTGTCCTCTTATATGAAAATAAAATTATCTTAGATAAAGATTTACAAAAAGAAACGAAGGCGGCAATGCAAGTAACAATCAACAATCTGATTGAAGAGCTACAGGGCTCCGAATTTGATAAATGGACCTTTGTTTTCCCTATCGCTAATAGTATTGTTGAACTATTCTTCGAGCTTGATAAATTGGAAAGACTCGTAAGGATAAAAGAGGCGAAAGAGAGCAAGGAATAACAAAGAAATACTAACCGATTTGTAGGTTAGTATTTCTTTTTCTAATTATTTTTCTCCAATTAATATATCTTCTTGCTATCTCGTTCTTCTTTTAAAATTTCAACTGCTTCCTGAAATCTTAGGGAATGGATAATTTCCCTTTCACGTAAGAACTTTAAACTATCATTTAGATCAGGATCATCCGAAAGATTAATAATCCACTGATAAGTCGCGCGTGCTTTCTCTTCAGCGGCAATATCCTCATATAAATCGGCAATTGGATCGCCCTTTGCAGTAATATAAGTGGCAGTCCATGGTGACCCGCCTGCATTTTCATAGTAGAGTGCTCTTTCATGGCTTGCATAATGTGCCCCGAGACCAGCCGCCTTCATTTGTTCTGGCGATGCGTCTTTTGTAAGCTTGTATACCATCGTAGCAATCATCTCAAGATGTGCAAACTCTTCTGTTCCGATATCGGTCAAGAGACCAATCACTTTATCCGGAATCGTATAACGTTGATTTAAGTAACGTAATGCCGCAGATAATTCCCCATCGGCTCCACCGTATTGCTCGATTAAAAACTTCGCCAGCATTGGATTACATTCGGTTACTTTTACAGGATATTGGAGCTTTTTTTCGTAATACCACAAACGATTCTCCTCCCATCAAGCTAGATGTTATACTTGCCATGGCCATGGCGTGTTCCCCCAATTGAATGGATAATTCGAGTAGCTCGCCCCGAATCCCATTAAGGGACCAAATTGCTGTTCAAAATTATTTTTTAGTTCCCTGCTTGTTTGTGAATAATTATTAAATTGTTCAATGGCATCGTAATCATCTGGATGGGTATCTAAATATAGATTTAACTCCACTAAGACGAAATCAACCTCCTGGATCTCTTGCAGTAGCTGATAATATTCTTTAGGAACTTGCTTAGCCATCCAGCTCCCCCCTTTTTGGTGAATCTGGATAAGGACTGAAGAGCTCAGGCCATAGTGTTCCATGTTGCAATGCTTCTTTAGCAGTTTTATATTGCCTCATCCCCGTTGGTTGAAAGGTCATGTAAAGGTTCGGGGGAGTGGAGTAGACTTTGACTCGGATTGGTGGACATGGATCAAAGGGGCTAATATAAGGCTCCCAGTACTTAAAGTTGGTAGACATAATATCCTCCTTCCATTAATTGCATTCCCTCTATATGTATGGAGATAGGGCATGTCCTATACATCTGCGGAAAGTTATCCCACATATAACAGGGAATAAGACCCCAACTGAAAGAAGTTTCAATTAATGAATAATAATTGTTTCGATCAATGATCGATGATAAAATCGCAAAACCTCACTCAAAATGAAATTTTGGATAAACATTTATCTGTTTTCGAAAAAATATCCACCACAAAAGTCAATTTTGCCTTTTTGACTAAAGATTGCTTATCAGTTATCTTGAAAAAAGAAGGATACTTTATTGATTGTTGCTAGTTAGATAAAGTAGGAACTAACATAAGGTGATACGTGTTTTTAAGAATATCGCTCTGAAATATAGCACGCTGACTGTAATTAACTAATCGATAGGACGTACAACATGTTAGAATAGGATTAGATTAACATTTAAAATTTAAAATGCCCTTCTAAACGAAAATAATTGTTTATTATAATAGTTGAATTGAAAGGAGAAGGATTCATGAAATTTTTCCATACAGCCGATTGGCATTTAGGAAAGTTAGTACAAGGTGTATACATGACAGAGGACCAACATTATATATTAGAACAATTCATCGACAGGATTAAAGAAGAGAAGCCTGACGCAGTGATTATAGCAGGTGATTTATATGATCGTGCCGTTCCACCGACAGATGCGGTCCATTTATTGGATATGGTGCTCGAAAGAATTGTTATTGATTTGCAAACGCCGGTATTAGCAGTTGCTGGTAACCATGATAGTCCCGGAAGATTAAATTTCGGCAGTAGTATCATGAAGAAAAACGGGCTACATATTGTCGGGAATTTCTCTGAAGAATTGGAACCAATTACATTACAAGATGCATTCGGTCCGGTACAATTTCACCTTGTACCATTTTGTGATCCGAGTGTTGTGCGGATTGTGTTAGGCGATGAGGCGATTCATACCCATAATGATGCGGCAAAGGCGATTGTACAGCAAATTCAGAAGGAGATGGATCCAGCTAGCCGCCATGTATATGTTGGACATGCATTTGTCACACCATTTGGTGAGGTGGAGGAGAATACAAGTGATTCCGAACGTCCGCTATCAATAGGTGGTGCGGAATATGTTGATGCCCATCTTTTCAAACCTTTCCATTATACAGCCCTTGGTCATTTACACCAGGCACATCATGTATTGGCGGAGAAGATTCGTTATTCTGGTTCGATTTTAAAATATTCCATTTCCGAAGAAAATCATAAAAAAGGCTTCCATGTTGTTGAGCTAGATGGGGACGGGAATGTGTCCATTGAAAAACGTCTGCTCACTCCGGAACGAGATATGCGGACGGTTGAAGCAACACTAGATGATCTATTGAAGCAACCAATTAATGAGGATTATGTATTTATTAAATTATTGGACGAGGCCCCTGTTCTTTCACCGATGGAGAAGGTTCGGTCTGTATATCCTAACGCAATGCATGTCGAACGCAAAAACTATTCATTCACGACGAAGAATTCCGTGGGAAACGCTTCAGAGAATCGAAGCAAGCTGAGTGATCTCGATCTTTTCAAAGCATTTTATAAGGAAGTAAAAGGTGCGGAGGCAAGTGAGGAAACCGAAGAAATATTTAATGAAGCACTTAATGAACTTTTAAAAGAGGAGAACGAAACAAGTGGAAATGTAAAACAAACAGAAGTGATTTCTTAGAAAACAAAAGGTTTAACCAGGTCTTTCGGTGCACTTATGTAGCATGAATTGGAATTGAAAGGAGAATCTAGATGAAGCCATTAAAATTAACAATGACGGCATTTGGTCCGTATAAATATACAGAAACGATTGACTTTACCGAGCTGCGAGAGAATAAATTATTCGTTATTTCTGGAAATACTGGAGCAGGTAAAACAACGATATTCGATGCAATCTGCTTCGCTTTATATGGTAGTGCAAGTGGTTCGGATCGTGAAGATAATCGGATGCTCCGAAGTGATTTTGCAGATGATAATACGAATACCGCTGTTGAACTAGAGTTTGCATTAAGTGGCAAGGTATATCGTGTACTTCGGCAATTGGGACATGTGAAGCAAGGGAATAAGTCGAAAACAGGGGAGCGTTATGAATTCTTTGAAAAACGAGATGGAAGCGAAGTTCCATGTGTTGATCGGCAAATCGTTTCCGAAATTGATAAGAAAATAGAAGACATCATTGGCCTCACACAGGATCAATTTAAACAGATCGTTATGCTGCCACAGGGAGAGTTTCGGAAATTACTAACCTCGAAAACAGAAAATAAAGAAGCCATTTTAAGAAGATTATTTAAAACAGAGAATTATCAACAGTTGAATGAGTTGTTAAGAAAGAAAAAGAATACGGTCGAACAGGACTTTAATAAAATGCAGCAAATCAGAGATCATTATATCCAAAGTATCATGAGTGTTCTGCCGAGTCGCGCAGAATCATCCTTATTTCATGTGTTGACCTCGGAATATTATAATGTTAATCAAGTCGTTGCTGCACTAAAGGAAGAAGTTCAATTTTATCTTGAAAAAATGGTGCATGATCAACGAAAATACGAAGATGCTTATCGTTCACATGATAAGAAACAAACAGCTTTCTATCAAGCGAAAGCAATAAATGAGCGTTTCGCCGAATTGGATCATAAAGAGGACCAACTAAAGGAGCAGCAAGCGCAGATTCCGCATATTGCTAAGAGAGAGGAACAGCTAGAAGCGGCAGAACGTGCAAATAAAATTGAGATTTTTGAAAAACAGCTGGAAGAATGGCGGACCGAAGAAAAGGCAAACAAAAGAGATCTAGCAATAGTAGAGGAATCGAAGGAAAAAGCGGCGCATCATCTTGTGAAAGCAGAGGAACAGTACAAAGTAGAAGCCAATAACCAGGGAAAACGAGAAGCGGTTAGTAAGCAATTAGAGCAATTAAATGATCATTTACCAGTTGTAAAAGAAATAGACTATCAAAAAAAACATTTACAAACACTTGAACATAAAGGGAAGCAAGCCTTAAACGATTTGAATAGAGCAAAAGAAGTGCTACAAGAAAAACGGAATCAAATGGAACTATATCAAGAAAAAATTAAAGCGGATGATGAGGCGGTCGGTCAATTACCCGAGAAACAACAAATATTACAAGCGATGCGTGAAAAGGTAAAAGTATTGATGACATACCATAAGCTGATGAAAGCGCAAGATAAGTATGAGAAAGATGTTCAAACAAATAAAGTAATTTATGAACAAAGCAAAGCATCTTATCAGCAGGCAGAAGCTTCATGGTTAAATAATCAGGCAATCGTATTGGCGGGACATCTGCATCATGGTGAGGCATGCCCTGTCTGTGGAAGCTTGGAACACCCAAATAAAGCAGTTACAGTAGCGGACATGGTGACTAGGGAACAACTAGACGCATTGAAGCAGGAGTTAGATAATAACGACCGTGTCTACCGTGATGCTATCGTAGGGCTACGAGCAAATCAGTCACAGCTTGAGGAGAAGGAACAAGAGGTTCGGTCATTTAATATTTCGATACAGGGTGTAACAGCTAATATTGAGCAGCTAACATTGGATGGAAAACGATTAGGTGAGGAAGAAAAGCAATTAATTAAACTTCGCGACGAACTCAAACGGATTAAAGAAACCCAAGAGAAATTATCATTGGAAATAAAACAGTTAGAGCCCCAGAAAGACAAAATTGAAAAATTATACTATGAGATAAAAACATCTTATAAAACGGATATTGCTTTATATGAAGATAGAATAAAGAAAATCCCTGAAGAGGTAAGAATTTTAACGGAATTAGAAAAACAAATCAATGAAAAGCATGCCCTTAAATTAGCAATGCAAAAGGCTTGGGATGATGCAGAGACCAATTACCAAAAAGCAAATGAAGAACAGGTTCGAGTAGTAGCTAATTTATCCCATGCAATGAAGCAATTACAAGCTACAAAGGAAAAACGTGAACGATCCGAAAACCAGTTTAAGGAAGCATTAATCAACGCTAAATTTGAATCGGTGGAAGCGTACGAGAAAGCCAAGCATTCAGAGGAAGAACAGCAAAAATGGAAGGATGCAATAAAACAATTTAACCAACAGCTCTCAACCTTGACTCACCAGGTGAATGAATTAAAAATGGCACTGAAGGAGAAGAACAGGATTGATTTAACGTTGCTCCAAAAGGAATTAGTAGATTTGAAACAGGCATATGAGCATGCATTACAGCAATTGAATTTATCAAAGGAAAATAAACAAGAAGCCTTTAAGCTTAAGGAAAATATATTAAAATCACAGCGGAATGTGGAAGAGGAAGAAAAGCAGCTTGCAACGATATCGGATTTATATGATGTCGTTCGAGGGCAAAATAGCCAGAAGCTTTCGTTTGAGCGGTATTTGCAAATTGAGTATTTGGAACAAATTATTGATGCCGCGAATGGTCGCTTGCGTCGACTATCAAATGGGCAATTTTATTTGATACGTAGTGATCGTCAAGAAACCCATGGGAAACAGAGTGGGCTGGCACTGGATGTCTATGATTCTTATACAGGACAGGCACGTGATGTGAAGACCTTATCGGGTGGAGAAAAGTTTAATGCCTCTCTTTCCCTTGCGCTGGGGATGTCGGATGTAATCCAGAGCTTCCAAGGAAATATTTCCATTGATACGATGTTCATTGATGAGGGATTTGGTTCATTGGATGAGGAATCGCTTATGAAGGCAATTGACGCATTAATTGACCTGCAGCAGTCGGGGAGAATGATTGGGGTCATTTCCCATGTTGGCGAACTGAAATCCATGTTTCCAGCAATGCTTGAGGTGAAGAAGACGAAAGAAGGATACAGCCAGGCGAAATTTGTTATTAAATAGAAATGAAAGCATATGAATATGGTAGAATCATAGAAATCAGTAGAATAGAAAAAAAGAAAAGGTGTTGTTATGAAAGCATATTTAGCAAATGGATTATTTTCAGCAGCAGATCAATTATTTAATAATTATCTTGCTGGGATTTTAAGAGAAGCAATTCCAGAGTTAGATTTATACGTTCCCCAAGAAAATGAAGGAATCAATGATAAAACGAGGTATGCAGATAGTGTTATGATCTATGAGGGTGATAATGCCTATCTAGATGATGCGGAAATTCTTATTGCTATAATCGATGGAATAGAAATTGATTCGGGAGTTGCAGCTGAAATTGGTAGGTTTATTGCGATGAAGGAACTGATGAGGGGAAATGCGTCTCGAAAAGTGTATGCTCTCTACACAGATTCACGCATACAAGGAAGAGAGAACGAAGAGAAAGTCAATGCAT
Source organism: Oceanobacillus arenosus (assembly GCF_003369575.1). GTDB lineage: Bacteria > Bacillota > Bacilli > Bacillales > Amphibacillaceae > Oceanobacillus > Oceanobacillus arenosus. Next base: position 9,327 of record NZ_PIOC01000020.1, on the reverse strand, counting down.
TAATTGCAGATGGAACCGAAAACCAATTCATGTACCGGAATTTATATGTCGTTGGGGCAATAAAGAAAAACGGAAAAATACTTTCGGATATTGACGGATTAATTGTTGAAATACGAGAAGATCTAAAAAATAAATAATATTGATGCAGCAGGTTACCTGCTGCATATTCACAGACCATATTTCTCCATTTTATGATAAAGTGTCATCCTAGAAATTCCTAGTTTTCTTGCACAAGCAGATTTATTTCCATTCATCTCGATTAGTGTTTCCTCGATTAGTCGTTTTTCCAAATGATCCATTTGTCGCGGCCGTTTTTTCGTTTCAATCGATTTGGATACATCATCGGCTTCCGGTATGTTTTGCTGGAAGAATCGCAGTAAATCGTGCTTCTGAATAACCGATGATTCTGAGAGAATAATGATTCTCTCCATTACATTCCTTAGTTCACGAACATTTCCTGGCCAATAATAGTCAAGGAGTAATTGATATGCATCCGTATTCAATTCTGGGCGTGCTACTTGATATTTTACGGCAAATTGATTGAGGAAGAAGCTTGCTAGTTCCTGAATATCACTAAGCCGATTTCGTAAAGGCGGCATCGTAATTTGAACTACATTAAGTCGGTAAAATAAATCATTGCGGAACTTTTTCTCTTTCATTAGCTGTTCCAGATCCTGATTGGTGGCGGCCAGAAAACGAACATCAATCTTTTTTCCGATGGAATCACCAATTCGATAGACGACATTTTCCTGGAGAACATGAAGCAGTTTGACTTGCATATCTAATGGGAGTTCACCAACCTCATCAAGGAATATAGTGCCACCATCTGCCATTTCAATTTTCCCTGCCTTCCCATTCTTATCCGCGCCAGTGAATGATCCGCCTTCATAACCGAATAGCTCACTTTCAAACAGTGCGCTAGGTATGGCGCCACAATTGATAGGAATAAACGGGCCATCACTTTTCAAGCTTGCTTCATGGATAGCACGTGCGCAAATTTCCTTTCCGGTACCACTTTCACCAAGGATGAGTGTTGTTGCCTGGGTCTTCGCCGTCTTATTCGCAATTTGAATGGTTTGCTTTAACGCAGGACTGCTTCCCTTCAATGTAGAGAAGGGGGTGTCTTCATTATTTGTCATAAGCTTCTGCCGTAATTCATTTAATTCTGTTGAGGTGTGTACTAGATTATCATTTAATTTCACCATTTTCGTGATATCTCGTTCAATTGACACTGCACCGATTAATTCATTTTTATCGTTAAAAATAGGAGATGCATTAATAACAACATGGGTATCTTTTCTTGGTTGATGATACATATTCTTCACGTTCTCTTTTGTTTGCAACACCTTTAGCACCATTAAATCATCATTATGGAAAAACGTCTCAATTGGTTTATGGAGTATTTCTGATTGTGCGATGTTGTACGTTTTTACTGCTGCATCATTCCAGAAAATTACCTCCATTTTTGCATTAATAACTGTAATCGCATCATCTTCCGTAGCTAATATTGCTTCAAGATAGTACTGGGACTTCGACATATATCTACCTCCCGTAATCTGTATGTTTTTTATACAGTATGTTTACAACATTGTAAATATACTGTACAACTATTATAAAATATTTTCCTTGTTTTACAATTAAAATGCAGGCAAGAAAATGAATATATTGATGCTACGCTAAAAAATGCTGTAGTTGGAAAATGTTGGCATGATTTTTGCAATAGAATATAAGAAGGAAAATTATCTTGGGGGTGTTAAGAATGGTATTACCGTTTAAACATGAGCCATTTACAGATTTTAAAGTGGATTCAAATCGTATAGATTTTGAAGAAGCGTTAGCGTTAGTGGAAGAGAATTTAGGAAAAGAATATCCAATCGTCATTAATGGTGAGAAAATTTTTACCAATGATAAATTAATTTCTACGAATCCAGCCGATAAGGCGCAACTGATTGGTAAAGTTTCCAAAGCAACAAAGCAGCACATCGATCAAGCAATGGATGCAGCACTTGAAGCATTTAAAATATGGAGAAAGTGGACCGCAGCAGAACGTGCGGATATCTTATTTCGTGCTGCAGCAATTGTTCGGCGCAGGAAGCATGAGTTTTCTGCTTGGCTCGTATATGATGCAGGAAAACCTTGGGATCAAGCGGATGGTGATATTGCAGAGGGAATTGACTTCCTTGAATATTATGGCAGGCAAATGCTGGAGCTAGGGTATGGGAAAGTGCTAAATGATCGAGCAAATGAACATAATGCCTATTTCTATCAACCGATGGGTCCAGGAGTTGTCATCCCGCCGTGGAATTTTGCATTTGCAATTGTATGCGGTACCACAATTGCACCAATAGTAGCTGGAAATTCAGTGTTATTGAAACCATCTGAAAATACCCCAGTGATTGCATATAAATTAGTGGAGGTTTTGGAGGAAGCGGGATTGCCAAAAGGAGTCGTAAATTTCGTTCCAGGAGATCCAGAAGAGATTGGTGATTATTTAGTAGATCATAAGGAAACGAGATTTATCAATTTTACTGGTTCAAGGGCGACAGGAATTCGAATATATGAACGGGCTGCCAAGGTGCGGAAAGGACAGCAATTTCTAAAACGTGTCATTGCGGAAATGGGAGGAAAGGACACAATCATTGTTGATAATAATGCAGACCTCGATTTAGCGGCTGAAGCGATTGTTCATTCTTCATTCGGCTTTTCTGGGCAGAAATGTTCTGCATGCTCGCGAGCAGTAATCCATCAAGATGTCTATGATGAGGTTTTGGAAAAGGCAGTTACACTCACGAAGCGATTAACTGTTGGTAACCCTGCGAATGATAATGTCTACATGGGAGCTGTTGTGAATCAAAAACAGTTTGATAAGATTAAAGATTACATTGCGATAGGGAAAGAGGAAGGTGTGCTTGCCCATGGCGGGAAAACAGATGATGCTAAAGGTTACTTTGTCTACCCGACTATTTTTAAAGACTTAGATCCAAAAGCTAGAATGATGCAGGAGGAAATCTTCGGACCTGTTGTAGCATTTACGAAAGCTAAGGACTTTGAGGAAATGCTTGAAATTGCGAATAACACGGAATACGGATTAACAGGTGCTGTGATTTCCAATAACCGAGAGCATTTAAACCTTGCGCGCTATGATTTCCATGTTGGTAATCTTTATTTTAATCGCGGCTGTACAGCGGCAATTGTAGGTTATCAACCATTTGGTGGTTTTAAAATGTCGGGTACCGATTCAAAGGCAGGCGGACCAGATTACCTGCAACATTTCTTGGAAGCAAAAGTAGTGTCGGAAACGTATTGATACTATTGTTGAAATAGCCAGTAGATAAAGGAGAAAGAGACATGGCGAATGTGACGAGGGATTTTTTCATTGGCTTATCGAATAATAAATTTTTGAATGATCAAGCAAAAAGATGGGGATTTCGATTAGGTGCAGAAAAATTTGTTGCTGGAACAAATATTGAGAGCGTTACCAACGTTGTGAAGAAATTGAACGAGCGTGGAATTAGCTGCACCATTGACAATTTAGGCGAGTACATTACGGAAAAATCGGAAGCGGTCGCTGCAAAACAGGAATTGATTAAGTTATTAGACAAGGTACATGTAGAACAATTAGATTGTCATATTTCAATTAAGTTAACCTTGCTTGGATTGGATATTGATCGTTCTTTTTGTATGGAAAATGCAAAGGAAGTGCTCGATGTAGCGAAGGAATATAATATTTTTGTTAACTTTGATATGGAAGACTACTCCCATTACGAACAGACATTGGAGGCCTTACATCAATTAAGAGGAATCTATCCACAAATCGGTACGGTGATTCAGTCCTATTTATATCGTGCGGAAGTGGATTTGGAAGGGCTACAGGATTTAAGAATTCGGCTTGTAAAAGGGGCATACAAAGAAACGGAAACCGTAGCCTACCAGTTAAAAGAAGAGATCGATCGAAATTTTATTCTGCTTGCGAAACAGCGATTATTGGGCGATGCATTTACCTCAATCGCAACCCATGACCATCATATTATCAACGAACTGAAGACATTTATTGCTGAAAATAAGATTGATAAAAACAAGTTTGAATTTCAGATGTTGTATGGCTTTCGAACGGAAATGCAATATGAATTAGCAGAAGCAGGTTATCCATTTTGTACGTATATTCCATTTGGAACGGATTGGTTCGCATACTTCATGCGGAGGCTTGCTGAGCGACCGCAAAATTTGAATCTAGTTTTGAAGGATGTTTTCTATACGAAGGAGGATCGATTAAAACGTGGCCCAATTATCGCTGGAGCGGGGGCGTTAGCTATTTCATCAGCGGCAATCATGTGGCGAAGGAAAGGAAAGCGAGAGAAAGAAGAATAATATATTGGTGGGATGACCGTATCTTTGATGATGCGGTTGTTTTTTCGTTGCTTAGGAAACTATAAAATTTGGACGTTGTGGATAACTTAATTACCGAGAATAGCCACGTCCAGTTTCAGCGCCCAGCAACTAGCAAGATATCCCTCACCTCCGTGAGGCGCAGTCCGTACGTTGCTTAACGGGCGCTTGCGCTTTTGTTCTGTGTAAAGGGAAAGGATAAGCTGTTATAATGTAAGAACAATAGGTTGATAAACTCATGGGTGGGTTGGCATACGTCTTCATTTGAAAGGAGGTGGTGCCAGTGACAGTATTCGAAGCATTAATATTAGCATTGACTTTTGGAATGTTAATTGTAGCTATGCTGTCATTTAAACAAAAAAATAAGCCCCCTTTGAGTTAGTGGCTCTGTGTGGGTGCTTATTTTTAACCTAAACAGCCAATCCCCCCTCGCAGGGAGTCATACTATTGCATCAGTTCGTCAGCGGTTACACGCTAGCGGTCTTTTTATTATTGTATGTTGTTATTTTTATTATACCATAAATATTTAGAATTCAAACCATTTACCTTAGTCATTAGTAAATGTGGCAAGGATCTCAAAAAGTAAGCCAGCGAAATCAGCAAACGTATTACCAATACTTGATGTTATCCGCTTTCTATGTCATAGTATAATAGTAATCACAAATTAAATAGAATATAAGTTGTAGGGGGACCAGTGTTGCTGGTTGAGATTGTATCCGTGAGATACTGACTCTTAGAACCTGATCTGGCTAAGACCAGCGTAGGGAACATGCTTGATACATAAAATAGTATGCGCCCTAGTATCCATTTCTAGGGCGCTATTTGGTTTCGCATTAAAACTATTCGTATAAGAGCAGCCTCTATCAAACTTATATAGGGGGGATTCATCATGAAAAAGATTGTATTCATTAGTTTTTTGGTCATTATGGTCATTATGCTCGCAGCTTGTGGGAATAATGATAACAAAACATCTGACAATCCAGATGGACAGCAAGATTTAGAGAAAGTAACCGTCGTATTAGACTGGACGCCAAATACAAATCATACTGGTTTATATGTTGCGGCAGATAAAGGGTATTTTGAGGAAGAGGGACTTGATGTAAACATCATCATGCCTGGTGAAGCTGGTGCGGATCAATTGGTTGCTTCAGGGCAAGCGGAATTCGCCGTAAGCTATCAGGAATCAATAACAGAGGCTCGAATCCAGGATATCCCAATTGTATCAATTGCTGCGATTATTCAGCATAATACTTCGGGGTTTGCATCGGTGAAAGGTAAAAATATCACGTCACCAAAAGATTTCGAGGGTAAGTCATATGGTGGATGGGGTGCGCCACTAGAGAAGGCAGTTCTCGATTCGATTATGAAGCAGGAAAATGCAGACGTGGAGCAGGTTGAGATTGTCAATATTGGCGATTCCGATTTCTTTACAGCAATGGAACAGGGCATTGATTTTGCTTGGATTTATTATGGTTGGACAGGGATAGAAGCAGAACTTCGTAATGAACCGATCAACATGGTTTATTTAACCGATTATAGTGAGAAGCTGGATTATTATACACCGGTACTCGCTACGAATGAAAAAATGATTGAAGAGAACCCGGAAACAATCAAGAAATTTCTAAAAGCAGTCTCCAAAGGATATCAGCTTGCGATAGATAACCCTGAAGAAGCAGCAGATATTTTAATTGCGGAAGTTCCTGATTTAGATCCAGAATTAGTAAAAGCAAGTCAAGTTTGGTTGGCATCAAAATATCAGGATGATGCAGCAAGATGGGGCGAACAGAAGCTAGAAGTATGGGATAACTATGCAGCGTGGATGTATGATAATGGATTATTAGATGCTGAGCTAGATAGTGAGCACGCGTTTACAAACGAATTTTTACCAGAAAGTGAGGAGGAATAATGATGGCAAATGCACTTGTAAGTATTCAAATTATCCCAAAAACAGCAAATGGAGAGGATACAATTCCATTTGTCGATGAAGCAATTGCAGTAATTGACGCATCTGGTGTGAAATATCAAGTGAATGCACTAGAGACGACAATGGAGGGCGAGCTATCTACGCTATTTAAAATCATCGAGAAGATGAATGAAAAAATGACGGAAAAAGGTTGTCCGAGCGTCATTTCTCAAGTTAAAGTTTTCTATAAACCAGATGGTGCATCAATGGATAAACTAACGGAGAAATATCGCTAATGCGTACGATATTCCAAAAAGGATGGCGACCAGCTTTGGTCCTCATCCTTTTATTCATTGTTTGGGAGATTTGTGCAAATATTTTTGATATTCCAAAATGGCTGTTGCCAGCTCCGTCACAAGTTATTGCCGAGGCAATCAGTGGCTGGTCTGTATATTCCGGGCATCTTGCATCTACAATCAAATTAATTATTACAGGATTTATTATTGGCAGCAGTATAGGTATCATCGTTGCGATTGGTTTGCATCTTGTTCCATTTTTAAGACAGGCATTTTATCCATTGTTGATTATTTCGCAAAACATTCCAACCATCGTACTTGCTCCATTGCTCGTTATTTGGTTTGGATTTGGCATGCTACCGAAGATTATCGTTATTACGTTGGTATGCTTTTTCCCGATTACCATCGCCTTATTGGATGGATTCAGGCAAACAAATCGCGATTTGATGCATTACATGCAAATGGCGGGTGGATCCAAACAACAGATTTTCTGGAAGTTGGAATGGCCACATGCCTTACCGTCCCTTTTCTCTGGATTGAAAATCTCCGCAACGTATAGTGTCATGGGAGCAGTAATTTCCGAGTGGCTCGGCGCGAGTAAAGGAATCGGTGTCTATATGACATTGGCATCGTCTTCGTTTCGAACGGACCGCGTGTTTGTGGCGATTTTTCTAATCGTAATTCTAAGCCTGTTGTTCTTTGCAATCATCATTGCTTTAGAGAAAAGGCTAATTAAATGGAAGCCATTAGAGGAGGGGAATGGGAATGAATCATCTTGAGATTGCACATGTAGGTAAATCATTCGGCGAAACGAATGTATTGCATGATATATCTTTTTCTGTTAAAGAAGGTGAGTTTGTTGCCCTCTTAGGACCTTCGGGAAGTGGAAAAAGCACGTTATTTCGGATAATCGGAGGCATCAGTTGGCCATCGCAAGGCACAGTAAACTTGAATGGCGATGATATTACCGGAAAACGTGGGTCAATTAGCTATACACCGCAATCATCCTCGTTAATGCCGTGGCGAACAATTCTTGATAATGTGCTACTTGGGCAGGAAATTGCTGGAAAACGTGATGTGGAAAGGGCCTTGCAAATGATTGAGCGTGCGGGGCTGAAAGGCTTTGAAAAAAGCTATCCTCACGAGCTTTCAGGCGGGATGCAGCAAAGGGCATCATTTATTCGCAGCATATTAAGTCCGCAGCCATTAATTTTATTAGATGAACCGTTTTCGGCATTAGATGAATTTACAAGGTTAGACATGCAAAAATGGCTTTTGTCCATTTGGTCTGAATATAAACGCTCGATTCTTTTTGTAACGCATAATATTGAAGAAGCAATCTTTCTAGCAGACCGGATTATTGTATTATCCGCTCGACCCGCAACGGTAAAGAAGGAATTCATCATTCCATTTCCAAGACCGAGAGAAGAAGGAATCCTTTTAACTGATGCGTTTCTGCAGTGGAAAAAACGAATCTATCAGGAAATGAGGGAGCAATAATGGAGCAACAAAATTTTGGAAGTGCCTGGCACCTAGTGGATGCACATATCCATCTGGACAAATATACGAAGTCTGAACAGCAGCAGATTATTGATGAGATGGAGCAATATGGAGTGGAATCGCTGATCACGGTGTCGTATGATATAGAATCTTCAAAAGAAAATTTAACACTTCATCGTGAACACAATAACATTAAAGCAGCATTTGGTTTTCATCCGGAACAACAAGTACTTAACAATGAAGCGATGCAGGAATTACGTGCATTTATTGATTTGCATCATCATGATATGATTGCGATTGGTGAGGTTGGTCTGCCATATTATACGCGAAAGGAAAATCCCGACTTAAGAATAGAGCCATATCTAGAAATACTCGAGCAATTTATCATACTTGCTAAGCGATACGACAAGCCAATTGTATTGCATGCCATATACGAGGATGCGGGCGTCGTTTGTGATTTATTAGAAAAAAATAAAATAAAAAAGGCCCATTTCCATTGGTATAAGGGTGATACACGAACAATTGAGCGAATGATCCGGAATGGATATTTTATCTCGATTACTCCAGATGTATTGTATGAGACTGAAATACAACAGGTGGTCAAGCAATATCCGTTAGCGCAAATGATGGTCGAGACAGATGGACCATGGCCGTTTACTGGGCCGTTTGCTGGTGAAATGACACATCCACAAATGATCCATCAATCAATTGAAACCATTGCTAAGATTAAAGGGTTAGAAATAGCCAAGGTGTATGGGCAGCTATTATGGAATACGAAGCAATTTTATTGTATATAAAAAATCAATTATCCCTCATACATATTTTGGAAAGTTAGGCGCAAACTTTAAAAGAAATAGAATGTATGAGGAGGAAATGAGGATGTTCGAAAACTTTGAAGTGAAAGCCTTATTTGAGGATCAAATACATGAACGGCACCAGTTCGAGTTAAACTTTGAAGGGGATCTCTACCAAGGAGTATTTCATGAGGGTGAAATTAAATGGTTTCACCCACAACCCGACAAAGAATTAGCTGAGGAAGAACTAAGGGCAGTCGAATCAGAGGTTCATAAATTAATGGGAGAGCATTTAGAATAGTAATCCCCAAAACGCATTTTTGATTCAGAAACAGTAAAGAGAACAACATCTCGTATGTGAACTGCCCCCTGTCAAGTAGACAGTGGAAATAATAAAAAATGATTTAAGCGGCTTTAGTCCTGTATTCAACAGGGCTAAGGCCATTTA
>NZ_PIOC01000019.1:6081-184042 GCF_003369575.1 Oceanobacillus arenosus | reverse complement strand
AGGTAAAGAAAAAAACGCCTCTTTGGGCGCTCCATTTCCTAAACTAGCTAAAATAGCATCGACATAAGATAATGATGCCATTTGTGCCAAGTCCTTATTAACTGAATTCAGTTCTTTTACTAATCTTTCTTGCGGACCACCAGGATAAACAGTTCCGTCTGCACCCACAGAAAGTTGCCCGGCTAAAGGACTGGAATCACCTTTTAAGATGGCTTGTCCTAATTCAGTGGAAGTTCTATCTGCTGCCGCTTTAGCTTCGCTTGCATTTACTTCAGCCTTAGTCGATTTGGCTAATGCATTTGAAGCGTCACTTGAGCTTTTATTCAAGTCTGTGTCTATTTTCTTAATTCCTTCATTATATGAGTTTCTAAAATCTCTTGTAAGTCCTGTGTTTAATTCTGGGAATCTTGCCACTGTTGTACCTCCTTCTAAATATAGTAAAAGCGAAAGTCGAACGTTACTTCGAAGCTTCCACTTGTACCAATCAATTCAATTTCATTCCAACCAGGAGCCAACGAGATTGAACGTCTATTAGTATTTTGAAATATGTTAACAACACTATTTTTCAGTGACCTTAATCGATTTAATTCAAGAGTGTCATTAACTGTTGTTGTTCCTGTGTGTGACCACGTTTCAAGTGTGGTGTTATTATTAATTTGTAAATTTGTGGATGCGCCTTTATATTTTATAATCAAAGGGTGTTTTTTAGGGTTAATTATTTCGGTACCAGCATTATAGATTCTAAATTTTGTTGTATTATGAATGTATTTTGTTTCATCGGTAATCAACCCTTGACCTATCTGCCATAATTCAGAATCAAACGTTTGTGGATTTAAAGATGTTCCAATTGATTCAGAAAATGGTTTTGATGCGATAAAGGTTAATTCGAATTGTCCTGTAATTTGATTAATATATTCTGGACTAAATGCCCCCGAATATCTTGCTTTCCATCGTTTGCCTGGTTGCCTTGTATCCACAAGATATAAATCTCTTCTAGGGTCGAATAAGCTATAAATTTCATCACGTAATAGTTGATAATCATAATGATCTACTGCTTTTAAATAAAATCTTGCGTATAAGTTTCTCGGAGTAATATTTGTTCCGTAAATAATTTGTCCATCTTCTCCGTCTGGAGTGTCTGTTTCAAATAAAGGTGAAAGAGATTCTGGAATAAAACTAAGACACGTAAGTCCACTAGACCGGTAATCTATCTCATTCCAGTTCGTATCAAAAACTTTTATCATCACTTCACCCCACTTTGTGTCAATTGATTGCCAAATGATGATTGAAATTTTGTGTCAATATAATCAAAAATAATTTCCGTTAATTCATACCCATCAATAATAACTGGAGCCGGATGAACATTAACTTGTATCGGTTGCCCAGATTGCTGACCATTCAACTGATTAACAACCCTATTAGTTTCACCGTTAGGTCTAGCGCCTGCAGCATATCCAGGAATGCTGTTTAAAGCACCCAATATCCTCTTAGATTCGTCATGGGGAAATACTTGGTAACCAGCAGGACGATCATATAATCCTAAGTTAAGCATTTCCCAACGATTGCCTAAACGGCCTATCTCATAACCTTCTTCACCCGCTATAAATGCACCACCAGGATGATTAGATGTACCAGATGCATATTGTTCCAATACTCGTCCGCCTGCTGTTCGAATATTAACTTGTTTAGTAACAGAGTCCCCAATTCGTGCATATTGCCCATCTGTAGATGTGTAAACACGAACATGCTTACCAATCGTTTCACTTAGTGTTTCATAGGTTTTATCCACGTTCGTTTTAACATTGACATCTTTATAAACAGTGCGCCCTGCTACTGTGTTCATTTCTTCCAACTTGCCCTTAGCGACATCGATTTTACTTTGTTGTTCGTTCAGTTTTTTGTTTTGATCTTGATATTCAGCAGATGAAATTTGTTGCGTGCTAAATAATTCTTTAAGTTTTGCTCGAGCAGTGTCTATTTCTTGTTGTTCTTTTTGTAAAGTTTCAACCGCTTTTCCTTTTTCTGACACGATACCAGATTCTTGTAGAATCATTTGTGCGTAATCGTCCAATAAACTATCAAATAAATCTAGCTCTTTATTAGTTTTTTCAAGCGATTCTTGTTTCTTACCGATTTGTTTATCAATTTTACTAATCGCACCGTCGTGCATTTCAAGTTGACCTTCAAGGATTGATCTAGCCGATTCCTCTTGAAGTATCTTTTGAGCAATTTCTGTGCGTTCATCTTGAGTTGCTCCGACCATACTTTGTTTTAATTTAGCTATGTTTTGGTCAATTATTTGTATTTCGTTTCCATGACTTATTATTTTTTGGTTTTCTACTTCACGTTCACTTTCAAGACCTTTGATTTCTTCTTGTAATGCTTTTTGTTCCTCAAGATTTCTTTTCTGGTTGTCCATCTCATCAGTTATAGCCATATAAGTGTCTTGTGTTAATCTTTCTCTTTCCACACGACTTAATTCTTTAACTTTGTCAGTAGCTTCTGCATAAGCATTTCCTTGATCTGATATCGCTTGAACAGTTGATGGGGATTTTTCCACAATCTGATCATTTAACCCAAGAAATTCTTCCATTTCAGCATTGGTTAAACCAGATTTTTCAAGCAAAGTAGCTTGTTCATCTGATAGCTTTTGAATCGCTTCCTCTGATTTAGCTTCTTTTAATTCGTCCATGATGTCCATATAACGTAATACTTCATCAGTAGTCAGACTGTTTTTTCTTTGTAACTCCTCATAACGACCAATAGTAGCATCTAGTGAGTCTAGTTCTTCTTTACGCTTTTCAATAGATTTAGTAGTTTCTTCAAGATTTTCCTGGCTTGCTTGGTTTAATGCGTAAATTCCACCTGCCAAAAGGGCAACACCACCAACAGCCAAACCAACAGGCCCACCCATTCCCATTAAACCAATACGACCTAATAAGCCTGTACCACCTGCTTTTCCAAGCATAGAAGCAAAACTACCGCCGACTTTTAAAACTCCACCGATTGCAGTTGTCATATTCCCTAAAACGATACTCGCAGGACCGACAGCTGCAACTAATGCGATTGTTTTTAATATGGTCTGCTGTTCTTCTTCGGTCATATCACTAAACGCTTGTACGCCTTCTTCTATTTTTTTAATCAGTGGTTCTGCTGCGTCGAGAGCATCCATGACGGCAGGTATTAATGCTTCACCTAGCGTAATAGCCATGTCTTTGACTCTGTTCCACAGTATCTTCAATTGGGATTCGGTAGTGGCATAACGTTGTGCTGCTTCATCAGTTAATGCTGTATTTTCTTTCCAAGCTGTTGTGGAAGTATTGACTGCATCAGATAATAAATCACTAGCACCAGCCATACGTAAGATAGTGTCTGATTCTCTTATACCTTTGATACCCAAATCACTTAGGATACTAGTTAAGTTCTTACCTTCTTCACTTGATCCAGCTAGACCCTTGACAAACATATCAAGTGCAACAATAGGATCATTTGTCCATGCATCGGAAAACTCCTTAGAACTAACTCCTGCCGCTTCGGCAAATCCTGCGACAGATTTTCCACCTTCACCGACAGCTTTATCAATCTTTTTGAGGACCATTGTCATGGCTGTACCACCGGCTTCTGCTTCAATACCTAGTGAAGACATTGTTGCAGCAAGCGCTAATATCTGCGCTTCAGACATACCCACTTGACTACCCTGTGCAGCTAATCGCATAGCCATGCTAGAAATTTCAGCTTCAGTAGTCGCCATAGAGTTTCCTAGAGCAACAATACTAGATCCCATTTTGTCAAAATCATCTTGACTCATACCGACAATATTCGCAAACCTTGCAAACTCGGTAGCTGCAACTTCTGCTGTCATGTTTGTGGAATTACCCAAGTCAATCATTACGCGGGTGAAATCTTCAATGTTTTCCGCTTTAATACCAAGCTGTCCTGCTGCTTCTGCTACTGCTGCAATCTCGGTTGTGGATGCAGGAATTTCCTTAGCCATTTCACGAATACCTACACGTAAATCTGCAAGCTGTTCATCGGTTCCACTAAACGTCTTAGCAACCCCAGCGAACGCACTTTCAAAATCACTAGCTGCTTTAAATACTGCAACGCCACCTGCAACAATCGGAGCAGTTACCCTCATACTGTACGATTTACCAAAATCAGTCATATGCCCGCCAACAGTTTGTAGAGCATCGCCAGTCTTGGTCATTCCATCTCCCAGCTTAGTCCAAGGGCTTTCCATACGTCTTATTTCTTCGTTTAATCGTTGAAGTTGCCCTTCAGTACGATTCATTTCAGCATTTGCATTATTTAATTGAGCTTGCAGATCTCTTGTTGCATTAGCATCTGCACCTTTAACTTTTACCGATTCGTCGTAACGTTTCTTTAATTCTTTAACACGTTCTTCCTGTGTTTTAAAGCGACGTGATAGTATATCAGACTGTTGTTGCATCCCTTTTAAACTATTTGTATATTCCTTACCACCGGACTTAGCTAGTGTCATTTCAGAGCGTAATCCTTTTAGATCACGTCTGAATCCTTCAAGCGATTTATTCGCCCCATCATCTTCCCAAGACAATCTAGTTCTCAACGTTCCAATATCTTTTTGAGCCATTTTCTCACCTACCTTTATAAAAGGAAAAAGCCACGATAACGGACGTGGCTAAACCGAGATAAGTAGATCCCTCCTAACTCCAAACATCAGACAGATAGACCTCTTTTTCTTGTGTCTGTTCATTTTCCTCGGCCATCATTAGATCATTAAAAAAATGGACATCCATATCATCAATTTGAGACATCGTCCATCCTGTTCTGCCGATTGGTTCCCCATATATAAAGCTTGGAGGAGGAAACATTAATTTTTTATACAAATTCAAAAGGGAAGTGTACGCTTCCTTCCACGTCACTTCCCCTGATTGTTTCCCTCATTACCTTCTTTTTTCTTCCCAAATACCGCTTCAGCTAATTTCTCATAAAGATAATCACTTTCTACACCATCAAATAATTGTTCAACCGTAAACTGTCCTTTAAAAACAACATCAGCCAATACACCAGCTAGCTCAAATTCTTCATCAAGTTGGTCTTGATATGTCGACACGTAATTTTCATTATCTTTCGCTTTTTCTTCTGATTTAGCCATAACTTCAAGATATTTACGTTTAGCACTTACAGGCACTTTGGGAGTATAAAAAGTTTGTTCTTCATCATTTATTTCAATTTTTATTTGCATGACTTATTCCCCTTTAAACAGTTGGTGTCCAATTTTTATCGATTACTTCGGTAAGCCATTTATCAAAAATAGTCTTATCAGTAACTTTTGTGCTCTGATCCCACATCTTGTATTTCTCAAGTCCATCATGCAGACGTGGTAATGCTTCACCAGACAAGTTAGGAGTTTGATAAGTTGGTGTTTCCTGCTTTGTTTCCTTGTTCTCTTCAGCAGGTGCCAATTTAACTCGATAAATCCAAAAATACTCATATCCTCCACGTGCACTTTCAGCACGACCACCGATAGCAATGTATGGAGGATCGTCATTTGCTGCATCTGTTAAACCGCCATTTTCATCCAACTCTTTTCCTAAGATATCGGATTCCACTTCTTCTTCTAAATAAGCAGTGTTTAACGTAACGGCAATAGGTCCCTTTGCTGCATCAGAAAATAGTACCTGGTCATCTGCACGTAAATTTCCACGGTTTACGGATGGTGCTAAGTTTAAGGCCATTGCTGGACCGAGTGGCTTAACCTCATCGTAAGTTGTTGCTGTTCTATCTTCCTTCGTGATTTTCGCATATACTAAATCTTTTAATCCTTTAATAGCCATTTATACTTCCTCCTCGATTTTAGTTTCATAGTTAAATCTCATAATCTTTCTAAACTTTTTCATATCCTCGTCATACGTTTCACTTGCAAACATACGACCGAATCCTGCATTTTTCATTAATCGCACCACATCTTTTACTAGTTTCGTAAAATTACCACTTGAAAAAACATCCATCTGAATAAAATACTTAGTGATAATTTCCACATCGTCTGCATTCAGTTCTGGTGCTTCATTGTAAATTAAAAACACGATGTACGTATCAGCCGTTTGGTTATACCGCATCGATGCAACAGGGACATTAAGTGGTTTGAGTGTGTCCATAATAATTTTATTTAGGGATGGAGATTCAGCTAGCAACATTACATACCCATCCCCTTTCTAAATACATCCACATACTCATTTAAGATATTGTTTTTGTTGTTTTCATAGACAATTGACACCAAAGGTAACGGAGCGATGAAACGTCCTGCACGTACGTTGTAAAAGCCAAATTCGTGCATATATAGGTAGTATCCAGGTTGCTTTGCTCCACCTTTTGTTCCTACAAACAACTCATTATTTTCTGGATCAGTTCTAGTAATAGCTTCCTGCGCTTCTCCGCTTCGTTTAGTAAGTCCATGGGAGTACACTTCAGAAGCGATTCTGTCTTTTAAAAGATCGCCGCCTTTTATTAGCGCCTGGTCTTTTAATTCATCCGTCAAACCTTCAATACGATCAATTTCAGCAATAAGTTCATCCAGTCCATCAAAATCAAGTTGCATGGTCATCAGCCTTTCGACTGCAAACTAATTCGGTGAGATTATCATCTTTGACATATGAGCGTTCAATTTTATGTTCTAACCAAGGATCGGCTTCGGATTTCCGGTATAAAAGTTTTTCTTCCCCACTATATTCAAAGGAATGAACTTCAAACATATACGTTAATGTCACACCGCCTTGTTTTGCACTCCAAAACTCATTCGAACGGATACTTAATCGGTTAGCAAGAATTGGAGATTGTGGCCCTTCTTCAATAACCGGAAACCCTTCATAATCTACACCTTCAACCAAGCTAATTAATCTTATTTCATCATCAAACGTCTTCATGTTTAACACCACTAATCACCAGATTGTGTAATCGCCATTGCAAATGTCTCGGCATGGATAATGGTCTGCTTGTAGATGTTGTTTGAGTGCCTGTGACACTTTGATAACGCCATGTAGAATAATCAACCATGAACATAAGATGATGTGGGTTAGTCTCGTCTAGCACTAACCCTTGCTCATCTTCCAATTCTCGAACAACACCTTTTATGATTGCTTCTAGATAGGTATCTCTTGTAGTAGAACGAATACCAATTCTTTCTTTAACAAGCAAAAGAATAGTAGTAATGTCCATTATTCATCGCCTACTTCGATAAGCCCCTTGATATATTCAATTACACCTTTACGATCTTTATTTGCTTTTTCTTCATTCAATAACTCTTTAAGAGTTTCTTCATCAACACCATCAAGAGATTTCTTTATATCTTCAATATTCCCATCCAAGATATTGTCTCCGTCTACTTCATCAATGACTTTTATGAATCCTTTTTCTCTTAACAAATTGGCACGATTTTCATTGTCTGTTTCGTAAAAATGACCAACTTCATGTAATACCTTTGTGTTTTTATCTATGAATCTAGCAATAACTTCATATTTCATTTATATCATCCTCTCTTAAACTTCTGGCGCTTCGCGTGTGTATGTCACGTAATAACCTGCTGCATCATCAACTGATTTAACATCAAAACGAACGAATCCAGCTAAAAGTTGACCGTAAATATCATTGTCAACCCATTTAACTGAAGCTTGTTTACGGTTGAATAGTGTAATAAATTCGTATGCATCACCAAAGAAGCCGACTAAGTTTCCATCAGTAGTGCCGATTACATCATCATCCAGAACAATAACTTCTTTTCCTTTGATTTTCTTACCAGATGCGACCGTGATATCATCCTCTAGCAAATAACGACCGCTTTTATCTTTTAACAAATCCAGCTCGTTAAATAAAGATGCTGAAACAAATGCCTTCGTATTGTAAACCTTCTTGAAATCTTTATTAAACATAGTCACAATGCCATCTAATCCAGTAACTGCCTTGGCTGGTGCTGTTTTAAAGATAGCTGCAATTTGTTCGTTTTTTGTATTGCGTTCTTGATCTTTAATATCTTCTGCAATCATTCCTGCAATATCGTAATCCGCATCGTCAATGGCTTCCTGCGACATTGGAACATACCCACGATAAGTTTCAATGTCATAAGTAACTTCATCAAATGTTGGTGTTGCGAGTTTCGGGTTTTTAGCTAACTCTGCAACGGAAGTGAATTTCCCGTTTGATCTTTTAATAATTGGATATTTACCAGAACCACGAGTTACTGGAAGGTTACGTACATACTGTGATAAGTCCAACACGTCCACAAGTTCTTTTTTAGGTGCTATTAAGTCTTCTGGAATTAACGCGCCACCCTCTACTGTTGTAAAATCTCCACGTTCTTGAATGGCACCCTTCGAACGTACAAATGTATTGATTGCTTCACGCGTTTCTGTTTGATTTGGCATATTTCGTTTACCTCCTGCTTTTGGTTTCTTACGATTTGATTCTTCTAATTCACCTTCTAATTCGGTGATTTCTTCTTCAAGTGAAGTCTTTTCATTTTCTGTTTCTTCAATAGCATCGTCATTTTCTTTTACGGATGCTTCGATAGCTGTTAAATCTTCTTCTGATTCAACACCATCAATAGATTCTTCTAATTCTGTACGTTTGATTAGTAGTTCTGCGATTCTTTCCTCTACTGTTTTGAGAGAGCTACGTTTTAAATTAAGTTTCGCTCCAATTAATACTGGATTAGGCATTTTTCATCTTCTCCTTTAGCGCTTTTTTATGCTGTTCTAATTTTTGTTTTTTTATTGATTCAACATCTTTTTGACGTGCTGCAATATCTGTCTGTGGATATGCGGGGAAACCAGTAATAGAAACTTCCAGTAATTCAGCTTCAGTTATTCTCCACTTTGTTGTGCCATCGTCATTTTCAATGCGTTCTTCCTTAGTTGGATAAAAACCGAATGAACAGCCCCGCACCTTACCAGTTTGCACTTTACGATAAGCCGATTTGGCATTAGGGTCCTCCAAATCAATTACTACCTTCCCCCACAAACCGTTAGAATCAGATTTTAATTCAAGTGTGTTACTTCCTAAACTTCCAAGTACAATTCGTGAATCATGGTTATCCAACGCAAAAATATCAGCACTTCGCAAACTTTCTTCAAATGCTCCAGGTGCTACTTCTTCAAATGCCCCGGGCCACAATTCTGTTACTTGGTCATATACAACAAAATAACCTTCAATGATTGCTTCATTTTCATTTTCACTATCACGAGTTTTTAAATTGGATGTGAATTGCATGTGCCGTTTATTTATTGTCCTCACCCCCTTTTAGCTTGTTTTGACTACCAAGCATTCCAGCCGGAATATAGTTTTCTAAGATAATGAGTTCTTGCATTTCACTATCGGGATCTAACCCTACCCAATCACGCAATTCATTTCTTCGCATTGCGTTTCTGTCTACCATTTGAGTTCCAGCGCCAACCATTTCCGTTAAATCATAGCTAAATAGACTACGCGGATTTAAACGGAAGAACCAATTAGGATCAAATAGCAAATCACGGGTTAATGTCTGTGAAATAATCTGACCAATTGAATAAATACGAGTATTAATAAAATTGTTGTATTCTTCTTTTTTGAACTCACCCACACCCAAAAAGAAAGCCGGCACTCCTATGAGCCCAGCGACAGTTTTCTTATCAAGTTCAACACCCTCAATAATTGCGATGTCTTTAAGTGACAATGGTTTTACCTGTTCAACTTTTATTAAATCAGCAGGCAATACCCAAGGTTTTACTCCACCTTCTGTTTCAGTGACATACTTGTTAAGTATTTCTTCTCTACCTTCTTTACTAGCCAATTCTTCTGTCATCGCATCCACAGAGAGAATAATCGACGGCATGTATTTACCACTCATAAAACTGTTTTTTGTTTTATCTGCTTGAGATAAATTTTTAATGATATCCCTCAAAAGAACACGATATCCAGTCCCTTTGTAAGGTCGATTAGGGTCGGGATTTATAACGAAATGAACCACTTCATCGGGTTTGTATGTGTTCCCGTTATAATTTATAAAATAATCGTTACCTACTTCCTCATAATTAACGGCAGCCATTTGAAATGGTGTTAAATCATCAATCCATCCTGTTTCGGAATCAACACCAATATGGACCACCGAATTGCCGTCACCATGCATTAGCATGTCAGAAACGATTTTATAAACCCATGCTTTTCGAGTCATATTACGATGTGGCTCAATGTCTATCTTCCGAGATAATCCATTACGGACCCGTTTATCACCTTCGTCTGTATTTTCCATCAAGTGAATGGTCATATTGGAAACAAGATCTGCAATCTTATCAACCGCAATTCGCACATCCGGGTTATCGGATAATCTCGTATATCCTGGTGTACTTATATCACCAAAAGCAAACGGAATTTCCAATACACTTTTTGACCTTTTTTTAAACCGATTAAATAACTTCAACTTTTCACCACCTAACTGTTTAGCCATTGTGTTGCTGTACCTGCTTTTTCTAAGTTTTTAAGCATCTGCATGGCTGAAAATACCGCTGCATCAAATACGTCAATTCTTTGTGTATCTAGCACTTTTTCGTACTTGATGGCATCATCTGTCTGTTCAATCGCTCGAACGTTTTCCAGACAATATAAAAAGGCTTCAGAACCGAGATAATAAAACTTCCCGTCCTTAGCCTTAGTTTCAATTCTTCTAAATCCTTCCGATTTCAAGTGGAAGTATTGTGGTGTATCTTCAATGCGGAACCCTGCTTTTTTCATACCTAAGAAAAATTCTCTTCCGAACTTTTTATCGAATCCAACTTGTTTTATTTTGAATCCCTTTTTCTTCATATCGATAAACCAACGAATAACTTCTTGATAGTCGACAATTGGATTATTCGACATTGTGAGCCATCCATCGTCCTGCCAACCAAAGAGAGGGATATTGTCCACATCTGCTTTTTCATGGGCAGCAACAATCGGGAAGAATGCATGTGTAATTGCTATGTCCACATCTTTGTAAGTCCCATATAATGAAGTGGCTGTAAGGTCATGCCGTTTCGATAAGTCAGCTCCACCAAACCACTCAATAGGTAACTTGGCTAATTCTTCAATTGTCCAAGTATAATTACTGTTCGATCTAATGAATTCATCCGCGTTGAACCAAGCCTGCATAGCACTTGTATATTTATTCATCGATTTAGCAAGAAAATCTTTTCTTTGTTGTGGGTCATTTTGCGCTTGCATGGCATCGTTCATAATATCTTCGGGACGAATAGTAATACCGTAGTTAGGATTAGCTTTTTCATGTTCTATCGGATTTGTGTAATCTACATTGCCTTCTGCATCTTCATCAGCCTTTGCAATAAAAACAAAATAGGCTTCGTCTTTTACCGATCTAGATAGGATTTTTTGGCAATAAACTAAGCGATTGTAACAAAAACTATTCTGATTATCCCCAGCTGTGGTAATACCAATCATTAATTTATTCGTGTATGCCTTCATAGCTTCTTTGATAACGTTGTATTGAGTAGCCTTTTTATAAGCATGCAATTCATCCGCTATCGCAATATTACAGTTTAAGGAGTCTTGTTTATCTGGATTAGCTGCTAATGCTTCTATGTGTAAACTTCCATCACCTAAGTCACCACTGATAGATGATTCTTGGTTATTTGCTAGCACTCTGAAATTATCAGCTTCACCCATTTGATTTAGATTAAAATTAATAAAATCAAATGCCTGTTTAGCTTGTCTAAGTGCAGCACCAACAATATAAATTGTCGAACCACTTCGTCTTTCCAGCAATGCTAAAGCCCACGAGAGAGCAGCGACAAATCTTGTCTTACCATTTTTTCGTGGCAAATAAATAAACGCTTCTTTATAGCGCCTAATAATCGTACCTTTAATAAAGAATCCTAACAGGTTATAAATTATGAACATTTGCCATGGTTCTAATATAAACGGCAAACCTCTTAATGGAGTACCATCTAGCTTTTCACCCTTATCATGCACAAATGTTTTTTGTATAATGCCAATAACGAATTCTGCATCTTTAGGTTTAAATTCATATTCTGGATTTTCTAGATCATCTAAAAACCGTTGGCACATTTGAATTGTTTCTTTATTTGCTATCTTGCGACCTTCAACAATACTATTTGCATACTCCATTACAAGATCGTAGTGTTTGAATTTTTTAGTCAAGTCCACTCAACACGCTAGCAAGCTTTGATTTTTTAGTAACTTCTGTTGTTACTGTTTCAAGCGATTTCGGATTTAAGCTTAATCTATCGGAGTATGCCAGTATATCTTTTCTTAAATTTTCTAAGGTGGCAACAATAGCTGATTTCTTAGTTCCACCAGCAGCCGTCGAAGTCTCATATTGATAACCACTTTGAATAAATTCTTGTTGCGCTCGGTCATATTGTGCAAGTAAATCAGAATAAATAGTGATGACTGCATCATATTCTGGTTTATATGTCCCCAACCCCTTCATATCTCGAATTACTTTTTCTTTGATAGTCAACGATTCATATTCAACGATTTCTGCTTGTTTTTTACGTGCCATGTTTTCACCTCCTAATTAAAAAATGAAAAAGCATCCTGTTTAAAGGATGCTTAATTGTTGTGTTTTATTAGATTCATAGTTTAAGAATTTAAGTATTTCACTTTCACGTTGTTCTGAATAATATTTATATGTCGGATACCAATCAAAAAAGTTTTTATCATTTTTCGAACTATTACAATGAATACAAGCGGGAATAATGTTATTCCTTGTATACTCTCCGCCTTTAGATACCGGGATAAAGTGTTCTTGTTGTAACTCTAATTTCATTCCACAATAGGCGCACTTGTGATTAAAGCGGATTTTTATTTCATTCCATTGTTCTACATCTAATGAATGTGGTAATTTATTTATTATTGCTCTACGCTTTTGTTTGTGATAGTTGTAAAAGTCCCTGTTTTCCCTCTTATGTTTCTTTTTGTAAGCACGAATACTTTCAATGTTTTCTTTTCTATATTTGAGGGCATAAGCTTGTTTTTCTTCTTTGTTTTCTTGGTAATATTTCTTTTTATTGTTCGATATTTTTTCTTTGTTCTTCACGTGATATTCTTTTAAATACTGATTTACTTTACCTCTGTTGTTCCTTCGATACTCATTACCACATTCCTTACAAGCAGACCTCAATCCGGATTTCTTTCTGTTGTCTTTAGCATAGTATTCATTTGTGAATGGCTTTTCAATTCCGCACTTTGTGCATGCTTTCTTTTCAGCTTCATTTGTGGTATTATTCATTTATCAGCAACTCCTTAATAGTTGTTGGTCACTCCTCGGATGTATCAGCATCGCGAGGTTTTCCTATATCTATTATACCATATTTCCACCAAAAAAAGTTTTCTGAAGGTCATCCTATTGGAAAAACTTCCCCTCTTCGCTCCATAAGTCTGAAAATTCTAGCCACTTAGGTAGGGGGGATACCTTTTTTTATTTTTTTCTCCTAAATTGTTTCTCAATCCAACACAATTCAATTCGATTGGAACAACTTGTGCCTAACTCTGTTCTGCAATTCTATTCCTCTCGAAGTAATCTCATTGGTGACTCGATCATGCATTACCTCATGACATCTGTTGCATAAGCTGATTAGATTATCATTTGTTAATCTAAATTGAGGATGAGTATCGATTGGGTATATGTGATGTACCATAGTAGCTACCGTAGTCTTACCGTACCTTGAACACTCCTTGCAAATATAACCATCTCTTTTAAATATGATCGGTCTTTTATTTATCCACTGCCTAGATTTGTGAAAGGCACTCATAGATCAGCACGACCGAATTGTATTAGATTATATTTAAGAGTTCCCATTCTGTTATTGATTTGAGTTTGAAGTTCCATACGTTTGTCTACCTCATACACTGGTAGCTTATCCTTGTTACGTTGCATCTTCCTTACCTTGCTATCCGTCACGAATGATGTGTAGTGATAATGGCAATGTTCACACTTGAAGAATGTCTCCTGTACTTTATTCGGATGGTGCCTTTGTTTAAAGACTACATCTGTTATCTTACCGCATTGATCGCATATGGCTGTTAGTGGTTGGGTCATGATGATATACCTTCTCGAATGGACTTTCTTTCTAGTAACCAATTGTTATCACCATAGTAATCTATAATGATATCCGTATTGCCAGGAACATCAGACTTAGTAGTCCATTGAAAGTTAACGAATTCTTTTTTATTAATTTCCTTACCTTTGTAAAGAACTTTAGGAACATCTCCTAATTCATCTAATTCAATAACCAGATACTTTTCTTTCTTCTGTTCCTCCAACTCTTTCAATGCAGCAGTAGCTTTCTTTGCTTCTCGCTGGATTGCTTTGAGTCCTTTGATTGATTCAGAGAAATCCATATTCATTGATAAGTTTGTTTTGGTGCTTTGCGATTTCATTCGTCTGTTTCTAATCTTGTCTTCAGGTCTAGTTAATGCAGGTTGAGTTGGACCATTACAAACATCACAAGAAAGTCCATCCGTAAATCTAAATTGTTGTTCTGTAAATACTTCTCTATAACCACACTTCATGCATTCAAGTGTAGTTAGTTTACCTTCGCACGACTTATTGTCTGCCATGATTATCTCTCCTTTTTATTTGTATCCCGCCTGTGGACGAACCTCATTTAAGGTTGATATATCAACGTTTCTGATTTTACGATTTCATAAAAAATGCCAGCACACTTTCCACGGTGGACTGGCAAAATACTATATCTGTGACTATTTCATATACATGTATATTATACTATTATTTTCCAACACTTACATAATTTGTTGAATCTGTTGCGCTTACCTGTGGATAACTTTTAATCTGGCAAGCTATTCTCTCAATCATTCGATATACCCCTGTTCTTTCCATCTTCATTAACTCGGCTATATGACTGATAGAATACCCGTTTAACCTTAACTGCAACACAGTAGCTTCTTTCTCATCTGTAATTCGATACCATCTATCTTGAAGGTATTTCATATCTGTTATCTTTTCAGCCCAGAACTTTGTATTTTCTATTTGTCGAATGGATTCATTTTCCACAACACTAGAGAATCCGTTTCCTTTTGGTAAAGTAGCTTCAATGCCATACTGTGCTATACCAACGCTCTTCTTATCTTCTTGCATCCATCGTAAATTCTGTGTGTCGATATGATAATACTTGATGATTTCCATTACTTTCTTGGTTGTGTAGTATGTCATAAGATGCCCTCCTTACTTACTATAAGCTCTTAAATCATCGTTAATCACTTTGATGTGCATATCCTCTAATTCTTTCAAACTGTAATTTCCAAAGCCGTTGACCGAATCAATAATATAAATTCCTCTTTTTCTTAACTGGGCAATAAGATATTTCCTGCGTTCAGTTACTTTGTCGTTAAGTAGTCCCATTAGTATCCGTTCAACTGCCTTTCGTGATTGATCTTGTTTTTATCCAGATAGGCTTGTTCGATTTGTTCCTCTGTAAAACCTAATAATTCGCCTAATTTCAAGAAGTTGCTAAAAGTAGCCTTATACGAATACTCTTGAGCTTCATAATCATCGTCATGGTAGCAACTCCAAAATAAATCACATGTGTGAGACATCACTTCTGCAAACATCAATGTTAAGTTTTCTGGTTCTTCTTCAATCTCATAGATTAAAGAATTGTGTCTATCTTCTAGCTCCAAATCCAATCCAATACTCAATATAAAATGCAGACAATCCACATACTCTTCAAGCAACGGATTATAATACTCCTTATCTTCCTCGCTCATTGTCGGGAATCTTAAAGCCTTTGTTCTCGGTTCTGGATTAACCTTCCAAAACTTGAATCCACGCCATTCATTAGCACATTCACCAAGTTCAACCTGTAATGCAAGTATTTTCTGTGGAAGCAAGTCCTGTCCTTCCAGACCTTTTTCTTTTACGATGTGATTATCTAATCCAGCTTGTGTTTCGAATAGTTTATTTAGACTCATCATTACTCTCCCCTTTACCAATATGCTCTCTGACACTGTGGACACCTAAGAATTAACTCATCATCAGCGTTAAAATAATTAAATAGTTTTTTTCCACATTCCCTGCAATTATTACGTTGATGTATATCGACTTCGATATTTCCTTTACCGCCTTTTAATTCATTATTTTCAATCAGAAGATCATCTCTTTGTACTTTTGCCATGCGATAATCTACTCTAAGTTCATCCCTTGCTTGGCGCATACGTTTGTAAGCATCAATCATTAAATATAAATCTGTTTTTAATTCAGGTTTAAACAGCTTCTTATCTTTGTCTTTGTATTTATTGATTGTACTTTGGATGTTGTTTTCAAAGGCTTGTCTCTCTAATAATTTTTCTTTATTCATTGGCTTTCACCGCGATATATTTCCCATCTTTTTCAATCCAATATTTTTTACCTGCGTCATAGTTTTTTGGCTCCATTGGTTTTCGCTCCTTTAGTCAGAAGTTTGTTCGGACTTTGCGGTAGTTTGTTTTCTAAAGTCTTCTAATGCGATATCAATCTTTGATTTAATAATCTTTTTAGAAGTTCCTTCGTTAGCATCAATCGTTACTGCGAATCCACAACGACACTTTCTATTGTATAAATTATCATCAACATCTAAAGTACCGTGGTATTCACCAGTCTTGTCATTAGTGCCTACATTGTCGTAACCACAATTAGGGCAATCATTTAAAAATGGCGATATTTTTAAAAAATCCATAGCATTCATCTTTTATTCCTCCTATTGCATATTTCCTTTAATTAGCATTTTATTTCAAATCCCCACTATCTTTCGGCTCACGTTACGGCTCAATTGCGGCTCACTTCCGCAATTTCCAATCCCTCAACACTTCAACAAAGATACTAAACGTTTCATCCTGCCGAACTGGATCACTTTTAAACGTACCTAATACTAATTGCTCGATATGGTCTTTCTTACGCTCTAGTCGCTCCATATTTGCTTTTAAATCTTCGTCTAATTGATTAGGATTGCGTTCATACTTTCCGTCACTCATATTGCTCCAATGTGTCCGATGTCTGTTTACCATTATTTCACCAACACAATAAAATCCACTTTCCTCGGTTTACTATCCAGCACCTGTACAACCTGCAATTTCTCCCCATCCACAGACTTCTCAACTGATTCAATTACATATCGTTTACTCATCGTCATCATCCTCTTCATCGAATTTGACTACCGTGGTAGGATTCTTCCATTTCTTTGCTCGTTTTTGCCCACTAGGAGTACTCATCCAGGTTATATACTTATCTGTCACTCCTAATTCTTCTGCACATTCTATCGCCGTCCCCATCGCCACCATTTCCTCACCGCGATAAACTGCATATTCGACTTGATTTCTGTTTTTCCGTTTACGTATAGGTCTGGTTGCAGCTTCCTGCGCTGACATTTTTCTGGAGTAAAACCTGCCGTCAAATTGGGAAGCGTGTATCCCATTCTCTAAAGCTATTTTTCGCCAATACTCCCTTGTTGTTTCCATTTCTATACTCCCTCCTATTCGTTAAAAATAGATTGATAGAGAGCATTTTAAACCGTTGTATGTATTTGTCTGCGATTCTATTAAAATGCTCTCATAGGCTTGGATTTAACTTAGAACCATTGATTATTAGGCGACTCTGCTTTTACTTCCAACGCCCTTGCTACTGCTAATTTCCGTTTTTATTCCCTATATGAATAATTGTCGTTATCATAGCTGCCTAAAGATTCTAGTTGCTTGATTACGTGATTTCTCATTAAATCTGCGTGGGAATCGGCTAATTTCATTCGGCTTCTCCTTTCAGGGCTTTTACTACGATTTCACCGATTTTATCGGGATTTAATGCCCACCCTTTATTGTTGTAATAAACAGCTATTTGTTTTATTTCTTCCAAAGCCTGTTTGTATCGAATGTTTTGTTCTTGCGCCTTTTCTTTTAAAGTTCTTTCTTCAAACTCGAAATTTCTAAAGTCTTTTAAATGCCTTTCAGTAGTCTCTAGGTGCTTTTCCAATTCTTCCACACGTTCTGCTTGTTCATTAACGAATTTCAGAATTTCATTTAATTCAAGTGCTTTTAAACTGTTCCTTACACTTTCCAACCGCTCGCTCATTCTGATTCCTCCAATACTTTCAATGGTTCCTCACCGCTTTTATACTCAATTTCAATCGGGACAATTTTTTCTGGTTTAAAAATCATCTTGTAATCATATTCCGATACATCTGACGTACTTAGTTGTTCAACCGTATAAGTTACATTGTCACTTAAACCAAGATAATGTTTCTGATACTCATCTGGGCCAATTTTAGCAATGACTTCGATTACGTTTTCTCTGTCAATATTCACACTAATGTTGCCAACCATTTCCATGATGTATGTGTCTGTTAGTGAGTTATAAAATACAACTCTTCTTATTACTCTGAATTCATCTGAATCTTTACTAATGTTGTACGACACTGTATCAGCAGCTGTACAAGCCGATAACATTATGATTAACCCCAATAGTGCTATAATTACTTTTTTACTTTTCATTTCCCCATTCTCCTTTCAAGGCTTTAACCAGGACTCTATCTGCTCTTAAAACTCCATTTTCTAAGTCTGGACTTCCTAATTCGTCTGATGCTTTTTCAATTGCCTGTTTGAAGCGATTTCTTTCTTCCAGGACATTCTCTGCTATATTTACATTTATTCTGTGCGCTTTTTCTAGAAATGCATTTCTTTCTTCCAATTCATCTACACGTTCAGCTTGCTCAATAATCCCCACCAGCTCTTTATCCCCTCGTGCTATGGCGGATAGTTTATAACTTTGTAGGTTAGGCATCGTCACTCATCCTTTCTCCACTGCCATTGCATTCAATGCAAGGTGTCATGTGGTCAACAATTGAACCCGAATGGTCATAACCCGTTCCTTTACACGCTGGGCATTCTTTATTCATTTGGGTTCACATCCAATCGGTTTTCTGCAAATGAAGAAACCTTATATTCTTTTTTCACGTCACAAAAGTAAACATAGTCATCACCTTCGTAATTAACGACTGTCATGTCCTCAGCACGACCCACGCTAGTTACCACCATCGTGTGTTCATCCTCTGGTCTTCGTAAGATATCTCCTTGTTTCAACTCCCAAACTTCCCTGCCATGCAATTTCCACCATCTACGCTCTTTTTCTTGTGCAATTTCTTCTGGTGTGGCGTGGCGAACAACCGGATTTTTTAACACAATTGGTTTGTCACCATACTGACCGACATTACCTTGTTCATAAACAACCCAATCACCAACTTTAAACTCTGGTTCTACTTCATAGCCGATAAAGAAAGCCCTTGCTACGTCATAAACTCGAACGTCGTCTAGTACAGTTCCACAATTCTCATCCATTCTCTTTAACATAAGGGTTTCAAAAGCATTCCTATGATTCTCAATCATTTGTGCTTGCGATGCCCTAACCTTTACCTTCTTCATCCCTGTCCCTCCTACCATTTTTTAAATGTTCCGTAATACTGATCCGCCCAATATTTCGATAGTTTTGGATTGAATTTATTGTCAAATGCTTGTTTTCTGCGTATGTGAAGGGTGAATTTTATATTCATGATGTCACCCCGCCTTGTTGTGAACTTCCGTCAGCTACATCGATTTTCACTTTATACTTGATTGCATTGATTTCTTCCTTGGTACTTTCGAAAGCATTATTCCAACGTTTCATATTTCCGTACGCTTCGGCTTCTTCCTCCCGCAAATCCACGATAGCTAGTTCGGCGACTGCTGTTTTATTCTTCGTTGCGGATATATAAGCTTCTGCATGTACTCTTTTTCTGGTAGCATATACTCTTTTATAATTCTCGCTAAATGTTGCAGCTAACTTACCGATAAAGACTAATTGCTTTGACAGTAATTCAATCCGTTGTATTTTCATGTCGTCGCCCAATTGATTAATTAACTTTTGATAATGGAGAATGTCATTCAAATGATCGTCGATTTGTTGTTCGTTCATTTAACCAACTTCCTTCATTTTTACAACAACACGAGGATTTGACTTGTCCACTTCGAAATAGTTTCTTATCTCGCCAATCTCATTCCAGCCATCATTTTTTAACTTTCCTGCTTTTACTAAACCATCTAAGATAAATTTCGTTCCACCGCCCGCAATGTTATCGGGATCTTTTCTTTTATCTTTGCAATACCAGGTAACCTCAAAATCTGCTTTATTAAACTTTGGTAGATTACCAGCGCTTATTTGTACTAGCGCTGTGTAATCCTTTTTCATATTTGCATACACCATATGATGCTTTTTAGATGCTGCAATAATTTCATTCATCGATGGTAATTCGCCTGGTATGGTAAATTCACTCATATAATGTTTTCAGCTCCATTTCTAGTTGCTTGTCGGTCAATTTCTCGTACACCCTTCTGCTATATCCTGTTACCAAACAAAGTTGTTCTATGATGGATTCACGTTCTTCTTTTGTCACGATTTACCACCAAGTTTCTTCCCTGGAACCATCAAAGTTGATTTAGCCATTTTATTTATTTTTCCGTGTCGGCCTTGATGAAAAAGGGCAAGAAATACTTCGTCTGGATCTCGTTTTATTTCGTGAGCGATTTGTGCTACATGAGCGCCATTGTTATAACGTTCTGTTATTTCTTCCAATTGTTCATTTGGAAATGCCAGTTCCAATTCTTCCAGGCAATACGTATATCCACCCGTTTCTGGTAAATATGGAATTGTGTATGTGTCTGTTTTCACGCACTCACCTTCATTTCAGCCAATTTCCTGTCTATGGTTGCAAATAACTCCGAAACTGCTGCATCCCTATCAAAATCACAATCTCTATCGGGGCAAGGATGAAAGCTTATGCCCCAGCTGTGTTCTATGTTTATTCCGCCTGTTCCGTTGCATGTTTTACACATTGGATTCACCTTCTAACAGTTCTGGATTTTCGTATATGTTGCCGATTACCTTATATCCGCGTTTATAATTCAAATTCATTTGGTTAAAAACAAAGTCATTCATTCCCGAAAACCTGTATCGACCATCTACAAAAATTACTTGATGTTTGTACTGATGGTTTAGGGAAGGAGAATCGTATTGTAATACATCACCTTCATAAATCTCCTTGCCGTTCTTGTCGGTTAATCCTGTGTATTGCATGTATTTAAGGTGTTCTTTATATACATCGTGACCATCTGGCGAAACGTTTCTAATGTCTGTACATTCGATTCCTGGACTACCCAAGGCAAATATAACGTCAATATCTTCACCGCAATAAAGCATTTCATCTGCGACGTTATCCCATGCTCTGAATTTTATCTCCCTCACACCGCATCCCCCTCAATTACCTTCATTTAATCCAGTCCTTTCATTCGATGATCTGGTCCATCAATTTTTAATATCTTTGCCTTTGATGACATCCTGCTTAATATCCGTTTTCCATGAGTTTCTCCATACTTTTGTTTTACTTCAGAACTTGGATAATTCAGATTGTAAAGATTCGCCTTACCTTGTCTGTGGTCCAAAATTTGATATAAAATATCACCGCTCCATGTTTCAAAACCACCATCTGATTTAGAACGTTCGCCCGCTATTTCATCAAGCACCAGGACATCTACATCATTGATAGTTTGTAAGATTTCATCTTCTGTTAATTCACTGTGGCGGTTGTACGTGCTTTGGATTAGTTTCATCAATTCTGGTACTTTGGCGAACAACACTGTTTTATTAACTTTGTAAGTTATTTCTTTACCTTCCCAATTGGTTTCTTTCCATGGTATTTTTTGCTTTTCCAATTCCCTTGCAGCACATCTGAACAAATGGGATTTTCCAGTACCAGGATCACCTTGGAATAAAATCGAATTATGTTCCCCTTCGATAAATTCATATGTTAGTTTCATTGCTAGTTTTTGAGATTCGGTTTTTGGAATATAATCATCAAATGTCACATATTCTAATTCAGAAGGGATATATTGAATCGTTTTTACTTTATTTGTTATCTCCCGTCGCTTAGGCGGCTCATAACCATCTGTTTCTTTTTGCGATATCTTTTTATTTTCACATTTTAGGCAAAGACTGTACTCTTGGCCGTTTCTTTTATAAATGGGTACCTCTGATTCGCATTCTGGACAAATGCGATCGCCTATATGTTCAATACCAGTGCTTTTCAATATATCCATTTCTTTTATGCTTTTCATGGTTGTCCTCCCTTCCTAGAAAAGATTGTCGTAATCATCCGTTTGTTTTGACCCTTGGTTTAGATAGCCTTCAAATTTAGGGCTAAATAATGTTTCTGGTCTAAGGAATTTGCTCATTTTATCGTCGTTTTTCCATTCACGATATTTTGTATCAATTACTGATTTAAAATCGTCCATCCTAAATCCTTCATTCCAGCGTGCTTTGATTAAGTTCTTGGTTTTAGGAGTTGATGATCTATAATTTTTATTAGCCACGTCGTTGAGATAATTTATTATCTCGACATAAGGTATTACTTCTTTCTCTTTATCTAGTTCTATATCTAGTTCTAGTTCTAGTTCTGTTGCGTTACTTTGCGTTACATGTAACGTTACATCTTCATTCGGTTGTTCTAATGCGTTTTTCTCCCTGTGTTTAGCAACTCTTTTTCTTGTTTGTTCACGAATTTTTTCTAATTTATCAACACTTTGATATTTCTCCCAGTTTTTTATATAGATCACTTCATCATAAATTTCTATCATGCTTAGCTTTTCGAGAGTTTTAAGTGCAAACTGTATTAAATCAATACTAAATTCAAACTCATCCGCCAAATCTTCAACCGTATAAGGCATATCTTCCAAAAAGAATAATCCGCCTTTGTTATTCGATTCCGCTGCTTTTAGTAAAAGGAAAACCCATATTAGAATGATGTTATTTCCATCTGGTAGCCTTCTTATACGCTTTATTTTTCTGTTGTCTGGCATACCCACACTAAGCTTTATCCACTTGACATCATTCATTTTGTCACCTCAAATCCCACTCATCCTTGTAAAAGTTAGGACCATATCTATCCGTATAAACATCAATCCAGTAATCTGCTAATTCATTGTCCTTATGCACTTGTATATGGCAACCGTTGCAAAGGGTAAGAGCGTTGGTAAAAACGCCCCTTCCACCTCTGCTTTTAAACATGACATGATGCACTTCCGTTCCTACTTGTCCACATTGTTGGCACAATCCACGATCCCGATCATTTACTTTTTCCCTGGTTTCTTTGTTGAATTTGCCTCTATTTACACGCTTAGGTACTCGACGTTTGTGATTAGGTTTTGGAATAGCTGCCATTAGACCGCCCCTTGCTCTTTTTTAATCCCATCTAGCCACATTTCCAATTGTTTTATTATTGTTTGAGCTTGTTCTTCTGTTAATTGGGTTATATCCGTTATATTTAATACTTCATAGACCTTATCCAACGTTTGATTTCTTGCTTTTGCATATTGATGTGATTTAGACTTAATCATTCCAACTTGTTGCGGCGTGATAGCTCCTTCTGGAGGTGGTCCGTTTTCTTGAAAATCATTTCCCAATGAGCCATTTGCATCATCGTCTTTTTCAGTTGCTACACCTAACATTGCTGACAAGGAATATCTTTTTAGATATGTTATCTGACCACCCATATCTTGGATGCTTTGACTAGCAGTCATTTTTAAAGGATTAGATTTAATCCATTCACCCGAACTATGGAGAAACATTGTATCTACATACAAGATGGTTTTTCCGTTCACATCTTCTGTATAAGCACCCTGTATGATGGTTATTCCGTTCTCTTTAAAAGCTGGTTTAACTTCATCAAAGATCCCCCCCAAATCAGTGTAATCAAAGGTGTATTGTCCGCCATTCTTAGTCTTTACTTTTACATTTTTATTGTGCTTGGGATTATTTATATCTCCCCACGCTTTCGCTAAAGCTGCAGAAATTTTTGTTATTGATTCAGATGTTTTCATTCAATCACCGCCCATGAAATACCATTTTTATTCATGTAATCTACCAGTTCAGATAATTGTTGTTCCGTTCCAATTACTTGATAGTTTTTTATATGGGTAGATTCAATATTTGCAAACGGATCAGCCATAAATCCTTCATCCATTGCATCATCCGCAGAAGAAAACGGGTCTTTAATTTCTTCGATTACAGGCGGTTCGACAGGTTTTGATTCTTCCTGTTCCTTAGCTGTCTCTTTTTGTTTTTCACGTTCTGCAATAGCCTGTTTCCGCTTTTCTTCACGTTCTAGTTCTTCTCGTTTTCGTTGTTCTGCTAGTAATTTCTTATCAATTTCATGTTGGACATCTTTATTAATTTGATTTGATATTTCATTTACATCTTTAAATTCTAGTAATCTTAAATATCCGATGTCAGACATATTCAATTCATTTTCAGCATTCACTAGTTTTACTTGATTAACGATCACTCGCTTGTCCGACTCTTCTTTATCCTGCTGTACCTTCAGCATGCTTACATTGGTTGTTAATTCTTCTTTGATGGATTTCAATGTTTTGCTTTTCGTCAAATGACTATCAAGCACGGTGATTTTAATCGCATATTTTTCTATCAAGTCATATTCCTCAATTAATTGTGCAATGATCTCCTGGACCTTTTGACGTTTCTCCTCACGGCGATTTTCTTCAAATTGTTCATACTGATCTTTCAAAGGAATAAGTACCGCATTAAACTTCTTATCCAATTGTTTACACTTATTCTCAAATTCCGTAACAGATGCAGTAAGCTGTTTCTTAGTTTCCTTACGGTAGGTATCAAGCGATTTCTTACCTTTGTTCAGTTCGGTAATTGTCGATTTACATTCGGCTGCATCATCTTCTGTAAAGGTAAGACCATCATATTTTTTAAGACTTTCGTCCAGGATTGCTTCTAATTCTTTATAATTAAATTCAACAACTGCTGGCGTTAGCTTGATTGTTTTGACTTGTAATTCGTTCATCTAAAGTCACTCTCCTTATGTCCAGCTTCTTTCATTGCTATTTCATTCCAGGAGACACCACGTGGGCGAATAGGATCAGATGAAACCTCTTCTATGAATTGAGACTCATACAACTCTTTAAATTCAGCGTTGTACGTCTCATCAGTCATAATTGTTTCAAATAAGCAATTGTTATACTCGAATGAGAGACGAATAGGAAATTCATCATTAAATTCCTCTTTGTTAATTTTTCTCCCTTCAGCAAAATTTTTAAATGCTTCCTCACCTAACTGTATTTCTATTTTTTTACTTAGAAAATCAGTTGAAAAACCAAGTGCTCCTTCTTCTCTTGCACTGCGTACATTAATCCCGATTTGGATAAAATCATTTAAATTCATTATTCAACTCTCCCTTTTTGTGTTATAATCCTCGTAATTGATATTTTTTTAATGAGCCGTGTTGGTAGCACGGTTTTTTTACACATTATCGATGCTCAACTGTTCAACTTTGTTTATGATTTCAACATTCAACATTTTTTCTTTCGCTTCGTTGTAAAAATCTTTTTCGATTTCAAAGCCAAAACTGTTACGATTTAATTCATATGCAGCCCTTAAAGTAGAACCACTTCCGGCACACGGATCAACCACCACATCACCCTCGTCTGTAAAAATTTTAATCAATTCTTTCAATGTATTCACAGGTTTTTGTGTTGGATGAATTTTCGGGTACTCTTTTTTGTTATCTCGCTTCCATTCAAACCAATTTTTAATCATTCTGCCTTTAGTTGTTTCTGTTTTGCCATTTCTAAACTTGGGCAACTTGTCACGATATAACACAACAGCATGTTCTGTAGCGCCAACTATTTTCATATTAGCCTTTAAAACTTGCGAACTAGTATTCTTTATAAAAAACAATGGGTATGAGTTTTTAAACCCGTATTTTTTCCCATATTGTTCAATCATTGGCATTTGTTGATAGGAACAAAATACGATCATAGCAGGCGCTTGGTTTTTCTCTTTCGGTTCTTTTTTTAATAGCTTGCTACAAAAGTGCATATACTCAACAAGGTTGAAATTTTCATCTGTTTTAAAGAATGATTTATTTGCTAGTTTGCTCTCACCGTTTTTATTATCACCATCTACATACCATTGGTTGCTAGAAGCATAAGCATTGTTTCCTAGATTGTAAGGAATATCCGCTATAACAAGCTGTGCCCTTGGAATGTTGTACCTTTTAAAATTCTGAAAATGATCGTGATGTAATTCCATCTTTATTTTATTTGTCATTTTTACATTTCCCCCTCAATAATTAACCACTAACACCCACAACCCCATTACAACCACTATAGCGATTACGTTATAAAACCAATCTGATTCTATAAGGCGGTTCATCTATTCCACCTCATATGCGACTTGCTGCATATTTACGTTATCGATCTCAATTTTTAAACTTGTCGAAGGTTGCCACATACCAATAAAGCGAAGTCCTTCATCAAATTGAACCTTAGGTAATTCGGAAAATCTAGGAATCATAAAGTAATTTTTGAAATCTCTCCACATTTCCGAAAATGCTTTGCGTGATACACTTTTATAAGCTGGGGAATGTTTCCCGCCGAGCGATTCAATGACAACTCGATTACCTTTGTTTTGAAGTTTTCTTTCTTGGACGCCATCGATGCGCATGTTTTCTTCTAAGTTGGAAATTCGTTCATCATGTTCTTGTGTCTTTTCTTCTAGTTCGAGTGATAATTTAAGCATTTCAATGCGTTGTTCTTTTTCCGTTAATGCTTTTGGCTTTTGTAACTCTTGTTCCATTTCTTCAAATCTAGTTACATATTCGGCTGTAAAAAGCACACCTTTTTCACCAGTCATTTTATTTGCTACCATGTTGCAGCCTTTTTTAGTTAATAAGAAGCAAGGTCTTGATTGATTGTTGTTGTCCTTGTAAGAACTTTCTATGAAAAATTTGCTGTGGTCGATTTCGCCCTCGGCTAAATATCCGATATAACCGCGAATGCTTTTCATTAATCCGTTATGTTCACGATCCACCATCTTTGCAACTTCACGACTTTCTGT
The DNA here is from genome assembly GCF_003369575.1 of Oceanobacillus arenosus. Lineage (GTDB taxonomy): Bacteria > Bacillota > Bacilli > Bacillales > Amphibacillaceae > Oceanobacillus > Oceanobacillus arenosus. The sequence goes on along the minus strand of NZ_PIOC01000019.1, from coordinate 157,080 downwards.
AACTAATTGGCCGTCAACTGAAATAACTTGTAATTGATTCATTTATTTCCCTACCTCCTTCTCGAATTCTTCAATTTTAGCTACAACATACTTCGGTAAATCCTTATAACGGATATCATGCAATTTACCGTTTTTGTCTACTTTCCAGAATCCAACTGAAATTTGACCATCTTCAAACTTACGAACATTAACTGCATACTTGCCGTCATTCCATCGTTTGCGGATCATTAATTTACCTCCTCTTGGAATAAATCATTTAAAGTGCAGCTAAATACTTTACAAAGCATCTTTGCTTCACGGATTGTAAATTCTTTCTTACCAGCTTCTTTTTCGTGGTAAGTCTGTGGATGTAGACCTATTTTTTTCGCTACATCCTTTTGGTAATATCCTTTTTCACGTCTGGCAACATAAAGTTTTATATTTTTAGTCATGGCTGTATTTCAATCCTCCTAACCGTATTTCATATCCGCAAAACTGATTTAATTTACATTTTTATCAGTTTTTCTGATATTAGGAGGTAAAAAAATTTCATCTATATTCCTATTAAACATTTTAGCGATGAGGAAAATTTCTTTATACTTAAAATCAGATAAACCATCTTCTTTCATGGAATATGTTTTTGGGTTGATTTTTAAAACATGAGCCATGTCCTTTTTAGTTAATTTGTGTTGTTTGCGTAATATAATTAATTCTCGATGCATGTTTTCACCCCCTCTCCTGCTGCACTTAATTATCCATATCACCTCCGCAATCTATTAAGTATATGTATAATTTATATCAGATATTCTGATAAGTCAACAAAAAAATCAGAAATACGAATAATTTTTATTGAAAAGTACATAATACTGATATATACTATTTTTAGACATATATTGTAGATAAAATATAAAACGCAGAAATGAATATAATTATAATAAAAGTAATGGAGGAAGCAAAAAATGGACATGAACAAATATGTGGGTAGTAAAATAAAGGAATATAGAAAGAAGATAAAAATGAATCAAACTGAATTAGGAAAAAAACTTGGGGTTAACCAAAATACAATTTCTGGTTATGAAAATGGTGAATGGGAAGTTAGTTATGAAAACTTACATAAGTTAGCTAGTTTATTTGATATTAAAATAAATGATTTTTTCCCACCAACTACAGAAAAGACGGAATTACAAAGAGCTTTAGAATTAGACGGAGGAAAAGATTTAACAAGTAGCGATATTAATTTGTTAAATCAAATTTTAAACAAAGCCCTCACTATGGAGGGCAATGAAAGAAAAAGACTACTTGAGTCCATTAGTATTGCAGCTGACGTCATCAAGAAAAACAAGGATTGATCTATCCATTTCATAGTTGTCTAAATAACCGTTTTTAATCATTCTTACAAGTATTGTAAATTTTTTCAATTCTTCATCTGTCATAACATCGCCGCCTTTTAAGAATATTAAAATTTAATAAATGAGGTGTCTATTTGGCTTACAAAGTCGGAAGATGCCTACTTCGACAAAAGCTTAAAGATGCCGGGATGACACAATTGCAATTAGCTAACAAACTTGGTGTAACAGAGCAACAAATCAACAAATATGTAAACAATCGCCAAGGAATGTCTTTACAAGTAGCAAAAAATATTGCGGTCATTCTAAACTGTCACACCGACGATCTTTATGAATGGGTCATAGTAGGCGAAAATGAGTAGAAAATAATCTACTCACCGACTAAACAAAGCCAAATAGCTTAGTTTAATTATTGCGTAAGTTTTCCGAAAAGTAAAATGTAAAAATTTGGAAGTTAAGTACGCCCTTGCTTGATTATTCTATAAATAGAGTATATCATAAAGAGAACAAATGTTCTATAATTATTTTTAAATATTTAAGGAGTGCATAAAATATGCCTGTATACAAAGACAAAGAAAGAGGAACTTATTACTTCATAACAAGAGTAAATGGGAAGCAAATAAAGCGTAGAGGGTTTAAATCAAGTGGAGAAGCTAAAAGAGCGGAAGCACAAGCAATATTAGATGCAGATGAACTTGATCTGGAGGATCCAACGTTTGAGTTTATGGCAAATGAATATTTAGATTGGTACAAAAAGCGTCGCAAAGAATCTTCTTATAATAAGATAAGTGGAATCACTAATAACCATTTAATTCCGTTTTTTGGTAAGAAGAAATTAAACAATATTAAAAACAGAGATATAACAAAGTTTCATGATAAGTTAATTGACGACAAAAAAGCTGTTGCCAGTATGAAGATTATCCATGTGGTGCTGTCTGCTATATTTAACTATGCGATTAAACAGGAATACACAACTAAAAACCCTGCCAGGATAGTCGGTAATGTGGAAGGGAAGCCTAAAAAGCATATGGATTACTGGATCTTGGATGAGTTTAAAAAGTTTATCAATGAGGTGGATGAGTTTATCTACTATGTTTTTTTCATGACTTTGTATTATTCCGGGATGCGGAAAGGCGAAGCGTTAGCCTTAACTTGGGGTGATGTTGATTTTGATAACAATAACATAAATGTGGACAAGACAAACTACAATTTAAAAGTTACTAGTACGAAAAATGAAGTAGTGCGTAAAATTGAAATGCCTAAATTCGTAATGCGGCTACTTTCGCAATTAAATGCACAATGTGAAACAGAACCAAAATTGACATATAATGTGTTTGGTGAATTCCATAAACCTTTGCCAACTTCCACCATCGATAGAAGGTTAGCGAAGTATATAAAAGCATCTGGCGTTAAAACGATACGTATACACGATTTCCGTCATTCACATGCCAGCTATTTAATAAATAAAGGTGTAATCATATCTGTTATTTCAAAAAGATTGGGGCATACGAATGTTGCTACAACTTTAAACACGTATTCACATTTATATCCGTCGACAGAAAGCGAAGCCGTCAAAGATATGGAAAACGACTTTATGACTGCAGAAATTATTGAATTTAAAGCGAAATAATTCAAAAGTGTTACCACAAATGTTACCACAGTCTCAAGAATGTTGATGTGGCGGTACTAAAAGTATATATGTATAGAATCCCACCTTCTCCGCCATAATAAACGATAAATAGTTAATTAGCTACGATTCAATCCCTCTTACCATCGTAATGAAATCCATCTTCCTTCGTTCGAATGTCATTTTCTTCACAAAGCCTAGTTTTTCATACAGATTGATTGCACGCTCATTAAACGTTGCAACAGTCAGCCGAATCGCGCCATTTTTATTTTGGGCTTCGATAAATTCCAGTATTTGAGCGAAGAATTCAGATCCCATACCCTTCCCAGTAAATTCCGGTTTCATGCCAATTCCAACATCGATAAAATCTTCTTTGTATGCCCCATATTGCACGCCTGCAGGAACTTGCGCAGACTTGCCAATACAAAAATAGCCCACCAATTGATTATATTCATCAAGTACAACAAAATATTTATTCGTTACTAATTCCAAGATTGCATCACTTGTTAGTACATGATTATAAAAGTCGTATGGTTTTTCATACTTCCAACAAAGAATTTCTACTGCATATTTTTCCGTCATCTTTTGAATCGATAGCTTCATTGATATTCCCCGTTTCAAATTTTAACTATTACTATTCTAACTCTATTATAGACCTTTTCCTCCTACTGTGCTAAACTCCGTTTCTGCAATAATCGGTAACTATCATAATAGCTGTTCCTATCACTTCATAGGAATTGTATGGGACTATGCTTATGCTTATGTTCATATAATCAAAATACCGAAGCACGCTTTACATGCTGCTCCGGTATTTAACAATTTAGTAAAAATCCTTTTTCCGCTTCCGATTATCTAATAGCTTCTTCACAATCGGATAGATTAAAGGTCCATATCGTATTAATCTTTTCACCCATCGTCCCATGTTAAACCTCCTAAAACCAGGAATCACTTGTCTTCTATAGCATTCCTTTATTAGGAAAAAATAAACTTCCATCTACATATACTCGTCCTAATTTGCACGTTTTGTTTGTTCAATATATACCCAAGTCATTTGCGATATCTCGGTCACTTTCCGCTCATAATTCGAACCTTCGAACACCCTTACCATAGAAATTAGCACGCTCTCCAATAGAAAAAGACGTGGCACTTCTGCTTTCAATTCTTCTAACAGAAATCGGGGATAATCCACTTTATTTGCGTTTCCATTTTCCTCATTATCTAATGTCTCCACCAATTCTTCTAATAGTTGAATCGTTTGCTTTTCAATATCGCGAATATTTAATTCAGCATCCTCCGAAATAAATGAATGCAGACTAAGTGGCAGTAGCACTTCCTTTGACTGCTGCTGCTCCTTAATTAATGGCTTCATACGATTTAATGTATATCGAATAATATCCTCGGGTGCCATGTCTTTATGCCCCATGAACTTCCCTACATTAATAAAATGATGGACGATTGCCTCAAATATCGTGGCATGATCCCATGCATAATGTTCCGTTTTTTCACCATTTAGTTCAATCATCCTTTTTCTTATCCATTGAAGCTCAATCAGATGCTGCTTTTCAAGGAAGGATCGCAGTTCTTCATCCTCGGAAAACGTTATGGAAGAAAATAATGCCAATAAATGATGCTTGCGGTCTACATTCATCCTTGCAGCAACTTGGGCAATAAATACCTCCTCATCATTACTCTCCTTGCCTTGTTCCAGCTCTTTTCTCCTTTGGCTCCACTCCTCCTGGACATATTCCAAAATCGCCATAAGACATTCATTCTTCGATGTAAAGTAATTATAAAAGGTTCCTTTTGCTATTTGCGCTTCGTCTAAAATATCTTGGATTGACGTGGCTGAGAAGCCCTTTCCAATAAATAATTTATGTGCTGCATCAATAATTTTTTCCTTTTTCCGGTTCATGTTTTCCCTCTTTTGTACTCATAGTCTATTTTAATATAACAGATTAAATCCTTTATTATCAACGTTACTAAATAACACGAACTTAAACGTTGAAAGTTTTATACTACCAGTATAAAATAATACAGTATACGATTGTTAATAAAGAAAGTGGGGATAAAAGTAAATGTCAGAAATGAATATCAAGCAAAATAAGCCCCCATATATGATGATTGCTATTCTTTTTGTTGGGGCTTTTGTATCTATTTTAAATGAAACCTTGTTGAACGTCGCCCTTCCATCTATTATGACGGAATTCAGTGTCGATGCAACAACGGTTCAATGGTTATCTACGGGTTATATGCTCATTAATGGGATTTTGATTCCTGCGAGCGCATTTTTTATTCAACGCTTTACAAATCGGCGTCTATTTTTAACCGCTATGAGTTTATTTACCGTCGGAACCCTTCTCGCAAGCATATCACCTACATTCGGAATCCTACTATCCGCAAGAATGATTCAAGCGGCTGGTTCCGCAATCATGATGCCACTTTTAATGAATGTCATGCTCACCGCCTTTCCAATTGAAAAAAGAGGAACCGCAATGGGTACTTTCGGTCTCGTAATGATTGTTGCTCCAGCACTTGGACCAACACTTTCCGGCTGGATTGTCGAGCATTATAGCTGGAGAATGCTATTTGACATCGTGCTACCAGTCGCCATCTTGACTGTCGTACTCGCAGTATTCAAATTGAAAAATATTACACCACAGCGTAATATTAAACTTGACATATTTTCAATTATATTATCTAGCTTTGGTTTCGGTGGCTTATTGTATGGATTCAGTTCCGCTGGGTCAAGAGGCTGGAACGATCCATTTGTCTATGGAACAATAATTATTGGAGTTATCTCCATCATTGCATTAATATTAAGACAGCTCCGAATGGACGATCCAATGTTGGAGTTTCGCATATTTAAGTACCCGATGTTTGCCCTATCATCTGCCATTTCCATCGTCTTATCCATCGCAATGTTCTCGGCAATGATCTTAATACCGATTTATATCCAAACATTACGTGGCTATACGCCAATGGAATCAGGGTTGCTGATGCTTCCAGGTGCAATCGTAATGGGGATCATGTCGCCAATTACAGGGCGGCTATTCGATAAATATGGTGCACGTACATTAGCAATTATCGGGCTATCCATTACCGTGATCACGACCTTCTTCTTTAGTCGATTAGATATGGAAATCTCCTATACTAGCCTGATGATTTTATTTACGATTCGCAGCTTTGGGATGTCGATGGTCAATATGCCAGTTATGACCAACGGATTAAATCAATTGCCAATGAAGGATACACCGCATGGTACGGCGATGAATAATACGTTACAACAGGTTTCCGGTGCAATCGGTTCTGCCTTATTAATTACCGTTATGAACACCAGAGCAGAGTCAAAGGCAGCTGAACTCACATCTGCCGCGATAGCAAATATGGATGAAAATGCTGTAGTGTCAGTGCAAGCCATTGCAACAATGCAAGCACAAATTATGAATGAAGCAACCTTAAACGGGATTAACTTCTCTTTCTTTGTTTCAACGTTGATTGCACTGCTTGCACTTGCCTTAGCACTGTTTATCCGCCGAGTGAAGCCAAATGAAAATGAAACCAAAATCCCACAAAAAAAGGGAGCAACTGCACAACTAAATACTGTTGTAAAATAAGTGAAAGCCCCATCTGAATCCAGGTTGGGGCTTTCTTTACTTTAGCTTTCAGTTATAAACCACTCTTTTTTTTACAAATCTTTACAAAATATTTTTAATGAAAGCGTTTTCCTTCTATTGCATAATTAACCCTAACAGGATAGAATGTTTAGATGCTAAAAAACGCACGATATTTTAGTAGGTAAGAAAGTATAAGTGCAACTAAGGCTGTCACCGAAAAGCTTGGTGACAACCAAATTTTCTAATCGAAAGTAGGGATTTTTATAAATATGAATCATACGGCTTCACTTCAAGAAAAACCACCCTATGGCATGATTGCTATTCTTTTTATTGGTGCATTTGTATCGATATTAAATGAAACGCTGTTAAATATTGCATTACCTGCTATTATGGCTGAGTTTTCTGTGAAACCAACTGCAGTGCAGTGGTTATCAACAGGTTATATGCTAATCAACGGTATTTTAATACCAGCCAGTGCATTTTTTGTACAACGGTTTTCAAATAGAAGCCTATTTATTACGGCAATGGGATTATTTACTGCAGGTACACTTCTCGCCAGTTTATCACCAACCTTTGGCATCCTGCTAACTGCAAGAATGATTCAAGCGGCTGGCTCTGCAATGATGATGCCATTATTAATGAATATTATGCTGACCGCTTTCCCAATCGAAAAACGCGGAACTGCGATGGGGATTTTCGGAATGGTTATGTTCGTTGCTCCAGCACTTGGACCAACACTTTCCGGTTGGATTGTTGAACATTACAGCTGGAGAATGCTGTTCGATATTGTCTTGCCATTTGCAATCATAACATTGATCTATTCTATTTTTAAATTAAAAAATATTACGCCACAGCGTGCAATCAAGCTGGACGTATTTTCAATTATTTTATCAAGTATTGGTTTTGGTGGCCTTTTATATGGTTTCAGCTCTGCTGGAGATAAAGGCTGGGGAGCGCCGCTTGTATATGGAACGATTATTGTCGGTGTAATTGCACTCATTTGGTTTACTGTCCGTCAATTACGTTCAGATGACCCAATGTTGGAATTCCGGATTTTCAAATTTCCAATGTTTACCCTATCATCACTTATTTCTGTCGTTTTATCAATTGCATTATTCTCAGGTATGATTCTAATGCCGATTTACATCCAAACAATTCGTGGATATTCCCCAATGGATGCTGGACTGTTAATGCTTCCTGGTGCAGTCGTTATGGGAATTATGTCACCAATCACTGGAAAACTTTTTGATAAATATGGACCAAGATTATTAGCGATTTCTGGTTTAATTATTGTCGTTGTCACTACGTTTTTCTTCAGTCGCCTTGATATGGAAATTTCATATTTGAATATGATTATTCTGTTCACAATACGTAACTTAGGAATGTCGATGGTAATGATGCCAATTATGACAAATGGTCTTAACCAATTGCCAATGAAGGATAATCCGCATGGTACCGCGATGAATAACACGTTACAGCAAGTATCGGGTGCAATTGGTGCTGCTTTACTGATTACAGTAATGAACAATCGCACAGAATCAAGTCTTGCGGAAATTTCAGCATCAGCTAGTCCTGATGCAGCATCACAAACACTGCTATTGAACGAAGCAATGTTAAATGGAATTAACTTCTCCTTCTTTGTTTCGACATTGATTGCAGCACTTGCGCTGATTCTAGCCTTCTTCGTGCGTAGGGTTGGCACAGATGGGAAAGTCATAAAAAAATAAGGCTATTTTCTTAAAGATTGCTGTTTCTTAGTGATGAGCAGTTGATATAAAGTGCGAACTAGTTTAATGCGCTAAGGGCTCTTCGGCCAGTCGCTCCAGAAATACACAACGCTTTGCACGGGGAGCTGGTGAGCCTTCCCGTAGGAGTCTCCGTGTATTTCTTCCGCTGGGATTTTGAGGTTATGTTGTTTTTTATTTTTCTCTAAATAAGATAAGATGGCATTATCCTCATTCAAGGCCGTTGACTGTCCGCAGCGAAAATCAACTTTGCCCCAAACTTAGTCCAAAGTTGATATATAAACAGCCAATCTGTACGAAAACGGCTAAAAATAAAACCTGTCAGTAAAGCATGCCTCACTGACAGGTTTTTTCTGTAATGATTTGTTCAACAGGAATATCAAAAGCCTCCGTTGGGACCTGATCAATAAGTTGAAATGTTGCAACAAGAGAAATCGTCTGATTCGGAAAATCTATTAGAAAGCGATCATAATATCCACCACCGAAACCAATGCGATATCCGCGCTCGTCAAAGACAAGTCCCGGAACGAGCAAAAGCTCAATTACATCCTTTTCTACCCTCAATGTTTCATCAGCTTTTGGTTCCTGCAGATTATAATAGACAACTTCTAACTGATCATAACTCTCGAATCGGTAAAAAATGAGTTGCTTTTGTTTTGGCAAGCATTTTGGGACATAAACGATTTTCCCCTCGTCCCACGCCTTTTCAATGATTGGTTTGGTATTCCATTCCATCCCTTGGGAAATCGTGATGCCGATTGATTTTGCACACTGCCATACTTCCGATTGATAGAGATTGGCTGCAAGTTGTCCTTCAATTTCTTGCTTCATCTCTGCAGTCATATTTTTCAGCTTGGAAATCATCTCTTTACGAAGTTCTGATTTTTGCAACGCATCCACCCCACTGTATTTCTCTTGATTTGAAAATGGACTCCTCTTTAAAACTTAATCAATGATAAAACTTCATTCCGAGATTTACTATTCGTTCTGAATTCTCCGCGCACCGCACTTGTGACTGTTTTCGCCCCTTGCTTTTTCACGCCACGAATCGTCATACACATATGCTCTGCTTCAAGTACAACCATTACACCAATTGGGTCTAGCTCCTCCATTAATAATTCTGCAACGGAGGTTGTGATTCTTTCTTGCAGCTGTGGTCGTTTGCTAAAGTCATCGATAATTCGAGCTAACTTGCTAAGTCCAATCACACGTCCATGTTTGGGAATATATGCGATATGTGCAACACCGAAAAATGGCACTAAATGATGCTCACACATGGATGAGAATTGAATATCTTTGACGAGCACAACTTCATCATGCTCCTCTTCAAACACCGTTTTACAATGTTCCGCTGGATCCTTCTTTAACCCTGAGAATACTTCTTCATACATTTTTGCCACTCGTTTTGGCGTATCAAGTAATCCTTGTCGGTCTGGATCTTCGCCGATTGCTTCTAATATCATCCTTACTGCTTCTTCTATTTTTTGCTTATCCATTATTGCTCTTCTCCTACTGTTTATTGATTAATTTGTTGAACTACTCGTTTTATTTCTCCAATATAATAGAGTGAACCAAACGCACAAATGACATCATTTTCTTCCATTTCTTGATATGCGAGTTCAACTGCTGCTTCAAAGCTTTCGGCAGCAATAGCAGGAAGTTGTTCTTTCACTAAATATGCAGCAAGCTCCTCTGCAGGTATCGCCCTTGGATTATCAGGTGTTACCGTAATAAAATGATCAATTACCGGACTTACTTCATCAATCATCTGCTGATAATCCTTATCTCGCAGAATTCCCAAAATCGCGATGATCTTCCTACCAGGAAAAAGCTGTGTAATATTTGTTACAAGCGCCCGTATCCCGTCTATGTTATGTGCGCCATCAATCACAACAAGCGGCTCTCTGTTGATGACTTCAAACCGCCCTGGCCATCTCGTTCCAGCTAAGCCAATGCGTAAATGCTCCTCACGAATCTTAAAGCCTGCATTTCTTAAGCTATTAATTGATTCAATTGCAATTGCAGCATTCTTCAATTGATGCTCACCAAGTAAAGAAATCCGTAGCTCCTTGTATTCTTTATAATTAAAGAGCTGTCCCTCAATACTATTTGCAATTCGTCTTAGCTTGGAAAAATCAGCCTTATTTACAATACTATTTCTTTCTTTTGCAACACGTTCAATCACAGCTTCTACTTCACTCGATTGTGGGTATAGCATAACCTGGCTGTTCTCCTTAATGATCCCTGCCTTTTCAAAGGCTATTTCAGGTAAAGTATTTCCTAAATACGCTTGATGGTCGAGCCCGATGGATGTAATCACCGATAGAAGCGGATTTTTAATCACATTCGTGGAATCAAATCTTCCTCCTAGTCCAACCTCTAACACGACCACATCACATTGCAGCTGGTAAAAATATTGAAACGCGATTGCAGTTACAATCTCAAATTCCGTTGGCTTGTCTTCCATTTCATCCATTTTTTCTTTTACTATCGTTGTAATATCACCTAATTGCTTGTCTGCAATATCTTGATTATTAATTTTTATTCGTTCATTAAATCGCTGTAAGAATGGTGATGTAAATAAACCCGTCTTATAGCCAGCTTCGATTAAGATTTGGGCGATAAACGAGGCTGTTGATCCTTTTCCATTTGTACCAGCAATATGAATAATCTTCAATTTATCTTGCGGATTTCCTAGTAGATCCATTAGCTTCGTAATATTATCCAGGCCTAGTTTCATTCCTTTGTACTGGCTGCCGTGGATAAAGGCAAGTGATTCCTCATAATTCATGAAAAGCATTGCTCCTTCATTGCACTTATATTCTTAGAATAATCCTTGAATTTGTCCATTTTCATCTACATCAATATTTTCAGCCGCTGGTTTCTTCGGTAAACCTGGCATCGTCATGATTGTGCCTGTTAATGCGACAATAAATCCAGCACCAGCAGAAACCTTAATATCCTTTATTGTTACCTTAAACCCTTTTGGACGTCCTAATAATGTCGGGTCGTCAGATAAAGAATACTGCGTTTTCGCCATACAAATAGGCAAATGACCGAATCCAAGTGATTCCAGTCGGTTGATTTCCTTATGGGCTGCCTTCGTTAATTCAATCCCATCTCCACCATAAACTTTTCGAACGATTTTCTCCATTTTTTCTGTGATTGAATCTTCTAAGTCATAAGCAAATCTAAAATTATTTTCTGTATTCGCTAAGCGGACAACCTCTCTTGCTAAGTCTTCTCCACCAGCTCCACCATTTGCCCACACATCAGAAAGCACCACTTTTACACCTAGCGCCTCACATTTTTCCTTCACTACGTTTAATTCTGCATCCGTATCTGTTGGAAATTTATTTATAGCAACAACTGCTGGCATACCAAAGACTTCTTGCACATTCTCTAAATGCTTCAGTAAGTTCGGAAGGCCTGTTTCAAGTGCGGATAAATTTTCATGATTTAACTCTGTTTTTGCTACGCCACCATGCATCTTTAATGCACGAACTGTTGCAACAACAACGACTGCATCTGGCTCTAAATCTGCTAAACGACATTTAATATCCATAAATTTCTCCGCACCAAGGTCTGCACCAAATCCAGCTTCCGTTACAACATAATCTGCGAATTTTAAAGCTAATTTTGTCGCCATTATACTGTTGCAACCATGAGCAATATTCGCAAAAGGTCCACCATGTATTAGAGCAGGAGTGTGTTCAAGTGTTTGCACGAGATTCGGCTTTAGTGCATCCTTTAATAATGCTGCCATTGCGCCATGTGCATGTAATTGTCCTGCAGTAACAGGCTTATCCTCCGTTGTGTAACCAATGATAATATTTTTGAGCTTTTCCTTCATTTCTACGATATCATTCGATAAGCAGAGGACCGCCATGATTTCCGATGCAACGGTAATATCAAAACCATCCTCACGTGGAACACCATTAATCTTCCCGTTTAATCCATCTACAATATAACGTAATTGTCGATCATTCATATCAACAACCCGTTTCCATGTTATTTTCCGTGTATCGATATGTAATTCATTACCTTGATGGATATGATTATCAATCATTGCTGCAAGTAGATTATTTGCCGCGCCGATTGCATGGAAATCTCCAGTAAAATGTAAATTAATATCTTCCATCGGCACAACCTGTGCATACCCGCCACCAGCTGCTCCACCTTTTATACCAAATACCGGACCAAGTGATGGCTCTCTAAGTGCAATAAATGCCTTCTTGCCAATCCTTCGCAATGCGTCCCCTAATCCAACAACGGTTGTTGTCTTTCCTTCCCCTGCAGGCGTGGGGGAAATCGCAGTAACCAGAATTAATTTCCCATTCTTCTTATCTTTTAGCTTGTCCATTACATTATAATTAATTTTTGCTTTATAATTCCCATAAAGTTCAAGATCCTCTTGAGCAATTCCAGCCTTTGCTGCAATTTCTCCGATTGGGTTCATTATTGTTTGTTGCGCAATTTCTATATCTGTTAAGCTCATTTTTTTCCTCCAAAAAAGTTAATATTATCGATTAGCGCCCATTTTTTTAGGGATGTCGCTATCATTCATTCGTAGGCTTATGCTTCTTATTGATTGTGAAGCATTTCGCACAGCACGTATCATAAGTATATCAGTTTATTCTGTTTATACATCAAAATTTCCCTTAAAAACAGTAAATATAATTTTTAAATTAACCTTCTTACTTTCCATGTAATTGCACGAATTCTGTTCGACAAAGAAACACAATAAAAGGCCACTGGGAGGTTAACGAGGACACTCAGAATGATCTATTAATCAAGCTCATAGCTAGAGGGATCTAATATTAACTTAACCAAGCTAGCAAAAAGGCTTCGCTGCGTTGGATTAGACCAGTCTTCTTCCACTTCAGCCATTAGCCACATTACTTCATCTAAAAATACATGGTCGACTGCCCTCTGCCAGTTCGTACGTTCTAAATCTGAAATGGTGACATATTCCTTATATCCCGATAAAAATGTCTGCCATTCCCTAGTAGTAAATACTCTATCTGGTCCAGTAAATATCTCATTATGAAATAATAGTAAAGCAAGCGCTAAGTCAAATGTTCTTGGTATCCATGTTGCATTGTCTGGATCAACTAAATATGGTTCAGGCGTATAGATTAAGTTATTTGCTTTATAATCATGTGGCGTCGCTACAAGTGGCAACCCGCTATTTTTCAATGCTTCCTGTGTCGTAACGGCCTGCATTAATTTTGCTTCTAGTTGCAATATGTCGATATTAACATGAAAGCCTGCCATATTTTTTTGATTTTCTGAACACTTTCCACTACTTCTTCCACAGTGAAATCAAATACATCATACACAGCAAGGTTATAACTATTTTGCGACGGCGAAAGGGAATGGATTTTCCCTAGAAGCCTTCCAGCCTCGACGATTTCTTTATTTTCCCCGGTATATGTAGTCCCCTCGATGAAAGGATATGTAACATATGTTTCATTGCCAATCATTTGTGGATTGGCAGTTTTTAGTGGTACAGGTGTTACCACCTCTGCTCCATTTTCTTTGAGCATCGTAATATACTCCATCACTTTACGAACCTGGTTCTGTGTTCGTTTAACTATGAAATAGTGATCTCCATCCTTAACTTTATAGACCGATGAAAAAGGATAGATACTTATTGGCTCTACATCTGTTGTAAAACCAAAATGATTTAATATGTCTTTTCCGTTCATCTTCTCCCCCCTTACTTGATATTAATACACTCCCTCGTCTTCACTAGTTAGCTTTATTAGAAATGGATATAATCCGATCATTAAGATGGATGCAACGATAATAAGTCCAATAGTGATTTGTAGCGTGAAATCAAATAATAATAATAAGATCAAAATAACTGGCAAATAGGATATCCACTTTAAACTTTTCTTAGATTTAGCCGCGACATATTGCTTTTTACCGCAATTTGGACATTCCATTCCATCAAATTTAAAATTCACTTTCAATGTTTGCGACCAGCTCCAGCGTCGACCGCATTTTTGACAATTTGGCATTAAGGGTCTCCTTTCGAACATTCTATAAAACACTACTATTGTTGAATTTTAGTATATCGATAATAATCCTGTGCATGAAACGATTGAAAACCACATGACTCATAGAGCCTTAACGCAAGATCGTTTGTCGCCTCAACTTCAAGGAAAATATTATTTCCCTTTTTATGTTCTTCCAGTACAATTTTTTTCAATGCTTTTCTACCAATTCCGTTCCCTTGATACTCTGGTAGAATTGCAAAACCGTAAATCCATGTATTATTCTCCTCGTGGGAAATTCGTATTTTTCCTACAGCTTCCCCAGCAAACTCAATGATATTAAATTGTTGGTCACCTTCACTTCTAATTCGATTGTTATAATCGATTGCCTCTTCTTCTGAAAACCCAAAACAACTCACATCTAATTGAATTTCCAGCTGAAGATCAGCTGCAGATATCGAGGGCCTTATACCAACATCTTTATCTTCTATTATTTCGGTTTCATGCCATTTCATTTGGTATTCCGTAAATGCATAATTGCATGTTATTAATTGGAGAAGCTTCTTAGCCGTTTCTGAATTCGCAGGTGCATTCAATAATATTTCATCATATTGTCGTTCAATACATACTTCAATCGCCTTTGATAATAGCTTCGTAAAGATTCCTTTTCTCCGGAATTGTGGGTGCACCATTCCACATATTTCTACTTTGTTACCGAAACCATAGAGACCTAAAAATCCGACAAGTACGCCATTATCATAATGGAAGAAATCATTTGACTCAGAATCCTCCCTATTCTTTAGCATATCCCAATTCAGCTTTAGTTCAAAATTACTTCCTGTCTCACATAAAGTTTGGAGCGCTCCAATTTCTATTAGTTGTTTATCTGTTAACATCATGAACCCCCACCTCCTTAATTGCCAACTGTTGCCTTTTCTGCTTGAGGAATTCTCGTAAACTCGAGAACCCTTCCTCCTTCATAAACAAAATGATGTTCATATGTACGACTATCCTCTAACATTGTATCTAGATAATATTTCAAATTTGCAATTCCCTCATTTTCAGGATGCAAAATCCAGTCTATTTTCTTCCAATCTAATATCCCCTCATCTGTTTTCAGCGGTGTATGATACGAATAGTTTTCAGGTATTTCTGCAACAAATGCGTACATTCCACCAGAAGATGCATTCACATCACCCCATGTAACCGTACCTTTATACGCAACCTTTGCTACTTCAATCCCTGTTTCTTCCTTTATCTCGCGTAAAATGCATTCCATCGGTGTCTCTTCTGCTTCAAGCTTGCCCCCAACTCCATTCCATCTTCCCATCCAGCTCGATTTCTCTCGATTCAATAGTAAAATTTCATTTCCTCTTTTTATGAAGCAAATGGTATATTTCAACATTGTTCTTCCTCCTGTCTGGACTTGCTTTGATAAATATAAACGATCCCTACTCCTTTACATCATTTTATCATATGTTAATAGGTGGGATTACCAATATATATCGTTTTTATATATAAAGCAGAATTTTGTGCATTAAGACCCATTTACCATTATTTTTATAGTCAATTTTCCCTTTCACAAATACTAGATTAAGAGGTAAGCCTCATAGTAAGTATAGTTATTTTTATGTATTCTTATTATATAAGGAGGGTTACTATGAGAAAAATTGCATTATCTATATTATTATTCGTATTGTTATTGGCTGCTTGCTCTTCGGACGATTCATCTGAGGGTACCGATACCTCAAACGAAATAACAAGTGTGGAAGCACCTCAGCCTGAAAGTTTATTTACATATGAATTCAGTGAAGATGATCGGTTTGAATTTACTGGGATAGACAGTTCAATCGATGCAAGCACGGTTTTATTTTCAACAAAAGAGGAAATAAAACGAGAAGAAGAAAGGTCAAAATATGTCATTTTTGATAATAAGGAAGCAGTGAATGTAAAAGAAATTTCAGAAGCAAGCGCTGAGGAGTTGGAGGATAGAAGTTGTTCACGAACTTTCGTTTCCCCTGATGGAAAATATCTAACGTTTAGTTGTTCGATGGATGAACGTTGGTTTGTTATCTATGACACAGAGGAGCAGAAAATTGTCCATCATGAACAAGAATTAGATGACATTAGCTTAGATATTTTTGGAATAACAAACGATATGGAAATTCTGTTAGAAAATAATGATGGCAATATAATAGCGATTTATAACTTGGAAACAAAAGGTATGAAGGAGTTTGTAATACCTGAACTATCTGGTATTGAGGATGACGCGTATACGGACCTTATTCCAGCAGATAACGGAAAAAAAGTATTCATGCATAACTTTCTCCGTCTTTCTGTACTCGATACAGAAACAGGAAAGCTTGAAGAGATTATGAATGTCGAGCCGTATCAAGAAAGATTTAAAGATCAGACAGAAGGAATAATTATTGACTCATTGAAGGTTTCTCCAAACGGTAACTATGCCTTTTTCCGTCTAGACGATACAACATCAAAGGATGAGATTTATCAAAGTATCAATTTCGTTAATATGGAAACAGGTGAGATCACTAGTTTTACAGATTATGATTATCAACGTTTCGGTACAATTGACGACAACGGCAATATGATTCTTTCCGATAGTGAGCAAGTTTATTTATATAATTTTGACAATAAAACAAACTATCACATACCAAATGTAGCTGTTGGCGTCTATACAGAATACTTAACCATATCAGGCGATGGTAAACATTTATTGTATGCAGATAGAATTAGGGATTCAGAAGAAACGCCTGCATATGAATTATTTCATTTACCGATTAACGAATTAGATTCGTATGAAGCTATAGCGTTTAATGCAACAGAAGAAAATACAAAGGAGCTATTAGGCGAATTAAATACGAATGACAAGAAGAACGGTGCCGGGATTGCAGTTAATCCAATTGAAGAAGATGTTCGAAAAATGTTTGAGGAGAAATGGAATCAAAGCGCGACAATTCCTTTTCCAAGCAGCTTTCCTGAAGAAGTAGCGAGCATAAGTGATCATATTCATTCGGATAGCTTCGGGCAAACAATTCAACTTAATGCAGCAGAAATAACGAAGCGAAATGAAATTAATTTCTCAGCTAACAGTTATCCTGATGATGATAGAAAAAACTATTGTATCAATGATGACCTCGAATTAACCGAAACAATCGATGGCATTGATTATTATTTCTATCTTTTTAGCAATGAAGAAGTAGAGCTGGCATTCGTTAAAGATGATTGGTGTTATTCAATAGAAGGTGAAGGCTTTACACAGCAAGAAATGTTCGACATTGCTGATTCAATGGAAACACAAGGTAAGCGCCCAGCCGAACTCCCACTTGATGATGTGAAATTCGCAGGTGAGCTGCCAAATAAACACGCAAAGATATCAAGTATCCATGTGTCAAAACATGGTACAGACAATTATGTTTTTGATGTTGATTACCGTGGGGAGCAGGATGAGTTAAAAATAAATTATGAAGCAGCTAAAAGCGAGCCTACTTATTATGAGGATGAAGAAACCATTCCAGTAGAATTAGAGAATTCATTGGAAGCGCATTACAACGAGCCAAATTTACGACTATTCGTATTCGATGGAACCTACTATTATATGATTGAAGCAGATGTAAAAAATGATCTCGTCAATGAACTAGGTGGCAAAGATAAAATTAAAGATGCGCTGGTTGGTGTAGGGAATTCGTTAAATTAAAGAATCAAAATAGAGGCGTTACTTAAGTGAAGATACTCGGTAACGCCTTATTTATTGCATAGGAAACTATAAAATTGGACGCTGTGGAAAACTTAATTACTGAGAATAGCCACGTCCAGCTCCAGCGCTTAAGCTGTAACGAGACTTCCCTCACCTCCGTACGTTGCTAAACGGGCGCTTCCGCTTTTGTTCTATTTCAATCTCCAACAATAGGATGGCTTTTCAAAAAAGTAAAAGCATATGCAAGCTTTTTCGCAAAATTTAATGGAGGTTCAACAGATTGGAGGTGGATATACAGAATCAACGGCTCCATAAATAACCAATGGTTGTGTAGTGCACTTACGATAATTCCTTGTTGAACTACCGCATGCATAAATGTCGGGATTTCTTCTTGGAGAATAGCGATTTCAGCAAGGTTTAGTGCATTACCTTTGCTATCAAGAGATTCAAATAGAACATCAGCTGGAACAACAGTTGTACTTGTTTTTCCTTGAACAGTTGCATGGAAATTACGCGTTAGAGATACAGAGCAAACCCCATTATTCATTGTCCCTTTTCCATTTAATATGGCCGCAAACTGTCCACATAAGGAATGACTATTTGGCATTACACCAGCTCCTCATTGATTTTAGATAGTGAACGTTGAAAACCAATAAAAATTCAATTGACTTCCTCCAAAAAACGAGGACGATTATCCTTTAACCCTAACCGTCCCGCTTATCCTTCTCCATATATTCCTTTATTTTCTTTTCTTCCCAGTCTGCACCCATGAATCCATCAAAGTAGACAGAGAAGGCGTGTGCGATTAATCCAATTCCCCAACCCATGAGCGGATAAATAAACCACCAATAACTTGGATCCGTAACCATATTAATGATAAATAGCATGATATTCACTAAAATATAGGAAAGTAAATGCTGATAAAATCCTTTTAAGTCTTCAACACGTTTCTTCGCTCTTAAATACTTTTCCTCGTTTTCCATTTAATGTCGCCTCCGATTCATTGATTAACTCCAATTCAATTCATTCACGTTAACTTCCGCTCCAATCGAATCATGTCTCGACAAATAATTCCATTCTCAATAATTTCTTCTTCGTAATTTCTTACGAAAAAATCATGGTTAATTCCAACGATACGAAATCCGCATTTCTGATAAAGTGCAAGCTGCCCGATACTGGAATTTCCTGTACCTACTTCGATAGCAAGATACCCTTGCTTTCTAGCATATTCAACGGCATGCCCAATTATTTCCTTGCCAATCCCTTTTCTCTGCTCTTTTTCAGCTACAGCAATATTCATTATTTCAATCGTGTTTGGCTTTGTTTGCAGTAAAACATAAACGGCAATTATCTCGTTGTTCTTCTTTGCTAGGAAACATTCTCCAGCAGTTACATATTTCTTCACAAGTTTCCGTGAAGGATCAGCTAAAAGAAGCAATTCTATTGGTGCCTCTTCTAATGATGTTAGTTTTTCGATGATCATAATATTGATTTCCCCTGTAATTATATGAATTTTATTCACTATCATTCGATTGTTTTTGTTTTTCATTGTCTTTCTCCAGCAAATATTCAGCAATACAAATTACCAATGCTGCAAATAACTCGACAGAAAGTGGCACATTAATATCCGTAAGAAGTTCATCCGCAGTAAATATAGCAATCCAAGCAAAGCATGTCTCAATCATAATCGTACCGATGATTGAAGAATATTTGCCCGATATAAAGTGGGAAAATATTATGCGTGGAATTTTCGCAAAGATGTCCGTAAAGATACAAATGATTAACACAAATAATATAAAGGTTAGAAGAGTAAATAACGAATCATACTTCACACCAAAAAGATTAAATAATCCCGCAAAACCAAAGAAATAGATGCCCATTACGAAACCGATCGCAATCGTGAGTATGACGGTTATTACTGTGATTACTCCTAACTTTTCTCTTACACTCGTTTTTTCTGATACATCATCTAGCTTACTCATATACACATCCCTATTTTTGAAAAGATTCTCTAACTCTTAATACCATCCTGACCGTATGTAAAATATGTCCACCGAAGTCATCCTCGAACTCTGACACAACTTCAAATCCTTTTGCAGTGTAGAAATTCATGCCAATTTCATTATTCTTCTCTACATTTAGATGGATTTCCTCCACATCTCCTAATTGCTCGATCCCATGTCGTAAAAATGCGGTGCCAATCCCTTTCCCTTGATATTCCGGATACAAATAAATCGCAACCAGTTCCGTTTTTCCATCCTTTGTAATGGGTGAATAGTTAGCAAAACCAACAATTCTCTTATCAACTTCAGCAACGAAGATAAACGAATGTTTTAATCTACTTTTCATATTTTTATCGCTATATGCTGAATTTAAAAAGTTCTCTTGAATGTTATATGGAATAATTCCTTCATATGTTGCATTCCAGCTTGTTTTAGCAATATGCTGAACTTGCGGGATATCCTTTTTCTTCATCTTCCGAATCAAATAATCACCTCAAATTGTACTTAAATACAATATTTCTAACATTATAACATTTAATTACATTAGCGTAACCACTTTAGCCAATATCCCCTTCTATCTTCTACTAATTATCTTATATAAAGTGGTTGCATCTATGTAGAAGGCTCTTCTCTCAAAGATTGTTGCTCTTTGCTTTTGGGCAGTTAGGCAAGCGAATGCTTGCCTTGTCACGCATACGCGTGACATTTTCAGAAAGGAAAACGCTGATGGGTAAATGAATTTACCAAATTGGCGTTTTCCTTTCTGAAAAAACTGCCCAAAAGCAACAAAGTTTAATCAAACAGCCATGTAGAAAGAAATATTTTCTTTACTACCATCGAAAAAAAACAAGTGATGAATTGCTATCACTTGCTTTCTACTAATATTGGTATTGTATCTCTACAACGGCACTTACTACGATTTGTCCTGGCTCAATTGGGGTTGTAAAGCTTTCCGATGTTGCTGCCATCACCTTAAATGCTGTCGCTGGTGTCCCAGTTGATTGCTCGACAATCTTTATTGGTGGTTGATTAAGATTTAACTGCAACGTCCTCGCAATGGTTTCCGCTTTCTGGTTCGCATTTCCAAGTGCGGCACTTAACGCCTGCTGATAATACATATCCTTATCACGAACCGTAAACTGGATATTCGAAACGCGATTCACCCCATTTTTTACTGCTTCATCAATGATAGCACCCGTTTGATCAATCGCGTTTATCTGGAGCGTAATTTCATTGGTAACCTCATACCCTCGAAAAACCTGCTTTCCATCAACAAAATCATATCTAGGAAAAATGTTGAACGCAGCTGTATGAATATTCTCCCTCGGTATGCCCAGATTGAGAAGAGTCTGAATTACTTGATTCATCGTATTCGCATTTTCTTGTTGCGCCTGCCTGAGTGAACTATCTTCCGTCACAACCTCTAACTGTATCGTCACGATATTCGGTTCCACTAAAATCTGTCCATTTCCGGTAACGATTATTCGGCGGTGATTCGTTTGATTAGGTTGGTCTTGCCTGTGATTCGAATTTGGTACATATTGATAAGGATAAGACATCATGATTCCACCTTTCAAAATTGCGCAGTTACGTTCTTTTAAAGATATGCGCTGTACGGTGAAATAATTAATGCAAATCAAGCGGCAATATGGCGGTAGCATGAGGTGATCGCAATTATCGGCGCTTATTTTGTCGAATATCAGCGTGACGGGAGCAGATATCAGCGCCTTTGCTATATATATCTGTGTGTTTCTTGATAATATCAGCGTATTTTCAAATATATCGGTATCTCTGCGCTCTCCTGTATTTCCGCACTCTTCCGCTTGCTCGGAAGCTACATGTCCATACAGGCTCGGATGCAAAACAAATCAGCTCCAATAATCAGGGTCCGCCATTCGTATTTCCTCCGCAATATCTTCCAAATCCATCGGCGTGATTAAGAAAATTGGATAGTTTTCTTTTGCCTGCTTCGCAATGTCATAAAAATATTTCGTACTTCCTGGAAACTCGTCATCCATTAGGATCACACAACCATCACTCTTATCTACTAGCCACATGTTCTTCGCTCTAAACTGATAGGGCGCTTTATAATCGCCATTATAAATCGGTTGATAAAAGTCGGCAGTCATGGTCAGCTCCTCATATTTATATTTCAATGGCTCTGGCCAGCGATTATCCTGATTCTCAAATGGAGGGAAGATGCCTAGATTGATATCATATGTTTCCTTCAAATCAAGAACGACCTCTGCCGTCCATAGCTCGATGCCCATTTGTCCGGAAACGAGAACCCACTCAAGCCCTTCCTCAATAAATCCGATTAGCCGTTTTTCAATTGCTCTCTTGATAATCGCTACTTTCGGATCATCTTCTTTAAAAATACCTAATTCCGTTGCTTTGTATCCTGTCACCGTTAAAATTTTCATTTGTCATCACCGTTTCAAAAATAATTCATTCAATACTAGTATATACCCTTTCGTTATTGTATCAAATGAACAAAAGCGCAAGCGCCCATTTGAGCTGTGTACGGAGGTGAGGGAAGTCTCGCTAGGAGCACGGTGCTGGATCTGGACGTGGCCTCAATTGTCACTGGAGTTGAAAGAGGAAACTTTTATACATTCCTATTTATAGAAAAAAGCCGACAATTCACTTGTCAGCTTTCTCGATAATATTACGAATAAAATCGATCTATTTTACCATCTATGATGAGATGGATTACCACCACAGCCACACTTGCATCCTTTATGTGGTCCTTGACCATATCCAGGCATCATTGCTCCTGCCACTTGACCTCCTGGGCCATATCCAGGCATCATTGCTCCTGCTACTTGACTTCCCGGACCATAGCCTGGCATCATCGCACCTGCCACTTGACCTCCTGGGCCATATCCTGGACCGAAGCCTGGTGACATTGCTCCTGCTACTTGATTCGGTGCAGGTACTTGGAATGATCCTCCATATTGATCCACACTGTTTGCAGTATTTTGCACAGATGTAGAATGCGGAAATGTGTGGATATTCTTTACTAAGTGGTGATTCATAACTGTAGTATGAGAAGGATGCACTTGATTGACTACACTTTCAGAGAATTGATTGACACAATTAAACTTTGTAGGATGGACAATTGTCTTTTGACAACAAGTATGACATCTACAATGTCTTCCATGACGAAAACTCATTTGATTATCCCCTTTCTTGTTATACGTTCACTACTAACCTATGACAGTTACCATGGGGATGCATGTGCAGTTACCTATATTCAATTAAATTCTCTCCGCATATTTCAGTTCATCAATCAAACGCATTTCAATCTCTTTCGTGTCATCGGGATGGAATGCATGTGCTGATTTTTCAAACCAAACAAACTGTTTACCGCTATCAGCCACCAGCGCTTCAACGTAATCTTCGACGGGCTTACCATAGACATGCACATCTTTTCGTCCATGGAAAAATGTAGCTGGAATAGCAATTTTTGGCGTTGATTTTGCAAAATCAATCTGTGATAATTCATGAATAAAATTATCGCTATAAACCAATTTAAATCCTTTTGCAAATGTATCAGCCATATCTTTTAAGTTATATTCCTTAGATTGCATCATCTGCCAGAAAAACATTAATAGCTTTGGATACCGATTATCTTCCGTTTTATATGTGAAAGTATTGAAATTACGCTGCCACTTTCTTAAAACCCCCCATTGCTCCACACTTTCTGTCCAAGGAGGTTCACCCACCGCGATTAATTCCTTTAACGCCTTCATATTTTTACGTCTAGTTGCTTCTTCCTTTGTCCAAATAAGTCCTAACCGATCATTTTCTACCCAATTCACAATTTGCGAAATTCCTACATAAGAATAGTATTTCTCTGGGAACGCACTTGCTGCTTTTAAACCAATCACCGTTCCCCAAGAATGACCAACAAGAAAAATCTTCTTTTTCACGAATCTTTTTCTTAAATAATCTGTTAGTTCAATTGTGTCAGCGACAAATTGTGACACATTCATTGTTTCTTCTGCGATATGATTATTGTATGATTTACCAGTACCTCGTTGATCCCAAAATACGAGCATGAAATTTTTCACAAGCTCCTTTGTGTTTGTCGCAATCGTATAATCTCTTCCCTTGCTTGATACACCTGGTATCGGCATGGAAGGTCCACCATGAAGAAACAAGAGGATAGGCTTCGTAACATCCTCTGCTTGAATAAGAATCGTTTGATTAATGTCGCCAATCATTACTCTGTCTACATTGCTTAATCCGTTTTCATCGATGACAAAATCTAGTTTCCCTGACAAGAAGCCCAAATAAAACTCCTCCATAAATTCCAGATTTATATTACAAATAACAGCACACTTTTATTAAGAAGAATGAAGGCTTCCACATTGCCCAAGCCACCATTTTTAATAATGCGCCAACAACCCTTTCTTCATCGCCACCCGTTCACAAAGAAAGAAGAATCCGAGACCGATAACAAAATAGAAAACGGCATTAAATCCTAATATCATAAAATCTTCCATTCGAATTTGGCTCCAGGTGACACCATCGATCATTACAGCCCGTACCAAATCCACCCCTTTTACAAAAGGAAAGTATGCTAGAAACGGTGCAGCTGTCAGTGGGACAAAGGTTAATCCTGCTAGGATAAACTGTAATATTTGTAGGAATGCTTGAATTTGTTTCAAGACGATCGACAACCCGGCAATAATAAATCCGAGACCAAACATACTAATCAAGGTCAAAATTAAAATTGGTAAAATCGTGAGGATGTCGATATTTAGCCACTGCCCTGTTGTCAGCATCGATAAATATAGCAAAACAACAATAATCAAGAAGCTCACAATTGTGGAGGATATCAAGCGAGCAAGCATGATTCGCCAAATCCCCATCGGTGACATGCTCAGTTGTTCAAGTGTTCCTTGGGTCGCTTCATTCGTGATTTGCCAGCCAATATTATTTACGACAATCATCGCTAAGTACCAGAAAATATAGTTTACAATCACAAATTGAATATTCGTTTCCTGCATCGTCGGGTCGCCAATTAATTGGATTCCAGCGAACATGCCAATAAAAATAATATAAAAAGTAAGTAACATCGCAATCGTATTCGGTAAATACCGCTTATATTCAATATATTCTTTGCGAATGTTTGCTTTAAGAAGATTGAACCCTTGCATCATCCATTTCCCCCTTTACAATTTTCATAAAGATTTGTTCAAAGTTTATCGACTTACGATCAATCGATTCGACTGGTGTCTCCTCTTGTTTAAAAATATCAAATAAATCATAGATTGCTTCACTTTTTTCAAGATCCACTTCGACTGTGGACTGAATGGTATCTGCCTTATATTCAGCCTCTGGAAACATAAGATTCAGCAATTTCTGCTGTTTATCACTTAATTGTTCTCCAAGTGTGATCGTATAAGCTCGAACTTCAAATAATCGCAACAAATTTTCCACCCTATCATCTGTGACAATCTTTCCCCCATTAATAATCACAGTTCGTTCACAAATATCTTGGATTACATCCATATCATGGGAGCTAATAATAATCGTTCGGTTATAGTCAGTTGCAATACTCCGGAGTAAATCCCGAACCTCATAACTGGTTTCTACATCGAGCCCCAGTGTCGGTTCATCAAGTAAAATCACATCACTATCTGCTAGCATTGCGACTGCGATTGCGAGTTTTTGTTGCATTCCTCGTGAAAGCCGATTAACAAGTTCTGAGGCTTTCTCCTGCAAACGAAACTTTTCCAATAATTCATCTACCTGACGTGTGACCTCCTTCTTTGAAGCTCCACGATTTCCAGCAAAATATTCAAGATTCTCTCTAACGGTAAGACGCCAATATAAATTTCGATTTCCTTCAAGTACTGCACTAATATGGCGTAGTGCCTTCAAACGCTTCTCCTGATTATTAATTCCATTAATCGTAATCGTCCCAGAATCAGGAATCAGCAGTCCACATATCATCTTGATTGTCGTTGTTTTCCCTGCGCCGTTTGGTCCAAGAAGACCGACGATTTCTCCTCGATTCACTTTGAAAGATACATCTGTAACCGCATGAATATATTCCTTCGATTTCCGTTTCCGATAAGACTTCTTAAGATTCTGAACTTCAATAATTGTTTCCATCCATCCCATTCCTTTCTGTCCTAATCTACTTCCAATCTTACATTGGAACAGAATTCCCTACTACAATCCACAGAACGAAAACATCTCAGTCTAGAGGCTGACCGAAGCTTCACTAAAATTGAACACTGAATCCCTTAAATTTATGGATTCCTGTTCCATGCCTAACCACATCCCTATATCGAAGTTCTCTCACCGCTTCCAATACTTCATCCAAAATCACAACATCAATTCCAAGCTGATTATGTGAACCATAAACCACTTTTACATTCTCTATTTTTGCAATTCTCTCTAATGAATTTACTAATTGTTCAGGATCTGTCGTAGGGTAAAAGGCATAAATCGGTGTCTCCATATAAAGCAAATCTCCGGTGAACAAGTAGCCTCTCGCTTCTTCATATATGCAGCAGTGTCCTGGGGAATGACCTGGTGTATGTATAATTTCTAACAGTCGATTACCAATATCAATCTTGTCTCCATCAACTAATAGACCTGTTGGCTCTCCTTGAAAAGGTGTATAAGTAACAGGGCTAAATGATGTTGGTGTTGCTTTGGTAATATCCCGCCCAATATTTATTCTAATTTGCTCCAGCGATAATCCTTCGATTCCATTGATTAGCCAATCCGATTCCGCCTCGTGCACATAAAACTCAGAGAATTGCTTGTGGCTACCAATATGATCTGTATGGACATGAGTAGTGATTACAATGATTGGCAAATCCGTTAATTGATCGGTTATTCGCTTTATATTATCGATTCCAAGTCCAGTATCAATCAAAGCAGCTTTATTTGTTCCTATCAGTAGAAAAGAATGTACCTTTTCCCAATGCCCATACTCACTAATTGCGAATGTTGATTTATCTATTTTTGTAACAGTAAACCAAGAATCTTGAATGATTGCCATATTTTATCTCCACCTTCCATTTAGATTATAGCGAAAATTCCGGAAAATAAACAGATTATTCTTATATCAGCATTCTCGGTTGGAAGTATGAATCATTCGCGTTATAATGTTCTAGTAATAATCATGAAACCTTTCGAACCGGAAAACGTATGAACAGAACGGGACTTACTTGTGATTTTAAAGGAGGTGAATATAGATGTTATTAGAATTGCTAAATGAATTACTGAGTGATTTCTCGCCAATCTATCTTTATTTAAGCTTTTTACTATCGGTCGTTTATTTCGATTATATTCAGCTAGATTTGCGCTGTACCGTGTATAAGAACCATGCTTTTATTCGAAAAAGCCATGCACTAAAGATACAATCACTACCAAAACAGCAACCGATTACGGGAGTGATTAAAATCCACAATTGGCTTACGAATAAAACGAAACGAATCGAAATTCCTGACGACGATAATGATCCACATTCCAACTCGACTTCTACACTGGATAAAAATCGAGGAGGTCAACAATGGAAAAAACATCTGTATTCACGTTCTTTAAAAAATATAAGCTTATCTTCTTGCTTCTTTTAGTTACATTACTGGCAGGATGTCAAGGTGCAGTAAATGAACCAATCGATGCAAACACAACTGGTTGGTTCGATCATTACTTTGTCTATTCATTTTCACGATTAATTAAAGGCATCGCCGGGTTATTTAGCGATAATTATGGTTTATCGATCATCATTATTACATTAATTATTCGTCTCGTATTAATGCCATTTTTATTAAAACAAACAAAGAGCAGCATGCAAATGCGTGACAAAATGAGTGTCATCAAACCAGAATTGGATGCACTGCAAAAGAAATATGAGAATAAAAAAGATACTGCATCACAAACGAAGAAACAGCAAGAAATGATGCAAATCTATCAAAAGCATGATATGAATCCACTGGCGTCACTTAGTGGGTGTTTACCAATGCTCATTCAGTTTCCAATTCTAATCGCATTTTATTACGCGATTCGCAGAACTCCTGAAATCGCAACCCATTCTTTCTTATGGTTCGATTTAGGACAAACGGATATTATCATAACCATCATTGCTGTGGTCGTCTATTATCTACAATTTAAGGTTTCGCAAAAGACCATGGAGCCACAAATGCGCAAGCAAATGGCGATTATGGGATTACTTTCACCGATCATGATCGGCTTCATCTCACTTAATGCGCCTGCCGCATTGCCATTATACTGGGCTGTTGGTGGAATCTTCATGATTGTCCAAACACTAATTGCACAAAAAATGTATGCACCGAATCAAGCAAAATAATATGGGGCTTTGCTCGATGATGTAAGATTTGCACTTCGTCATTCAATAAAAAACACTTCCAATCTTATTACTGGAAGTGTTTTTTTATGTGGTCATACATTGTTTTTATTTTGTTCCTTTAATAGGTCTCTAATTTCAGTGAGGAGTAGTTCCTGTGCGTTGATTTCCTCTTCCTCTTCAACTTCCACTTCTTTATGTTTAAATTTGCTTATAAACCGAATAGCTAGGAAAATTGCAAATGCAATGATAAGGAAATCTACAAACGACTGGATGAAATTACCATATAATACCTCTGCATCACCAATTGTAACTTTAAGTCCTGTAAAATCGATGCCACCCATCAGCATTCCAATCAGTGGTGTGATAATGTTTTCAACAAATGATGTGACGATTCCACCGAAGGCAGCACCAATTACTACCCCAACTGCAAGGTCGATTACATTTCCTTTAAACGCAAATTCTTTAAACTCTTGCCACACGCTCTATCATCCCTCTTTCTAAATATACTACCCGAATAATTTAATTATACGATAAACCTAGCAAAGATGAGGGGATTTAAATAAACAAAATATAAAAGGAGCAATATCGTTTCGATTATGCTCCTGATTAGAACGATTTATAGCGAATTTATTTACAGCCCATGACTTTTATTCGTATTTTGTCTAGAGTGATTTGCATTTTTCACCTTTTTCGATCCGCTTAATGGTTCGCCATATGGTTGCTCCGGACTTTGTGGTAAATTGACTCGATTTTGCTGTTTCGGACCTTTTGGTTTCCCTGCCATATTCCATTCCTCCCTTCCTTTATTGGTTTAGTTTTCATCGCTAGCCATTAATTATGCAAATTTGCTCTCGCCAAATCGAAAAGAAGCATTCAAATGCTGACGTATCATCAGAGATTCTACCAAAAAAATATTTTTTATCAAAAAGGTATACATTTTTAAACTTTGGTGCTATACTAAGAATAATTATTGTTGTTCGTGAACGATACAAGATATAAGTTTTGACTTTTAAGTGATTATTCTTGATTATTATCTAGAACAAAAATAGTAATAAACGTGCAAACAGCACATGGAGGTTTTTTTAATGAGCAAAGGTACAGTAAAATGGTTTAACGCAGATAAAGGTTTCGGTTTCATCGAAGTTGAAGGTGGAGATGACGTATTCGTACATTTCTCTGCAATCCAAGGTGAAGGTTTCAAATCTTTAGACGAAGGTCAAGAAGTAACTTTCGATATCGAAGAAGGTAACCGTGGACCACAAGCAGCTAACGTTAACAAAGCGTAAGCTCTTTAATAGAAAAGGACTTCTCTAATGGGAAGTCCTTTTTATTTTGCATGAAATAGTTTCCTATGCCTATATTAGAAAAGCTTGGTTGCACTTATTCGTAAAATAGTATTTATATTTTCAACTAGAACAAAAAAGGCCGAGGAAAGAATTAATCTCTCCTCGGCCTTCCTCACTTATTTCGTAAATTCAGTCGTCAATACTGTTACAATTTGTTTTTTACGTGATACAACGCCTTTAAGCAGTGCGCGATTATTATCAAGCGTTACATGGAATGCCTGCTCCACTTTTTCTTGACCTTTTCCTAATGCTAATGCTTCAGAATCATTATTGATAATATCTGTTACTGCTAACAAGAATAAATCAAGATCTTTTTCCTCGATTACTTTTGCGATTTCTGCTTCTAAATCTGCCTGATTTTCATAAACCTTCGCAATATCTACAGCATTTACTTGCGCAATTTCAACTTTTGCATCACCCATTACGAACACTTTGGAATCCAATGAGATAATATCTGCAGCTGTCTTGTCACTTAAATCAGCACCAGCTTGTAGCATGTCTAACCCATAAGTCCCAAGCTCAATTCCTGCGATTGCCGCTAATTCATGAGCTGCATCGACATCCTCTTTTGTGCATGTTGGTGATTTTAGTAATAATGAATCAGAAATGATTGCAGAAACTAAAAGTCCAGCAACTTCTTTCGTAACTACAATGCCATTTTCTTTATACATTTTATTTAAAATTGTCGCTGTACAGCCAACAGGTTCTGCGCGAAAATAGATTGGGTCTTTTGTTTCGAAATTAGCAATGCGATGATGATCGATTACCTCAGCAATTCGAACATCTTTGATATTATCAACGCTTTGTTGAAATTCATTATGATCGACTAGAATTACGGCATCCACTTCCGAACCCACTTTTTCAATGAATTTTGGTGCTTCCACACCAAAATAATCTAGTGCAAATTGTGTTTCTTTATTCACAGCACCAAGTCTTGCAGGCTCTGCCGTTTCACCAAGTTTATTTTTCAAATCAGCATATGCAAGTGCAGAACAGATTGTATCTGTATCAGGGCTCTTATGCCCGAAGATTAATGTTTTTGACATATCCATATCTCCTTCTATGTATAGCGTTTCACTATATAAGATTATCATACTTTTGACAAAAAAGAGTACTATTACACATAACTTTTTTAGTGTATATGCACTATTTATTATACCATTCGATTATTTGTTTTCTTCTGTCAGTATTTTGTACTTCTATTGGATTTCCGCCGTTCAGATCAAGTACTCTAACGAAAGGTTTTAGTGGTCCATTATAATCTTGTAATTTCACGACACAATAACCTTTTACGATATATGGAGTGATTTCTAATATTGCCTTATCCGCAAACAACTCGTAAATCTTTTCTTCCTCGATATCACTTATTTCCCAAAACTCTTGTTTTTCAGCGCTAATCATCGGAATGCTTTCATTACTTCTTACTTTTTCTCCTACCGTCAAAATCGATGGAAGTTCCTTCCGATTGATTGAATCTAGTAGACGAATGACCTCTGATATTCCAATCGATATCGATCCATAAAGAAGTGCTGTGGGAAATAAATATAAAAACGAGCTCCAATAAAATTTATAATCCTCTTGCCCGTACGGATCCATATAGTTAATTTGAAATGAATTAACGATCGAATGAATAATGCCAATAATAATTACTACTATTCCTAAATAAAACAATATCCTGCCGATTATGTTTTTCTGTTTCATCTGGTCCTTCCTCCTGTCCTATATTAATTCTGTATGGATACACCATTTTCCTCCATAATAATGCAATTACTTTCAATGTCTTACAAAATAATCTATACTTTACATTGATATACCAAGGAGGAATTATTATGTCAAAAAAACAATTTAATTTAACTAGAACGTCATTACTTACGTTTATCCAGGATTTGGATGAAAATACAGCTGATATTCAGGCAAAATATTTTAATAATACAATTCGCTGGCATCTTGGCCATGTGCTCGTTTTTACTGAGAAATTTCTTTTTATATATCCTAAGAAATCTGAGCATTTTCCTAAGGAGTACGCGGAATTATTTAGTTCAGGAACAAAACCAGCTGATTGGACTATGACAGCTCCGACATTAGAAGAACTAACGACATATTTAGTGGACCAGCAAGAGCGTGTCAATCAGTTTGATGAATTATTTTGGAAAACTAATGTACCGTTTAAAGTCCCATTCGGTCATATTGAATCCTATGAAGATCTGTTAATCATGATCGGTCATCATGAAGCGGAACATCTTGGAAAAATAAAAGCGATGAGACAAGTGGTGGAAGCAAAATAAGATGCGTAAGAAGATAATTATCATTGGTAGTGGGATTCTTGGTGCGAGTACTGCATATTTTTTAGCAAAGCAAGGGGCCGAGGTCGTTATCATTGATAGAAAGCAAAAAGGGCAAGCAACGGACGCTGCTGCTGGCATTGTATGCCCATGGATTTCACAACGTCGCAATAAAGCATGGTATCGTTTAGCCAAGAATGGGGCAGGACTATACCCTGATTTAATTGATCAGTTGGCAAAAGATGGCGAAGCGGATACTGGTTACTCGCGGGTTGGCGCCATTAGTTTACATACGGATGAGAATAAATTAATCGCCATAAGGGATCGTGCATTGAAACGCCTGGAAGATGCCCCTGAAATTGGAGAAGTGACGCTTCTTGATGTGGAACAAACTAGAAGCCTGTTCCCTATTCTTTCAGATGCATATCGTTCTGTACATATTAGTGGGGCTGCACGTGTCGATGGCAGGAAATTAAGAGATTCATTACTTCGTGCTGCAGCAAAGCATGGTGCAAGTACAATTATTGGTGATGCCAGTTTGGTGGGTGTTGGCAACAAGATTATTGGTGTTTCCGTTAATGATACAACAATAGTGGCGGATACTGTTATCGCAGCTGCTGGCGCTTGGATGAACGAACTTTTTGAGCCACTAGATATATCATTTGACGTTACGCCACAAAAAGCACAAATAATGCATGTACAGCTTCCTAATGTAGATACATCCAATTGGCCTGTTGTCATGCCGCCATCCAGCCAGTACATGCTCGCGTTTGACGATAGAATTGTCATTGGCACGACACACGAGAATGACACTGGCTTCGATACCCGTGTAACCGTTGGGGCTGCACATGAAATTATCGGCCATGCCATGGAAATTGCTCCGGGGTTGAGCAATGCTACTATTCTAGAGACAAGAGTCGGATTTCGCCCATTTACACCAGGTTTTCTTCCCGTCATCGGTGCACTGCCAGGTTATGATGGATTATATCTTGCCAATGGACTCGGATCATCTGGATTAACGATGGGACCATTTATTGGCAAGCAATTGGCAAACCTTGCACTTGGCAATGAATTAGAAATTGATTTAGCTGATTATATTGTTGCTGGGGCAATCAAATAGAATAGGTATTACCCGGGGGTTCTTGAGTCCGGGTAATACCTATTTGGTGTTTGCGCCTGATTAGAGGGCTGGGCTGTCGCTCGATTTTGGGCGGGGGTCGCTCGAATCTGCACGGGCGTCGCTCGATTCTGCACGCGCCTCGCTCGATTCTGCACGCGCCTCGCTCGATTCAACTCGGGCGTCGATTGAGAAGGAATAGCCTCGAATGCTGCATTCGAGGCTATTCCATCCATTAATTAGAACTTCTTGTAGCGCCACTAATCCGATTTTTCAATTGCTGACTTTCCTTATTCAGACCAATGAATCGAACCGTGATATTGTTTTGGCTAAACTTCAGTTCAATTTTATCAAGGGCACCGGTAGCAGAACTATCCCATAATTGTGCATGGGTTAAATCTATCTCTACCTGTTTAACCTCGTCTATAAAATTGAATTTATCAACAAAATCACTGACAGATGCGAAGAATAGCTGACCTTTTACATAATAGACTCGTTTTCCTGCCTGTACATCAAGTGTATCTTGCACCCTTACTTTCGAGATTTTCACTGCGAAGAAAATAGCGCTCAATAAGACTCCCGCTAGAACTCCTAATGATAGATTATTAGTGGCTAGAACGATACCAACAGTGATGATCATAACAACTGCATCTGTTCGCGGTACGTTTCGGATATTTTTCATCGCCGCCCAATCAAACGTACTAATAGAAACCATAATCATTACACCTACAAGTGCAGCCATAGGAATTTGGACAACGAAATCACCTAACACGACGATCAAGAACATTAAAAATGCGCCTGCAACGAAGGTAGATAATCTGCCTCGGCCACCAGATTTTACATTGATTACCGATTGTCCAATCATGGCGCATCCCGCCATACCGCCAAATAGACCTGCAACGATGTTGGCGATTCCTTGACCACGGGCTTCCCTATTTTTATTACTATCTGTATTTGTCATATCATCAAGTAAATTAGACGTTAATAAAGTCTCAATTAAACCAACAATCGCTAATGATAAGGAATACGGGAAAATAATCATAAAGGTTTCAAATGAAAATGGTACCTGCGGGAATAGAAACACTGGTAGCTGCTTCGACAGATTTCCCATGTCACCAACATTGCGAACGCCTATATCTCCTATCATCACGATAGCTGTTATCACGATAATCGCAACTAATGTTGCTGGAACAGCCTTTGTAATTTTTGGAAAAAGATAAATAATTGCTAATGTCAATCCTACAAGTGCATACATTATCCAAGATTCTCCGACGAAATGCTGCAATTGCGCTGTAAAGATAACGATCGCCAATGCATTTACAAAGCCAATCATAACAGAGCGTGGAACAAATTTCATTAATTCCGCTAATTTAAAAATACCTATAATAATTTGAATCAATCCGGTTAGAATGGTTGCTGCGAGTAAATACTCCAGTCCATGCAATGCTACTAAATTGACCATTAGCATCGCCATTGCACCAGTAGCTGCCGAAATCATACCAGGACGTCCGCCAACAAAGGCAATTACAATTGCAATACAAAATGAGGCATAGAGTCCAATCATTGGATCTACACCAGCAATAATTGAAAAGGCGATTGCTTCCGGAATTAAAGCTAAGGCCACTACAATTCCAGCCAAAACATCGCCCTTCACATTTCCAAACCATTCCTGCTTCAATCGTTCTATTCTCAAGTGTTTTTTCTCCTTCAATTGTATAGTGTTTTCAAACAGTCTTACTGCTTGAATCGATAATATCTAGAGAATTTTATCACACTTGAATGGATTAGGCAAAACAGCGGGAAAGCGAACACATTGAGTGATTAATCAGCATTTCATCGATTTACTATATTTATCACCAGTTTTATTTCCTAGTAGATTTAGTTAAAAATCCATTTTCCTTAACCAATTAGAAAGTATTTCCTCCCTGATTTGACTATCATTATTACTCTCTTTGTATTTACCAAGCTGATTTTCACCGACAATATTTCCATCCAGCATGTAAAAAACGCGTTCTGTTTTCGCAGCGATTTTGACATCATGTGTGACAAGCATTATTGTCGTTCCTGCTTCGTTTATCTCTGCTAATATCTTCATAATATCGGCAGCAGCTTTAGAGTTTAATGCTCCAGTAGGTTCATCGCCAAAGACAATATCCGGTTGATTAATTAGCGCCCTGCAAATGGCGACCCTTTGTAATTGCCCACCTGAGGCTTGCGTAATATCATGGTTCGCAAGTTCAGCAATTCCCATTTTCTTCATTAATTCCAGCGCCCTCTGATTAATCTTGTCACGTGATTCATTCTTCGCCAAATATGCGGATAGGACAATGTTATCAAAGATTGACAGGTTTTTTAATAAGTAAATATCTTGGAAAATAAACCCCATTCTATTTAAGCGAATGTTAGATAAATTCTTTTCGGAGAGGGATGAAATTTCCCGATTGTTAAATCGAACACTTCCAGATGTGACCCGATCCATGCCGCTAATATTATAGAGTAACGTCGATTTGCCAGAACCAGACGGCCCCATAACTGCAACCATTTCTCCTTTTTTCATCTGCATGTTGATACTTTTCAATATGGTCTGTTGATTGTTATCGCCAATAACAAATGTCTTGCTTACATCCTTTGCTTCTAAAATCGTTTCCATCCTATGCCCTCATTTCTGCTATACTCGTATTTTTAATTGAAGCAGTACTTCGTAATGTTGTAATAGTTACAGTAATCATTAATAAAAGTGGAAAAAGGAAATACGCAAGCATGGGGTCGATTACAAACTCAATTTTTGATGCCCCCATTAAGGACATAAATACGCTAACGAGTTGTTCCCCGATAGTATTCGCAATTATCGTACCTAGGATAATTCCAATAATAAGTACAGACATTGTTCGTGTTGCATATTGCAAGCGAATATCATTTAACGTAAAGCCAATACTCTTCATAACAGCGATTTGTTGGCTGTCTTTGGCAATTAACATCCTCGTGAACAACGCTGTAATTAGAACAGCGATGAATAGTGCAATCATTATAGCCAATATGGTCACTAATCTTAACTGATCGATTGTGTTGCCAAATGTATCCGTTAGATACCCTTCTAAATCCGTCACTTTCGCGGGATAAAAGGCATTGGAATATTCCACCATTTTTTCATTAATGGAAACACCAGGCTTTAGATTTAAACTTACTTCATACCAGAGTGCCGCTTCTTCATTAATCGGTAACATTGCTTTTGCTGTACGGCCACCATTCGTTACATCTTGAAAAATACCACTAACGACCATTTCTCTTGTATCTCCATCTAGAATTAGCATCAGATTATCGCCAATCCCTTTCGAAAGCTCGCTGCTATTTAAATAGGAAAGCGCAATTTCATTTTCATTTAAAGGAGGACTCCCTTCTAAATACTTCAAGGAAAATATCGAATAATCGCCTGTTTCAATCGCCATCTTTTCCAGATTTCTATCGCTATTGATAAACTCGTACAAACTTGTTACCATTGGCGAAAATTGTTCAACATCCCTATCATTCTCAATGTAATCAAGCATATTGTTAAAATCTTGATTGATATCATCTGAAAGTTGTAAATCAATTCGGATATCACTTTGTTCTATTCCCATATAGGTTGAAAAACTGGGTGACTGAATCGTACGAAGCAAGTTTATGGGAACAATCATGATAAACGCACAAACTAGAAAAACAAAAAATAATAAGAGATAGATTTTAAAACGCTGAAAGACATCCTTTACTCCAAGGAAAATATTAATGTTACCCAATCGATTCTTAGAAAGCGCTAAAAAGGTAACCCGTGTTTGTACATCGCCAATATTTCCCGAACGTAATGCTTTGACAACCGTTATCTTGTTAAATCTTCTAAGGACGAGCATGCAGTAGGACACAACGATTAAAAATACCAAGGAAACGGCAAGTATTGGAATGACGGATAGTAGCATACTTTTCTCGGCCGTACCTAGATACAACATGATATTCCCTGTGAATAATGGATTGATAAATAGCGATAGAAGATAGCCAGTAATGGAGGCGATTGCCGCTATGATTACATATTTCCATAGGTATAATTTTTTAATTGCGTTCTGTTCAATTCCAATCGCTTTCATGATGCCGATTTCGCGATAATCTTCTTCCATCGCAGCAAGCAACGTAAATCGTATACATAGAATGGCGAGCAGAATAAGTAAAAGACTTACTAAAATAACAACAACCGCAACAATACCATCTGTTAGCCCATTTAATGTTTGAAATAAAGGAAAGTCAACACTAGGTCCGGCCATTGGCAGATTCGATGATTGATAAGCATTTCTAAAATCAGTTAACTGATCTAAATCCGTCAGTAAAAATTCAATCAAATACTCCGATTCTCCGAAATTACGTTGTAGCATTGCAAAATCTTCTTCATTTACTACGAATCGTTTGGAGTTAATGATCGATGGATTCATTTGTGCATCCCGTACAAAATCGACTACCGTGAATTTCATCTCGAAATCCTCGCCAGCAACTCTTACATTGTCGCCAATTTCTAGATTATTTTGCTGCATATTATAGATTGGAACAGCAATTTCTCCACTATCGACTTCGATTACTTCGCTTTCTAAATCAAGGAGGAAGTCAAACGAATCATTTTTCCTTACAAAATAATGATCCATAACACTGCTAACCTCTGGTGTCGAACTGTCTCCTAAATATAGATTAGAACCGCCAACATTGATCATTTCTACGGTTTGCTGACTTTTTACATGACGATTCTCTGATGTGAAAGCATCAATTTCAGATTGATTGATTTCGCCAGCATGCATTTGGACGAAGTGCGGTGTATTTGATTTGGTAAAAAGAGTCTGTAAGGAATTCGATAATTCAACAATCATATTGGAACCACTTGCAACGAGTAAAGCTGACAACATAATAAAGAAAAATAACGTTATTGTGATACTTTTCTTCCTGTTATAGTCCTTCTTCAACATTTTTATGAGCATTGTTTCTCATACCCCTATCCACATGAAATTACTATTCTATTTTGCACCATCCTATTTAAGCTCCCAAACGCCTCCCTCCATCCTTTATCAGTATAAATTGTCTGATTATAATAAACATTGCACCTCAGGCTAACATGAACTAATACTTAAGTCTTATTTTTTCGGTGCCAGGCGTCGCTCGATTTAGTGCCGGGCTCGCTCGATCTGGCACAGGCTTCGCTCGATTTGCCGCGGGACTCGCTCGATCTGGCACAGGCGCCGCTCGATTCTTCCCGGATCCCGCTCGATTCTGCCTTAGCGTCGCTCGTTCAGGTGCCTGGCACTCCCCGAGTTTTGTCTAATAGTGTCGAATCCACAATAAAAAAAGGCAGATTGCTGTGCACTTTATCACAACGATCTGCCTTTTATTCTTAAATGCTCATGCTAATCATTTTTCCTATTTATCTTTGCTCAAATGAATTCTTTAGTAACAACAGCCGACCATTATCAAGCTCCTCCACAAAAATAATTCTTATTTTTCGTACGGTTAATAAATCAATTAATTCTGCCATTTTCTTTTCTTCCGCAACTAACTTCGTGACCATCTTATTTATCACCTGCGATCCGCTTCAACGCAATCAGCAGTAATATCGGATAAAGCAATCTCCTATTCACCAGCTTTGTGCCTGCACGATGTTTTATCGCATAAGCAATGATTTCATTAACGGTTTGTTCCAAATTGTTTCCAGATAAATGAATAAGTCCACCAATCGTTGTATACGTATCATCTCCCATTGGCATCAACATACCGGATATTAATTCTCCACGCTTAGGTGCTTGAAACATTCGATTATAAATACAAACGATTTCTGATTGCTCACTGAATATCTCACGTAAAACAAATACCCTGCCACTTAAACTATCATCTTTTTCAACATAATAAAAACTAGGACTGAGCTGAAGCCAGCTCGCCAATACTTCTTGAACTTTTAAACTTCTGCCCCAAATGACTTCCTGATTCTCCTCTAAATAATGCTGATAAATCGTTTTCTCCTCCGTCCCGATTGGTAGGCAGTATGTCGCCCAATAAACCAATTGTGGGAAAATCTCTTCTTCTTGCTCATTAGAAATCTTCATACCTGTCAGAACCTTTTCAATAATCGTGTTCATTTTTTCCCGAAAATAGCTTATCGAATAATAAAAAACATCATCTAAAATCTCAAACAGATCCTCCTGCACCTTATCTGGAAAATAAACAATGTTCGTCACTTTTGTTTTCATGCCTTTCTCCCCCCCCTAATTTCCATCATTTTAGCATGGATTAATAAGGTTTGCAGAAGCTAAAATAGCATATTGGGAGGACTTCAAGTCACCATAATTCAATTTTCTCCTAGGCAAAAATTGAATTATCATAAAGGTTAATCGCGGCAATTTAATATTTTAGACAAAAAAATAGACAATGTTCAATTGTCTATTTTCAAGATTGCCAATTCTGGTTATCATCATCTTCAATAATTCCAAGAACGACATCCGCTACTTCAGGTTCCCTTAATAGCATATCCTTCAGTTTAAATTTAATATCATCCGCATCTGCAAGGGTTAATCCCTTCTTCAATTTAACGGTCCCTTCAATATGATATAAACGACCCTCTTGAAGGATTCTAATTCCGTAAATGTCAACGACCATTTCATCTGCAAGCAATAAACCTGTAATCTTATCCTCGACATCTTTCGGAGCAGCTACTCCAATTAATCCAATCATATTATCATAGCCAACCCTAAAGGCAACGAATAACATTAGCAATCCAATAATAATCGAGGCAATTCCATCCGCTTGCAGAATACCAAATGATTGTGCAAGAACAATCCCAATAATCGCTAAAACAGCACCAGATGTCGCAACCATATCCTCATAAAAAACGAGACGGGTTGCTGGCGATGCTTTGCCTACATTATTAAATGCGGTACTAAATATCCCGCCAGTGGCACCACCTGTCTCATGAGCGATTTCCTTCATTGCCTTAAACAGAATAAAACCATCTACTAAGAACGATGCTATTAAAATAATGATATTAAGTATGAATCCTGAAGTTTCTACTGGATGCCGAAATAGATGCCAACCTTCCTTAATTGTTTCATATGCCATAATCGTTACGACTAATACAGCGACCATACAAAAGATATTAATAACCCTACCAAAGCCAGTTGGAAAACGCTTGGATGCTGGAAATTCAGCTAGTACGCTACCAAAATATACAAAGCCCTGGTTTATTGCATCCGCTAAAGAATGCATTGCCGAAGCAAACATCGTTCCATTTCCACTTAAGCTTGCCGCTATCCCTTTAATTGCAGCAATAAAGATATTCCCTATTGCAGCAATCCCTGACGATGTATTTCCTTTTTTAAGTTTTTCTAGTATGCTCATATAACGCCTCCTACTTGATGATATCTTTCCCCGATATCATCATTTTATAACGATTAGGAAGCACTATTGCTAGGCAATTTCTTGTTCAAGCGATGCTGTTCCACCAGATCAATTCGTCTGCTTATTTTCAAATAGAAATACTGGAAAATAGGACTTTGAATAAAGGTAAAAATAAACGTAAATACAAACACAGGACCACCTAAAAATAAACCGATTACCAATACTAAACTCTCTGCGATGATTCTAACTCTACCGATTGGTGCACCTAGCTTATCCGATATCGAAAGCATAAATCCATCCCTCGGACCAGAACCAACCTTAGCAGCATTATACATACCGCCACCAAAGCCCATGATCACAATCCCAATAATCATTAAAACAACATTGACCCATGTATTACTTGGTACTGGTAAGAAATCCAGCCACATATAGAAATCGACAAATGCTCCGACTAGAACGGCATTAAAGAAGGTTCCTATCTTGATATAGCTTTTATCAAGAACCCAGGAAACGATGATAAGCATAATGGAGATAATAATATTCCAAGATCCAATGGAGAGACCAACCCTCTCAAAAAATGCAACATTGAGCACATCCCATGGAGAAAGCCCAAGATACTGCACATTAATTGTCATCGTTATACCAAAGCTAAAAATAAGAAGTCCGATAAAGAAAACGGACCAACGAAGGGAACTAAACAGTTTAATCAACCTACTTTCATTAATATACTAAATATTATAATAGCAGATTTTCGAGTAATTTTGTTAAATATTAATGGACAGCAAAAAAGGCATTAATACCTAAGATATCAATGCCTTTTTCTCATTTTGCCAAATCATAGCTATACTCTTCTTGCAACGGCTCCATAATACGCTGTCTCTTTAGAAACGTAGCAACCTCATTCACACCGCTGTCTAATAGCATTCTCCGTATATCATCAGAAAAAATTCCAAGATCATTTGGATAATGTGAATCTGATGACATCGTAAACTTCACGCCCTCTGCTACTAGAACATTAAGGAATGCAGGACTTGGGCACATTTCCTTAACAGGATAGCGATAATAGAGCCCCGGATTGATTTCTGTAGCAACATCGCTTGCCACTAATGTTTGTGCAACGTCTCGGTACATTTCTAACAAAAGATTCTCATCCGGTCGATCGTTAAATACTTTCAAGTTATCAAGATGGGCAACAAAATCGAATAATTTACTTTCCGCTGCTTTCTTTACTGTGTCAAAATGATCGCGATAGAGTTCTTCCAGACCATAGTCTGCAAATTTATGTTGTAGTTCAGGGTTATCAAATCCCCAGCCATGGTTGAAATGAACGGAGCCAATCACATAGTCAAAGTCATATTTACTTAGTAGCGCCGCTAATTCTTCTTCCCCACCGACAAAGTAATCTGCTTCAATCCCAAGCCGCAACTGTACACCCTTTGATGCCCATATTTCCTTTTGCGAATTAATAAAGCTAACAAATTCGTCTAAGCTTCTCACCATTACCTTATCAAGCCAGCTTGCTTGCTTCACACCAATTTCATCTGAAGTAACATCCATATATTTTGTGAAATATGCTTTTGTTTCCTTAAACCGATATAAGTGATCCACGATTCCAACTACTTTAATCCCTTTATTTATTGCTTCTTGTAGATATAAGTCCAGCCACCATTTAGAGTATTCCGTTTCATCCAAACGTTCCTTCATTCGGTCAATCGATTTTTCCAACCATTCTTTTGTATGTTTCGGACTATCGATTGCATCAAAATGCTCCATCGCTTTCAAGCTTTTTTCTATAAAAGAAAGTGAATATGGTCCTTCTTCTAGATGTATATGGTAATCTACTTTCATTTTTTCCGACCTTTCATTCTTAAAATTCATTTGCTGTTATCCAATGATAGCCAAATTCATGCCAATCAATTGGTTTATCTTGATCACAGATGACCGTTGAAATCTTAGACATTGGTGCAACCTCAAAAAGTGATTTTTTATTTAATTTAGCGGAATCCGTCAGTAAAATCGCTTCCTGACAACAGGCAATCATCGTCTCCGATACAAGTGATTCCTCCATATCAAAGTCATACACTGATTGCTCCGTTACACCACCACAAGAAATAAATGCACGGTTAAAATGAAATCTCTTTAAAAATTCAATGGTATATGTTCCTTTAATGGATGCTTGGTAAGGATTGGTCACACCTGGAAGCATGATGATTTGACCTGTGATCCGCTGCTCCTCCATTGCCAGGTTGAAGCGATTTGCCGCACTTAACGAATTTGTTACGACCGTTAAAGACTGCACATCTTCAATCATATCTGCCAGATGTACTGTTGTTGAGCCAATATCGACTGCAATCGTATCACCATGCTGAATGAGTGCTGCCGCTCTTCTTGCAATTCTTTTTTTCTCCTCCAGATTTAACGACATCTTCTTTTCAAATACCATTTCCCGATGTGTTGGGATAAATGAAACTGCGCCACCATGGATCCTTGTTAAGTCCTCACTCATTTCCAGTTCAGCTAAATCTCTTCGAATTGTTTCCGGTGTAACGATTAGCTGTTTCGCTAGATCTGTTACCAATACTTTTCTACAGACTGCTAATTCGTCTAATATAAACACATGCCGTTCCTCTTTATTCATTGCACACATTCCCCTAACTTCACCTACTCATCAATTGCAATAATATTTTCTTTGTTAATATATAATTCAGAAGTTCCTTCAAGTTCCCCTATATTTATTTCGCTATTGAGCAGATCGACTGTCAGGTTTATTGCACCTGCATTAAAATAGCAACGAATCGTACTTCCTAAAACTGTATATTCTTTCAGTATTCCTTGAAAATGCAGGACATTTTCCCCTTTGATTGGCTCTAAATGGATTGTTTCCGAACGTATAGCATATTTATTGCTTCCACTTTTTGGAGAGAAGGTTCGATCTAATTGTTTTAACTCATCTGCTAAGATAATATTGTAATTTCCAATAAAGCTTGCAACAAAATTATTTTTGGGTTGAGCATAGAGTTCCGCTGGACTAGCCTGTTGCACAATATTACCTTCACTCATTACAAACACCCTATCAGATAAAATCATTGCTTCTTCCTGATCATGAGTGACAAAAATCATCGTGATTCCTAACTTTTTCTGTAAATCTCGAATATCTATTTGCAGTTGTTTTCTAATTTTGGCATCCAATGCACTTAATGGCTCATCTAATAATAAAACCTTTGGCTCCGTCACAAGGGACCGAGCTAAGGAGACGCGCTGCTGTTGTCCACCTGATAGCTGGTCTGGA
Source organism: Oceanobacillus arenosus (assembly GCF_003369575.1). Classification (GTDB taxonomy): domain Bacteria; phylum Bacillota; class Bacilli; order Bacillales; family Amphibacillaceae; genus Oceanobacillus; species Oceanobacillus arenosus. The sequence continues at coordinate 113,282 of NZ_PIOC01000019.1, read as the reverse complement.
TAAAAATCTGCCTTATCTTCTAAGTTCACTAATTGTAATGCTGCGATTACTTTTTGCTTGATCTCTGATTTCGAAAACTTTTTAATCGTTAAGCCAAAAGCGATATTCTCATAGACAGTCATATTCGGAAATAATGCATAAGATTGAAAAACCATACCAACATTACGATTTTTAGATGGAACATTACTAATTTCTTCACCGTCTAGAAACACTTGACCTTCTTGAAATACTTCTAACCCAGCAAATACACGAAGTAATGTGGATTTGCCACATCCACTAGGCCCTAATAATGTCACTAGTTCGCCTTTTTCAATTGTTAAAGATATATCTTTTAATACTTTATTGTCACCAAAACTAAGGGATAAGTTATCAATAGCAATATAGCTCATTTACTCAGCCTCTCTTTATTAGTAGTTTCCACATTATTGTTGTACTCGGATTCTATTGTGGAGTTATTGTCATATCTTCTTTGTTTTTTAATGTAACTTTTTTGGCCTTACGTTTCATTTTTTCTTTTCTTTTGGAAGAGGTTAAATACGTAATAATTAAACTAATTAAGATTAGTAGAATAAAGTATGATACCATAACTGCACTTGCTAAATGGCCATTCTCATTCATTCTTCGAAGCATATAAATTCGAATCGTCTCATATCTTCCACCAATTAATAAATTCGTTAGAACGAACTCTCCGAAAAAGCTAGAGAAGATTAATAAAGTAGTGATTAATAAGCCCAATTTAATGTTTGGCAAAATAATTCTAATAAATGCCGTTAGTTTATTAGCGCCGAGAATTTCTGCAGCTTCTATCAAACTTTTGGTTTGGATACTTTCTAAGCTGTTTCGAACACCTTGGTACATAAAAGGAAGGGAGCCGATAAATAATCCTCCAACGAGCACTGCATACATTGGGATGGATGAGCCGGAATACATTCTTAACAATCCAGTTGCTAAAATAACTCCTGGAATGGCATATGGCATTAGTACAAGACCTTTCATAAAAGAATCTACCTTAGGAAAGTACATGTACACTAGAAATACCGTTGGAACCATTACTACTAAAACTACGGCCAATGTAGTTAGTGTCAGTGTAATCGACCTCAGTACAGCCGAATTAAAATTTGGATCTTGTATTAGTTCAACAAACCATTGAAAGGTAAAATCAGTAGGTAAAATAGTTTTGGACCAGTCGGTTGACATTGCATACAGCGTTGTTGATACAAACGGGAAAATCATATATAAGGAAAAGATGGTGAGAATTGCGTAGGAACTATAATTTTTCTTTTTTGTTTTCATACTAGGTCTCTCCTAACACGCTTAAGCAGCATTTGTGATACTATTAGAATCAAAATCATAATGATCGCAAAAATAACCGCTAACGTACTACCAATTATCGGACGTGCGTAAATATCACCAGATACTAAAGCCGCAATACGAATAGTCACTAGATTAATATTACTACCAGTTAATGCGTATGCTGTTTCATAAGTACCCATACCATTTGCAAACATAATGACAAACGTTCCTGCAATACTCGGCATAATGCTTGGTAACCCAACTTTTCTCCAATATCTCCAGTTCGAAGCACCTAACATGAAGGCAGCTTCTTTCCATTCTTTTCTTATTTTTTTCAGAGAAGGATAAATAAAGAGAATTCCAAGAGGTATTTGAAAATACAAGTATGTGATCGCTAAACCTTGCCAAGAGTATAGATTGAAATTGCTAAGCAGTGGAAGGTCTAAATTTTCAAAGAAAATACGGAATACTCCTGAATTTCCAAGCAAAATAATAAATGCAAATGCTAATGGAACCCCTGCAAAGTTTGCTGCAACATTAATATAAACCGTTAATTTATCTTGAATTTTCTCAGGTAAATTCGTCATTGCATAGGATACGATAATTGCCAAGACTAGCCCGACAACACTTGAAATAATTGATATCATTCCGCTATTTAAAAATGCTTGATAATAAAATGGATTCGTTAAAACTTCTTGATAGTTTTCTAAAGTAAAAGCACCGGTCGTTTCACTTGTAAAACTAGATGTTATCATCAAGATCATCGGAACTATTAGAAACATAGCAGATAGTAGGAAAAAGGGAATTAGTAAAAGGATGCTTTTATTCCATTGTTTGCGTTTCATACGATTCCCCTTCGTTTTTCAAATATTGCCAATCTATTTCTTGCATTTTCTCACCTTTCTCAATTCCAAGCAGATAGCAAACAAGTGGTGCTAGTTGTAGTTGTGCCACTTCTTTTGATCCAATATGAGGTTCTAGTTGATCTGAGAAGATAAACAATGGAACTTCTCGATGTTCAGGAAGCGTACCACCATGATTTCCAAAGTCATCCATACCATGATCAGAAGTGACAACTACTTGATACCCCATCTGTAACCACATTGGGATATAAACACCTAAAATTGTATCAATCCGATTTACAGCACGACGATATTCAATGGAATTTCCTGTATATTTATGGCCTTGATCATCGATATTCATAGAATGTACATACATAAAATCCGGTTGATACGTTGCGATTAAATGATGTGCATCTTGAAATAAGTGAGAATCTGGATAGGTATCATCCGAATAAAAAATACCATGTTGAATATTTTTTGTTTCATCATGCTGGATTCGATCTTCAAGCATTGAAAATGGTGCACGGTTATATAGTTCACTTACCCAGTGATAGGCTGCCGCAGCAGTTGTCTTTCCAGCTTCTTTTGCTAAAGAAAAAATGCTTTGTTCTTTTGATCGTTGTACGGAATAATTCGTAAATATTCCATTCTCATATGTTGGAACACCTGTAAGCAGCACCTCATACAAAGGTCGTGAATTACTTGGTGTTTCCGATAAAACTTTAAATCTACTTGCTAATTTCTTCTCAACGAAATGATTTAAAAATCCTAATTGCTGGATGGCAATGTCATAACGACAGCCATCCAACGTAATCATAATTACTTTTTTATTGGGCATTTACTAACACCTCTTGTTGCCATAATTGTGGTAATTCGATTGCAGTTTCATCCCATGCAGCATGGTCTTCAACTTGTTTGACATTTTGATAAGCTTCATCTGGTAACAATTTTGCTTTTACTTCTTCTGGCAATTCTACATCTCTAATTGGACGTGCATATCCTTCTGCTAAATTAATTTGACCTTCATCAGATAAAATATATTCTCTTGCTAACTTAGCAGCATTTGGATGTGGAGCATTTTTATTAATAACGGTTGTATATCCACTCATTACGGATCCATCAGCAGGAATGGTAACTTCAAAACGTTCGGTGTCTATCTGGTCACGATAATTCAATCCGTTAAAATCCCAAACAATAGCTACATCAATTTCGCCTTTTTCTAGATTTGCAATGCTTGCATCAGCCGAAGTCAAACGTCCATTTTTTGCAATCTCTTTAAAATAATCAATACCAGGTTGGATATTTGTTTCATTACCACCATTTGCCATTGCAGCAGCTAATACACCAAATTGTGCTTGCGTTGCTTTCATTACATCCCCTGTGGAAACAGAATAATCTCCATTTGCAAGTTCATCCCAAGAAGTTGGAGCTTTATCAACATTTTGCTTGTCCGTAATAAAAGCAATCGTTCCTGTGTAACTTATTAACCAATTACCTTCATCATCTTTTGCCCAATCAGGTATTTCATCCCAATAGGAAGTTTTATATGGTAAGGTCAACCCTTTTTCTTTTGCTAATGGTCCAAAGTTAATTCCAACATCCCCAATATCAGCTGTACCGTTTTCTCCCTCTGTTTCAAACTTTGCTAACTCTTCTGCACTGGACATATCTGTATCTGTTTGTGTAATACCATACTCTGCTTCGATTTCATCCCAGGTCCCTACCCAGTTCGCCCATGAGTCTGGCATACCGACACTAGCAATCTCACCTTCTCCTTTTGCTTTTTCAACAATAGTATCTAGTGAATCATTTACATCTGCTGTTGATGTTTCTGCTGCATCCTTACCGCACCCAGCTAATACTACAGATAATGAGATAATACCTATTCCTATCACTTTTTTAACTTTATTTAGTTTCATTTTAAATCTCCTTAAAGTTATTTTTGTTTTTATAGCTAACAACATTCATTCTTCTTTATTAAACAGAGACTATTTCAAACTATTTTTCTTGCACCTCCGAGGTAGAAAATTATTAACTTCAGTTTTATCTTAATCAAACATATCTATTTTTGTTTCGTGTTTGTTTTTTGTGGTTTTTATGTTTGATTACACTAATAAATTTATCAAACAAATATTAAGTGGATATTAATCTAGAGTAAATGTTTTGTAAATCTTATTTTTAGCGAAATAATGATGAAGTATAAAAGATTAATATAGTTCATAAAAAAACACCTCTCTTTTGTTCTTTCATAACAACAATCGAAATGAAAGTGTAAAAGGCGATGTTTTGGGTTGGTTTATTTTTTCCTTTTGTTAAATAGTACCGATTTTTAAGATTTGGCAATGCGAGCAAATATGTTTTCCATCCAGTTTCATAGGGAAATCTTTCAATAAATACTTTGCGATTTTGATGTTTAAGCAGAATCAAGCAGTTCTGTTCCTGGAGCCTTGGAAGATGTGGCTAAGAGGTAGTAATTAAAGGCTGCTTTCGTAAATTTTGTTGCTTTTGGGCAGTTTTTTCAGAAAGGAAAACGCTAATTTGGTAAATTCATTTACCTATCCGCGTTTTCCTTTCTGAAAATGTCACGCTAATGCGTGACAAGGCAAGCATCCGCTTGCCTAACTGCCCGAAAGCAAAGAGCAACAATACTTGAGAAAAGAGCCTAATTAAAATAGCCAAGTGTTAATATGATTCAATCTCTAAGTTAACAATAAAGCCTGCCTCTATTGTTAAAATTGCCTTCTACTCGGACAGGCTGTTCGATAATAGCACTAATATCGATTTCTAATTGGCTAAAAGCCTTTAATATTGCCCTAAATTACAAATGATTTTTCATTATACTTCCGTTTCCAAGTCTAAGTCTAAAAAATTGCTAACTTTTTTTACATAATCAGTAAGTGGATATGCTTTGTATAGACGGCTAGACAATCGGATGGGGTCTCCAAAAAAGTACCTTTCATATTGGGTTTGTCTCGTTCCAAATGAACTCATTGTCAGATCCCAGGCTAACCTAAATATTTTCACTCGATCCTCTGCGTTCTTGGTTGCTGCTTGAAGATACTGATCGAGATCGGCTCGAATAGGTGAATTAAATGAATTTTCAGTAGGCAGACCAACCAGTCCGCTAGCCCCAATTAATTGAATAATTTCGGTAAAGCGAGGATAAATTTTAGGGAAGAGGCTATTGGCAACCTGAAGCGGAACTATATCCGGCAGCATTGTTCCCCACTGGTCCAATGCTGCATCATTTTCAGACTTTTCCAGTAGTGCTTTCATTGTTTCAAGTCCAATGATGATCTCTGACAGCTTTTCTTGAATATGTTGATACTCGCTCACGTTAATAGTCTGTACAAGAAGCTCAGCCAGACCTAAAATGAATTCCGTTTTGGCAATTTGTCTAGTCACGGCTTGATGGGCCGTAAAAATGTGAAAAGAACTTTGTAATGAGAAATCTGCGGCTGCCAGAGCATTGTCATAGTAGAATACTCGATTCCACGGAACTAATACATTGTCGAATACAAGGATCGTATCCATTTCCTCGAATCGAGAGCTTAAGGGGTGATTAAAACGAGAATCTCCACCAACAAATGACTCTCTGCAAATAAATTTTAAACCCTTCGTATCTGATGGAATGGAAAAAGCAAAAGCTTCATCTTCATCCAGCAAAAATTTAGGAGTACTAAAAACTAATACTTCGTCGGTTAATCCGCCTTGAGTAGCTAAGAGGCGTGCGCCTTTAATTACGATTCCTTCTTCATTTCGATCAATCACCCGGGCAGCAATAGGTTCTTCTTCAGAGGATTCTAAATATGAGTCCGAACGATTAACTTGGGGTGAGACAAATGTATGGGTGAATGAAAGGTCTTTTTCCATCGCCAATTCATATAAGGATTGGATATTTTCTGGAAAACAATTAACTCTTCCTCTTAATAAGGGAGAAGAAGAGGCGAAACTCATTATAGCGGTATTGAGGTAATCGGGACTCCTTCCGATCAAACCACCTGTTTGTCTAGCCCAGTGCTCACTTGCCTTTCGTCTTTTTATTAAGTCATCCTTCGTTTTGGGTTGCAAGAAGGAAAGCCCAACAGGATCCCCCGTTTCTGGTGAATGGAAAGTCATCTCATCTTTAATTTCAGGATCATGCTGCATATTATATAGGGAAGCCTTTGTCTGAAGGATTCCTTTGAATGCATGGTGCTCAGAGATTTTCCCCTCAATCTTTTTTCCATCCAGCCAAATTTCGGTATCCAGCTGATTTAAGCGTTTAATAAAATCCGTCCCATTAATAGCTCCCATAATAACACTCCCATATCCATTTACTTTAATAATGCAGCGTTATTTCTACTGTACTATTATATTAGATTGGGTGTTTGCCTGTTACACCATTTATCATTGGAATGGTCCACGGGGAGTTCACTTAAACCAAGCTAGCCAAAATCTTCTCCCTAGGCAAAACACCAACAAGCTTATCATTCAATACAATCGCAAGCGGATACCGACTATTGATCGTTTGTTCAAGCAAGTCTTGGATATACACATTTGGCGCGACCGAATCATAGTCATCCTTCATGATATGTTTCATTTCTTTACCTGTCTCGAGCGCGACCAATGCATCATCAAGTGAAATAATCCCTTGTACTTCTTTTTCTTGATTAATCACATAGCTTGTCGCAAGTCCATTTATCTGTAATTTATCGATTATGATACGCATGCTATCTTCCACATAAACGTTAGCATTGGGCTCCATCATGATATGACCTGCTTGAATAATTTTTGAACGATCAATGTCTTTTATAAATGCTTGGATATACGTATTTGCGGGATTTTTAAGAATATCTAAGGGTGTGCTGATTTGCTCGAATTGCCCATCTTTCATTACGGCAACACGATTACCCAGCTTAAAGGCTTCGTTCACATCATGTGTGATAAAAATAATTGTTTTCTTTAACTTTCGCTGTAATTCTAATAGTTCCAGCTGCATTTCGCGGCGATTTAACGGGTCGAGTGCACTAAATGGTTCATCCATTAATAAGATATCTGGATCATTCGCAAGCGCCCTTGCTAGTCCAACACGCTGCTGCATGCCCCCACTTAGCTCATCTGGATATTTATCCTCCCAGCCCTTTAATCCCACTGCCTCGATACTTCTTTGAATAATTTCCTCTTGCTCTTTTGACGGAACTTTTCGAATTTCTAAACCATAGCCAACATTTTCTGACACCGTACGATGACTGAATAAGCCGAAATTCTGAAATACCATCGCAATTTTATTTTGTCTAAATTCCTGTAGCTCACGCGAATTATATTTCGTAATATCCTCACCATCTACCAAGATGCTTCCAGCAGTTGGCTCATTCAACAAATTAATACAGCGAATTAACGTCGACTTTCCACTCCCGGAAAGCCCCATAATCACAAATAATTCGCCCTCTTCCACCTCGAAGGAAACATTACGAACACCGACTGTGTGGCCTGTCTTTTTAAAAAACTCCTCTTTTGAAAGACCTGTCTCCAGTTGGTGAAGATTTTTTGTCGGATGAGAACCAAATATTTTAGATACGTTTTTCATTTTTAATTTCGATGTCACCCTATTTATGCCCCTTTCCGGTCCTACTTTGCGTACTTTCAGAAATAGCTAGTGTTAACCGGTCAATGATAATTGCGATAAATACGATACTAATTCCTGCTTCAAATCCCTTCGCAACATCAATTCGATTTAAAGCTGATAACACTTCCAAACCAAGCCCTTCCACACCGACCATAGAGGCAACGACAACCATTGCGAGTGCCATCATCGTTGTCTGGTTCACACCAGTCATGATTGTTGGCAGTGCTTGCGGAATCTGTACCTTTCTCAGTAACTGCCATTTCGACGGACCAAATGATAAAGCCGCCTCGACCACTTCTTTCGGTACCCCACGAATCGCCAAATTTGTCAGACGCATAATTGGTGGCAGCGCATAAATAATCGTAGAAAGCACACCAGGAACAAGTCCTAAGCCGAAGAAAAAGATTCCTGGAATAAGATAAACAAAAGACGGCATTGTTTGCATCGCATCAAGCAACGGTTTACTAAAGGTTTCAAACCGATTACTAGAAGCCATGATAATCCCAAGGGGAATCCCAATAATGATGGTAATAACCACACTTGCAATGACAATTGTTAATGTATACATTGTCGCTTCCCACAATCCAAACATACCGATTAAAAATAGAAAGGCACTATAAATAATGCCCGAGCCAACGGATTTATATTGGCAAGCGAGTAAGAAAACAACCAAAATAAAATACCACCAAGGAACCCATATGAGAAAGTCATTCAAATTAACAAACACCCATAAAAGCCCCGATTTAATCACATCAAAAAATCCTGCCCAATGAACCGTTAGCCAGTTAACAAGCATATCAATATAATTTCCGATATGGAAATTTAATTTTTCCGGAAATTCAAACATCCGTAAACCTTCCCCCCACTCTTTCTTACTTATAAAGCCAATGCTGCTTTTACTTTTTCAGCAATGTCTTCTGGAAGCCATTCTGTCCAAATTTCTTCATAATTTTCTAGGAACCATAAAGCAGCTTCCTTTGGAGTTGCATCATTTTCCTCCATATAAAGCAGCGCTTCACCGGTTATTACACTCGAAGTTTCATAGTTACTTAGAAATTCAGCAATTTCTGGTGCCCGCTCTGGGAATGATACATTTGCTGCAATTAAAGCAGGATTTTCAGGGAATTCCGTACCAAAGTTTTCATTATAAATCGCTTCATCAAAAGGAGGTTCTTCGAGAAGCGTCATATCGTACTTGGCCATAGCCCATGTTGGTGACCACTGATAACCTACCCATGGCTCATAATTCATAAATGCTCTGGCAATCGATGCAGTAACTGCTCCTGCAGATCCAGGTGTGAAGTAATTATAAGATTCACTTAGACCATATGTTTTAACTTTTCTCTCCAAAACATCATGGATAACCGTTCCACTTGGCGCGCCAATGATTACACCTTTGGATGGGTCTTCAGGATCTTGAAATAATTCGGGGTACTTTTTCAAATCATCCACAGTTACCAAATCAGGTGCCATCGGTTCGATTCCGTTCTCAGGATCACCCTCAATAACATATGTTGGTACATAAAACCCTTGATCATCGGTTACAAGATTCGTCGAAAGCTGGACAACTTCACCAGCAGCTACCGCCTCCAAATACGGTTTCTCCATGTTGTTGTACCAAAGTTCCATATAAACATCAATTTCACCAGTCCTGAGTCCTGTAAATGTCGCAATAGAAGAACCGTTTATAAAGGTAACGGGATAATCATAGCCATTTTCAATAATGAATGCTGCGATATAATTATGTACTTGCATACTATCCCATCCACCATCGGCAATGGTAATCACTTGTTTTTCTGAAGCTTTTGTTTCGTCTTCTGAAACATTGCTATATATTCCTAATCCAATTAATAGAATAAGCATAAAAGACCAAATAATTTTCCATTTTCTTACCATCTTCTCTCCCCTTTCTATGGTAAGTATATACTTTTTGGGTTTTTATTCAATTTTTTGATATTGTGGTTTGGAGTTTGGAGTTTGGGATAATCGGAAGGAAGAATGGAGTGTTTGCTTGACTTTAATTTTTGGTAGTTGGAATGAATTTTATAAGAGTAGGTAGAATGAATTTGATTAAATATAAAAATAGTCACTAGTATCACTTAAAAATATTAGTATATAACTGGTTAATGTGAACATTCTGTCTAACACATTGCTTTACTATACAAGGGAACCTGGTACCTTATCTAAAAAATGCTCTCTGCTGCACATCGTATGCAACAAAGAGCTATTTCTGAAATTTTGACTATATTATTCGATGAAGGACGGTCCCTCCTAGCAACTACAATTGATCTTTTAATTTCTTGATTTTTTTAACATCCATATGCGTGACTTCCACTATAAGATCGATGCTCAACCCTTTTTTTAACATTTCTATTGCAACTTCTTTTCTCCCAATCTCTTTCCCCTTCTCTTCATACGAAATCGGGATTTCCATAATCTTCTCTGCCTCCGGTAATTTTTCAACTTCTGCCATTAGTTGTTCCTCCTCTTCTTTTGTAAGTTTTAAGTAAGTTTCGAAATAGCCATATATTATGCGCTGTTTTGCCGGGTCCAGTTGCATTCTGGTTATCATACGCAGAAACTCTTTCTTAACCTGCACCTTTTCGTCTTCCGTGTAACCCATTTGACTCATAAAGGCAGCTGCTGCTGCGGGATTATCTGAGTGAATATATTCGCGCCAATTCTTTTTACGCAGATGAAGTGTCATGTAGTTGAATGTAAGGACATGGAAAAAGGGAAATTCCATTGTGTATTGACTCTTTTCCCAATTTTCCCTGTATGTAAAAACAGCTATCGGTACAATCGGTTTTTGATATTTATTATACAACATACTAAAATAATGATACATGCGCTCATGAAAGTCATCCTGTTTATAACTTTGTGGCTCCACATGAATAATTACAACAACTTCTGTATTCTTTAGTGTTGTCTCTATAACAATATCAAGTCGACGCGTCTTACCTTTCAGTACATTCGTATACACTTCTTCAGATAGTGGCTTAATTGCGTGAAAATCGATGTTGTCATGAACATTCGGAAAAAATGCTTCAAGAAATTCTTTAAAGAATGTGTTAATGAGTTCTTTGCTTAATTGGTCATGTCCAGTGTAGGTAGATTTTGTGGAATCTTCTTTAATTAGTAGGGTTATTGCTGCCATTCCATCATATCCTTGGAGGTTTTTGAGGAGTTATTCTTGGGGTGAATGTTCTGACAATAATATAGCATGATTATATTTGGTGAGGCAAAGGTTTTAAATATTTTGTATGCGTTGGATGACTAAATTTGGCATCTGTCACACTATGCTACTAATTTCAGTTCCAACTGCATTACTACTGTCTATGATATGGTTCACCATTAAAACTGGCTACAGTATATCAGTCCCCCACTTCTCTAAAAGGTTCATGCTTTACTATACTTGGGGGGCAGGAAGCTTTTGGGTCAAGAAACCTGTCCCCTCGGACCCCCGGTCTCTGTTTGTCTATGCATAACGATGCAGTTCATCCTGCAAGTGAATAATTTCATTTCGAATAGTTGGATACTCATTTATTTCCGGTATTTCTATTCGTTTGGGTGCCCGTTTTCGATTTGCTGCATTGGCCATGGTTTCAAAAGCAAGCAGCAATTGAGCAAGTTTGTCGTCCGAAAGCTCAGGTCGCTTCTGAGAATCCTTAGCGCATTCGTCCATCAAATATTCGAGCTCTCCCATCGAAAACACAACGGGCCAATAGTATTCGAGTGCTTTTCGATTGACTGGCAGCTCACCCGAAGCTGTATTATACAACGTTTTCAAGTTGCTTAAATTGGTCTTCATTTTAGACCGTTCCCTGCTATTACTTGCATCGAAGTCCTCTCCTTGATTTGAAAATAAAACGTGGAGAAACTGCGCTTGACTTCGAATGGTTTTCCCCATCATATGTGGGATTCTGCTGGAAGCTGATGTTCTTCCAATCAGAAGAACACCAACTAATCCAATCGCGGTACCGATGATAACATCAATCAGTCTGGCTTGGGCAAAATAAGTGAAATTGAAGATCTCCTGGCTCGTACTTTCCGCCATCAACAGCGCATTCGGTGTAAAGAATAGCGCAGCCAATCCATAATTCTTCACGATAAATAGTTCCGTAATAAACGTTAGTAACAAGATAAACACAGCAACCATCAACCCCGATGGATGAAAAGCAAGAATCACACTAGCAATAAGAATTCCTACTATGGTGCCAATGGAACGTTGAATGGAACGATGATAGGTTGCAATCACGGTTGAGCCTGCCATCACAGCAACACAGGACAATGGCACCCAATAAGATCTTTCAAACTCTAGTTCAAAAGCAAAAATGGCTGCAGCCATTGTTACCAACCCAAAACGAAGCGCTGTAAGAAAGACAATGGAATTCTTATCGAATGCACCCATAAATACCATCTTTAGTGATGGTTTTGAAATACGGATTACTTTATTAATTTTCGTTGTCGGTTCATTTAGGACTGCATCGGCATTATAAATTTTTTCAAGCAGCTGTTTAGAAGGCAAACTCAGTTCTTCCGGCTGTAAAATTCTATCTGGCATCTTTGGCGGCTGTTTCTTCTTCTCCAAAGATTGAGCCAGCAGCCGTACGGAACTTCCAATCTCCCTCGGAAGTTTTTCTTTTTGATCTGAGAAGTTTTCAACAATGAAATGAAACATCATATTCGCATGATCATTCATGACATATAACCGGTTAAAGAAATCCGTCGTCCGCCAAGGTATATGTCCTGCTGTAAGCGTTGCTTCTGATTCATTTAATACAGACATTACTTTGTGTTTGTGTTCACGAAAGCCTTCTGTGCCAACAGAATCAATTAGCGAAGCAAGTTCCATATATACCCGTTTTACGACCCCTGTCTCTGGCCCATGAGGATCAGCAAACCAGCCGAGCATCGCAATCACCCATGACAGCGCACCGCCTAAAAAGACAAGTCCCCCTCTCAGCAAGGCTTCATCAGGGTTAACCGGCATTCCTGAGGTCATCAAAAACACGAGTACAAAAAAGATGGCAGAAGGACCCGCTATCTTTAAAGCACCAAATATGAAAATAGCCGCAGCTCCAATAAGGCCCATTAAAATGGCAACGGCCAGCGGATATGGTGCCGCCAATGTCCCCAGTACCGTTACAAGCGTCATCCCAAGGACTACCAAGAAGATTTTCTTTGCTCTTTGTGCATAAGGAGTATTAAATACATAAAGATAGGAGAATCCCCCTAGTGTCGCAATCAGACCGTACTGAAAGTTTCCCAGCAAAAGTCCAATCATTACTGGCAAGGCTGCTGCGAGTCCAGCACAAAATGCCTTTACCCATGGAAAAGGTTTGCTGTTCACTTGCAGGGCTTGCTTGATAATTGATGGTGACTTTCTGGAAGAAGTTTCCTTTTGATCCTGTAGTATTTCTTTCATGGTTAACGCTTCCTTCTAAAAGATATTTAACTTGATTTATTCTTCCACTTAAGATTTATTATACCAGACTTATTCATAATTAATGTACAAGGTCCAGGGGGAAAGGTTCATCGTCCCGTAGTTTACTCCCCACAATTCGGAAAGTGAACCTGTTCCAAGCAGTCCTCTTATAACTGTTCTTGTAAATTAAAAATTTCCTCCGAATCCAAATGTGTAACGTAACAATCCTAGTTAGTCTGCTAGTCGTTGGGTCAATAGATCAATTATAAAAATTCTGTACTTCTTAATTAGAAATTTACGTGTAACCAGCTTCTTCGTCCAAAACTGCAGCAGACATATTAGATTCAAAAATATTACCAAGCGTTAAGGGAAATATTTGGGTGTATTATTTTGTAAAACATAGAATTCATGCTGTGAATAGCAATATTAAGATAAGCCGGTATATTATTTTTCTATTATTTTAATAAAAGGGATTGTTTTATTATTTATTGTAACCTATAATACAAATAATATTCTGAATATTAAAAGGGGTGATTTTTTGTTTAATCAAATTGTAGATACTATTAACAGCTGGCTTTGGAGTCCTGTATTGGTAGGTTTCATTGTAGTAACTGGTTTGTATTTTAGTTTTCGCACTAGATTCTTGCAGATTCGCCATTTTAAGCAAATGGTTAAACTAGTAACTACCGGGAAGGGTTCCGATGCAGGGGTTTCTCCATTCCAGGCATTAGCGATATCTTTATCGGGTCGAATTGGTGTAGGTAATATCGCTGGAACCGCAACAGGCATTGCTTTTGGAGGACCTGGTGCCGTATTTTGGATGTGGGTCATTACCTTTATCGGTGCAGCATCAGCTTTCGTAGAGTCGACTCTTGCTCAGATCTATAAGGAAAAGCAAGATGGTCAGTATCGCGGGGGGCCTGCATTCTACATTGAAAAAGGACTTGGCTGGAAATGGTTTGCCGTCGTTTTCGCAGGCGCAACTCTGCTTGCTATGTCTTTCTTAATGCCAGGTATACAGGCAAATGCAATAGGAGATAGTGTGCATAACGCTTTTGGTCTTGATACAACAATCACTGGTCTAATTCTTATCGTACTTGTTGGTTTTACTATCTTTGGTGGTGTTAAGCGTATTGCTAAAGTTGCAGAATTGGTCGTTCCTTTCATGGCAGCTGCTTATGTGTTGCTTGCACTTGTAATCGTAGGAAGTAATTTTGTAGATATTCCAGCTGTATTTGCGTTAATTTTTAAAAGCGCTTTCGGAGCAGAAGAATTATTTGGTGGTATTATCGGTTCAGCAATTATGTGGGGGGTAAAGCGTGGTCTATATGCCAATGAAGCCGGTCAGGGTACAGGTGCTCACCCAGCAGCAGCGGCGGAAGTATCCCACCCCGTTAAACAAGGGCTTGTGCAATCGTTTTCTATTTATTTGGATGTATTCTTAGTTGTAACAGCAACAGCATTTATGATTTTATTTACAACTTCATACAATGTAATTGATGAAAGTACTGAGCAAACAATTACCGAAAACCTTCCCGGAGTTCAACCAGGTCCTGGTTACACTCAAGCAGCAGTTGATACAATCATTCCAGGGTTCGGTTCAGGATTTATTGCTATTGCTATATTCCTCTTTGCCTTTACGACCATTTATGCTTATTACTATATCGCAGAGACAAACCTTGCCTATCTAGTACGTGGCAGATTCAGGAATCTTGCTTTCTTTTTACTAAAACTACTCCTTTTATTCTCTATTTTCCTTGGATCTGTAAGTACTTCAACAGCAGCATGGGCACTAGGGGATATTGGACTTGGAATTATGGTTTGGCTGAACTTAATTGCAATTCTATTGTTATTTAAACCAGCGAATATCGCCTTAAAGGATTACGAAGAGCAGCTTAAGCAAGGTAAAGATCCAGAATTCAACTCATCGAAACACGGAATTAAGAATGCTGATTTCTGGGAAAATGGTTATGAAAGTCCTGATAAAAAGGAAATTGATAAGATATCATAATTTGAACTTCTATCCATGTGTGGTTCCTTTGGATAGTTAGTTTCTTTAGGAAAGCAAAGCATCAGCTTTAGCGGTAAAGGGTTCCATTTTGTGGCGCATATTAAATGACGTATGAATTGCATACGTCATTTTTTCTATTATATCTATGCTTAATGGTTAAATTAGGCGATTCTGGCACCGGAATATCTCACTTCTTTTTTGATGATAATAGATATTGTACATAGAAAAACCGGTATCAATTGATACGTCACTTACGCTGTCATTTTAGAGAAAGTAACGTTATTTATTTTACACAAAAAGGATCTCTATTAAGAGACCCTGGTCAATTTTCTTATTAAACTAAATGGTGCTTAGTTGAGTAAGAAAGATACGCTTATTATACAATTGTGCCGTTCAATGGGGCGCACCAGCGATGCTTTGACCTACCTTATGTAGCAGAAGAGCTGTTAATTTACCTTTAAAATAATCTTTCCGATATTTTTGTTGTTCTCCATATGTTCGTGTGCTTGTTGGGCTTCATTTAAAGAGAATATACGATCAACAATTGGTCGAAGCTTGTTATTAGCAAAAAGTTCCAGAGTTTTAGAGTAAAATTCTGTTGTGAGTGCTGTTTTGTACTCATCACTTCTTGGAGTGAGTAAGGTTCCGGTTAGTTGAACCCGTTTTCCGATGACATCCATTAAATTGAATTTTTCTATTTCCGCGCCACCTAAAATTCCAATCAACACCCAACGACCGTCTACTTTTATACTGGCAAGGTTTTTATTCCAATAGGAAGCTCCAATGAAATCAAGAATCAAATCGACCCCTTGATTTTTGGTTGCATTCAGCACTTCCTCGTCAATACTCTGTTCTTTATAATTTATACAAACATCTGCACCTAGAGACTCACAAAAATCTAACTTTTCATTGGATCCTGCTGTTGTAATTACATTCGCTTTTCCGATTTGTTTGGCAAGCTGAATCGCTGCTGTTCCGACTCCACTGCCGCCAGCATGAATCAACACGCTTTCATTTGGCCGTAATTGACCTATCCAAAATAACGTTTGATAAGCTGTCAAAAATACTTCTGGAATAGCAGCAGCTTCTTCAAATGAAAGATTTTCTGGAATCTCCATCCCTCTTTCATCCGGCATGACAGCGTATTCCGCATAACCACCGCCATTCACAAGTCCCATAACGCGTGTGCCAACTGCTGTTTTTGCACCCGGGCCAGCTTCTTCAACAACCCCGGCAACTTCGACACCTAATATAGGATTGTTCAAGTAACCAGAACTGCTTTCCCTATTAATGATATCTGTTCGATTAACAGCTGCTGCCTCTACTTTAATTAGTAATTCCCCATCCTTAGGAGTTGGTTTTCCATGTTCTACAAATTGTAATTGTTTCGCTCCGCCTGGTTGTTTAACAGTGATTACTTTCACCTATGGACCTCCTTTTAATTTGTGGCTCTTCTATAGCCTTTCGGAAAATTATTTTAATAACCATAACGTATAATCTGAAGATATTCCAAAGAAATGTCTTTAACTTTGAACTTCAACTCTCCCGGTAGTACAATAACTATAGTTTTATCTTCTTGAAGTAAAGCACCATTTAGTTTAAGTAGAGTATTTTACAATTATAAATAATCCCAACAATAACCCCATCCTAAATAGAATAATTTTTCTATCCCTTAGAATTGTAATCAAATGCAAATTACCTTCATCTACTTGATGAAGGTTGGGTTCTACACTGCTTATTTTATTTTTAGATGGTACCACTTTCAAAATAGATTGAAGTAATCCGGGAAAATTGAAACGATCATATATTTTAGTTGCAATATATTTTGTACGATCGAATAAAAAAGTAATCACCATTTTGGTTTAGCTTCTAAGTAATCCATTTAGTAACAGGTTATGAAAAGAAGTAACTGCACTCAAATTCCCTTAAATACTAGCTTGCCTGTAGGATATTGTTTTCTGAACGTTTCTTTTTTCCATGAAGTACATAGTACAAAAAGATACTCGCAAATACGACCACTGCCAAAGTTAGATACAATCCACGAAAACCAACTATAGGGATAATAAATCCTAATAGAAAAGGACCAATCCCTACCCCTGAATCCATAAATATGAAAAAAGTTGAGGTCGCAAGTCCAACTCGGTGCCGTGGTGATTCCTTTATGGCAATTGCTTGACAACAAGAATTCATCGTTCCAAATCCAAGGCCAATTAGTGCTCCTGCTAAAAGGAGAGTGAACCCTTGGTTGGCTTGACTAAGAGAAACTAATCCTATCGCAAATAATATCAATGCTGGATACATAACAATGTTATCTCCTTTTTTATCTAATAACCGTCCTGTAAATGGTCTTGAAATCAAGATGAAGACAGCATATACAATAAAGAAGAAACCTGCAGTATCTATTAAATCAATTTCTTTTGCATAGGAATTAATAAATGACAGGATACCTGAGTAAGCAAAACCCATAATGCCAATAATGATGGAGATAGGAATAGCCTTTATTTCGAAAAAGTCTTTCAACTTAAAACCCTTCATCGCATCAAGCTGTTCTTTTGTGATGTCTCCTTCAGGGATATGCACAAATAATAAGATAATAGTACTTATGAGAGAGAAAAGTGTACAGACTACAAATATCACCGTAAAACTTCCTTGTTGGCTGATATAAAGACCTAAGAAAGGTCCAACTGCCATTGCAAGGGCTATACTTAATGAAAAATAGCTTATTCCTTCTCCTCGACGTGCATTCGGAATAATATCCATGACAACTGTGGTTATAGCTGTGGTAAACACCCCAAACGCTGCTCCATGAACAAAACGAATAAACAATAATACGTTCATGTTTTCTACTATAAAATATAACAACATCACAATCAAAAATAAAAATAATCCGCCATAAAGCATCTTTTTACGTCCAATGATCTCAATATATTTCCCAGCAAAAAGACGTGAAACTAGTGCACCCACTACAAATATACTAGACGCAAGACCCGCCATGCTTTGTGAAGCATTAAATTCTTCAACCGCATACACGGTTAAAGTCGTTATTAATAAATAAAAGGTTAAACCAACAAAAAAAGTTGATGCGGACATGATGATAAAATCTTTTGTCCATAGTTTTGATTTATTCATCTTTTTGCTCCTATTTTATTATTTTTGTGTTGGGTTGTATTTTTATACCGTTTTGGCTAGACTTCCTGAAAAAATTCAATAAAGTTCATCTCAAAAACCCATTTATTGAAAACAATTTTCCATGTAACTATATACCTTGATTTTCTAAAATACAAATAATTTAATCTACTCCAGTAGTTAAGTACAAACCTGCACAATCTCCTCTAGATTTTATTATACCAACTGATTCTTCATAAAATTTACAACGACTCTTCAACAGGAATGCTGCCCCTTTAGTCATTCATGTAGCGTAGGACCAACGCTACACCACAGAGAATGAAAATTGATACAACAGTCTATACTGTTTCTACGGCTGACGAAGAAGGTCTATGTACTATGGTGCCAGAGAGCCCATCCTTTAGTCTGACTCCAACGATCACGGTGTACCACCGACTGTCGCGCCCAATATGGGTAGCACTCATGGGAGATTAATCCTTATTTTGGTCGTTGCGTCAGCCAATACTATACATTTTTAGAAGGAAGGTTATCGATTACTTGTCAACTCCATAACGAACACTCAGATGGCTCAGCCTTTTTTTAAAAGCGTTTTTACTGGGTCAATTTTGTTATGCCTTTTTCTGGATTTTGAGCTTTTTTATTTTCATGGGAGTACAATAACTTCTACATAAAATAGCGTTAATCCTTCTAGAATTAACGCACCACACAATTTAATTACAGTAAGTAAATTAAAGCGTAGAAAAAATTGTCCACTAGCTGTCATGATTCGTTCTGGGCGTACTATTCCAGTAATCTTTTGAATAGTTGGTTTGTAAATGAGGCAATCCCCGCAACTGCAGCTTTGGAATAAAATTTGATTATAAACATCTCCCATACCTGGATCTACAATAAATATAAAGACTCCATTTTGAAAAAAGATTGATCAAAATGGGGTCTTATCGAAAAGAATTAAGTTTTACTTTTATAAAATGTTAAACCAGCCAATGTCTAGGTATGCTTAGTGATGGCGGCAATTTAGTATGAATATCGCCATTAGCCGAGTTTACTTGTACCTGAGTAAGAAAGATACTACCTTTTAGATTAGCACCTCTTAAATCAGCGTCTCTCAAGTCAGCACCAATAAGGTCTGTTTCTCTTAAGTCTGAATCTCGAAGGTCAGAGGCAATAAGTAGAGCTCCTCTCAAATTGACTCCTCTAAGGTTTGCACCTCTTAAATTCGCACCGATTAGGTCTCGACCCCTATTTATTTTTCTCTTTCCCATATTTCTATGATTTTTCTTACTCTTTACTTTTGTTAGGACTAGTTCACTGGTTTTTTTAAGTAAACCATTAACCTTGTCTCGATGGCTTGGTACATCGAGGGCTAAGATAGAATCTGGGCTTAAATAAGTGAGATGTTCGGTTTCTTGAAATGCCTGCACTAAATCCTTATAGATAGATCTGGCATCTTCTAAACTAAGAGCCTCATTTAAGTAATAAAGCATTTCGTGAAGCTGTTGCATAATTGGATATACAGAAAACATTTCCTTCGCTGTTTCTGGACTTTTTCGCCAATCATTTCCATTGTATGTCACTTTGGAAACCTTTTGACCTGCCCCAAAACAATCATATACCGTACATCCTCGAAAGCCATTTATTCTTAGGTTTTTATGAATTCCACAACGATAATCTGTCTGTAAATTTCTACAAGGAATCCCTTCTCCTTTATCAAAAGCAAAATCTGAAGAGGCAGCAAATGATAAAGCTACACAACATAAACCAAAACAATTTTCGCAATCAGCACTTAAATATTGATCAGTCAATACTCACACGCCCTTTTTACAAAGATTCAAGATATTAAAAACAAATAACTGGGGAATTTCTTAGTTTTTATCCTCCGCATTCATTTACATTACTTATCCTTTTGATTCAACTGATTATTACTATTCTAGGGTTAATGGAATAAATCCTTCTTAAAGCTTATTAAAGTATACTGCCCCGTTAGCTGAATAATATATTTATTTTGTAGTTAGTCTTAGCCAGATTTTGTTCCAATAACAACTGTTGCATCCAATTCTTCATCTCTAACTATTTGGGTAATTAGTCCAGAATTAATAAAGATTTCAAAAGTTTTTGTACCCTGCATTTCGCTCGTCTCTATCAATAGATGTCCCCCAGAAACAAGCCAGTGGGGGGCCTTTTCCGCCATCATACGATGGAAATCTAACCCATCCTTTCCTCCGTCAAGTGCCACTTTTGGTTCATATAATCGTGCTTCTCGTGGAAGGAGTTTTACTGAGTCAGTAGGAACGTAAGGTGCGTTAGCCACTATTATGTTCACTTGACATCTCAATGAATGGGGTAATACATCATATAAGTCACCTTGATAAACGTGACCACCAATCTTAGTTATGTTACGCGAAGCACATCGTACAGCAACGGGATCAATATCAACGGAGTGTAATAAAATCTTTTTAATGTCGGTTGCTATTGCAGCACCAACAGCACCAGACCCGCAACATAAATCCAAAACAATATCATATGGGCGGGTTAAGACTTTTGCTTGCTGAACCAGAAACTCCGTACGTGGACGAGGTATGAAAACTCCCCGTTCGACTTCTATTCGTAGACCACAAAAATTTGTAAACCCAAGCACGTATTCAAGCGGAAAACCACTTACTCGTTTTTCTACCATATTCATTAATTCCTCTATGCTTCTAGCCTCAGAGATAAGTAAAAGTGTTTCTTCTTCAGCGAAGACAGCCCCCTCACTCCGTAGTCTGTTGATTATGCTTTTCTCAGTTTTATTATCTAAAAATAAATTGATTTTCTGTCTTATTAATCTCATCCCTTCCCTAATCACAGTTATTTATATTTTTATTCTATAAATAATATCAATGTCCTTCTTCAACTAACCCAATAGTTCAGTATCCATAAACAGATAATAACATAATGCGTAACACTTTAATTGTAAATTTCTGAAATTAGCAAAAAGAAAAAGACCATCATTTGATGATCTTACTTGTTTAACTATTGCACCATTTAGTTTAAGTGAAAAATATCACAAATGTATTTAATAATAAAAAAAGCTGGAACAGAACTAGCTTCATATAAAGGGAGCGGCGAATTTGGATGAACTCAAACTTACTTCCCCCTTTTTTTGCCATTAAGATTCTTTTATTTGTACGCTAACTAACAAGATGTCATAATTTTATTTTACAGGCTTTTTCATTTCAATGGAGAGTTTTGTCTCCACCTCTACCTTTATTACAAAGAAAACTTACATTTATTCAAATACTGCTACTAAGCGGCCTTTTACTTCGTGATTTTTGAGTTTTTCTATGCCTTTGTCGACTTCTTCAAATGGGATTGTGATAAGATTTGGATTCATTTTTCCGGTAGCGAAGCAATCATATACACCTTTTAAGTCTTCTACTGTCCCACCATTACTTCCTAAAAGCTTAATTTCTTTTGTAATCATTGAATAAGTATTGATATTAGATTCTAATTTACCCATACCAACAATCACAACTGTTCCTTGTAGTCTTACAGCTTCCAATGCATCACTAGTTGTTTGTCCAAAACCAGCGAAGTCAACAATGACGTCACATTCTGCTTCTTTCATATCTAGAATAGTGTCGTAAACTTTTTTAGCCCCTAGTTCTTCAGCAAGTTTTCGAGCTTCTGGAGAAACGTCTGTAGCGTACACTTCGCAACCTTTAATCAACGCCATTTGCAAAGCAAATTGACCAAGTCCTCCAATACCGATAATTCCTAGTTTTGTACCTTCTTTTGCTTGTCCAATACTGAAAATAGCACGATAAGCAGTGATTCCTGCATCTGTTGAGGCTGCCCCTTCTACAAAGGAAACGCCTTCAGGAATGATTACGCATTGATGTTCAGGAACATGCACTTTTTCTGCATACCCTCCGTCATAGTTGTACCCAGCAGTTACTTTTGTTGCTCTATCCATTGGGTTAACCCCAACGCGATCTCCAACTTTAATATCTTCTACACCTTCACCCACTTCAATAACAACCCCTGCAAACTCATGTCCCATAATAACAGGACCATTTGGGAAAAGTGGCATCCAACCCGGATCTTGTAATGCTGCAACGTCCGAATGGCATAGGCCAGCAGCTTTCACATCTATCACAACGTGACCGGGAATAGCTTTTGGATCTTCTTTTTCAATCAATTCTAGTGGTTTATTTGTACCTGAAAATAGCCAACCTTTCATACTATCGCCTCCAAATAGTTTTACTACTTAATATTAACATATATTAACCATTGCATCATGCAATATTTCCTAAATTCCGACAAGACTAAACACTTATTGACATCAAATAAGGGCAAATATTAAGAATTATCGTCAATTCAATTTCATCTTTTCCCTTCCTATATTTTATATAGTCAAAAAGACTGGATCCATCTTAATCCAGTCTGGAATTGTATTGATTATATTTAACGCTACCCGTTAGTATAATGAGTTCATTTAATATTTTTACTCTTAGAGATATAATTTTCAACTAAGATTAACTGCTCGGCCATATACTTCGATGAAAAACTAAAATCATTATCAATCCAAAAATCAATCATTGCTCCTGAATTATTCATACTTCCAAGTGAAGGTATAAATAATTCAGGCAATATTTATTTTTTTAATCTTAATCACCACTAATTTTCTTTATTCAACTATCCTTCCAAGTTAATTGAACAAGAGTGAATTCCCTAATTTAAGTAATGCACTATTTAATTGAATCATCGGGCACGACACTAGACAGAAACGAACAAAAAAGAAACCCTCTTTTTAAAAGTGAACTTCTCCTCTGCCTATTTAAGTTACATCGTCACAAATGATTCATCTTTTTCGATGACATTTAATTCTGCATTTATAGCGGTTAGTAATTCTTTCGGTATACCTAGTGAGCTTAATTTAGATAAAGCAATGAATGGATTGAGTCATGATAATTAAGACTACGTGAAGGCATACGGGAATAGAGGAGTTAAAAAAACCAAACATTCTAAAAATATACTGCACGCATTCTCCACACCGCCCCCTGGAGGCTTTTCCTCCCACGACTCAACGGCTCTAATGCCCCCTCATTCCTTCGCCATGCCTGTCCAAGGGGTGGAGGTCGGTTTTGCTTTTGCACCATTTAGTTCAATAAGGATTATTCTTTTTGATATAAATTAAGACCCAATCTAAAAAGCAATATTAAGAAAGTTACAGTAAGCAAAGCGCCCATTGTATCCCAATATATTTCCCGATTTCGAATAATGCATACAATCACAATCCCAACAAGTACGCCTGCAATTCAAGAAAGGAACGTTTTTAATCTGTTAATCAAACTATCTCGCCCATTCCCTAAAAGAGTGGCATTCAGTGGAACATCACTGAATTCGGTGGATTTGTTTTTGTTTGTCACACCTTTAAGATTACAAGTCTATCGGCTTTCCGCCTGTCACCCCATAGATCTGACCGGTGATATAACTTCCTTCATCGGAAGCCAGAAGAACATACACCGGCGCAAGCTCTACCGGCTGTCCTGCACGGCCGAGAGGAGCGTTTTGGCCAAACTCAGGGATTTGTCCTTCCAATTTTCCGTTATCCAACTGCAACGGCGTCCAAATTGGTCCTGGTGCGACACCGTTGACACGCACACCCTTCGAAGCAAAGTACGAAGACAGGGTAACCGTGAAGTTGCTGATTGCACCCTTTGTAGCGGCATAATCTATTAAAGGTATGGACGGATCGAAAGACTGAACCGACGTCGTGGTGATAATCGCGCTTCCTGGTTCCAGATGTTCTTCAGCCGCTTTTACAGTCTCAAACATGCTGATGATGTTTACTTTAAAGGTGTCATGCACTTGCTTCATCGTTAAATCACTTAAAGATGGATTTGCGATTTGTTGCGCGGCATTCAAAACAAGCGTGTCCAATCCGCCAAAAGCTTCCACTGTTTTTGTAACAATCTCCGTCGCTGCACCGTCTTCCCGCAAGTCATACGGCAGCAGCAATGCTTTTCTGCCTGCTTTTTCAATTAATTCTTTGACTTCGTTGGCATCTTCTTCTTCTCCAGGGAAGTATTGGATGGCGACATTGGCACCTTCGCGCGCATAAGCAATAGCGGCGGCACGGCCAATTCCGGAATCGCCACCGGTAATCAAGGCATTGCGTCCTTCCAGGCGATTGTATCCCTTATACGATTCTTCTCCGCTGTCAGGTTTAGGTCTCATTTCATTCTGTAAAGCTGGAGTATTCTGTTCTTGATCCGGGAACTTGTCCGTGTGAAACTTCTTACGTGGGTCCGTCAGATGTGAGCTTCCCATCAAAAATCATCTCCTATCTTGTATAATTCTTAAATCTTAAAGAATGGAAAACTAAGGCAGAGAGGAAAGTATAGACTTTCCTATTTGCAAACAAAAGGGTCCGAATCGCTATTAAAACACTTTGCGCGATTGCATTAACCACGCCCTGTGCTCTTTATTGATTTTCCCTGTGATCATCTTCTTTAAACATTTCCAGATCGCCAATAAGTTGGTGAGTACCGCTCTTTAATGCACACAAGGACACCTTCTGTTAATCAACACATGGAATGCTGATTGTTACTCGTTGCTGTATCAGTAACAATCCTTGAACAATTAAGAAACAACGCTAAATATTTTTTAGAAAAAAGGAAAGAATAAACTTGCCGTAAATAATAAAGCATCTTTAACATGTATCATCATTATATTTAGAAATATCTCTGAAAGGCGGTAACATATCTTGGGAAGAATAAAAGTTAAATTATGGACAAACCAATATGTAATTATTATATTATTGTCTTTAGTAATGTTCGCTTCATTTTATATGATTACAGCAGGTTTCCCACTTTTTGTATCAACCATCAGTGACAATCCTGCAATTGCGGGCATCATGACCACGACCTTGATGTTGGCATCACTAATTACGCGTTTCTTTGCAAGTGTCATTATCCAAAAAGTTAACATGAAATTGCTCCTCATCATTTCCCTCGTTTATTTTCTGGGCACAATCGCGCTTACGTTTGTAAACCAGTCAATCGGATTTTTAATATTCATTCGAGCGCTGCAAGGGATTGGTTTTAGTATGCTTACGATGTTAGTGTTTACACTATCAAGTAATATTGTTCCTAAATCTCGATTAGGTGAGGGCATTGTTTTTTTCGCAATGTCTACAAGCGTTGGAACGACACTTGGGCCACTAATCGCGATTTCTTATCTTGCAAAATTCTCATTTCAGTCCATGATGGTGTTAACACTGGGGCTTATGTCTTTTTCCTTATTGTGCAGTTTTTTCACAAAGAATACGAAAGTTGAAAAAGAAAAGGAAAGTCCACAGACGAACAACGATGAACCTTTCTATAAATACATGTTCGATAAGCGTGTCCTTCTCCCCTGTATTCTCGTAGCATTTAATTATATGGCTATTGCAGGGACTGTCAACTTCATCGGAGCGTTTGGAAAAGAGATTAATGTTGGCGGAAGTATTTCGCAGTTTTTTATCGCACAAGGGATTGCAATGGTGGCAGTTCGATCTTTCTCCGGTAAAATTTTCGATAAATTCGGCCATAGAATCCTTATTATTCCAGGAGCTATTTCAGGGACTATCGGTTTGGTTTTATTAGGCTACTCTAATACTATGTGGATGGTTTGGATTTCAGGGGTATTATTTGGAATCGCATTTGCCATAATCCATCCAATTATCCAAGCTTGGGCAATAACGCTTGTCCCACCCGAGAAAAAAGCAACAGCCAATTCTATGCTACTTATTTTTATAGATTTTGGACTTGCAGTTGGATCAGTAGGCCTTGGATTCTTAGCTAATATTGTTGGATACGGCAGGACATTTAGTTATTCTGCAGCTTTTATGATTATTATTTTGTTGTTGTATCTAATTTGGGGCAAGAAAACGGCGGCATTAGAAGCTGATAAGGAAACATCATTGTAAAAGAAACATACTAGCAAACGGGATAGGATATTATATTTAATTTGCTCGGTTACCATGTAGATTTCATGCGTGCTTCATTTGTTGTTTGTTTTTACATGTATCCCCAAAAATAATCCCTACCGCAATCAATGAAAATTACAAGGCTTGTATGCCACCTCTCCTAGAGTAAAGGAGTCTGTTTTGGGGATTTTAAAAACACTCCAATAACATTGAATTGGCCGATAATATGGCATCAAATTATTTTATAAATAATTAAAAAACCAAGCTACTTTACTCATGTAAAGGTAACTCGGTTTTTAAAGTTTCTCGTGCAAAATGACTCCTGAAGTAACACCCAGTCAGAGGCTATTAAATTAACTTTCTTGTCACTCTATATTATTCAGCTGCCGGTTAGGTTGTATCTTTCTCCACCCATAGAACTGCATGACGTCCTTGTAACATATAAATCATTTTCATTCCCACCTTTCATGTTTTTTTAAAGTAATAAAGTTAATAGGGACGAATATGATTAGCTGCTATTTCTCGATGTTTTTCATAGATTTTTTCAACATTTTCATTATGAATTGCTTCCTTAAGAGATATCACACGTTTGGAAATAGTTATCGTGAAAAAGATGAAGTTTATCGTCATTCCATAACACCTCCTTAAAATACCCAAGAACAGAAAAAACCGCAGAGAGACTCCTCCCCTGCGGTAAAAAAAAGGCACAAAAATACCACAGGGACACGCTTCTCCCTGCAGTATGGGTATGCTTAATTACATAAAAAAACTTAAGCGATCCATTCCGATCTGGTCGAATGCATGATTTTCAATTTTTCTGAAGTTGTAGCTGCTTGTGAATTCAATCTAGCGGATACCATCATTTCATTCGACCTCCTTAAGAATTTTTTAATTTACTTGGCAATTATATCCGTATTTCAACTGTTTGTAAACACCTTTTACGTAATTTTCTAAATTATCCCTCAACAAAAAAGACAAATGGGATGTTTGCTGATCGGATTAATTTAGTCATAACTCCATTTAAAACAGTGTATTTTTTCTTAAAAAGCACAGCTTCTGCACTTTCCTTTATCATTTGAAACGACAGATACAGACAATTTTACTAGATTAAAATTAACAATCGTATGATGTGTATTTTATATGGGGTTGTTGGTTTAAGACCACTAGGTGCAGGATTTATCCCTTGGGAAGCTGTTCCGGTAGCGACTTTAGGGCAGGTTATTGCAAGAACGTTTATCCAGTGGATTGGAGCACTCATCCTAAATCAAGTGTATGTGGTGAAGGCAAAACTTGTTACAATGAGCGAAATCCAGATATGAAATGGAACCGGTGTCAGAAAGAATCGTGACACCCTTTCTAATGGATCCGCTCTTCCCCAACAATCTGCTAGAACTGTGCAAGAACTCCCTCTGAAGATCCTTGTAAAAAGTATTTCTCTCTTTCGTCAACAAAAATAAAGTGGCAAGCGTACAATAGTTACCCAATATTGGTCCTAGAATTTGTTAGAACTACTATGCATTATGGTAGAATTGTTCTGGAGGTTTTGTGACGATGGAACTTATAATAATCTTGGTTATACTTCTTGGAGTAGCTTCACTTGTGAATAAGATATACGATAGAGTGAATATAGATAATTATTCCCCGATTTGGGAATACTTCGCTAAAGCCTTCCTCTACGGAATGATCACCGTATTTACAATGTTTTATGGTAAAGAATCATTAAACGAGGTTTCCCCGCTGGAATGGGCGATTGTTGCTGTGTCAGCAATCGAAGGAACAGGAAACTATATTAATTATGTAAAAGAATCTAAAAAAATGAAAAGTAAAAAAGCAAAAAAGTAAGGTCATGAAGCATGTGTCCTTACTTTTTTTGTTTATAAGGCTTTGTTATTTCTTTGTATTATAGTGTTTACCGGTAGACTATTAACATGGAATGCAGACATTTTATAAAAAGTGTAATGTTCTTTCCTAAAATGCTCGTCTATTTTTTCATTTAGAGCATACAATGTTTTCGAGGTGGAAAAATTGAGAGAAGCAACGGCAGACAAATTACACATTTTTATCATTATGTTATTAATCAGCCTGATCATGAGTATTCAAGCACCGATTTTCACTCCTTATGCTGCAATGATTGGGGCGTCCAGTATATTAATTGGAATTATGTTTAGTGCCGCTCAACTCGCTAATCTAATAGGTAATTTAATTGCAGGTCCACTTGTTGACAGGTTTGGGAAGCGATTATTTATTACGCTTCCATTGCTTGTATCGGGTAGTTTGTTTATTTTCCATGGCTTAGTGGCTAACACTGCAGAATTATTACTACTGCCGGTATTAAATGGATTTTCATTAGCCTTTTTGATTCCAGCAGCAATGGCACTACTTTCAGGATATGCAGCGAATAGCCAGCAGCAAGGTAAAAACATGGCTGTGATTGGGATTCTTGGTACAATCGCAAGCATTATTGCCCAACTGATTGGTGGGAAGCTTGGTGTTATGGTTGGATACGCCAATTCTTATTTTGTTATTGGGGCAGCACTGATTATAACGTCTGTTTATACGATGTTTTTTCTAAAAGATAGGCAAGCAGTCACTGTGAATAGAAGAAATCAGTCATTGGGCCTTATTCAGGTTTTGGCAAATCCGGGATTGCATGTTGTTTTTCTGACAGGCTTTGCGGTGATGTACATTCATGGTGTGATCATTTATGAAATTCCTTATTTGTCGGTGGAAAAGGGTCTATCTACCGTCACAACAGGGAAAATGTTCAGTTTTATGGCTATTGGAACATTTTTTTCCTTATCTCTGTTTTTTATTAATCACTTTTCTCCTGTGAAGAGGCTGATTTTCGGTTTATTTGGTAGTTAAGAAAGTATAAAATATTTCTTACTACATAAGTGCAACTAAGGCTGTCACCCAAAGGCTTGGTGACAACCAAGTTTTCTAAGAATGTGTATGACTCTGTTTGCACTCATAAATGAGTCGACAGCAGCCTTGTCGGTTTTGTTATTTTTAATGGGGTTCTTTTTTGGGGTGATAATGCCCGCCATGGCCACAGCAGTAACAGATGCTATAGCAAGGGAAGGACATGGACGTGCATTCGGGGTGATGTCGGCTGTCTATTCATTGGGAATGATTTTCGGTTCATTTGTAACCGGGCTTATTCGTGAGGTGATTTCTCCATATTTTATTGCCTTTTTAATAGGAATGCTGGTTCTGTCATTTGTCGGCTATATGAAATTGCGTCTACCGCGATCTGCACATACAAAAGTTACTACTTTACGGTAAAAGAGGAAGGATGACGATGAAGAAGATACTTTGTTTCATTGGAATTATTGTCGTATTGGGATTTACGGCATATTTAGAATCGCCTGAAAACAGCTATCTTGGATTTAGATCAAGCTTTACAAATGAAACGAATGAAGAGTCAGAGGAAGTAAGTGCTGAAGTGGAAGAAGGCAATCCATTCGAAAGTTATTCATCCTTAGAATATGAAAAAGAGGGAACCAAAATATTAGATGGATATAGAGTGGAGTCATACCGTCAATATAATATTACTAAGGATGACGAAGGTAATGTTGTAAAAAGAGTACCAACAGATAATTATGATTATTTAAGACATAAAATAGAAGAGGAATAAGCAATGGCTGAAACTTTGTAAAGAGTTCAGCCATTTTTTTGCCTTTTTCCATATATGTTCTAGATTTTTTTACACTTTCAGAAATATTTATTATGACTTCTCACACAAACGCTGCCTCTTCGTCCACGGTCATGAAGGCAATACCGTCCTTTTTCAAAAGCTGTTTGCCTTAAACTGATTTCAATGAAATTAACCTGGATATTGATTTGATTGGCCAGTGGCATGCAACAAAGAGCTATTCGAGAAATTTTGATTATGTTATACCAACAAAGTACAGTGCACCCTCTGATAATTAACTATAATTGAGTTTTTAATTCTTTGATTTCCTGGACATCCATATGTGTAACCTCTGCTATTAGGTCCATACTCAAACCTTTTTTTAACATTTCCATTACCACTTTCTTAACACCAATTTCTTCTCCTTCTTTTCTCCCAATCTCTTTCCCCTTCTCTTCATAAGAAATCGGGATTTCCATAATCTTCTCTGCCTCTGGTAATTTTTCAACTTCTGCCATTAACTGTTCCTCCTCTTCTTTTGTTAGTTTTAAGTAAGTTTCGAAATAGCCATATATAATGCGCTGTTTTGCCGGGTCCAGTTGCATTCTGGTAATCATACGCAGAAATTCCTTCTTAACCTGCACCTTATCCTCTTCCGTGTAACCCATTTGACTCATTAAGGCCGCAGCTGCAGGATTATCTGATTGAATATATTCACGCCAATTCTTTTTACGCAGATGAAGTGTCATGTAGTTAAATGTGAGAACATGGAAAAAGGGCAATTCCATTGTGTATTGACTCTTTTCCCAATTTTCTTTATAAGTAAAAACAGCAATCGGTACAATCGGTTTTTGATATTTATTATACAACATACTAAAATAATGATACATGCGCTCATGAAAGTCATCCTGTTTATAACTTTGTGGCTCCACATGAACAATTACTACAACTTCTGTATTCTTCAGTGTTGTTTCTATGACAATATCGAGTCGACGCGTCTTGCCTTTCAGCACATTCGTATACACTTCTTCAGACAGTGGCTTAATTGCGTGAAAATCGATGTTGTCATGAACATTCGGAAAAAATGCTTCAAGAAATTCTTTAAAGAATGTGTTAATGATTTCTTTGCTTAATTGGTCATGTCCAGTGTAGGTAGATTTTGCGGAATCTTCTTTAATTAGTAGCTTTATTGCTGCCATTTCATCACGTCCTTGGAGGTTTTGGAAGAGATATTCTTAGGGGTGAATGTTCTGACTATAATATAGCATGATTATATTTGGTGGGGCAAAGGTTTATATATTTTGTTTGAGTTTGATGGCTGAACTTGGCGCTTATCCCACTATGCTAATAGTTTAGCGTAGTGGGACTAACTTTTTTATGCTTAAGAATAATATTTATTACATTAACCATCATTTATTATTAAGAAGTTCGATACACTCTCTAACCTTCTCCTTTAACCCATCCAAGTATTCACCTGGCACCAACTGAACCGCACCCATTCGATACTTCTTATAGAAATCCTCATCAAAGTATCTCATCAATTCCGCCTGTTCATCCTTAGTCGGTGTTAAAATGAATACTTGTTGTAACGCTCGTTCTCGTCGCTCGCGATGAATAATCCCATCTCTATATTTATGCATTTCTCCTAAAACCGTACCAAGATTATCGGCTACAGATACTTAGGATCAAAGATTATAATTCCCTCTTCCCCTTCTATCACAATATCAGGAATCATTCGTTGTGTGTATGTATAGTATTTGTTTGTATTTTTTTGATAGATCCGCTGAAAATAGAGCGTGCTCTTATTCTTTAAATAAATACTACTTTCCTTATTCTCAGCTAAATCTAGAAGGATACTATTTCTTTGCATTTTAAATATACCATTTGTTTTCTTCACATAACCCAATTCTCTTAACACTTTAACAACCATCATATAGCACCATATTTCATACAATTGAAACGTGTCTTTCAAAGGGATTGGATAGGATAAACCAATTCCTTCATGTTTATGGTTATACAATTGTTCAAACCAACGATACCAGCCACTAATAGAATTTCCAATAAAATGTGCTGATGAAATCTTTAATTTCTTTAAAATGTTTTCAATTTCTAATATAAATGACGATATAGAATTATCTACTTGCTCAATTTGATTATGTCCAGGTAAATTATTGCAATAATTTATATTTCTTTAAATACTCAATTCATGTTCACCAGAAACATATCCTATACACTTTCTTTGATTTTGATGAACAATATTCAATGAGACTGATTCCCCAAATTTATCCCTTAACCCCTCCATAAATACTTTAGAAATTGAAAGTAGATGGAAATTTAAGATCAATATTTTTTAGTAAACAGCCTATTAATAACAATTCCCCTATGCAATCATCAATTGTACATACACCTGTACAACTACATACAATGCAATCGCATATTTCCAATTAAATCCAATGCCATTTTTAAATCCATTCAGGCCATTCGCACCACTTAATGTAATAACTGACATAATTAATGGGGATAAAAGAATGGAAATTGCACTTCCAGAAGTAACTGTTAACACAATAATCTCTGGTGGATATGGAAGGTTTAAGCTTCCAAGTATCCCTCCGACTAACGCCATAACAGTAAGTGGACCTAATCCAAAGAAACCTAAAACAATCACAATAAATGGCAAGAAATATAATAGATTTATAAATGGAATAGTCGCTTGTAGGCCATAAATTCCATCTACAACCATCGAAGCAAAATCTGTTTGAATTAAAGAAAAAATCATCATCCCTGCACCCAACATGACACATAGCTGGTAGGATTCATAAATAATATCATCCTTCACATGTTCTTTTACTTGCTTCCATAATTTATAGACTCTCTTTTTATACATATAATAGATGAAAATCCAAGATATAACAGCAAGAGGAATAAGTACTAAAAGTTCAATATCTACGAAGGCTTGGATAATAAAGATCGAGCCAAATAACGTGAAGAATAGGATAACAAATTCAATGAAATCTTGTTTCATATATTTATCGTTATACTTATTCGAACGCATGACTTCAGCAAATTCCGATTCCAAGCCTGCAGTCAAATCCACGCCATATTTCTTTTCCTCAAAATGAGAAAAAATCAGTGCGATAAATATACCTATGATTGACATCCCAAAACCTTGTAAAATAGAAATGATAAGGGAAGCATCCATGACTTCCACAACAAATACGAAACTTGGAATACTAATTACCCACATCGTGGAAAGGGCAAATCCCCGAAGCAATGCAGTTCCCTTAAAATTTTCCCATGCCTCTCCCTTTTTTTTCTTTAAAACTTCATCGACAAAATGATAAACAATTTGAATCGAGCCAAATAAAAGGAAGTACGCAACCACCTGTGTAAATGAAATGATTCCAAAGTAAAATTTGCGACTCGTAATTAGCAGTTTGTTTCCATAACCAACAATTGCTTCTATATAAGGTTCTTCTCTTAATACCCAACTGATTAATGGTACAACAATCAATAAACCTACCATATTTCGCATTTCTAAAAAGCCTTTGTGAATTCCCTCCATAATAGGCGTTCCAGAATAATATAATACTGCAAATCCAACGATAAGAAGACTTAATGGCATTTTTAATTTTTTTACAGATAAAATAATGATGCTAAATGCCATAATTCCAATCCCAGAAATAGATAATATGGAAAGTAAATATGAATGTGTATAAAAATAGGTGATAAAGTGTAATAAACCATAAGTAGCAATGGATAGACTTAATCCCCAACTAGCGAATGCCCTCATTTGAGATACTCCCTATTAGAAATATGTATTTATTTTTAACACCTTAATTCTTGCAGATAATGGAAGAGTTATTTTAGAATGTATATATTTTGCGCCCAATGAAAATTTTAAGCTAAACTTGAAATAGGATTAAAAAGAGGAGGAAAATCTAAGAATAATGAATATATGAAGCGAATACAAAAACTGCAAACGTATTTAAAAAACAAAAAAATAGATACCGCTATGATTACGGACCCTGCCAATGTCTTTTATCTCACTGAATTTCTTTCCGCCCCCCACATACGATTTCATGGCATTGGTGATTGAAAACAAATAAGAGAAAACAATGCTTTTTGTGCCTGCATTAGATGAAGAAAGTGCGCAAGAGACTGCTGGAATTAGAAAAATCAGTCCAATTTCAGATGAAGAAGATCCTTTTTAAAATTAGAACAAAACATTTTTAAATGAAATGATGGGAATTTCAAAATAGTTTACCCCTTGAGAAATGCTTTCATTTGTAATTTATAGTGAAGTTCATTCTGATAGAATTATTATACCTTTCTAGAGCTTTCTAGAGCATAATAATTCTATTATAAATAATCTTTAAGCATTATTTTATAGTTGTCTCTTTTATATCATTAGATAAACTATCCGAAATTTCTCTTGCCCCTCTTACAATTAAATGTATGAGCTCCTCCCTATCATATTCTTCCATTCTGGCAGTAGGAATGACAGTAGACAAACTTGCAATTACTTCTGAAAACCGATTAAAGACAGGAGCGCTAATGGAATAAGCGCCTTTAACCCTTTCACCAACACTTTCTGAAAATCCTTTAAGTTTTATTTTCTCCAACTCTTCTATGAGATCAGTTTTTGACACAATTGTAGTATCAGTATAAGACTCTAGATCAAGCGAATTTAAGACAGTTTCTAATGTATTAGGTTCTAAGTGTGCTAATAGCGCTTTTGCAGAAGCACCTGCATGTAATGGAGATTCATGCCCTACATAAGTTAAATGTGTTAATTGATAGGAACTTTCGACATAGCCAATGCATTTTCTCCTATTATTATGAAGAATATTTAAAGTTACACTTTCTCCTGTTATCTTCTGAATTTTTTCCATTATTGGATAAGAAACCGCTAATATACTAGAATCCTTTTCAACTAAGTGACCCAAAAAATACAATTCTATTCCAAGTTCGTAGACTTTGCTTTGCTCGTTTCTTTGTAAAAATCCCTCATATACAAGTGTAGCTAAAATTCTTTGTAAGCTTGATTTTGATATACCTGTCATTTGATGGAAATCAGTTAAAGTTAGTTTTTTTCTTTCTATTGAAAAGCATTTTAATACAAGAATACTTCGATGAATTGTCTGCATGGAATAATTATTTTTCTTTTCCTTCATTTTTCTATCACCCTATTAGATAAATGTATATCGATGGATACTTAGACCCACCAATACATTTACCAACATATTAGTTTTAATCTACAAATATAATCATATAACAGCTATTGGACTAATCGGCGACCCAGTACCACCTTTAATTTTCAGTGGTAATGCTATAAATAAAAATTCATATATACTATTCTTAGAAAGTTCCTCCAAATTCAATGCTTCTATGATATGGATTCCTCTTTCTACCAGTAAATAGCGATGTACTGCCATCTTTGGTGAAGGTGTTTTCTCATAAGCAACCGTGTCACTACCGGTCAATACAGCTCCTTGTGCTACTAACCATTTTGCCCCTTCTAATGTTACTCCTGGTACACCTTTTTCATGAGAAATATATAATTTAGGATCATTATAGTATTTAGCCCACCCCGTTCTTATAAATACAGCGTCCCCGTCTTTTATTGTAACATATTGTCGTCTTGTAGCTTCAATTAAATCTTCTTTTGTAATTCCATAGGCGTGATCAAGAACATCTCTTTTCTTTATAAGCGGGATATCCAATACAATTGCTCTCTTAATCACTGGTGGAGCTTTATCGATGCTAAGTTCACTTAAGCCCTTATTTTTATCCTGAGTTTCATCCACACTAATATTCTCATGTAGAAGACCATCACATGAAATATGGCCAAGTGCATCCATATGTGTTCCCGTATGCGTCCCAGTTGCAATAAAATCATTCGCTGAGGATACACCGCCTTCAAAACTTAAATCATTATGCATACGTCCCATTGAATATAAGAAAGGCGGGTGAAAGGGATGATGCGGAATCCCCGGTTGGAAAGGGTGACCTAGTTCAATCACTTCCCCCTTCTTTATTACCTCAAGATGACTTATTAGATTTGATTCTTTTATAATCATATAAATCCCCCTTCAAGTTCTTTAATACCAATCAATGAAAGTCCCATTTAATTCGATAAATTTTACACCTTGATGGTCTTTGATTTTTTGTATCGCATTTTCTAGTTCATTTGGATGATCAACGTAACGGTAAAGGCAGCCAAATGATTCAGCGTATTTTTTAAAGTCTGGATTTGTCAGTTCCGTTGCAAATGTTTTACCATATTTTTTTCTTTGATTATAATTCACCGATCCATAACAATTATCATTGACTAAAATGACTGTGATTTCTAAATTTTTTTGAACTGCAACAGTTAATTCGGATGAAGTAAACATAAAGCCGCCATCACCTACTACAACGACGACCGGACGATCAGGATTTGCCATTTTTGCTCCAATTCCTGCTGGTAATGCATAACCTAATGTTCCAAACGCCATTGGAAATAAGAATGATCTTGTTCTATTTATTGGAAAATAGCGAGCCATCCAGATACCAAAAGTAGCGTTATCAACGGAATAAATGACCTCATCTCCAAATCCTTTAGCTATACTATCAAATGCTACCTTCACGTCCGGAGCTTTCGATGTTATTTCTTCATCTAGTTTTTCTTTAAATACACTTACTATCTTCTTAC
The DNA here is from genome assembly GCF_003369575.1 of Oceanobacillus arenosus. GTDB lineage: Bacteria > Bacillota > Bacilli > Bacillales > Amphibacillaceae > Oceanobacillus > Oceanobacillus arenosus. The sequence continues at coordinate 76,695 of NZ_PIOC01000019.1, read as the reverse complement.
CTTGCTCTATTCTTTCAGGAAAGGGGATGAGAAGTTCGATTATTTTATTTAACGTATTGGAGGCCACTCCCTGAATAGCAACCTTTGTTTGGAAATTATTTTCTAGGATATTCGAATCTGGGTCAATATGAATTAAATTCTCAGGCAATGTAAAGTTACCATAATTCCCATGTTTTAATCTTGCCGAAAGTCGTGTACCAATAGCAAGTGCTGCGTCGGCTGCTTGCATAATATCTGAATCCATCATTTCCCTTGCCCAACTTACCCCAGCATATAAGGGATGTTCATTCGGCACCACGCCTTTCCCTTTTACTGTGCTAACAATCGGTGCTCCCACTATTTCTGCAAGGGTAATAAGTGCTTCTGTATCCTCTTTTTCACGAATCCCTCCACCTACGTAAATAAGTGGACGCTTCGATTTGTTTAATAATTCTGCTGCTACTTTGATTAATTCCACTGAAACAGGGAATTCCGACTTAATCGATTGAAAAAAGTTTTTATCCGTTGTAGACTCTTTTTCTAGAACATCAATTGGATACTCGAGATATACAGGCTTTTGTGGTGCCTCCAATGATTTCTGTAAAGTAGTATAAGCATCTGCATAAGAATTATCGGGATCGATAATTTGTTTAGATTCTTTTGTGATATCTTTCACCATTCCAATTTGGTCAGCCATTTCATGGATAAACCCTTTCTTTTGTCCAATAAATGGTGTTGCAATTTCAGTCGCAACGACTGCCATCGGTACGGAATCGGAATATGCTTGTGCAATTCCAGTTAAAGCATTTGTAAGCCCCGGACCAGTCGTGACAAATGCTGCTGCAAGGTTTCCAGATGACCTTGCGAAACCATCCGCCATAAACACAGCACCTTGTTCATGGCGGCAAATAACCTGTGTGAGCTCCGCTCGTGTTGAAGCTGCTTCATAAAGTGGGATGTTATGTACCCCTGGTATTCCAAATACATGACTAATGTCTTGATCGACTAAAGCTTCAACAAGTTGATTTGCAGTATTTTTTTTTGTCCTTATTTCACCCATTATTCAACTCCCCTTATCTTTCAATCGCTACTCTTCTGTTTTCCCAAACTGCCACATTTACTAGTGATTCTGGCTTTTCCCCTTCCAAAACCTGTAATACTTGTTTTGCCGCAGATAAGGACAGTTTGCGATTTGTTTCTTCTGTTATCCCAGCAATATGTGGGGTTACAATGACTTCATTAAGTGAAAAGATTTCATCCGACAATTGTGGCGGTTCTTCAGGAAACACATCGATCCCTGCACCAGCAATTCTTTTCTCTTTAATGGCCTTCACTAATTCATCTTGATCAATAACCCCACCTCTAGCACAATTAATTAAAAATGCAGAAGGCTTCATACTATCAAGAATCTCTCTATTAATAAGATGATGCGTATGTTTATTATGAGGCACATGGATAGAAACATAATCCGATTTTTCACTTAACTCCTTCACGGAATCACATTGCGTTGCACCAGCACTTTCTATCATTTCATTCGAAATGACAGGATCATAAACTAATAATTCTACTCCAAATCCGTTTTTCAATATTTTTGCAAGTGTTTGGCCAATAAAACCAAAACCAATAATACCAATCGTTTTTCCTGAAAGTTCTGTACCAATTTTTTCATTTAAAAATTGTTCACGTGAGACCCACCCTTTTTTCCGGAGTTGTTGTTCACTCGTTACAATCCGTTTCCCAAGTGCAAGCATTAATCCCACAGCATGTTCCGCAACAGGTAAGGCTCCAACACCAGCATTATTCACGACTGGTATGTTGTGTTCATTTGAGGCATTGATATCAATATGATCAGAGCCCGTACCGCTCGTAGCAATTACCTTTAGCTGTGGAGCAGCTTCGATTAATTCTCTGTTTACACCTGCCGGTAAGCGGACGATTAATCCGTCTGCATCTTTCACCTTTTCTATAACATTTGCATTTGGAATAGGACTATCCATTGGTACTTTCTCAATCTGGATATTTCTTTCTGCTAGAAACTCTTCCCCAGCAGAGTGTAACATTGCATTTAAAATAACTACCTTCTTCATCCATCTATCCCCCATCGATTTAGTGCATTATATTTATTCCTATTTCATTAGCGATTTCATCTAATTTCCTTTTAATCATTTCAGGTAGTGGTATTCCATTTTCCAATCTATCCTTCTGTAATTTATTTTCTATTTCTCCAGGAAGATAGATTTCTTCAGTATTTAGTGCAGGCGTACTGTTTTTAATTTCAGTAATGATCCTCTCTGTTCTTTCCTGGAAAACGTCATAATCAATAAATGCAGAGATATCAAGGGCAGTAATTAAATGTCCTACTCCAAACCTATCTAATGTTTCCCCTTTATTATCTAGAATGAGAGATCTAGAAATTTCCCGAGAAACAAGTGAACCACTAAGTGCTCCAGATAACAATTCATTGATAAGAGATAATCCATAACCCTTTGGTCCTGAAATTGGTAAGGTTATTCCGTCGAACGCCTCTGCTGCATCCTCCGTTGGATGCCCTTCCTTTGTTAATGCCCAACCAGGAGGAATAGATTCTCCCTTTTCCGCCATCCCTCTAAGTTTCCCTCTCGCAATAGGGCTTAGAGCCATATCAAGAACGATAGGGTCCTCCTTCGTTGGCACAGCAATTGCTAATGGATTATTTCCTAATACGGGTGTCATTCCTCCAAATGCTGGAAGGATAGATGGTGTATTGGTAATTGTTGTTCCGATCATTTTATTTTTTGCAATTTTCATAGAGTATGGAGCTGCTGCACCAAAATGATTACTATTTGTTACCGTAATATAAGCTAAACCAAATTCTTTCGCGCGTTCCACAGCTAAATCCGCTGCATAAGCAGCTGCAATCCCCCCTAATCCATTATCTGCATTTACCCGAACAATAACATTTCTATCATGTTCAATCGAAACGTTCGGCTGTGCATTAATGTCTCCTTTTAATATTCCTCTCACATATCTTGGAAGTAAATTAATCCCATGCGAATGTACTCCACGTACATCTGCTTCTACTAAACAATTGGCAATCGTACTTGCATCATCAGCACTCACACCGACTTTTTGCAATGATCTTTCTGCAAATGAAATCAGTTCCTTAGCAGGTATTAAACTACCCAAAGCAATTCCCCCTTTTATTAAAGTGAAAGTGGATCATGTTCGACCTTAATTTCGATAAATCTTGGTCCAGATGAATTTACAACCTCTTTTAACGTATTCTCTATTTCTATCTCATTTTCAACTTTCCATGCATTCCAGTTCATCGACTTTGCGATTTGATAAAAGTCAACATTACCAAGAGCTGTACCAATTGCTCTTCCAGGGAATAGCTTATCCTGATGAGCTTGAATGGTTCCATACCCACTATTATTAATCACAACAACAACTACATCACTCTGCGTTCGACCAATAGTTTCAAGTTCCCCAATCGTCATCATAGCACCGCCATCTCCAGCAATACACCAAACGGGCTTATCCGTACCCGCGGTAGCTGCACCTAATCCAGCTGGAATAGCGTATCCCATCGCTCCATTTACTGGTCCTAGATAAACTCTATTTCTATCGAAAGGAATATACCGTAGTAACCAGTGCGCAAAGTTTCCTGCATCACTTGCTACAATTGCATCATCTGGAATCCATTTATTCAGTTCTTTGAAATGAACATCTTTACGAGACCTGTTTGCGTCCATTTTTACTGTACTTTCCATCGTGGAAAGATAACTATTACGTAAGTTGGTTGTTCGTTTCATCCTTGCTTCCTTATCAAATATCGAATTATTTTCTTCTAAATAATGAAGGAGTGAACGTAAAAATTCGAGCTCGTTAGACGGAATATAGTTTAAAAGATTATTCCCTACAAAACGAGTTGTTCCCGCTTCAAGGTAACTACAGATTTGAAAAATGTCTGCTTCTTCAGGAAGTCTATTTCCTCCGTTAACGTTTATATCTTCTAGCATATTTCCAAAGCCAAGAATGAAATCAGCTTCTCCGACTGTATCACTGGTTACTTTTGGACCACCTAATCCTAACGATCCAATATAATTCGGATGTTCATTTGAAAAAGAAGAAAATCTTCTCCAACCAGTAATCACTGGAACACCTAATTTTTTAGCAACTTTCCCTAATATTTCTGCTTTTTCCCCGCGAACTGCTTCCATATTTGAAATGATGATAGGTGATTTCGACTGTGATATTTTTTCTACAATTTGTTCTGTTATATTTGCATAGGATACTGTACTTACATGACTTGGTAAATGTGGAAACTCAGTTACATCTGTTTGTTCTCCTAGTACATCCGTAGGTAATGAAATAACTACAGGACCTGGTTTTCCTTCCATAGCAATCCATTCCGCTTGTTTTAAAATGGCTGGTAATTGAGCCGCGGAAGATACATAAAATACTTCCTTAGAAATCGGTTTAAAGAAATCCTCATGAGCAACCTCTTGAAAAGAACCAGTTTTATATCTATCCCTAGGTACCTGCCCAATCATTGCTATCATTGGCGTTCCATCATAGTACGCAGTCTGTATTCCAATGGATAAATTACTCGCACCTGGGCCTCTTGTAGCCATACATACAATAGGCTTACCAGTTATCTTCGCGTGAGCTTCTGCTGCAAACGATGCCCCAGACTCATGTCGAAAAGACAGAGTCTGGACCTCATTACTATCATATAACGCATCAAAAATATGCAAAAAACTTTCTCCTGGTACATTAAAAAAATGTTTAATATCTGATTCTTCCATCCACTTAACGATAAGTTGGCCACCTGTTAGTTTCTCCATACTTTCACTTCCTTTAGCCTATTCTTTTTCTATGGTTAATTGACAACATTAAAACCTTTAATTACCTCTTCTGCGAAACGATAACCATGTCCCGGATTATTATTCAATTTCAATTTTCCATCCTTGACTTTTGGTCCACCTTCAAACAAGTCATCCCACCAATTTGGAATATATTCTGCTATCGTTCCATTCGGTACCGCTGCCATTAAGTGCAAACTCATCTCGGTAAATGTGTGTGATGAAACTGGAAGGTGATACGTATCTGCTAATTGTGCAATTTTAAGAAACTCGGTTGGCCCTCCACAACGCATTAAATCTGGCATGAGAACATCGGCAACATTGTTCGTGATAAGTGGTTTAAAACCTTCTCTCGTATAAACGGTTTCACCGGTTGCTAATGGAATATTGATATTTTTCCTAATTTCAGCAGTTCCTCTAATATCATGAATATTATTCGGTTCTTCAAACCAATAAATATTGTATTCCTCGATTGCATTCGCAAATAGTATCGATTGATTCACCGTCCATGCTTGATTTGCATCTACCATAATCTCGAAATCTTGCCCAACATTTTCTCTTAATTGCTTCACTCTTACCACATCTTTTTGCCAATCTTGTTGTCCTACTTTGATCTTATAATGCGTGTGACCTTGCTCTTTATAGGTCGTCGCCTCTTCAATTAATTCACCCATGCTATAGGAAATCCAACCACCAGTGGCATATACAGGTACTTCATCTCGGAATCCGCCCCAAAGCTTGTAAAGTGGCATATTCGCTTTTTTACCAATAATATCCCACAAAGCTGTATCAATCGCTGACATTGCCATTACTGGTGGTCCAGTTTGTCCAATAAAATTAATTCTCCACCACATGTCATTCCAAATCTTTTGTACATTAGATATGTCTTTTCCTTTAATACTCTCTAGTAAATCAACCACCATTGCCTTAGTTGCCTTCGCCTGATTCGGATTAAAGCAAAATGCATAACCAATCCCTTTAATCCCCTCCGCTTCAATTTCTACAAGTACATTTTCAATTCCTAAGAATTCGTGAATTCCTGTAGTTAATGGGCGTTTGAATGGAACAGATACGTGATGAATGCTATAATTTTCTAATTTCACAGTATAAAAGTCCTCCTTTAGTATTTTAAACAGCAACCTCATACTGTCGAAGTTCCGTTTCAACTAAAACTTCGAGATTAACCACTAATACTCTCTTTCTCAAAAGCTACCTGTTGCATCTTTTTATTCGAAATCCATTCGATGAGAAAAACTGCCACAAGAAGACCTAAACCAATTAATTTAAGTAGAACCAGTGGCCAAGCCATTAGTACGGTCGACAAACCAGCAACGATTCTAAAAAGCCATGCAACTTTTTTGACAAAAAAACCTTGAGTAAATACAACTAGACCAAAAATTGCAAAAATAGCAACAAAAACACTAAATATAATATCCCATGCACTTCCAATAAGTAGTAATCCATTTGAATATACAAATAGATAAGGGATGACAAATCCTGCTAAACCATATTTACAAGCCGTTATAGCTATTTTAATTGGATCTGCTTTCGCAATACCACTAGCCGCGTATGCCGCAATTGCTACTGGTGGGGTAAATGCAGAAAGAATTCCAAAATAGAATACAAATAAATGAGCTACTATTGGTTCAAGTCCCATCATAATCAGCGCTGGGGCAACAGTTATTGCAAGGATTAAATAAGCTGCAACTGTAGGGAGTCCCATTCCTAAAATTATAGAGGAAACCATAGTTAATAATAATAATACAAGTAAGCTTCCATCAGAAAGTTGAACAATGATTCTAGATAGATTGGAACCAAGTCCTGTTAAATTAAACACTCCAATAATTATACCTGCAGTAGCTGTAGCCAAAGCTACAACAACGGAACTCTTTGCCCCATCCTCTAAACCTTTTATAATTTGCTTTAGACTCATTCTTGTTTTCTTTCTAATTACAGTAACTACAAAAACAGCAACAATACTCCAAAATGCAGATCTCATTGGGGAAGATTGCTGAATCATCAAGAAGTAGAGAAGTACTAGGATAGGAATAAAGTGTATCCACCCGTCTTTTAGAACCCCCATTAATCTAGGTGTTTCACTCCTAGGTATTTTCTTGACTTGTTCTTTTACTGACTCTATATCTACATTCAAGTAAACTGCTAAGAAATACAATATGGCTGGGATAGCTGCAGCAAGCATTATTTCCACGTAAGGTCGCCCAATCATCTGTGCCATGATAAACACAGAGGCGCCCATTACAGGTGGCATAATTTGCCCACCAGAGGATGCAACTGATTCAATTGCACCCGCTTTATGTGAAGGATAACCCACTTTTTTCATCAGAGGGATTGTTAGGTTACCCGTACTCACAACGTTTGCCACTGCTGTTCCATTAATACTTCCAAATAAAGCACTGGCTATAACTGCAATTTTAGCTGGTCCACCTCTAAATCTTCCGAAGATCGAATTTGCTAGATCAATATAAAATTTCCCTCCACCAGAGACTTCTAAAAATGCCCCTAAAATGAGGAATATAATGACATAGCTTCCTGCAATCATTAATGGAGTACCATATATTCCTTCTGTATATAAATAAAACTGTTGGACCATCTGTTCAAGGGAAAATCCACGATGAGCAAAGATACCTCCAAGATATGGACCTACCATTGTATAAATAATACCCACACCAGCAATAATAGGAAGTGCCCAGCCCATTTTTACCCTGGTCGCATCTAATACAATCAGAATCATAATCAATCCAAAAAACATATCCATTGGGCTAACAGAGGTTATGCTTCCAGTTCTAAACATATCAACAATAACGATATACAAACCAGAAGAAATCGCTAATACTAAGAGTACAATTTTGTAGGAATGGTACCACCATTTTTTTCCTACATTATTTTCCCAGGTCATTGTGTATAAAAGTGTCAATGCAAAGAATAAGTGAATGGCCGACTGTTGCATTCCTGGAAACACTCCAAAAAAGGCTGTATACATGTGGAACATACTCATTAACACGGCAACAATTAATATGATTTTTTTCATTTGTCCACCTCCGCAAATTTTATTGAGTATTTCGAAGTGAAGGAATTATACATTTATTTATTCTTTCAATCCATATTTTACATACATAGTTAGTTTTATAGAATTCATTCGGATTCCACTTCAATCCCTTGTTCTTCCAAATATTTAGCTGCCCCCTTATGGTAAGGGATCGTAACCCCTGTCGTTGCATTTTCTAAACTATAAAAGCTTCCTTGTGCATGGATCCCTGCCAGACGATCAGTTGATTCGTAAAGAAGTTTGGATAAATCATAGATTAAATCTTCATCCATGTCTGCACTTGTTGCAATCACTGTACCATATGCAATGGTATTATAATCTTCTTCTAATGAATTATAAGCTCCAGCATCTACTGTCGCTTTAAAGAAGTATGGTCTATCTTTTACAATTGCTTCCGCTTTATCATCATCAATTGGAAGGAAATTCAGATTCATTACAGCATCCAATTCCATAATACCTGGTGTTGGTGCACCTAGTGGTGAAAATACTGCATCCACGTTTCCATCACGTAGGTTATTAAAGTCGTCCGCATTGCTTCCATCTACTGGTGTCCAATCCTCAATTCCATATGCTTCCATTACTAAATATGCCATCGATTCTGACGTACTCCCTGGTGCCCCTTTACCAATTCTTTTACCTTCTAAATCTGCTATTGATTCAATTCCATTATCTGCATTCGCGATAATTTGCAATTCTCCAATATGTCCACCACTTATTGCCCGTAACCCTTCAAAGCGTTCATCATAGAGTTCACCACCACGATAACCAAAGTGCGCTTGCTCTGAAGTTAAAGTAGCTACTTCAATTTGTTGTTCCTGTAACATCGGTACGTTTTCAGCAGATGATCCAGGAGCGGTACGTGCTGTTGCTGTAACATTTTCAAGTTCTTCAGTCCATATATCCGCTAATGCTCCTCCAATTATATGGAAAGTACCTGAAGCACTTGAAGTACCAATACTAACAAAGATTTGTTCACCATTTCCACCACTACTCTTTCCACTTTCTCCTTCTGAAGATGTACTACTAGAACCGCAAGCAGCAATAACTAGAGCAATACCTACTATAAAAAGAACACTTAAAAAACGCTTAAATTTCTTTGTCATAATTATATTTCACTCCTTGAATTTTTAATATTCCGTCAACTAAAATTAGTATTCTACTTACTTATCTCTGTTTTATAGCGCTTGAGCCTTTCCTCCATCAATATTGATAGCAGTACCAGAAATATAGGAAGCTGCATTGGAGGATAAAAATGCGATTACATTTGCCGCTTCTTCCGCTTCTCCAATTCTTCCAAGAGGAATGCCGTGTTTTTTAAGAGATGAAAATTCATCCCAAGAAAGTTCTGAATGCATCCTTTTCCACTTTCTTTCAATTTGTGCACTCCGTATTAAACCAATACAAACGGTGTTAACTCGAATATTATATTTTCCTAAATCTTTGCTTAATGCTTTCGTGAAAGCTATCCCCGCTGCACGCGAAACAGATGTTGGCATGGATGCCTCGGGCGGGGTTTTCGCCATGGAAGCAGTCACATTAATGATGGACCCATCATTTCCCTTCATATAAGGTAGAGCTGCTTGAGAACAATTTATAGCAGCAAATAGCTTCAAATTTAAATCTTCTTCAAAAGAATCTCCTTCAATTTCTTCAAAGGGAAGCGCCCTTGATGTGCCAGCGTTGTTAACCAAGATATCAACTCCACCAAAATGATTAGCAGTTTCTTCAACTAAACGAGTACATTCTTCTTTCTTAGAAACATCTCTAGATTGATAGAAAACATCTTTTCCTGTAGCCTCCTTTATTTGATTAGCTGCATTTCTTAGGTCATCTTCATTTCTCGCAAAGATGGCCACATTAGCCCCTTCTCTCGCAAGGCGCATTGCTGTTGCAAAACCAATCCCCTTACTTCCACCAGTAATAATGGCTGTTTTTCCTTCCAGTTCTAGATTCATTTCCTTTCACCCTTTACTTATGGATTAATTGTTATAGTTTTAATGGATGTGAAAAATTCCATTGCTGCTTTTCCCTGTTCTCTCGAATGCGAACTGGAGGCCTTCATTCCTCCAAATGGAGCCTGATATTCAACCCCAGTACTTTCCCCATTCACTCGAACCATTCCAGCCTCAATTTTGTCTACAAAATGGAATGCCTCTTTTAAGTCTTTAGTAAATAGGGAAGAGCTCAATCCATATTTCACATCATTCGCTATAGCCACTGCTTCCTCTAGTGAGTCTGTTTTAATTAGAGCAAGTACTGGTCCAAAGATTTCTTCTTGTGCGATTGTCATTTGATTATTTACTTTTTCAAATACAGTCGGCTCAATAAAATATCCATTTTCATGTTTTGCATCATTTATTCTTTTACCACCAGCTATTAAACTAGCTCCTTCTTCTTTTCCTTTCTCAATCATTGTTAATACATGATTTAACTGTTTTTCAGAAACAATTGGTCCCATAAAGTTATCTTCTAACCCGTTACCAACTGTAATAGCATTTACCTTCTCTAGTACTTTGTATTTAAATTCATCATAAACAGAACTTACAACAATTGCCCTACTTGTTGCAGTACATTTTTGCCCTGTGGAATTCATGCTACCATTTACCGTTAATTCCGCAGCTAGATCCAAGTCAGCGTTTTCTGTTACAATAACTGGGTTTTTTCCTCCCATTTCAAGCTGACATTTTGCACCGCGTTTATTTGTTTTTTCCGAAATTATATTACCAACTTCATTAGAACCAGTAAAACTAATCGCGTTCACGTCTGGATGGTCACACAATGCATTTCCTATTACAGACCCACTACCATTAACAATGTTGATAACACCTGCAGGTATTCCAGCATCTTTTAAGCATTCTACAAATTTAATCGCTGTAATCGACGTTTCAGATGCAGCTTTTAAAACAACGGTATTCCCATATACTAATGCAGGTGCGGTTTTCCAAGCTGGAATAGCGATTGGAAAATTCCATGGCGTAATTAGCCCAACTACACCGATTGGAACTCGTTTAGTATATAGCATTACCCCTTGTTGACTGGATGGAATAACGGACCCTAGCTCTCTCGTGCCTTCCGCTGCAAAGTAGCGAAGCACATCTACCGCTCTTAATGTTTCACCTTTTGCATCCTTTAAGGTTTTCCCCATCTCTAGTGTTAGTGTACGAGCAATATCATCTGCTCTACTTTCTAAAATATCTGCCGCTTTTCTCAAGAATTCTCCACGCTTCATTGGAGATATTTCTCTCCAAGTTACGAGTGCCTTCTTTGCAGCTTGAACTGCTTGATTTACATTTTCAATAGTAGAAGACGGTACTCTACCTACTACTTGGACCGCATCTGCTGGATTTGTAATTTCCTTCACCTTTTCATCGCTTGATGGAATCCAACTCCCATCAATTAAATTGTAGTAGGTTTTCAAGTCTGTTTTTACAGTCAATTTCATAACCCCTTTCTATTTTTAAATAAAAATTCTGTTATTTTAGAACGGAGTAATTTCTCCTTTAAAAGAAGCAATGATACCCGTCTTCTTCAATTCTTCAATCTCCGCATCGCTTAAACCAAGTACACTTGATAGCACCTCATCTGTATGTTCACCTAGTAATGGCGGGGCATATCTACTTGTAATATTCAAATCCGAAAATCTCATTGGATTTTTCGTTACTTTTACTTCACCTACAAATGGATGTTTAAGAACTTCCACAGCATCTCTTGCTTGTACTTGAGCGTCATCAAATGCTTGTTCTACGGAATTCACCTTACCAGCTGGAATCTTGGCATTCTGCAATAAACTTATCCATTCATCCACGGTTTTCATCATCAAGATGGCTTGCAACTTGTTAACTAACTCTTCCTCATTCTCTTTCCGTCGGTCATTTGTACAATATTTTGGATCGGCTTTCCATTCGGGATGACCAAGTACATCACATAACTTTTGGAAAAGCCCATTACTACCCGCACATAACATAATCGGATAGTCCCTCGTTTCAAATACCTGGTACGGCGTAACGTTATTATGACTATTGCCTAATCGTTTTGATATCGTGCCAGCATTCAAATAACTACTTGAAACATTCGCTAGGCTACTAACTTGAATATCTAATAACGATAGGTCGATATGCTGACCCTTATTTGTTAAATCTCTCATTCGAAGTGCGGCTAAAATAGAAATGGTTACATAGTTTGACGTTAATATATCCGAGATTGGAACACCTACTTTGGTTGCCTCTCCATCCTTTGGACCAGTTACATCCATCAATCCACTCATAGCTTGAATAACAGGATCAAATCCAGGGTCACTTTTATATGGACCAGTGTGTCCAAACCCTGTAACAGAGCACATGATGATTCGATTATTAATCGACGCTAGATAATCATAGCTCAAACCTAATCGTTCCAATGTGCCTGTTTTAAAATTTTCTACTATAATATCTGATTGCTTCACTAAATCTAAAAATGTATCTTTTCCCTTTTCTTTCTTTAAATTTAAAGTAATAGAGCGCTTATTACGATTTGCTGAAAAATAATAAGTACTCTCACCATTTACAAAAGGCCCCCACTCCCTCATGCTATCGGATCCTTGTGGTGGCTCCACTCGAATGACATCTGCTCCGAGATCCCCTAAAAGCATTGTTCCTGCTGGAGCAGCATAAACACGAGATAAATCGAGTACTCTAATACCATCTAAAGGTTGTTTCATTACAACCATCACTCCAATCTACTAAAACATCTTCCATATTAAAATCACTGAAAATTTGCCTTTGTTTTATCTTTCACTGCCTGTACTCCAATTTGATAATCCTCTAACTCTGTCACCAAGCCCATGGAGGAAGAAATCATATCTAAAGAAGAACGTAAACTCATATTTCTACTTTGATATAGGGCTCTTTTCGTTAATCGAATGGCTTGCTGTGGACCCGTAACTAGTTTTTCTAAATATTGATCAGTAAAGGAATCAAGCTCTTCTTCCGGCACAACAAATGTAACTAATCCCATTCCTTTTGCCTCTTCTGCTTCAACCACTTTTCCTGTCCAAAGCATATCCAATGCTTTATCTACTCCGACTAATCGCGGCAAGTAGTATGCAGCACCATCTCCTGGAACTAGCCCTACCTTCACATAACTTTCGGATAACTTTGTACCCTCTGCTACGATACGGATATCACACATTAAAGCCATATCTAGCCCCGCACCAAATGCAAGCCCATGTACTTTTGCAATGACCGGTTGATCGATTTCCTCTAATAATAATGGAATTCTTTGTATTTTCTTCCACAAGGAATTCTTTCTAGAAAGCCCTGAACTTGAAATATCGTTTTTGCTTTTATAGAATCCATTCCCTGCAATCATTTCCTTTATATCGCCACCAGAACAAAAAGCTCTACCATTCCCTGAAACCAACACAGCCCGAATATCATCAGAATCTCGAATGGTCTCCAGTGCTTTTATCCAATTTTCAACCATTTCTCCACTAAACGCATTTAAACTTTCTGGACGATTTAAAGTAATTTTAGCTACCTTATTTTCAACAGTAAAAAGTAAATCAGACATTTGATCCTTTATCCTCCTTATTTTACAGGTTCCTTTTGCTCACTTCTCGTAATGAATTCCCATAGACTTTGAGAACAATTATTTAGTACACGATTTGCCAATTGCTCCGCCCAATGATTTTCATCTCCAAAGTCCTCTCTCCATGACCAAAGTCGTCTTGTTAATTGGTGAAGTTGATGTTCATGTGTTACCCCAATCGCACCATGTACTTGATGGGCAATCTCACTGACAATGCCAGCAGACTCATTTACTTTTAATTTTGCATTAGCAACTTCCTCCTCATAGGATCCTTGTTCAAATGCACTGATTGCTTTATTACTAATGGTTAATGAAGCTACCGTTTCTCCAGCAATTGTAGCGATATACTGTTGAATTACTTGAAGTTTAAATAGTGGTCTACCAAACTGTTCTCTTTCTTTGGCGTACTGGATGCTTAGGTCTAAAGCTTTTTCTAATGCGCCACTCATCATTACTGCTTTTGCTAATGCACCTAGCAACATTGTTTTCTTCATAATCTGATCTTTATCGATTTGATAGGTATTATCCAAATCCATCTTTACCTGGTCAAAAATAACTGTATCCATCGGCTCTCCAGCCAAATTAGAACTTTGTTGGATTTCTGCTTTTTCTAAAGGCAATAAAGCCATTGTATTTTGGTTATTCATTTGACCAATAACCAAAATTTTATTTGCAAATCTTCCCCAAGGTACATTTTCTATCGTTCCATTTACTAGATAAGCCTCTTCTACCTGTTCTATTTCCAATGTATTGTCTTTCATTGAGAAAGTTAGAGGTTCGAATAGCGGGCTTTCTCCTTGGTCTGCTAACAGCCAGTTTGTTATGAGTGTTTCAGCTAATGGGAGAGGTAGGGAAAACTTTCCAGCTAATCTTAAAATATGAAAGGCATCGATATAATCTCCGCCAGTACCACCAATAGAGTCTGGTACAGCAATGGTAGTAATCCCCGATTCAACGAGTACATTCCATAAATCTTCTGGCCAAACACCTTTTTCAACAGTATCGACAAGTTCTTTTGTACATTTATCCTTTAAGATTTTTGTTGTAGAATCAATGATTAGTTCGTGCATTTCACTCATCCGGCAACCATTCCCTTCGCTACGATTCCTCGTAATATCTCGTTTGTTCCTCCTCTTAGTGTGAAACCTGGCGCATGTAAAATTGACTGCGCTAAATACCTTTCAATTTCTATGTCTGATTCCACGGAAGGGACGCTTGAAACAAGTAATCTTGCAATTTCCGCAACATTCCTCTCAAACTTGGTACCTAAATCTTTTACGAGTGCAGCACTAATTCCAACGTCCTTTCCTTCTTCTAAGTACTTGGCAACACCTAATGACATAAGTCGTAAACTAATTAAACTCGTAACTAATTTCATCGCTTCTTTTAGTCGATCCGTGTCCTTGTTTTCTTTTAATAAACGGACCAATTCTTCTAGCAATGGAAATGTACTTAGGATTCGTTCTGGGCCGCTTCTTTCATAAGCTAATTCAGCCATACTTTGTTCCCATCCATTTCCTTCTGTACCAATTAGATTCCCTTCTGTTATGTAAACGTTTTCAAAAAATACTTCATTGAAATGTTCTTCGCCTGTTAGGAATTTAATTGGTCGAACGGTTACACCAGGACTAGAAATATCTACTAGCAATTGACTCATCCCTTTATGTCGATTTTTCGGATCTTTTTTTTCTGTCCTACATAGCACAACCAAGTAATGGGATTGATGCGCACCACTTGTCCATGTCTTTGCACCATTTAAAATCCATCCACCTTCTACTTTTTCAGCCCTTGTACTGATAGAAGCTAAATCAGAACCTGAATTCGGCTCACTCAGTCCAATAGAGAAATAGCATTTTCCTTTTACAATCTTCGGTAGGAATTCTTGTTTTTGTTTTTCCGTTCCAAAACGAAGAAACAATGGACCTGTTTGTCTATCAGCAAACCAATGCGCTGCAACCGGAGCTCCAATCGCTAGCAATTCTTCTATGACAATATACCGTTCTATAGCACTTCTTTCAGTACCACCGTATTCTTTCGGCCATGTCATCCCAATCCAACCTTTTTGTCCTAATTTCTCAGAAAAAGCTGGATCATAACCACTCAACCAAGAATCACACTTTGACTCAAATGTCCCCTTTTCTTTCTCTTCTTGTAAAAACGATCTAACTTCATTTCGAAAAACTTTTTGCTCTTCTGTAAAATCGAAAATAGGTAATTCTAACTTATTCATTTATTTACCTCCACTACCGTTAAACGGTGTTTAATATCGCTAAAAGGTATTTCATGTATATTATACTAAATCATCCAACCAGAAAAATCAATAGGTATTTTCTGAATATTTATATTTTGATGATATTTATAAAAAATCCTTTGCATTCAAAGTTGATAAAAAATGGTCTGATCATATAAATAATACGGTTAGTTATGGTGTCATGATTTGTTGATGCTTATAATTACAAAAAAGCATGTAGAGAAGCTTCCCTACATGCTTTTTATTCTATAAGTCCCTGTTATTAAAATTCTTTGCAATCTCTTGTATCACAGGAATACCTTTTTTCTCTAATGAATCAAACATTATATTAGTGATAGTTGCATACGTTAATAATTCTTTCAAAGCTTTTATTCCCAATCCTCTCTGGAGATGTATAAATAATCAGCGTTTGCCAAAATACGTTTTTTTAAATGAAATATTTAAGTATAGCAAAACGGTAACCAATATTTAACTTTCTCATATCGGCATAGGATAATCCTTAATTAAAGACCGCAGAAATTGAATTATTACTTTTTCAATATAATTTTTTTTAAATCTATTTAGGGGCCACTGAACAATTCACCAAACAGCCCGAATTCGTTTTATGAGTGAGTGATATAAATGGCAAGTCAAAAAAGTTCCAAAAAAGGAGGCGCAATTTGCGCTCCGTGTTCATTACGATGTTTTGTAGGGTAATTACCGTTTCACTTGTTTGTTGAAGGCACGTCGAAATAAGTCCCATCCCATAGCGGCGTTTGCCTTCCTAGAATTTGGCTTTTTTTGATGGTCGACCAAGGACAGGTCCGCTAAGACGGATTCCTTTTTCCATACAGTATTCTCGATTATTTCGATTGCGATAGATTTGTTTGATCAGCTAGAAATATTTGAAATTCAATGAAATGCAAAAATAAGTTAGCAAAAAATTACGACCTATTATTTGGAGGTATCTCAATTTCTATCCCCTAAGTAGATACATTGTTGTATTTCGGTTATCTAACTAAAATCCCCTTAACTTACTTGTGATACGCTTTGATACGCTTCACCGTGGTAATTTAAGAGAAAAAAAGGAAGGAGCGAAGTAAAAACCTCTAACACACCTCTACCCCCGTAGCTATTTCGAGTACTTTCGCATAGGCAATAATGTGAGTACCGCCTCGAACGAGTAAGTAACCTATCACGATTTAATTAGGTTTACTGGAAAATGACTTAAATTTACTCATATTTCAGTTAGATTGCAATACTCAATAATAATTCAGGAAAATGGAAACTATTTTCCTTCTTTTTGAATAAATAATCCTCTTTCATCAAAAATAACAATGTTGATAATAAATAGTCCCTGTTAAACGGGTATTAATAAAAAAAGGAGATGAATGGATGAAAGATCGAATATTCAAGTGGTTATTGGTTGCCGGGTTTTTATTTTGTTTTCATATAACAGATGTCATGACTGTTTATGCGAATGAAGAAACCTTGGTAAATGTATCGCGGCAATTGTCGAAAGAGGACATACGAGATGATCCAGAAGCAGATATTCCTGACCTTAAAGGAGGATCTGAAAATCCCGAGCGGGAACGTCAGCAGCCTGTTGACCTGAGAGTTTTACAACAACGGTATCCAGATATATTTTTCTTACAAGGTCCCACTGATCAAAAACGAGTTGCTTTAACTTTTGATGATGGTCCTGACCCACGTTTTACAAATGATGTATTAGATGTATTAAACCAGTACAATGTAAAAGCAACATTCTTCATGTTAGGTTCAAGAGCCGTTGCTAATCCTAAAATTGTCAAGCGAGTTCAAAACGAGGGGCATGTAATCGGAAACCATACGTACTCCCATCCTAACCTTGTCGAAGAATCCGACCTCAAAACCTTAGAGCGGGAAGTAACCAGAACGGAAGATGCCCTTAACGACATTATTGGTTACCGGACAAAATTATTTAGACCACCATATGGCTTCTTATACAATGAATTAGTCGAAAAGCTTGGCGAAATGAATTATTACGTAATTGCCTGGTCAGTTGATTCGTTGGATTGGCAGGAAGACCCGCCGGAAGTTATTGCTTCGAATGTATTAGACAATATTCATCAAGAAGCGATTATTCTCATGCACGATGGGGCAGAATCGGGTGGAGATCGAACCAATACAATCGAATCGCTTCGCCAAATTATCCCGGCACTGCAAGAGCAAGGCTACGAGTTTGTCACAGTTCCAGAATTGTTGAATATTCCATTTAAGAAATAGAAGGTATCTCTTCTATTTCTTTTTATTACTGGTTTTATCAAATTTCCAATCCAAAAATGGTCTACCTTCTATCTAAAAATGTACCCTATATATAAAAATTAAATTAAAGGTTTATACGCAGAAATCGCCGGTAGGATGGGATGTACCAACAAACGGTGTACAATTATGTCCGAGCCTATTGGACTTATGTATTAAAAGGCTAGTTCCCTTAAAGACATGCAGTTAGTCGCTTATAATAAGGAAAGTGAACCTAACCCTGTGTCCCGCTTTATATACTATTCTACTTTCTTAAGATAATCTTTCGCAAATGGTACTGAATGGATTGATAAGTAATTGTAGATTTATTAGTTGGAGTTCACCAAACCACAGGAACTTCCGATATAATTAATACAATGATATTAAAGGAGAGGTTCTATATGGCAATTCAACCTAAATTCCAGATTGGACGTAAATCCCAGCAATATATTGCCTCAAAGAAATTTACAAATCGTGAAGGACCAAGAACAGTATTTTCAGATACAATTAAAGATATCAAAATGAGAGGTATAACTGATGAGGATTTTGATGCCATCATGTATTACGGTGTTGGTGGAATAGGGAAAACAAGCTTACAGAACCAATTAAAAAAGGATCTATTGGAACTTGAGCCGAACGCACTATATTCTACCGTTGATTTTAAAGATACAGCATTACATTCACCACCTAGGGCACTTCTCGAGCTTGTAAGAGAAGTCAGCTATAAGCATCGTATCCAATTCCCTCATTTCGAAATTGCTTATTCTATTTATTTTTACAAGCGAAATCCGGATATATCCTTTAATGAGAAGAAGCTTCCATTTGAAAAGGAATTAGGAATCGTGGCAGACATTATTGGACAACTTGATGGTCTTGGAATGGCAGGAATCGTTTCAGGGATTGTTGGAAAGGTGTATGAAACAAAGAAAAACTGGAATTTGGATAAAGAAGTAAAAGTGTATTTAAAGGAATTGGAAAATGTTTCTGTTCAAGAAATTGAAGAACAGCTTGTTGCATTTTTTGCTTTTGATCTACAAAAGGCAATCAATAAGCATCAGATTCCTAATACAGTTATATTTTTAGATACGTTTGAAGCATTATGGTCAGGATTAAGCAATAAAGCAGTGGTTCACACAAAAGATAAATGGGTCCGGGATTTGATTGGATCTTCACCCAATATTTTGTTTGTCATTTGTGGTCGTGAGTATTTAGAATGGGAAAAATATGATTCCGACTGGAAGAAGATTATTAAACATCAGATGATAAACAATTTTGATGACAAGCATGCTTCCCAGTTTCTCGAACATTGCGGTATCGAAGAAGAAGCGATACGTCATAAAATGATTACATCAAGTGGCGGTTATCCATACCATCTTGATTTATCCGTGGATACTTATTTTGAGATGAAAAATCGTGGTGAGCAGTTAGACTCGAGCCGATTTGGCTCTAATCACCGAGAGATTCTTGATCGATTCTTGCAATATTTATCGGATCAAGAGATTGAAACATTAAAAATCATGTCTATCGCTCGATTTTATAATAAAGACCTTTTTCAACATTTACTTACCGAACATCCAACAGGATATGCGGTAACAAAGTATGATGATTTTAATAAGTTTTCATTTATCACAAGTGAATCTGATAAACGATTCATTCATGCACTTATGCGTCAAGGAATATTAGATTACTCGAGTAAAGATTTAATAAAAAGTGTACATAAAACATTGGCCGACTACTATGCGGGAAAATTTGCATATGAAGAACTTGAAATGGATCAGGAAAAAGAAATCGAAACGTTACGTGAACGAATCTATCATCAAAAATCCTATCTAACGCAAAGGCAATTTATCGATTGGTTATCAGGAGAGATGCTTCCAACATTGAAGAAGTTGCAACTTCGCGGAGAATCACGTTTCCTAAGAGAAACATTATCCGAATTATATAGAGAGCTAGGTGCAAAAGGTTTGGGAATCTCTCTTATGCAGATTTTAATTGATATGGTGCATTTAAATGGAGAGTATGAACAAGCCATTGCGATGATTGATGAGCTGTTTGAAGGATCGGATACGGAACAAATTTTAGAATCACAACAAGCTTGTCACCTATTCATTCGAAAAATCCATCATCAAATGTTTTCACATCCTGTTGATCCGCTTATTCAAGAACTATTGGAAATAGAGCCTATTCTTGCTAAAAAAAACTGGCCAAAAGAGTACAATGAGTTGATCTTTATGCTTGGCGGAAACTTAGGTGTTTTATCTGGGAAAGTGACTTTCAGCAGGAGATGGCTAGTAAAGGCAATTCGTTATGCGGAAGAGAACAATCAAATGAACTATTATTGCCGCGCTCTAAGGAAATATGTTGATATTCTAAAGATAAATGGGCATATAAAATGGGCAAAGGAATTTTGCGAAAAAGGAATTCGTATTGCAAAAGAAAATGGTTATGAGCGATACGGTGCGATTTTAGTTGTAACACTTGCAGACCTTTACCGTATGGGAAATAATTATCCTCTAAGCGAGGAACTGTTAGAAAAAGGAATGGAAATGATTAAACGGGTTGGAATTAAAGGATGGATTGGCCATATCCATGGGTCCTATGCAGAAATGTATTTTCAAAAGGGAGAATACGAAAAAGCAGCAGAAAAATGGCAGGAAGCTATAACAATATACCGTAGCATTAATCTAAAATGGGGCTTGATTGTTGGCGCTATTGGCCTTGAAAGGTGCAGGTTACAAGGCGCCGAGATAGAATCCATAGATCCAATGGAAAAATGGCTTGAATTGGCAAACGTTCTTCATTACCGAAGAGAACAGGAATTTATTGGTCGAACAACTAGAGGCGAAATGGGTATTCTTGCCTTGCCGTTTTTATAAAGCTAAGATTGAGAGGAGAATGAAAGATGGAAATAGATATTTTAGGATATTGGGGCGGCTACCCAACAAGGGGTGGAGCTACTGCGGGCTACTTGATTACGACAGATGAAGGACGTATCCTCTTAGACTGCGGCAGTGGCGTGATGAGCAAGTTATCATTAATTTCAAAAGCCGAGGAACTATCTGGCGTTATTTTGTCCCATTTACATTACGATCATATGGCGGATATTGGTGTCTTGCAATATGCGATGAATGGCGCATTACGAACAGGACGAGCAGCTGACAAGATAAAAATATACTCCCCTGCTGAACCGATCAATATGTGGGAACAAATTCAAAGTGCACAATCGATCAATATTCCAATAGAACAAGAAAAAACATTAGAAATCGCAGGAGTACAAATCGAATTTCATCATGTAAATCATACGATCCCTTGCTATGCAGTGAAGTTTACTTACAATGATAAAATATTCGTTTATTCAGCTGATACAGAATATATCGAGTCATTAGTGGATTTTGCAAAGGATGCAGATATTTTTATATGTGAAGCTACCATTTGTGAAGGAAGTACCCATACGGTTGGAACTGGACACATGGACGCAAAAGAAGCTGCCCTCATTGCAAAAAAAGCAAATGTAGGCAAAGTCGTTTTAACACATCTTCCATCGGACGGAGATTTCGATTTAATGAAACGTGAGGCAAGTGAAGTGTTTGGAGGAGAAGTATATTTGGCAATGGAAGCTGAGAATCTCAAAGTTTAAGCAGGTCCACAGGGACAGGTTTATCGTTCCTTAGTTAACCAAAAACTAATTGGGACAGGGAACCTGTATAACTTTAGGAGTTATTTTACACTTACTTTAAGCGCGATAACTTGCACTATAGTTAAGAAACCCAGCTTATCTTCTCATGAAGATAGCTGGGTTTTAAAGTTGAAGATGCAAAATAGCTCTTAAAATATACGCAATTTACCGGCGAAAGTGACAGTTTTTGTTTTGTAAAACGCATTATTTAATGTATAAAACAAAAAAACCTCTCAGATTATTTAAATAGCTTTCAGAGGTATATATATAGTATATTTAACAAATAAGCATAGTATATTCGCTGTATATTTTTTTCATACATGATGTAAGAATTACCGTATGGTGACATAAAACGTTCACTTAGTTCGCATAAGTAAATTCTTCACTAATTGTTCTTTATCGTTTTATTTCTTTTTTTTGTTCTTTAACCTTAAACAAATAAAAAATCAACATTGCTCCTCCAAATGCTATTAGTAAAGCAATAGATAAGTGATAAATATCCTTAGTTACTTCCAATAATTCCATTGCATAAAGAACTATGAAGGTCCAAATAGCTGTAAGTAATATTCTCATTTTTACCACCCTTATTTAATAAAGATCTAACCATCCATCATTTGGCCTTTTATCGCGTTTATCAATCTGTTTTGCAATTTGCCCTCCCACATCTGCATATTCAAGAGCAAATGCTACTGCAACTCCAATATATGAAGCTAACTTCGGTGCCCCCATGCTTTTATTTTACTTGTTACAGTTTTAGTAAAAACCCTTCCTGCTTCTTTTTTCCCCACTTTAATAATAAAAGCCTGAATTGCACTAACAGATCCACGGGGATCCACTGGGACAGGTTCATCGTCCCGTAGTTAATCTAAAAACTAATGGGGAC
This sequence comes from Oceanobacillus arenosus, assembly GCF_003369575.1. Lineage (GTDB taxonomy): Bacteria > Bacillota > Bacilli > Bacillales > Amphibacillaceae > Oceanobacillus > Oceanobacillus arenosus. Next base: position 54,168 of record NZ_PIOC01000019.1, on the reverse strand, counting down.
ATCAAAAGTTAGAGTTTTATATTATGCAGCTAATTGGTTGGTGTGAATGCGGTATTGAACTGGACTCATACCTGCCAATTTTTGCTTGATACGCTTGTTATTATAATAATCGATATATGCTTCAATTTTCTCTTTCAATTCTTCATATGAACACCGTGCTTTTCCATAATACATCTCTTGCTTTAATAATCCAAAGAAGTTCTCCATGGGCGAATTATCTAGACAGTTTCCTTTTCGTGACATACTTTGGAAAACTTTGTTTTTCTTTAGGGTCTTTACCCATTTTTTGTGTTGATAATGCCAGCCTTGATCCGAGTGAATTGTTGTTCGATACTTAGAGCCTTTTACGATTCCTAGAGCTTCATTTAAAGGTTCCATCACAAGTTTTAAATTTGGACGCTTACTTATCCCGAACGAAAGAATTTCACCGTTAAACATATCCATTATTGGATTTAGATATAATTTTAGTCCGTCAGTACATTTAAATTCTGTGATATCTGTTGTTAACTTTTGATGCGGTACATTTGTGTGAAATCGGCGATTAATGCGGTTTTTCGCTACTTTTCCAACAGTACCTTTGTACGAACTATACTTACGTGTTTTTCTCCAGAACCTATTGGATTTAAGTCCTAATTTCTTCATGATACGTTGAACTTTCTTATGATTCACTTTATATCCACGGTTTCCCAATTCTAGATGAATACGACGGTATCCATAATTTCCGTTATTTTCATCGAAAATGGATTGGATAAGCTCTTCTAGTTCCTGATCTTGATTCTCATTCTTCATCATTTTTATGTGATAATAGAAAGAGGATTCAGGGATACCGACTATGTGTAAAACATCTTTTAATTTGAATTCTTTTTTGAGTTCGAATGATAACGCTGCTTGTGCTTTTCGAGATAACCCTCCGGATCCATCTGAAAAGCTCGCAACTTTTTTAGGTATTCTACCTCTAAACGAAGAAGCTCGTTTTCTCTTTCCAGTTGTTCGTGCGTCATTCCTGTAACATCTGTATGTTTTTTTCTGTTGTTCTTAGCTTTATCAGACATAGGAGGCCGTCCTTTCGGTTTACTCAGGGCTTCAGCTCCACCATCCAGAAAAATTTTCTTCCACGAAGAAATTATAGGAGGATTTGTGAGCCCAAATTGAAGGGCTGTTTCCATTTCTGAAGAACCTGTTCTCTCCATAAAGCTTAATACATCCAGCTTGAATTGAACAGTATAAGTTTCCTTATGGCTCTTTTTCATTAATCCTTTCTCACCAAACTCCTCATATAATCTTACCCATCTTCCAACCACTGATTTTGATGTTATACCATACTTCTTAGCTAAAGGTCTAATTCCTAAATATCCTTCTTGATACTCTTTAACTACCTTTAGTTTTAAACTATCACTATATTTTTTAGACATAATAAACACCCCAAAAGTTAAATTTATACTCCAACTTTTGGGGTGCACCACAAACCTGTCCCCACGGTCTTTCTTTATAGAGAGAATCCAAAAGATCTCTAACTTTTGAAGATTTCCAAACAAAAGGGCGTTGAATTTCTGGAATTGCAACTATATCTTCCTCAATCCAACCTAGTAGTATACTCACTGTACTATTGTTTACATTGTAATTAGACAAAATATCACCTCGAATATTAAGTTAAGCAATCTATTAAGTACATTCTAACCTGTCATTTGAAAGTTGACTTAATTTCATAAGTACTAATTGAGCTTAATACGATTTCACAAAGTGCAAGGCAATTCCTCAAAGAAATATCTAACAAGGTTCTAATTACCTCTCCCCCCCAAATCCATCCAAATAAACAATATCAATCGTGAACGCATACCGCTCATACACTGCTCCGTCCTCATTATCTTTCATAACGAGATAATACGTTTTCCGCTTATCATACATCATCGATTTAAAGACAAATTTTTCACGCGTTGTACGTTCTCCTGCCTGTGATGATCTGTTATCTGCAATGATGATGTTCTCATTTGATACATGAACACCATCTTCATCTACAAAATATAAGGTAAAGCGTCTAGGAAGGCGCTTATCTTCTACTTTCTCCGTTTGGAAAAATTCCAAGTAAGTTATTGTATTGGTAATTTTCCTTGTAGGTGTCGTTAACTTCAAATCCACCCTTTTCACCTGATTTGCTGATGATTTACTCCGGTCATTCTTAAATGTAATGACTGGTACAACAATCTCTTGAAGCATTGCCCCGCCATGTACATAATTAGCACCTGCTCCTTGAACGGCAAAGCGATTTACCCCTTTAGGAACGGTCACAAATAACTGCTTGTCTTGTGTAAGAAGATAATCCATTGGGTAGGTTAACGTCCCTTCCATATTTCGCGGTTTCTCTGATAGTGAAAACCTTCGTTTCGTGATGACGGATTCCTCTGCTTTATTCGGTAGTTTTTGACTGTTATCTAATGGGTTTCGTTGGTACAAAAATCCGTGATCTGCCGTAATTAAGATGTTCGAAGCACTTATGTCCGTAACAAAACGATTGACTAACAGCCGAATATCATTTATTGCATCTTCAGCAGCATCAAAGACTTCCATCTCAGTTGCAGCATTATCGCCACGTGCATCAATCGTATTATGATAGATGTAGACAATCCTTTTACCATGAACGGTTTCCCGTAATGTTGCTCGGTTCATTCCCACAATATCCTGATAATGAATAGCTAATGAATCACCAACCGTTTGAGCTAGAATTTGCTGACGATTCTCTTTGCCCGCTGTGTTCGTTCCATCTATGACTACACTGGCATCATCCGTATATTCCATCTGTTTATACGGTAAAAGAGATGCCATTCCTAGTGCTGTAAAGGAGGGCAAGATCCCTTGGATAGCGGTAATAGTTGTGGATGCCTTTCTTTCGTTATTTAAAACGTCCATTAATTCTTTCGCAATTTCATAGCGTAGTGCATCAGAAATAATGACAAATACACGTTCCTCTTGATTTTGATAGGCCTTGATCCAATCCAAATAAAAATCTTTCTGCTGCGGAATACCAGCAATCGGCCAAGTAGAATCATTTGACCTTTCCAAACTCTGGGACCATTTGATTGCTAATTCTTCAACAAAACGGTTTGTATAAAGTTTCTCCAGTTTTTCCCGTAGTGGATGGAGACGATTGTTTATTTCTATTTGGTCATATGCAATGTAAAATTTCCGATATGCTGTATCTATTACATAATAATCATTGGCATAGCTTTCAAACATTTGATTCGTTGATTGCTCTGGAATGAAATAATCCATCTCATGTAACTTACGTATCAGTTGGACTGCCTGATAAATTGCCTCATATTCCTGTTTAAATTCTGGATACCAGTGCAGCCTTCTTCTAGTTAATATAAGTTCTGAATAATAATCAAAATGACTTAAATCACCCATCAATTGCTCGACTAAAAATTGAATGATCTTCTTATCAAAGATTCGAAACGCATCCATTTCCACTAGATCGTTCACATCCCAATGATCGATAAAGTCATTTACTCGTAAGCCTTCCGCAACTTGATCCGCTAAGTCATTGTATAGTTCCCGGTCTTCTCTATGGTTCATCCATTGATCCATAAAAACAACAACATTAGTAGGTCTGTTGCTAACGCAATTCTTCCAGTTTTCAGGAAAGGTTATGGATTGATTTTGTTCAAAGAGATATGTAAGAATAAAGAAGGTCAACAGCGATTGTAATGATTTATCCGTTTCTGTATAGCCATAGTATTTTTCGACGAGCTCCCAAAACGTTACTTCATTTCCATACTTGCTGATATTTTCCATCACCGTATTGCCATTTTCTTTAAATTTCTGAAATAATGTTTTCACGATGTCATCCATATTATTAGTAGGACTTTTACATAATACAGCTAACACCGTTAAATCAATCGCTTCCTCCGAATGAGACATCATATCGAACTTACGAAATGCTTGGAAACGTGCTTTATTATTAAAGAATGTTTTATAGCCTTTAAATGTTTCCCTTAACGCATCATCTGTAATCCCTAACTCTCTCATCGTGACGGTTGTTTTGTCAGTGGCAAATTCATAGCCTAATTTAAACTGATCATATAGCCAATCTTCACGTGGAAGTGGTCTAGACCTATTTGCATAGATAAGGAAATGTGACGTCGGGTCGTTTTTTTCCAGTTCATATTTTGTTGCGAATAAATTGTTTTCTGTTACTTGCCATTTCCGAACATTTTCTAGCTGTATGTCATCAATATCCTCTGTAAATTCCCCGTCCTCGTCATACCAGAAGACGATATGGCGCTTTCTACCATTTGTTAGTTCTTTATTAAAAATATCTTTTAATACACGATGAACTTCTCCTAATTTCATACCCTCACACCCTTTATAATGGAGGTAGAAAAAATTCTCTACCTCCATTAAAGTCTTTTATATTTTTGCCAAAACGTTTGCTTTTAGTGGCTTTCTACCTTCGCCTAATGGGATTTCAACGTTTTGAAATTTCGCATAGTTCACCTTTACACCATCATCTAAATCTAAGTCAATCTTTTGATTAGCTACATGGGCAATAACTTGATCATAGCTTTGGCATTCCAATAATTGTTTCTGTAATGTTTCTTTTTGTTTTTTCGCTTTTGTTTGCTCTTGCTTAGAGACATCTGATTCCAATAAAATATCCAGACGTCCCATTTCTTCTTCATATTTTCTTTGTTGTGCATGTAAATATTCCGTTCGGACCCTTGCCACCAGTCCAGGTTCATAACGATGCAAGTAAATGAGCGCTTTAAACCCATCCTGTTTGCCGCTATCAAATAACCAATAAATCGGCCGTTTTTGATACATTTGCACATGATCTTTATAAAATTCCTTTAAGAAATAACGGCGGATCCGTTGTCTCGATGTTTCATTTGCTCTTCTGGTGAGTGTACCAGCAATGAAATCCAAATTTTCTTCTAAACTATCCTGTCCACAGATTGTTTTCATTATGTCAATAAATCGATAGACAATATCATCTTCAAAATAGACATCATCGGCAATTGGAATCACATTATCTGCATCAGGGGTAAAGGTTTTGTATTTATTTAAATTGAATTCTCCACCTGCAAATGCAAGTCCGGCTTCATCTAATGAATAGCGACCGAGCATGAGACCGACAGCATAGGTGAGGAAAGATTTCACGTCTCGAACTTGATCTGCGCGCCTAACTGTAACATCTTTGTCTTCCACTTCTGGCGTTAGTTCATCTTGCAGGCCGTAGAGGTCAATAAAGATTCGGTTCAATTCTTCTTCGTTTAGTTTTAATGTTCGGAAGCGCCCGTCTGCTTCGATTTGCCAGTTTGTATAGGCTTCGGATAACTTGGTTGAATCTTGTTTGAACTCAATGAATGGGTGTGTTTGGAAATCCCAGGATGTTTCGAATGAGTCCCAATCGGATCTTGAAATATTAATGTTATTTTGTGCTAATTTGTCAATTTTCCCTTTACAATTATTTAGTATTGGTATAGGTAAACTACCTATATTTCCTACTTGAAAGTTTAAAGTAGGATTCAGAAAGGATAATAAATAAGCAGAAATTTTACTTACTAAAAAGCTTAAATATATACCTAGGTCATTTTTATTTGGAAATAAACTTGATCCACCCACATCAAAAATAGAGCCAACAGGAGTATATCTAACTCCTAAATTAGTTGAGCTAACAAATGACCAAGTGAGACCCTCTTTAAAATAATAATCAGTATTTTGGGGTCTTGATCTAACTTTTCCTTTATTATCAACGAAATTTCTGATTTCAAAACCATCATCTTCCCAATTCACAATGTATTCAAAATTCCCATACCATTTTCTATAGGATCCACCTTTATTATATGGAAACCACTTTAACTTAGAATCTTCGGCCCCCTTTCTACTTTTAAATCCAAACCCAATTTTATTAATATCAATTTCATGCCATAATTTTATAAAACGATCATTATTTGCTGTAGCTAAACCTTGTCTTGGTTCTGCTACCTCCCCTATTTTATTACTAGATTTAAATATCTTTCTCACCTGATTACTTGCCCAATACGCTATTGGTGAACCCGGAATATCAGAAAATTCATCTTGAGATTTTTCATAATATATCTCTTTATCCCCAAATCTATTTGCTTTTTCCTCTGCATCAGTAATTTCAGTTAAACGTACAAATGTAGCTATAAAATTTGGTATATTACCCTCTCTCATTATAAATGAAGTAGTCTGTACAACTTCGCCACCGATTTCTGAAAATGCTCTAGTACCTAAGTGTGCCATTGAAAATATTTGATTTTTTTCTAGCATTGAATATCTTAAGTTTTCATATGATGATATGAACATCCATGAATGTTGATTTACTAACCCAATGAATCCATGTTTTTTTACAGATTGACTAGCAACTTCCATGAAAACAGCATAAAGATCCGCACTAGAATTTTTATAGTTTTTCTTCACGTATGAGGAGAGTTCAGCATTCATCCCTCTATTACCCATATAAGGGGGATTCGTCACAACAACATCATATTTTCTCGCAAGAACAGTCGCTTGCCCAATCAACTGTTCGATAATTGGCAAGGTATTATCCTTAAAATCGATGGCAAACATGTCATCTATCTCATTTTCATTAAATGAAAAAACTCGATCTTTTAAAGCCTGCAAATCAATCTCAGGTACTTCAATAATTGAACCTAATAATTTACCGTCTCTAAATGTATCTAGCAATACGGTTAAATCATTTCTTAACTCCGTATCTCCGACAAATATATCCACATCTTGTTCGGTAATTTGTTTACTTTCTTCTATCCAATATAAGTTTGTAGCTATTTGTGTATCAAACAGGCCATAATGATAACTTCTTGCTTTCATCATCACCGAAAAATAAGCGAGTTGCGCTGCACGTGGGTCAATATCTAATCCGTACAGATTTTTTTCAATAATTAACTTTGGAATATCTTGTTCCCGGTACCCCTGTGATTTATACATGTCATAGAATACTTCAAATGCATAGACAAGAATATGACCAGAACCCATGCACGGATCTAAAAACGTGATCGATTCGGGTTTCAAATTTGCATCCTTAAGTGTATTCAACTGTTCAACAACGCTTTCAGGCTGTTCAGCAGCTTCCAAATAATAGGGAAGCTTTTCCTGTAATGTAGGATTGGGATGGGACTCTAACCATAAACGACCAAGAGAATTATCAACCATGTATTGCACAATCCATTTTGGTGTAAATAGCTCGGTTGCAGCTGGAATGTTTTCCTTACTAATCTTTTTATTTTTCTTCAAATCAGCAAAAACCTGATCCTTCTTCTCAGAAATATAATATTGATAGAGCCAACCGATAATTTCGACCTCTTCTGTCCAGTCCGCTTCTTCAATCATCGTCACCATATCATCGATAACAGATGATTCCGCTAATAAACCGCTAGGAAGAAGTAATTCAGTGTAATCCTCGATTTCTTCAAACATCATCGGCATAATCTCACCAAGTTTATTACACTGCTTAATCAATATGTATTTAAACAAATCCTCATCATCATTGGCATCTTGTAATTCATACACTTTTTGCTCATCGAGATCCAATTCATCAACGAGCATCATCACTTCTGTCAACGCATCTGGCTCTGTTTTCCCTTCTTCAATCGAGGAGAAAATCCGAACCCCAGTTGGTAAATAGTCATTCACTTCCATAAACCTTAGTGCAATAAAACGGTTAAACCATGTATAAGCTACTTCTTCAATTACCTGGTCATAACCTTTGATCTCGATTTCACGAATGAGCTTTTCACGTTGCTTGATTTCATATCGTTTATAAAACTTTTGATTGATTAAGAAACCGTCTTGATAGATTTCAGCTTCCTTAATCACATCTTTCGTAATGCCTAATTCAAACGCTTTTTGCGCCACTGCTTCCATGAGTTTTTTTCTGGCAGTGACGGCAAACTTCTTGATGGCACCTTTATTCATGTGTATACCTCCAATTTATTCCTATGACTTTTATTAAACCAAATTAATCGTCGTATCCTCTTCCAATTCACTTAACAACTCACTTCTCAATTCTTCCACAAACTTATCGATATCTTGTTTCGTTTGAAATGTTTTTGTGCCTTTGATGATCCTATTTTTACTAAGTGTTTTCGTCTTTCGCTCCCTAATAACCGGCTTGTCTACCTGTACAGCAGGACTTGTTCCCGGATCAACTGGTGGCGTAACAGTTTCTGGCCTATACTGCATCATTTCCTGGATACAGCGGACTTTCAACCGATCGCTTTCGACCTCCATAGCAATGGCTTCATATAAGTTATTCACATGATCAAGTCGGTCCAAAAGCGTCTGGAATCTTGCACGAAAAGTACCTGCGAATTGTTCTTTCCAAGCATCCTCTTTCTCAAGTTCAGTCATAACAGCCTGTAAGTCTTCTTCGATAGCCTCTTTCACTGGCTCACATTCACGCTCTAATATTTCAACAAAATAATCATCAAACAATTGATACAGTCCTGGTAATTCCTGGATCCTGTCATATGGTTCAGAACGGGTCACAATTGCTTGTATTTTTTCCACTGTTTCGACCATCGTTTTATCCGTAATATAGGTGCGGTTATTTTCAAAAATCTTCATTCGCTTCATGGCTTCATCGAAAATATCCCGCTGGTTTTCAAAAAATCCCTTTACTTCTTTCGCATTCATGGCATAGGCTTTTAATTCTTGGCGAACTTTTCGGAGTTGCTGGTAATATGTCGCCGTATCACTTATACCGAGTAATGATTCAATTAACTGCAAGCCATCCTTTAATACAGCTTCACCAGGATAGTACATGTTTCGGTAGTTCGCTAATAAATCGTTGAGCTTGTCTTTTTCCCGTCCGAGCAATTCATTAAATTTATCTTTCAAACCATCTTCATCTTTTGGTAAGGCAGAAATACCGAATATTTCCTTCGATAGATCCCTTGCATTTTTAAGAAGTAACTCAGAAATTCGCTCGCGCTTTTTAACAACAACTCGATCCACATAATCGCGCTTCGTAACATATTGAATGATGTTCGGATCGTTTAACTGAATCTGGCTACTATTTAGCTGCAACTTAATTTCTTGAGCTTTAAATAGTTTTAATAATAATGCCGTCGTATCTAACTCGAGCCAACCATACGGCTGTTTGGCAAAATAGGTCGACAAATGTTTGATTGTCATTTGATGATTTCGGGTCGTTAACCGGGCCACATAATTATCCACTTCATTGATGGCGAGATGATTCGGTTCATTTTTATTATCCATGGTTAATTGTGTGGACGCTGTGATGATGTCTTGTAAGTCCTTTGTTGTATCAACAAATTCAATTATATGGTCTAATTTATTGAATAGCGTTTTAATCAACATGCGAAATGCATCATTGATACGGTCGACTGGATTTTTCTTCTGAATCTCTAGAACTTGCGAGTTAACGTAAATCTCCGCAGATCTTAATGCCTCAGTTAAGTAGGTCGTAATTCTTTCCCTGCGTTCTGTCACTTCTCGTGTTTTTCTGACTTTGATATCTTCCACAGCCTGTGACACGGATGTTCCACTTTTTACTTTTAAATAGGCCTGTATCTTTAAAATTTCTTCCATCTCATCTAGATAAGTTGTATCCGGCGGAAGTTTGACTATGACATTATTCTCCCTCATCGACATCATCTTCAGTTCAGAAGCATTATAGTCCATCGCTGCATCGGCATATGGAGTAATGACGCGAATACCAATATCATTTGACTGGGTACGAACAGGACGATCATCAATAAATGCATTAAAAGCAAAATGGTATTTTGCCGAATAGCGATATTTACGATCTTTATAAATGCCATCGAAAATTTCTTCGCCAATTTTCTGAATTACTTCGGAAGATTCAACATGCATATTCTTAATTTCACGATTCACATCTTGTTCATCATTCGTCAAGAAAATATATTCCTCACCATTTTTTTGGATCAGCGTTTGACCAATGAGATGTGATAATGACTTTTCAATTTTTTTCTTCAATTCAATTTTGTCCACATCAATATGATCAACCATTAACGTTGCGATATTTTCTAAATTGGCTGGTAACTCTTTCACATATTTTATTAAGAAGAGAACTTTTAGTACTTCGATATCATAAGATTCTAATTTCGTATTATTGCTTGCATGAATAATTACGCTTCGGATACTGTGATCCAAGAATGTTTCAATTGTTTCATAAAATGTAGAAAACGGTACAAGTGCCCCTTCCGTTTGACCAGCAAAACGAATGGCGGATTCTTGGAATGCACTAAGCAAAGAACGTTCCCCTTCCGCCAAATGACGACCCGATGCCCCGTGAATACGAACGCCTGTAAATACTTTTTGCAGTAAATTAAATTGATATGGAACAAACGGATACACATCAACAAAATCAGCTTCACTTGTATATTTTTTCATTTCTGCTTCGGTGGTAAACGTTAATAGATTTTGCAAGATAGAGCTTTTTTTGCGATACACTTCTTCTAATGTTTGTCTACCTGCTTCATTTTTCGTTAAGATACGCTTTTTAATCACTTCGTCAACATAGGCACTAGACAGGCTTAATTTCGTGTCGAACCGACCTTGGATTTTTGAAAAATCATTTCCTTTTACACTTAACACCGAATCAATATCTTCCTGGCTGGTTACAGCAATCCATGCTTTTCCTTTACATTGGCGACCGAGTTCATGGACGATTGTTTGTAAATTGAGCATCGCATTTGAGTTATCGCCAATATATTGCCCGACTTCATCAACGAGAAACGCGACATGGTGATTCTCCCCTTTTGAATCGATGTACTCCTTCACACGCTTCACAAATCGTTCAATACTTATTGAATAATCCTGCTCTGCTCGGTCGAACCAGTTTCTTGCTGCTTCTTCACTCATCTGTGTTGATTTAGAAAGCGCTTCAATAATCGCATCTTCTTCATAATAAAAGTCTTCCCTTGCATCTTCCCATTTGTTACCAGATATGTCTTGGAACATTGACTTAAATCTATCGTATACCCCATCTTTTTGCATGTTACGTTCAATTTCCGCTACCCAAGGAATCGCACCGCAAAAGCCTTGCATTTCATTGAATACTTTATTTAATACTTTTACAATCGAATCTTTGTCTGCCATTGAATCAGATTCACTTTTAGCATCAATATCAAATAACACAACATCTGTTGTCAGGTCTCCTGCTTTTTTCAAATTAGCTAAAATCACTGGATCATGAATTTTATCGTCAAAAAAATCAATCGCATGTTTACCATTAATCAGTCTGTTCTCAATCAAATAGGATAATATTTTCAAAAAATGTGACTTACCAGACCCGAAGAAACCGGAGATCCAAACGCCAATCTTATCTGTTGAACCTTCAATCCCTTTACTATAGGCAGCGAAGAAATCACCAATATGCTTATGTAATTCATTTGTAACAACATACTCTTCTAATTCTTGATAAATATTTGCATCTTCATCTTGTCCAACTTTAACGACACCTTTAATGTCTCGATCGATCTGACGATTAAACATTTTTTTTATATGCATACTAATTTCCCCCTAATAATCTACCAATTGAAAGGCACGATAATAATTATCGTCCTTAATTTCCCCAAATAGCCTAAGTTCCTGACCATCATAGCGACCTGGGAAAAACATGACAACTGGAATCTGATCGACTGCTTTATATAAATTATTTAAGATAACATGGGAGCGGATAATCGGAAAAACCTTGCCGATTCCTGTAATAAAGACAATATCATTTGGTTCGACACGCTCCGCTATATATTGAATGACTAAATCATTATTCAATGTCAGCCTTAATGACTTCCGCGTCGCATTTAAGACATACTGACTCCCTTTTTTCTTCTCCATCTCGAAATTCTTCCGCAAATATCCTTTTCCATCTAAAATCTCTAGCATCAGCTCATAAAGATCAAACTCATTAATCCTTTGATCAGAAGCATCATTATTCACACGATCTTTCAGAAATTCCACATGATTCCTAACGATCATTTCATGTTCCGGCTCATAATCAAAAATATGGTATCCTACCTCATTGCCGAGTCCTTTATTTTCTCTAAACGATGGATTTGTAATTTTGGGTAGAATCTCATCCAACCGTTCATGGATTGTTTTCATTTTTTCTCTCTCCTCTTACTTTTAAGGAGGACAAAGGTTTTGGTTCCTGCCTTGTCCCTTCTATTTTTCTCCTGCTATCACATTAATATATCGCCCATCATCACTATTTCTAATATGGTCCAGAACATCTGGATTTATAATTGGAATCTCTATTTCACGATTCCCTTTTTGGTTCTTCAATAAGCCTGCTTCAAATAAAATGCGGACGTATACTTGCTGTAATTTATAAAAGGTATACTCTTTCCATTCTGCAACAGTTTCACTTTGTTGGCGCTTTGCCTCAAAATAAGTATGAAAATCACGATCTGTCAGTTGCAAATCCCGATAAACAATTTTTTCACGAAATATTTCATGCATAAACTCATAAAACAGCCTGTCCGTCTTCAATATGGAATAAAGGACGATTAATTTACTTGTTTCAACGTCACTTGTGATTATTTTATCGATGAGGTATGTATCGAGTGCTGTTAATCGTTTGAGGATTGTTGATGCAATTTCTTTTTTTCTTGATTCAGATTTGACCTGAAATATATTTAGATTGATTACATGTTCGTTTATCTCTAATTCATTTAGACCTTGTACGATCAGTCCCGAAAGCTGCTTCGTCTCTAAATAAAAATAAGGCTTAGATTTTATTGTTGAACGGTATTGTAATTCTTTTTCCAAATTAACCATTCCTTTGTTCCGAAATTCTATTGATACTTGTACTATTTTATCATGTTATAGATGGGAATGAAAATGTGTATAGTTTACTTTCACCATATTAAGGGTTCACGACAAAATAAAATGAAAATCATTATATATTTTAGTTCATTTTGACAAAAAATGAACAGAAAATGATAACATAGTATTGAAATGCGTCGTACTGTTTGCCATAATTCCCCTGTGAACCTTGATGTGATATGATTATTTTCATAATCGTTATCACCTATTTCATGCCATAATTCCCCTGTGAACCTTGATGTGATATGATTATTGATTGACTATTATTACTAAAGATAGAGCCATAATTCCCCTGTGAACCTTGATGTGATATGATGAAGATTTGAAAGCGAGGGGATTGTAGTTGGCCATAATTCCCCTGTGAACCTTGATGTGATATGATTATGATACACATAACCCTTCCACATATACGCCATAATTCCCCTGTGAACCTTGATGTGATATGATCACTACAAAACCAATGCCAAACAACTTAGAGCCATAATTCCCCTGTGAACCTTGATGTGATATGATAAAGATCCAAATTTTCCAATTCAATTTTATGCCATAATTCCCCTGTGAACCTTGATGTGATATGATCAACAACTTTCTTTGGTTTGTTTGCATTCAGCCATAATTCCCCTGTGAACCTTGATGTGATATGATAAAAGGATTGAAGAGACGTGCCAATCTTGAGCCATAATTCCCCTGTGAACCTTGATGTGATATGATAACCCAAATGCAGGAGACACTAATATTCGGGCCATAATTCCCCTGTGAACCTTGATGTGATATGATTTCTATCTGCTCATCGTTGCTGTCTGCTTCGCCATAATTCCCCTGTGAACCTTGATGTGATATGATTATCTTTTTCTGGTAATGGTTGTCGTGAAGGCCATAATTCCCCTGTGAACCTTGATGTGATATGATTTCTAATGCTTCATCAACGTTTAATGACCTGCCATAATTCCCCTGTGAACCTTGATGTGATATGATCAATTTAAGTAAAGTAGATTGCATACAGAAGCCATAATTCCCCTGTGAACCTTGATGTGATATGATTAACCGTTCAGCGAACAATACAATGCCATAGCCATAATTCCCCTGTGAACCTTGATGTGATATGATTTCAACCAAAACGCTAAATGTTTATCTATGGCCATAATTCCCCTGTGAACCTTGATGTGATATGATTCCAATGCTTCATCAATGTTTAATGTCCTGCCATAATTCCCCTGTGAACCTTGATGTGATATGATTACGTTCTCTTGTTTCAAGTTGTTCATGGCGCCATAATTCCCCTGTGAACCTTGATGTGATATGATGCATGAAAATTTTAACTAATGGCGGAAAGGGCCATAATTCCCCTGTGAACCTTGATGTGATATGATTTTTAGATAATCTAGTGTATCATAGTGTAAGCCATAATTCCCCTGTGAACCTTGATGTGATATGATTGAAACACTCTTACTATTCACTTTGCCTTGCCATAATTCCCCTGTGAACCTTGATGTGATATGATCCATCATCGGAGTGCTGCTTAAATGGGTAAGCCATAATTCCCCTGTGAACCTTGATGTGATATGATTAGAAAAACCAGCAACTATCAATGAAGATAAGCCATAATTCCCCTGTGAACCTTGATGTGATATGATTTAATTGCATCCACATCACTGTTTCTTAGGCCATAATTCCCCTGTGAACCTTGATGTGATATGATCAGGCTAAACGTAAAGGCGTAAATGCAACAGCCATAATTCCCCTGTGAACCTTGATGTGATATGATACATGGCATTGAAACCCTTGATTCTTCCCCATTTCAAGGGTTTCTTATTTTTATAAAGCATAAGTTAAACCAGCTAATATTAATAATTTATTTTACTTTTTTCATAAAATAAAACAGAATAAAATACCTGCAAAAATTTTTGCAAGTATTTTTTTAAAAAAAATCTATTTTATTTGCGCCTAATTCCTCTTCTGGAGTAGTAGTTCCTAATAAGATTTCCATATTTTCAAATTGCTTCTCGGTAATTTTCATTGCTCGTATTGCCCCGTTAACTGGTGGAAGGTTTTCACGTAATCGCTTCATATGCTTTCTCACACCATCTTCCCCATTACAAATTCTTGAGTAAACAGAATACTGAAGCATTGTGTAACCATCTTGCAAAAGAAATTTGCGGAATCTTGAGTATGCTTTCCTTTCTCTTGGAAGTAAAACCGGCAAATCAAAAAATACAATTATTCGCATATACCTACTCATATCTATGTACAGCCAAATTTGTAAGTTCAGGAAGTGTTATCATATTTGCATCTTGCTGCCGGCTTGCAGATACAAAACTTTTTATCATATTATCGACTCCATGGGTAACACTTAATCTCTCTTCTTTCCATATTGCTTCAATGTCTAAAACTTGAAATAACATTTTCCGTATTTCGGGGGACCATTCCGATTCATCCGAAACATTAGTTGCAATTAATACATCGACAAAAGGTCTTAATACTTCCATAAAATCATCCGCCAAGTTAAATGCATTTGTCTGGCTATCGTGAAACACACCAAAACTTGGTGTAAATCCATAGCGAATTAAAGCTCTTGCAACAAGCGAACGAATAATACTATATCCATAATTCAAGGAAATATTATAAACGTTATCTTCTCGTCGTTGAAATCCTTTGCCAAAGAGCGATTCAAAATAGACTTTAGCACCATATGCTTCACGATTTGTGCGATCACCAGATTCCACACTTCTACTAATAGCATACAATTTTTGCGCTTCTTCGCCTTTATGAATCAATTCAAGACATCTTGACTGATTCTCTAACTTTCGAATAACTATTTTTTGCCAAACTCTCTTCTTGTACGGTTTACTTAAAGACAATTGCATTTCCAATACTGTCTTTTGTCTAGAATGCCTGTGGAATGGTTGCACTATTCCACTGGGCATTCTTTTCCTATCACATATAATAAGTTCAACATGATACTCTGTACATTTACTCAATAATGCATTTGTAATCGTAATTGCCGGATCCTCTAACGTTATCGTTACAATATCTTCTAATGGTATATTAATAGATTCTACTTGTTTAATAACGAGTTGTTCATTTGCAGTTGACAATTTTGCTGGATTACGAATAACAAGATGTCTAAAAGCCATAACGTTTTTCCTTATGAACCATTGTTAAATTTCCCAATGGATCAATTTGGTACTTTTCAAATACCTCTAATCCCTGCGAACCAAGAGTGTCTTTGAAACTATTCATATGGTCAGTTAAATTAATTTGAGCTGTTGACGAGTGAACTCCTTTAAAATAAAAAACTCCTTCATTCCATTTAACAATTTCACCACTATTAGTTTTCGATAATTTTTGTCGCGGCGTTCTAACCTTAATCAAATCATTTGGAAATAAATTAAATTGAAATTCATAATCTGATGTTATTCTTATCCAATTTCCGTAAGACTTGTGGGGTGTTATAAACCTATCCGGCACTCTCTTCGCCATAACATCACTCACATAAACAGGGGCCAAATAAAACTTCCCGCTCTCCTTATGCCGGAATACTTCTGTCCTAGCTATACTAGCATTGTCAGCTACTGTCTTATCATCTAAATGAAATACCTGATTTGCAGTCGTTTCTATTTTAACACTTCTTATGATTGGGGCATTTTCTGGATCTTTAGACGGTTTATATAAAATTGTACTAAATGCCTTCACAGGATCTTTTCCACTTTCTAGGTATCTACTTTTGATTGCTTGATATGTTTTTGGATCAGATTCCCTTCCATACATTGGAAAATCCCCATTTTTATCAAATCTAATATCTGCAAGAGCATATTTCTTTACCATTAAATTTAACCCTTTTTCTGTAAACCCTCGATGCCTTCTTATTGTTTCCTCATGAATTTGCCCCTTAACAGATCGTTTCGGCATTCTAGAAACAAAAATGGGTTTAACTTGCTCAATAAATTCTTCATCATAACTAGCTAGTGATAAACTTTCTAATGCTAGGATTAATTTCTCAGGATTTTGAAGCATTCTTGCTCCTAATTCTCTTGTAAATCCTTCCCATGGTTCTGGGAATCGTTCCCCTTCTCTTTTTAATAATTGGGAAGCATGTAATTCACTATGTTTAAAATAATTACTAACGCGATTTCTGAATGGTAGACTAACAGCCACGATTGCAGCATCTAGTGCATGATGCAGATCATTTTCTTCCCTGTTTTTATTAAATCCCCATCTTTTTCTCATTAAAGAAGTATAGGCACCGTTAACCGTATATACATACTGCTTTCGACCATCTTCTTCCCTAAACTGTAAATTATCTTCAATAAAACCTTTCAAAAAGCGGGTAATATAGCGGGTATCATTTAAGTGCCTTGATTTAAAGGTTTCTGCTTGTTCTTCATCAAAGTTCTGTTTCAGTAACAAGTCTTTTTTCTTTTTCCGAACCTTTAATGTGTTCACATACGATGTATATTTATCCCATCTGACAACATCTCTACCAAACCATTCATATGGCGTTCTGTTTTTCTTATTTTGATTTTCTTTCGATAAAACTAATACCTTATTCGCATTACTATCATCAAAACTACGACTATACGGAATGATATGGTCTACTTCCGCATAGCCTGGATTGAATAAATCATCCATCGGGATAGGTTTTAGCGAGTATGCACATCGACCATCTTGTTCTTCCCATAACTTATATTTCAATATATCATGTCCACGTGGATCACTAAATTCAGGATGTAGCTCCTGAATGCGATCTTTCGCTTTTTCATTTACCAATCTGTTTTTATTATATTGCTTTTCTATTTCTCTCCGTTCGGTATAATGTCTTCCCATATCTCGAGCCAATTCAATATAAATTTCTGTAGGTGATCCGTATCTTTTAATGATCGCATTAATCACTTTACGTGTCTGTGACAAAGAGCGTATGACCACTGGGTTAGCTATATTATCAGCTGGTATGACTGGAAGGATTTTCGCTTTTTCTGTACCTATTTTTTGATTAAAATGATAGCCTGCCTCTTCACATGCTTCATGATATTGAAAGCCTTCTTCCAAATAAGGTATAAGTTTATTTAAAGCTTTTAACGATAGATGACCAAATTTCGAGAAAGATAGATTTAATAGTTGTTCAATTAACTCTTCGCTATACACTCTATTTGCAAGGTTATTAATTCGCTTTCCATTTTCATTCACATAATCGTTTAATAAATAATCACGGGCATCATGATCATCTTTGTATACAGTGACAGCATAGGCAATCGTATCATAATCAATTGGACGATACGATTCAGCAAGTGTTTTTCCTTCGACATCATGAATAATCTTCTTCAGTTGATAGTATCCATCAACCGAAACAAATTTTTTACTTTCATTTTTCTCGTTTGTTTCACCTGGATCGTAGAACAATTCATTAAATCGCTCATCTTCCTGCAATTGCAATGTTTTACGAAGATCTTTATATTTGATCTCTTTTTTATTTAATATACTTTCTAATGTTAGTAGCCTTTCTTCACGTGTCAAAGGACGCTGAGGTTTACTGTCTGAAATAATCCGTAAGCGGTTAATTTTATCCAGTGCTCGGAACTTTTCAAACGTATAGGAAAACTTCGGTGCACGTTTTTCATTCGGCTCAAAGGTGCAATTTCCAATTCGTTTTACAATATCCTCTTGTGTTGAAAAAGGGCGTTGCCAACCCCAAATATTTATGTACGTCTCTTCGTTTTCCTTTGTAGCAAAACTATGTCCTAATTCACGTTGATTACTAAATACTTCGCGAATTTCCTTTTCAATTTCACTGCGCGCTAGGACATGCGAGTAATCGCCACCCTTATTCCGCTTCCTACCACTAAATTTATCATCAAGAACTAACATCTCTGCAACAGTACGATATCCTTTTTCTTCCATTAAGCTAGCATTCTCTTTAACTGCTTTTAATAGAACGCCGCCCTCGTCTTCTTTCGTTTCACTTTTGCGATTAGATTTAAATCCTCTATTTTTTGCATAGTGAATTAAAATCCGAGCAAATTCACGATCTGTAAGCTTTCTCTCAATACCATTTACTCTAATCAGCCAAATATCCAAATCTCCGTCTTTCCAATCATATAACTGATTAGCCTCTACTTCAGATAATAGACCTTGTTGAATAAGAAATTGGCGGACACGTCCAACCCTGTAACGCCTTCTTCTCAATCTTCGTCTAGCTGACCTTGCTTCTCTTCTTGGGGTAGCTAATGACGAACCATTTTTAGGATTCTCTGCTGCATCAAACATTCTAGAATTCAAATCCTCGATTCGATTTTTATCTAGATTTATCACAGCCCAGCCTACTGATGAAATTCCAATATCAAGTCCAATGCTATACCTCATTAGAATCACCCTAAATTATGTATTTTTAGTTCTTTAAACCCGTTTTAGATATAAAAAAAATGACTAAATGCATTTAGTCATCATTTTTGTTGTGGGGAACTCCGCAAAGCTTGCAGAGTTAGGCGATCCCCAACGCCACGGCTTAATGCCTTACCATAATAACTTACCTATGAACCTTGATGGGATATGATTTAACGACCTTCCCCAAGATCGTTAAATATATAGTACAATATCCCTAGGTATTTGTCAATATTTTCTAATAAATAAATCAACAAATAAATTTAAGGTTTTTAGTGGCTATCTCTAGTCTAATAAAGCATTAATGCTTAAGTAAAGCGGGAGACTGACTCCCAAACCTTGGTCTAGTCTCTATTAAGCTAATACATTAGAATAATAGAAAACCAGCCCTTTCCCTACTTTCATCCTATCAACACAAAACCCCCACTTCCTCCCTCACCACCCCAAACTCCCTCAAAAACTCCACCCTCACCGTCCCCGTAGGTCCATTCCGCTGTTTCGCTATAATGACCTCCATCTCATTCTTCTGTTTACTTCGTTTATCGTAATAATCGTCACGATACAAGAAAGAAATGACATCTGCATCCTGTTCGATATTTCCCGACTCACGCAAGTCAGACATGAGTGGTCGTTTATCCTGTCTTGAATCCACACTGCGTGACAGCTGGGAAAGCAGTACAATTGGGATGTTCAACTCCAGTGCTAGCAATTTAAGTTCCCGTGTCATCTCACCGATTTCTAAATCCCGGCGATCACGGTGGGAAATGGATGGTTTTATCAATTGAAGGTAATCGATGAACACCAGATGATTTTGTTTGGGATTCTCATGTACTTGTTTGCGAATTCCCGCACGAATTTCGGAGATGGTGTGCTTTGTGGCAAAGATTTCTAATTCCCAAGTTGTCATTTCTCCGATTGCGCGCATCGCGTTTTTATAATCATTTGTTGTAAAACGTTTGCTGATATCATGCCATTTACTCGCATTTACCATACCTTCTGCAGAAATCATTCGTTTCAATAGCTGCTTCGTCCCCATTTCTAAGCTATAGATGAGGGATGAACCTCCATTCTTACAATGTCCTGATGCTAGATTAAGAGCGAATGCTGTCTTGCCAACGGATGGCCTTGCAGCAAGGATAATCAAATCCCCTCCCTTTAGTCCTCCTGTTATTTGGTCAAATGATGCGAGTGACGTGAGATAGCCTAGGTTCTCAGGACGAGGCTTCATCAGTTCCTCCCCTATTTCAACCAAGTTGTCATAGGTACTTTTTTCTTCTTTTGCTAGAGTTGAATCCCTGCATGCCTGTAAATCCTGCAGCAAACGTTCAAGTCCAGTGTTGGAAGGATTACTCAAGAACTGCTGGATGGCATGTTGGGCCTCTCGTAGCTGGTATGCGTCAATAAGAATCTGTTGATAATGTTTAAACGTTGTGGTGCTTGGTACGGATTCAGCGAGTTCGGTGAGATACGTGACCCCACCAACCTCCTCAATCTTATCTCCTAAAACCGTTGTTACAATGACAATATCAACAACCTCTCGTTCTTTATATCCCTGCTTCATCGCTAAGAGAATTTGCCGATGTTTATTGTGGGTAAAGTACATCTCATTAATCTCTAATTCTTTAAAAAGCGTGCCCTCGATTAAGATCGATCCTAGTATACTTGTTTCCGCATAATACGTATCCATCCCTATTTCCCTGCCTTCTTCTCTACTAATTTCTCAAACGCTTCTAGAAGTTGCTTCTTCAATTCTGGAGGAACTTTTTCCGCTTCCTCATGCCATTTCAACATTTCTTCTATATGCGAATCTGCCACTTCAGGGTAAGCTGCAATTTCACTAAGCATCGGCGGATAAGGACTTTGCATAATAAATAGAGAAAGATTTCTCATGACCCCTGGATAATCCATTTCCTTCAAGTTAGGAAGTAACATCGCAGCCTTGCGCTTTGTCAGATTAAACTTTGGATACATTTCATTAATCGTCTTTAACACTTCAATCGCTTCTTGTTGTAACATTTAAAATTCCTCCTTTAAAAGTTCGGCAAATATATCTTCTTCTTGTTTTTTATTGTCTGGCTTGCGAAATGGAATGAGTTTATTATCCTTTTCTAATTCTTTTGCAAGTTCATAGGAATGAACGGCTTCGATTGTCTGTAATCCAGCATTCTGCCATTCTTTCAATATTTTTTCGGTGTAACTATATGTTCGGCCACCTTTTTTCGCAGTTATGGCAATTGCTTCTTTGACGATTTCTATGCCTGTTGCGCTGGTCCATTCCATCAACGCTTCTCGAATCAATGGGGTTAGCTTGTTTATATTTTCTTCATAGATTTTGAAAAGTTGATTCATGTCACGCCCGCTTCCTCCTCCTCTTCCTCTTCTCTCTTTTTTACTTTTATCTTTATGTATAGGCAACTCTTGGCCCAAGTCCGAGGTCAATTTCAGGGTAAAGTCTCGGGTAACATCTTGGGTCAAGTCCCGGGTCAACTCCTGGTTTTTAGTCGTAGAAAAATAATTTCCGATTGCTTGAGGTAATGGAATCATTTCATAAACAGGTGCCTTGTTTTGGTGCCCCTTTTCATAACGAATAAAGCCTCGTTCGAGCAACTTCTTTCTCGCATTGATGATCCCCTGTTTAGATAGACCGGTAAATTTCATCAATGTAGAGTTAGGCGCATTGAAAACACTCCTTTGCCCGAGTCTATTTCCAATGTTCATCAGCGTGTGCCAAAGCACAATTTCTCCCGTAGTCAGATGATTTAGCATCAACCAATCCATTAAAAAGTTTTTGTCCCTATGAAAATTGAATGTTGTCATGTTTATATCTCCTTAAGATTTTTATTTTTTTCACGCGCGTTTTTCCTTACCAAAGTCTTAAAAGCAAATCCAAATAGGCAAATTGCAATTCGAAAGTTAACCTTCCGAATCCAGCTATTCACCTCATGTTTTCCAGCATCCATTTTTCCAGGACTTCTTCCAAGAAAAAGATTCTTCCGCCAATTTTGATATGGGGAATCTTTTTTTCTTTTACGAGATCATAAATCGTGTCTTTATGTAGTCCTAAATAGATTGCTACATCTTCAACTGACATTGTTCGTTTTTCCATCCTATTTCCCTCCCTTCACTTCTACAATCGAAAGAAGTTGGGAATAGGGGGTGTAAATGGTGAAAGTTTTTTTAATAGGGTGGTTTTTTCGGGTTTTGAAGGGATTATTTGGGGGGGACTTTCATAGAAGCTTTCTCCTCAAACTGTTATGTCAGGCTTATGAACTTCGGTGTCAGTCCCCTATTTTTGACCTTTTCTTATTTTAATCATCCCAATTTTTAAACTTCTTCATTTCATCAAATATCTATGATATATTTATGATAATACATAAAAAGGAGAAAAGACCCATGAAAAAAGTATCATTCTTAGGAATTATTATATTATTAGTTGGACTACTTGCTGCTTGTGGTGCTAGTGATTCAGGTACGTCATCTGATCAACCTGCTGAAGAAAACAGCACTGAACAATCTTCAGGAGAAGAAAAAGAGGAAGCTGCCAATGAGGAAGCATCTAATGAGGAACTTTATGAATTCAACCAAGAGATGGCAGATAATGAAAACTTTAAAGCAACTTTAATCAATATCGAAAGAATCTATGATGAAGCCTGGGATGAAGAAAAAATCGAAGTAACATTTGAGGTAGAAAATAAACGTGATGACTCAGTGGAATTCCAGGCTCGCCAAGTATCTATTAACGGAAAAATGGTTGATGAAGCGTTACTTAGTATGAGCACTGAAGTTGCAGGCGGAAAGATGGCAGATGCGGTTCTGACCATTCAAGATTATGAGGGCGGCGATCTCCCTTCACTTGATGAAGATTTTGAAATGCTACTTCATGTGTTTAGCTGGGATAATATGGATTACGAAGAAGATGCTGAAGTTAGTGTAACTTTTAAATAAGAATGAAATAATAGAGCTCCTAGCCTTCACTGGCTAGGAGCTTTATTGTTGCTTCACTCTTAACTTTTATCCAGACTAGACTAAAAGGTCCACGGGGACAGGCTTCATCGTCCCATACTATAAACATTCCCTATACCTAATTATTCCTCGTTATCAAGTGCCTTCTACGTCTATCAAAATGATCAATAAGCCATTCAAAATGCTAAATATACAATTCTGGGTTGTATATATCTGCTTCAACTGAATATAAGATTCTTTTTGCTGCACTGCTTTTCCGACTGGTATACCACTCAAGGGAAAACCCACATGCCTTTTCAATCTCAGTTTTTCTTCGATTCAAACTTTGAAAAAACAAATGATAGTTTGGACTACTTACTGTTACATCATACCAAACGTCGTACGATCGCTTTCGGATAGCAATATCTTCACCACGTCCGTTTTTACGACACTACTGAACAAAATTTGTCCAAATATCCCTCCTTAGCAAATGGAGTTCTGACAAACCCTTAGTTCCAGTAGTAGCTCCATTTATTTCATCCATTTCCGCTTTGTCTATATCAGGGACAGCCTCACGCTCATCGTCCACAAATGAAATGTGAAGTAGCTCTGTCATTTGATTTTCATCTTTAAAATGCATGTCGCAACGTTCTCCATGAATTCCAGCAGCTTATTTCATGACATTAAACTCTAGCTGTTTTTTTGAAAAAAGTCCTAAGACTATCTTCTTTATATGACTTAAAACTTTATGTAATTTGTTAAGTTTACTTCCAAAGGGTATGTATTCATTATTGCTTTCGAATTTCCCCATCTTTTCCCCAAAATTTTTTAACTTTATATTTTTTTCTGGTGCTGATAACAATAAATATTTCCTGCAAATTTTTTGTTTGAGAGACAAAAAGCAGCAACCTTTTCCGATACCGGTTTATTACACATAACACATTTATGTGTTCCCTGATTGTTCTTCTTTGCATCGTTTTCTTCTTTCTTTTTTACAATGATACTTTTGTGCTTCTCTATAAGTTCGGTCTCAGTAATGTTAGCATCAGACAACATATTATAAATACTTTCAATCTCTTCATCACTAATTACTGAATTCTTATTTTGTAATTTAAGAACGTTAATTTTCCTATTAATAAATTCTGATAGTTCAACATCGTAGACGATTAATTCATTGGATGTGATTTTTCTCATTTCTAAATCAACTTTAAATGTACAACGTTTCGTAAAAGATACAATAGAAATGAAATTATCATGATATTTGCTATCTATCATACTCTTCAACACTTTTATATGACCATAATTTTGAGTAAAAGGATTCATCATTTTAAACTTTCCGTTTACTGACCATTCTTTACGATTCTTTCCTCCATAAATAGTTCCTTTATAGTTCTTTGTCTCAATAACAAATATTCCAAACGGAGATATAAGGATATGGTCAATTTGTGAAAATCCTGAACTTGATTTCTGGTTTCTCACCATGATATCCGACAGATGCTTATATTCTTTTGGAAATTGATCTAATTGAATATCAATTTTGTATTCACCAATTTCCCCCTTGCGAACTGCAATCTGATCGTTAATATCTTTATTTGAAACCTTAGTTTTAGGAATTGTTTCATCTCTTAGTTCTTTAGCTTGTTTATTATATTTTTTCTTTTTAAATAGCTGCAAAAACATAGTCCGCCCCCTTATCCATTAATTTCCTCCTTTAGTTATATCGGCTAATTGTCATAAAATTTTAAACCTATTGCTATATGATTGTAATAAGTAAGCAATTACTTACTAAGGATACATGTAATCTGAATAAAATTCACAAAAAAATAACCACCCTATGAGCCCTGACGAGCATTTTAGGGTAGTTATTCTCTAATATTTGTTAGTCGCCTATTGAAGGGCTATTACAACTGGTTAGACTGTGCAACCGCACCGTTCAGTCTTTATTATTATATTACTTTCTACTTAGTACACCTTATTTTACTTATTTGTTAAATATCCCTTTGAAATCCATGTCTTTTACCATATCTCTGGTAGAATTTATTAAATTATTCTTTTCATTTTCATCTATTTTACCATCTTCGCGTGCTTCTCTTACTTCTTCCACCAAATGTCCTGCCTGCTCTTTGTCTACATTCTTAAGCTTATTTTTTAATTCATCAAATTTATGACTCAATGGATATCCTCTCCTTCTATTCATTTAATTCCCGAATCTAGTGTAATTAAACGAATAAAAGCAGGTATTGTTTAAAGTTAAAGGGTTCCGCTTTGAGGTGCATTTTCAAAAAAAGCACACCCCTAATGACATTAAAATTGACCGTTAAAATGGCAATTAAAAGTCGTCTAATTTTTTTAATTTAGACGGCTTTTAATATTATAATGACATGGGTAAACAAAAGGCCAATTAACTTTATTAAACCATTGCAAATAAATGGAATACTCTTTATCTGTTCAAGTAAGGCACCAGAATAAGAAAAGCACTGACTTCGTTCAAGTTATTGGATGGATCAGTGTTTTTTTGTGTAATCGACAGATCCAATTTTTCAGCAGAAATTCTTAAAGAAACCACCATGTATTGAACAAAAACCCATTTACAAAATTATATAGTTATTGTATAGTTGGTTACACAAGTATACAACCATACAATCAACATGAGCAAAACTGAGGAAAAGAAAGGAGTGTTCTTGTTGAAGCCAGTATTAGATGAGTCACTGCCCATCTTTCAGCAAATTGCACAAATCGTAAGAAATGACATTGTTGAAGGACAGATTAAAGAAGGCGAAAAAGTTCCATCTGAAAATGAACTATCAAATTTTTATAACATCAATAGGGCAACTGTGAGAAAAGGACTGCAGACTTTGGTTGATGAAGAAATCATTTATAAAAAGCGTGGAATTGGGATGTTTGTTATGGAAGGAGCTAAAACAAAATTGTTAGACGAAAGGAAAAAACAGTATCGAAATGAATATATATTGCCGCTGCTAGAAGAAGCAAAGCGATTGGGAATGAGTGTTGAGACTGTGATGACATTAATAAAAGAGGAGGAAGGGAGATGATTCGAGTTGAGAATGTTACCTATAGCTATGGAGAGGAACCAATACTTGAGGATATTTCTTTCAATGAAGAGGAACATGGGATTACTGCTATTTGGGGACGAAATGGGGCTGGGAAAACGACACTAATGAAACTTCTTGCTGGGCATGAAAAGCCAAACAGAGGAATTGTCGAGATCATGGGAACGGCTCCCTATAATCGTGCAGAAGTTGTTCAATATGTATGTTATATGCAAGAGGAGCATCCATTTAATAACATCTGGAATGTAAAGGATGCATTAAGGTTTGGACAGTATTATTATTCCAATTGGGATATGGATATGGCTAAACGACTTTTAAAGATCTTTAAGCTCCATGACAAGATGAAAATATCAAAGTTATCAAAGGGGATGAAATCTGCTTTACAGTTCATCATTGGAATTTCTAGCAATGCAGAAATCACAATTTTAGATGAACCTAGTAATGGATTAGACGCTAGTATGCGTAAGAAAATGTATCAAATTTTGCGAGAAAGTCAGGAGGAACATCCAAGATTGTTTTTAATATCTACGCATCATATTGAAGAAATCCAACCGATTTGTGATTCAATTGTTGTTATTCATGATAAAGGAGCATTCATACATGGATCAATTGATGAAATGAGAGAGTATGGAATCTGGTTAGCAGGAGGCAAAGATAAGATTGAAGAAGTGACTGATGGTCAAAATGTTTTAGAAGTAAGTAAATTAGGATCTAGATTAAAAGTAATGGTTGACGTACCTTTTAATGAAAAATGGAAAGAAACTGCATCTTCTCATGGACTTTCAATTGAAAAAGTGAAACTACAGGATTATTTGTTAAATAAGACCGAGGAGGTAGAGTAAGGATGAATTCTTTATATGGAACATTTCGTTTAGTATCAGAGGATGCCTTATTTTATTTAGGGAAATTAATGTTGCTCTACATTACTATTCCAGTGACGTTATTATGGGTAATTATCGGATATATATTTGGACTTGGAGAGGATGTCTTTGCCTCGATATCAGGTCCGACGTATTTCTTTATTGCATTATTTGCAATAAATGGATATAAAACACTGTATCCAGTAGCGATTGGCATGGGAAGTACAAGGGTACAACTGCTCAAAGTCTATTATGGTGTAGGTATTTCAGCAGTTGTTATATGCATTACAATTCTAAATGTATTGCAATATATTTTAAAAACTGTATATCTACAATGGGAAATTAAAGCCAATATTTTTCATCCTGGAGTATTCTTAGTAGATGGTTATCATTTCTTCGCTTATTTATGGATTGACCTTATGTTTGGACTCTTTTTATTCGGAGTGCCATTTCTACTATATAGTATTAACTTTCGTTTGGGATTTCGAAAAAGTATCATGATTCTCATGTTGTTGTCAGCTATTTTCATGGTTTTATATTATGGTGGTTATTTAAGCGATAGTATGGAATGGTTTTTAGGATTAGATTTAGATGCTTTGGGAATGACATTGATTACGTTATTAGGCTTATGTAGCGTTGGAGCATTATTATTATCATATCCTATTATGCGAAATGCTTCGTTAAAATCAAAGTCAAGAAAGGATTAAACTGGTAATGGTTATTTCAGTACTTGCTCACTAAAGATATGATAAAGATGCATACTATTTTTTGTTGCGTGAAAAGATTGAAAAATCTTAATCAACAAACTGGTACGATAGTTAAACAAGAAGATCGTCCAGTACGATCTTTTTGTTTTTCTACACTTATAGAAAATTACGTTATTATTACTTTAAGTTCTTGAGCTACCGGGGCATGATACTTTGATCTCTTAATAGAGGTCCTTTTTGTGTTAAGTATATAACGTTACTTGCTCTAAATTGACACCAGTTTTTCTATGTACAATATCTATTGTCCTATAAAAAATAAATGAGATATTCGAATGCCCAAAAAACCTAATTTAACCATCAATCGTTGAAATAGCAACAAAACTAACGTATGCCAATTCATACGCCAGTTGGTCTGTCATTTAATTAATATGACCTCAAAATGGACCCCTTTAGTTTAAAGTTACCGCTTCTTCTCAATATGTGGCTTAGTTGGATGTTAGATTGTAATAAGAAAAAATGATGAATATCCAACAAGAAACTCTCACCTCCTGATCAATCATTTTTACTTATAACAAAAAATACCTTTGTATAAAATATTTAATTTGTGTTAAAATAGAAACTAACGTTCGGAACGTTTGTTCTGAAAATGGGAGGGATCAGTATGAAAGGATTGATTATGCGTTCGATGGATAACAAGGAAAAGATAATGATATTCTACATTGACAGTAATAATAATGTTACTCAAAGGATTATCAAGGTAATTGATATTAACGATGAATCGATTATCGCTTTTTGTTTTTTGCGTAAGAAAGTGCGAACGTTTAGCCATGAAAACATACTTTCAGCTGGACCTATTAGAAAGAGAGTGACTGCATAATTATGAGCAAAGTTAATGATCGTGGAACTATTAAGTGGACTGCAATGATGATGCCGGAGCATATTCAAATGATAAATGATTACTGGGATAGCATGGATAACAAGATAAAGCCGATTTTAGACGAACAACAACTAGAGGAAATTGGTATTAAACTTCATGAAGTGATTAGCAAAAATCTTGAGGTTGAAATTAAGTACTATGGTGATCACGATTACCTCATCATTAAAGATAAAATTTATAGCGTCAATTACAATGATAAATTTTTAAAAATGAATGATTTTGAGCGGACAAAGATAGACTTTCATGATATTTTAGATATTCAGATTGAATAAACCCCGGAAGTCCACAGGGACAGGTTGTCCCACAGTCATCCTAAAAACTAATTGGGTCACATCAAGCCTGTCCCCCCGGACCACTAATTGGTGTATAATTATGTGAAGTAATTTTATTTTAACGGAGGGTGATGAGAATGAAGATTTTGTTTGATGAAACATACACTTCAAATGACGGAAAACGAGCAAGCAGGAATATTTGGTATGGAGATGCGGATATATCAGTTGATGGTGAGTACGGAAAAACCATTAACCTTACTGAAGATTTTATGAATAATTTATGCGAAATAATAAAAAATGACTTATCTAAGAACACAGCGAATGCTCCTACTGAAACTAACTGGTATTTCTATGGAAGTGCTGTAACTAAGGAAACTATTGGAAACAATACCCCTCCGATAATTATGGTTCGTGAGAGATCTGACGAGTTTATAACTAATTTTAATATCAGTGACCACGATTTTGCTGTAAATATGGATGCTATTCTGTTGTTTAAGGCGGATTTTGAAAAACGTTTAGCAAGTCATTGATAAGTAATATCAGTATAAGCATTTTCAAACAATTTGAGGGGATGATTTCATAATGAATTCATTCTCCTTTTTCATGTGGTGGGAGTCTTTTTGTATGGAGGAAAAGGAAGTTTAACAATACAGATTGTGCAATAACACTTGTTGGAGTAGATTCCAACACTTCACTAGTCTGATCAAACTATCCTACATCGTTTGGTGCCTGTCCCCAAGTTCAAATTATATTTTTTAAAGGATTACACAACAAATCGTATTGATTGATTCCTTTTTCTAATAAAGGTAAGGTAAGAAATACAGCATAGGAGGAATTAGGATGAAAAATATTAAATTAAATAATGATGTTGAAATTCCAATCGTTGGTAGTGGTACAAATACTTACGGTAAAGAGGGAAACCAATACTCAGGTGCCTTAAGAGGAGACACGGGGGAGATCGACTGGGCAATTGAAAATGGCTACCGTCATTTTGACTCTGCTCAAGGTTATAACAATGAAGAAGTTCTCGGAAAAGGGTTAAAAAAATCCTCACTACCACGTGAAGATTTCTTTATCACTACTAAACTAAATACATTTGCAGGTTTCGGTGGTGCAGATTGGGCGCATGCTGAAATTGAAAAAAGTTTAGAGAAATTACAAACTGACTATATTGATTTATTCCTAATCCATTCCCCATGGGATAATAATGGGGAAATTTTGGAGGCTTGGACTATTTTAGAAGACTACTATAACCGCGGTGTGTTTAAAACAATTGGTGTTTCGAACTTTCAAAAAGAACATCTTGATTTAATTCTTGAAAATGGCAAAATTAAACCAGCTGTTAACCAGATTGAATCTCACGTTGGAAAATGGAATGAAGAATTAATTGCTTATAATAAAGGCAATGATATCGCAACTGTAGCATGGTCTCCATTAGCCGGTATCGATGAAAATGCTAAGCGAGTTTTAGAAGAAATCGGTAAGCCGTACGAAAAGACATACGCACAAGTTGTATTACGTTACCAAATTGAACGTGATGTTATCGTCATTCCTAAGTCTCATAATAAAGATCGTCAAGCACAAAGTTTAGATATCTTTGACTTTGAACTAACAGCAAACGATCGTGAACGTATTGCTGCCCTTTAATTAAAGACAGAGCGTTTCATTTTGGAAGATTCTTCTAAAATGAAATGCTTTTTTATTTACCATAATATTCAAATAAAAAAAGGCGATCGTTTTTGATGACCGCCTTACTGAACTCCTGCACCGGATTCGTATAAGTACATCTATTTACAATTTGAAAAATATAGCCCTTTAATCATGATTTGTGGATTTACCCTCAATCCTAATCTTTAATAATAAAACCAAATTACCTTCTTCAATCATTTTATTTATCGCTTCTTCATCTTGTAGACCAACTGAACTAGCTACACTATTCTCTGTTTCATTATAAGCTGCTATAGCTCCCTCTGTTTAACTGCTATATCTCACAAATGCTCGCTAACCTGGCCCGTTAGTGAAAATGCGTCTGCTCTAATTGAACAATCGCACCAGTGTTGAATAACTATTTAATTTGTAACTGATGAATAAGATTAAGGAAGAATCTGTTTACAATCTTACCCATTACAAAAAGCGCCTTCTTATTACAGAAAAGCGCCCTATTGTGGAAATTGCAAATGGAAACTCATGAATTAAGAAAATTTTTTACAGCAGCCAAAAAGGCTGGTAAATTATCATTATGCACAAAATGCCCAGCAGTCTCTATCGTCACCAATTCACAATTAGGAATAAGCTCAGAAACTTCCTGCAATTTGTTTTGTGGAATATGACTGGACCCACCACCTATAATAAGAGTTGGCATCGTAATGTCGGTAAGACGCGCCCACCATTCGGAATTGGGTTCATTAAGTTGCCGCAGAATCGAAGGCACAACCTCCCAATCAAACGGTAGAGGATTAGAAGGATTGGAAGGAATTTCGATCGGCTTATCTTGAAAAGGCGGAGGAGTATCTTCCACAATCAACCGTTCTATCCTTGACGGAAATGTTTCCGAGTAAAGGTAGGATACTGTTCCTCCCATTGAATGACCAAGTAGGGTAAACCTTTCTAATTTCATAGCATTTGCAAAATGATGTAAGTCATCACACATCAGTTCAAAAGTGTATGTGCTAGTTCTCGCGCTTCCACCATGACCCCGTTGATCTAAAGCCAAAACACGGTATTTTTCTCCTAATACAGCAGCAACTTGGTCCCATGTTTCTGCACCTGATCCCATTGCGTGAAGTGCAACAATCGGTGGTGAAGAAGGCTCCCCATTCTCGCGATATTGAAAAGTCAGTCCATTTAATTCAATTTGTTTCACCTTTGATTCCATCTTCAATCATCTCCTTTGTTGGATTACATTATTTGAGACCGATTTATTTAATGGCCGTTAAATGCAGAAATAGCGTATTTTTATTCCTGAAATGCGCCCGATTGTGAAGATCCTTGTTTAAACTTCATTCAAGCTATGTCCCTCATACACGATAGACTAGTTACAAAATTCCCTAATAATCTGCTGCTTTAGTTCTTCTATCGGAAACTTCCCTGGATAGGTAGATATCATCAACATAATACCTTGTAGTACAGTTGAAAAATATAATGATCGTTTTCTTGGATTTCTTTCCTCCATTTCCTCAAATATTTTACATTGTAGCTCAAACTGTCTAGTGTTTTCTTCGATAATGAGATGACTGTATTTTATCAGCTCTCCATCTGCCTCTGGCTGAGTTTGCAAGTGCAGATAGAATCGATGGACTTCCGGGTTTTTATGAATATTATCAATCGCACCATTGACAATATATTTAAGCTGCTCATTAGGTGTTTCCAAGTCGAGTGCTTCTGCCATTACTTCAACCACTTCCCTGATTCTGGCCTCGACCATTTCAGAAAGCAACATTTCTTTCCCTTTATAATAGCTATAGAGTAACCCTTTCGAAATGCCCGCTTGTTTGGCTATATCACTTATAGAGGTAGCATAATATCCTTGTTTGATAAATAACTCCATAGCTGCAGCACGAATTTTCTCTTTGGATGCTTGGCGAATACGGTCATTCTCTTCGGGGGTACGCGGCATTTAACTTTACACCTCCATAAATGAAATGATTTCTTGATATAAATCTTCAGAATGTGTAAGCAGAAACATATGATCAGCATTTTGCATTTCGATAAAATGGATGTTTGAAACCTTACGGAAACAATTCTTAGATAAAAGTGGTGTTAACAATAAGCTCCTCCTCTATGGATAAGAACAACAGGATGCCCATTGCCAGTGATTTCTAAATAGAAATCAAATGCAATCCTTATTGATTTAAATGAATTTTCAGTATTATTTTATTATTGAATGAACGTTTAGTCAATAGAAAAAATGTATTAATTTTTGATGGATTTAAGATATTATTAATAAACTCATTCATTCCTAGATTTAGATTGAAGTTGAAATATGACATAAAAAAGAGACAGGCGTTATTAATCCTGTCTCGTCTCTTTCTGTTGCAATTAAGTGATCTAATTCTACAACTACATTATTATTGCTTACAATAACAACTGGTCTTCTTTTTCCATTTAATTCAACAGTCCATACCTCTCCGCGCTTACCTGTTTTAATCATCTTCTTTACCCCAAAAGATTTCTTCCTTTTCTCTAATAATTTGCTCTTTTGGAGGCCTACTGTCAAAATAATTATCAAATAACCTATTAAGTAACTTTATGCGTTCTCCATTTTCCATTTCTTCAATTGCTTTCACTATCTCATCAGCGGTCATCTTATAATAACCTCATTTAATATATATTTATATTAAACAATTATACTATAGATATAGTTATTAATAAAACAATGCCTAAAACATTCAAAAAACTTGGGGTCACATCAGAAAGATCCAAGGAAACAGGTCCATCGTCCCGCAGTTAACCTAAAAACTAATTGGGTCAAGGAACCTGTCCCCACGGCCCGTCTCTCTAACCTTGGTGTATCCGAAATGCTGGTACAATCGTGTCTGAGATAATTTCTTTCCCTTTTTCTCGAATGAAATCGAGTTTATAATAGGCTTCAAATCGTTGGCTAATTTCTGTTTTGACCAATTCTGGCGGCGTAACGATGATGAATTGGAACTTCAGTTTTTCTGCAACAGCGAAGATTGGATCAAGAACATGTGCAGACGCTGCTTGACCGAATGGATTGTCCACAACTAATGGCACCCAACTTTGATCTGTTTCATTTTTCACTGATAGTAACATCATCATCATTACCATGCGAGCAGATAGCTTTTGCCCCCCGCTTCCATCAGATTTCGTCTTTGAACCTTGATTAATTGTTTGCCATGTAGAATAATGCTCCCGTTGTGGTTTTCCATACATAAACGCATTATCCGTTCGCATGTTATAGACAAGAAGCTCTGGATAACGATTTCTGAGTGACACAAATAAGATTTTCTCATCGCTAACGAGTTGTTTGATTTCTTGATCTAGGGCGTGATTATTATCGTCAATTAAATCAAACTGCTTCGTGATTTGATTGATGCTTGAGACGAAATGCTGTCTTAACAATGGCTCGATCTCTTCGGCCTTCTTCGGTAATATATCCTCTTTAAGCTGGACAAGTGGGAATGTGCCTCGTTCATTTTTCAACTTCATTTTCGCAATCATTGAACGAACCGATTCGGAAATACTCATCACTTTCATGCTAGCACGACTAGCCCAGAAATTTTGTGCCTTTTCCGCTCTTTCCTTGTCCCGTTCTAATTGTTCCAACCCACTTTGTGAGAAGCGTTTCATATTTTTCACGACGCTTTGAATGTGGTCATAATGTCTTGTATCCAAATGATCCAATGTGGTCAACACTTCATTTTTAAAACGAATTTCCCAATCCTTGCCCTCGATCGTCAGTTTTACATTTCTTAGTGATTGTTCAATCTTCGCATGCTTCTCTAGGCCTTCTTCCTCTAAGGCTTGATGCTGCTCACACCAGTTAAGAATACAGGACTTTCCTTGACTATTAATTTTTTCGACATCTTCTTCCGTGAAGGCAGCCGCTTCTTCCTTCAAAATAACCGAGAGCGTCAACATATCGCCCTCATAACCGGTTATATTCGCTTCTGCTTCCTTCTGGCGTTTCTCCGTATTCTTAATATCTGCCTTCGTTTTCTTCGTTTGGTCATTAATTTCAACAGCTTTCACTTCCAAGTCCAAGTTTTCCCAGGCTTCAGGCTGTTTTTCATACTTCGCTAGCTTTTTCTCAGACTTGTCTCGCTGAACAATCGCGTGTTGAACCGACGTTTCTGCGACAGTGACTGCCGTTCCTTGCTCCCGTTCTTCTTTTTCTGCTGCCTTCCAATCCTTGTTTGCCGTCTGTAGCATATTCTCTAAAATAGAGATTGGCTCGTCCGGAACGAGAGCGTCCTTCCACTCCTCGTTTAGCAAGTTCAATTTCTTCTCGAGTTTCTTTTGTTGCTTCTGTTCGCCTGCTTTTTCGGTCTGCTTGATGAGTAGTTCTTGTGCTTGTTCTTCTTTTGATTTTTGCAAGTTTCTTAACGCCTCGATACTACCCATGATTTCTTCTAAAATATGTGACGATAATGAGGCTACCTCTTCCGATAATTCACCTGTTTTATCATTTGGAAAAGCAGCTTCTTCAATAAAGAAGGCAATCTTCTTTATTGATTGCTCAGCCGAAAGCTTCCATTCTACATATGTTTGATTCCACTTGCTTTGCAGCTCAACGGATTCATCATGCGCTTGACTAAGCTCTTCTTGATCTTTAAGGCTAGCTTCCTTTTGTTTCTCTTTCTCTAGTTTTACCCGTTTATTTTCTTGATAAAGCTCCTTCTCATCTGCAAACGCTTCTAATCGATCAATATTAGAAGACAACTTTTCAATTTTCTGTTGGTTTTTTTCCAAATCTTCTTTAAGCTGCAGTTGGATTTCCTTTTCATTTACTTGCTTGGTGATAATCTCTTGCAATTGGGTTTGCTTTGAAAGCAGGGCATCCCGCTCCGCATTCAATGTCTTTTCAATATCACTCGAAAGCTCACCCGAAACAAAGCGATCGATTTCCTTTAAAATGCGACGATAGGCTTTTTCCGTTTTTTCCAATTCGCTTAGCGTATTTTTCTTCTCTTCAATCGATTTCGCGATTTGGATTTTCCATTTGGTAAATTGGTGTTTATCTGTTAACAGCTCTTTTTCGGTTCCGTTCAAAATGACAAACGATGCGTGACCGGAACCCGCCATCATCTCCTCTCGTAGGAAAATCGGCACCGGACTATTAAACATACGACCCCTAAGCATTTGCTGGTTAATCTTTTCCCATTGTTGCCCGCTGACAACTAAACCATATGGAAGAAGTGGATAGGTCACCAAATGATTCGCCAGTTCCTCTGAACTTAGGGACTGCAGAAATTGACTGCCATAAAAGACATCAATCCCCGTCTTCTCATCAATCCATTCCTTAAGTTCTTTCACATCTTTATTGGCAATCCAGAAAGGTTCATCATTTAAGGAATAATCCAGCTGAACCTCCCATAATTTCTTTTTCATACCTTCCGCTTGTTCAAGGGTATGCTTCAATAGGTCTTCAATCTGGAGGGCATATTTGGACAAATGCGCATTGGTAAATGGCTCTACCACTGAATCTAGTAAACCATGAAGCTTAGACGCAAGTCTTACTTCTTTTTCTCTTTGAACTTCATTCGAAATGGTCAACTTTTCACATTTTTCTTCAGAAAACTGAATCGATTGGGTCAATGTCCCTTGCCCGGAAGCGAGTTGGTTTTGTCGTTCACTCGTGGCAAGATTTTTTTCTTTGATTTCTTCTAACCTTGCCTGTTTCTCTACGATTTGATTTGAAAAGTGATCGATCAATCCTGATAAATCATACATCAGTCTGTCACCGAACTCTTCCGTAAAAGCCGCTTCCTTCGATTCATGCTTATGTATTTCGGTATATAGGTTATCCATTTCTGTACTAATTCTGGCAATTTCTCCAGTCTTTTGTTTATCCTGTTTAGCAAGTTCTGTTGCTTTCTTTTTCAGATGCTTCTGATAGCCGAAATACTGCTGAACAGTCTGTTGGATAGCTTCAAAATCTTTAGCCCATTGTTTCGCAGCTTCTTCCTTAATTTCAGCCATTTTTTGATTGACTTCTTCTAACCCACTGTTTTCTTCCAGCTTCGCAATGGCCCCCGAAAGCAAGCGTATCGTTTGATCAACTTCACTCCACTCTTTTAATATAAGTTGAAACGCCAGTTGGTCTTTGGATTCCTGCTTTTTCCCCGCGGCCTCTTGTAAGAATAAATGTTTCTTCTTTTCTTCAGCCAATTTCTTTTCCCAGTCTGATACCTCACGATGGGCCAATGCAAAAGCTAAATTGTCTTTTTGATAACGTAAATCTTCTAAATTACCGAGTGATTCCCCCATCTCTTTCTCCATAGAAAGGAGCATTTCTTCCTCTTGGCCCTTCAAATGTTCTAAAGCACCGAGGAGTTGTCTGCCTTCCTTCATACTGCCCTGAACAATGTCTTTATGTTCGATTCCTTTAGCCAAATGTTCTTCAAACGGAACAATATCTTCCAGGAATTCCTTATGGGCTTGTTCTCGTTTTAGCAACACCGGCAAATCTTTTGCGATACTGGCTTGACTTTTAAAAATTTCGACTAAATCATTCTTTTGATGTTCCGTTCGATGTAATACCTGACTAATCGTAGGAATAATCCGCTTTTGAAAGAGGGAATGATCGTCTTCGGCTCCCTCGAAGTATTTCCCTACGCCACCCTCATCTTTATTAATGTCTTTTAAAATATCCCAGTCTTTCCGGTTAATCGCGTATGTATCCAGAATACGATAATGCTTCTTCGTATCCTTATACACATCAAAACCATTCCATCTCAAGTAATCTTTCAAGCTCTCATTTTCTGCAACCTCACCATCTTCATAAAGAGGGATATGCTCGAGGGCTGCTTCTTCTTTTGTCCCAAACTCCCGTGTGTAAAAAGTAATATTGGGGATGATCTTGGCTTCTTGTTCCAGGGTTTTATTTTCAGTTCCCGCTTCCTCATTCATTGAAATCCGCTGTTCCGCTGAGAACATTCCACCTGTGATAAGGTGATGATGGTCCGCACCATCTAATTCCCATTGAATCAAGACATGAAAGGTATACGGAATGAACTGCTCCTTTTGATTAAAGAAGAACTGCTGATAATACCGATTGTTTTGCTTCCCCCATGATGTACCTGGTTTAACGATTTGGAAGATGGCTTGCAGGAATACCCCTTTTCCGCCTCCATTCATCATCGAGATCAGCGCGTTAACGGACGTCTCTTCATTGTGAAAATTGAACGTCGTATCCCTATATTGTTTTTGCATGCCATCATATTTCAGGCCAACAATTCTAATCTTGTGTATCTTCGGCATGCCCATCCTCCTTTTGTGTCACTAGTTTCTTCATAAATTCATAACGATCGTAATCGTGATATAAGTATTCAATCCGCTCAAACAGTTCTTGTTTCGGAATCGCCTTAGGAATATCATCCTTGTCGAGTATGACAACAAGACCTTCCGTTTCGAGTAGTCGCATGCTACTAGCAATCAGACCGATTCGTGTCCGTTTATTCGCTTTTTTTAAACCGAAATCTTCTCTGTCGACCTCCATATACTTCCAAGTTGTAACAACATCCTTCATATCAATTCGTTCTTCGGTACCAAAGTTCGGATCCGTTTTTAGGATATTATTCCAATTCATCATTAGGTCATTCACTTGTCGTTCAAGAGAATAGTAGCTAATCCCCTCCCGCTTCGCTCGAACCTTAGCAGCCTGATTCTGATCGATACTTGCCAAAAATGACATTAACACCACACTCATCAAATGAAAGTGTTTTTTCGTTTCAACCTGCTTATGCTTGTCCCGCATATGTGTAAAATTGGTTGCAAATACAGAACCCGTTGGCTGAACCACTATATGTATCCGTTTCGGGGCTTCAATGATATAGGTCCCCGATTCATCCGCCATTAACAGGACAGTCTGTCTTACTTCAGGTTCAAAATAGTCCTGAAAATGTTCACTCGTTTCGTCAATCACTTTTTCTTTTAATAATGAAAAGTAGACTGCTGAAGCTTTTTTGATAATTTCTGCGTTCATCGAATCTCCTCCTCTATACAAATCTTGAACGGTGTGATTTTCATATCATACCAGAGGAAAGGCTCGGCACGATGATCAAATTCTGTATAAATCTTTAAGCCTTCAAACTGCCCAAATTGTGGATATTCCTGCATCAGTTTATACAGCAGGATCTCCCGTTCATCATTAATGGTCTCTTCCTTCCGATGAAGCACTTGCACCTTCAGCGGCTTTTTATCAAACATCATCCATAAATCGATCGTTTCTGATTCCTCAAACCATAAATCCTGTACCTCAAGTGGCAGTTCCTTTAAATGGCTTAAGGAAAACTCTTGATGTGTTTGTAAATATTGGAATACATAGCTCCATGCCTTAACCACCGAATCCCAGTTCGTAATGCGCTGATAGACAAGACGTTCTTTCTCCTCATCTTCAACAACCGCTTCAATTTCTTCCTTTTCATTGAATTCCTGCTCGCCCCAAATCCAATCTAGTGGCAAAACAAACTCATTTTTCGGTGAAAATAACGGTGAAAGGATGGTTTCTACTGCAGTAAACGACTGTACGCCTTCTTTCAAAAACCAATTCTCATAAATATGTTCCCTGAATGAGACCAAACTGTTTTCCCAAAACAAGGAGGGATTTTCCGCCTTTAATTTAATTTCGTACGAGATATTTTGAATAACAAGTTTTGCAAATCGATCATGCAATTGACGAGAATGGCCGATCTTTTCCTGTAGCAGAACTAATTCCCGATGAATGAAATCATCCTCTGCATTTTGCCGTTTTGTTTTTTCAATCATACTCGTAATCGTCCGGAAGTGATTCTTTTCTTCTTCAAATTGCTTTTCAATTTCAACCCGATTATCAGCTCTTTGCCTTTCTGCTTCTATTAAAAGGATTTTGGGATTATTAATCATTTCCTGTTGAAAGGAGAATTCATTGGCCATTAAGCGGTTTACCCGTGAAATGAGGTGATCGAGGTTTCTTGTCGCTTTGCGAAAATTACCGTTTTTAATTAGCTGGATACTATAGAGCTGTTCAATTGTAATAGAAAACTCCTCTGCCATTTCCCGACTCATAAAAATCATTTCCTGTGCAACATCCGTCAGCTTATAAACGATGGAACTACCAATTTCTAAATTCGTATATAGCTCATCCATCGTCACATAACGGAACACTTGCGTCTCCCATGATTGTCTTACTTCATCATAATAGTTAGCCTCAAATGGTTGACTGTATTCTTCTTTTCCTGAATATAATAGCCCGCTCGTAATCCGTTCAATTTGCTTCTCATCTGCGAGTAACTTCATTTGCTTCATTGTATCTTCTACCATATATTTAATATCGGATTTACGCCGATGGTCATCATCATTTAACTCCAGGTAAAAGATGTTCAGGAGTACTTGCATTAGGATGGTTTGGAGATAGGGTTTTAACTCGCCCACTTCCATTCCTCGCCCTAGCTCAAATAGCGGATTGAGTCGTTGCATCCGCCCTGCAAATCCTTCCCATGATTCGTTCACATTAAGCTCCTCCATGTTTCAATTGTTAATACCTCTTGGGGTATTCGTTTATTTTCTTGCCATAATTGTTGTAATAACTGCTGCTCCTCTTCCGTAAACCACTGGAAGAAAGCATCGCGGTATGCCGTGTTTTGTGTTTGTCCGCGCTTTTGGTCATTTCTTTGTTCCATAAACTTAAGCATTTTCCGATAAGTTTTTAATGCTGGCTGTATACTTGTATCCGGAAACTTCTCCAT
This sequence comes from Oceanobacillus arenosus, assembly GCF_003369575.1. Lineage (GTDB taxonomy): Bacteria > Bacillota > Bacilli > Bacillales > Amphibacillaceae > Oceanobacillus > Oceanobacillus arenosus. Next base: position 13,738 of record NZ_PIOC01000019.1, on the reverse strand, counting down.
TAACCGAATGAGAATCCCATAACCTTCCGCATCCAGATCTCCAGCGTAATAAATTAGATAGTTTTTCGGAGGAAACATCTGAAAGAAAAAAGAAAAGCTTCGTTCGATTTTCGTTCCTTCTCCATAAATAATGAGTTCTGGCTCATAATCAAGCACCTCAGCTTCCAATAGCTTAATCGAAGTATGGAAGAATGCTAGATTTTCCACAATCAGAACGCGCTGAACATCTTTAATTTCTTTTCCTTGTTTCATCCAAAATACAAACGGCTCGCCATGTTTCACCATTTTTAATTTCTCTTCTGGAATGCCGATTCGATTTAAAAAGCTTTTTCCTTCTGGATAAAGTTCGCTATCTTGCAAGAATTTTTCATGTCCGAAGAGTTCCAGACTTCTTTCTTCAACGGACACAACTTCCCGTTCCTCAGCAGTTTGCAAAAATGTATATAAATTATCGATTCTTTCCCATTCTTCTTCTGTTTGAAATTCAGGGTGGTGCTCATAATAGGAAAAATCAAACTTGTCACTTAGCCTCATCATCTTCAGCCGATCCCACTTCATTTCCCCCGCTTTGATATTCACCCAGTAATACAGAGGTAGAGTCGGTGACTTGCCATTGTATTGTTTATTTTCAATCAGAGAAAGTACACCTTCCTCCTGCAATTTTCCAATCACTTCATAAAACAATTGATACCCATTCATTTCAAAATAATTATCCAATAGCTTCCGTAATTGAAGCTCTAAATCATTTACATTAATCTTCTTTCTTTGTTTCGGGTGTTGAATATCTGCAATAAAGCCGCGCACCCGTGTTTCTATCAAATCGATTGTACTCACCTACTTAATCTTTATGCAATCATGGGCCATCCTTATATTATAAACCAAATAGCAAATCGTGGGGAAATGGAAGTTTTTGATAAATTGACAAAGAGGTGTAAACTTTGTTCCACTTTATTAGCTGTTGTTTCAGCTGCAGGCTACGGATGGAACAATAGGACCATGTTAACTCTCGTCCATATGTTATAAAGTGTCACGGCATGTGCTCGAACTGTTTCTATCCTTAGGTTATCCCCAACCGAAAAGTAATTCCCTTGTAGGTCGCTCTAGCAACACTATTCATCGGATTTTAGGCAAAAAAAAGAAGCGCCCATAATGGATACCCTAATTTCTACTATTTATTATCTTAGTTAGATGTTCTTCCAACGTAGGACCCTTCTGCCAGTTCTCTTTAATCTCGGCAGCTGTTTGTCTCCAGCCTTCACGTAAACTTGGCGATTTATTTGATGCGTCTTTCCAAAATTGTTTTAATCCTTTTAATTTCGGTTTAATTTCTGACCATTCATTTTTCTGGTCTTCCGCATGCTTACGTAACCCTAGAAAATCCATGTGCTTACTCTTACTCCCGTCTTATTTATTGTTTCATCCGGAATTATAATGGCACATATTTCGCAGGATCTCTCCGTTCATTGTAACTTTACCCAATAGTATCAACGCATATTTCTCAGTGACAAGGATTTTTGATTTCACTCTTTTTTCTTTAAATGACGACTAGTGAAGATAAAAATCGGAAGCGGAACTAAAACCCATCCAAGACTTTGTAATAATCGGTTAATGTTTTGTGTCTTTTCAGTTTCTTTTTCTTTGATAATGTACATGTCATATTCCTCTTGAAGTTCTTCTTTCGTTTTTATTACTTCTTTTGTCTCTCCGTAATTCGTGTGATAAACCTGCACATACTCAGGATAACTCATATAATATCCTGCTGGTGCAACGATGCTTGCGATTGCTGAAAAAGTCGAGATGCTTCCGCCAATAACCATCATCAATGTTGCAAACAATACGAGATAAATATAAATTTTTTTGACCATATTTTCCCCTCCCTTTTCTATTCTATTTCTGCTGCTATCGCTATATTTCTTTATTTTTTCGTTAAAAATAAAAAAGGCAAGGTCCACGGGGACAGGTTCATCGTCCGACAGTATCCCAAAAATGAATTGGGTCAAGGAACAGACCCCTAAATTAAAATTCTTGAAGAAAGAGTATATGGTTAAAAATCAAAGATAATACTTTTAATAGAAAAATAATTAGTTATCAGTGTAATTTTTCCTATTAATTTGAATTGTTCCAAGGGAAAATTTAAATATCTTTATCAACTCTTTAGAGAACTCTTCTGGTTCTATAGGAAAATCAGCATTAACCCAATCCAAGATAAGTCCAATTAATCCATATGCATAATATTTATTTAATAAATTCTGATCTATATTACTATCAGGTGGGTGTTCCATATCAAAATCTTCTAAATATAAATTAACAAACATATTTGTTAATTTATGGTGAAAGTCTATCTGAATATTTTCTCCCAAAAGGATTTTGTAATATTCACCATATTGTTTAAAGTGTCTAAGAATAAAAATAGGCTCGTTCCCTAATGTTTGAACATTGATCAAACGCTCATTAATATAGGAACTTCGCTGTGCCTTACTAGCTTCCTTAAAAAGAGAATGAATGATTTCATTTAATAAATCATCTTTCTGCTTATAATGCGTATAGAACGTACCTCTACTATATCCTGCAAAGTCTATAATATCCTTAACAGTAATTTGTTCGTACTTTTTTTCTTTTAGTAATTCAAATAATGAATTATAAAAATCCCGCTTTGTTCGTTTTACTCTTTTATCTAAGAACTGAAATTCAACCATCATTTTCCCTCGCAATTTTTTTATACATTTTGAGATGTTTTGTCCAAAAGTGAACATTTTATCATATTCTATACATGGCTATTATTATACAATTTTACTATACTGAAATTGTAATCGAACGCTGAATCAAAATGCAAATGTTTTCAGCAATTCAATTGGGGAGGTCATTAAATGAAAAGATTAGAAGGAAAAGTTGCAATCGTTACTGGAGCTGGTGCTGGTCAAGGAGCTGCTGAAGCTACTATATTTGCACAAGAAGGAGCAAAAGTTATTGCTACTGATGTGGCATTTGAAAATGTACAAAATGTTGTAAACAAAATTAATGAAGAAATTCCTGGTAGTGCAATCGCTCTTAAACATGATGTATCTTCTGAAGAACAATGGAAAACAGTAGTAGAAGAAGCGGTTAAAAAATTCGGGAAGATTGATATATTAGTTAATAATGCTGGTATTCTTGCGACTAAACCTTATCAAGAAACAAATATTGACTTTTGGAATTTTGGTATGAATATTAATGCTTGGAGCCAATTTGTTGGTACGAAAACTGTTGCACCATATATCAAAGAAGCTGGTGGTGGATCAATTGTAAACATTGGCTCTATGGCTAGTATAGATAACTCTGGCGGTTTCAATGTATATACTGCAAGTAAAGGTGCAGTAGAAGCACTAACTCGTTCAGCTGCTGTACAATTTGGACCTGATAATATTCGTGTAAATTCTATTCATCCAGGTGCGATTGCTACCAAAATGTTAACTGATACAATTACAACTGATGAAGCAATGCAGGGTGTTATTGGTATGATCCCTCTTGGTAGAGTCGGAGAACCTATTGATGTTGCTAAACTTGCTTTATTCTTAGCAAGTGATGATTCAAACTATATTTCTGGTACTGCGAACATCATTGACGGAGCTATGAGATTATAATAAAAGATATACTAAAAGCTGCAAACAAAATTTGCAGCTTTTAGATTTTAATATTAAACTTATCTTCATCATTATTTTCACACTTTATATGCTATTTCAAACTATCCGTTCACTATTTCTTTTGCAGGCGAATCCTTTTTCAAACTAAAATCATATTTGCTTGCATTTTGATATCCTGGATCTAAATAACCCGATTTCTCATCGCTTTGTGAAGCATTTTTGAATTTAGCAAAAGATGTATATTCTTCCGCTTTCCATATCCAAATACCCTTCTCTCCTTTTTCTTTATGAAATACATTCCTTTGTAGTTTATTTTCTTGATTGGTTGTAAAATAGTTGGAGATAAATATCCTTGATGGTCCAGCGGTTAACATATTTCTTTCTATTAGATTGTTCTTTGTATCATGTTGTAATAAAAGTTGCCCCCCGCCCAGCCCCTTCGTATCATTTCGATAAAGAATATTTTGAGAGATAGTAGAATTAATCGTACCTCCCCGATCTTCATCATACCCACCAATCGAAATTCCCGTGTAATAGTTGTCATAAATACTATTGTTGATAATCTTAATGTTATCAGCGTATTTATAATCATGCTCAGAGGTTGCTTCAATTCCAATATCACTTTTGTAAATAGTATTCTTTTCAATAGTTATATTCTTTCCACCATCCACATAAATTCCGCCAGCAGAATAATCTTCTCCATAGGCTGGATTGCCGTAAGAGGATATTTCATAGACTTGATTATTTTTTACGATACCATTTCTCACATAATCCACTTTTTTATCATTAGATATACCTTCATAACCAATCAAATCAATCCCAATATTATCACTTCGGCGCACAATATTATTTTCCACTTTAAAACCGTCAATATTTCCATTTAGAACAAGAGATTCACTTGAACCAAGTTTTAAATCTTCCAATATATTATTCGAAATATTTATATCTTTCATTGTGCCAGTTCCGTATATAGCGATTCCATGGCCATTTCCATCATCTGCATGGGTTTCAATCCGCTGCACATTGTTATTTTCTAATGTAATATGGTTGCTTTCGCCTGTTACATAAATCCCGATTACTGTTTCATCTGTTAAATCAGTAGATAAATCCTGGATAATTAGTCCGCTAATGGTTACATAGTTTTTATTATTTATCGTAACTAAGGATGTATCCCCTTCAACGTCCTTTAGTTCCTTTCCACTAAGTACAACCTTTTCATTATTGTAGGCTTTAAAAGTAATTGGTTTAGATTTGGTGCCACTATGTTTAACGACAAGCTTTTCATTATAGTTTCCTTTTCGTATGAAGACAGTAGTCCCAGCATTTGCTTCAGACGCGGCTTTTCCTAGTGTGCGAAACGGCTTTGATTTTGTACCAGCATTTTGATTATTTCCGTCAATAGCTACGTAAATCGTTTGATCTTGCTTATCATATACATTCTTTGAAACAAAGAAAATCATGATAATTGCTGCAGTTAAGAGAATAAAATAGATTTTTTTCATTAAATCATTCCTTATTGAGTCCACGGGGACAGGTTCGTCCCTTGAAACTAGGATATAACATGGAAATTCCTTTTAATAAAAACGTATAAAATAGGAATCGTAATCACAAACATGATCAAATTAGGAATGGCTGTCTCATATATTTGTGTAATGGTGACATAGTTTAGGAAATCAGGCGTTGGCGGGTCAAAAATCGCCAATAACGTAGCAATTGAATTGTTTAATATATGGAAGATAATAGGTAAAAGTAAATTATTCGTTTTAAGATAAATTAAGGATAAAATGAATCCAAACATAAAGGCACCGATTATATCAGCGTGAAGAATTCCAAACAATATATTTGTAATGATAATACTTGCCACTATATTAATCTTTGCCCCAAGACGTTTGAGCAATAGTCCTCTGAATATGTATTCTTCAGCAATTGGTCCAAGAAAGCTAACGTAAATAGCGGTAAGAACAAATGAAATGCCAGTCCCAGCAAATAAGGAATCATCCTGTAAAAGAAACTCAACGTAACTAGGAAAAACAAAGGATAATAAATAACTACTCAACCAAAATGCTCCTAATGAAAATACAATTAATGTTGCTGTAAGGAAAATAACGATTGGGAGCATATGTGAAATATTTTTAAAGTGAATAACATCGAAAATACTTTTGTTTTGCTTTTTAAATTGCAGCACAAACCAAATAAATGGAAATACACCCAAGATGGTGTAGGAAAGAATATTTGTAAATAAAGTGTCGTTTTCCAAGAATTCACTACCGTATATTAGGCTAGAGACAATTATGGTTACTATAGAAGCAATAAATCCAAACAATACAAAATAACGAATTTTCATTTGCTCAAACATAGTCTACCCCCTGGAATATATATTGCTTTCAATACGTATCTAACACCGCTTTAGTTTCAATAATCTTACGGTGGAAAAGTAATAAGCACAATAGAAAATTTCAAAGGATGTAGAAGTAGAATTATTTAACAAAGTTTCCAATCAAGGGACCTCCTGTGGCAATGATACAGAATCTACAATTCTATTATCTATCCAAATCCAAGGTCTTTATCGACAATCATTCCATTTATAAGGCGTTCTTTCTTAATTCTAATCGTCCTTAAATAAAGACCAATAGCAGTAAATAGAATGGTTGCAACAGCCCCGCTAATAGGATTTAACCAAAAGTTCCCTTTATTTGTAAATGTAACAAATCCACTTATAATTACCAAAACTGTAGGAAATCCATCCTCAACAGCATGCATCAACACAGCTGGCCATACAGACTTTGTAAGCCTGTAAAGTTCCACATACATTATAGTCCAACATACCATCAGCACGCAGCCTAACAATAGCATGTCTAGTCTTGAAATTGTTTCAAAATTTACGTCAGGAAGGAACACAATATAATACGGGGCATGCCACAATGCCCAAACCAAGCCAGAAATAAAATAAATTAACCAGTCATTGACTCTTATCTCGATTAGCTTTGGTGTTAGATATCCCCTCCAGCTAAACTCTTCAAATATATTTTTAATAAAATTCCCAGCAACCGATACAGCTACAAGAGAAAACATGGCGTCTACATCAACACTGGATAGACTTGCTTCACCTATAACTAATGCAAGCCCAACAGTTAGTACTGTAACGAAGGGATAAATAACAACTGATAAAGCATACCACTTGATATTACCCTTAAAATTGAACCTTATTCCCATGTCCTTCCAATCACGGCTAATCAATCGAATTACGATCACTGTAAGAAATGGCAGCACGAGCCACAAGCCCATTCCTAAAGAATTTCCCTCTGACTGTTCTTTAAGAATAGAATCAAGCAATACACCAATCCAGCCGCTTCCAAGTGCAATAATAATGAAAATAAATAAGTACACATTTCTTCTATTCATTTCAGCTCCCCCTCAAACTTGGCAATAAAGGCACGTTCTAACCGCATCATTTCATTCGTAGTGTATAAACGGTGGACTTTGCTCATCTTTGATGACAACTGGATCAAACCACTTTCATCATAATAATCCAATGTTCTTTCTGTTAACCCGGTGTTCGTTAACGTTTTTCCAATATGTTTCATTTCTTCACCTCTTCATTTACTCAAGTATAAAACAACACGTTGCGTGCGGTTCAATAGGTAAATTGGAAAAGTTTTAGGTATCGTCAGTTAACCTAAGATAAAACAAGGGAATTTCTTTAATGAAAACTAATAAAATATAAATACCGGTAAGAATGAAGTTGAACAGAATCGGGATTTTGACTTTCTGTTGATCCCCCACTTAAAATTCTTGATTTTCCTCATTTTTTTGAAATGGGGGTCTTGCATCCAGTTAATTCGGGATAAAAAGCATTAAGTATATCTTGAAATTATTAACCTAATTAAGTAGTTCAGTGTAAAGTCAATTTATAGATATGTTTGAAATGATAATATGGAAGTTTGTGAATAAATGTAATTAAAGTAATGTGGCAGTATAGTTTAAGTACAATTTTTTTAGAAAACATTATGGCGGACTCTATATTGAAGGAGTTACGT
>NZ_PIOC01000019.1:0-5780 GCF_003369575.1 Oceanobacillus arenosus | reverse complement strand
TAAGTTCCGAATTAATCATTCGCTTACAAAAAAAAAAAAAATGCCTCCCAAATATGGAAGACATATAAATTAAGAAATCTTAACGAGTGCATCTCTACCAATCATGCCAACTTCCCAGCCATATTCCTTTGACGCATTTGTAACTTTTTCTAATGGAGCATTTAATAACTGTTCGATTGTTCTTACACCAACGGCTCTAGCAGCAATTGCCTTCCGTTCCATTAATTTCGGAACTTCATTAAATATATCCACATCAAGTGCTCCGCACATAATATAACCGATATCATTGGAGATTGTTATTAATCTCGTCTTTGGTAGCTCTACCGTAATCGCTGTGAAAAATATGCCATCAACTTCTAATGGGTTCACTGTAATCATAAGTAAAACACGCCTCCTTTGTAAGATACTTTATATCTGTATGTATAAGGCTAGCAGAGTGTTACTCAGGTGAAAGATGGACATACAGCAGGTTTTTTTTTGCTCTTACTGGTGCGATTGTTCAATAAGGACAGTCGCTTATTGTATTAAAGTGACAGTTTAATTGAATAAGGAGGATAATGTTCGGATTAAATAGAATTAACAAGATAGTGGTTCATTCCATTAGGATTATAAATCAAGTGTTGAAAAGTAAGATGAAATGAATGGAGGAATAATAATGGAAGCTAATGTAATTCAAAAAGTTGGACAAATCGGAGTGCCAATAAAAAACGTAGAAAATGCGATTGAATTTTATAAAGAAGTGTTAGGGTTACCTCTACTTTTTAGTACAGACAGTATGGCATTCTTTGAATGTAATGGGCAACGGCTTCTTCTTACCATTCCTGAAAAAAAGGAATTTGCAAATTCAAGTTCTGTTATCTATTTTCAGGTAGAAGATATAAAAAAAGCTTTTAAAGAATTAATTAAAAAAGGAGTTTCCTTTATTGACCAACCTCACATCGTTGCAAAAATGGAGCAAAGAGAAACGTGGATGGCTTTCTTTAAAGATACTGAAGGAAATACACACGCTTTAATGAGTGAATTACAAATCTAGTTCGTCATATCTAATTTCTTTATTTAACCGGTGCGATTGTAAAATAAGGAAAGTCGCTTCTTTTGCTACCGGCGCAGTTTAGTGAAAGAAGTATGAAAAAATGAATAATAAAAAGTATAATAAATTTGATGAATTTAATTTTGTTATTCTTAGTAGGTGAAATGATATGTCAAAATATATTAGTGTTTTCTTTTTAACTTTATTTGTAAGTGTTATTCTCTTTTTTATATTTGGTTCGTTATTTTTAAACGATGGTAATCCCACAGAGAAAGCAGTTTACACAGTGGGAGCGATAATTATCTTTCTTCTTTCCTTTTTAATTGCACAAATTTACTATGTAATAAATTTGATTAAGAAAAAAATATGATTCATCATTTCTCACTAACTGATGCGTTACTACAATAAGCAGCAACGAGGATTTTAATAACTGACAGTTTAGTTGAGTAAGTTGCTAATCAGTAAGGGGGATAACATTGGGGATTATTTATACTATATTAGTTATTTTATCATCGGTAGGTTTTTTATAATTTTAGGGAAAGCAAGATAAGAATTCTAAAAATCAAGAGAATAACGACAGAGACTAATCGTTTTTTCTAAAGAGTATTTTCACTCTTCAACTAAATGGTGCGAGTGTTTAAGAGAAAAAATTCTTCTTGTGCTAACGGGGCAGGTTAGTAAACGTAGTAATTGCAAGATAGTTCTATACTTAACGTGGAGAAATTATCTTTTTGTAATCTAAACCAAAGTAACATAATAGTAAATAAGTTACTTTAATAAATAAAACAGACGAAGATATATATCTTCGTCTGTGAATTTAATTAAAACTTATTATTGAAGTAATTGTTATCCTAGAAAAAGGTAGCCTGACCGATTAGCTCTGGATAAAGAATCCCTCGGGCGCGACGATGTCGTCGGGGCTGAGTTCATTGATTGATCGGTGCCCAAGTCCGACTAGGGCAAAATGCAGACCGTCCTCAAGCATGCGGAGCACATCGAGGACTCCCTTCTCGCCACCGGCGGCCAGTCCCCATAGCCATGCCCGACCAAGCAGTACGGTGTCGGCGCCTAGGGCTAATGCTTTCGCGACGTCCATCCCGCGGCGAATCCCTCCGTCGAACCATACTTCGGCTTGGTCACCGATGGCCTTCGCAATTGCCGGGAGCACGCGGATTGATGCGTAGGTGCTGTCAAGGTTGTTACCGCCGTGATTCGAGACTACGATAGCGTCGGCGCCGATGTCGATTGCGCGTCGGGCCTCGTCGGAGCGGAAAATCCCCTTAACGACGAATTTTCCGCCCCACTCCTCGCGTAGCCATTTCACGTCGTCCCACGTCGGGACCTGGGTTTGCATCAGCTCCGCGTAGATGGTGCTGAACGGCGGGTTTTCACCGGGGCCGTTAGCCGAGTTGGGCACGGCAAGGTCGGGGATGCCGCCTCCAAAGAGGAAGCGAGCGAGCCATCCTGGTCGCGAGAGAGCCATCGGTGCGAACCGAATGAGCGCTTCGAGGTCAATTTTGGCGGGGACGGGCGGGCTGTCCCAGTCGCGACGTCCAAGGCCACCCCCCGTTGCGTCGAGTGTGATGATCAACCCTTTCGCCCCCGCGGCTTTGGCACGCTCCATACGCCAGAGGATGTCATCCTTTGAACCGGTCCAGTACAATTGGTAGAGCGCGTTCGGGTTCGCAGCCACCACTTCTTCGATCGGTTTAGTGGCAAACGAACTGAGCCCAATCGCGGTGCCCACGGTCTTGGCCGCGGCGGCCACTGCGACCTCTGCACGGGGGTCAACGGCTTGTGCTCCTGCGGGTCCAATCATGAATGGCACTGAGAGGTCCATTCCAAGTGCCGTCGATGATAGATCGCGATCCAGCGGCTGTTCTTCGTAGGTCTCACGTGCAACCAAGGGTCGCCAACCGATGTCGCTGAAGGCGTCAACGTTGTCCCTTATCGTGACGCCCTTCTCATTTCCCGAGATGAGAGCCTTATAGATTGGGCCAGGTATGCGTCGCTTTGCGCGTCTCTGAGCATCGGCGATGCTTTCGATTGGCCGTCGTGCCATGTCCTCTCGCCTCCCTAAGTACGTTAAAACTCCAGCTGCACCAGCGATAATAGCTAAATTTCTAGATAATCTACTCATTAAAAATAACCTCCATCAAAAAAAAGCGCTTCTATTTAACTCTTTTAGAGTTAACGCTTACAATTCTGATTATAATGAAAATTAAGGTCTCTATCAAACTATTTGCCTATGATTTTAATCCTACTAGTTTATACCTATCATCTCATTGTAATTACAGGAATACATAAATACAGCCATTAAGCCCTAGATTACAGCAGAAGGTAAATAAAATATACAAAGAGTTAGAAGAAAGTAAGGGTGTAAAATGAGCGCAAATTCACGTTTGAAACGGTTGGAAAAAGAAGACTTAAATAAAGGATGGGGATATAGAAAAAGAAGAATCTTATTAAACAAACTGATGCAAAAATTGAATAGAGCAACGAGATATTTATTGCGTTGCTCTTAAATGATCTAAAAATACTTTCTATAAAACTCTTGCCTAAGTCTCCCACTTAATTGAGCATAAATTCGTGTTGTTTCGCTTTTCTCGTGTCCCAGAAGACTTTGGATAACTTCAAGTGGAGCACCGTTATTCAAGAGATGAGTAGCGTAACTGTGCCTTAATTGATGAGGATGAATGGTTTTATTAATTCCAGCACGATTAGAAATAGGTTTAATTATGTATCTCATTTGAGCAATACTCATCCTATGTAGAACGTTCTGTAACAAAAATAGCTGAATCATTGTCGTTCCTACTATTTAAGTATTTCATCAGCCATATATCACATCGGATATTGAAATATACCTCTCTTTCCTTATCACCTTTGCCTCGGACTATTGCAGCTTGGCTTCCCCAATTAATGCTATTTCGGTCAAGTGTCACAATTTCTCCAATACGACAACCTGTTGAAAACATAAATTCGAATAAGGATTTCTCCATTGGAGTAAAACAAGCATCTCGTAAGTGCTCAATTTCTCTTTCTGTTAAGAATTTCGGAATACGTTTCCCGACCTTTGGTTCTTTTATTTTACTAGCAGGGTTACTATCAATGATTCCTTCCTCGTGTGACCAACGAAATAAGGATCGGATAAATCTTATTCGATAGACAAACTCGGGTGGTTTCAATTCATTGCTTGATTCAGCTAAATATTGCTTTAGATGCTGGATTGTAATGTCATTCATTTTGGTGTTACCAATATAGTTAACTAATAACTTCGCTTGAAGACTATAAGCGTTTAAAGTTTGTGGGGAAAAGTCCTCAATTCTCTTATCTGCCTCATAAGATTTCGCAGCTTCTGACAACAGCAAATCAAATCACTCCCTAATTAGATTTATAATAAGCATCTCCAATCCGCGGAATAAAATAATTTTTTGAACAATTTTGGATGTTCTAAACGGGAATGTGGAATTAAATGTTAAAATAAAGTATGTTATTAAGCTAAGGGCGCAGTTTAGTTGAAGAAAGAATGATTGTAACAGAACAGGATAATCTAAACCTAAATATAATTTAGGGTGATGAAATTGGATAAAAGTAAACCTCTTTTATTGGTTTTATTTAGTATACTAATTTGTGGATTGTATTATGGAACAGTAAATGCAAAAACGAACGATACTCCTTCTTCTTTTGAGGAAAAAATTCCTGAAGTCCGACAACTCAATCCTTTAGAAATCCAGTTAATGTCTTTTATGAATGGTTTGATGGTAGGCGAACCAAAACAAGCCGTTGAATTGTGGATATTAGGCGTAAATAATCGAAGTGGTGCTGTTCAATATGCGATGTTGTCCCCTTCACTTCAAAAACAATCAAGGAGAAAATTTGAGGAAACTCGCTGGGTGACAGGTCAGTCAAGCCCTTCAGTTAGTAACTTTCGTTTTACCAAAGTAGAAAAGCTTAGCGAATCCAAAATGCGATATACCGTTAAGTACGATTTATGGGCATCATATGGAGATTTTGGTGGTGGGCAGAAGATTATAATCGTGGAAAAGAATTTAGAACCATTTAGAGAGTATTGGTTTATTTCATCAATAAAAACGAAATATAATCAATGGGAAGCATTTACGCCAGCCGAGACAGTTTTATAATAGAGCATTGCAGTTAACAATCAAATAAAGATGCAGGTTAATGAAAAAATTGATGAAACTGTTTTGTAAATGAACCGTCTAATATATGGGGGTGTTTCTATGCAAAAGAAATTATTAGTAATAATTTCTGGAATTCTATTATTATTATCTGGTTGTTCTTTAAATGATGGTAAATCAGAGAATGAAATACAGACTGATGCTAGTGCAAGCTGGGCATATCCATTCGTTAAATGGGAAAATGAAACCTATGTTGTCACAGAAAAGGAAGTTAAAGAAGACAAAATAGGTCAAGAAATCGGTAAAGTTACTTCATATTCAGACTTGGAAAGTTCTAATACAGGTGGGAACTTCTCTAATGAATATGAAGTTGGGACAAAGTATTATGAAATCACAGATATTAGCAAAAAAGAAGCAATAGCTATCGAAGTTCAAAAAGGAAAGTTTATTAAAGCTGTAATTTCTGATAAATGGGAAGAGCAAAATTTTTAGTTTTGTGAAATGATGTACTTAAACAAACGGGTGCAAGAGTTAAACAGGACGGCCCTCGAAACGGTCGTCTTTTTCTTCCAGAAACATTGTTTGAATATTATGCTATTATTAGAAGAGAA
>NZ_PIOC01000018.1 GCF_003369575.1 Oceanobacillus arenosus | reverse complement strand
GTTCCCATCCCGAACACAGTAGTTAAGCTCTTCAGCGCCGATGGTAGTTGGGACTTTGTCCCTGCAAGAGTAGGACGCCGCCAGGCTAAGTAAAAAACACTAAGGTTATGAATAAATCATATCCTTAGTGTTTTTTTGTTAGAGATTTTCAATGATAATAGTCAATCCATTTGCTTGATCTCATCCAAGTTGTTCCTTTTTAGCACTTCTCTTATTAGGCAAAAATACAAACTTCGAATCAATAATGAAGTGTAGGACGAAAGGAACCATAAATATCCTGTTCCTACGAAAAGGAGAAAAAATATTGCACCTAAGTAGGTAGTAAGTAGTACCCCTTTCCACCCTTGATATAGATGAACAATTCCAAATAACAGACTTGAAATAATACCAATTGCAATAATTGGTAGTTCAAATGGAAGATAGCTTAAATAATACAGCATCACACCGCGAAAAATGATTTCTTCACAAACTCCTGCCGTAATTGCTATCAAAAGAAAAAATAAACGTTCTCCGTAGGTTGATGGTAATAAAAATTGAATGCTCTCATCGGTTAATGCCTCGGAAATTTTTTTCTAATTGTTTTTGAGAAGCGAATAATAAAAGCAAACATTACAATACTAAAACCTACTCCAAGCCCAAGTGTCAATAAAAATTCAGTTGGGAAAGAGAATAAAGGATTTTCAAAAGAAAATAAGTCGTTTAAAGAACTTTTAGTTAAGAACCAATAGGCTAAAAAAATGATTACTATTTTCCATTGGGTAATCATAATTTCTCCGTACATTCTCCACTTATTTATGAGGTTGCTTTTTATCTTTTTCATATAGAAATAATCCCATATTGGATAACCTACAATGATTATTAGTAAAAGCAGGGTCAGGAATAGAATTTTTATCACCTCACAACACCTATCAATTATTAAACCCTAGTTTATTATAACATTATAATTTTAGAATATTACTAATAAAAAGAATTAGGGCTGTAATAATGGATGGCTTTATAAGAAAGGCACAGTAATCTAATTGCCTCACAATATCTATGTAAACAAAAAAATCCCCATAGTAATATTTTACTTGTTGGGAATGAATAAAAGTGCTATTATAAATAAGTTAGAACAATATAAGTTCATATAGTTATACCTATCTAATTATATTATACCAACCTATATTGTTAATGTCAACAAAAATGAAAAAAGTAATCGAATGGAGTTGATTTGATGAGTAGTGAAGTGAAGAACCGTATAGAAGAACAGCAACGGGTAGATGCGGTAATCGATGAAATCAACATCAAGGAGGAGAAACTATCCTCACAAATAGCTGGACTGAAAGAGAATGTGGTCGAACTCCGAAAGAATTTTTGGGACGATATTACAGTAAATATTGAGGAATCCGATGATATCATTGAAACACAGGAAAGCATTAAACAGCAAGCAGCATTACTTTCTGAAAAGGAAAGATATCATGGAAAGATAGGGCAGGAATTAAAAACATTAAATAAACTGAAAAGCTCTCCATATTTTGGGAGAATTGATTTTATAGAAGACTCAGAGCTTGAAAAAGACGAAATTTATATTGGCATTGCATCGCTAATGGACAAAAATGAAGAGGATTTTCTAATCTATGATTGGCGTGCACCGATTTCGAGCCTTTATTATGATTCTTCTCTTGGAAAGGCCCAGTATCAAACAATTAACGGCCAGATTGAAGGAGAAATTGCTTTGAAAAGGCAGTTTATCATCAGACAAGGGCAAATTAAAGGGATGTTTGATACAGGAGTGACGATTGGAGATCATCTTCTTCAACAGGCACTTGGCAATAATGCGAGTACAACGATGAAAAATATTGTTGCAACGATTCAAAAGGAACAAAATAAAATCATTCGTAATGAAAAAAGCAGTTTATTAATAGTGCAGGGTGTCGCTGGGAGTGGGAAGACTTCAGCTGCGTTGCAGCGTATCGCATATTTATTGTATCGTTATCGTGAAGAGTTGAACGCTGAAAATGTTGTACTCTTGTCACCGAATCCTCTATTTTCAAGTTATATTGCTAATGTGCTGCCAGAATTAGGGGAATCCAATGTGACACAAACAACTTTTTTAGACTTTCTAAAAGAGCGAATAGGTAAGAAGTTCACAATCGAGTCTCCTTTTGAACAAATGGAATATGTACTGGCCGAAATGAAGGATAATCAGGATGTTGCTAGAATGAAAGGAATGGATTATAAATCAAGCTTGGATTTCAAACAGATGATTGATCAATTTATTTCTTATTTGAACGAAGAGGCAATTCAATTCAGGAATATTACATTTCGGGGAGATATGCTTATTTCTAAAGAGCAAATTAGTGATTATTTTTATTCATTAGATAAAGAAATAAGCATATCAAATAAAATGGAGCTTGTTTCAAAATGGCTCCTGCAAGAGCTGAGACAAATTCAGCGATTGGAAAAAGATAAGGATTGGGTACTCGAGGAAGCAGGCCTTCTCGATAAAGAAGATTATGTGAACGCATATTATGAATCAGAGGAACAAGAAGATATAATAGATGAAGAGGAATTGCTGCGCAGGGAAGTCGTGAAACGAGCATTTTCTGCAATGAGAAAACGTTTAAAACGTTTGGATTTTGTTCATATATCCTCAACCTATAAGAAGTTATTTACAGAATGGAATCCTTCAGTTGTTCCAGAGGGCTGGCAGGAAATTTGCAAGCAAACAGCAGCCGATTTATCCCGTCTTTACTTAACATGGGAGGATGCGACACCATATTTATATTTTAAAGAGAAGCTGCTTGGAAATGTCCGTGGTCGCTCTGTTCGTCAATTAATTATTGATGAGGCACAGGATTACTCTGCGTTTCAGTTTGCTTACATAAGGGAAATATTCCCTTACACAAAAATGACGCTGCTCGGTGATATTAATCAGGCAATCTATTCGCATATCTCTAAGGAAAATCCTCTTGTTCCAGAAGCTGGAATAGGGAAAGTGGAAAGAATTATGTTGACGAAAAGCTATCGGTCAACAAGACAAATTGTTGAATTTACAAAGTTCTTTGCACCTGGTGGAACTTTGATTGAGCCATTTAATCGTGATGGTGATAAACCACTGATTATTAAGCTGAGTAAGCAGGAAGATATAAAGGAAAGGCTAATAACCAATATTCAGGAATTTAAGGATAAGGGCTATGAAACCATTGCTTTAATTTGCAAAACATTAAAGGAGAGCGAGGAAATCGCTCAATTGCTGCATGGTAGAGTAAGCATTAAACAAATAACTGAAGAAACCTATGCATTTGAAAAGGGCATATTGGTATTGCCCGTCTATTTAGCAAAAGGAATTGAATTTGATGCTGTGATTATTCCGGATGCTTCAGATGAACACTTTGGTCAGGAATCAGATCGAACAATTTTCTATACTGCATGCACAAGAGCAATGCATGAGCTGACTATTCTAAGCGTTAAGGAACCTTGTCGTTTTATTAAAGAAGTTCAAACTGATAAATATGAAGTCGTTGAGTAGATATTAGTGGCCGATATTATCTCTCAACCCTTGAACTATCATGCTTTATTGTATTAATCAGAACCACGCTATCACTTTTTCACAAGTTAGCGTGGTTTAATTTTTTTGAATAAATCGTAATGATTACTGTTTACATATCGTAATCATTACGATATGATGGGTAAAGTTAAAAATACATAGGTAGAGGGGAATAAGAGATATGAAATTATTCAAGGTGCTTTCTATTTTATTATTTGTAGGTTTGGTCATGATTGGCTGTGCAACTGCAAATGAAGGTTCATCCAGTGCGGACGATTCGAAGCAGAAGGTATATACAACAATCTATCCATTTCAATATGCAGTTGAAAGAATCGCTGGGGATACCGTAGATGTTGAAACGGTATTTCCACCCGGGGCAGATGCTCATACATATGAGCCGACTTCAAAGGATATGACAGCCGTTGCGGACAGTGACTTATTCATTTATCTTGGTGCGGGAATGGAAGGATTCGCGGAAAGTATGGCAAATTCATTGGCGAATCAGCCGGTAAAATTATTGGAGATTGGCAAGCATGAGGAACTATTCAGCAGTGATGGAAATCATGAAGACGAGGAGCATGAGCATGGCGAAGAAAGCAGTGATCTAGGTGGAACAATCGAAATTGAAGGGCTATCGGACCATTATCATTCGGGTGATGTTGTTGAATTAACAGCTATATACAATGAATCAGGAGAAGAAGCCCATTGGCACTGGTACACATTAACATCAGGTGAAGAGGAATGGGTAACCGTTCCAGATCAAGAAACGAATCATTTTGAAGGCGAAGCAATTGGCGAGCAACAAATCAAGGCAGCACTTCTAGGTGATGACCATCAAGTAATTGCAGAATCAGAAGCGGTGATAATTGAGGTTAATGACCATGAGGGTGAAGCGCATGAACATGAAGAAAGTTCACATGAAGATGAAAATGACGTGCATGACCACGGCGAAGAAACGCATAATCATGGAAATGAAGTACAGGGAACCATTGATATTTCTGGATTAGCGGCTCATTATCATACAGGTGACACCGTTCGATTAACAGCAGGTTTTAGCGAAGACGGCGATTACGATCACTGGCACTGGTATACATTAGAACCAGGTGAAAAAGAGTGGGCGCCTGTTGAGGGGCAAGAGACAAACGAATATGAAGGTGAAGCGACCAAGGATGGTTTGCAAGTAAAGGTAGCTCTTTTTGGAGATGACGAACAAGTGGTTGCGGAATCTGAGGCAGTGACTCTTCCAGTCGTAGATCATGGTGATCATGATCCGCATATTTGGTTAGATCCAGTAAGAATGATCGAAGTCTCACAAATTATTAAAGATGAATTAATTGCGCTTAATCCAGATGAAGAAGCTACCTATAATAACAACTTTGAGGAACTGAAAGCAGAGCTAACTGCACTGGATGAGAAATTTACCGAAGTATTAGCGGATAAGAAAAACATGCATATCATTGTACCACATGCCGCTTATGGCTATTGGAATGGGCGCTATGGCATCGAACAAATTGCGATTAATGGCCTATCATCAAGCGATGAACCATCGCAAAGGGATTTAACCGAGGTAATAGATAAAGCAGCAGAATATGATTTGGATTATATTCTTTACGAACAAAATTCTTCAAACCGCCTGTCTGAGGTTATTCAGAAGGAGATTGGCGCAGAAGCTTTAACCGTTCATAATCTCGAGGTCTTAACTGACGCGGATGTTAAAAATAATGAAGACTATATTTCATTGATGGAATATAATTTAGAAATTCTCGATAAAGTAACCAAATAACATGACGAAAAATTTAAAAAGCAGGTGTAATGGAAGATGGCTAAAAAGTCAAAGTAGCGAAAGAGTTGAAACGAGAAGCAATGGTAGAGAAGTATGCGGAATTAAGAAAAGAATTAAAGGAAAAAGGCGATTATGAAGAATTAAGAAAATTGCCAAGGGACTCCTCGTCAACTAGGCTGCATAATCGTTGTTCCGTAACAGGGCGACCACGAGGGTATATCCGGAAGTTTGGGATGTCCCGCATAGCCTTGAGGGAACTCGCACATAAGGGGAGAATTCCAGGTGTGAAAAAATCCAGCTGGTAATGTAATCGAATAAAGTCATCTAAATGTACTTAAAAAGGAATGCTTAGGTACCGACCCCCGAAAGTTAGAGTAGAAAATCTAACTTTTGTGGGTGTTTTTATGGCCAAATATAGTGAAGAATTTAAAATGAAGATTGTCACTGAGTATTTACAGGGGAATTTTGGATATGTATCATTGGCAAAAAAATATAATATAAGCAGTACAAATCGAATATATGAATGGGTGAGAGCTTATAAATCGCAGGGTATGGATGGATTAAAACGAAGAAAGACGAAGAAAGACGAAGAAGGAGTATTCTGTTCAATTTAAATTAGATGCGGTACAATTCATGTTAGAAACAGGTGCTTCTCATGTAGAAACTGCTATTCAATTTAATTTGAACAACTCTTCTTTAATTAGCCGTTGGTTGATAGCATTTCGTGAACAAGGAATAGAAGGCCTGAAAC
The DNA here is from genome assembly GCF_003369575.1 of Oceanobacillus arenosus. Classification (GTDB taxonomy): domain Bacteria; phylum Bacillota; class Bacilli; order Bacillales; family Amphibacillaceae; genus Oceanobacillus; species Oceanobacillus arenosus. The sequence goes on along the minus strand of NZ_PIOC01000018.1, from coordinate 125 downwards.
CAAAGTCAAAGGGGCGACCTTCTATGTCTAAGAAGGCCAACAATCAAAAGAAAAAAGAAGAGAAAAAGTTAACACGTGAAGAAGAATTAGAACGCGAGATTGAATTATTACGACTGGAAAATGCG
>NZ_PIOC01000017.1 GCF_003369575.1 Oceanobacillus arenosus | reverse complement strand
CATCAGCCGCCCGCGGAAAGCGAAGGTGTATGGGGGCTGCGGACCTCGGCAAAGAAATTCTGAATTAAAGTAATCTGCACTTTATCTAAACTTTTAATTTTGATTTTAAAAGCTGGTAAAACAAAACACGCTTATAAAAACATCCTAGAGAAAGTTTATACTGGTTAGAAGTGAAATAAACTGATCTACCTGTGGTAATTTACGAACCCCTTCTTGATAGCATACCCACGTATCCCTTGTTACAGGTTTTCCATTTAGTTTCAGCGGAACATTTGGATATTCATTTTTCATTGAATCAGAGACACTCTCCGGGAGTACCGCCATCCCAATCCCCTGCTTCATAAATTGTTTACACGTTTCAATCTGGTCTACAGTCATTGTTTTCTGTGGCTTTATTTGCTCCTGATGATAGAAGAGCCAGTTATCTACTAGCTCATGCATGCTATCATCACTTTTAAATGATATTAAAGGACGTTCCTTCAAATCATCTTTCGGAAAAGGTTCCGTATCAAAGATGTATAATGGATCATCAAATAAACGAATCGACACACTTTCCTTCAATTTTTCACCACGAATGATACAGACATGATAATTTTTATGGTCACGGCGAATATCTTCACTAATTCCCGTTACAAGATCAATCGCAACCTTAGGAAATTTAGTTGTATATTCTCCTAAAATAGCTGGAAGAAATCGCTGGCTAATTAATGATGAGCAGGCAATTGACAATGTTCCTTGGATTTCTTTGCTTGACTCTGCAAGTTGATTTATTAACTCATTTTCCCTTTCCACCACACCTTTTGCATGCTTTAAAATAATTTCACCACTTGGTGTTGGTACTAGGCCTTTTGGTGTTCTGATAAATAATATTTCTCCAAAATACTCCTCGATATATTTCAAACGCTGGGTTACTGCTGGTTGAGAAATTAAAATAATCTTTGCAGTACCACGAATCGTACCAATTTCATTTAATTTCAATAGTAATTCATAATCCTCAATTTTCATTTGCTTCACCAACCTTATAAGTAATTGTTATTAATATTGATTATATAATAGTATTTTACTTATAACACGTTAAAACATAATATAAAAGCAAGAAGGAATGGAGGCGTGGGGAAATGAATGAGAAGCAATATGTTAAACAGTTTTTCTCTAAAAACAAGCAAGCGTATGTTACAAGTAGTACACATGCGAATGGTAGTGATTTATCAGTATTGGTTGACTGGCTTCAGCCTAATAAAGATATGATTGCACTCGATATAGCCACTGGTGGTGGTCATGTAGCTAGAAAGCTTGCACCGAATGTGAATAGGCTTTTTGCAACTGATATTACAAAAGAAATGTTAGAATATACTTCTACACATTTGCAGCTTTATTCAAACATTAACTATATCATTGCAGACGCTGAGTCACTGCCATTTCTAGATAACACATTTGATATTATTACATGCAGAATTGCCGCACATCATTTTCCAAATCCTGATAGATTCATTCAAGAAGTGCAACGTGTCTTAAAGTCGAATGGCAGATTTTTATTAATTGATAATGTCGGATTGGAGGAACCTTCTATCGATATATTCATTAATTCATTGGAGAAGATGCGAGATTACAGCCATTCCAGGTCATTGAAAATTACGGAATGGGAAAAGCTTTTTAGCAGCAATCACTTAATCGTTTTAAAACAAGAGAGAAGAAAAAAGACTTTACCATATAATGAATGGGTTCACCGAGCATTAGATAATAAGTCTAAAATAGAAGAAGTAAAACAATATATATTGGCTGCTAACACGAAGATAAAAGATTACTTTCAAATTAAGGCCGAGCACGAAGAAATTAAAGAATTTACAATCGATGAATGGATGGTATTATGCCAGAAATTATCTGTCCAGTCATAAACTTAGGCGATATTGCTTTTTAAAATAATTTACAATAAATAGTAGTTTAAATAAACTGCGAACTAGTGATAATTTTAATTTCAGATCTAGACAGTAGTTGCTGTTCACTCGTGAGTTGACATTGTTTCACTCCAATCAATGTCAACTCAGTGGTATGTTACTCTTTTATATGTTATTTTTATAACCCAAATGGGAGAAATACACGGAGACTTCTGCAGGAAGAAGAACCTAGGTGAGACTACGAAGCGCGATAGCGTGAGTAGGCTCACCTGCTCCCGCGAAAAGCGTAGTGTATTTCTGGAGCGACTAGCCTGAGAGCCTTAAGCATTAAACTAGTCTGCAGTTTATATAGACTTTGCACTTTTAATAGAGATAATCAAACTTCATTCTTATTTCAACTTGTCACGCCATTCGATTAACTCCTCTTTTTCATTTTGAGTTAACTTCTGGTCCACTACTAACGCCTCAACTAATTGATCAAAACCAGTAATTGTCGCAAACGGAAGCTTCGCCACGGCAAACTGATGCTTAGCCTTTTCTAATCCATATGTAAATATCGCAAAAACGCTGATCACTTCTACATCCTCTTGTTGTAATGCTTTGGCAGCTTCAATAGCGGAACCACCTGTGGAAATTAAGTCTTCGATGACTAGAACCTTTTGCCCTCTTATTACTTGTCCCTCAATTTGATTTCCTTTGCCATGCCCTTTTGGCTTTGAACGAACATATACCATCGGCAGTTGTAAGCGATCTGCTAACCATGCAGCATGGGGGATTCCAGCGGTGGCACAACCTGCAATTACATCTGGTTTTTGATCAAGCCTATCAATCATCGCAATAAATGCATCTGTAATTTTTTTCCGAATTACTGGATATGTCATCGTTAACCGATTATCACAATATATTGGTGATTTTATCCCTGATGTCCATGTGAAATATTCGTCCACATTAAGTTGTACTGCTTTAATTTCTAATAAATCTATTGCCAATTCTTCATTTAACGCCATGTCCCCACTCCTCTAATGCTTTCCAATACGCTTGATATGGATTATCAGATTTTGTGATGCTTCTGCCAATCACAAGTATATCTGCATCATTTTCTCTTGCAAATTTCGGTGTTGCAACTCGTTTTTGATCATCAAAACCAGTTTCTGCTAATCTTATTCCAGGTGTCACGGTTAAAAAGTCATAACCACATTTTTCTTTAATCAAACTCGCTTCGTGAACGGAACAGACAACACCGTCTGCACCGCTCTGTTTTGCAGTATATGCTAAATGTACGGCATTATCTTTAAGCCCACCAGGAATTAATAGTTGATTATTCATTATTTCCTTATCATGCGAAGTCAAGATAGTAACGGCAATTAATTTGGTTTTGTGTGTAGAAGAACCACTTAGCAATCCTTCTTTTGCATGTTTTATCATTTCACCGCCACCAAGTGCGTGGACATTAACAATATCCACTTCAAGTGCCGCAAGATTTTTCATTGCTCTCTTCACCGTTGTCGGAATATCATGCAATTTCAAGTCTAGAAAAATCGGATGATTATTGGCTTTTAACTTTTCAATGATAGATGGACCCTCACGAAAGAATAGTTCCATTCCTACTTTAACAGGCACACCATGAAGCTGATTGTTTTCAAGAAATCGTTCCGTAACTCCCCATGTTGGAAAATCTAGAGCCAGATAAATTGCGTTATCCATCATACAAATACCGCCTTTCCGATTGCTTCTTGAACAGAAGCAAAACCAAAACGATTCAACACATCTGGCAAATCAGCAATAATTTCCCTACAAACTAATGGATTACCGAAATTAGCAGTTCCTACTGCAACGGCGCTTGCACCAGCTAATAAAAATTCCAGCACATCTTCTGCATTACAAATGCCACCCATACCAATAATCGGTAAATCTACACGCTGTTTCACTTCATAAATCATCCGAATGGCAATCGGTTTTATAGCTGGACCTGATAAACCACCTGTTTTATTCGCGATGAGTGGACGTTTGGATGGAAGGTGGATTTGCATACCAGTTAATGTATTAATCATAGATAGACCATCAGCACCTGCTGATTCCACTGCTTTTGCCATTGCGACAATATCCGTAACATTAGGAGAAAGTTTTACATATACTGGTAGTTTACTTACCCTCTTTACTCTTTCTGTTACTTTTGCAGCCATTACTGGATTTGTTCCGAACTGAATACCACCTTCCTTTACATTTGGGCAGGAAATGTTTAATTCGAGTGCATGGACATGATCCGTTTTATTAAATGCTGCTGCCACCATTTCGTATTCTTCAATCGTACTTCCAGCAATATTGGCAATGATAGGAGTATTATATGCAGCTAAGAACTGCACCTCATGTTCGATAATTTTATCGACACCAGGATTTTGTAGGCCGATGGCATTAAGCATACCCGAAGCAGTTTCAGCTACCCGTGGCGTTGGATTTCCAAGTCTAGCAGTTCCAGTCGCTGCCTTCATTATCACTGCCCCAAGTTCACTTAAATCATAATAGTTACTGTATTCACGTCCAAATCCGAAACATCCAGAAGCAGGCATGATAGGATTATTCAAATTTAGACCTGGCATTGCTACCGCTAATTCGCTCATATTGTTACCTCCTCCGCTCTAAATACTGGTCCATCACTGCATATTTTCTTATATCCACTTTCATTATTTGCAGGGATCATACAGGCGAGACAGGCACCAACCCCACATCCCATTCGCTCCTCTAAGGAAATATAGCCATCTTTCCCCTTTAATTTGCCTGTAATCGCTTGGATCATCGGGAGCGGACCACAAGTGTAATAACAATCAAACTCTTCTACTTGATCCAATAAATCTGTTACAAAACCCTTATTGCCATAAGAACCGTCATCGGTGACAATATACGTTTCTGCAATTTGATTAAACTTTTCTTCATAGATTACATATTCCGCTGTTTGAAAACCAAGTATTGCGATAACATTAACATTTTGCTTTGCTAGCTGTTTACCAAGGCAATACATCGGGGGTACACCAATTCCTCCACCTATCAAAAGAACCGTTACCTTCTCATCTTGCCAAAGTGGAAAACCATTTCCACTTGGGCCAAGCGCATCGATCTGCTGCCCCACACTGTATTCTGCTAAACGTTTCGTACCTGCTCCAATTACTTTAAAAAGAATCGTGACAATATGATTTTCTTTATCGATATCAGCTATGGAAATCGGTCTCCCTAACGTATGACCTTCCATTAAAATATGAAGAAATTGGCCTGGTACGACTGTTTCACTAACATGGATATTCTTTAACTTCATTTCAATCGTGTCTTTGGCAATCTGTTCCGTTGCAATAATCGTTAGCTTTTCCTTTTTAATCATGAGCGAGAATCCTCTTTATTTGTCATTGGTTTTGCGCTAAATGTTGTCGTATCAATTACATTTAGTATTGCATTTGCAGTATCTAAACTCGTTATACAGGCTATTCCATGTTCTACTGCTTGCCGGCGTATGATAAATCCGTCTGAACGTGGCTGCTTACCCGAATTTAATGTATTTACTACAAATTGAACTTGACCTTTTTCAATGATGGAAAGGACATTTGGTTTTTCTGCGCCTACCTTCTTTACAGCTGTAATCGGAATCCCTGCTTGTTTTACAAACGCAGCTGTACCCTCTGTTGCAAATAATTCGAATCCGTTCTCATAGAAACGTTCTGCTATTTCGAGCATTTCTGCTTTATCCTTATCCGCCACCGTTAATAATACGCCACCTTCTTGAGGAACCTTAATTCCTGCAGCAAGCAAGCCTTTAAATAACGCTTTTTCTAAATTTCTATCATAACCGATCGCCTCACCTGTCGATTTCATTTCTGGTCCAAGAATCGTATCCACGCTACGTAATTTTTCAAAAGAGAAGACGGGAATCTTAACCGCGACATTGGCAATATCTGGTAGAATTCCAGATCTAAGCCCAAGATCTGCTAACTTCATACCTAGAATTGCTTTTGTTGCTAGATCAGCCATGGGCACGCCTGTAATTTTACTTAGAAATGGGATTGTTCTACTTGCTCGTGGATTAACTTCAAGAACATATACATTCTCATCGCAAATAATGAATTGAATGTTAATCAGACCTTTCACCTGCAGCTTGCGTGCAATTTTAATTGCTGCATCAATACATTTTTGTTTGACGCCATCACTCATTCTTTGTGGTGGATATACTGCCATCGAATCTCCCGAATGCACACCAGCGCGCTCAATGTGTTCCATTATTCCTGGTAATATCACAGTGTCGCCATCGCTTATTGCATCAACTTCCGCTTCCATACCTGTAATATATTTATCGATTAGTATTGGGTGCTCTGGACTCGCATCCATTGTTTTATTTAAATATAATTGTAAATCCGCATCATCATAAACAATTTCCATTCTACTTCCACCAATAACATAAGATGGTCTAACAAGTACCGGATAACCAACCCAATTTGCTACATCGATGTCTTGATCAAGATTACGAACAGCCTTTCCTTTTGGGCGTAAGATTGATAATTCATCGAGTAGGTCTTCAAATTTATCACGATCCTCGGCACGATCAATCGATTCTAAGCTCGTTCCAAGAATTTTAACTCCTCTACGTTCAAGACCTGCTGCTAAATTAATTGCAGTTTGCCCACCGAACTGAACAATCACACCTTCTGGATTTTCTAAAGCAATGACATGCATGACATCTTCTAGGGTCAATGGTTCAAAATAGAGCTTATCAGAAATACTAAAGTCGGTTGAAACGGTTTCTGGATTATTGTTCATAATAATCGATTCATATCCCATCTCCTTGATAGCGAGTACGGAATGCACGGTTGCGTAATCAAATTCGATTCCTTGACCGATCCGGATTGGGCCTGAGCCGAGAACGAGAATTTTCTTGCGGTCCGTTGCAATCGATTCATTCTCTTCTTCATACGAACTATAAAAGTATGGGGTCTCAGATTCAAATTCTGCCGCACATGTATCTACCATTTTATAGACCGGAGTTATGTTTCCCTTCTGTCGCTGTTCATACACGGAATCAACAGATACATTCCATAGTCTAGCAATCTGCGCATCTGAAATCCCAAAGCGCTTAGCTTTCATTAATACTTCCATGGAATAACGATTATTTACTAGTTCTGTTTCAAACATAATTAATTTTTGTATTTTCACGAGGAAGAAACGGTCAATTTTTGTATAGTCAAAAATCGTATCAACAGATAACCCTCTGCGAAATGCCTCTGCGATAATAAAAATGCGTTCATCATCGGCAGTCTTCATCCGATTTTCCAATTCAATTGTTGTAACTTTTTCTAATGATTTCAGCCATAACTCCTGTGATCCATGATCAAGTGAGCGTATTCCCTTTAATAGCGACTCTTCGAAGCTTCTTCCGATCGCCATGATCTCCCCAGTTGCTTTCATTTGAGTTCCTAGCTTTCTATCACCGTCTATAAATTTATCGAATGGGAAGCGCGGAAATTTTGTAACAATATAGTCGAGTGTTGGTTCAAACATTGCGTACGTATTGCCTGTTATTGGATTAATAATTTCATCCAAAGTGTAGCCGACTGCTATTTTTGCTGCGACTTTTGCAATCGGATATCCTGTTGCTTTTGATGCAAGTGCAGAGGATCTGCTCACTCTTGGATTCACTTCGATAATATAATAGTTGAAACTGTTAGGGTCGAGTGCTAGTTGAACATTACAACCACCTTCAATCTCCAATGCCCGAATAATTTTCAGGGAAGCATTACGCAATAATTGATGCTCACGATCACTTAATGTTTGTGACGGTGCAACAACCATTGAATCTCCAGTATGTATACCGACAGGATCAATATTTTCCATATTACATACAACAATGGCTTGATCCTTTTTATCGCGAATTACTTCATATTCAATTTCCTTAAATCCTGCGATATTTCGTTCAATTAGACACTGATTTACAGGTGATAATGCCAAACCATTCCGAGTTATCTCCGTTAATTCTCTTTTGTTGTAACACATTCCACCACCAGTCCCCCCTAGTGTATATGCTGGACGTACAATTAATGGAAAACCAATTTCATTTGAAAAATCAATTGCCTCCTCTACAGAATATACAATGGTGCTATCTGGCACAGGTTCATTGATTTCTTGCATTAAATCTCTGAATTTTTCCCTATCTTCTGCTTTTTGAATTGCTTCTAGCGATGTTCCTAATAATACAACACCAAACTTAGATAATACGCCATTATTTTCTAGTTCAATCGCTAAATTTAAACCTGTTTGTCCTCCTAATGTTGCTAAAAGAGCATCTGGCCGCTCTTTGCGAATGATTTTTGTTAAAAATTCAACCGTTAATGGCTCCATATATACTTTATCTGCTACTGTATGATCAGTCATGATTGTTGCTGGATTGGAATTCGCTAAAATGACAGTATAGCCTTCATTCTTTAATGTTTGACATGCCTGTGTACCTGAATAATCAAATTCAGCTGCTTGGCCGATTACAATTGGACCCGATCCGATTACAAGGATTTTTTGGATTGCGGTATTTTTAGGCATATGTTCCCTCCTCATTTTCCTTTGATTTAATCATTTGTAAGAATTGGTCGAATAAATAGTTTGAATCTTCAGGGCCAGGTGCTGCTTCAGGATGATATTGTACGGAAAATGCAAGATGCTTCTTATGTGCAATCCCCTCTACCGTTCTATCATTTAGCGCCACTTGTGTAAGCTCTAACTCCGTATTCTCAAGGGATGCTTTACTTACTGCATAACTATGATTTTGTGACGTTAGGTAGGTTTTATTTTTTTGAATATCTTTAACAGGATGGTTTGCACCTCTATGTCCAAATTTCATTTTCTCTGTATCTGCACCATTTGCAAGTGCTAATAATTGATGTCCAAGACATATCCCAAAGATAGGAATCTTTCCATTTAGTTGTTTAATCATTTCTATTGCTTCCGGTACATCTTTCGGATTTCCTGGTCCATTTGTAAGCAACATGCCATCAGGTTTTAAACGTAAAATACTTTCAGCACTATAGTTATAAGGAACAACCGTAACGTGACAGTCACGTTTGGTTAATTCACGAAGAATGCCATGTTTTGCACCAAAGTCAACCATTACAATTCGCATGCCTCTTCCAGGTACTACATAAGGTTTAACGGTAGACGTCATTTTAACTTGGTCTGTTGGCAACTCCTTTTCTTTTAACTCTCTAACAATTTTTTCAGCAGATTGACTAGTATCTGCAATCATAGCTCTCATTGATCCATGGTTCCGAATAATCTTTGTTAGTTTCCTAGTATCTATACCATAAATACCAGGAATATCATGCGCTTTTAGAAAATGACTCAAGCTTTCATCATTTCTAAAATTCGATGGATGTTCACTCACTTCTTTTACAACAAATCCATGGATAAATGGTGTTACTGTTTCAAAATCATCACGATTTATTCCGTAATTACCAACTAGCGGGTAAGTCATCGTTAATATTTGTCCATAATATGATGGGTCTGTAATGACTTCTTGATAACCAGTCATACCTGTATTAAATACAATTTCTCCTGTCGATAAACGATCACTACCAAATCCTTTACCAATGAAAACTGTTCCGTCCTCAAGTACCAATTGTCGTTTACTCATGTACATCCTCCTTATAGACTACTTTTCCTTCTGCGATCGTTAAGACAGGAATTCCTGTAACTTCCCATTGATGGAATGGTGTGTTTTTTCCTTTTGAATAAAAACTCGCTTTATCGATTACCATTTCTTTTTCTAGATTTACCACCGTTAAATCGGCGATTCCCCTTTCCGTTAATCGACCATATGGTAGGTTAAACACTGTTGCCGGTTTAATTGCTAACCAGTCCACAAGTTGGTGCAATGTAATCTTTTCTTGTTTCACTAGGTATGTATAGAGTAGTGGAAAGGCCGTTTCCAAGCCGACAATTCCAAATGGTGCATGCAGAAATCCCTTTGCCTTCTCATCTTCAGCATGTGGTGCATGATCGGTTGCAATGAAATCTATTGTTCCATCCAGCAGTCCTGCAAGTAGTGCTTGTTGATCCTCGACTGCTCGTAAGGGTGGATTCATTTTATAATTTGCATCATCTTCCATTATTGAATCTTCATTCATCAATAAATGATGTGGCGTAACCTCAGCAGTAACTTTAATTCCTGCCCGCTTTGCATCACGAATAACACGAACAGATTCCTTTGTACTTACATGGCAAACATGATAATGACAGCCTGTTGCTTCTGCTAGTAGCACATCCCTAGCAATTTGTACCGATTCACTTAATGAAGGAATACCTGGTAATTTTAATCGGCTACTAACCTTGCCATCATGTACGACCCCATCGTAGACGATTGAATTATCCTCGCAATGCGCTACAATTGAAGCACCACATGCTGCCGCTTCTTTCATCGCCTCAAGCATAAAATCTGCTGTTTGAATTCCTACCCCATCATCAGTAAAGGCGAATACCCCCATTTCAGTAAGTTTTTTAATATCTGTTCTTTCCTTTCCTTTTAATCCCTTTGTAATTGCTGCATATGGTAGAACCCGAACGACTGCATCTTCGTTTATTTTTGCTAACAATGCGCGGGTGGTAGCTGCATTATCTGGTACTGGATTTGTATTCGGCATCGCACATACCGTTGTATATCCACCTCTTGCAGCGGCCTTTGTACCACTCTTGATTGTTTCTTTATGCTCACCACCTGGTTCACGTAAATGGATATGCACATCGATGAAACCTGGTAGAATTAAATTTCCATTGAGATCAATGATCTCATCCGCTTGTACTAAAGATAAATCGCGGTCTATCTTTTCAATTTTATTATTGTTAATTAATACTTCGCAGGCCTCCATTCCACTGGTTTCTAAAAGTCGTTTCCCGTTTTTCAATCGTATTTTCATTGATAATCCCCCATTCCTGTAATACATGCTTAATAATCGCCATGCGGATATAGACACCATTTTCCATCTGTTTAAAAATTCTGGAACGACTGCATTCTACCAGGTCTGAATCAATCTCAATGCCTCGGTTAATTGGTGCTGGGTGCATAATAATTGCAGCCTGTTTCATTTTCTTTTCTCGTTTTTTCGTTAGTCCATATTGCTGTAAATAATTATTTGTTTCTGATTTTTCTTCATGTCTTTCGTGCTGAATTCTTAAAAGCATGACAACATCAGCGAGTTCCACAGCCTGATCCATCGTAATATATGGAAATTCTATTTTCTCATCGATGAATTCCGGTGCAGCACACAAGTATACTTTTACCCCTAGCTTCTTAAGTGCAATGGCATTAGAACGAGCTACACGGCTATGTTTGATGTCGCCAACGATGACAACATTTATCCCTCTGAATCTACCATATTCCTGATAAATCGTAAGCAAATCTAACATCGTTTGAGTTGGGTGTTCTTCCTTACCAGCGCCCGCATTAATTACTGGAATTGCAAGTTTCTGTTCCAGTTCCTCGTACCAACTATCCGATGCATCTCGAATAACTAAGAAGTTTGCCCCAATTGCTTCAAAAGTCTTCGCCGTATCATATAATGACTCCCCTTTTAATACGCTCGAGCTCTCCATATGAAAATCCAATACCTCTAGCCCTAGCTTTCTCTCTGCAACAATGAAACTCATTTTTGTCCTTGTACTAGGCTCGAAGAATAGATTGCCAGCAAATAATTGCTTCGGTATGCTACTTTCCCTTTTTCTGTATTGTTCTGCATTATCTAATATCGAATGTATCTCTCCTATGGTTAGCTGATTTATCGAAATAAAATGTCGCATTCGTTGTTCCCCCCTCAATTAATTGTATTTATTTATAGAACAAAAGCTTAAAGCTAGTCGCTGAGTGCTGGAGCTGGACGTGGCTATTCCAGGTAATTAAGTTATCCACAGCATCCAATTTTATAGTTTCCTAAGCAATAAAAAAACCTCTTTGCATAAGGATGCAAAGAGGTAGACCTGTAGTAAGATATACAGATTTCCTTCAAAACAACCTTATAAATCTCTCTGGATTTATTTAAAAGTTGGATCATTTATTCATATATTGAGACTAAATCCACTTGATCAATTTCATTTAGTTGAACAACGATTACTTCTTTATCTGACGTCGGAATATTCTTTCCTACATAATCTGCACGAATTGGCAATTCACGATGTCCTCGATCAACTAATACACCAAGTTGAATTTGTGAGGGTCTACCGATATCCATTACAGCATCCATTGCTGCTCGTACCGTTCTTCCCGTGAAAAGAACATCATCAACTAAAATAACTTTCTTTCCCGTAATATCATTATGAATTGATGTGGACTTTAATTCAGGTTCTTCACTATTATTCACTTTTGTCAAATCATCACGATATAACGTAATATCCAACTCGCCAACAGGAACATCAATCGACTCAATCTGTTTAATCTTTGCTTGTAGTCGACTTGTAAGTGGAACACCTCTCGTCTTTATTCCGATTAATACGAGCTCATCCCCGCCCTTATTCTTTTCAAGTATTTCATGTGCCATCCTTGTTAAGGCACGGTTCATTGCAGCTGCATCTAATATTTCTGTTTTTTTCTTCATCTAGAGCATCTTCCCTTCTACAATATGAACGAGAAAACCCCCTTTTCCATGAGAAAAAGGGGGTTTTCAATACGTTCCTTTTTAGCCTCACAGGACTATGATTAAAGGTCATTTATAATTGTATTCATTATTACAGACTATTTTAGTACTGTCAATACAATTTTTCAATATAATCAAGTACTTCTGCAAAGTATGCAGGAGCTTCCACTTGGAATTCCATCCATTCCTTTGTACGTGGATGGGTAAAACCTAATAGCTTTGCATGTAACGCCTGACCATCAATGTCCATTGTCTTTCTCGGACCATATTTCGGATCTCCTACTAATGGATAACCGATATATTTCATGTGTACACGAATTTGATGGGTTCTTCCCGTCTCCAGCCTACATTCTATATGTGTATAGTCTGGAAAACTTTTAATCACTTTAAAATGGGTAATTGCAGGCTTGCCATCATTAACGATTCCCATTTTTTGCCGATCTTTAGGATCCCTCCCAATTGGCGCATCAATAATCCCTGTCGAATGCGGAATTTCTCCATGAACAATTGCTTCGTACACTCGGTGCACTTCTTTTAAAGACAATTGCTCTGATAAATTTACGTGTGTAAAGTCGTTTTTGGCAACGACAAGCAGTCCACTCGTATCCTTATCAATTCGGTGAACAATTCCGGGTCTCTCAACCCCATTGATTCCTGATAAATCCTTACAATGGTAAAGCAATGCATTTACTAATGTGCCGCCTTGATGTCCTGCAGATGGATGAACAACCATCCCCCTTGGCTTATTTACAACTAATAAATCACTATCTTCGTAAACAATAGATAATGGGATATTTTCCGCAGTTAATTCAAGTGGAACGACCTCTGGAATTGACCATTCCACATCGTCACCAGCCTGTACTTTATAATTCGCCTTGATAATATCACCATTCACTTTTACATGCTCTTTTGCAATCCATGTTTGCACCTGTGAGCGTGACTCTTCCGGATTTAATTCCGATAAGAGTTTATCGATACGTTCCTTTGCTTGTTCCTCTGTTACTATATGTTGAAAAGAAGTCATTTCGTTGTTTTTCCTTTCTTTCTTTCATCAAGTATTGTTGCAATAATCACTAGAATAACACCAACCGTTAATGCTGAATCTGCAACATTAAATATCGGGAAGTTATAATTAAAAATATAGAAATTAAAGAAGTCTACAACCTCATGGCGGAAAATACGGTCGATAAAGTTACCAATCGCCCCTCCTAAAATAAAGCTTAAAGCTACTGCAAGAAGTTTATCGTTTTTTGCATGCTTTTGCATGTAATAAACAACACCGATTATGACAATCACTGTTATTATATAGAAAAACAGCATCTTCCCTTCTAGAATTCCCCATGCGGCACCAGAATTGCGGTGGGAGGTAATATAAAAGAAGTCTTCAATCACGGTGATGGATTCTCCAAACTCCATCGTTTTTACAATTGTCCATTTGCTAATCTGATCGATTGCGATGATAATGAGTGCGATAATGTAGTATAGAAGCATCTACTTTCCTCCGATTCTTTCCTAATTCCTATTTATCCCGAATTAACTGGCTGTAAAATCCAGATTCTGTTCAACTAACATTAAGTGGGGGATGAAGAACTCCCCACTTAATGAAGTTTCACTTTATCTTATACTTTACCACAATTTATTTCAACAATTACTGCAGTTTTTTATTCCATTGCATGATTGAGTCTATAAGCGATTTACTGACAGAATCTAGTTTTTAGGTAATAGTTGTTAATGATATGTTTAGTTAAAATGCGGACTAAGTTAGGATGATATTTTGCTACCTGATCCACTGCTCCAAAAATACACTTCGCTTTCCGCGGGGAGCTGGTGAGCCTCTTCTTCCCGCACGAGTTTTCGTGTATTTTTTCCGCTGGGGTAGTGCAGAATCTAGCGACAAAAGAATGACAAAACCACTGACTATCGACGTTGATTGTAGCAAAATACTGGAGACCCTCGTACGAATAGTAACTGCTTGCAAATTGTCACTAGTTCGCACTTTATATCAATACTTGCATACGAATCAAAATGTACTTAGCCATAAAAATACTCCCCTGTTAAGAGGAGTATTTCATCTTTTAAGCTGTGTAATGCTCTTTCACTACTGTCGCACAACGTTCACATAATTCTGGGTGATCATGATCATGGCCAACTGTTTCATCTGAGACCCAGCAGCGTTCGCATTTTTCAGCGGGATGTTTTTCAACAATAACATCTACAAGCTTATATTCTTTCGCATTTTCGGCGGCATCAACAACATTTGCCTCTGATACGATTAGATATTGATGTAAATGCTCCATTGAAAGTAATACTTCTTTTGTTTGCTCATCTTTCGGCACTAGTGTTAATTTAGCCTCTAATGACTTTCCAATTACTTTCTCATTTCTTGCTTCTTCTAATGCTTTCATCACATCATCACGAACTGCCATAAAATGATCCCATTTCGCTTCGATTTTCTCGTAATCAGCAATTTCTCTTGCTTCAGGAATATCTGTTAACTGTACACTTGATTCTTGGGCACCAGGAATATATTCCCATACTTCATCAGTTGTGTGTGGAATGATTGGTGTTAATAATTTAACCAAAGTAGTTAAAATTTCATAATAACCTGTTTGAATACTACGGCGTCGTTTATTATCAGCAGCCTCGATATATAAAATATCTTTCGCAAAATCCAGATAGAATGAGCTTAAATCAACAGCACAGAAATTATGGATCTGATGGAAAATTGGTGAGAATTCATATTTCTCATAGTTCTCCCGCACATCGCTCACTACTTGTTGTAGTCGATGAAGCATGTAACGATCCACTTCTTCTAATTCCTGCTCTGGGACGCGATCTTTTGCCGGATCAAAGTCAGCCAAGTTTGCAAGCATGAAGCGGAATGTGTTCCGAATTTTGCGGTACGATTCAGAAACTTGTTTTAAAATATCATCGGAAATACGAACATCGGCTTGATAGTCTACAGATGATACCCATAGACGTAAGATATCAGATCCAAGCTGTTTTTGAACTTTCGATGGCAGAATAACATTTCCAAGTGATTTACTCATTTTCCTTCCGTTACCATCCAGTACAAAACCATGGCTAATCACATTTTTATATGGTGCTTTCCCTGTCACTGCAACAGCAGTTGAAATCGATGAGTTAAACCAACCACGATATTGGTCGCTACCTTCTAAATATACATCTGCCGGACGTCTGTGATCCTCACGTCCAAGTAATACTGCTTGATGAGAAGAACCAGAATCAAACCAAACATCCATGATATCTGTTTCTTTCGTAAACGTTCCATTAGGACTATGAGTGGATGTAAATCCTTCAGGTAATAAATCTTTTGCTTCACGTTCAAACCAAACATTTGAACCAAATTCAGCAAATAAGTTTACAACATGTTCAATCGTTTCATCCGTAATAATTGGTGTACCGTCTTCACCATAGAATACTGGAATTGGAACGCCCCATGCACGTTGACGGGAAATACACCAGTCCTCGCGATCACGAACCATATTATATAGTCTTGTTTCACCCCAGTTTGGATACCAATTAATTTTCTTGATCTCGTCTAAAATGTCATGACGGAAATCTTTAATCGATGCAAACCATTGTGCAGTCGCGCGGAAAATAGTTGGTTTCTTTGTACGCCAGTCATGTGGATATGAGTGTGTAATAAACGATAATTTCAACAATGCACCTTGCTCTTCTAATTTCTCTGTGACAACTTTATTTGCATCTTCATAAAATAATCCTTCAAATCCTGGTGCTTCTTCTGTCATGACACCTTTGTCATCGACTGGACAGAACGCGTCAATACCATATTTCTTACATACATAAAAGTCATCTTCCCCGTGTCCTGGAGCAGTATGAACACAACCAGTACCTGCATCTGTTGTTACATGCTCCCCTAACATTACTAAGGAATCTCGATCATAGAAAGGATGCTTCGTGACTACGCGATCTGCCTCTCTACCTTTAAATGATTTAACGACTTCTGGATTCTCCCAGCCCAATTCTTCAGAAACAGTCTCTAATAATGCTTGAGCAACAACATATTTTTCATTATTGACTTGAGTAACAACATATTGTAACTCTGGATGTATACTGATTCCTAGGTTAGCAGGAAGTGTCCATGGGGTCGTTGTCCAAATAACAACTTTCTCGCCTCCATCGAGTACACCCTTACCATCAGTTACTTCAAAGGTAACATAAATGGATGCAGAACGTTTATCTTGATATTCAATTTCAGCTTCTGCTAAAGCAGATTCAGATGAAGGTGACCAATAAACAGGTTTTAATCCTTTATAAATATACCCCTTTTTAGCCATTTCACCAAAAACTTGAATTTGTGCTGCTTCATAATCCTTCGTTAATGTAATGTAAGGATGATCCCAATCCGCACGAACACCTAATTGTTTAAACTGCTCTCGTTGATTGTTTACTTGACCAAGTGCATATTCTGCACAAAGCTTTCTAAAATCAGCGATACTCATTTCTTTACGTTTTACTTTTTTGTTCTTCGTTAATGCTGTTTCAATCGGTAAACCGTGTGTATCCCAGCCAGGGACATATGGTGCATGATAGCCTGTCATCGATTTATAACGAGTAATAAAATCCTTTAAAATTTTATTAAGAGCATGGCCAATGTGTAAGTCCCCATTTGCATATGGAGGGCCGTCATGCAAAATAAACGATGGTCTTCCTTTTGTACGTTCTAAATCCTTTTCATAAATATGTTCGTCTCTCCATGCTTGTTGACGAATTGGCTCTTTATTTGGTAAATTTCCTCGCATTGGAAATGCTGTCTTTGGCATTAATAATGTGTCTTTATATTCCATTTGTTTGTTCCTCCTTGAATGATTTCATTACACATCTTGTTTTATAAAATAGAAAAAGCCCTCTAATCCCAAAAAGGGACGAGAAGACTCGCGGTACCACCCTTATAAATTTAAGTAAGCGAAGGCACTAAGCCCCACTTGCGTTTTAAATTCACTCGAAATCCGTAACGGGGAATACCGTCCATTAGTACTTCATTTCCTAATGGATACTCAAGAGTGATTTTCTAAAAGTATCACTGTATCAGGCTTTCACCAGTCCCTGATTCGCTTATCAGCAATTACCATTATACTGTCTCCGTCATCGTATATAATATAGTTATTAAGTTACAATTCTGTAGTATGAATTATATGTAAAATTCAAGCTTTCGTCAAGGGTTTCTATTTATTTTCAATTAAATCGAGATCATCGCCAAGCTCCGTATCAAATAATTGATCCCAATCATCTGTTCCAATCATTTCTAATTGTGCTTCAACTAACATCTTTAATCTCGTACGGAAAACCTTTGCTTGTTTCTTCAATTCTTCCACATCCATGGAAATTCGCCGCGATTTACTTAGTGCTTCATTAATAATTCTGTCTGCATTTTTCTCTGCTTCTTTAATAATTAATTTCGATTCTTTCATCGCATTTCCTTTTACTTCTTCTGCTGTTTCTTGTGCTACGAGAATTGATTTATTCAACGTATCTTCAATGTTAGTGAAATGTCCAAGTCTTTCTTCAAGTTGGCCAACCTTTTCCTTTAACTCTTTCTTTTCACGAATTGCCATTTCATAATCTTTAATTACTTGATCTAAAAATTCATTGACCTCATCTTGGTCATATCCGCGTAAGCTTTTCGCGAATGCTTTGTTATGAATATCTAATGGTGTTAATGGCACGATAGCCACCTCCCTGAAAATTTAACTATATATGTCGCTCTAAATATTATACGACAAAAACCCACTAATTCCTGCATATCCAGATAAATTATTTCATCATTGCCGTCGTAATTCGCCATTTATCTTTTTTCGATTGTCCATTTATAGTAACTAATTTACTTCTACCCTTACCACGAACGGAAATAAGGTCTCCAGCCTGGATGATAAACTTTCCGTCCTCAACAATGCGATGATTTACCTTTACATATTGCTTCGAAATAAAGTCTGATGCATCTTTTCTTGACACATGATAGATTTCTTTCACAATTGCATCTAGTCTTAGTGAGGAGATTGTCTTATCTGCTTCAACCCAGTCCGCTGCATTTGTTAGAAGTGACTGACTCGGTTTTTCTTCAAATCGGATTGTTGCATTCTTAATCGAAGTAAGGTTCGTAATCACATAGGTAGCAATGTCATCTGTCATGATGATTTGAATAATCCCATCCTTCACATAAATATCGCCGAGTTTTTTACGAATGATTCCCAACGATAAAAAAGCGCCCATCACATCTCGATGCTCCAATGTCACGAATTTATCTTGATATGTTGCCTGTAATAATGTTAACTGAAAACTTTCATCTGTAATTACATCATAGTAAGGCGCAATCATTATCCGCTTCCGTTCACTCTGTACCGCCCCACCAAATCGATAGAGCTTTATTTCCCCACTGCTTGTCCCAATTAACATCTCGATAATCTGCTGCTCGCGTGGGTCGAGGAAATCCGTTAATTTTGGAATAAATGTTTGTTCCACTTGTTCCTTCCATGATAAAACCTGATCGATAAAGCCCTGTTCTTCTTTTCTGAAATGTTGATAAATATCCATGCTATCACCTTATTACAATAGGAACATAATGAAGAATTCCCGTAACCCGGTTCTGGCTAAATAAAGAACAAAAATCGCTATAATTGGTGAAAAGTCAATCATGCCTAGTGGTGGAATAAACCTTCGAAACACATCGAGATATGGATCGACAATTCTTCCAAGCATCAAACCAAATGATGATTCACGTGCACCTGGAAACCATGACATGAAAATATAGATAATTATTGCAAAGTTATAGATAGTTAATGCTAAATTTAGTATGTTAAACAGTTCGTACATTGCGTGCTACCATCCTTTATATTCATCTTCTGCGGCATAACTTTCTGAGATTGTTCCGGATACGTCAACATTGTCTGGTGTACAAAGAAAGGTTTCTGCACCGAGCTTCTGAATATCACCATTTACTGCATATACCGTTCCACTAAGAAAATCAACAATCCGTTTCGCTTGGTCATGCTCAACCCGTTGCAGGTTAATAACAACCGCGCGTCGATTGACAATATTATCCGCTATCTCCTGTGCTTCATTATAGTTTCTCGGCTCGCATAGCACAACTTTAGACGTCGGCTGTTGTACACTTGTTAGACTAACGACATTTTGATTTTTAGGTTTAGGTGTGACTTTATTCATTGTCTCTGGCAGTTCCGATTCTTCGACATATTCATATTCATACTCATCATCCATCGTAAAATAATTTTTTATTTTATTTTTAATGCTCATTTGTGCACCTCACAATATTTTTGGAATTCTTTTAGCTCCCTACTAATTTCGAACCAATTCGTATATGTGTTGCACCCTCTTCAATTGCTATCTCATAGTCATTACTCATTCCCATGGATAAATTAGAACATGGTGCATGGTGATAATGCTTCGATTGGACCCTATCTCTTAATTCCACAAGCAGACGAAATACGGATCGAATCTTGTCCAAATCCTCAATATGTGGTGCCATCGTCATTAAACCAGTAATATGAATATTCTCGTAGGTTGTAAGGTCCTCAATAAATGGAATAACTGCTTCAGGAGTAAGTCCATGCTTCGACTCCTCACCGCTCACATTTACTTGAATGAAGCATTCGACAGGCTTGCTTGCACGTTTATTAATTTCCTTTGCAAGCGACAATCGGTCAAGGGAGTGAAGTACATCTATCTTATCAATGACATCCTTTACCTTTCGCGTTTGCAGTGATCCAATAAAATGCCATTTTGCCTTTGTTCCAATTTCATTATATTTCTTTAAAAATTCTTCATTACGATTTTCACCAAGGTTTTTAATACCTGCATTCATTGCTTCAACCGTTCGTTCTATTGTAACATATTTCGTTACCCCAATTATAGTAACTTCTTCTTGATTTCGATTACTTCGTTTACATGCTTCATTAATGTTTTCTTTGATTTCTGCTAAATTCATTGCTACATTCACTTTTATTAACTCCTTCCCAGCATCATCACTTCTGAAATCCTAGGAAGCCTAGCATTCTTCCTGTTTTGCCATTATCCCGTCGATGTGAAAAAAACAACGCTTTATCTTGATGTGTGCAATAATTTGTTACCTCTATATTATGACGCAATACCCCAGATTGTAAAAGGATTTCTACATTTAATTGTTTTAAATCTAATAAATAATGATCATTTTTCAATGGAATGACGGTTTTCTGCTTATTTTCCTCAGAAATTGCTTGGATCACAGGTTCATCCACTTCATATTTCACCTGGGAAATCGAAGGTCCAACTGCTACTAATAGGTTTTCCGGTTGTACCCCTACTTTCACTAAGGCTTGCACCATCTTTTCTTGGATTCGATTAACCGTTCCTTTCCATCCCGCATGTGCCATCCCGATATATTCTGTGATAGGATCATAGAAATATAAAGGGACACAGTCAGCAAAAAATGCTGTACAAAGTATCCCCTTTTTATTCGTGATGAGCCCGTCTATCCCTTTGAGTGAGCTATCATATGACCTTGCCCCTCTTCCCTTCTCCCGCTCATCAATAATATGCACATTCGTTCCATGTACCTGTTCCCCAGATACCCAATTATCAAGCGGCATATTTAATTTGCTTGCTAAAATACTTCGGTTCTCAATAACTGTTTCTGTCTCATCATTTACATGTAACCCGCAATTGAATGTTTGAAACGGCGGACGACTTACTCCACCATTCCTAGTCGTGAAGCCTGCTCTCAGGTTAGGATTATGCTTCTGCCAATTTTCGATATGTAAATAGGATTCATTGGTTTGTTTAAATGGTTCCGACATGTTGAAACCTCCTGAAAGTATGTTTGTACCATTTTATCATATTTTGCAATTTATTTATCTATTTTTGGAAAATGTGGCTCGGAAGAAAGGGTTTGCTCGTGCACATCTTTGACTAGGACAACATCTGAGCCAATTCGAATTATCTGTTCCCAGCGGATAACAAGCTCATCTACTTTTCCAAATAAACTGTTTTTCTTGTCTTTTGCCAAAAGAATGATTGCTGTTATTCTACCTGTATTTGTATTGATTTCTAAATCGGAAATATGTCCTAGTCTTCTACCATCATCAATAATGATTACCTCTTTTAATTGTAGCTCTGATAACTTTACCAATCTAATCACCGCCTTTATTAAACTATATGCAGGAGATTCGGTTTTTTTCATCTGTAAACAAAAAAATAGAAGGAATCGTATTTATATTATACGATTCCTTCTTTTCAGGCTTTCATTATCCAGTACCGCGTGGGCTAGAGGCTTGCTATACTTTTCTTTGTCTAGCTTCAACTCCTAGAGACTACCGTCATAAGAAGTTGACACTTCAACGCGAAAGACCACGCGTTTCGGTCCCCTGCTTATGCGTCCGTCTCTGGACAGTCGTTTCAGCCTTTCAATCATTCAAACATTTGTTTGTTCATTTGGCTGATTGCTGCTTTTTCTAGGCGGGAGACTTGGGCTTGGGAGATGCCGATTTCGTCTGCTACTTCCATTTGTGTTTTCCCTTGGAAAAAGCGTTTATTTAAAATCATTTTCTCACGATCATTTAAATTATACATGCCCTCTTTTAACGATAATTTGTCAACCCAGGTTGAGTCTTTGTCTTTATCATCACTTATTTGATCGACGACGAAGATTGGATCCCCACCATCATTATAGATTGGTTCGAATAAGGAAACAGGGTCTTGAATTGCATCTAGCGCAAACACGATTTCAGAATGCGGAACATCCATCTCTTCAGCTATTTCTGCTGGCGTCGGTTCCCTCGATGTCTTATTAATTAACTTTTCCCTTACTTGCAACGCCTTATATGCAATATCTCGTAGTGATCTTGACACCCTTATTGGATTATTATCCCGCAAATATCTTCTAATTTCACCAATGATCATTGGTACAGCATAAGTAGAGAATCGTACATTATGTCCTAAATCAAAATTATCGATGGATTTCATTAAGCCGATGCATCCCACTTGAAATAGATCATCGACAAATTCGCCGCGATTATTGAACCGCTGGATAACACTTAATACTAATCTAAGATTCCCATTTACAAGCTCTTCTCTTGCAGATATATCTCCTTCTTGTTGCATTCGAACAAACAGCTTTTTCATTTCCTCATTTTTTAGTACGGGTAGCTTCGATGTATCAACACCACATATTACAACTTTATGTCTAGTCATTCTGTTAACCCTCCCAGATGGTGATGCTGTTCATGGTCATTATCACCATCTGGAAATGTTTTTATGCAACGTCAATAACTTGAAATAAATGCCATATCATATCAAAACTTGATACGATAAGGCTAAACCATTTTATTAAATTCTTTTTGCAGTCTACGAATAATCTTTTTTTCTAAACGCGATATGTAAGATTGTGAAATACCTAACATATCAGCTACATCCTTTTGTGTTTTCTCTTCATCGCCAATTAATCCGAACCTTAGCTCCATTATTTGCTTCTCACGATCATTTAATTGGGATAACGCGCTTTTTAATAGACTTTTATCTACATTGGATTCTAGATTTTTTGTAATAATATCATCATCTGTTCCAAGCACATCGGATAATAATAATTCATTTCCATCCCAATCAATATTTAACGGCTCATCAAAGGATATTTCTGATTTTAATTTATTATTTCTTCGTAAGTACATTAAAATTTCATTTTCAATACATCTTGATGCATAGGTCGCCAATTTAATATTCTTCTCGGGATTAAACGTATTGACAGCTTTGATGAGACCGATTGTCCCAATACTTATCAAATCTTCAATATTTATCCCCGTATTTTCGAATTTACGAGCGATATATACAACTAAGCGTAAATTACGCTCGATCAAGATTGCCCGTGCTGCTTTATCACCCTTTGGCAGTTTAATTAATAATTCTGCCTCCTCCTGCTTTGAAAGTGGTGGTGGAAGTGCTTCGCTGCCACCAATATAGTAAATTTCATTTGATTTGATTCCTAGTTTAATTAACAGCTTATACCATTTTAAACGTAAGCGAATTAACCACACCTTCACGACACATCTCCCCATTTCTCATTATTGTTTTGGCTGTATTTTAAATGATTGTTGCTTTTAATAGTGATCGATTTTAGTAAGCAGTTGATGTAAAATGCGAATTAACGACAATTATGATTACAGATTTGGTCAGCAGTTTTTTCCAAATGAGTCTTCAGTATTTTACTATAGAAACGTCATAGTAAATGGGTTTGCCATTCTTTTGTTTCTAAATTTCACACAATCCCCAGCGGAAGAAATACACGAAGACTCCTGCTCCCCAAAGGTGCGCGTAGTGTATTTCTGGAGCGACTAGCCTGAGAGCCAAGAACACTAAACTAGTCCGCAGTTTATGCAGAATGGACAGACGCTAATTTAATTATTTGCGGATGAAGCAAGCAATGATAACTTTGATCCTTTACTAATTCTGCAAATTGAATGCCAATTAATAGCTTCGTTGTCACGATCTTTTGCTCGTTATAGTAAACAATAAGCTGTTCTGGGCGGATCGTTATTAGAAACATACTCTTCCCTTCGACGCCATGATACGGCACGATTTGAATTTTATTTTGCCATTCTTTCGGAAGTGGCTCGAAATCAAGTGTATCCTGTACTACTCGTAATAACTCCCACTCTTCATCTGTAAACCACTGCTTCAAAAAAAACTCGTCACAAATGATTACAGGCTTCTTTGACAGGGGATCCACCAATTGATTGCCACTATCAATATAACCTGTCGTCGTATAGCTTTGATTCTTTATCTGAATCGTCACCGTGTATAACTGATCATAGCGAATTTTCCCGATGACATGCTTGTCCATACGGGACTTTGTAAACAACCAAACAATTGGAAAGCCAATCAGAACAAAAAGCCAGCTAATTGGATCTCCATATCCACTTGAGAATGTTAGTAGATTATTTCCTGACATTCCAATCGGATTTTGCAAAAGAAAATGTAGGCCAATTAATCCACCCCCAATAGCAAAGGTAGTAAAGTAAAATAGTAAAAGTATCCTAAAAAATCGATGAATCGATCGATAACCAAACGTACTAAATATTATAAGAGCAGAATAAAGAATCTTACCAATGGTACTAGAAATGAATGAGTCAGGAAAATAAATGGTAATTGGTACAAGTAAGGAAGCAATAAACGCTCCTAATAAGATTCTGCGTTTTCTAGTACCTTCTCGAGAAAGTGCCTGTGTCAACAACAGAAGCATCATATCTAAAAAAAAATTTAAAGCCCAGACTGCATCGAGATAAATTATCAACAAACTCTTCCTTTCTCCGAGAGTTGATGAGTGATAACAAGTTTTTCCTAACCTCATTTGCTATTATTTATAATAGGAGGAGTTAATGAAAAGTATATCGATTTTTCCAAGCAAAGTCTGTCACTTCTTGTAAGCAAAACGGGGCTAATTTTAACTAGTTATTGAAAAGTTTGTCATGACAAATATGGAAGCGCCCGTTTGAGCTGTGCACGGACTGCGTCGAACTTCTCCTTGCCTTTTGAGATAAAGGAAACTCTTTGGGAGAGTATGCGGTTGACTTAGATTATGGAGGTGAGGGAAGTCTCACTACAGCTTTAGCGCTGAAGCTGAACATGGCTGTTTCGGCAATTAAGTTATCCACAGCATCCAATTTTATAGTACGTTAAGCAATGAAAAAAACAGCAAGCAGGTAGCTATTTCTAACTACCTGCTTGCTGTTCACTTTAAATCATTGATTAGCGATTTCGATTACGATTTCTTAAGAATGTTGGAATATCCAATTCCTCTTCCTCTTGTCGCTGACGCTGTGGTTGTGGTTGTGGTTGTTGCTCACGTTCACGTTCACGTTCTCGTTGCTGTGGTGCAAGTTCTTCATTTGCCTGTGTCGCTGCATGCTGATTATGATTAATGACAGGACGTTGCTGCTTTGATTTTATTACTTCTGGCTTCTGAATTGACTCGTCAAAGCCTGTTGCAATTACCGTTACAACAATTTCATCATTTAAATCTTCATTGATAACAGATCCGAAAATAACATTTACTTCCTTATCTGCTGCAGAGGTTACTAAATCAGCAGCTTCCTGAACTTCATATAAGCTTAAGTTAGCTCCGCCGGTAATATTCATTAAAATACCATGTGCACCGTCGATAGATGTTTCAAGTAATGGAGATGAAATTGCCTTTTTAGCAGCCTCCATCGCCCGTGATTCACCTGTTGCAATCCCAATCCCCATTAATGCAGATCCTTTATCGAACATGATTGTCTTCACGTCGGCAAAGTCAACATTAATTAATCCAGGTTTTGCTATTAGGTCAGAGATACCTTGTACACCTTGTCTTAATACGTTATCCGCTTCTCGGAAAGCTTCAAGCATCGGTGTATTTTTATCAACAATTTCCAGTAAACGATCATTTGGAATAACAATTAGTGTATCTACACTGCCTTTTAATGTTTCGATACCAGCGATTGCTTGTGTCGAACGTCTTCTTCCTTCGAATGAGAATGGACGTGTAACGACGCCAACTGTTAATGCACCTAAATCTTTCGCAACCTGAGCAATTACTGGTGCTGCTCCTGTTCCAGTTCCACCACCCATACCTGCAGTTACGAATACCATATCGGCACCTTTTAGCACTTCTTCTATTTGTTCTTTACTTTCTTCTGCAGCCTTTTTACCGACTTCTGGATTGGCACCTGCGCCTAATCCACGAGTCAATTTACCACCGATTTGTATTTTTAGCTCAGCCTTAGATAAATTCAATGCCTGTGAATCTGTATTTACAGCAATGAATTCTACGCCTTCAACTCCATGTTCAATCATTCGATTAACGGCATTATTTCCACCGCCACCAACACCAATGACTTTTATCGTCGCTAATTCATCAAGATTTGTATCAAACTCTAACATATTTGTTCCTCCTAATATGCAAAATGACAAGAGTACCAGAAGCTAATGTATATGTCTTATTTTAATAAGACTATCATTCTAAGTCATTATTATCTTTAAAAATTAATCAAAGAAATATTTAAATAGATTAGCCATTCCAGATTCTTTCTTCTTCTTTTCTTTCGGTTCATTAGTCTTTTCTTGTTTCTGATTTCGTTTTGGTTTTGGTTCATTTGAACTAACAGATACGGAGGGATATAATTCTTTCCCTTGTATTTTTGCATTTCGGTGTGCGAATTGCAAAATCCCAACCCCAGCCGTAAATTGTGGTTCTCGAACACCTATGTAATCAGGTATCGCGATGCGAACATTTGAACGGAATAGGTCTTGGGCCAATTCTAATACACCCGGCATCATCATTGTACCACCTGTTAATACATATCCACCAGGTAATTCTTGGTAGCCCATCTTTCTAATTTCTCGCTCAGCAAATGCATATATTTCTTCTAATCTTGCTTCAATCATATCCGAAATTTGCAATTGATTATATGTCTGTTTCGTGTTGCTTCCAATAATTGCAATGTCAAAGGTTTCATCTTCCTGGGCATCATCGTAGAATGCATGTCCATAATTCAATTTAACATCCTCGGCTTGCTCTGTGGATGTTTTGAGTCCGATAGATAAATCCTTCGTAATATTGTCTCCACCTAAGCTGATAACACTAGTAGATGCGAGATGTTCATTTTCAAAGACAGAAACAGTTGAACAGCCACCACCAATATCAATAAGGGCCACACCCATATTCATTTCATCTTTTGATAGCGCAATGGTACCGGCTGCTAATGGCTGCAAGCAAATATCCGATACTTGCAGGTTCGCACGTTCCACACATTTTAAAATATTGTGTAAGACTGTCTTCGAACATGTAATAATTGTACCTTCCATTTCTAAACGAACGCCAATCATTCCTCTAGGATCCGTAATTTCATCTAGTCCATCAACGATAAATTGTTTCGGTATGACATCGATTATTTCACGCTCTGGTGGGATTGAAATTACTTGTGCACCATCAATTACCCGTCTAATATCATCATCGCCAATTTCGCGGTTTTCACTCTGAACGGCAACAACGCCGTGACATGGCTGTAATTGAATATGATTGCCATTAATTCCAACAATTACACTTTCAATTTGCATGCCAACCATACGCTCTGCTTGCTCAATTGCACTTCTTATCGACTGGACGGTATGATCTATATCAACAATTGCACCTTTTTTCATGCCATTTGATTTTGCCGAACCGACACCAATAATATTTAGTGAGTCATTTAATACTTCTCCAATTATTACTTTAATTTTTGCTGTTCCTATATCAAGGCTTACTAGTATTTCACTATTTTTCAATGAAAGGCACCCCCTATTTCAAAAACAATTGCTTAAACTGCAACTATATTTCAAACTACTATTATACTAAAAAGCGATACACTGTTCAGTGGAAGATTTATCCTATTCCATTGGACGATAACAATACTCCATTAAAAAAGTAGTACGCTACCTTTTCAAGTGCTTCCAAATGAAAGGAATCAATCGATAATGTCATTTCCTTAGTGTTATTAAAAGGAAGGCTTTCTTACAGATAATCACAGTATTCATAATCCATAATTTTAAAGGAATATTAATAAAAAAGAAAATGATACATAGTTAATTCCACAAAAGGAAGGGTTTCTCCTTCATTTTGAGGTAATAAAGTATAAAATTTTCTTTTACACGCCCTATGTATGCATCGCTACATGAGTACTTCTAATTTTTCGTTAAACTATTTTATCTGCCAACATGATATTTTTACCACAATCATATAGTTATTCGACTATAGTTTTGTTTATATGACTTTATTAAATGAATTTATTCAGTTAAATTTCCCTCTTCTACCCCATCTATTTCTTCGACATCATCCGCAGGCTTTTTATTAAAGGATTCAAAGTAAACTCCTACTCCAAGATGAATGATTCCTTTACTTTGCGGTTCTAATTGTGCAACAATCGAAGGGTACACTTGCATATTATCTGCGAAATTACGAATAGTTGCATCAACCATATAACCATCATTCATATAAAGTAAAATTTTGTACTTATTATCCTCTGTCGGTTGCCAGTGAACTTCAGATATGAGCGCTGAAATATTAAAAGGTAATTCATTAAGTTCTTCAGCCATTCTATGTAAATATTCCTCTTTTGTAAATCCTAAAATTAATGGGGATTTACCATTGAAGGAAGTTTGGCCTAGCTCTTTTAAGGTCACACCATTTCCTAGAATTGGAAAATAATTGGTTTCTTCCTTCATATACCCGACAATTTTAAATTCATTTACATGAATATTAACTGTCCAAGGTAGATTTCTCGAAACTTCAACAGATTCAATAACTGGATTTTTACTAAGTTTTTTCTCAATATTCTCATGATTTAGCATCCAAATATTTGTATCCATTGTCAAACCACTTTGTTCAATAATCGTTTCATCTGAAACATGAGAATTGCCATGGATTTGAATTGTTTTAATGTGACTTAAAGGTGATTGTAGATAGACAATAATTGAGATTAAGAAGAAAAAAATAGAAAGATAAAAAATTAATCGCCGATTTGCTTTTTTCTTACGAGCCTGTTTCAACTTTGGAATACGATCTTCAATTGAAACAACGTTCTTTTTGCTCATCCCCATTTCTTCCCTTTTTCAATATTAAAAGAATAAACGGCATAAATGTTGCCGCTTCAATCTAGTTACTTGAATTATATCATAAAACATCGTGAAACATGTAGTTTACTTCGATTTGTTTCGCAATTTTTATCGTTTAGAAACATAGACATTATGAAATTGCAAATCTTACCTTTCTCTCAGTAAAAAATCAAAGGTAATTTGCCCTATAAACAAAGTCCATTTCATTTCATTTGGCACTAAATAAATAAAGTGCGAAATAATTATTATGTTAGTTTCACTCCGTCGTGATCGCATATATAGCATAAAATTCTATTAAGTTAAGAAAGTTTACCCATACACCCGTATTTTCAAGAGTATTTTCCTATAAAGTGTCCTTGGAAAAAGAGAAGGTATTCCATTTAAATAGAGAGATAGGAAGCTAATTTTTACTTGCACAATCCCCATCGTAAGAAATACACGAAGACTCCTGCGGGAAGAAGATCCTAGGTGAGACTACGAAGTGCGTCAGCACAAGGAGGCTCACCAGCTCCCCGCAGAAAGCGAAGTGTATTTCTGGAGCGACTGGCCTGAGAGCCCTTAGCACATTAGAGTAGTTCGCACTTTTATATCTACTATGCACTCTTTCAAACTAATTGCTATAATCTATCCTCAAAACATCACGTTTTAGATAAGAAAATTAATACCAAGCATTTCCATTTCATCCTGACTAAATTTTGGAATGAATGCTAATATTTAACAGTATACCAACGGAGCATAATGTTAATGTAAGCGAGGACCCACCATAGCTTAGAAATGGCAAAGTAATTCCTGTCACAGGGATTAATCCAATTACGACACTAATATTAATCATCGTTTGAACTGTCAGCATCACGACAATCCCTAATGCGAGAAATCTTCCGAATAAATCTGGCGCCTCCAAGGAAATTTTTATCCCGCGCCATAGGAGTAATAGAAATAAACCGATAATAAACATACCACCGATATAACCAAGCTCCTCTGCTAAAATCGCAAAAATAAAATCGGTTTGTGGCTCCGGTAAGTAGAAGTACTTCTGTAGGCTATTTCCTAAACCAAGCCCCATTAATCCACCAGGACCAATCGCATATAAAGATTGGATGATTTGAAACCCATCCCCTAATGGATCCTCCCATGGATCTAGAAAAGCTGTAATTCTTCTAATTCGATATGGTGCAGAGGCAATCAATAGGACAAAACCAATAATTCCAAGTGACGCTAGTCCAAAAAAATGGGATAATCTTGCACCCGCGACAAAGATCATTACCATACAGGTAAGCACTAAAACCAGGCCAGTGCCAAGGTCCGGCTGGAGCATGATTAAACCAAATGCCGTAAACACTAGCAACAGACATGGGATAAACCCTTTTGTTAGCGATGTAATATATTTTTGGCTTGTTGCCAGTAAACCAGCTAGAAAAATAATTAATCCAAGCTTCATAAATTCCGATGGCTGGATACTAAACGCACCAACACCAATCCAGCTTTGTGCTCCACCTCTTACTAGTCCGACCCCGGGGATGAGAACTATTATAAGCATGCCAAAACAGATAAGTAAAATGGGCTTGCTATACCTTATCCACGTACTATATGGGATAAACATGAAAACGAACATCGCCATAACTCCAACACCAGCAAAGAGCAATTGTCGTTTTAGATAGAAATAGGCATCATCAAATTTATACTCTGCCCAAACATAAGAGGAACTAAATACCATAATAATTCCTATTGATAGTAAAATAAGAATAATCGTAAGCAAGAAAAAATCCGGTTTATTTTTGTCCTTTAGTAGTTTTTTAAACAAAAAAATACCCCTTTTCCTAGAAATTGGAATAGGGGCAGAAAATATTTGATATGATTGTGACGGATTGATACAAGCCCCTACACTAGTCTATGCACAGCTTGTATAAACATGTCACCTCTTTCTTCAAAAGTACGGTATTGATCCCAGCTTGCACATGATGGTGAGAGAAGAATCACGTCATTTTCATCAGAAATTGCATATGCCTTCTTAGCTGCTTCCTCCACATTCTGAGCGATTTCAATCGTTTTAATTCCAGCTTGTTTTCCAAGTGCACTTAACTTTTCTTTCGTTTGCCCAAATAATACCATTGCTTTCACATGGCTTAAATATGGCAACAAATCCGTAAATTCATTTCCACGGTCAAGTCCACCAGCTAATAATATCGTCGGCTGCGTAAAGGCTGCCAATGCCTTTTGCGTTGCAAGAATATTGGTTGCTTTGGAATCATTATAAAACAGCCGACCATTGATTGTATTAATATATTGTAGACGATGCTTCACACCAGTAAAAGTAATTAATACATTTCGTATACCTTCATTTGTTGCACCATCTAATTTAGCTGCTGCGATTGCCGCTAAAATATTTTCAATATTATGACTTCCGACTAAGACAACTTCATTACGATCAATTACTTTTTCATCTTTAAAATAAATACTTGTATTATCAATCCAAGCACCATTTTCCACTTTTCTCCTCGTTGAAAAAGGAACCAATTTGGATGTTGCCTCTTTCACCGCTTCCACAATCACAGGATCATCCGCATTATATACTAGATAATCATCGGCTGTTTGCTGCTTGAAAATATTGCATTTCGCTTTAACGTAATTATCCATTGTTTTATGATAATCCAAATGTGCCTCAAAAATATTTAATAAGACAGCAATTTTCGGTCGGAATTTAACAATCCCTTGTAACTGGAAAGAGGATAATTCCAATACGAGCGATTCTTCTTTTTCAAGTGACTGTGCCGCTTCAATTGCAACGATACCAATATTCCCCGCTACTTTAACTGGTTGATTACTTTGGGCCAACATTTCTGTTATCAAGGTAGTTGTTGTTGTTTTACCATTGGACCCCGTTATACCAATAATTGGCCCCTCTACTAGACTATAAGCAATTTCTATTTCGGTAATTATGGGAATATTTCGTCTCTCTGCCTCCACAATTATCGGATTATCATAAGGAATACCAGGATTTTTTACGACAATTTCTATTTTATCCAGCACTTCTAATGGATGTTCACCAACAACTACTTCAGCACCTAGAGCTTCGAGATTAATGACAATCTCATCCTCTTTTACTGCATTTCGATCGTTGACACGAACCTTTTTTCCATTTGCTAACAATACATTAGCAGCTGCTGTACCACTTTTTGCAAGTCCCAAAACGAGGACATTTGTATACGGGAAATCGATTAATTTTTTCAATTTATGCCCACCTCAATAAAGATGCCTAGAGCGGCGAAAATAATTCCAATGATCCAGAACGTGGTTACAACGCGCCATTCCGACCATCCTAATAGCTCATAGTGATGGTGTAACGGGCTCATTTTAAACACTCGTTTACCTGTTGTCTTAAAGGAAATGACTTGAATAATTACGGAAAGCGTTTCGATTACAAACACGCCACCGATGACAACTAAGAGAATCTCTGTCTTCGTTAAAATCGCAACCGCTGCAATTGACCCTCCAAGTGCTAATGACCCGGTATCGCCCATAAACACCTTAGCAGGATGCGCATTGAATATGAGGAACCCTAATAATGCACCGACAACGGCCAAAGTAAAGATGCCAACTTCCGCTTGCGATCCAAGATACCAAGCAATAATTCCAAATGCTCCAAAAGCGATTACTGCCGTACCTGAAAGTAATCCATCTAATCCATCCGTTAAGTTCACAGCATTGGATGATCCTACAAGCATTACGATGATTAATAATGCATATGCCCAACCCAGTTCCCATTGAATGTCAGTCCCAGGTATTTGGATATACGTTGGAAAATCATGACTACGTAAAATAAAGAAAAATACGAGTGCAATTACAATTTGTCCTATAAATTTCTGTAAGGAAGTTAAACCTAAATTTCGTTTTAATGCTACTTTTATAAAATCATCTAAAAATCCTAATAGACCATAGCCAACGAGAACAAAAATCAATAGCCAAAACTCATAGCTAATGGAATCACCTGACACTCTGTATACCATGATAAGTGATGTAATGATAATACTCAAAATAATCATGATTCCACCCATTGTAGGTGTACCCGTCTTCTTCAAATGTGATTGCGGTCCTTCTTCTCGGATGCTTTGTCCAAACTTTAATCGTCTTAAAAATGGAATAAAAATCGGAGACAAAAGGACGGTGATTAAAAATGCAATTGCTATTGTAATAATTAAAGCAGTTATATTCATTGTTATTCCTCCTCTTACCTTTACCGTCCGTTATAATGAGTTAATTCAGAATTTCCTTTATTAATGTTTCAAAATGTAAGCCCCTGGATGCCTTAAATAAAACAATGGATTCTTTTTCTAAGTATGGTTCAAGCGCCTTAAGTAATGAAGCTTTTTCTGTAAAATGTTTACACCTGATTTCCCCGCCTTTTTCCATTACGGCATTCGAGATAACTTCCGAATGATCACCATATGTAAATACTGCATTGATTGACGAATCAATTACTTCGGCAATCGAACGATGCAATTGTTCTGAATGCTCCCCTAATTCTAGAACATCACCGAGCACCAACACCTTGCTCTTAAATCCTTTCATCTGTTTCACCACTTCAATCGCAGCCTTCATCGAAGTAGGTGAAGCATTGTATGCATCATTGATAATGGATGCACCACCTCTACCCTCCATCAGTTCAAATCGCATGGAGGTCTGCTCTAGGCTAAGCAATGCAGACTTTCTTGTACTTAGATTGATTCCCAAACGTTCCCCTAATATAATAGCATAGGTTGCGTTTTTTGCGTGGTGTTTTCCTAATAATGGAACAACATAATTTGTCTCATCTGATAATTTAAAACTTGTAGCTTGTAATGAAAGATTGACATTGCTAATGATCACATCATTATCATTATTAAAACCACATGATACCGTATTTGAATACGTATTTAATTGGTTTAATAAAGGCTCATCCCCATCGATGATTAGAAGAGCCTTTTCTTTTAGCCCATTAATGATTTCTAATTTCGCTTTAGCAATTCCTTCTCTAGATCCAAGGAATTCAATATGCGATTCACCGATATTCGTAATAATCGCATAATCTGGTTTAGCAATTTTTGATAATAAATCAATTTCACCAAATCCGCTCATTCCCATTTCAAGTACAAGCACTTCTGTGTTTTTTTTCATCGACAAAATCGTCAGTGGTAAACCAATATGATTATTAAAATTACCATTTGTATAATGGGTAATATATGTAGATTTCATCATTGCGGCAACTAAGTCCTTTGTTGTCGTCTTTCCGTTCGAACCAGTGATTCCAATCACGATTGGATTCACATCATCAAGATAATTGGTTGCGAGCTGCTGCAATCCAGTAGTTGTATCCTCTACGAAAAATACCGGAAAATCAGTTGGAATTAATGTTGGTAGGCTTCTTCCTTTCTCCCATAATACTGCAACAGCCCCATTATTAATGGCCTGCTTCACATAATGATGCCCATCAAAATTATCACCGACAATCGGTACAAATAAAGATTTCTTTATTTGTACACGACTGTCTGTATTAACCGCATCAATTTGAATTAAGTTTTTTGCATCACCTTGAAAGTCCGTAAATCGTTCCGATAACCAATTTGTAGTAAATAACATGTTCATTTCTCCTTAGCATTTATTGCGTCCCTTGCTATTTTACGATCATCAAAGTCATATTTTACATGACCAATCTGTTGGTAGGTTTCATGACCTTTCCCCGCAATTAATACAATATCATCTTTTCTAGCATATTGAATAGCTTTATTTATTGCTTTTTTCCGGTCAACAATAACTTCGAATTTTTCTGTATCATTTAGTCCGTTGATCATATCCTCTAGAATCACATTTGGATCCTCTGTTCTCGGATTATCTGATGTAAAAATTGCATAATCTGCATATTTCAATGCGATGGCCGCCATTAGTGGACGCTTAGAGCGATCACGATCTCCACCGCAACCGACGACAACATATACTTTTCGCTTTGCTATTTCCTTGCTCGTTTGCAGGACATTTTCTAACGAGTCTGGTGTATGTGCATAATCGACGATGACACCATATAATTGTCCTAGCGAGACCGATTCAAATCGCCCATCCACACCTTGAATATGCTCTATCGCGATTTTAATGGTGGATAAGGGAATATTTGCAGCAATTCCGGCGGCAGTCGCAGCGAGTATATTATATACATTAAACATACCAATTAACTTACTATTAACAGTAATATTGCCAATGGGTGTTAATAACTGAAATTTGCTCCCCGCAGCGGTTAATATTATATCTGTAGCCATAACATCTGCTTGCTTTTGACGTCCATAAGTGATAATTTGCTGTGCTGTACTTCGCTTTAATATCCTACTTACAGGATCATCCTCATTAATAACCGCAAACTTTTTTGTGTTGTTATGATAGCTATTCCCCAATTGGGCAAATAGCAGACTTTTAGCATGTAAATAATCATCTAAATTTTTATGATAATCCAAATGATCCTGCGACAGGTTTGTAAAGATTGCGATGTCAAATTCACAACCATACACCCTTCCTAAATCAAGTGCATGTGAGGATACTTCCATGATTACTTGTTCCACATCAGCATGAATCATCTCATAAAATGTCCGTTGCAAAATTAAGGCATTTGGGGTTGTATTTTCAACGGGATAGGTTTGATTGCCTATTTTCGTCTGGATTGTTCCGATAACACCTGTTTTGGTATTATTCGCATTAAAGATACTTTCCAGTAAATAGGTGATGGTTGTTTTGCCATTTGTTCCTGTCACACCAATTAGTGGCAGCTGATGTGTTGGATAATGATAGAATTTTGCTGCAAGCATTGCTAAAGCCCGCTGTGTTTCTTTTACATAAATGACTGGAACAGACGAGGTTATCTCCTGTTCAGCAATTATTGCAACAGCTCCATTATCCACTGCTTCTTTAACATATTGATGACCATCCGTTGTAAATCCAGTAATACATATAAACAAGCTTCCTTGCTGCACCTTACGTGAATCAATCGCAATATCCGTTATTTCTACATCCTCAATTAATGAATTTCTGTTATAAAAAGATAGACTCAAGAGCAATTCTTTTAATTTCATAACAAACATCCTTTATTCATTGATGACCAACACTTCTACAGCGCAATTCATGTTAACACAAATTACTCATCTGCTCGACTGTTTTTATCACCTAAATAAATTCTCACCTTAGCGCCTTCCTCCAGTTTAGAGCCTGCAGCAGGTGCTTGATCAATAATGTAATTTCCTGTTCCACTTGTTTCAACAGATAAATTAATCAGCATTTCTGCTAATTCACTCTTTGTAGAGCCGATTAAATCCGGGACTTCCACTTTTGGTTGTTCAGGCCAAAGATATTCTTTTTCCAATCCGTCTGTTCTAGGTTCCACACCCATTGCCCTAAGACTATCACCAATAATTGCACCAACTATCGGTGCTGCTACTGTTCCACCAAATTGAACCGTGTTTTTTGGATTATCGATTGCAACATAAACAACAATTTCTGGATCATCTGCAGGTGCGAAGCCGATAAAGGAAACGATATGATTATTTTGCATATACCTTCCATTTGGTCCTACTTTTTGCGCGGTTCCGGTTTTTCCGCCTACCCGGTACCCTTCAACATATGCTGGTCTACCTGTCCCTTGTGCAACAACACTTTCCAGGGCATAACGAATTTCTTCTGATGTTGCTTCAGAGATCACCTTTTCCTTTAAAACTGGTTGAATCGTTTCTACCGTCTGACCGGTTTTCGCATCAATCCATTCTTTCGCAATATGTGGTTCATATAAATGTCCCCCATTGACTGCTGCTGCTACTGCCATTACTTGCTGGATTGGGGTTACGGATACACCTTGACCGAATGCTGTCGTTGCAAGCTCAACCGGCCCAACATTATCAAGTTTGAACAGGATTCCAGACCCTTCCCCTTGCAAGTCAATCCCTGTTTTTCTACCAAATCCAAATTTATCAATATATGAAAACAGCTTCTCCTTACCAAGCATTAACCCTAAATTTACAAATCCAGGATTACAAGAGTTCTGGACAACTTCAAGATACGTTTGATCCCCATGGCCTCCACGTTTCCAACAATGAAGATGTGCACCTCCAACCGTAATCTCTCCATCATCAAAATAATGGTCATTTTCTAGATCCACAATATCTTCCTCTAACGCTGCAGCTAGCGTAATAATCTTGAAGGTTGAACCCGGTTCATATGAACTCCAAATCGGTAAATTACGGTCAAATACAGCTGCATCTACTTCTTGGTAATTTTCCGGATTGAAATTAGGGCGGCTTGACATGCCAAGTACACCACCTGTTTTGGGATTGACAGCAATCGCAATCGCACCATCTGGATTATATTTCGATTCGGCTAGATCAAGTTCCCTTTCCATAATAGTCTGTACTTTCGAATTAATCGTCGTCTTCAAATTCAATCCATCTTTTGGGGCGCTGTAAATATCTGCAAAATCATCTAATCTTTGTCCTTTTGCATCGGAGTAGAAGGATAGACTACCTTTATCTCCACTTAATTGCTCATCATAATAAAGTTCAAGCCCCATCAGCCCTTGGTTATCGATTCCAGCGAAGCCCAAAACATGAGATAAATAATCCCCATATGGATAATGCCGTTTCGAATCCTTTGCAAGATATACCCCGTCCATATTTAACGTACGGATTGCTAATTCCTGTTCCTCTGATATTTTAATACCTTCTGGGCGAATATTTACACTTGAACTCGCCTTTGTGATTTGTTTATAAATTTTATCAACGGATACATCTAATACGGTTGCCAGTTTTTGTGCAGTGTCTTCGGGATTTTTGATTTGTCTTGGGACAACCACAAGGGATGGTGCCGTTACATTCTCCGCTAATATTTCCCCTTCTTCATCAAGAATATGGCCACGTTCAGGCTCGAATACAATATCCCTTGTCCATAATTCATTCGCTTCTGCCATCAATCGATCACCAATGACAAACTGTACATAGCCTAAACGCACGCAAATAATAGCAAGTACGAGCAATCCAAAAAGAAAAACAGTGACTATCCTTTTTCTAACGACTACAGTAGATACACGTTTCATTTTCCATCCTCATTTCATAGGTAGGCTTGTATCCACTATATGAATGTCAAAAATCGAATAGAACACTGTTTCACGAACAAAAGTGGAAGCGGCCGTTTAGCGACGTACTACCAAGCCTTTAGCAGTAAGAGATAAAGGAAACATGCCCCCGCACTTTTGGAGTATGCCGACGTTGGCAAAGCCTGGTTTTAGTCGGCCTCCCTAAATCACTGGAATCGATGTTAACTTATCGTACGGAGGTGATGGAAATCTCACTACAGCTTTAGCGCTGGAGCTAGACGTGGTTTCAGCTGTCATCGAAAGTAAACAAGGAAATTTTTATACTTTCATATTTATTAAGTGCAAATATTACTCATTTCCAGTATCATCTTCCGGGGTTTCTGCTGTATCAACCGGCTCTTCTTCTATCTTACTAGGAACCTCGAACTCTACACCTAAATAATCTTTTTCCTTTATAGTGGTACCTTCTTTAATATTCTGTGTCACCGCAAAACCATTTCCTAGTATTTCAACCTTTAATTTTAGTAGATCTGCGATTTCCAGCGTATCACGAACAGACCAACCAATAATATTCGGCATTGTTGGCTCATCCGTAACCAACATTATCCGCTCTTGAGGTAGGACAGTGTCTCCCTCATTAACATTTGCCGAAACAATCCTACTGCCGTTACCAATCGTTGTGACGTTTGCACCTTGATCTGTCAGGTTTCTTACAATATCTGCTGAATTCCCTTTTATTATGTTGGGAATTTCGATTAACTTAATGGGATCTCCCCCATCTTTATCTGGGTCGATATTAAGATAATGCAAACCATTTTCCATAACATTTGTAAAAATAAAGGATACTGGCATCGCTCCGGTTTGGGTTTCATCTAACTCTGGTTGTTGAACAGAAACATACATCATCAGTTGTGGATCATCAATTGGCGCCATACCTAGAAATGAAAATACATAATTTTCCTTCCCAGTTAAATAGCCACCATTAGGATTCGGGATTTGTGCAGTACCCGATTTCCCACCAACGGAGTAATCTTGTAATTCGTATCTTCCAGATGTTCCTCCCTCAGCGGTCACAGTAGATTCAAGCAATGTGAGTACTTGCTTTGCTGTCTCTTCTGAAATTGGTTCCCCAACAACATTCGGTGCCTTTTCCTCAATTATGTCCCCTGTTGTTGAATCAACAATTTTTTGAATAACATATGGCTGAAGCATTTTTCCATTATTTGCAATTGCAGTTGCTGCCTTCATTTGTTGAATAGGGGTCAATGTCGAACCTTGCCCAAATGATGTTGTAATCTTTTCAAGTGGCCAGTTATAAAGAATATGTCCTGCCACTTCACCCGGTAGATCAATCCCTGTATTTTTATCCAAATCAAATGCTTGGAGGTATTCCAAGTATTTCTCGGTTCCTAACTTTTCCCAAACTAGTTTTGCTGCCGCAACATTGGATGAACGCTCAAATCCTTCATCAAAAGATATGGTACCCCAGCCTTTTCCATTATTATGATCATGGATGGCTGCAATTTTTTCGTTCACTCGATAGCTCCCAGATTGATAGCCCTCACTACCATTATAAACACCTTCTTCAATTGCCGCTGCCCAGGTAAATATCTTCATCGTTGATCCTGGCTCAAATGGTGTTGAAACCGCATCATTATACCAATTTTCTACGTTTGCAGGATTGTTTGGATTATAACTTGGTCGACTACTCATTGCGAGTACTTCACCTGTCTTCGGATCCATGACAACCGCAGTTATTCGCTTTGGATTATACTCCTTAACAACCTCTGTTAACACATCTTCAACAAGGGTTTGAATCTTTTGATCAATTGTTAAATAAACATCATTTCCGTTCTCTGGTTCCTGAATGATTTCATTTGGATTCAGCAACCGTTTATTATATTTATCCCGTTGATAAGAAATATAACCGTTCTTTCCACCTAGAATATCATTCATCTGATTCTCAATGCCTGCAATACCATTAATTTGATTCTTAATTTCACCGTCTTCTTGTACTTCTGTTTCTCTTGCAAACCCAATAATGTGAGATGCAAACATACCGTTTGGATAATATCTGATGGAGTCTTTGTCAAAATTAATACCTGGTAGTTTTAATTCGAGGATTTCGTCTCGTTGTTGTTGCGAAAGTTCATTCGCTATCTTACCAAATTCAACTTGGAATCGATCATTTTCAATACCGTTCAACAATGGCTGTAAAATTGCATCCGCTTCTACCCCTAACAATGGTGCTATTAGTTCCGCAGTTTTCTCTGGATCTTCTACATGTCTAGGTTTCTCTGAATTCTCCGAGTACTTATCATCAAGA
Source organism: Oceanobacillus arenosus (assembly GCF_003369575.1). Taxonomy (GTDB): domain Bacteria; phylum Bacillota; class Bacilli; order Bacillales; family Amphibacillaceae; genus Oceanobacillus; species Oceanobacillus arenosus. Next base: position 453,660 of record NZ_PIOC01000017.1, on the reverse strand, counting down.
ATTGCGTACATTCGAAAAATCGGTCGATCATACGCTAAGGTCATCCCATTATTATCATAAATTTTCCCGCGCTCTGCATGCAACGTGTAAGATGATGTACGCTTTTGCTTCGCCCATTCTTCCAATGAAACACCATCAACAACACCTGTTGCTTGGATATACATGAATCTTCCGGTTAAAACAATGAAGGCTATAGTAAATAATGGGATTAGGATTCCTGCAATAACATGTGTTGTTTTATTTTTCCTCATTATGATTGCCCCTTGTTAATTGTTGAATACTTGTGCCTGTTTCACTTCCGCATCCTGGATTTTCAACCCATTCCTCTTGGCTATCTCAATGATCCGTTCTGGTCTGCTAAGTTCTTTCTTTTCAAACTGGAGTGCTTCATTTTTCAGTTCTAGGCTTTGCGCTGTTTGTTCCAACGTTTGTAATTCCCGATTTAAAGCATCTGTAGATGATGAATAAGAAACAATGAAAATGGATATTGCGATTAAGGCAGCAGAAAAAATGGTATAAATTACTTTTTCACCCTTAGTGACCCATCCCTGTTTTTTTACTTTTACGGATACTTTTTGTTCTTTTTTTGGGGCTTGCTGCGGACTTGATTGTTGCCAGCTTCGAGCATTATTAGTATTCATTATTTTTTCCACCCTTCCTCATAAGCAAATTCATTTTGCCAGTTATTTACTTTTTCAATTATTCGTAACTTTGCAGATCTAGATCTGCGGTTGTATTCTAACTCGTTATCTCCTGCGATAATTGGCTTTTTAGTAATTAATTTAAATGGTGCTTCATGATCTTTTGGCAGAATAGGAAGGTTTCTAGGCGTTTCTTTCGCCGTACTCCACTTTTTAAATGCCTGTTTACAAAGTCTATCTTCTAATGAATGAAAGGTAATAACAACAATTCTCCCCTCCAAGCTGATTACCCTTGCTGCTTGATGTAGTGCATCATTGAAAGCTTCAAGCTCATCATTTACCGCAATTCGTAAAGCCTGGAATATTCGTTTTGCTGGATGTCCACCCGTTCTTCTAGCTGCTGCTGGAATCCCATCTTTAATAATTTCAACTAATTCATGCGTCGTATTAATTGGCGCTATTTCTCGATACGCTTCAATCTTACGCGCCACTTGCTTGGAAAATTTTTCTTCTCCATATTTGAAGAAAATTGAAACCAATTGATTATATGACCATGTGTTAACAATTTCAAATGCTGTCAATTCCTGATCTTGATTCATCCTCATATCAAGCTGTGCATCGTGGTGATAGCTAAAGCCTCTCTCACCTCGATCAAGCTGTGGTGAAGATACACCTAAATCAAATAGGATTCCATCAACATGCGTAATATTATGTTCAGTCAATTGCTGTTCTAATCCACGGAAATTGGAATGGATAAAAAGAATATTTTCTTGATATTTTTTTAATCTTTCCTTTGCTGCTGCTAATGCATCTAAATCTTGGTCAAATGCAATTAATAAGCCATCTCCATTTAATCTTGATGCAATTTCTTCTGAATGACCGCCACCACCGACTGTGCAATCGACATATGTACCATTAGGATTAATAGCAAGTCCGTTAATTGTTTCTTTTTTCAGTACACTATAATGTTCAAACATTTAAATAATCCACCCACTTCTCTTTATCAAGCTTCCGCATTTAACTTTAGAAAACTTGGTTGTCACCAAGCCCTTCCGTGACAGCCTTAGTTGCACTTATTCGTTAAGAAAGTCGTTATACTTTCTTAACTACTAAATATCAAAATCCATTAGATTCTCAGCAATCTCAGCAAATGATTCCTCAGATGTTGAAACATATTCCTGCCAATTATCATTCGACCAAATTTCGATTCGATTTGATACTCCAATTACCGCACATTCCTTTTCAAGAACGGCATAACTTCTAAGTGTCTGCGGAATGTTTATTCTTCCCTGTTTATCGATTTCGCATTCAACTGCTCCAGAAAAGAAAAACCGGGTGAATGCTCTAGCATCTTTTTTTGTTAATGGGAGTTTCTTTAACTTGTCCTCGAGGATTTTCCATTCATCCATCGGATAAGCAAATAAACATTTATCAAGTCCACGGGTCACCACAAAAGATTCACCAAGCTCCTCACGAAACTTGGATGGGACGATAATTCGGCCTTTTAAATCGATGTTATGTTGGTATTCGCCCATGAACATATAGTACGCCCCACTTTCTATTTTTTATATTACCACATCCCCCCACTCTGCACCACCCATTTCTCAAAAAGATTCAGTTTACTTTTGAAAACAATTGAATTCGCCTAAATCGTTTCCATATAAAAAGCTGTCAAACCTTAGTTTGACAGCTTTTTATTAAACTTATATTACAAAGTGGGGACAGGTGGGGGATATTTCCCAAAAACGATACTCTTTACAAAAACCAATTTTGCAACTTTATTTTCCGGTTCCAGACAGCCGAGCTAGTAAACAAACAATACGAAAAGAATTTACCAATCGTTGGCATCATTGATTATAAATAAATGATATAATGGTCCACTTTAAACGAATACGATTGCTTCAATACTTCCTTTACCCACTCTTTCCCATAAACATTTAAAAATGGTAATGGATTCCACATTCTCTCCTGAAGCCCACCATCTGGATGTATCGCTAAATTGATTCGATCTAAATCCATTATCTCTAGTTCATATTTTTCTTCGATGGTTCGAACGATCCGCTTCTCCAGTAACTCCACATCCCGATATATGTGAAGTAAATTATTCTCTGCTAATGCATCAATATCTGCTCGTAGTTCTCTAGCAATATTTCTCAATGGCTCATGTGCTTGATTAATTACTGCCTTCAATTCATTCGCTAATGTATGTACCGGTGGATCTACCTTTGCTACCAGCCAATTATCTTTAAACTCATTTAGCCCTTGATTAATAACAGTTTCGATTTCAAGATTATATTTTGCTAACTTTTTTTCAATTCCTCGCTCTACATAGGTTAATGACAATCTAGGGACAACTGGAGGCATTTTTATTCCAAGCGCATGGAACGCTGGTTTCAATAATGCCCAATAGCTGATTTCTCCCGGTCCACCGATAAATGCAAGTGTAGGAAATAATAGTTCTTGCATTAATGGTCGGGTAACGACATTATTACTTAATAATCCAGGAGTATTTTTGGCAATTCTCATTATTTCCTCGGTAGATAAGCGTACTTCCCCATTCTTCCCAACCCAATCCTGATTCTGATTGCGCATTAATAAAATTCGCTCATTATTTTTATGATAAAAAAGATTTCCATCATCTGGTGTAACATCCAAACCTAGAGGATATTGTTCCTGCTTTAATTGCGCTGCCACTCGTGATACACCAGTGCTTATATCAGGCTGGGATTCAATCATATGCACAAAATGTTCACGCTCTAAATTACGAACCAGCGGATGAGCAGAATCAATCAGCACGACCCCTTCTTCTGAGAATAATTGAAAAATGACACGCGCGAAGAAATCCGTATACGAAGTAGATTTTGTTAGACAGGCATTTATTGCTTCATACAAATCCTTTGTATATTCGGTTTCCTTTAATTGAGTAAATAATTTATCAAGCCAAACCTTTATGTCTGCTTCATCAATTGGAATATGAGAAACAGAGCGTTTCTCGAGATTTTGTTGTCTTAATTTATGTTTTTTTAATCGATTGGTTTCTGGCATGTAGATATGATTCATTTCCTCAAAATCATGATCCTCACCAGCAATCCAAAAAACAGGGATAATCGGAATTCGCAATTCCTCTTCCTGCTGTTTTGCAAACTGCAGGATCGAAATGATCTTATTAATGGTATACAATGGTCCCGTTAATAATCCTGCTTGCTGTCCACCGATAACGACCAAACTATTATCCATCATCATCCTGTCAATGTTAGCCAAAGTTGCAGAAGGCGCTCCCCATTCGGTATTGATTTTTAATAAAACCTCTGTTAACTTACTACGATTAAACGAACGTTCCTTTAAATCCTTTATTCTTTGCTCATATTCTTCAAATGGATGATAATCAAAGAATTTTATTATTGTTTCTTTATTTTCTCGATAATCATTTATTAATCTTGCTTGTTTCGTTAACTTAATCGTGTCAATCCGCATAAATCCCTTTCTCCTTCTGTAACGTAATCTCCAGCATGTATTGTATCGCTTTTTCAATTTGATTTCAGTAATTCAGTTCAATTCTAACCCAAACATCGCGATGTATTATATCATTTCCAAAATAATCCCAGTGATAATAAGACATAAATAAAGGCATAAAAATAGTAAAAAGCATATACGCCAAGCTAGTTTGAATGCCTTTGTAACCTTAATATCTGTATGGAAGCGCCACTGCATATAAGTAAACATTCCTAATAAAAAAAGAAAGAAAACTGAGACATACCCGGTAACCGTTATATCGAATATTATTTTTACTAATAAGCAGACCGCAATCATATAAAAAATCGTCGTCCAATTTACCGCAGTATGGATTGCCTTCCAAACTGGTCGATGGGATTTAATCGAAATGTAATAAATAAATGCGGTAAGAACGACAGGGGCTGTTGTTAAGAATGCAAATATATTGATGATAACATCGACCATTATTTATCTATAACTCCTTTATCCCTTTACTTCTTTTATTAGAAAACTTCCTGTTGGCCCCACTTATGTAGCAAGAAAAGCCCTTCTATATTCTTAATTTCTTTTAATGCTTCTAATAATTCTTATATATTGTACCAAATAGATTTATCTTTAGGGTAAAATATCGAACTAATTTTTACAATAGACTTTAATATTTAGATGATTTTATTATTTTGTCAGAAATAGAGAACACACTTAACTAATACTCACTAGAATAGGATAGGAAATAAATCATGTTGGAGTTAAAGAAACCAATTATAACGAATCCACGAATTCATTCTCATAGATTCTGGGAGAAAACAGGGTTTTACGAAGCACAATATGAGATTGAAGGAGATTTAGATGAGAATCCACATATCTGGTTACCAGTAATACTCATTTCATTATTCCGAATCCTATTAATAAAAGACATGAATCTTGTTGCACATTCATGTCTTTTAACGGTTTAATCAACTTGTTTATGCTTTACCCAGCTCCAAAGCTTCCCCATTTCCTCCCATGCGTGATCATATCTTAATAGCGCTTCCTTCAATTGCTTATTTTCCACTTCTAATGTAACAACCTTTTCTTGCTCCTTTTGTAGTATGTGATGTTCATCGGGGGATTTGTTTTTCATCTTTTCTAGTAATAGAATTGCAGAATCTATCGTATCGAGTTCTGGAGTATCTGGTTTCATAAATTTCCATACATCCTTCCTGCCACCATGTTTCCTTTCTTCTTTCGCTAATTGAATCGCATCCTGATATTGTTTACGGATCGTTGCGTTCCACCTAAACCCACATGCTGCAGAGGTACGCGACAACTGTTCCGCCACTTCTTTAAACGCCTCTAGCTGCGTTTTTCCCTCTCTAATATAGCGCAATACCGTTTCTGCCAGCATAATATCTTCATCCTTCGTCCAAGCATCCTGACGTGTCTCGTTCATTACACCCCTCCTTATCACTTTGGTATCAATGTATGCAAAAAGTAGGCGTACTAGAATACATGTTTACTTTTTTTATGATTAAATATAGGCAGTATCCTAAAAGAATATTGCCATTTATAGGGAAACTGAATCATCACCATTACTTAAAATGACAGCCCAATCTTTCCATATAAAGTGAGACAATAATTTAAGCTAGCCTATCTGGTAATTGACGGAAGGTAGTTCAGAATTGATATAAAGTTCGGACTAGTTTAATGTGCTAAAGACTCTTCGGCCAGTCGCTCCAGAAATACACTACGCTTTCTGCGGGAAAAGCAAAGATGTTGAGACCATAGCATTCTTTGCTAGGGGCTCAGCTCGAGCCCTCCGGATGCGAGACTGTCCGTAGCGAAAATCAACTTTGCGCCTAACTCAGTCCACACTTTATCTAAAAAACAACATGCAAAGTGAATGAGTTAAGAATAAAAAAGACAGACCACAAAAGTGATCTGTCTTTTTTATTCTAAATTTAGAAGATTAGTTAGCAACTACTTCTTTACCATCGTAATGTCCGCAAGATTTGCAAACGTGATGTGATTTTGTTAATTCTCCACAATTTGAACATTCTACCATGCCAGGTACAAGTAGTTTTTTGTGAGTACGGCGTTGATTTTTAACTTTTTTAGACGTTCTTTGTTTAGGTACTGCCACGACAAACACCTCCTTCAAATGAAAGCAAAGTTTGAATATTGATTCTTATTTGTCTTTCTGTTTATTTTCAAGTAATGACGCCAATTTTTGAAAACGTGGATCTATCGTTTTTTCTTTCTTTTCTTCTGCAACAAATTCCCAGTCCATCCCTTTAACCGGGGCAGCGTCCACAGGATTTGCTTCATCAGAAAATACACGAAAAGGAATTTCTAATAAAATATTTTCCTTTATATATGGAGTTAAGTCAAGTACCTCTCCATTTACTGGATGAATTTCATCTTCCTCTTCTTCTGTACTATGATAAGATGACGTTGTGAAAACCTCTGTCGTTTTAATTTTAAACGGATAAGGCACATCCACTAATGTACGTGCACAAGGTAAAATCATTTCTCCCTCGATTTCTAAAGAACATAGAATTTGTTCACCTTGTTCGCTACAATACCCGTGTACTCTTACGGGTTGTATTTTACGTATATCATTATTCATCATTTCCAGTTCAGAAACATCCACATAATCATCAAATTTGAAAGGTTCATTATAAGCACTTTTTTTAATTTGGCTTAATGGAAATTTCATTATTTTCACCTCAAGGCAACAAGAGTAATTTTAAAAGAAAAATGTACTTTTGTCAACATATTTTCTTTACAGATACATTATCACACTTCTATTTTAATAAAAGGCTAATTACTGTGAAAGATGTTATTCGATTATTTTTTTGATACAATGATTTCATTATACTATAGGAGCTGAAAGTATGGAAGCCACTGGCTTAATTGTTGAATATAATCCATTTCATAACGGGCATGTTTATCATATAAAAGAAGCAAAAAAGGCCACGAACGCTAATTGTACCATCGCCGTCATGAGCGGTTCTTTCCTACAACGTGGGGAACCAGCAATTATCGATAAATATCATCGAACGAAAGCAGCTCTTAAGTCAGGAATCGATATTGTACTTGAGCTTCCTTATGCATTTGCCGTACAAAACAGCGATATCTTTGCACATGGTGCGGTCCTAACCCTTCATGAAATTGGTGTATCAAGCATTTGTTTTGGCAGTGAATCGGGAAGAATCTCCCCTTTTCTAAATAGCTACAAGACCTATATAGATAAGAATGATCTTTTTAATACTGCATTGAAAATGGGACTTGCAGAAGGAAAATCATTTCCCGAAGCAAGTAGAGATGCATATCAAAAAATTGAACTAACTTCGGGCGAGATTGACTTATCAAAACCGAACAATATCCTCGGTTTCAGCTATGTGAAAGCTATTTTAAACAATGGACTGCCAATTGAACCAATTACGATTAAACGGACAAATAATAACTTTCACGATCAAACAATTTCAAGCGATATCGCTAGTGCAACAAGTATTCGAAAACGGCTAATCGAGCATGATGTACTAGAGGCGAAGACTGAGCAAACCATGCCAAAGGAAACAGCGGTTCAACTACAAGCATACAAAAATACGGCATCCTTCTGGCATCACTGGGAACTATATTTTCCAATCCTGCATTATCGTGTCATGACAATGTCAACGGAAGAACTGGCCATGATTCATGGTGTTGATGAAGGCTTGGAACATCGCATCAAGAAAACAGCAATAGAGGCAACGTCGTTTAATCAATGGGTAACAATGATCAAAACGAAACGTTACACATGGACAAGGATTCAGCGGTTGTTCGTCCATCTACTAACCAATACGACGAAGGCAGAGATAGCAACTTTTATCAAGCTTCCCTCTGTTCCATATGTTCGTGTACTTGGATTAAATCAAACAGGTCAGCACTACTTGAATAAACGGAAAAAGGAAATGGAAATCCCAATCCTGTCAAATATCAAACGTAATGCACCACCATTATTAAAACTAGAAGAAAGGGCTAGCAATGCTTATTATAGTGTTCTTTCACCAGAAGCAAGAATACAGGCAATCAAGCAAGAATTTAAAGGCCCAGTAATCAATTAAGAATCGCCATAGAAAATCGACCTCTCCAAATTAGAAAAGGTCGATTTTTATTATGCCCTTAGGTCCTTTATATATTGATTAATGCCATTAGAAAACCATGCAATTACAGATTTTCTAAGTATGCAAGAGCTTCTGCAAAGGTATCAACTGGTATTATCTTCATATCTGTTCCGATTTCTTCTGCAGTTTGTTTGGCAATTTGATAATTGGAATTGTCCGCGCCATGTTCATTTGGTGAAAAGAAAATATCGATTCCTTCTTTGTCTGCTGCAACAATTTTCTTATCGATACCACCTATTCTTAGCACATTTCCATCATAATCAATTTCACCCGTCCCAGCGATCTGATAGCCCTTCGTTAAATCTTCCTCTGTTAGTTGATCATATATTTCAAGTGAAAACATCAGCCCCGCACTAGGTCCGCCAATATTACCACTGGAAAATTCAATTTCCGGTTCAACTGCAACACTCCGATCTGTCACTAAACTTATGCCAATTCCAACTTTATTATCGATTGCTTCAAAAGCTTCTAATTTTAGATCCGTTGACAGTGCTTGTTCATCTCTTTTAAAGTCTATTGTAATCGTATCACCCGCTTCTTTACCTTCTACATAACTTATCAATTGTTCAGCCTCTTGTATTTCCATCCCATTAATCCCTGTAATCCGGTCGCCAATTTGTAGTTTTCCCTCTGCCGGCATTCCTTTAACAACAGAAGCAACGTAGACGCCATTATACGAAATTTCAATATCCTGCCCTGCTGCTTGATACGCAACGACGGTTGCAGCTTCTTGGGAGCTCTCCATAACATGAAGTTGTGCCTTCATGTATTCATCTTGTGAAGTACCTTCTGGAAACACCTCTTCAATTGGTAATATGTCATTGTGTGGAGCAAGCTTTGCCCATACATATTGTAACGGTGTTGCTTGTAGTCCACTAACGGTAACTAAATGCATATCCCCTTCACTCTCGTATCCATTCTCTACATGTATGATGGGATTTAAAGCATCTGCCCCTCCTGGCTTTTGGATATAGTATGGTAATTGGTATCCCGCAATAAAATAAGCAACGGCGATAATAAGAATAAAGTAAATAATATTTTTCTTCGATAATTTCATTGATTACTAATGCTCCTTCCAAGTTAAACGAACAAATAGTCGTTCACGCATTCCAAAATATATTTCGACTATTTTTAATATCTATGCATGCCAATTCAGTTACCATCCGTAAAAATGAAGGACATGTATCGATTTTTCTTGCTTGCAAAAAAGTGTATGTCATAAACAAGTGATCTATGTGCGTATATTAGTAGAAGACTTGTACAACACATAATCCATTTTATCACGAAGCTAGCATTATTTTACTATTAAGCGATTTAGATGTACAGAACTTGTGTCTGCAGCAAGATGAAAGAATCGTTTTCAGGTTACATATACCATTACCATCTTTATTTATTCGACGTAGGGGGATTCCCAATTGAAACAAATAATAAAAACATTACTCTTTTCAGGTATGACCATTTTCATTACCATTTCACTAATTCAATTTCCTGACCAGGCATTAGAGGCTAGTATTCGTGGATTAAATTTATGGTGGGAAGTAGTTTTTCCATCATTATTACCGTTTTTTATTACGGCTGAGCTATTATTAGCATTCGGTGTTGTAAACTTCATTGGGGTACTATTTGAGCCAATTATGCGCCCATTATTTAATATCCCTGGGGTTGGCAGCTTTGGCTGGATGATGGGAATGGCAAGCGGATATCCAACAGGTGCGAAGATTGCTGCTCGACTACGTGAAGAAAAACAACTTACACGAATTGAGGCAGAGAGACTTGTGGCCTTTACAAATAATTCAAGTCCTCTATTTATTTTTGGTGCGATTTCTGTTGGTTTTTTTCATGATGCTACATTAGGAGTATTAATTGCTATCTGCCATTATTCAAGTAATGCATTCGTTGGTATCGCAATGCGATTTCATGGGAGAAATGAGAAAAAGAAACTGCAAGAGCGGCGAAAGAAAGTATCCATAACCATGGCATTTAAAGCAATGCACCGGACAAGATTAAAAGATAAACGACCTTTTGGGGAGATTCTTGGTGATGCCGTATTAAATTCAATCAAAACATTAATCATGGTTGGTGGATTTATTACGCTATTCTCTGTTCTAATCAAGCTTCTCTTCCTTGTTGGTGTTACACCGGCAATTGCATCTGTCATTCAGGGTATCTTGTCATTGTTCAGTCTGCCAATCGAATTTGCACTACCTTTTTTATCTGGTTTATTCGAAATAACGATCGGAGCAAATATGATCACCCAAATTACGACCGATTCCTTACTACCGAAAGTAATACTCGTTAGTTTTATTCTTGGCTTCAATGGTTTTTCTGTCCAAGCCCAGGTTGCCAGTATTTTAGCAAAAACAGATATTCGCTTTTTACCATATTTCTTCGCGCGTTTCCTACATGGAACCATCGCAAGTATATTAACAATTATCTTGTTCAAACCACTATATCTTGATAAACAAGCAAGCGAGACGATCGATATACCTGTGTCGCAAACATTGGATGATAATATATGGACCAAAATTGTTGATCTACTAACACAGAACGGGGCATTATTCACCTTCTTCTTTCTTGGGCTTGCATGTATCATCCTTTACAGGAAAACCGTGAAAAAACAGTAGTAGCACATATTAGAAAAACCGGGCAAAGATCGGCCCTGTCCTTTCTGTTTGCCATACCTAGAGAACATCCGATAATCTATATTCACGGCCATGTATTCCTTTATAATACTCTGGATACATTTGCTTATCCGGAATATGACGAATTATACGGGTGAAAAACGCTCCTCCCCGTAAACGTTTCACGCTTCTCTTGCTTATCTTTCTTATCGATATATTGAATGTAACATATTGTCTACCATATGACTCAATACGATTAATTCCAATAAAATATTTTTCTCCATCTATTAAAAGTACCACAGTGAACGATACCGTGGTAGGGGAAAAATTATATCCATATCTTTTAAATAATAGTGGCAGTTCTTTTATTAGTAACACCTTTTCCATGCCATTTTAAGTCTATTCCAGCAAAGTCAAGTGCAGTCGTCACACTCATTATTTTGAAGTTGAAACAGTATCCTTATTCTTTTTGCTATATTGTAACCTAAGGAGATCTAAGAAATGATCGTCTCGTGTATGGATGGCTTGTTCACCATGATCATCATACTTGTAAAAACCTTGATTTGTTCGAATGCCAAGCTGGTCCTTTTCCACCATTTCCGATAAGAACGAAGGAACTTCTCTTGTATTTGATAGATCTTCCATAATGTTGCCAACCATTGCTTTAGTTGTTTGCAGGCCCGCTAAATCCTGACTTTCCATTGGACCACAAAATGCCCATTTAAAGCCCATGCTTCCTTTCATAGCAATATCGATATCTTCTGCAGTAGCTACTCCCGACTCTATTAAGTGGAATGCCTCGCGAAGCATTGCTACTTGAACACGGTTGACGATAAAACCTGTAATCTCCTTTTTTAAAACTACTGGTGATTTTCCTATTTCCTTCATTAAGTCATAAGTGGTGTTTACGATATTCTCATCTGTCTTCTCGAATTTAACTATTTCCACAATTGGTACGAGTTGTGGCGGGTTAAAGAAATGAGTGACGATAAACCTTTCCGGATGCTTTGCTCTCCCCGTCAACTCTTTTATTGTAAAAGTAGAAGTATTAGATGAAATAATCGTTTTTTCAGGGACAACGCTTTCAATAATGTCATAAGTATCCAGTTTTTGTTCAAGAACTTCTGGAATCGATTCAAGAATGAAATCGGCATCCTGAATAGCTTCATACAAATCTGTCGTATATGTGATACGGGCTAATATCTGCTCCATTTCATTTTCAATCAGCATTTCTTTTTCGACCATAATTTTCAAGCTGTTTGTAATGAGGTCTCGGGCTTTTTCCAATGATGTCTCACGCCTTGCTCGAATACGTACATTCTTTCCTGCTTGGGCAAATAATTGAGCAGCACCATGCCCCATGATGCCTGCTCCAAGTATTGTGATATTTTCCATTTTAATACCCCTTTTCGTATGATTGGATTATAAAGCTTCATGTAGCAATTTTTTTAAGTTTCTGGTCAGTAGACATTACTTTTCGACCTTGTTGATTGGCTAAGAATACAGCAAATGCCGCAACGATTCCCGGGATGGCAAATATAAAAAAGTTTAACTGTAACGTTAAATTGGAAGCAAGTAAAATACCGCCGATTGTTGGTCCAAGTATTCCGCCAATCCGTCCAACTGCTAATGCCCAACCTAATGCTGTAGATCTTATTGTGATTGGATAAAATTGGGAGGTATAGGAATGTGTTAGGTTTTGAGTTCCTACTGTTGCTGCTCCTGCAATCGCTACCATTACATACAATAATATCATATTTGTCGCATATCCTAAGCTGGTAATCGAAACAGTTGCAACCAGAAAGAACAAAATGAGCGCTTTTCCGACACCCCAACGGTCCGCTATCCACCCCATTAGAATTGCACCAATTGTTGCCCCCACATTTAATGCTAGAAGGAAGCTTATACTTGAACCAAGTGGGAATCCAGCTTCGGTCATGAATTTAGGCAGCCATGTATTCAGACCATAGATCATCAGTAGTGACATAAAGTATGTTAACCAGATCATCACTGTTAAAAATCCTCTTTTATCAGTAAAAAGATTTTTAACTGGTGATGAAGTTTCTTTTGGCTTGTTTAAAACAAAAGTTTCATTTTCAGTAGGTGTATACGTTGGATTAGCCTTTACAAGAATCTTTTGTATCCCTTTATGATCATTTTTATCAATCAACGATCCAACTGAGTCTGGCAATAATTTTATTAAGAAAGGCAAGAACAATAATGGAATGGCACCAAAGAAAAATACGGACTTCCACCCATAATTAGTGATAAGAATCATACTTAGAAAAGCAGCGATAACACCACCGATGGAATAACCGGCCATAATCGTAGCAATCATACGGCTGCGCATTCCTTTTGGAGAATATTCGCTAATAAGCCCAATAACATTTGGCATCATGCCGCCTAATCCTAAACCAGTAATAAATCGAAACAGTCCAAACACCTCTGGAGTTGGAGAGAGTCCAGCAAGAAGCATAAATACACTGAAGATAGTAACACAAATCAAGATAATCTTTTTTCTGCCCAATTTATCTGCCAATGTTCCAAATATTAATGCACCAAACATCATGCCAAATAGAGCATAACTTCCATACCTCCCTGCCTGAACAGCAGAAATTCCCCATTCATCCATTAGAGTAGGAACCACTGCGCCGTAAATGGTTAAATCAAAACCATCAAATAGCATTAATATCCCGCCCCAAAAAAGTAATATCCAATGAAATTTCGTTAATTTTGTTTTCTCCACTAATTCCTCTGCATTGGTTACTTTCATATAATAATCCTCCTAAATTAATGGTATGGTCTGAAAATTCCATTCAAATTTAAAAATCAATTAATATGCTTACAAAGTATTAAATGACCTTCGACTCTTAAGAAGGACACATTATCCGACATTGTATCACGTACAATTCATTGCTCTACTGCTCTTCTTTCTTGCATCGTAAATACCTCCTCCCATCTTTGAAAGCGTAATCATTAAAAAGTGTTATATTATAATTTCGACAGTAAAGCCATTCTCGGAAATGAAAAAAGTATTGCTTACTAACAGAGATTAACTGGCTGTTAAGCAAATCAGCGAATGACCTTAGGAACTTACCCCTATTATATGAAGAAGATTGACAAGAAAATAGAGCATTGTTCCTCTAGACGGAACGGCAAATAAATAATATAGAATTTTTAAAATATACAAGAAAATAAAAGTGCAAACGCCTGTTTGAGCTGGACTTGGCTGATAATGAGTAATAGCTTATCCACAGTAAATATTTTTATAAGAATCAAAAAAACAACACTTCATAAAAAATACGGAGTGTTGTTTTTCTCTTTTAACGATGTCCAAATTTCACTTTTAATGCATCCAAAACGACATCTGGCACTAATCCTGAAATATCTCCATCATATTTAGCAATTTCTTTCACAATACTTGAGCTTAGGAAAGAATATTGATTGTTCGTCATAATAAAAAACGTTTCAACATCTTGATTAAGCTTCCGATTCATCGATGTTACTTGCATTTCATATTCGAAGTCACTTACTGCCCTCAATCCACGAACAACTGCATCCGCTTGTTTTTCACGAGCATAATCCATCAATAAGTGGTCCGAGGAATCAACGGATACGTTGGGCAAATGTTTTGTTGATTCTCGTAATAAATGAATCCTTTCCTCAACCGTAAACAACGGTGATTTCGACTGATTATTAAATACGGTCACGATAACATTTTCAAAGATTTTTGCTCCCCTTGTAATAATATCTAAATGTCCATTTGTAATTGGATCAAAGCTACCTGGACAAATCGCCAATTTTCCCATGATGACAACTCCTTTTTATTTCCTTCGATAAATTGAAATTCCAATTGTTCCTCCATAGTTTTCATGTCTAATGAGGGTTAACGGGCCATAACTTTCCGCTAATACATCTTCTCCATCATGTTCACAATAAATAATCCCATTTTCTTTGATTAAGTTAGATTCTACAATTTGTGTTAACACCTTATCATATTCAACCTTTTTATATGGCGGATCGAGTAAAATCAAATCAAATTGCAATGCACGCTTCGCTATCGCTTTTAATGCACGAACAGCGTCAATTCGAAATAATTCTATCTTGTCTTCTATTTTCACCATTTTTATATTCTCTGAAATAGTATGTATCGCTTTCGGGCTTTTATCAACAAACACACCCGAATCCATTCCCCTACTAATCGCTTCAATCCCTAACGAGCCGCTTCCTGCAAAGAGGTCAAGTACAACACCACCATCAAAAAACGGTCCCATCATTTGAAATACTGCTTCTTTCACCTTATCTGTTGTCGGTCTTGTTGCTGTACCAGGGACAGCCTTTAATTGTCTTCCTTTAAATTCACCTGCAATAACCCGCATACTATCACCTCATTATCCAACTAATCAAAACTAATTCTATCATAAACGAGAATTGTGTTCAGTGGAAGGACTTCCTAACTTACACTTTACATGGGAAAAGTATCCTATTTAGGTATATTATTTTTCCCTTTGTACATAATAACATAATGATTCAACTAACAGTTAGCTTGGTTGTTTCAATACGGAGAGGGACTTATACTTCCCCATAAGTCTTTCTCCGGTTTCTCCTCTCCCTTTACCTATTTGTTTTTATTCTAAAAACAAAAGGACCTGCAGAGATTATCTCTGCAGGATTTTTCTTTATTTGGAGAACTAATTTATCATTATTCTACAAAATAGTTTCATATCCCCATCTTATAATCATACTGTTTAGCATCATCTGGTTTCGCATTTTCATAATCGGTTTTAATGAATGGTTTATATGATTTATCTACCTTGGATACAAACGGTAATTTTAATAATTTATATTCGACTTTTTCAATCTCAGCTTGATCAACATAAATAACTGCATATTTCAACTTCCTTGACACATAAATCAAGTTTCCAAAACGCTTGAGCTGTTTAATATTTTTCGTATGCTGAAACCATACGATAATCCCTTGTCTTTCAGTTCTCATCCGATGCCCTCCCTATTTATTGTTTTACCAAATAGGATATTTAAGTATGATTTCTATGTATGATTATAAAGTGAAACTTCATTAAGTGGTGGGGTTCTTCATCCCCCACTTAATGTTAGTTGAACAGAATCGGGACTTTGACTTTCTGTTGATCCCCCACTTACTATTCTTGATTTTTCTCGAATTCTTGAAATGGGGGTCTTACAGCCAGTTAATTCGGGATAAAAAGGAATCCAATCAACTACCTTCATTCTATTTTGGTAGTTGATTGAATTGTTAATGTGAACAACCGCATGCGCCACCATGACCACAGCCACTGTCGGTTAGGGCTGCTCCGTCCTTCGGCGCTTTTATTTGATCACTTACACTTAGTGCAACAAAGCTACTGATTTCATCTAGCAAATTTTGCAAATTACGCTCAGCAACCTTAAACATTGCAACTTTATCGTTCATATCCATTTCCCTTTTGGTAGAACGAACTTTCTTCATTATTTCATTATAATCCGGATGATATCTGCCAAATCGCTGAATATCATCATAATGTTGTTTCATATCTGTAAAAGCACGAATAAGTTCTTGTGCTTCATTATCTTCATTTAGTGCAACTTGTCTATTCTTATACTCATCCATTACATCTGAATCCATAATCATTTTACCAAGTTGCTCTGACTGATCAAGAATTTCAACATATTCTAATGTTGCAATCAAGATTAACACCCCCAACTATTATATTATCATTTATAGTTGCGAATGAAAATAACTTGGCTCATTAATCTTTCATTGCATCTGCAAATTGCATCAGCATTCCAACCATTTGGATGTTCGAACTAATTTTTTCTATTCGTTGTGGAAAGGTCTTTCCGTAAAATTTCTTTGCTTCCTTCTCCATTTCCATCAAACGATGCGGGTCCCGAGATAAGTAGCGATACCAGATGGGATTATATCGAATAAAATTGGCTAATTGCGGATTTGCACTTATATATTGATAACTATATGGATCCATCATACCTCTCCTCAATCACGAAACCAATTAAAGGGATCCTTTACTGGTTCACTCGGTTTCTTGGTTTGTTGATACTGACTAATTACCTCTTGAATGGTAGATATTGTGTTACTAAATTGCTGCACTTGTCCTTGCACTTTATTAATATCAAAGTTTTCGGTTAGCTTCATCAATTGACTCATCAATTCAAAATTTTTCTCTTCTCCTTTATCTTCCTTCACTTTCGATGATTCCTCTTTATATTGTGCCCAGTGCGAATCATCTTCACCAAGTAGCACCCATTTTTCATAATACTCCTGCCATGATTTTCCACTTTTCCTTATTTCTTTAAGTAATTTTGGATGTCCATTAATAAATTCCTTAAATGCTGTCACCGTCGGATCTAGATGTTGAACGTCCATTTTATTCACCCCATATCAATCATTCTCTTATACTAAATAATTTATGCGGGCTGAAATCATACGTGCAAGAAAAAAAGAACTTACAGCGGTTTAGCTAGAAAGTTCTGAGTGTAATATAATTTATAGACACCTACACCTAAATGCGTATAGGCCTCATTAAATAATGCCTCACGATGCCCTTCACTATTTAGCCATCCTTCCATCGCTGCTGGCGCATCGGTATACCCTGCAGCAATATTCTCACCTGCTGCAATATAAAATACATCTTCAACTGCTAATCTTTCTTTTAGCCCATTTCCATTTAAGCTATTATGGGAAAAATAGTTATTTTCCTCCATATCCTTACTATGCATAAATGCTACTTCAGCAACAGGATCTTCCCATTGTAAAGCTTGTAAACCCTTTTGATTACGAAATACATTCGTAATATCAAATACTTGCTGCTCCATCCCTGCTTCAACTTGAACCCATTCCTCTGTTGATAGATTTTGTTCTGTGGGTAGATCACCACGATACAGTATTTCATATGGACGATGCTTTAGTAGTGTATCCATCGTTAATACCCGAACAGACGATAATGTATCCGTAAATGTATCAAAATAAAACTGGGCAAACGTATCATCCGCTAACTTCACTAGCGGGCGCATTTTTCGTTCATCTTCTGTTAGTTTGAACGTATACGATGAAAGGCCATCATTAAACACTACTTCATTTTCAAACGAATACTGTTCATTTAGTGCTGCAAAAGTTTGATCAATGGAAACCGATTCTACTTCTAAATTAGTACCAGTCATATAAATTGTTACAATCTTATTATTTAACACGCCGAATTGAATGTATTCTGTTTGCTTATCGGTATATACCCACCATTCATAGCCATACGCACTCGCATCCTTCCGAATTGGTTCACCGTAAGTATCAATAAGCTGCTCCTCCGTTTTGCCAATCCACCCAAATAAATCGTCCTCTACCGGTAGTGTTTCTAGATTTTCCTCTGGAGCAACTTTTGTCTCTAAATTGTTGGTCTTTTCTTTGACAACATTTACGATGTTATCAATTGCTTCATCTGGGGACATATTCTTTTCCTCAAGAATGTAAAAGGCAATAAAGGCAATTATCGTAATAAATATTAAACTTCGAATGAATTTCATGCGTTAATTCTCCTCTGAAATCGACGTGATAATTCGAATAGCAAAACCGAATACTCTTATCATCTATCGTAATTATGAATGGATATAAGTAGTTTTTTTCAATGATGCACAGAACATCAATATACTACTTATTCAACTTTTGATGTAAATTGTGAACTAGTTTAATGTGCTAAGGGCTCTCGGACCACTCGCTCCAGAAAAACACTACACGCATATTAGGGGAGCTGGTGAACCTACTCACGCTTTCGCACTTCATAGTCTCACCTAGGGCTCTTCTTCCCGCAGAAAGCGACTGTCCGCAGCGGAAATCAACTTTGCGCCTAACTTTGTCCGCACTTTATACAATAGTTATAAACATTGCAATTTGAAAAGATTCTACTTTAAGATTTAGCAATACTAGAGTTTATGTTTAACGATGACGTTTATTCTCTCTATTGCCTATAATATTATAGAATAAAATTATTCATTTCAATGTATAGCCAGTAACTATACTTGGAAAAGTCAAAATAGAATGTTTTTCATTGCAACTTAAGCGTTTTCGTACTATGATAAATAGAAGATGATTAACATAAGAGGTGTATAAAATGAGATTAGAAAACACAGGTATTGAAGATATTGTCGTTGATTTAAAACCTTTGGATCACATTATTGGAAAACACGCCTTCATCCGTGCAGGACAGTGGGATTACGAGCGAGTAACTTACGATTATAAGATTGGTTCCAAAGAAAAAAACATTACATATTATATTCGTATCCAAGGCTATGCACTTGAAGGTGATGTTGATCGCCGGAATGCCGTAATCAAATTACTACCACCCCTACTTGGGAAGCATTACTACCCACATGGAATCGAATATGGTGAAGAAGAGAATTTCCCTGAAAGTCTTGTTGAACGTGCACAGACATTAACAACAAAAGTAGCAGAAGATCTTGCAAGCTTTAATAAGGCAGTAATAGAAAGCAACTGATTAATAGAGCAAAGGCGCTCTTCTAGCGACAGTCTTAGTTGCACTTAATCGCTAAGAAAGTCATTAAACTATCTTACTTACTAAAAAAGATGGAAACAGTTAAAAAACTGCTCCCATCTTTTTTATACTTCATTAGAACCCCCAGATTGCCCGGAAGAGATTGGTTGTTTCGCCCACATCCCAGAATACGTATAAAAATAAATATACCATTACCCCAGTTATCGCGACAAAGAACCAGATAATAGCAGTCACCGGACCAACCTTTCGATGTATCCTAATCTTACGTTTAAATGCCAATATCAATGTCACAACCACAAAAACAGCACCACTAGTTGCTAAAATAATATGGAAAATTAAAAAGATTGTATAATAGATTTCTAAATCTGCTGGACCACCGAAGCTTGTATTTCCAATAAAGATTGTTCGTGACATATAAATAATTAAGAAGAGCAATGCACTAATAGCCGATGAAATCATCGTTATTTTATGCGCCTTCACCTTCCCTTTAATTATTAAATTCCAGCCAATTGCCATTAAAACGGCACTTAAAATGATAAAAAGTGTACTAATTGTTGGTAAAAAAGGCATGTTCTACACTATTCCTTTCAAAGATTAATTGTCAAAAAACAAACACATTACAATGGCTTAAGCTAGTTTCATGCCTACTTCATCCTTACAGAAACTAAAGGTAAGGACCCCCGTTTCATTCTAAGAATCAGATGGCAGTGGATCTATCTTCAAGCTTTCCTTTGAAAACCATTTGAAGAAGATATTAGCCAGGATAAAACCATACGTAATTTCCTGGATTACTTTCATTACAATTCCACCCAGTTGCTGATCCTCCATAATATCCATCGAAGTAAATAAGCTTGGACCTGTTAATGTACCAGAAATACCCTGTAGCACGTCGCCAGGCACACATAGGCTTAATGCTGTAATCCATGCCCCGCCTCCTGAATACGAAGCATAGAGTGGCGCTGATGCAAAAATGATGACAACACAAGCAGGAGTCATTAACACCGCGCTAACGAATACATAAGCAATTTTAAGGAGTGGTTTTAGCTTATCTAACTCCTTCACAGGTGCTAGGATTGGTAACCACATGTTAAATGCTGCAATAAGTAAAATCAAATGGATTAACGTATGCGCAATAGGTGTTGACTTGGAAAAATCAAACACAAATGGAACATGATAAAAACTAAATAGACTATAAAATAATAATACAGAAATGATTGGATTTGCAAGCACTTTTAATGTCGGTCTAATAACTGGTGCATAAACAATCTTTTTCCAAATCCATTCTGGAAGCCCTTTAATAATTAAGATTGGGACAATTAATATATAGATTGCCATTTGTGTCATATGTGCGGTTAGTGTAATATGCGACATTAAATCAATTGGAGATCCTTTGACTGCATATGTAAGTACTAGTGCAAGATAAAACATAAATTGTTGTTTTGCACTTGGCTTGTCCTCTCCACCAAAGCGATGACGATATGGACCGGTAATTAATGCATATACAATTGCAATAACTAAAAGAAAAACAAAGAAATATGGACTCCATAAAGCGCGAAAACCAAAAATTTGTAAATTTAGCCACATGTTAGCTCACTCCAATTATTGACTTATCTTTCATTATACCGATTCAATTCGGCTATTACGAATAATATTGTGACAATTTAAGTAAAAAACTGATCGGAGCATGTATCTCCGATCAGTTATCAAATAATATTAAACTTACGAATTACCACCAGATGATAGTTGTCATTGTTAAAATTGTTAACACCGCAACCCAAATACCTCCAAAAATTAATGAAGATGGTACTTCATGTCCTTCATCCTTCATATGCATGAAATAATAGAATTGAAAGCCCACTTGTACAACAGCTAGAATTAATATTAATGGAACAGCATAGATTGCTTCCAAGCCACTTGCAACAACTGCAAAGGCGACAACTGTAAAGGCAATCATGAGAACAAAGGTAATAATTTGCTTCTTCATTTCTTCTTTATTTTGTTGCTTCTGGAACGAATTAATTTTATCAATATTCATATTATCGTTATTCATAAATTAACTCACCATCCCCATTAAATATACAACCGTAAAGATGAATACCCATACGACATCAATAAAATGCCAGTATAGACTAAATGTATTATACTTCGGTGCGTTATATAGGTTAAGTCCACGTTTAGCGTTTCGAACCATTAACGCAATTAACCAACTAAGTCCGAACACAACGTGTCCTCCATGAAAGCCTACTAACGTATAGAACGATGACCCAAATGCAGAGGAACGGAAAGTAAAGCCATATTCTGTAATGTAATGCGCAAACTCATATAACTCACAAGCTAAAAATCCGATTCCAAGCAATGCAGTTATTCCAAACCATAATTGCATCTTTTTAAAATCATTATTCTTCATATGATAGATTGCATACACACTTGTTAATGAACTAGTAAGCAAAAGTATTGTCATAAGAAACACTAATTCTAACCCAAATAATTCTTGAGAAGTTGGACCTCCTGCTGTTGAATTTCTAAGTGCAATAAATGTTCCAAAGAAACATGCAAATAGAACTGTTTCCCCTCCAAGGAAGAACCATAATCCAAAGAACTTATGTTTCCCCTCTGTCGTAGCCTTCGCTGGATCGTGTGGCATTGTTTCTGGATTCAAGGAATGATCTTGACTCATATCAGTCAGCCTCCCTTTCAAGTTCTTCTTTGTGTATGTGGTGACCATGGTCATCCTTCAGTGATCTTGCTAGCATTGTTCCTAGCGCAAGTGCCATTCCAAAGTAAACCGCCAGTAACCATAAATGATTGTCTACTTGGAAGATAAAACCAAGCGAAGCAATGAAGAATCCAATCGTCATAATAAACGGAAAAATGGATCCATTTGGCATATGAATGTCAACTGCCGGTTCTGCTGCCGTCATTTTTCCTTTTCCTTCTGTTTTTTCAATCCACAATGGATCTAAGCCCCGGACTAAAGGAAGCTTTTTAAAATTATATTCTGGTGGTGGTGAAGGTATAGACCATTCCAATGTGCGAGCATCCCATGGATCCGCTGGAGCCTTTTCACCTTTTACAGCAGTATAGATTACATTAATTAACACTACAATTGTACCTAGACCCATTAAGAATGCACCAAGTGTACTTATAAGGTTTCCTGTATCTAAACCTTGCCCTTCTAAGAATACCCAATACCGACGTGGCATTCCCATTAGACCTAAGAAATGCTGTATAAAGAAAGTTAAATGGAAGCCAATAAAGAATAACCAAAAAGCTAATTTACCCATACCTTCATTTAAAATTCGTCCAAATAATTTCGGATACCAATAATGGGTTGCTGCAAAAATACCAAACACTACCCCACCAACAATTACATAATGAAAATGAGCAACTACGAAATACGTATCATGGTATTGATAGTCAGCAGAAGCTGCTCCAAGCATAACACCTGTCATTCCTCCAATTGTAAAGGAAGGTATAAATGCTAATGCCCATAGCATCGCAGAGTTAATCGTTATGCTTCCACCCCACATTGTAGCTAACCAGTTAAATATCTTAATCCCTGTTGGCACTGCAATTGCCATTGTCGCAACCGCAAAGATTGCATTTGCTACCGGTCCAAGACCAACGGTAAACATATGATGTGCCCAAACCATGAATCCTAAGAAGGCAATTAAGAATGTTGCAAATACCATGGAAGTATATCCAAATAAACGCTTCTTAGAAAACGCTGGAATAATTTCACTAAAAATACCAAACGCAGGTAGAATCAAAATATACACTTCCGGATGGCCAAATATCCAGAATAAATGCTGCCAAATTATAGCATTACCACCTAGAGCAACATCAAAGAATGCCGATCCGAACATTCTATCAAACATTAATAAGAATAAACCTACTGTTAGTGCTGGAAAAGCAAATAAAATTAAAATACTTGTAACAAATGTTGTCCATGAGAATAATGGCATACGCATATAGGTCATACCAGGAGCACGCATCGTTACGATGGTCACGATGAAGTTAATACCCCCCATCAGTGTCCCTGCACCAGATAGCTGGAGCCCCATTACATAAAAATCCACACCATGTCCTGGTGATTGGAGCGATAAAGGTGCATAGGATGTCCATCCTGCATCAGGTGCTCCCCCAAAGATCCAACTTAAGTTTAAGAGAATCCCACCAAACAGGAATAACCAAAAGCCTAATGCGTTTAAGAATGGGAACGCGACATCTCGTGCCCCTATTTGCAATGGCATAATTGCATTCATAAACCCAATTAATATAGGCGTGGCCGCAAAGAATATCATTGTAGTTCCATGCATTGTAATCATTTCATTATATAAACCTGCTGTAATAAAATCGTTCTCAGGTTTAATCAATTGAATTCGAATTATAAGAGCTTCCAATCCCCCGATTAGGAAGAAGAAGGCACCAGCGGCAATATACATATTACCGATTTTCTTATGGTCTACTGTTGTTAAATAGTCCCATAAAGTAGCACCAAAGCCCCTATTTTGAGTAGCTGCTATACTCAAATCGTAAACCTCCCTTTTGTGTCTCTCATCCCATTTTAGTTAGCTAATATTGCTTTCTACTTAATTCCTCCTGCACTTTCAGGAGTAATCTCAGACGGCTTCAATTGCATTAAGTATGCTGCAATACTGCTCGCCTCGTCCTTTGTAAGATCTGGATACATCCCAGCCATCTTGTTACCAGGTTTAATCGAATCAGGATCCATGATCCAATCAACTATGTTCTCTTCTGTTGGTTCTAAGTAACCAGCAATCTTCGTACGGTCACCAAAGTTGGTTAAATTTGGGCCAACTGCTGAAGGAGATGATCCAATTGCATGACATCCCATACAGTTATTAGCTTCAAATAAGTCTTTACCTTCTTGTGCAACTGCATCCTGTGGTATTGCTGCTGGATCAACGTTTTGCATATCTCCAATCCACTGTTCAAACTCTTCTGGGCTTACAGCAATTACTTTAAAGTCCATTAGCGAATGGGATGGTCCACATAATTCAGCACATTTCCCCCAGTAAACGCCCTCTTCATATGCTTCAATATACATCGTATTTACGTTTTCAGGGTTAACATCCATTTTACCGGAAATACTCGGAACCCAGAACGAGTGAATAACATCAGAGGATTGCATATTCAGGTAAACCTTTTCACCAGTTGGAATGTATAAATCCTGACTAGTAACTACTTCTTCACCAGCATAATTGAAGTGCCACCAGTATTGATTACCAGTTACTTCAATATTTAGGCTATCACTCGCCTCTGATTCATCTGCTAAATTAAAAACAGTCATGACAGCTGGAATTCCCATAATAAGAACTAATAATATTGGAATTGCTGTCCACACCATTTCAAGGGTGTGATTTCCTTCAACTTGTTTGGGTATGTAATCTTCTTGCCCTTTTTTACGACGGAACCGAATTAATACGATTGAATAAATAATGATTACCACTATAAATACTACAACCATGATTAATGTTGTCAGTATTATCATGTCCATTGATGTATCCGCACCGTACCCCTTCGGATCAAGTGCCGTTAAGTTTTCTTTTCCACAAGCTGCTAACACTATGGATAGAATACCTAACAACAGAACTGTTCTAATTTTCCCCATCCAACCATTCATGAATTATACCTCTCTTTCTCCTTGTTGATTCCTTATATATTAAATAATAAATTAAGGACAATGATCAGTTGAAAATTGGTAATGTGACAATTACCATCATTGCAAACATCACGGTTAAATAGTTTAGAGAAAAAAAGAAAATCATATTTGCCCATTTCAGATTATCTTTTGCAAAAAATCCCCTAAAACCAATGATTAACCAAGCGATATTAAGAATTGTAGCGATTACAACAAATGTTGTTCCTAATGATGTTAAGAGTACAGGTAATGGTAGCAAGCATGCAATGTAAATAACAATTTGCCGCTTTGTAAACTCAAAACCATATACCACCGGAAGCATTGGCACATTTGCTGCATTATAGTCCTCTGTTTTCTTCATTGCCAATGAAAGAAAATGTGGTGTTTGCCAAATAAACATAATTAAAAATAATGCTAATGGAATCATGCTGAATTCCGGACTAATCGCTGTCCAACCAATTAATGGTGGCATTGCCCCAGAAAAGCTTCCCACTATTGTATTTAATGTATACCTTCGTTTAGACCACATCGTATACAATACGACATAAATAAACCATCCAATAAATCCAAATATTACTGCTACTATAGTTGTAAATAATAATAGAATGAATCCGATTGCACTGATGACAAGACCCATGATCAAGACATTTCTAAGAGAAAAGTAACCTGTTACTGTTGGTCTGTACTTTGTTCTTGTCATTTTAGGATCAATATCTACATCATACCAATTATTAAGAATGCAGCCACCAGCGATTACTAACGCGCTTCCAATCATTGTTAAGAAAAAAGTACCCCAATGTAAAAAAATGGAAGAATTAGAAAAATAAATTGCTAACCAAAATCCCGTAAACGTCGTTATTAAATTTGAATTTATGATGCCTATTTTAATAAGTGCCTTTAGCTCTGCAAATAGTACCTTAAGCTTTTGACTAGTTGAAACAGCAGGATCTTGATTCATTTCAGAATAAGCTGTATCCACTTTACTCATCCTTGTCCCCCTTTCCAATAACACCGTAGTGATTAATATCCCATGAAGTAATGGAAATTGCGACATGCCTTTAAATTAGAAATGAATCCGTTTTATAAATCTTCAATGACTCAATTGTACCATGGAACTGTTTTACATTCTAGATAACTATGTCATATTATTTGCAAATGATAGATTTCTTGCTCGTATAATTGTGACAAAAGAATGAATTTACTCTTTATTATCCATTTACAAACTTGTACTCAATGAAACAGAGACTTAACTGTTACTTTCCCAACATATGTAAGTTTAACTGCATTATAATAATCATTCTATATACTATTTCTAGCAAACTATTTTCAATAATGCAAGAAATTTCTATTATGTAGCACATGAGAATTTAAATAATTATGATAGAATAGTAATTAAATCCAAGTTAGTTATCATGTATCTGAATTGTACATTACATTAAATATACTTTGGATTTACGTTTCTATAAAGATAGCAAAGTGAGGACTTAATAATGATTAAAAATTTAAAATGGTTATCAGTAGTCGCCACTATCGGCATGCTGTTTATCCTCTTAGGAGGGGCACTAGTAACAAAAACGGGTTCTGAGGATGGCTGCGGGGATAGTTGGCCACTATGTAAGGCTGAATTCTCCTTTGAAATGGTTGTAGAAGTAAGTCACCGTTTGGTTACCGGTGGCGTCGGAATTGTAGTTCTAGCCCTATCGATTCTTTCATGGAGAAATATTGGACATATACGCGAAGTAAAACTACTTTCATTTCTTTCGGTTTTCTTTATCGTCTTACAATCATTGATTGGTGCAGCAGCTGTCATGTGGGGGCAATCTGATTTTGTTCTTGCATCACATTTTGGTATTTCACTACTTTCATTCGCTTCTGTTTTTCTACTAGCACTGCTCATCTTTGAGATAGATAAAAAGTTTGATGCAGATTCACTCTTTATCGAGAAGCGACATCGAATAGAAATATATGCACTTTCGATTTATACGCTTATCGTTGTATATACCGGCGCATTAGTACGTCACACAAATTCAAATATGATTTGTGGAGATTGGCCATTTTGTAATAATGCCTCTCCACTCGGGTTTACAGATTATAATTTCCAGGAATGGGTACAAATGGGGCATCGTTTGCTAGCAGGTCTCTTATTCACTTGGACCATCACGTTAGCAATAAGAATGATTAGGCATTATCATAACAGTAGAGTAATGAAATGGGGTTGGAGCATTACACTTACACTTATTACATTACAAGTATTCTTTGGAGCAATGATCATCTTTACAATGTTAAATCTTGGTATAGCCTTAATGCATGCACTTATTATTTCTTGTTACTTCGGAATGCTAAGCTACTTTATTCTCTTATCTACAAGAAGCGAGAGACAGGAAAAAATGATGGCCAATTCGAATCAATGGAATGAAAATTACAAACAAATAAACTAAACGCCATAGAACAATAAAACAGGAAGGAGAATCAGCTATTTCTCCTTCCTGTTTTTGATTTCTATTCTAATTCAACTAGTAAGTCTCCAACTTCAATCGCATCTCCACTCGTTACATGGATTGCTTTTATAACACCAGTGAATGGAGCTTGGATCGTTGTCTCCATCTTCATTGCCTCGGTCGTCATAATATGATCACCTTTTGTAACTTGGTCTCCCGGTGCACAATTGACTGCTAAGACAGTACCAGGCATCGTACCACCAATATGCTTATTATTTCCTTTTTCTGCTTTTTGCCTAGTTATTAATTTCGATTCTACACTGTCATCCTTAATAGTAACTTCTCTTGATTGACCATTCAATTCAAAATAAACAACACGTGTGCCATCTGGTTTTGGTTCAGAAATTGAATTTAATTTTACAAATAATGTTTTTCCTTTTTCAATTTCTACTTCGATGACTTCTTCTAAATTCATGCCATAGAAGAATGTAGGCGTATCAAGTACTGACACATCTCCATAAGTCTCCGTGAATTTATTGTAATCCATAAATACTTTTGGATATAGTGCATACGCAATAACATCGAAGCTTGAAACAGGTCGATTTAGCTCTCTAAACAAATAATCTCTTGTCTGTTTAAAGTCTACTGGCTCTAATAATTCACCAGGTCGTACTGTGATGGCTTCTTTTTCCTTTAGGATAACTTTTTGTAATTTCTCTGGGAAGCCTTGATATGGTTGTCCAATATATCCTTGCGCAAATTCGATAACAGAATCTGGGAAATCAATCGTCTCACCACGTTCATAAACCTCTTCCTCCATAAGGTTATTCTGTACCATGAAGAGTGTCATATCACCAATAACTTTTGATGATGGTGTTACTTTAATAATATCACCAAACATTTCATTCACTTGATGATACGTCTTTTTCACTTCTTCCCAGCGATCTTCCAACCCAACAGCTTTGGCTTGTTGTTTTAAATTACTATATTGGCCACCAGGCATTTCATGGAAGTATATTTCGGTATGTGGTGCTTTCATCCCACTTTCAAAATCCTGATAATATTCCCGAACACCTTCCCAGTAATTTGATAATTTTTCATAATTAGCTACATTCACTTTTGGTTGGCGAGTTGTTCCTTCAAGTGCATGGTATAACGATTGTGCACTTGGCTGTGACGTAAGTCCTGACATCGCACCTGCAGCAACATCCACTACATCTACACCAGCATCGATTGCACGAGCGTAAGTGATAATTCCGTTTCCACTTGTATCATGCATGTGCAGATGAATTGGAATATTAAGTGTATCTTTCAAGCTAGAAATTAATTGATATGCAGCTTCAGGCTTGAGTAATCCAGCCATATCTTTAATTCCTAAGATATGAGCTCCTGCCTCTTCAAGCTCCTTCGCTAAATTAAGATAATAATTAAGGTCATATTTCTTACGTCCAACATCTAAAATATTCCCTGTATAACACATTGTTGCTTCAGCAATTTTATTATTTTCTCTTACAGAATCAATTGCAAGTCTCATACCTTCAACCCAGTTTAAACTATCAAAAATACGATAAACATCAATACCAGCACTGGCACTCTTTTCAACAAATTCCTGAATTAAGTTATCTGGATAATTCTTATAGCCAACCGCATTGCTTGAACGAAGTAGCATTTGGAATAGAATATTCGGCATTTTCTCCCGAAGTCTAATTAGTCTTGTCCATGGGTCTTCTTTTAAGAAACGATAGGCAACATCAAAGGTCGCTCCTCCCCACATTTCAACCGAAAATAGATTTGGCAACAAGCGTGCGGTTGGTTCTGCTATCTGTAGAATATCCTTTGTTCTAACTCTAGTTGCTAACAGCGATTGATGTGCATCGCGGAAGGTCGTATCAGTTAAAAGTACTTCCTGTTGCTCCATCAACCACTTTGCTAAAGCTTCTGGACCTTGTTCATCTAAAATTTGCTTTGTGCCACGTGGCATTTCTTCAAACGGATCTACAAATGGGATACTCAATTTTGTAAAATGCGGTTTGTCCTTCTTAATCGTACCTTCTACACCATTTATCGTCGTATTGCCGATATATGTAAGCATTTTCGTCCCGCGGTCTTTACGCGTAGGAAAAATGAATAATTCAGGCGTCTTATCAATAAAAGTTGTATCACATTCTCCAGTTAAAAATTGCTCATGCTGAATCACATTTTCTAAAAATGGAATATTCGTTTTAATACCGCGAATTCGGAACTCTTTTAGATTCCGAATCATTTTGCTTGCAGCCTGTTCGAAACTCTGTGCCCATGTCGATACTTTTACTAATAATGAGTCATAATGAGGAGAAATGATTGCACCTTGGAAGCCATTTCCTGCATCTAAACGGACACCAAAGCCCCCACCAGACCGATATGCAACAATTTTCCCTGTATCAGGCATGAAATTATTTAACGGATCTTCTGTAGTAATCCGTGACTGAATTGCATATCCATCAATTCTAATGTTTTCTTGCTCCGGAATATTAATGGATTTATCATGTAGGCTTCTGCCTTCTGCTACTTTAATTTGGGTTTGGACAATATCGATACCAGTAATCATTTCCGTAATTGTATGCTCTACTTGAACACGTGGATTCACTTCTATAAAGTAAAACGCATTATCTGTTACAAGAAATTCAACGGTTCCAGCATTCAAATACTTCACTTTTGACATCAATTGAACTGCAGCTTCACAAATCTCCTCACGTAGCTTATCTGTTAATGATAAACTAGGAGCAATTTCGATAACTTTCTGATGACGACGTTGAATCGAACAGTCTCGATCATATAAATGAACGATATTTCCATTATTATCACCAATAATTTGTACTTCAATATGCTTTGGATTTTTAATTAATTTTTCTAAGTATACTTCATCATTACCAAATGCTGCTTTTGCTTCCGATTTTGCACGATCATATGCCTCTGATACACTATGTTCATCTTCAACAATTCGCATTCCGCGACCGCCTCCACCTAGGGATGCTTTAATGATAATTGGATAGCCATATTTGCTACCGAACGCTTTTACATCTTCAATTGAATCAATTGGCCCATCACTACCAGGAATGATTGGAATACCTGCATTCGCTGCTTGTTCCCTTGCCTTTACCTTGTCACCAAACATATTTAAATGCTCACTTGTTGGCCCAATAAAGATAATTCCTTCTTCTTCACATCGCTTCGCAAATTGAATATTTTCAGATAAAAATCCATAACCTGGATGAATTGCATCCACATTCAAGCTTTTTGCTAATCGAATGATTCCTTCAATATCTAGATATGCATCAATAGGCTTCAATCCTTGACCAATTAAATAAGCTTCATCCGCTTTAAAACGATGGAATGATGAAGAATCTTCGGCTGAATAAATAGCAACAGTACGAATATTAAGCTCTGTACATGCTCGGAAAACGCGAATAGCAATCTCACCGCGATTTGCGACTAAAACTTTTTTAATCTCTTTCACTTCTGTCATAATGATCCACCCCTATTTTTGTAGTAAAAATTACTTTTAATAAAATTTAACTCTGTTCACGTTCTCTTCTTTTAACATTCATTGCTACATTATTTAAGATCCCCATAGAAATAAGTAAAACAAATAATGATGACCCACCATTACTTATAAATGGTAGTGGAACACCTGTAATCGGGAGCAGACCGCTTATTGCACCTAAATTGATACATGCTTGAATTCCTACCATCGAGGATATCCCTATCGCTAGTAATGCCCCAAAACTTTCGTCGCTTTTCCTAGCAATAAATATACCTCTCAATACGATAATTGCAATTAACCCAATAACGACGATAACGCCGATAAATCCTAATTCTTCAGCAATTGTTGCCATGATGAAATCCGATTCAGCTTGAGTTAAGTATCCAAGTTTCTGTACACCTTGTCCAAGTCCTACGCCGGTAATACCACCAGTGCCTATGGCTAAATAAGATTGTATTAATTGATATCCATCAGAATCAGGCGTTTCAAAAGGCTGGTATGCACCTGTAAACCTTGAGAGCCGTTCATCTGTAACCATATATGGTATTGCTAGAATAACAAGCCCAATACCGACAGCAATCAAGATTGATAAATGCTTAAATCTTATACCCGAACTAAAAATAATCGAGCATGCAATTAAGAAAATTATGGAAGCCGTCCCGATATCAGGTTGTAATACAATGAGACCTAAGACTATCCCCGTCATGATTAGCGGTGGCAATACCCCCTTAGATAAGTTATCAAGATAGGATTGTTTTTTAGAATACACTGAGGCTAGATACATGATTAATGCTAACTTGGCGAATTCTGCTGGTTGGAGACTAAATGGTCCTAACCTAAACCAAGACTTAGCATTATTTACTACTGAACCAAAGATCAAAACACCAAGCAATAACAAAATAATGCCAAATACAATTGGCTTGATTATCTTCTGATAGTGTTTATAGGGAAAAATACTACAAACAATAAATCCAATGAATCCAATAGCAAACCACATTGCTTGCCGTTTAAGATAGTAAGTACTTTCCATCCCTTCGACAACCGCCGATACCATGCTAGCACTGTAAATCATTACAAGTCCGAAAGCAGTTAAAAGTAATGGTGTAATTATTAATGTAAAATCATAATCTCTTAATTTCTGAATCATCTTACTTCTCCCCACTTAATATGTATTTACAAGAGGAAGTTCCAATCTTTCACGTACAGATAGCGATAAATCACTCGTCCAATTGATGTATGTACAATTTAAGATCCGGTATCATAAAAGGCACAGTGCTCTGAACTTCCCTTATACTCAAAATAGTTCGATAAGTTTAAATGAATTAGAAATTTTAATTAGTATAACACATTAATGCAAATAGTGTAAAATTTATAATTTATTAATCTAATTCCATCTTTCGAAAACTTAAGAACACCCTAAACTTTAATGTGTAGGGCTGTTATTATCGCGTTCCAACAGACTGCAAAATCCTCTCTTAATCTACTAAAAAATCTATGCTTTCTCAGAGTACAAAAGCTCAAAGCACGCGTTCGAACTGTGTAGTGGCTGCGCCTTACAGGATATGTGGCGAATTTGACCAAACATTTCTTAGTAGCAGATAAAGAAACATGACCCTTTACTTTAGTTTTCAAACTTTCTTATCTACCAAAAAAACCTTGCCATGTTTCATTATGGGCAAAGTTTTTACTAGTAGTTCTAAAACGCCGAAATGCACGAGTCTAAGCCCTACAAAGATGTTTGTGATGCTTCATGCAATATATTAAGCCTCTTCTCCAAGTTATCAAGAAGAGCTTTACCTTCATTCTCACTAATTAATTGCAAGCGAACTGCAAAATCTATCTCTCTAGAAAGTCCAAACATTTGCGTATCCAACACATCTTCATAAACAGGACATTGCGGCATCGTTAAGTTTTGAATTTGAACTTCTATAAGTCGTAAAATTTTGTCTGCATCAGCCTTAAGAAGAGCGTAGGCATTTTCACGATGATTTATAGTTACCTCCGGCATCAATTTGGATCATCCCCTCCGTTAAAACACTCTCTTTTATATTATATTATCGTTAGATATCAGAAAATGCAAATGAAATAAAGTGTAATATTTAATAAGGTCTGTTATTCTTGAGAAAGATACATACATTAGGGGGAAGTAAAATGATCATACCAATTATTGGAAACGTTATTTTTCCTATCACACTTGATCCAACCGTTTGGATTTTTGATGATCGTAAAATTAAAATTGAAGAGGCTTTCAGCAACTCAACAAAGCTTCCAGATACAAATGATGAGCTTGAAAAAGCCTCGCAAAGATGGGAACGGGCGATTAATCCACCAGTAAACCAAGGAATTTCTAGAGTAGAAGGTGAAGAAATCTTAAAGCACTCTTATGTTATGCCGATAGAGGACTTTATTAGAAATGCCGAAATAAAATTAGATGCCATAAATGCCACACTCGTAATTGGAGAAAATGTTCAGGATAATATTACAATCTCGCTAGAAGATTTAGAGAACTGCTATTTGCAATTCGCAATGAATGGTAAACCACTTAAAGATGATGGACCAGTTTATTTCTATTATCATGACGGATCCAATAAAGATAATCCAATTAAAAACGTGAAGAAAATCATTGTTAATTAATCGTACTTTTTAGCATAGGAAATATAATAATATTGATTGTGGGTAATCTATTACTCATTTTCAGCCACGTCCAGCTCAAACAGACGCTTGCGCTTCTGTTAAAATGTTAGGAGAAATTTCTCTACTTCCATTTTCGTATAATTTTCCCTTTTTCAACCAAAATAACACTATTGAATGTTATTAGGAGGGAAAATGTTGTGAAATTCTACTTAGGTGTTTTTCTTATCATAACCGCATTGCTTGTCAGTGGTTGTGCAAATAAAGATGAAAATTCGCTTGCACCGGAGGCACGTAATGATAATCAACTGATGCGAGTAAAGAATTCGTCTCCTACAGAACACAAGGAACTAACGAACAACGAAATTGCTACCCATCTGGCAAATATTGCTTCTGACGTGCCGGATGTAAATGGAGCTTCAGCGGTCGTCGCCGGACCATATGCTGTAGTGGGAATAGATGTCAATAAGGACCTCGATCGCACACGTGTTGGCACAATAAAATATTCAGTATCTGAAGCACTCTATCATGATCCATATGGGAAAACCGCTGTTGTTATAGCGGACGCAGATGCGATGGAAAGAATTCGTGGCATGGCAGATAGAATGAGGCAAGGATATCCTGTTCAAGGAATTGTAGACGAGCTAGCAGCAATTGTCGGAAGGTTCATGCCGGAGTTTCCAGTTACTGAAAATCAACCGCCCGAACCTGACCAAAATAAACAATCCATTCCACAAGAGGATAAGAGTAAAATAAAAGAAGTAGAAAAAGAACAATCCAACCACCATTAATAAAATAGCAATAATGCTTAGCGGCTAGGAATAAACTATTCCTAGCCGCTAAGCATTTCCATTAATTTATATTGTTCTCATGCTTTTTCTCATTATAATATTGCACACCGAACTGTGATCCTTCTGACACCATTTTAGCATTTTCTAATTGCTCATGATCGAGATTTGGCGCCTCATCTGGAATCCCAGCATTTTCAAAAGTCGAGTTTCGATCTTCTTTTCCCAATAGCTTGCTTTTTAGACCTTGGAGATTTCGCTTTAACTTCTCCCTATTTCCCTTCTCTTTTAGATAATACCCTGCAACTGAAGCGCCAATTGCACTCACAGCACCAATACTTGGAAATAAATAACGTTTTTTCATTAAACTCATCCCTTCTTTAAAAAGAGCCTTTGTATTCATCTTCCCCAATAATTCTTTTTTAAAACTCACTTGTAAGATAGAAAAGAGCATTCCACTAATAGATGCCCTTACTTTATGCTATACTTACTTACATACTTTTCTAGTTAGAGGTGACAGTCATGCAAGTAAAATGTTCGCTTTGTGATCATGTAGAAGTAATTGATGATAATGCCCCTAAGGCTAAACGGTTAAGAAATCGTCGTATTTATATGTATTTATGTGAAACATGTTATGAAAGAATCGAATATAAAACAGTGCAACGACATGAAACAGGTAATTTTCATCTATATCGTGAAAAAAAGAAAAAAGATGATTTCTTTTAATGGCTGATTGTGCGATTTGAACAAAATCTTAAAGCTAGTTTGAGCTGTGTACGGACTGCGCCTCACGGACGTGAGGTGATTCGACGTTGCCACAGGACGTGGCTATTCTCAGTAATTAAGTTATCCACAGCACCAATTATATAGTTTCCTAAGCAATAAAAAAAACTGCCAAGGATGGCAGTTTTTTTTATAGATTATTGTTATTAGCCTTACGTTGAAAATGAAGTCTTGTACGATAGATTGCAAGCACGATAATGATAATAATCAAGCTCTCCGTCATTGGCATTCTTAACACACTGAAAATTGTAATAATATATGTACCAACAAATAGCATAAAGTAAACAAAAATATTTTTTAGTAGTGAAAGCTTCCTAGCAAACCCTAATTTAAAGGCGATTGCAGCAAAGATAAGATTCATAACATAAAATATCCAAAAAATATTTTCTGTGCCATTGTTTTCAATAATGAAATCAAAAAATAGACTCAATCGTTTTTCCTCCATCCCTTTCCAAGTGCCACTTAGACCCATTTTATTCTCTCTTTATGGATCAAAATGATAAGCCGAAAACAAATCATTTGAAGCATTCTTATAACTTGTAACAATTCAAACTCTTTGTATATCATACTAAATCTTCTCTTTTCGCGCCAGCCAAAACCGATGATATAAAGTGAAACTTCATCCTCTACGAAATGTTAACTGAACAGAATTGGGATTTTACTTGCTGATTTTTGAATCCCTTTTCATTTTGCGTTATACTAAAATTATGATAATAAAATGGAATAAATAATGAGGTGTATATTCATGAAAAACATTAATGTTCCAATGTTACTACTTTCTATCCTCGTCATAGCGATGTTTGTCGGAGTTGGACTAGCAATTGCATTACGTAGTATATGGCTTGTGCTATTATTCTTGTTCTTAGGCTCAGTACTTATGTCCTTTGGAATTTCCAGAAAAAAGAAAGTGACATGAACCGCCGTCACTTTCTCCCCTTTTCTATGAATTGAATAATTTCATGCTGTAAGCTGGCGTTGCATGTAAAGACTGAATTTTTCTCCAACATACTGAGCGTTACGCCGGCAATATCTGTTGTCACGCCACCGACTTCATTTACAATTACGATTCCCGCTGCAATATCCCATGGTGCTAGGTTCATTGTTAAATATCCATCAACAATCCCCTCTGCCACGTATGCAAACTCGAGTGCTGCAGATCCATATGTTCTCGTACCTCTGATTTTACGAACGAATTGTTGCATTACCTTCTCATCTACTAAACGATTTTCACATAACCAAAAATGATTCATACCAATAATTGCTTCTTCAAATTTAACATCCTGCTTTAATGGAGCCAATTTTGCTTCGTTTTTATATGCTCCTTCATTTCTTTTTGCATGATACAAGATATCGTTCATAACATCATAGATTAACCCGATTTCACCAATTCCTTCATGGTAAATCCCAACCGAGATTGCAAAGTTCCGTTTTTGATGAACAAAATTCATGGTCCCATCTATCGGATCAATAATCCAAACCGTACCAGCTAATGTTGTAAGCTTATCACCATATCCTTCCTCACCGATAATATGGTGCTCTGGATATTCTTGATTTATCTTCTCAACAAAATACGCTTCAGTTTCTTTGTCCATCGTTGTTACAAGATCATTAGGATTCGATTTTGTATCAATAACTAAGGGATCATCAATTTTTGCTCGAATATTTTTTCCGGCGGTGAATACCCACTCTTTTGCTTGATTATATATTGCATTTCGTTCATCTATATTCATCAATATACCTCCATTTAGCTGATACCTAATATTGTACCAAATAGAATGGGGCACGTCATATTTATTCATCCAGGAGGAAACTTATACTTCATTTTCTATTTCAAGCATTTGAATTCTTAACGCTTCTAATCGATCCTTTGTTTTTATTATTTGTAATTTGTCTTTTTCCTGCATTGCATCATAAAGTGTAACCAATTCATAATCAATTTCCATTCGGATAACTGGCAGCTTTTCTTCCGCTTCTTTACGTTTTAATGCTTCCATTACATATTTCAAATTGTCCACAACCTTTCGCCTAAGTCTATTCCATCTATTTATCTTTCTTATATTTTATGAATTTCATTGTGATTCGTTCATTTAATTTTCAGAAATCAATTATTTATTTTATAACTCTTCCCATTTTAAGCTGATTTTAAACATCGATACGATTTATATTCAGGTTAAACTGTTGGTATCGCTTGACTTTATTCTATCAATACCTAATAATTATTATTACATTTTTAAATAATCGGAAGGTGAATAATTTGGCTTTTACAGGCTTTTCAAAACAGGATTTTGACACATTTCAAATTAATGGACTAGACGAAAGAATGGAAGCAATCCAAACGAGAATTCAGCCGAAGTTCCAAAAAATTGGCAATGAATTAGTAGATTATCTTTCAGCAAAATTAGGAAATGAAGTATATTTACATATTGCTAGACATGCAAGAAGAACCGTTAACCCACCTAATGATACTTGGTTAGCTATAGCGGATAATAAACGCGGCTATAAACAGCACCCCCACTTTCAGGTTGGCTTATTCGATGACCATGTATTTGTCTGGCTCGCACTTATTTATGAATTGCCACATAAGCAGGAAATAGCAAAATCACTAATCAACCATTTCGATGAAATCAAACAACTCCCAAATGACTTTGTCATTTCAATGGATCATATGAAAAGGGATTCTATTAAACTAGAAGAATTACAATTGAAAGAGTTGGAGCGTTTTCGTGATGTGAAGAAGGCAGAATTTCTGATTGGTCTGCAACTCCCTCAAGAAGATGTCCGTATTGCTGATGGAGATACGTTTATAGAAACTGTCAAGGATGTGTATGATAGGTTAATTCCCCTTTATCATATTTCACTACAGTCAAGAATACCAAGGTGAGGCACCAGTTATGGCTGCCTCACTTTTCCTTTGCTATGATTGATTTTTTATTACTATATCCAAGCCTTTCTAATTTCCTCTGCTTCTATTACAATGGATTGAATTAGCTCCTCAACGGATGGTATATCATGGATTCTAATGGAGGATTGACCTGCCCAACCGAATCCGTTCTTCGCATTTCCATCATAAATATAGCGTTTATTCGCTTCACCACTAATATGGTCTTTCAAGGATTCATAGCCTTGTTCTAATTTTTCAATTGCTAAAATTTCCTCTGTCCAAGCATTTCTTAATGCTCTTGCAGGTGCACCAATTGAACGCTTGATCACAACTGTAGAATTCTCATCTGCATCAACAATTGCCTGCTTATATGCAGCATGTGCTGCAACACATTCCTTCGTTGCGATAAACCTTGTACCCAACTCTATTCCTTCTGCACCTAAACTAAGTGCAGCCATTAATCCTCGACCATCAACAATTCCGCCTGAGGCAATAACAGGTATCGATACATGATCCACAACTTCAGGTGTTAATACAAAGGTTCCAGTATCACTTCGACCAAGATGTCCTCCCCCCTCTTGACCAACAACCATTACCGCGTCTGCACCTATTTCCTCCGCCTTTTTTGCTTGTCGTTTTGCGGCTACAAGAACTAAGATTTTAACATTATGACCACGCGTCATATCTATTACGCCTTTAGGATTTCCACCCGTGATAGAGATAACCGGAACTTCACCTTCAATTGCCACTTCAACCATTTCTGCAAATGGCCGCCCATGTTGACCAATGGCAAAATTTACACCAAATGGTTTATTTGTTAAGCTTCTCACACGTTTAATTTCATTTTTTAACTCATCAGGACCCGGCAGGCTCATCGCCGTAATTTGCCCCAGCCCACCAGCATTGGAAACTGCTGCAGCTAAATCTGAATAAGCCAAATAAGCAAGTCCCCCTTGGATAATTGGATACTGAATGTCTAATAATGATGTGATTCTCGTATTAAAGTTCACAAATGATTCCCCTTTATTTTAAATATTTAATTTAATAGTAACATGCCATTAATGCAAAATCTAAAATTACTTTAATACCTACAAGCGAGTATTAAATAGAAAAAACAGCTACATTGATATATGTAACTGTTGGAATTATGATTTATTCTATTTTTATCTTCGTCGATTGCATCATTCAGTTAATGAGATAGACTGAATGTACTATTAAGCTGTGTACGAATGATTATTTTTTACAGTTAGGACATGTACTGTAAAGAGTTGTAACTTTTTCCTCGTCATAATTTTCAATAACCTTTTGACAATCTTGACAAATAATCGTTCCCATTAGCCCAACCCCTTTGCAATCTATTTGATAACGTATTCATATTATAATATAGCATATTTAATAAATCAACCCTAAATAGTATGACATATTAAATTATTTTTTATTATTAATGATGACTATATAAATATATTACATGTCACAATGGAAAATATGCGCCTAAGATGATCTTCTATTGATTTGTATGAGAATTCAATGTAAATTTATCCCGAATTAACTTGCTGTAAGCTCCCCACTTAATGAAGTTTCACTTTATTTGAATTAGGTTAGGATCTACCATTTCATATCCACTTTCACGCAATCCCTTGATAATATCTGCAAGTGCAGCTGAAGTCCATTCCCTATCATGCATCAATAAATTCGCTCCGGGTTTTAGAAGCGAATAAGGCACATCAGCCTCTGGACCTTCACCAGTAATCATTGCGGTTGTTAGCTTACCTTTATTCATATATGGCTCAAAATAATCATAACCATAAGTCCAGTTCATTAACACCATACCTTCATCCTGTACAACCTGTTTTGAATAATCTGTATTAACCCCATTTGGTGCACGGAAAAACTTCGGTCGTTCACCAATTATTTCTTCTATACGATTATTCAACGAAACAATTTCTTCTTTTTGTTCCTCCTCAGAAATCGTCGATAATAATGGATGGTTATATGTATGATTACCAATCAAAAAACCCATATCATGGATTTTTCTCAATTTATCTTCTCCCTCTGGAGTACTAATGAAATGCCCATTCACAAAGAATATTGCATTTGCATCCAAGGATCTCAGCGTTTCAGCAATGTCCAATGAATATCTATCAGGAGCATCATCAAAGGTTAGTAATACAACAT
Source organism: Oceanobacillus arenosus (assembly GCF_003369575.1). Taxonomy (GTDB): domain Bacteria; phylum Bacillota; class Bacilli; order Bacillales; family Amphibacillaceae; genus Oceanobacillus; species Oceanobacillus arenosus. Next base: position 413,340 of record NZ_PIOC01000017.1, on the reverse strand, counting down.
TTTCATCAATATCTTCTGCTAGTGGGATAACGGTTGATTTATCAGAAACTTGGTATACCGCACGTACTTCTTCTTCCTGATTATCCTCTTCTTTCCCTAGTTCCTCTCTAACAGCTTCATCTGTTTTATTATTCGGCTCTTCTTCATTGCTGGTTGGCTCTTCCTTCACTTCCTCATTCAATGAAACGGATTGGGATGTAGATTCCGTATTACATGCCGATAAAAATAGCATTAACATAACGATTAACATGGTGATTACGTTTTGTTTCACAGCCAACGTCCTCCTCTTTTTTAAAAATATGTAGCTTCTTTAAAGAGAATCATAGCATACTCGGGAGTGCAATATCTAGATGCGCTAATATTTTACACATACCCTATTCTGGGTTTAAAAAAACAAAAGGGATAGCCGGTAATTCAGCTATCCCTTAAAAATTTATAATGTCGTGCTTACATAATATGGATTGGTTTACCAATAGCTACTTCTGCAGCTTCCATTGTAATTTCACCCAATGTTGGATGTGCATGGACTGTTAATGCAATATCTTCCGCAGTCATGCCTGATTCAACAGCTAAGCTAAGCTCAGAAATCATATCACTTGCATTTGGTCCAGCAATTTGACCACCAAGAACTAATCCGTCCTCTTTACGAGTGATAAGTTTCAAGAAACCATCGCTATTGTTTAATGATAATGCACGGCCATTTGCAGCAAATGGGAATTTGCCAACCTTAACATCATATCCAGCATCTTTTGCTTGTTGCTCTGTTAAACCAACTTGTGCAAGTTCAGGTTCTGTAAAGGCAACAGCAGGCATACCGATATAATCCACTTCAGATTTTTCACCGCTAATTGCTTCAGCTGCAATTTTACCTTCATATGATGCTTTATGTGCGAGTGGAAGTCCTGGTACAATATCACCAATTGCATAGATGTTGCTAATATTCGTACGAGATTGCTTATCTACTTTGATAAGACCTTTCTCATCCATTTCAATTCCAACTTGTTCAAGTCCAAGCTCTGAAGTATTTGGACGACGACCAACTGTTACTAGTACATAATCAGCTTCTACAGTCTCTTCTTTACCTTTAACTTCATAAGTAACTTTAACACCATCAGCAGTTTCTTCTACACCTTTAGCCATTGCTTCTGTTACAATTGTTGCACCTTTAGCTTTAAGGCCTTTTTTAACTAGTGCAGTCATTTGTTTCTCGAATCCACCTAAGATATCTTTAGCACCTTCAAGGAAAGTTACTTCTGTACCAAAGTTAGCGTATGCAGATCCTAATTCACTACCAACATATCCAGCACCAATTACTACCAATTTCTTCGGTACTTCTTTCAAGTTTAGAGCACCAGTTGAATCTAATACTCGATCAGAGAACTTGAAAGTAGGAATTTCAATTGGATGTGAGCCAGTTGCAATAATACAGTTATTAAATTTATATGTTTGAGAAGTATTCTCATCCATTACTTTTACTGTATTTGCATCATGAAAATAAACTTCGCCTCTTACGATATCAACTTTATTCCCTTTTAGTAAGCTTTCAACACCAGAAGTAAGTTTATTAACAACGCTACCTTTCCACTCTTGAACCTTCGCGAAATCAATGGTAACATTTTCAGTTTTAATTCCTAATGCTTCATTTCCAGTAGCACTTTCAAATGAATGTCCTGCTGAAATTAATGCTTTAGAAGGGATACAACCTACATTTAAGCAAACCCCACCAATTGCATTTTTTTCAACGATTGTTACTTTTTGGCCTAACTGTGCTGCACGGATGGCAGCAACATAGCCACCAGGTCCTGCTCCAACAACTAACGTATCTACTTCGATTGGAAAATCTCCTACTACCATTGTCTTACGCCTCCATCATAATTAATTGTGGATCATTTAGTAATCGTTTGATTTGATTCAAAGCGTTTTGTGCCGTTGCACCATCAACGATACGGTGATCGAAGCTAAGTGATAATGCAAGAACTGGAGCGATTACGATTTCGCCATCTTTTACGATTGGCTTCTCAGCAATTCGTCCGATACCAAGGATACATGCTTCTGGGTAGTTAAGTACAGGTGTAAACCATTGACCACCAGCAGAACCAATATTTGAAATGGTATTTGATGCGCCTTTCATCTCGTCTGGTGTAAGTTTACCATCACGAGCTTTAACTGCCAATTCATTTATCTCCGCGGAAATCTCAAAGATAGATTTGCGGTCTGCATTTTTAACAACTGGTACAAGTAATCCACGATCTGTATCAGCAGCAATACCAACGTTATAATAATGTTTTTCAACGATTTCGTCTGTTGCTTCATCAATATAAGAATTTAGAATTGGATATTTCTTAGATGCTGAAACCAATGCTTTTACAACATACGGCAAGAAGGTTAATTTAATGCCTTGGTCAGCTGCAACAGCTTTGAATTTCTTACGATGTGTAACTAGTGCTGATACTTCTACATCATCCATTAATGTAACATGTGGTGCTTTTGATTTCGAGTTAACCATTGCTTTAGCAATAGCTTTACGGATACTTGTCATCTTCTCGCGTGATTCAGGATATTGTCCTTCTGACACAACTGGAGCTTGTTTAGTTTCTGTGCTCTTATCAGTAGATTCTTCTGCTTGTGCAGCTTCTGAAGTTTGACCACCATTTAGATAGTTATCAATATCTTCTTTTAGAATACGACCGTTTTTACCAGTACCTGACACCGCTTGAATGTTCACATCGTTTTCACGAGCATATTTTCTAACAGAAGGCATTGCGATAACGCGTTTGCCATCAGATTCTTCTGCTTGTGCTGACTCTGCTGCTGGTTTTTCTTCTGATTTTGCTTCTGCTTTTGGTGCTTCTTCCTTAGCTTCTTCTGCTGGTTCTTCGGACTCATATCCTTCAGCATCTAAAGTAATAAATACATTACCAACGTTTGCAACTTCACCTTCTGCAACGTGGATCTTCTTAACTGTACCATCTACAGGTGAAGGAATTTCAACGACAGCTTTATCGTTCTGAACCTCACATAGTGTATCGTCTTCTTTTACTTCATCGCCTTCATTAACGAACCACTTTACGATTTCACCCTCTGTGATTCCTTCACCAATATCTGGGAATTTAAATTCAAATGCCATTAATACTACCTCCTATCTCAAATTAAAAGTTTACGACAGCTTTAATCTTCTCTACGATATCTTGATGACTTGGTAACCATACATCTTCCGCTTCAGAGAATGGATAAACAGTATCTGCTGCTGTAACTCGAAGTACTGGAGCTTCTAAATGTAAAATCGCTCTCTCTTGAATCTCAGCTACGATATTTGCCGCAATACCTGCTTGACGTTGTGCTTCTTGAACAACAACTGCATGTCCTGTTTTATTAACAGATTCAATTACTGTGTCATAATCAACAGGTGATACAGTTCGAAGGTCGATAACTTCAACATCAATACCTTCTTTTTCTAGTTCTTCGGCAGCTTTTAATGAAGAATGAACCATTGCGCCATAAGCAACAACTGTAACATCTTTCCCTTCACGTTTAACTGCTGCTTTACCAAGTTCAATTGTATATTCCTCTTCTGGAACTTCTTCACGGAATGAACGATATAGTTTCATATGCTCTAAGAATACTACTGGATCATTATCGCGAATAGATGAAATTAATAAACCTTTTGCTTCATATGGAGTTGAAGGGATTACCACTTTAATTCCAGGTGTTTGTGCAATTAATCCTTCTAATGAGTCAGAATGCATTTCTGGAGTATGAACCCCACCACCAAATGGTGCACGTACTGTAATTGGCGCATTTTTTGTTCCACCAGTACGGAAACGCAGACGATTCATTTGTCCTGCTACAGAATCCATTACTTCAAATACAAAGCCGAAGAATTGAATTTCTGGTACTGGACGGTATCCTTCTAGTGCTAATCCAATTGCAAGACCACCAATTCCAGATTCAGCAAGTGGAGTATCAAATACGCGATCTTCGCCGAATTCTTTTTGTAATCCTTCTGTCGCACGGAACACACCGCCGTTTTGACCAACGTCTTCACCGAAAACTAGCACGTTTTCATCATTTTTTAGTTCATTGCGCATTGCATCAGTTATTGCTTGAATCATTGTCATTTGTGCCATGAGTTATTTCGACTCCTTTGCTTGGTACTCTTCCAATTGTGTTTGCAAGTTCACTGGAAGTTCTTCGTACATGAATCCGATCAAATCGGTTACTTTTTGTTTTGGAGCTTGGTCAGCTTTTTTAATTGCTTCTTTAATATCGCTCTTCGCTTCTTCAATTACTTTTGTTTCTTCTTCTTCAGACCATAACTTCTTACCTTCAAGGAATTTACGGAAACGAATAAGTGGATCTTTCTTTTCCCATTCTGAATTTAGTTCATCAGAGCGATAACGCGTTGGGTCATCACCTGACATTGTATGTGGACCATAACGATATGTTAATGTTTCGATTAATGTTGGGCCTTCGCCATTGATTGCACGAACGCGGGCATGCTTTGTTGCTGCATAAACAGCTAACACGTCCATTCCATCAACTTGAATTCCTTCAATACCTGCTGCAATCGCTTTTTGTGCTAATGTTTTTGCAGATGTTTGTTTTTCTCTTGGCACAGAAATAGCAAAGCCATTATTTTGCGCAATAAAAATTGCTGGAGCTTTAAATGCACCTGCAAAGTTCATACCTTCATAGAAATCACCTTGTGATGTACCACCATCACCAGTCCATGTAACTGCAACAGCTTGTTTACCACGTTTTTTAATTCCTAACGCAACACCAGCTGCTTGTACAAATTGTGCACCAATAATAATTTGTGGGAATAATGCTCTTACATCTTCTGGAAATTGTCCCCCAGCATAATGTCCTCTTGACCATAAGAATGCTTGATGTAATGGAAGTCCTTGCCAAATTAATTGTGGAACATCCCGATAACCTGGTAATAAGAAATCTTCTTTTTCTAATGCAAAATGACTACCAAGTTGTGAAGCTTCTTGTCCTGCTGTTGGTGCATAGAATCCTAAACGTCCTTGGCGGTTAAGTGCGATTGAACGTTGATCTAGTACACGTGTATATACCATACGACGCATTAATTCCTTTAAATCCTCATCTGAAAGATCAGGCATATCTGCTTTATTAACAACTTTCCCATTTTCATCAAGAATCTGGAATGTTTCGAACTGATTTTCAACACTTTCTAATACGTGTTTCAAAATAGTCACCAATCCTTTCTATACCCAAATAATATTTTCTTTGATAGCTTTCCCAACTAACAAAAACTAAAACTCATAAAATCTCTATATTGGTTGTACCCTATTAAACCTTTTTTAACACTTATTCAATTTCCTTAAACTGTTACATTTTAAAGCATTAGTTTTAGTGGTACAATCATGAATACAAATTCATGATAGACTATTTTCCTTATATCGTCAATAATAATCTTGTGTCTACTTTACTACAATGAAAGGTGTTACATAAATTGTTTATACTAGTCATTTTTACAGATGTATTTTGTTATATTACAACACGAAGCCTGTTATAATACATCTGATCCATCCAATAAAAAAAGAGCTGAATTGAGTTTCAGCCCTTCTACTATTACTATTCCACATAAGTTACATTAAGATCCGCTAATGTATAAAATTCTTTCTTCATTGTATTATATTCTGTTGTATACTCATTGAATTTCTTATTCTCATCTAATATCTTTTGATAACTTTCATTTATTAGATTAATTTGTTCTGTTAATTCCTCTTGCTCTAAATCTTCTTTTTGCAGCATTGAATATAGTTCTTTCTCTTGTGCTAATGACTGTACGTATGCCTCATGCAACTTATCATATGATTTATACCGATTTTCCATCATATCATACATTTTATTTGCTTCTTGCTTTACTTCTCCCTCTTCAAGTTCATCAATCAATGAACGGACTTTATTAAATTCTTCTCTCGATGCATCAATACTTTCTTTTTCTAACTCAATTTCCTCTGATCTTTCGTCAATAATGCCAGTAGCCTTCTTCGCAAGTTCTACAATTTGATCAAATTCATCCATGCCTATATCGATAATTTGACTATATATTTCTTGCTCTTGCCTTTCCAAATCAGTAATATTTCCTTGTTGTGCTTCAAAACCTTCCTCTAAATGAACCGCTTCTTCTAAATGATTATGTATTTGTGCCTCTGTTGATTCACCACTACATGCTGTTAAAAATACAATAATTAGCATCATAGCAAACCCCATAAGCTTTGATCCTTTCCATCCCATTCAAGCATCCTCCTACCATCTAGTTGCTTCAATAATATGTTCTACATTATACCATAAAACATTCAAAAACGATTTTCAATTTATTACTTAACATGTTAGCATATTAAATTAATGATTAAACCCTATAACCTATGTTAAAATAATATGATATAAATTGTAACTTTATGTAATGTAAAAGGAGTATGAACAATGATAACTATGAAAGATATCGTACGTGAAGGACATCCTTCACTAGTAAATGTAGCAAAGGATGTAGAGCTTCCTATTCGTGATGATGATAAACAACTTCTACTTGACATGCTCGAGTTTTTGAAAAATAGTCAGGATGAAGAAATTGCAACTAAATATGACTTACGAGCTGGCGTTGGTCTAGCAGCACCACAGCTCGGTATTGAAAAACGGTTAATCGCAGTTTTTTTTGAAGATGCGGATGGAAAAGTATACAATTACGGATTAGTAAATCCAAAGATTGTTAGTCATTCTGTTGAGCAATCTTATATGGCTGCTGGTGAAGGTTGTCTCTCTGTCGATCGTCCTGTTGAGGGATATGTTCCCCGTCACGCACGAGTAACGATTAAAGCAACAGACCTTAATGGCAATCCAGTAAAACTTCGATTAAAAGGCTATCCAGCTATCGTCTTCCAACATGAAATTGACCATTTAAATGGTATCATGTTTTATGATCATATTAATAAAGAATTCCCTTATGCAGTTCCTGACAACTCAACTGTCATCGAATAAGGAATACGTTACTAATACCGGTTTTATATAAACTGCTGATTAGTTTAGTGCTTAAGGTTCCCAGGCTGTTCGCTACAGAAATACAGTACGCTTTCCGCGGGGAGCTGGTGAGCCTCTTCTTCCAGCAGGAGTCTTCGTGTATTCTTACGCTGGGATTGTAAAAAATCATATATAAAAGCGCGGCTTACCTCTTACAAACGACGTTAATTGAAGTAAACCAATGTAACCTTTTGAGCGATTTCAACTTCTCTAAAGATCTGAAACCAAAATTATCACTAGTCCACTGTTTATATCGAATTTTAATTATTTAATATTTGTTAAGTGGCAAAAATACTTACACGCTGTATAAATACAAAAAGTGCCCATCATTGGGCACTTTTTGTATTTTAGGGGTATCATTCCTGAAAATGAATAATTATTATTTCTCTGCAAAACATACTCATATCAACAAATTCCCTAGAAATTAATACGATTTTTAAGATAAATCATGGATTTGTATTTCATATTTCCTCAAATCGTACTATACTGTAGTTAAGAGGGATTGGATCGGTAGATGTTTATGTTGCTTTTCTTAAATATTTGGAAGGAGACGTGCATGATTATGCTGAAGCGCCTAAAAGAAAAGCTAAAGAAACGCTGGAAGGAATTTTTAGGCAAAGAAGGACGTGTACCTACAACTTTTGAAAAAGACTATCATTGATATCACCAATCACAACGAATTAAGTATTGCAAGTTAAACTGGTTATGTTTCGGAAGCATAATAGGCTTATTTTAATACGGCTACGGAAAATAAATAACATCTAATTTATTAAGACACTTTAGTTATCACTTGAATAATAGTCGATAGCTTTATTAAACAATTTAGTAAACTTGGATGTCACCAAGCATTTTGGTGACAGCCTTAGTTGCACTTATGTAGTAAGAATGGATTTATACTTTCTTAACTACCAAAAATAAAAAGAATCAGATTTAGGTCAGGAGAGATAGAATGATTTATAAAGTATTGTATCAAGAATCTTTAAATGAAACACCCGTCCGTGAAAAAACAAAAAGTTTGTACTTGGAAGCAAATTCAGTACGCGAAGTTCGCCAAAAATTAAACGATCGCGACTATAATATCGAGTTAATCCAAGTGCTAGATGCTGCACATCTAGAATATGAACAGAAATCCGGAAATTTTGAATTGGAGAATATTTAATTATGAAATTTGTAAAAAATGATCAGACAGCTGTATTCGCGCTTGGTGGACTAGGTGAAATAGGAAAAAATACGTATGGCGTTCAATTCCAGGATGAAATTATTTTAATTGATGCTGGAGTTAAGTTCCCTGAAGATGAACTTCTTGGAATTGACTACGTAATACCAGATTATACCTATATCGTACAAAACCAAGATAAAATTAAAGGATTATTCATAACTCATGGACATGAGGATCACATTGGCGGTATCCCATTCCTATTACGTGAAGTAAATATTCCAATTTATGCAGGAAAACTTGCAATCGGATTAATTAGAAATAAATTAGATGAACATGGTTTATTAAGAACTGCAAAATTAAACATTATACAAGAAGATGATGTTATTAAATTCCGTAAAACTTCCGTAAGCTTTTTCCGTACTACACACAGTATTCCAGATGCATATGGTGTCGTCGTTAAAACACCACCTGGAAATATTGTTCATACTGGAGATTTCAAATTTGACTTTACTCCAGTTGGCGAACCAGCTAATCTTGCAAAAATGGCTGAGATTGGTAAAGAAGGCGTTCTTTGCTTACTTTCAGACAGTACAAATAGTGAAGTCCCTGGTTATACGATGTCAGAAAGCGTTGTAGGTCAAAGTATTAACGATATTTTCAATCGTGCAGATGGTAGATTGATTTTTGCCACCTTCGCCTCTAATATTTACAGACTGCAACAAGTCATCGAATCTGCTATGAAATATAATCGTAAGGTTGCAGTATTTGGTAGAAGTATGGAATCAGCTATCAACCTTGGTCTTGAGCTAGGATATATTCAAGCACCAAAAGAAACCTTTATTGATGCACATCAGCTTAACCGACTACCTGCGAATGAAGTAACGATCCTTTGTACTGGTTCACAAGGTGAGTCGATGGCAGCATTATCAAGAATTGCAAATGGAACACATCGACAAATCCAATTAATACCTGGTGACACTGTCGTATTCTCATCTTCACCAATCCCTGGTAATACGGTCAGTGTATCAAGAATCATCAATAAATTATACCGTGCTGGTGCTGAAGTAATCCACGGAAAATTGAACAATGTTCATACTTCAGGGCATGGTGCACAAGAAGATCAGAAATTAATGTTACGACTTATCCAACCTAAGTTCTTCCTACCGATTCATGGAGAATACCGGATGTTTAAAGAGCATGAGAAACTCGCAATAGCTTGCGGTGTTGATCCAAGTAATATCTTCATCATGGATAATGGTGATGTATTAGCTCTAGGAAAAGAACAAGGTGAAATTGCTGGTAAAATCCCTTCTGGCTCCATTTATGTTGATGGAAGTGGGATTGGCGACATTGGTAATATTGTTTTACGCGACCGCCGAATCCTATCCGAGGAAGGTTTAGTAATCGTCGTAGTCAGCATTAATATGAAAGAATTCAGAATTGCGGCAGGCCCAGATATTATTTCCCGTGGATTTGTTTATATGAGGGAATCTGAGGACCTAATTAATGAGGCACAGAAACTTGTTTCAAGTCATCTATCTAAGGTAATGGAAAGAAAAACAACCCAATGGTCGGAAATTAAAAATGAAATCACCGATACCATTGCACCATTCCTATATGAAAAAACAAAACGCCGTCCAATGGTATTACCAATTATCATGGAAGTGTAAATATTAGAAAACTATGTAGTAAGAAATATTTTATATTTTCTTAACTACCAAACAAGACCTGAATTTAATAATTCAGGTCTTGTTTTATAACTATTAATTACTTTCCGACAGAATTAAGCCCCTTTCAATTTGCTTCTTAATCATCAATAACTAAATTCTTTTCGAATCTTGATATATCAATATCCGCACCGATTACGATTAATACTTCATCCTCTTTAAGTACTTCATCCGCCATTGGCGAAACATTGATCGACTTTCCTTGTTTGATAGCAACAACATTACATCCATAATTTGCACGGATGTCTAGGTCAATTAATGTTTTCCCTTTCATCTTCCGCCCTACCTTAACCTCGACAATACTGTGCTCATCCGATAATTCGAGATAGTCAAGAATATTACTAGAGATCAGATTATGGGCAATTCGTCTCCCCATGTCACGTTCAGGATGCACAATTTGATGGGCGCCAATTTTATTTAGTATTTTTTCATGATAATCATTTTGCGCCTTAACTGTAATTCGATTTACGCCTAATTCAGATAAAATGACTGTCGTTAAAATGCTTGCCTGTATATTTTCACCAATTGCGACGATAACATGTTCAAAATTACTTATTCCAATTTCTCTTAAAGAATCCTCATCCGTTGAGTCTAATATAACCGCATGGGAGGCAATATTTTTAAATTCATTTACCTTTTCTTCATCTTTATCAATTGCCAGTACTTGCATTCCTTCTAAACTCAATTCCCTACAAATACTTCCGCCAAAGCGGCCTAATCCAATAACTGCAAATTCCTTTTTCATCTTGTACCCCCATGTCTACCTAACTTTATCATTATCATACCATATTTTTTATTAGAAAACTTGGTTGTCACTAAGCCTTTCGGTGACAGCCTTTAGGGCAAGTTCGGTTAAAAATGCGACGTCCTGTCGCAACACCGAACTGACCTAAATCCTGTAGGCCTCACTTATGCGTTCAGATAGTCGTTATACTTTCTTAACTACCTAGAAAAGGTGCATACCCATTTCGATATGCACTCTTCCAACTCATTTTATATCGCATCTAACATTTGAAACTGTGATTGAACCAAATCATAATACTTACCTTGATGGTTCATTAATTGCTCATGATCCCCTTGCTCGATGATATTCCCCTGTTCTAAGACGAAAATCGTATCCGACTCTCGAATCGTTGATAACCGATGTGCAATAATAATAGATGTTCTTCCCTTTAACAAGGTACGCATTGCTTCTTGAATCTTTACCTCTGTTTCCGTATCAATACTTGCAGTAGCCTCATCCAAAATAATAATTCTTGGATTGGCTAACAATGCTCTTGCAAAGGAAAGCAATTGGCGTTCCCCAGCTGATAAAATATTTCCTCTCTCTTCAACCTCTGTATAATATCCATTCGATAGACGCTGAATGAAATCATCCGCTCCAACTACTTCAGCTGCCTTCATTACCTCTTCATCGGTTGCATTTGGCCTGCCAAAGCGAATATTTTCAATAATGGTTCCAGAGAAAATAAATGTATCCTGTAGAACCACACTTATTTGACTTCGCAAGCTATCTAACGTGACATCCTTTAAATCGATACCATCAATTTTTACTGACCCTTTTGTAGGATCATAGAAACGGCTGATTAAGTTAGCGATTGTCGACTTTCCACTACCGGTATGACCAACAAGTGCAACCGTCTCTCCTTCCTTCATATCCAGTGAGATTTCATGCAATGCAATCCTGTCTTCCTCATATGAAAATTCGACATGATCAAACTCAATATGTCCTTTCATATCAGTAAACACATATGCATTTTGTTTCTCTTCTACATTCGATTCTTCATCTAGAAATTCAAATATACGCTCAGAAGACGCCATTGCCATTAGCAGCTGGTTATACATTTGTCCTAATCTTGAAATTGGTCCCCAGAACATACCTAAGAAAAAGGCAAACGATACAAACGTACCTACCTGAATTGTACCATTTAAGATTAAATAAGAACCGAACGCAATTAAGATAATCGTTCCAACTGCATCACATATATCAACTAACGGACGGAACATGGCACTTCGCTTCGAAGCAATTCGAAAGCTATTAAAATACCCTTGATTTACACCATTAAAAAACTCTGCATTTTCATTTTCCTGTGTAAACGATTGGGTAATTCTCATGCCCTGAAGTCCTTCGTTTAAATGAGAATTTAGTCGTGATTGATGCATACGTACATCCTGCCAGGTTCTCCGAATCATCTTCCTTAATCTTGTTGAAATTAGGAACATTAGTGGAATCACAATAATTACTGCGAGTGCAAGTTGTGGGCTTAATGCAAATAGAATCACAACAATTGCAATTAATGTGACGAAATCCATCAATAAATTGATAATCCCATTCGTAAATAGCTCCTGCAACGAGTTTACATCATTTAAGATTCTGACTAAAATAGATCCTGCTGACCTGCTATCAAAGAATCGATGTGACAGGCGCTCAACATGGGAGAATAAATGCTGCCTTAAATCAAAAATGACATTTTGACCCAGTTGATTCACCCATTTAATCCGGAATACGTTCGCAACATAATTCAATAAGTATAGAACCCCTATCCCAATTACAAGATAATTTAACATCGTAATATCTTGATTCATGATTGCAACATCAACTGCCACTTTACCAATAAGTATTGGTACGGTTAAACGAATAATGGTGGAAAGTAACATTGCAATCAAAGCCGCAGGGAGGTATGTCTTCCCATATGGTTTAACATATTGCAGTAAACGTAGCATTTGCTTCCAGTTAAATGGTTTATCGATTGCTTGATCTACGGTATAATAAAATCGTTTTAAATGCCTGTTTTCTTTTTTCCTATCTGTTGCTTCTGCCATTGTACCAGTCACCTCCTAATTAATTTGCTGTATTCATAACCGCTTCTTTGTCTTGATATTGGATATTATAAATCCGTTCATATGGACCGTTATTTTGCAGCAAATAATCATGTGTTCCACGCTCAACAATTTTCCCATCATCCAGCACTAAGATTTCATCTGCATGCTTAAGTGAAGAAATTCGATGAGCGATAATAAAGGATGTTCTCCCCTGCATCACTTCTCGAAGTGCATGCTGGATTTTAAATTCTGTTTCCATATCAACTGCGGATGTTGCATCATCTAGAATTAGGATACTTGGATTAATACAGATAGCCCGTGCAATTGCTATCCGCTGCTTTTGTCCGCCAGAGAGTCCCATTCCACGTTCTCCTAGCATTGTATCGTATCCTTTTGGCATCTCCATGATAAAGTCATGTGCTTGCGCTCTTTTTGCTGCATCAATGATTTGTTCATTCGTTACATTCGGATTACCGTAAGCAATATTTTCTCTTATTGTTGTTGAAAATAAAAACGGTTCTTGCAGGACAAAACCAATATGCTTACGTAGAGTTTTAAGCCTATAATCGGAAACAGGGCGACCATCAACATAGACCTCTCCATCTTCCGGCTCATAAAATCGTGTGATTAATTGCGTTATACTCGTCTTTCCTGATCCAGTGGCCCCTATTAAGCCGATAATTTTCCCTGGCGGTGCATCGAAACTAATGTTTTTCAGTGCGGAATCATCATCTTTAACATAGGTTAAGGTTACATCCTTAAATGTAATATGACCTTTTATCGGTACATCTACTGCATCTTCTTTTTCTACAATATCTTCTTTTGCATCAAGTATTTCGATTAATCGTTCACCAGATGCCTTTGCCTGTGAAAACTGATTAATGATGAACCCTAGATTCATTAATGGATCAAGGATATACCATACTAGACTAAAGAAAGCTACTAATTCTCCTAGTGCAAGCCCACCATCGATTACTAAATAACCACCATAACCGAGTAATGCAATAACACAAATATTGCCGATAAATTCCATAAGCGGGAAGTACTTCGCCCATAGCTTTGATGTATCGATATAGTTATTGCGATATTCGTCATTGCTTGTGGAAAATCTCTCTACCTCGAAATCTTCTCTGGACAAAGATTTAACCGTATTGATTCCACTAATATTTTCTTGGATTCTTGTATTTAATACACCCATTGACTTTCTTATTTTTCGAAACGCTGGATGTACACGCTTATCAAATCGGTAAACGACAACAATTAGAAAAGGCATTGCAGCCATCGTGACAATCGCTAATGGGACTGAATAGTAAAACATAACACCAAGACTAATTACAATTAATAAGATTGTTCGAATTAATTCCGCAATCCCAGCAGATAAGAAGAAACGAAACCCTTCTACATCTGCTGTTAGGCGCGACATAATATCCCCTGTTTTTGCATTATCATAATACCGGAATGATAACGCTTGAAGTTTATCATAAATCGATCCACGTAATTTATAAACAGAGGTCATCCCAAATAAATCACCTAGATATTGAAAAGCAAAGGTAGATAAGCCTTTCATAATCATTAGTATAAAGAATATGCTACAAATATAAGGAATTAAAGAATACCTGTCTTTCGCCACAACTTCGTCAATCGTTATCTGCAATATAATGGGATACACTATCGTAATTGTCGTTACAAATAATAAGAAGAATAAAGACCAAAGTAAATATTTCTTGTATGGCCAGTAAAAACCTTGTAACCGTTTAAACGTTTTCAAATTGTTCCCCCCCCTTAGATGTTAATTCCCGTAATTACTAATATAACGGTTTCCGAAATAAATTTCCATATATTTCGCATAATTTTTCAAATTATCTTTTCGACATGAATATTGAGACTAAGTGACATCCTAGTTTACTTAAAATACCGCACAGGAAAATACCCTTGCAATTAATTGCAAGGGTATTTTTTACCGATTGCTTACTTATCGAGGATCCGATTTATCCGATTTATTATCGTACTCATTTTTCCATCAGTTTGATAATGTCTAAGCTCGCCATTTCGATCAAATACATAATAGGTCGGCACAAAACGTGTTCGAAATTGAGTAGATAAGTATGAGTCATTATCAATAAAAATTGGCTGTGTCATATGATGTGCATGCGCAATTCTTGTAATCTCTTCTATATTCATATCTTGTTTAGACAGTGGCATGTGAACTGCAATTACATTTAAGTGGTCTTGATATGCATCCTTTAGCTCGTTCACATGTGGCATTGCTTTTTTACAGAGATGGCAGCTAATCGACCAGAAATGTACGAGTAAAGGCTTTTCGCCAATTAATTCTTGCCTATTTAATGCATAACTATTAAGCCAAGTTGTAGCCCCAGTCAGTTCAGGTAATGGTTCTCTTAATTTGATAGGAAGCCCCCCTTAATTACAACATCATGTTTCTTGCCCACTCACAATATATGTTCTAATCTTACTCCTGTTACATTAGAAAACTTGGTTGCAATTATGTAGTAAGAAATATTTTATAGTTTCTTAACTTCCAACACAAAAAAGCAAACAGATTTTCGAACAAAGTCTGTTTGCTTTTTAGAAAACATGAACATTTAAAGTAATTCCTTAGCTTAATCGTTGATTTACCATTTCACATACATCTAACGCATTATAGCCATGTGCATTTATTACTGGTCCTTCTATAACTACATTAGATATTCCCATTACATCCTTATCTTGCCCAGAGATAACGCAACAATCACAGCCTGCTACATCTGCTTCAGACCGCAAATCCACAACCTCATGACCAAGTTCGACTAATGCTGCTTTTACATCTGAAAGTGTTTCTTCAACTCCAATACGTGCCATAAGCATTTCCTCCTCTACATTAGAAAACATTCACATGTAGTTTCACCGAACGCACCGAATTTATACGGAAGAATCTAGGAAGAAACCCAATCTGATTTTATTTTAAATATTGTTTAGATGAATATATTTCCTTCTTTAATTGTTTTAAGATTGCTCTTCTTGTTAGAATACCATCGAAATACCCTTCATCATCGACAACACAAATAAAATTATTATCAATAATCGCATTTAGACCATCTAATAAGTTATTCTCCTTCGATAATGTTGTTACATCATGGTCCATGATTTCCTCTACACGCATTTCCGAAAGTTTTTCTATTTCAAAACGTTCTAGACCAAGTATTTGATTTAAGATTACCGTTTTGCC
Source organism: Oceanobacillus arenosus (assembly GCF_003369575.1). GTDB lineage: Bacteria > Bacillota > Bacilli > Bacillales > Amphibacillaceae > Oceanobacillus > Oceanobacillus arenosus. The sequence continues at coordinate 397,358 of NZ_PIOC01000017.1, read as the reverse complement.
AATTACACCCGCTAATTTATAGGAAGCATCTAATACTGGAACAGCTGAATATCCAGACTTAACTAATACTAATAATGCATGTTCTAACGGATTATTTAACTGTACATGGGCAACTTTCTCGGAGGATATCATTAATTCAGCAACCGCTATATCAACTAGTTGCCTGTCTTGTGTCATACTCATAACTAACGCCCCTTTTTTATTGAATAAGAAAGTACAAAATTTGTCTATTTACAATTCCTGTGTTTAGAAAACAGGGTTACACTCATGAAGATACGTATCACGGCCAGCCCTAATGATAAAGCTGTAGCTAGACGGACGCCAACGCTTTCATTCTCACTTTTCTACTCTCGCTCCATGAGATTATTACTTTATAAGTTTATCATAGATAATTCGAAGTAACATCTTAGATGGACTTCTTTCGTAAACAAATTCTTGCTATTTCCTGTCACATATTTTACAATATGAGCATATGATCATATTGTATTGGAGTGTACACCTTGCCCTATCATTCAATTGAAAATGAGTTAATTGAGCAGTCTTCCCAAGTATTTAAGGCATTGTCAGATCCAACAAGGATTAAGATTTTACATTTGTTATTTTACAAGGAATGCTCGGTAAATGAAATTGCAAATCAACTTGAAATGAATCAGTCAACCATTTCCCATCAATTAAAATATTTAAAACAGTTACGTTTGGTGAAAAACAGAAAAGAAAAGACAACGAATTATTATTCGCTCGATGACGATCATGTTATGAACTTATTAGATCAAACCATTGAACATATTAAACATACGAATTAGGAGGGTTGCAAATGGGAAACCATCACGATGATCATAGCATTGGACACCATCATCACCACACAAGTAATATAAGAGTCCTTTTCTTTAGCTTTATCATTATCTTCTTATTTATGATAATCGAAGCGATTGGCGGTATCGTAACGAATAGCCTAGCATTGATTTCAGATGCTGGCCATATGTTAAGTGATGCCGCTGCAATGGGACTTAGCCTTGTGGCATTTAAAATTGGTGAGAGAAAAGCGACAATGGATAAAACCTATGGATACAGACGATTTGAAATTATCGCCGCCTTTATAAATGGGGCAGCGCTCATTCTAATCGCAATCTTTATATTCTTTGAAGCAATCCAACGATTTGTAGAACCTCCTACCGTAAATGGAAGTATGATGATTATCGCTATCATCGGTCTTATTATTAATATCGTCGTTGCTTGGTTACTAATGCGCGGGAATTCTAAAGAAAACTTAAATCTAAGAAGCGCATTACTGCATGTATTCGGTGATTTATTAGGATCGGTTGGCGCAATTATTGCTGGTAGTCTAATCTTGTTATTTGGTTGGAATATTGCCGATCCAATTGCAAGTGTGGTTGTAGCGATACTTATCATATTCTCAGGTTTTAGAATTACGAAAGATTCGCTGAACATCTTGATGGAGGGAAAACCAGAGAATATTAATGTCACAGCCATTAAAGAATCACTTTCTAAAATGGATGGTATTGAGGATGTACATGACCTGCATGTATGGTCAATTACCTCTGAATTCCCAACATTGAGCTGCCATTTAATCGTAAATGAGTCAATTAATCGTGATGATTTACTCCAGCAAGCGAATGAACTGATTCATCATCATTTCAACATCTCACATTGCACGATCCAAATGGAAGGAATCCATTCAACGATTCATAAAAACTGCGATTCTTGCGATTAAATTACATTTGCACCAAGATCGTCTACTTTATTTATATGTTTGAATCATTGATAAGTCCATGAAAAGCTTGCATATTGTAATACATTTCATTAAACATTTCATCAGGATTAAATTCCTGATGTTTTTCTTTTTATTGCTCACTTTCGCTTCAACATGGATGATTACCGCTATTTTATTTACATTACTTTAATATTAATCTTAGTTTTATGCAAAGTCAACGAATATACCGATAATTTAAATTACTATTTTCTTGATGATAATCACTATTTGCCCCGCTTCCATGCTATAATTTTGTTATGATATTTTTCTTATTAGAAAGGTTTGACATGCAATATGAATCGACGTACCTTTATAAAAAAGGGACTTGGAAGTATAGTTGGACTAGCTAGTCTCAGTAGTGGAACGTATTATTACGCTAGAGATATCGAACCTAGGATGCTGCATATACAAAAAGAGACCATTTATTCAAATAAAATTGCCACAGCGTTTAATAACTTTAGAATCGTTCAGTTTTCAGATACACATGCAGGTTTCCATTATTCAATGGAAGAAATAAATGCACTCATGAAAAAAATCAATACCCTCAAGCCTGATCTTGTCGTTTTTACTGGAGATCTTGTAGATGAACCAAATCAATACGATTGGTACCCAAATTTAATTGAGGCACTATCGACGATTACTGCTAGATACGGCAAATATTGGATTTACGGAAATCACGATCACGGTGGATATGGAACAGACATTATTAATGATGTAATGGAACGGGCTGGTTTTACACTATTGAAAAATAGTCATACAGCAATCAATAAGGATAATGATCGAATCATTATCGCTGGTATTGACGATGTAATGCTCGGAGACCCCAATTTACAACAAGCATTACAATCCGCTAATCCAGAATTATTCACAATTTTATTAGCACATGAACCGGATTATGCTGATACTACCGTTCAGTATCCAGTTGATATCCAATTATCTGGGCATAGTCATGGCGGACAGATCCGCTTCCCATTCATTGGACATCTGTATACACCTGCATACGCTGAGAAATTTGTCCGAGGAAAATATTCATTAAATAATGACAAGCTTACTGTTTATGTAAATAGCGGGATTGGCACAACACGTCTCCCATACCGGTTCTTTTGTAAGCCGGAACTCCATGTGTATACACTTCAGCAAAACGTCTAGAAAACCAAATGTAAGTTCCCTTTGCACATAGCAACTAATATAGACTCTTCCCCTTTCTAGGATATAGGCACAAATAAATGATATTCTAAAAAGGGGATTTATTATGAAATATGCCCACTTCCATATTACCTAAATGAATCGTTTCGAGCAGAGGAGACGTTGAACGACAATTGCCAGTGATTCCATAACTTAACTAGTATACATTCCGATAACATTTCGTACATATAATTAAGGATAGGATGATAATATAGACGCTTTTGTCATAAAGACTTCACATAATGGATTAGAAATATTAAATTAATATGCATTGCAATGATATAATGAATTCAAGCTTGCTTCTAATATACAATCGAGAAAGGAAGGTAAAGTTGAATTATTTGAAATTATTCATCTTATTTGTTTTTCTGTTTCTCGCTGCATGTGGTGGATATGCAATTGATACAAACATGTCCGAGGAAATCGATCATTTTGAATTTACTACACAAGACAATGAAACACTAGGTCTAAATGACCTTGAGGGAAATTGGTGGGTAGCAGATTTTATCTTCACAAACTGTACTAGCGTCTGTTTGCCAATGACCTACAATATGGCTACATTACAAGATAGACTTGCTGAAGAGGAAATTGATGCACAATTAGTATCGTTTAGCATTGATCCAGAAATAGATAGTCCTGAAGTGTTGAAAAATTATGGCCAAGGCTATGATGCTGATTTTTCAAATTGGTCCTTCCTCACGGGCTATGACTTCGAGACCATAAAGGAATTCTCCATTACATCATTCAAAAACATTGTTGCGCCACCACCAACGGGAGAGGACCAAGTAATCCATGGTACCCTGTTTTTCTTGGTTAGCCCTGAAGGGGAAGTTATTAAGAATTATAATGGTACTGATGCAGGATCCGTTGACTTAATTGTAGAGGACTTGAAGAAAGTAGTTCAATAATGCGCAATTGCAACGAACGGGAATCATCTTACCCGTTCGTTTTTTTCAAAGATAGGAGTATCAAAATTTTCCTGCCTTAATTCTCTTGACAATAGAATCCATGTCCAGCTCCAAATATCAGATTTGCACATTTATTAATGAATTGCTTCCGCTTTCTCTTGCGCTAGGACAAGCTTTGCGATACGATAGAGATAGTGATTATATTTAGATTGGAAGGAGGAATTCAGTTTGTCAGAAACGATTCCAATACATGATTTAGCTCAAGCATTGTTTACAATCAATCGTCACGCAAAAACGGCCCCAGAGCCAAAGCATTTATATTTCATTAAGAAAGAAACGATTAATAAATTAATTAAGGAAAAGCGTGCAAATAAGATAGGTCTTCATTTTTCAGATCATCCAAAGTTCAGTAATCAACACTCCACTCTTCTTGTTAAGGTAGCGGATTATTATTTTCATATCCCACCTACTAAACAGGACTTCAAAGAACTTGAACATCTAGGTTCCCTTGATCAAAATTATCGGAATCCACCTACGAAAATGTCGCTATCAAAAGCAAAAAGTATTGTCTATGAATACATTAATTGGAAGCCTGAAAAGAAGCAACGGATAAAGCAACAACGGTATACCTCTTCTTACTATACCCCTTCCTCTTTAGGAAAAATGGAATGGCCACCAACAAAATCCAAGCGATATTAAACTGAATATCATTCAAATATAAAACTTAGGCTAATCCAAATCTTTAGGTGATAGCCTAAGTTTTACTTTACTACAAAGATTAGCAATATTGATTTACATAATGAAATAATACTGTATTCATGATAAACCAATGGCTATATATGATGCGAAAGGCGCCTTTTTATTTACTACGCTTTTTTTATTACCGTCACGATGGTATAAAACAGTGCTAATACAATTCCAAAAGTCGAAATGGCCTGTAATAGCGTTTTGAACATAATTATATCAAATGGCTGTTCTACAAATAAAGACATAATAAATATACTTAGCATCACAACCAAACTACTCATTAAATACGTTAGAAGCTTCGTTGACTTGAATGAAACAATCCAAGTTATCACTGGTTTCATAATCATATAACTAGTTAATATTGCGATCAATACCAAGATGAAATAGAAATGACTTGTTTTTATTTCAAATATTTCAAGAAAACCATTGATCCAGTTAGAAATAGCCAGCACAGTCAACACCCTTCCCTTTTCATTATTCTCTCCTTAACTGCATTCTCAACGTTTCAAATGGAAAATATACACTGAACACTTTTTAATCAAAAAAAGAACAAAAGTGCAAGCGCCCGTTTGAGCTGTGTACGGAGGTTAGGGAAGTCTCGCTACAGCTTTAGCGCTGATGCTGAACGTGGCTGTTCTCGGTAATTAAGTTTTCCACAGCATCCAATTTTATAGTTTCCTAAGCAAACAAAAATTGGAAGCGACAGGGATGACCTGTAGCTTCCGCTTCTTATTGCTTTATCATATTTACAATCGGACGAACTGCTAATTATCCAATTATTTTAATTCCTTGGATCCAGAACTTACCAAATCTCTATGTTTCTTTTCTAAACGTAATTCTATTTGTGTTATTTTTTTTTCATCTTCTAAAAGTTCTTGTTTGTTTTGTTTTACAAGTTGATCAAAATTCAATGCTCTAGGTCTCATTTTGTATTTACACCCCTTATCATGTACTACTCTTAGTATACCCTATTTTCGGCATATTATATCTAAATTATTTGAACATTTTATTAAATTTTTGTCACAATTGATAGAAATATGTTTATTTTATCGAAATTCGGCATATTAGGCGACAAAACCCTACGTTGAGCAAGTAGAATATTCTGGAAATATATTAAGTAACTAAATTTGAAGGAAGTATTACATTAGAAAAGATTACTTTATCATAGTAAGTAAATGCAGGATAATAGCAATGGAAGCTTGGGAGTAAATGATGGAAGGTATACCGAAAAGAGGTTTACATATTATGATTATCATTTTGTCCCTTTACTTTTTCATAGTGATTTAATACATGATCTAATTCCTGACTGATTTTAACCGATTCAATATCCGTTAATCCTTTACTCGCTGCTATCTTTACCATTTTGTAGCGCAAGCATTCAATTCGTTGTTGAAGTTCCTTATTCATATTCATTTTATTTAATAAGACCTCCCGTCACAGTTGTATATACATTAACATAGGCAATTAGTCCTTGACAAGTTATAATAATGAAAATCTGTTATAATGGATAGTGAAAAGCAAAGGTTCATATTCGAATAGTAATGTACATTATGCTACTATATAATTGAAAGTTTTATGGTAGATAATAAAGTATAATGACTTTATTACTACATAAGTGCAACCAAGTTTTCTAAGGAAGGAATGTCCTCATTGACTAAATCGAAAGAAAAAAATGAATGGCTAGAGTGGGGAAAAGCAATTGTAATTGCAATCATTATAGCACTATTATTACGTACCTTTATTTTTGCTACTTCTATTGTTGAAGGTGAAAGTATGGATCCTACACTTGAAGATGGGGAACGAGTAATCTTTAATAAATTTGTCTATTTAATAAATGAACCTGATAGAGGTGACATTATTATCATACAAAGGCCAAATAAAAACTATGTAAAAAGAGTAATTGGATTACCAGGTGAACAGATAGAAATTATTGCCGGAGAACTTCTAATCGATGGGGATCCATATAAACAGACTTTCATCACAAATGATGCGATCATGCAAACTGGAAATTTTGGTCCAATTACGGTTCCAAAGGATAATTACTTTGTTATGGGAGATAATCGTGCGATTAGCATGGATAGCCGAAATGGTCTTGGTTTTATCGAGGAAGAAGAGATTATTGGTAAATCTGAAATTATTATTTATCCGTTTAGTGAATGGGAATTAACAAACTGAAAACGAAGGATTTGATGAAGGGGCAGCATATTGTTGCCCCTTCTCTTTGTAACTTAGGAAATCATAAAATTCCGCTTATTTTCAGCCAGCTCCAGCGCCCTTGCTCCTAGCGAGACTTCATTCGCCTTCGTACGTCGCTTAACGGGTGCTTGCGCTTTTGTTTCTATTCATTATCAAAAACAAAAAATCCGATGTTTAGTGCAAGAATTGCAAAGCAAACGATTCCAAAAGCGATTTCCATGAACAAGCACCCCTTTCATTCTATCAACAATTAACATTACATTTTTATACCACTTTTCCTTTCCATTTTAACATATTCTTAATCTTTTGTAAGTAAATCTCCATTTATGCAATTCCAATTGAATTCACTCCATTTTGTCGTTGCATTTCTTATTAACTAGTGCAAACGTCCATACACCTTGAGTGATTAAACATATAGTATAAAGTAACGTTCAGGAGGTGAAAGAGCATGGGTTTTGGCTATGGTGGATTCGGCTGCGGCGGATATCAAAGTCCCGCATATGAATGTGGTGGCGGATATGGAAACAATTTCGCGTTGATTGTGGTGCTTTTTATTCTTTTAATCATTGTAGGAGCAGCATTTTACTGCTAATGGAATAACCTGTGCTGCTATCTAAGAGCACAGGTTATCATTTTTTTAGCCGATAATGATTTTCTCTTTCGGATAATGGAATTCCCCGCCCTGTTTATTCTTTCTAAACATCAGAATGAAGGTGAAGAGGCCAAGCCTACCAATAAACATCAGTAACATAAGCAGTATTTTACTAGCATTACTTAAATCACTTGTAATGCCTAATGAAAGACCAACCGTACCAAAGGCAGACGTTACTTCAAATATCACCTGCATTAATGAGAACGGCTCTAGGGAAGAGATGAGTAGTACAGATACAAGTACCATTGCCGATGCAACAAGTGTTACCATAACAGCTTTTAACAAATCTTCTTCATATACTTCCCTTTTAAACAGGCGAATACTTCCTCCTCCACGAGCATAAGTAAAGATAAAAATAAGAACTAATGCAAATGTTGTGGTTCGAATTCCTCCCCCTGCACTGCTTGGCGATGCACCAATAAACATTAGGAATGAAATAAACAAATGATTTTCTTCCGATAGCAGGTTTATGTCCATTGTTGACATGCCCCCGCTTCTTGTTGTCACAGATTGGAATAACGCATAGAACAACGCCTCATGCCATGACTTACCAGCAAAGAAATCATTGCTATCAAGTAACCAAATGATACATGCACCTGCAAAAATTAAAATAAAAAAGGTAGTTGTCGTTACTTTGGTAAATAAACTAAAACGGAGTGCCCTCCTTTTTTCATACCTAGCAAATAAGTACTCCTTTACTTCAATCAATACAGGAAATCCAATTGCGCCAAAAATGATCAACAACATAATAATGAATTGGACAAAATAGTCATGGCTATACGGTAATAATGATGCGCCGGTTATATCAAATCCTGCATTTGATAATGCACTAATCGTTCCAAAAAATCCATGAAAATATGCTTCTTTTGCTGTCGGATAGTAGTTTAAAAGATATGTTCCTAAAATAAGAAAGGCAATAACTTCTATAACTAATAATATGAGCACAATCTGTTTCGTTAATCGGACCATTCCTTGAAAACTCGTTTGGTTTTGATCCGTCATAATTAAACGGCGTTCACGTAGTCCAATTTTCTTCCCGATTAATAACCAGATAAATGTACCTGAAGCCATAATTCCAATCGTTCCAAAATGCAAAATAATATCCAAAATAATGATACCAGTCGTACTCAAAGTATCGACAATGGAAATGGTACTAAGACCTGTTACACTAATTGCACTTACAGCAGTAAACAAGATATCAATAAATTCAACTTCAACTCCGTCTTGATATGCAATCGGTAATGAAAGCGCTGCTGTTGAAATAATTATTGATAATAAATAAAATAATAGTAATAATTGTGCTGGTGTTCGTTTATTTAACCATTGATGATGAAAGTGAATATATTTCATTAGTCTTACTCCTACGTATTTCGTTTTACTTTTCTAATTGACTTTCGTATCCAATGCTAACATTATTACAAATTTTTTATTACTATTTTATCAAATTCCTCTAATTAGTCCTTGTCACGATAACCCGCTTCTAATAAATCAGTTAATTCCTTTAATATCGATTCTTTACGTTCAACAATTGTTCCGGTAAATAGTACATTTATATTTTCCCCGATTTCATTTACACTAAGGATTGATGTAATAAATGTTGCTGGCTCATTGCTTTCCTTCGTAATTTTCACTTGTAGCATGATTTCTTTTTTGTCTTCTAGAAGCTGATTAAAATAGGCTTCGTTTGTTTTTTTTATATAGGCTTCGATTAACCAACGATTCGTATCATCTTCCCGATTAATAATGAGACCATTTAACAATGGTATATTATTTTGTACTATATTTCCATTTTCTTGGGTAATAATAGTTAGCATCTTAAGCTTAAATGTCTTCATAAAATCCTCCTATCATTTTTACTTTCCTATTTGCCAATGAAAGTGATGAATATATCTAGAGTGTATCAAAAAGAAATTGGAATTGATACGCATTACAACATTAACTTATTATACTCCTGTATAATTATTATTGTAGCTTTATTTTTTACTAAAATTAAATAGAATGAGGTATTTACATAACTGTTACAAGGAGGATTTATTGTAATGAATCATACCATTGAAACGATATTAAATCATCGTTCCATCCGTAAATTTACAGATGATAAATTAACTGAAGAACAAATACATACACTAATCCAAGCCGCACAACAAGCATCTTCATCTAGTAATGTGATGGCATATACAATTATTGGTGTGACAGATCCCTTTTTGAAGGAAGAACTAAGAAAAGTATCCGGTCAACCATATGTTGAAAATAATGGTCATTTATTCGTATTTTGCGGCGATCTACATCGCATCTCACAACTTGCTACACGCGAAGAGCAAGTTCAAATGCAGGAAACGTTGGAGAGCACGGAACAATTTATTGTTACAACTATCGACGCGGCACTTTCCGCACAAAATTTAGCAATTGCAGCAGAGTCAATGGGGCTCGGAATTTGCTTCCTTGGTAGTCTTAGAAATGATATTTACCATGTAAGTGAGTTATTAAGGCTCCCTAAATATGTCATACCACTTTTTGGGATGGCAGTAGGCACTCCTGCCCATCGACCAGAATTAAAACCACGTCTACCTTTCGAAGCTGTTTATCATGAAAACAAATATCAATCATTTGAATCGCAACAAACTGCAATTTCTGCTTATGATATAGAGCTTCAAAACTATTACCAACATCGCACGAGTAATACGAGAACAGATACATGGACTGAACAAATGATCCGCAAATACCAGAATACCGTTCGGATGGATGTAAGTAGCTATGTAAAGGACCAAAAATTAAATAAAAGATAATGCCCCAAAAAGCACATTCATTGAATGTGCTTTTTTACTACATAAGTACATCTATCCATCCACTCTGAATATACACTTTGCTTTCCACAATGGAGCGTATTATTGTTATTATGGCTTAATATATAACGAAAGGAAGATATAGGAAAAAAATTAACCGCATAACTTAGAGCGAAATATCAAACCTTAATAGTGACGTTAAAATTTAGGGAGGTTTTTTCATGACAGTAGCAACTCAGGTGAAGCAAACGATTGCCGGACTAAAAAGTGTCCAGGCAAGCTTTGAACAATTCGCACTAGAAACGGATAACAAACAAGCGAAACAAATGTATCAAGATGCAGCTCAACAAACAATGTCAGTTTTACAAACCGTTGAACCAAGAATACAGCAAATTGAACAAGAGGAACCACAATATAAACAATAATCATTGGAAGCTGGAACTTCAGCTTCCTACATAATACAAAGCATTACCTGCAACTTAATAAGATGACAACAAACCTACTCGGTTATTAGAAATGAGTGAACTTCATGAATCGAAAAAAAGCCATCATAACAGTGAGTCTATTCTTTCTATTATTCGGTTGCGGAACCGATTCTAATACAGATCAGAATAAACAAGATACTCCAATAACAGGAAGTAATAAGCTAATAGACCAACAACCTTCTGCTGATGCAAAGGAAATGATAAATAAACATGAAGAAATTTCAGCAATTAAAGCAGTTAATAATTCTGAGACCATTGTAGTTGCTGTTAAAGTTAACCACAGTGAACGATTCACACTAAAATCTTTAAGGAAAAAAATGGAGAAGGAATTGAAAGATTCATTTCCTAAACTGGATGTGGAATTTTCGACAGACTTAAAAATTTTCCTTGAGCTTGAAAAATTAGAAGAAGAGATCCAAGCAGACCATTTTACTGAGGATAAACTTGATAAAGGACTTAAAGAAATTATCAAGTTGTCGAAGGAACAGACATAAATGATTAAATACAATTACGAAACAAAAGTTTCTAGAGAATAAATTTCGATTCAGAAATAAATGAAAAGAGTGATGGAAATATGACAGATAAAAAGAAGAAAAAATTACCACCTGATGCACTGAAGTATCAAGCGTTTCAACAACAACGGGAAGTAAAGCGGCCACTGTTAAAAAACTGCTTGAAAGCATTCTTAGTAGGTGGATTCATTTGTCTTATTGGTCAGCTTATTTCCACCTTTTATATTTATTACTTTAATTTTACTGAACAAACGGCTGGAAATCCGACCACAGCTACATTGATCTTTTTAACGATGCTATTAACCGGATTCGGTGTTTATGATCGGATTGGCCAATTTGCTGGGGCAGGATCTGCTGTACCAGTAACCGGCTTCGGAAATGCTGTCATTTCTGCTGCAATTGAACATAAAACAGAAGGATTCATTTTGGGTGTCGGTGGAAATATCTTTAAAATCGCAGGACCTGTTATTGTCTATGGAGTGTTTTCTGCATTTATCGTCGCATTGATTAAAACAATTATACTTGAATGGGGTGGTTTCTAGTGCTAATTGGACATCAAACATGGGTCTTTGACAATAAACCAGTTATCCTAGCTACTGGTACTGTTGGTGGTCCTTTTGAGGCAAATGGAATGATCCCAAATGATTTTGATTTATTACATGATAACATTTGGTTAAAACAAGCATCCTTTGAAAAGGCACAGCAAGCATTAATGGAGGAAGCCTGCCAAATTGCAATTAAAAAAAGCAATATTGAAAAAGAACAGGTTCAGTTTTTTATCGGAGGTGATTTAATTAATCAAATTACCCCAACAAGCTTTGCAGCGAATACATTAGGTACACCCTATTTCGGATTATTTAGCGCATGCGCTACATCAATGGAAAGCTTAGCACTTTCTGCGGCCATCATTAATGCTGGTGGTGCAAATCATATTCTGAGTGGGGTATCGAGCCATAACGCATCAGCAGAAAGACAATTTCGTTACCCAACAGAATACGGTGGACAAAAGCCACCGACTGCACAATGGACTGTGACTGGAGCAGGTTGTGCACTCGTAGGTAAAGAAGGTGAAGGTCCAGTGATAACATCAGCAACAATTGGGAAAATAGTGGATATGGGCATGACAGATCCATTTAATATGGGTGGTGCGATGGCCCCTGCTGCTGTTGAAACCATAGAAGCCCATTTAAAGGAAAGAAATATAGACCATACGTATTATGATTTAATTATTACCGGAGATTTAGCACAAATTGGCAGAGAGGTTTCATTAGATCTATTGCATAAACATGGTATTGACATTCCCGAGGAAAAATATGTTGATTGTGGTTTGACAATTTACCGAGAGGATCAGGCCGTTCTTGCTGGTGCAAGTGGTCCGGCATGTTCTGCCGTTGTTACTTACGGTCATTTTTTAAATCGACTGAAGCAAGGTGAATTTGACCGGATACTCGTTGTTGCAACTGGTGCACTTCACTCTCCACTAAGCATTTATCAAAAAGATCCAATCCCATGTATTGCACATGCAGTTTCCATAGAATCAGGACGTGATAGAAAATGATTTTCTTTTGGGCGTTTGTAATCGGTGGCCTTATTTGTGTCATTGGGCAAATTATGTTCGACGTATTTAAACTCTCTCCTGCCCATACATTGACAACTTTAGTTGTTGCAGGAGCAATACTAGATGGACTTGGTCTTTATGAACCTTTAATTGATTTTGCTGGTGCTGGTGCGACTGTTCCAATTACAAGCTTCGGTAACTCATTGGTGCACGGCGCAATGGCTGAAGCAGAAAAACACGGAATTATCGGTGTAATCACGGGAATGTTTGAAGTAACAAGTTCAGGGATATCAGCAGCAATTATATTCGGTGTTATTGGTGCTTTGATTTTTAAGGCAAAAGGATGAAGACTGTAAAGCGAACATGACAGTTGGCTCACAAGTAAAAGGCTGTCTTGCTTCAGTTAGAAGTATTGAAGCAAGACTACAATTATTTGTAAATAAGACATTAGAAAACTTGGTTGCTCTTAAAAATATCCCTAACTGATTTCCTGTGAAATAAAAAGAGAATTGCATCGATTTGCTGCGATTTCCTAAACATGTACTTCATTCAACGACCGCTTCCCCCTTTATTCTTAGCTTTCGATCTGTATTGCAATCTTCCCAAATTGTTTTCCATCTATTAAAAAGTCAAAAGCCTGCTGCGCCTGTTCTAGCGTATATGTCCGATCAATTACGGGATGCAGATTATATTTTTCAATGTGAATTAGCAATGCACGAAGTTCATCCCTACTTCCCATAGTTGTTCCGAACAGTTGATATTGGCCATAAAAAAAGTGACGTAAATCAAAATCAATCGTATCTTCTGTCGTTGCACCAAATGCAACAATACGTCCACCTTTTTTCAATACTCCAAGCGATCGATTAAAGGTAGCACGTCCAACACTTTCAATCACCAAATCAATCATTTCATTTGCTAATTCCTTCTGCCAGTCACTATTCGTATCAAGTGTAACATCTGCACCTAACGCTTTCGCTAATTTCCGCTTTTCTTCGCTTCTCGAGGTAACAATTACCTTTGCACCTACATTCTTTGCAAATGCAATAAGGTATGTTGCAACACCGCTTCCTGCACCAGGAATAAAGACGGTATCCCCCTCTTTTAACTGACCCTTCGTAAATAATGCACGATAACCTGTTAAACCAGATAATGCTAGTACCCCTGCTTCCTCCCACGAAAGACTTGCTGGTTTTTTCTCTAGTTGTTCCTCTGATAAGGCAATTTTCTCAGCGAACGTTCCATGATCAGGCATTCCAAGTAAATCAAACGCTGCCGGTGGTGCATCACTATTATCAAACCAACGTAAGGAAGGATTTATTATTACTTCATCACCAATTTTAAAGCGTTTCAAACCTTCGCCAATGGCTTCTACTATCCCTGCACCATCTGAACCAAGGATTAATGCCTCTTTGTCACTCCCCATTCTATTCGGTATGTATAAATCGCGTCGATTCAGCCCAGCAACACGTAGTGCAACAACGACTTCCCCTTTTCCTGCTACAGGTGCTTCCATTTCTTTTATTTTTAATTCCCCATATTCTAGTACAAATGCCTTCACAATACCACCCTTTCCGTTAAAGTACATCCCCGTGTTAAGCTAACATTTCAGCGAGCAATCATTCCTCACTGAAATGCGCCAATTTACTCTTACTATTCAAATTATAACAAATGGCTCTTAGTTAAACTAAAATTCTGCTTTTACAATAAAAAGATAGCAACCAATGTTGAAACAAATAACCCAATAATTACCGGCCAAAAGTTTTTTCGGACGAGATCCATTACCGATATACCACAAAATCCCGCAATTGCAATTAATGATGACCAGGCAACAATGGTTCCACCACCCGTCCATACCGCACCCATTTGACCGATTGCTGCAAGGGTTTCCGTATCGATTGAGTTGTTTGTAAATGATGCAGCAAGTGCCCCTGTTAAAGGTAATCCAGAGAACCCTGAACCATCCAGACCCGTGATGATACCAATTACCAATATACTAACCCCTGCTAGCAGTGCACTCTGAGGTAGGAATGATTGGGTAGATTGGACAAGTTCAAATAATAATGCAGGACCCTGCTCTACACCCAATATTTTCCCAGAGAAATCGGGACTTCCCAGAAAGAAGAAACCTGCTATCAGAATGACTGGTCCCATCGCTTTAAAAGCAAATACAAACCCTTCCGTTATATGATTACTAATATAATCCAATGCGTAATGCTTTCCAAAGGCAACTGTCGAGAGTAATAATAGGATGACTGCAACGCCACCAACCAACGCTGCACCGTCTCCCCCAACTAAATCACTACTACCAGAAAATAATTTGCTATACATCATATAAATGACGACGATTAGAAGGGATAGGGGAACAAAAATCGCAAAAAGTTTACTCCACGTCGATAAATGTAATGTCTTCGCTTTATTGGTTGATTCATCCGCTGATTGTAATGTTTGCAGCTCCAATTCGTTACGTTTATCGTCTTTTGCACGGATCGACTTTCGGTAGAATATATACGCTAATGCAATCGCAACTCCTCCAGTGATAAGCGAAAGCACCATCGCTTTATCGGCAACAAGCGACGTTTCTATACCTGCAGCTGCAGCAGATAAACTTGGTGCAACCTGTACGATATAATCGGAAGAAAGTGCCATTCCTTGCCCAGCAATGGCAATGGCAACTGCTGCTGTCATCGTTGGGAGCCCAGAGCGAACAGCAGCGGGGACAAGTAGCGCACAGATTAATGGAACTGCTGGTGTTGGCCAGAAGAATAAAGAGATAACATAGGTCACTCCCACTAACACAAAATAGGAAACATGTCCATTCACCATCAGCTTTTGGATTGGTTGGATCATCCTTTTATCCGCTCCTAAATCACGTAATGAATGTAAGAGTGCCAACATAAAGGTGATGATAAGGAAAATACTGAAAAGCTCTTGTGCCGCTACTAGGTTCGCATTAAATATTGCAATAAATCCATCAATCATATTTCCTGAATAGACCCAGGCAATAATAAACGTACCAAGTAGTGTCGGTAACACTACCCCTTTCCGAAATATCATCGTAACAATAATAAGGAGGGTAAATAACCCATAAAGCCCATGGGTAATTGTTAATTCCATTTTTAGTCGCTTCCCTTCATCCAGTAGTGCTATAGCCTATGCTTGGATAGGAAAGTACGCTACATCCTCCTAGTAAATTTTCCAACAAAATCATACAGCAACTAGATATTCGACGACTACGGGAAATTGATAGATTCATGCTAATGGAGACGCTATCGTTCTAATAAGTGCTGTTTTCCATCCAAATTCCGTCTTCATTAACAAGTCAGAACGGAACAGAAAATTGTGAATAAATCTTAATATATTGTCCGTTTTAGATTTAGAATGTGGGGAATACTAAAGTTAAGTATGCAATGGAACTTTAATGAAAGTTTACAAACATTTAATTTAAATGTTTGTAATTAAATGTTGTTGACAACTTCAATTTATTATTCTATACTTAGTGACATAAAGTAACCAACGCATTTAAAATTATTTCTGGAGGGATTATATTATGACAAACGTAAAATGGACAGTAGATGCAGTGCACAGTGAAATTGGTTTTTCAGTAAAACATATGATGATTTCAAAAGTAAAAGGTGTATTTGAAAAATTCGATGTAAATATTGAAGCAGATGTTGAAGATTTGACAGATGCTAAAATTGAAGTAACAATTGATGCTTCAAGCATTAATACACGTAATAATGATCGTGATAACCACTTACGTTCAGCAGATTTCTTCGATATAGAAAATCAACCTAATTTAACATTTGTTGCTACAGATATCAAAAAGAAATCTGGTTCAGATTACGATGTAACTGGTGATTTAACAATTCATGGCGTAACAAAACCTGCAACTTTTGATATTACTTTCGAAGGACAAAGTAAAGACCCAATGGGCGGAGATACAGTTGCTGGATTCAGTGGAAAAACGAAAATCAGTCGTAAAGAATTTGGTTTAGTATGGAATGCTTCTGTTGAAACAGGTGGGGTTCTAGTTGGAGATGAAATTATAATCCACGTTGAATTAGAATTACACAAACAAAATTAATTTCAATTCATTGACTCACGCGCAGTTTTCAAACAACTGCGCGTTTTTATTTTCCTGTTAATTAACTGCCAGTAAAATACTCTGCTGTATCGGATGAATAAACGGATACCCACATTGTTCCTTCCGCTGAACCCGCTCGAATTAAAATAGGCTCATTATACATGTTCTTAAATACAAAATCTGGTCCCCACCAGCTTACTGTTGCATCTCTACCTGGTGGCACATATGGCACCTTCCTACTGTGGGCATAGCGTTCCACAATTTGGATTCCTTTCAAATCCACTGCATTATAAAGCGTGGATGATACTTGACATATCCCACCACCAATATCTTCTGATAATTCTCCTCGAACAATTACCGGTGCCCGTTTATACCCTCTTTCCCTAGTCCGCTCGCCAACAATCCGATTAAAGGAAAAGGTCTCCCCTGGAAAGAGCACATAGTTATTAATCGCTTCTGCCGCAAGCGCAATATTATGGGTACGTTCTACATTACTCTTTCGAAAAAAGGTGGTATATGTTCCAAGTCGCTTCACACTTATTTCCCCTAATAAACCACTGTCTACTTTCGGGTAAATAGATTTTTTAGGGACTTCAAAATTACGAATCGTGTTGCTATAAAAATGCTCTCGAAATAGTGATTGAAACTGATTACGATCTAATGTTACTCCAAGCTTCTCGGAAATGATTAGTCCATTAGTTGAAAAACGTGCATTTACTGGCTCTTGATAAATTGCTTCTTCCAGACGGTTCATTAATAATTTCATTTTATTATCATCCAAAAAAATCGGCTCAAGATATGGAAGTGCATATTGATCTACTTCAATATTTTGCAAAATAATATCATCGTTGCTTACACCCAACGTTTCTTCTTCAGAATGAACGGGAATCATAAATAAAAGAATAGAGAGACTTGATAGTAACATGAATTTCACCTCTATTTTAGTATGAGTAGAACTGGTGAAATCATGTAAAAAGAAAGTTGAACAGAATAAGATCGTTATATGCGGGAAAAATGTGGTTTATTCGAGCTTTTAGGTTACAGACTTGATCTCTAAACGTCAAAAGACCACCCAACTAAAGTGCTGGGTGGTCTTACTCCTCTAATTTTTAACGAAAATCTCTTGAGTCTTCTAAGCAATCACTTGCGATTCTATAGCCAATTACTGACGCAAGCACAAGTAACGCACCATATAAACATTTTCTCATCTAGAATGTACCTCCTCAATTTTTGTGACAAATTATTAGAGCTATTTTTATTTTGATTAAAGATTAGAAAGGACGGAATTTACCTTTTTTAAGCACTAATTTTGGTCCACCTACTAAGAATAGTGAACGGTCATCAACTACTTTTTTCATTGCTGCCGCTGCTTTCCCTTGTAATTTAGTACCTGAGAAGATACTGCCGATTCCATCGGAAAGACCTAACGATGCAACGGTACCTTTATCATCTAATGCAAATTCTTTTAATGGTTGATTCGTAAGCAATGCTTTAAGGTTATATGCCGCAACGTCTGCTTCTTGCATTGCTAATTGGCCTGTTGGCGCATATGGACGACCAGATTGCTTGTCCATTACCCATGAACAGTCACCAAGGACGAAGAGATTTTCTTCACCTGGTACACGAAGATCTGCATCAACATTTACTTTACCTTTTACTAATTCAAAGCCTGACTTACCAAGTACAGGGTTACCTGTAACTCCACCAGTCCATACAACTGTTCCACCTTTAATTAATTCGGCGTCGTCACCAACGATGAATCCTTCTTTAGTACATTCTTTAATTGCAGCACCCATTCTAAATTCAACGCCACGTGCTTCAAGTGCTTGGAGAGCGTAAGATACTAAATCACGATCAAACATTGGTAATACAGATGGCGCTGCTTCCACGTTAATAATACGTACTTTATTTCTAGCAATATCGTATTTTTTGCAAAGCTTAGGAACGATGTCAGCTAGCTCACCAACGAATTCAATACCAGTAAATCCGCCACCACCAACGATGATGTTTAAGCTTTCTTCGTCTGTATTTTCACCTGCACTATATTGTGCAAATTGGTATTCAATATGTTCGCTAATTAAACGTGCAGAATCAATATCTTGAATGAATAAAGCATGTTCGTTCATTCCTTTAATTCCAAATGTATTCGTAACAAAGCCAAGTGCAACAACTAAGTAATCATACGTTACTTCACTGTTTTCTAATACAACACGATTTTCGTCTTTTTTAATTTCAACTACTGAATCATAAATTAAACGTACTCGATTAGGATTAATAACATCACTAATCATGTAGCGTGCTTGATTCGGGCTAATTGTTCCTGCTGCTACTTCATGTAACCATGTACTTTCATAGTGATAGTTGTGTTTATTAATTAGTACAATCTCCGCTTGTTCTGGTGATAATTGTTTTGTTAGTCTTTTTGTTGTAGTAATCCCTGCATAACCAGCACCAAGGACAACAATTTTCGGTTTACTCATTTAAACCATCCACCTTTCATTTTATCTATACTACATAAAATTGCAAATTGAATAAGCGTTTGCATGTATTAACCTTCACAAAATAATATAATATATCCTTCCGCCTATATCAATATGTAACGTTTAGTTTACCTATTAATAATATCAAATATTTTACGTTTAGGCTAATTTTCTTCTCATTTTCTACAAAAAATACATAAGCACAAAATTCATTAAGCTTATTTACCTTAAAAAAACCAAAATTATGGATATTGTCTAACGATATCCGAGAGTAATTCCAATGGAATAAATTGACATTGGAATCATTCATTAGCCCGTTTAAGACGTTTCATTTCCTCAGTCCATGCGGTAACTTCATCACTAATCGCTTGTGCCCGGTCGTTTATCTCTTCTATCTTTTCGGAGCGAAAATCATTCATTAAATTATTCATGACTTGATTTTGCTCATTTATTGCGTATTGCAGATCCAGTGCAACATCATTTTCTACCAATTGCTCATCCTGTATAATTTGTAATGCTTGTCGATAGCGATTGTTTTCATTTTCAATCATTTTTTTTATTGGATTTAGTTCTTCATCAAAACGTTCGTATTCAGCAAGTGTTTTCCAGCCATCTGGTGCCTTTAGAAACGCCCAGGCTAAATCAATATCTGAAGGCAACCATTGTTTCTCAATCGTTGTTTTTAATTCATCTGCATTATTCGCAGCATAGTATTCACCATTCCCAGCGTCGGAAACCTGCTTCAACTGATTTTCTGCAGTTTGATCAACATTAAAGCCAATAATATTTACGGATCTCGTATCATTATCCTTTACAAAATCTGCGGCTACTTGAACCGGATCTCCATCACATGTTTCCACACCATCACTTACGATATAAACAGTGACAGATTCCGAGAAATCACGACTCATTTCCATCGCTTTCTCAATTGCCCCTGCGAGTGGTGTGTATCCTTTACTTTCGAAAGTTGTCAAAGATTGTTCAAATGCTGCCTCATCATATGCACCCATCGGATAGATCTCTTCTATTCCCGTGCATGATAGTTCCTTATCTTCAGCAGATTCAGATCCCTTATGTCCATATACAACTAAAGAAATATCACTATCTTGACCAATCGTTTCACCAAACCGGAGCACAGCTTCCTTTGCAACATCCATTTTCACTTGATTATCAACGGGAAGTAACATACTAGAACTTGCATCAAGTAAAA
This sequence comes from Oceanobacillus arenosus, assembly GCF_003369575.1. Classification (GTDB taxonomy): domain Bacteria; phylum Bacillota; class Bacilli; order Bacillales; family Amphibacillaceae; genus Oceanobacillus; species Oceanobacillus arenosus. The sequence continues at coordinate 376,787 of NZ_PIOC01000017.1, read as the reverse complement.
TGATTGCCTTTCCACTCTGGGGCTCATTTGCTATTTCTTCTTCTGTTTTTCCCGGTTCGGGCAAATATGGTTCTGCAAATTCCGGCTCAAATGCCTCTGCTTTTTCAATCGCTTGCTTATAATTAGGTGATCCAAGTAAATAGACAAGCCCTTTATAAATTGTGGCTGGTTTATTGGTTTCCTTTGTTAAACGTTTTATTTCATCCATCAATTCCTCAACGGTTGTTTCGTCATATGTAGTCTCCGATGATTCCATTTGCTCCTCTTCCAGCCCAACATCTGCAACAAATATCCCGCCTTGCTGTTCCTTCATTGCATCTCTTGAATCAATCAGTTTGCCCGATTCTAATTGTTCTACTATGCTTTCTTCTCGCACTAATTCTTCTATCTCACCAGAACCCGCTTCTGCTATATTTTCCTCTTGCCCCTTGCTATCATCCTCTGCCTTATTATCACTACATGCAGAAAGGAAGAAAACAAGTATAGCTATCATTCCTATGCCCTGTTTAAACATAATCTCTCTCCTATCTATGTATCCTTATCTATAGTTTTGAAAAATTCCGGAGAAAGTCAATACTACAAAATAACTATTTCAGTCCAAAGCAAATAAAAAAAGCTTGTCCCTTTTAAAAAGGATACAAGCTTTTGTTACGTATTTACTTCTTAACTTTTTCCCTGTTTGCATGTTTCTTTTGAGCAAACAATCTTCCTTTTTCAAGCCATTTTTCTTTTGCCTCTTTTTTCCGTTGCACTTCTGTTTCCGCCAATTCTTGAAACGAGGTTTCTGCAAAGGTCATTACTTGTTCCCAACTCGGGAAAAAAACGACGCTAAAATCGTCTGTACCATTATTCTTTGTGTTTTTCTTTTTATCTACACATACACCAAAAACCCGGTCTGTTTTTTCAAGAATAAGATTTAGTACCGTTTTTTTATCCGTTTTGTTTAAATTAAGTGCTTCTACTTTTCCTAAAAAGTTAGAATCAAGATCATCAAACGATTTCACACGATCAACGCGCTTATTGCTGTGATATACCTTATGATTATTAGCATATACCCATATTAATGTACCATATCCCAATTCTTCCGTTACACTTACTGTTACCTTTTTCACTCAATCACCCTTCACCTTTTTTGAGGATTTTTAATTTATTTTCCCATCTAATAGATAATACCTCCAACTATATAATATTACCCTCTCCCTTTAGTATACACCTTATTCACAAAAAAGGCTTAAAAACACTTTTATTAGTAGATTCAATGGGCCAGAAAGGTCTCATATCTAATCTTTAAACTCCATTTTCCAGCTATAGTATGCATTATCAGGATTCTTCTCATAGCTTAAATATGCATTGAATTTCTTTCCCCTTTTACTCGTTAGTCCTTTAACATATGCCTTCTTATTCGATAGAAGCTGCTTTACCATCGTTTTCGTCGGTTTTTTCTTCATCATCGCTAAATACTTATCATTTTTCCAAATCGTAAACTTACAACCATTTTTCCAATTACTACAGCCAAATCCTTTATATCCTTCAATTATCTTCCCGCCACATTGTGGACATGTTCCAAGTACTTCCTTCGATATTTTTGGTGATGCGACCTCATTAATTATCCTTTCATCCGCATCCTTGATTGTAGCTACTGAGTTATTAGTGAAATTAAAGACGATGTTCAAAAATTCCTGTTTGCTTGCTTTTCCTTTTTGAATATCTGCCAAACCTTTCTCAAGACGTCCAGTAAATTCCAAATCAAATAGCTCTTGAACAGGAAAGGTTTCTACTAAATCCCTACCCAACTCCGTACAAAGTAGGTTTTTACTATCCGTTGTAATATAGCCGACATCCTTTAATTTCTTAATCGTCTCTGCCCTTGTCGCTGGTGTTCCAATACTAAATCCTGTTAAAATGCTGCCTAACAGTTCTTCACTATCCTCTTCCTTGTAGCTCCGTCCACAGGTTTCCATTACACGAAGCAACGTTTTTTCCGTATGCCGTTTCGGTGGCTTCGTGACATGTGATGTTACCTCAGAACCAACTAGACTTACCGGATCATTAATTTGTACAAAGGGTAAAATCGTATCCTTCGATTGGATTTTTTCTACCTTTTTCCATCCTTCTACAAGTTGCACCTTTCCCTTTGATACAAAGAGACCTTTAAGAACAGTATCCACTAATTTTGTCTTTAAACTTGTCTCCTCATACTCAGCAATTGGCATGAATTGCATAATAAATCGGTTTTTAATTGCTGTATACACAAGCTGCTCATCACTTGTTAGCCGCTTCGGTTTTAAATATGTAGGAATTATTGCGCTATGGCTCTCCACTTTTGCATTATTAAACACGCGTTTCGTTTTCATAAATTTAATCTCATCTTTATATGGCAAATCTTCTGTATGTGTCTTTAGTACATTCGCGGTTTTCGCTACTAGACTTTCCTCTAATGCTGTACTTGATGTTCTTGGATACGTTATGAACTTCTTCTCATATAATGATTGTGCCACTTTTAGTACTTTATCGGACGTAAATCCTTTAAATTTACTTGTAATATATCCTTGCAGGTTAGAAAGATTGAATAAAAATGGTGGAAATTCCTTCTTCTTTTCTACCTGCTTATCAAAAATCTGTGCTTGTTTCCCTTGTATTAATTGATGGATCTGCTCGAGATTTTCTTTGGATTTAAACTTTTCTTCTTTATTTTCTACATATGTGCCTTGATATTCCTTATCGTCCTTCGTTTCGAACGTTGCGACTAATTTAAAATAATCCTCAGGAACAAAATTCTCAATTTCCTTATCTCGATCATAAATAATCTTTAAGGTTGGCATAAGTACGCGGCCAATATTCAAGGCCTTGCCTTTGCCTTTTTGGTATTTCAAAGTTGCAACGGAAGTTAAGTTAATGCCAATCACCCAATCCGCCCATTGTCTGCTGATACCAGCATCACGTAATGGCTTCATCGTTTGATTGGACTGCATATTCTCAAGACCCCGGATTACCTCATTTGGTGTCCATTCATTCAATAGTAATCGATATACAGGTTTAGCTGGTGTTGTTCCACGATAAATAATGCTATCGCCAATTAATTGTCCTTCTCTATCAAAATCACAAGCGGAAACGATCGACTCTACATCCTGCCGCTTAATTAAAGATTGAACAATCTTTAATTGCTTAGCTGCTCCGCCATCTGTCTGTGCCCGATTTCTCGGATTGCTTTTCACTTTATATTTGAATGTTGATGGAATGAACGGGAAATTGTCCATTTTCCAGCTTTTCATCTTACTGTCATAGTCCTTCGCATCATATAATTCTACTAAATGACCGAAAGCCCATGTAATAAGATAATCATTCCCTTCAAAATAACCATCTTTTTTTGTTTTGATTTTTAGTGCATCGGCAATATTTTTTGCTACGGATGGTTTTTCCGCTAAAATTAATTTCATAGATTTCACCTATTTAATAGTTTTTCTATACTATAACATTCTTTAGCCATTTTAGGAACGAATGTTCCTTCAAATCAACTGCCTTATCACCTTTTCAATCGTATACTTAAGAATCTTTAATAAAGTGAAATTAACATTCAGTTGATCCCCATTTACAATTCTACGGTATATTTAGGGTTATTTGAATAATGATCTTACTGCAGTTATGCGGGATAAGGTTAATTAGAATTATATTTAGAGTTCAAGAAACAATAAATGAACATTTAAGCTGTCCTCTGCTCCTCTGGTTGTATCACTTGATCAAAACTAGCATATTTTTCTTGAACAATGATAAAAGCGATTGCTCCCAGAAGGCTAGGAATCGCAAATGCCATAAATGCATGCTGTGGTGTTAAATTCGTCGTAAGCAATAGGGCAATGGCCACTGGAGCCAATATTCCTCCAATTCTTCCAACTCCAACTGCTATACTTAGTCCTGTTGCTCGAATTTCTCTAGGATAAAATTCCGAAATGTATGGATTGACTAAATTCTGTGTGCCTACTGTACATGCACCGGTTAAAGCAATCAGTAGATATAATAATAGCGAATTGGAGGTCAAACTTAGGAAAATAAAACTAAGGGCCCCAATGAAGAACATGGATATTAATACTCTGCGATGTCCGATTCGTCCGACTAAGATACCTCCAAAAATAGATCCGGTAATTTGGCCAACAGATAGAACAAGATTAAAGGATAAGCTAGAAGCGATTCCATGTCCGGATTCTAACATGATTTTTGGAAGCCATGTTGTTAATCCAGTAATCACTAACATCGAACATCCGACTGCAACCCAGAAAGCGAGTGTACTAAGAATCCTCTTTTCCGAGAATACTTTCTTTATTGGATATTCCTTCGTGCTTTCTTTAAAACGCTCATATTCAAAATTGTCTGTTGCTTGATAATTACCATCAGGGTCAACTTTATTAAGAATACTTGCTATTTTATCTCCCTGTTTCCGTAGTAGATGATAGGAAACGGATTCCGGAAACTGTTTCAGGAAAAATGGCAAGGTTAGAAATGGGAGAATGCTAAGCCAATATAAAAATCTCCAGCCAAGACTTTCCATCAGGTACATCCCTATTAAAGAAGCACAAATTGCACCGATAGAATACCCGCAATACATAATCGCAACCGTTAATGCCCGTTTTTTCTTGGGCGAGTACTCAGCCATCACAGCTACAAGAATTGGCATTACTCCACCAAGTCCGAGAGCGGCAACAATGCGCAAAGTCAGGAAAATATCAGCATTTGGTGCAAAGCCAGATAAAAATGTAAACACACTGAATAAAAATAAACAAATAGCGATAGCCTTTTTCCTGCCGATGATATCAGATAAAGAACCAAACAAAAACGTGCCAGCCATTGTTCCAATAACAGAATAGCTGCTAATTGCTCCTGCTTCTACAATGGTAATATTATAATCCTCCATCATTAGTGGCAATCCGATGCCATATAAGGCAACATCAAAGCCGTCAAAGGCGATGGCATAAAAACACCAAAGAAATACGAGTAAGTGAAACTTGTTAAATTTACTATTTGCCAAAACTTGTGATGTTTGAATAGTTCGCATAATAGGTTTTCCATTCCTTTCCAGGTAGTTATAAATTTTATTTGTGGTTAAGAAAGTATTACCGTAAAAAGTAATTAAATAGAATCCTACCATGAGATGAATGTTATAAGGTAATTCATAAAATGTATCACCCGATATAGTTAAAAGCTATAACCAATAAAAGAACTCTAATGACAGGTTCACTTGCCAGAACAATTGCTTCGTTCCATTCACAATCATATAGAGCAAATCCTTTCACTTTGTAGAAAGTGAAGAAACAAGTATTACCTACTTTTTTTAGCATAATGATGGGGTTAATTTTTTCCAATTATTTACTTGCATTCTCATATAGATTCCTGTAATATAATTAATAATTAATTATACAGAAAATTTAATATTTTAATTTCTTATCCAGAGAGACGGAGGGACTGGCCCTAAGATGTCTCAGCAACCAACCATGAATGGTTACGGTGCTAATTCCAGTAGGTAGAGTATTGCCTAGAAGATAAGAAGAATGGCACAAAAAGAACATGGACCTTCTTCTTATTGATGAAGGTCCATGTTCTTTTTGTGAGAAAATATTAGTTCTCCGCATCTAAATGAATAACCCTATACCCTATTCATCACGGCATATTCCTAGCCTAAATTTTCTTAGGAGGAAAAAAATGACAACGAGCAAACAAATCGAAACCAAATTAGCACAATTGGGAAATAAGAGTGATCCAACAACCGGTGCAATCAACCCGCCGATTTATTTATCTACAGCATATCAGCATCAAGGACTGGGACAATCGACTGGCTATGACTATTCCCGAACAAAGAATCCGACACGGTCTATTCTCGAAGATGGAGTTGCAGATTTAGAAGCAGTAGATGCCGGTTTTGACTGTAGCTCAGGGATGGCTGCGATTCAATTGGTGCTGTCCCTTTTCAAATCAGGTGATCAATTACTTGTACCTGAAGATATTTATGGTGGAACGTTTCGATTACTCGATTACTATGCAAACACTAATGATATAAAAACAAACTATGCACCATTTGATCATGTTGAATCAACGGAACAATTCATTACCGCACAAACAAAGGCAATTTATATCGAGACACCAACAAATCCATTAATGCAGGAAATTGATATTAAACAATACGCAAATTTAGCTCATAAACATGATGTATTGCTAATAGTCGATAATACTTTTCTAACTCCATATCTTCAGCAACCACTGACATTGGGTGCGGATATCGTGCTGCATAGTGCATCTAAATATATCCGGGGTCACAATGACGTATTAGCTGGGTTAGTTGTTGCAAAGGGGGCTAATATTTGCGAGATACTTACTACCAATCATAATTCTGCTGGTGCAGTCCTGTCCCCATTCGATTCCTGGCTGCTGATTCGCGGATTAAAAACCCTTGCACTTCGAATGGATAAACATGAAGAAAACGCCAAGGAACTTGCAAGCTTTTAATCGGAGCAATACGCAGTATCGGAAGTATTCTATCCGAATAAAGGCGGAGTGTTATCCTTCCGTATGCAGGAAAGCGACTGGATTGATTCATTTTTATCAAACATGAAACTTATTGTTTTCGCAGAAAGCCTCGGTGGTGTGGAAAGCTTTATTACGTATCCAACAACACAAACACATGCAGATATACCACGAGAAGAAAGAATTCGGCGAGGAATCAGTGATGATCTACTCCGATTTTAAGTAGGGATTGAGCAAGTTGATGATTCGAAAGCAGATTTATTACAGGCATTTTCACAATTGCAGAAGGAGGATGAATATTCATGACTCAATCTATAAATCATCTTGAGACAAAATTAATTCATGCAGCGGGAAATGTTAAAGGAGACCCTGTAACAGGTGCGGTAAATACGCCAATCTATCTATCATCCACTTTTCATCAAAAAAGCTTTGATACATTTGGTGATTTTGATTACAGTAGATCAGGAAATCCAACAAAACAGATTGTCGAAGAAAAAATTGCCGAACTTGAAGGCGGTGCAAGGGGTCTTGCTTTCGCTTCAGGAATGGCTGCCATCTCTTCGGCATTTTTCTTACTATCTGCCGGTGACCATGTTGTTGTGACGAAAGACGTATATGGTGGAACCTATCGTTTTGTAACCGAGGTCCTGAATAAATATGCGATTGACTTTACATTTGTTGACATGACAGATTTGACTGAAACAGCACAGGCAATTCAATCGAATACGAAGGTAATATATATGGAAACACCGTCAAATCCTTGTTTGAATATTACTGACATATCTGCGTTAATCCGGATTGCCCATGCAAATAATTGTTTAGCTTTTGTTGATAATACATTTATGACCCCACTATATCAAAATCCAATTGCGCTAGGTGCAGACCTTGTGCTTCACAGCGCAACCAAATTTTTATCTGGTCATAGTGATATCATTGCCGGACTTGCAGTGACAAAGACTAAGGAGCTTGGCGAACAACTAGCCTTCATCCAAAATTCCTTTGGCTCCATTTTAGGTGCACAGGATGCCTACCAATTAATACAAGGAATCAAAACATTAGGAACGCGGATGAAACAGTCTACTAAATCCGCAGAAAAGATTGCGAACTATTTAGAGGAAAATCCTATAGTAGAAGCGGTCTATTATCCAGGGTTAGCTACACATCCTGGACATACGATTCATCGTTCCCAATCGACGGGTGATGGTGCTGTATTATCATTAAAGTTGCCAACAAAGGAAGCAACGAGAATATTTGTTGAAAATGTACGAATTCCAGTTTTTGCAGTTAGTCTTGGTGCTGTAGAATCAATTCTCTCCTACCCATCAACAATGTCACACGCTGCAATGCCAAAAGCAGAACGAGAAAAACGAGGGATTACAGATGGGTTACTAAGATTTTCAGTAGGACTTGAGTACGTTGATGATTTGATTGCTGATTTTGATCAAGCATTGACCACTGTAAAAAATTCCACGACAAATCAGGCGGAATTGCTTCATAATGCCTCTTTTTAAAAAATATGGAACAGGTTAAATTAAATATAAGTGTATGAGCAGGAAAATAGTTAAGAATTGTGAAGCGGGTGTCGAGCGAATTCCAGCAACCGTACCATTCCCAATTACTTATCCAAACTGAAACAGGCAGTCCCGTTAGTAATCACTATCGGGACTGCCTGTTAATTATCCAAGGGCAACATCTAATATCATCATGATTGTAAATCCAATCATTAAACTCATTGATGCTAGATCCTTATTTCCCTCTTCTTGAGAGCCTGGAATAACTTCCTCCGCAACAACAAATATCATTGCACCCGCCGCAAAGCTTAACGCATATGGCATAATCGGCTCCACTAATGTGACCGCAATAACACCGATTACTGCCGCAACCGGTTCAACCATTCCGGAAAATTGCCCATACAAAAAGCTCTTTCTTCTCGAATATCCATCTCTACGAAGTGGCATTGATACAGCCATTCCTTCTGGTAGATTTTGAATACCCATCCCGATTGCAAGTGCAATAGCGCCAGCGAATGAGGCCTGACTTGATCCACTTGCCACCGCACCGAATGCAACACCGACCGCTAAGCCTTCCGGGATATTATGCATAGTAATTGCCAGAACTAGCAATGTGCTTCGTTTTCTCTTTTTCGGTTGAAATCCTTCCGCTTCATTCATCGGTGCATTTGGATGTAAATGTGGAAGAATTTTATCAAGTCCCGATAGAAAAATCCCCCCAAGCATAAAACCGATTGCCGCGGGAAGCCATGCTGGAGTATTGCCACTAGCACCGATCTCAAGAGCAGGAGCTAATAGGGACCAGAAACTCGCTGCAATCATTACCCCACCAGCAAATCCTAGCATTGCATCCATGAATTTTTGATTCACTGTTTTCGTTGTAAATACAATTGCGGCACCGAGTGCAGTCATACCCCAAGTGAACAAACTTGCAATAATTGTCTGAGCAACTGGGCTAAGCTCTAGGAAATAATCTATCATATGAATGCACTCCTTTCTCTAAATTAAAGTGAAATTTTGCTGTACAATTTTTAACCCATCGTTCATTTGATACAGTTTTATCGCCCAATATTCGGAATAAATTCCAACAGTATGTAACTGCATTAATTTCTTTCCAATGGTAAACATTTTAACCCCGAGCAACAAAGAAAGTCAATGACGATTACCTTTTATAAAGAAACTTTACATAACGTCAATATTTATTAAGGAAAACTTGCCAGTAAAAGTAGTACGACAGAAGAAATCATTTGATTATCTTCCAATTTAACAATCAGCCAAAGCGGTCAATGATTTCGACAATCTCATCCTCGATTAATTTTCCATCCTCTTCGTTCAATAAATTATTTATCATTATAGAAAATATCAAGTCAGTCCCATTTTCTGTTTTCATATAACCCGAAAGCGTACTGACCCCTTCAATTGTGCCTGTTTTTGCTTTGACGGATTTACCCCGCATTCTTTCATGCAATGTTCCACCAATCATTCGCTCTTTTGCACCTGAAACAGGAAGCGCATCAAGAAACATATAATACCATGGCTTTTTCTGCACTTCAAATAATAGATGTGCAATCTCATTGGCCGGGATAAGATTACTATGGGAGATTCCAGATCCATCCTTAATTAAGATGGTTTCCATATTGATGCCAAATTTGACTAACTCCCGATTTATCACTGCTATCCCCTTTTCCCAGCTTCCTTCTCCATAAACTATTTTCCCCATTTCTTTAACCAATATTTCTGCATGTGCATTATTACTAAGCTTCATAAATGGAATTAGTAATTCGGATAATGGAATTGATTTACGAGAGAGGATTAACAAAGCATTTTCTGGGGCTTGTCCAAGTCTTAGTTCTCCATCACATACGACCCCTTCCTTTTCAAGTGCTTGTTTAAAAAGATCCAATGCGTACAATGATGGGGCTGGAACGGACATAAATTCCCTTTGGCTCTCTGATCCGAGCATAATATTTCCGAAGATACGAATTACGTTTGAACCGTAATCTCTTGTTATGATGAGCTCATCTTCAGAAGCTACTTCTACCGTCACTGCATTATTTTCAATCTTAACAATATCTGTTTTAGGAAAAATAGAATACACTGGTTTAGTACCAATCGTTTCTCCAGGTTTAACTTCTACAATAATTGAACTAGTATCATAATCATCGTTCGGTGATGCTGATAATGCAGATACTTGTGCACCATAATAATATTGTTCATCTGTCCAGACTAAATCAGGTGAAATCCGATTATCGTCATACCACGTGTCATCACCGAAAATATCTCCTTCAATTTTTTTTATTCCATTTTTAAGTAATTGTTTTGCAAGATTAGTAAATGCAGATGGTACTAATGTTGGGTCACCTTTTCCAATGAAGTATAAATTGCCCTTTAATGTTGCTCCATCAAGATAACCTATCATTTTTATCTCCGTTGAAAATGTATAATCCTCACCAAGAACAGCTAATGCCGCTGCACTGGTGAATAGCTTCATATTTGATGCTGGATGCAATCGAGTATCGCCTAAATGCTCATAATATTTTTCACCTGAAGATTGTGAATAAATACTAATACCAATTAACGCGCCACGTAATTTCACTTCGTTATTTATATAATTGTTAAGATGCTCTTTCATAGCCTACCTCCTTACAGATAGTTTTTAGTATCTGTTTAACTATTTCTATAATAAAACAGCAAATTCCTTCATTAAGAATTCCAGATAAGTTTATACAGCAATATCTCTTGCTTTTAATAAAAATAATATGAATATATGGTTTCCTTGCCCTTCCTAAGGTACATTTTCTTCATATACTGCTAAGGTAAACAGAAATGGGGGTGACAAAATGAGTGAACAATACGGAGGTCATGGTAACAGTGGATTTGCATTGATTGTTGTTCTATTTATCTTGTTAATTATTGTTGGAACTGCATTTGTTGGATATTAATTCATTTTAATGCCAGCACCATATCATCAGCTTATCTATATTTCCTCCTCGATCGGATAACGGATGATTAATATTCAGTACTTGGGATGCGTTTGCATCCTTTTTTTATTGCTAAGGAAATTATCAAATTTGGATGTTGTGGATAACTTAATTACCGAGAATATCCACGTCCTGTGCAAGTACCTTGTGCTGGAATAAGAAACTACCAAAAAATGACCCCATTTATCCCGAATGAAATGGAGGCCATTTTTTAAATACTTTAAACAAAAAAGCTTAAAATTAGCACAAACACAAGACCACATACAGAAATAAGTGTTTCCAATACAGTCCATGTCGAGAATGTTTCTTTCATCGTTAATCCAAAGGACTCTTTGACAATCCAGAATCCAGTGTCATTTACATGGGATGCAATAATACTTCCTGCACCCGTTGCAAGCACCATTAATTCTACGTTAACTCCTGTTCCAGCCATCATCGGGATGACCAGACCAGCTGTTGTTAACGCTGCAACAGTTGCAGACCCTTGCGCAAGTCTTAGTAATGCAGCAATCAACCACGCTAATATTAATGGCGAAATTGTACTACCTTCAAATATTTGCGCAACATAATCCCCAACACCACCATCAATTAACACTTGCTTCAGAGCACCCCCTGCACCCAGAATTAAAAGCATCATCCCAATAGCAGCAACCGCATTATCTGCTGATTGCATGATTTGTTTCATTGGAATTTTCCTTGCAACACCCATTGTATATAATGCAACTAGTACCGAAAGCAACATAACCGTTGTTGGTGCTCCAATCATTTCCACGATGTCGAAGAAAAGATTGTCCGATATGCCCATAGAATCTTGTATTAACGTTAAAATAGTAGAAGCACCCATCAAGATAACTGGGAATAATGCAGTAAATGCACTGATACCAAAGCTTGGTGTGTCTTCAAGTTTAAATTGTTTTGCTTTACCGATTGACGCCATACTTCCTGTTGGTTCTTTTTCGAAGGCTGACGGTACAAACTTTCTAGCAACTTTTGCGAATAACGGACCTGATATTATCAGAGTTGGAATTGCGATAATTAGCCCATAAACCAATACTACCCCAACGTTTGCACCATATTCCTGCGCGATAACAGTTGGTCCTGGATGTGGTGGCAGGAATGCATGTGTAACAGATAATGCGGTTGCCATCGGTAAACCTAACCATAGAAACTGGATCTTTAATTGTTTCGAAATTTGATAAATAATCGGAATCAATAATACGAGACCAACTTCAAAGAACAATGCAATCCCTAAAACGAACCCAACAACAACGACTGCCCACTGGATTCTTTTTTCACCGAATTTATCGATCAATGTCATGGCAATGCGCTGCGCTCCGCCAGCATCAGCAATTAGCTTACCAAGAATCGCACCGAGACCAAAGACTAGTGCAATCCCCCCGAGGGTACCTCCCATACCAGTTTCAATTGAACCAACAATTTCACCGATAGGCATACCTAAAGCTAAAGCAATAAGGAATGACACGACAACCAAAGAAATAAATGTATTAATATTAAAGTTCATTATCATGATTAGTAATACGACAACACCTAAAGCAACAATTAGTAATGGCATACTTTCTCTCTCCCCTTAGTAAACAATCAACTTACATTAGAAAACTTATTCTTTTAGTGGGTTTCTATCTTTCTTACCTACTAAAAACCACCCTTTAATAATAGCGGTTACAATTAGCCGCGAAATCGCTCTCAAAATAGGACGATAATACCCTAGTCTATCATCATACCTTCCCATTTCATCTAAGATACTAAATATATTTTTAATAGAAACCCCAGTACTGCCTTATTCGAGCTTCTATTAAAAATAATATTTCACTATTATTTTGCTAATTACTCAAATTCAATAACAGCTTTTCTTACTTTATCAGGATTTTTCTCAATAAATTCAAATGCTTCCTTCGCTTCACTTATATGGAAATGATGGGTTACAAGACCTGCATGGGTTAATTTTTTCGAATTAATTAATTCTACTACAGTTCCAAATTGATTTGTTTGGAGTCTTGAACCTGTAATGGTTAATTCTTTCTTCGTAATTGGCATAAGCGCAATAGATGATGGTGTTGCATTGAAACCTAATGTTACGACATTTCCTGCTGGTGATGCTACATCAACACTTAATTCAAAGGTTTGTGGCAAACCAACAGCATCAATGACAACATTGGCACCTTCATCATTCGTAATTTCATTAATTCTTTCCTTCACATCTACTTCAGAAGGATTAATAATATAGTCTGCACCGCTTTCTTTAGCAAATGCCAGTCTTTCGTTTGTTATATCAGAAATGATTACCGTCGCACCACGTAGCTTCGCCATCTTCAATACTGTAATTCCAATTGGTCCTGCACCTTGGATAAATACAGTTTGTCCCTCTTGAACATTACCTCTCCATGTTGCTTGGGCCCCGATGGTATATGGTTCTGCCATTACAGCTTCATCCCAATCAATCTCTGAATCTACTTTATGCACTTGTCTCTCTGGAAGAACTGCAAACTCTCTCATGCCACCATCTTCATGGACGCCAAACACGGAAACTTCCTTACATACATTCGGTCTTCCGCTTTTGCATGCATAACATTCACCACAGTAACTGATTGGTTCAACAACCACATGGTCCCCTACTGCCACTTTATTTACATTTGAACCGATTTCAATGATTTCACCTGTAACTTCATGACCAACAATTCTTGGATATGTAGCTAGTGGATTCGTACCATGATAAATATGCATATCTGAGCCACAGATACCTACTCGTTTTACTTTTATTTTAACATCGTTTGCGCGCTCTATCATTGGCTCTGCAACATCCAATGTTTCAATAATACTTGCCTCTGGAATTCTAATTGCTTTCATTTTCCTAATCCTCCCATATTTCCCCTTTATTCTGTAATCCCTTTCATCCATTAGTAAAGGTAAATTGAAAAATGATACCAATCTATTTTAGCTCTAAAACTTTTCAATTCATCTTCGTTTGATTACAACTTTCTGAACGGAATTACTTTATCAATATTTAACATGTAACATTTCACATGTTACAATAGAACCATACATTATTTATTAACCGCTGTCAAATACTTTAACACCTTCAATTACTAACTTAAATCAAGACTAGTTTTCTTTTTAACGAAAGCATTATATAATGATGGATATACATAGCTTGAAGAAAATATATCCACAATATATGATTGAATTCAATAACAAGGGGATTATAAATCATGTCTAAAATTGAAACTTCTCTCTTAGCGGACCAGGTATATAAAATCCTGCGAAGCAAAATAATTACTGTTGAATATAAGCCAGGCGATAAATTGGATATTCACAAATTAGCGGATGAATTCGGGGTAAGTCGCTCTCCTGTTAAGGATGCAATAAATCAACTTGTTTATGAAGGATTGATTGAAATTATCCCTCGTAAAGGTACCTATGTAACGGAATTAGATTTTTACGATTTTCTTGAGGTGCTGGACGCTCGATTAATGATTGAATTATGGGCTGCACATCAAATAATCCAGACTGTATCAATTGAAAAGATTGAAAAATGGGGACAGATTGTGAATAAAATGGATCTTTTACTTGAAAACACTTCCTTTAATTTTGAAAAATACAATAAATTAGATATGCAGTTCCATTCTAGTTTAATTGAGTGGACGGGTAACAAGAAAATACAGGAAATGTTTTCATCTCTAAATACACATGTATCTTTATCCCGTATCGTTCACTCGACATCTTTGGAGAGTACGATAAAACGGCATCGCGATCACTGGCTGCTATACGAAGCAATGAAATCCAGGGATTTCCCCACATTTTCTAATGCAATAACTGGGCATATTGGCAGTATAAAACAAGAAGCAAAATTACGATGGAATGAAGAGGAAAACTAGATTTTAAAGGTCGACTCCATTAAATGGAGTCGACCTTTATATATTGCTTATTCTAAATACAAAATTTCCAAGTATTGTTTACAATTCCAAGCCATCGATATTCTCTAATTCCTCCATTTCTACATCAGACTCATCTGAAGCAACCTCATCGAAAAACTGGATAGCATTTTTAAATAGACTTCCATCATCTTTCATTTCTTGTAATGCTTGGTTAACTTTTTCTCTTCTGTTGTATAAAAAACTGAAAAATTATAGTGACAGTTCTAAGTTCTACAATCAATAATACTAGATGTTAGCTTTCAAGACATAACCCAAGAAAAGGATAAAGTATAGAAAATGGAAATCTTACATTATTTCAAAGAAATGAGAGAGACTATTGAAAAAAGGAGGTAATTGCTGTGGCAAAAGGGAAAACAAAAACAAAAAACAAAAATAAAGAAGAGCTAAACGAGATGAAGAACAGTAATAAATTCAAAAGGAACCGTCCTCCTGGCAATTAATACGAAACAAATGAAATACCACTGGGGAAAATTTTATTCCCAGTGGTATGCTTGTTTTCGAAAGAAATTCAATTTTAACTTCCTGCAATATATTTCATTATAAAACTCTGTATTTCACCATTGTAAAATAAACTAACAATGCCATCATACTACAAACGATGATTACAATTCCCATTGGAAACGCAGAGTAATCTCCACCAAGTCCAACAAGCGGTGAGACAAGCGCACCACCACCAAATGGTAGGATACCTAGAAATGCAGAAGCACTTCCAGCTGCTTCCCCCTGCCTCTCCATGGCTAGTGAAAAACTCGCTGTTCCAACCATTCCTACACTTGAGACTAGAAAAAATAACGCAGGAATTAAGACCAATAATGGAAGCGTGAACAGTACTACAATAAGCAGTAGTATACTACCTATGACAGAGATAGTAATCCCTATTAATAAAAGGGTTACTTCATCCATTTTACTCGCTAATTTGCTCGTTAATTGGGCTGCAATAATAATCCCCACACCATTTGCTGCAAATATAAGCGAAAATTGCTGTGGCGTTACCCCGTAGATATTTTGTAAGACAAATGGTGATCCTGCTATGTACGCAAACATACTCATCGAAATAAAAGCTTGTGCAAGTGCTATCCCCATGAACACACGATCCTTCAATAGATCACGAAACGTTTTAAAAACTGCTAAAATGCTTGCCTCGGATCTCTTTTCGACTGGCAAGGTTTCCGGCAGTAAAAAGATTACCGATAGAAACATAATGAGTCCAATCACACTTAGTATAACGAATACCGCTGGCCATGATACCCAATTTAATACAGCACCACCGAATATCGGGGCGAGAATTGGTGCAGCACCATTTACAAGCGAGAGCAGTGCAATGAATTTTGTCAAATCTTTCCCATCGTACATATCCCGTGCAGACGCACGGGCAATCACAATCCCCGCTGCTCCAGAAACACCTTGGATAAAGCGTAAGCCAATAAACACCCAAATATTTGGTGTAAACGCACATAGGAGCGAGGCAACGGAATAAATTATCAATGTTGATACGAGTGGACGACGCCTTCCTTGAATATCACTTAATGGTCCAAAGATAAGTTGCCCAACAGCGAGTCCTAATAAACAAGCAGTTAAACTCAATTGTGCAAGCGATGCAGACGTTTGCAAGTCAACAGTTACAATTGGCAGTGCAGGCAAATACATATCCATTGATAATGGTCCAAAAGCAGTGAGCGATCCTAGCAGTAGTACAATCCAAATCTTACTGAATCGACTTGACTTCGGCTGACTTTCAAGTTTGTTTTCTCGTACATTCATGAATCGATTCTATCCTTTCAATAGGGAGGGAAAATTTAAAAAACTTTTATATTTTAAGTATAGCATTATTTCAGATAATTTAGATAGTAAATAATAAAAATGAATGATGACTTCATGAATTCTAGTCATCATTCAGGGATAACACAACTTATTAAATCAAAATATCATCCTCAATGCTGTTTTTCATAACCAGATAAAATCTTATCCCTTACATAAGTTAAATGTTTATACATCTGATTAAATGATTCGATTGGATCTCTCTTTTCCAACGCTTCATAGATTGCCTGATGGTGCTCAATCGTTATTTCAGGCTCTCGAAATAGGATTAGGCGATTCGTCTTCTCATGGGTGAGTAGGAGCGAACTGATCATCCCTTCAACAATCGGGTTATTTGCACAAAAAGCAATGATTCGATGAAATTCCTTATCATATCCCCCATAATCTCGGTCCTTATTTTCCTGAATACCGTGAATCGTCTCTTTTAATTTTTCAAGTTGAAGCTCTGTAATCTTTTCGGCTGCTAGTGTAATAAGCCCTGTTTCAAGTGCCATCCTCGCCTCAATAATCGCTGGAATATTGTTTATGGAGATTGCCAACATTGCTTGGAAAGGATCTGCTCCTACCTTATTATTAATGAACGTCCCCTCACGAGGCTTCCTAGTAATAATATCCATCGTTTCTAATGAACTTAATGCTTCCCGTAACACAGGTCTACTTACGTCAAACTGCTTCATTAACGTGAGCTCAGATTCCAATTTATCACCAGGCTTAAGGTCGCCGTTTATTAAAAGGGAAACAATATTATCTAATACCTGCTGTGATAACGAATTCCTACGCACGGACTCCATTTTAATTTGTTTCAATTGTATACCCACCTTCATAAAATATTCCATATTATCTGTAATTCACTAATTAACTCGATTATACACTAAAAGACCAACGAATTCGCTGGTCTTCGTGTCATTTAATGCTTATCTTACTAGACATGGACGTTTATTATCGAATTTCCATCCTGGAATCAAATATTGCATTCCAACAGCATCATCTCGTGCCCCAAGCTTTTGATTAATATAGAGTTGATTAGCCTCCTCAATCTTCTCCAAATCAACTTCTACACCTAGCCCTGGAACTTTAGGGACTTCAATTTTCCCTTCTTTAATCTGTAATGGTTCTTTTGTTAAGCGCTGACCATCCTGCCAGATCCAGTGTGTATCGATTGCGGTTATTTTTCCTGGTGCAGCTGCCGCAACATGGATAAACATCGCTAAAGAAATATCAAAATGATTATTCGAATGGGATCCCCATGTCAATCCCCATTCATGACATAATTGCGCAACCCGTACAGAACCCTGCATAGTCCAGAAATGAGGATCTGCTAATGGAATATCTACTGCATGTAATTGAATCGCATGCCCTATTTCCCGCCAATCTGTTGCAATCATATTGGTTGCAGTAGGAAGCCCTGTTGCCCGGCGGAATTCAGCCATTATTTCCCTTGAGGAGTAACCATCTTCGGCACCACATGGGTCCTCAGCATATGCAAGGATATCATTTCTTCCTTTACAAAGATCAATTGCTTCCGCTAATGACCATGCCCCATTAGGGTCCAATGTTATTCTAGCATCTGGAAATCGTTTGGCGAGTGCGGTGACTGCCTCCATTTCTTCTTCCCCACGAAGGACCCCACCCTTAAGTTTAAAATCTTGAAATCCATAACGCTCATACGCCGCTTCTGCAAGTGAAACGATTGCATCTGGTGTTAATGCTTCCTCATGCCTTAATCGAAACCAGCCATTACTTGAATCGATATCATTTAAATAAGGTAGATCTGTTTTCTTTCTATCTCCAATATAGAATAAATATCCAAGTACATCGACAGCATCACGTTGCTTCCCTTCGCCGAGTAATTCAGCGACAGGTACACCCAAATGTTTACCCAGCAAATCAAGTAATGCTGCTTCCAATGCTGTGGCCACGTGGATTGTTGTTCGTAAGTCAAATGTTTGCTTCCCGCGTCCTGCAACATCCTTAAAGGCAAATTTATTTCGAACATGATTTAATATGGAATGATACCTTCCAATTGATTCACCAATAATAAAAGGTTGCGATTCTTCCAGGGTTCGGCGGATTGCTTCACCGCCAGGAACTTCCCCCACGCCAATATTGCCACTATTATCTTCAAGAATTACAATATTTCTAGTGAAAAATGGGCTATGTGCACCACTTAAATTCAAAAGCATACTATCATATCCTGCAACAGGAATGACTTGCATCTTTGTAATTGTAGGAGTTGTCATCTTCTTACTTTCTATTTTTGAACCTATCACGTAATCACTCCTCAGCTTCTACTTATGATTTAGTGAGGAGCAATACTTTTTACAAGTATTGCTCCTGTTGTCACTATTTTACAAATACCGTTTTAATCGATGTAAAAAATTCGATTGCAGCCCTGCCTTGTTCACGCGAATGTGAACTTGATTGCTTCATTCCTCCAAAAGGAGCCTGTAATTCCACGCCAGCACTTTCGGCATTTATTCTGACAAGACCTGCGTCCATCTCATTAATAAATTCTAGCATATTGCTTATATTCGTTGTAAAAATCGAAGCACTAAGCCCATATTCCGAATCATTAGCCAGCTCCAATGCTTCTTCTACAGTTTCCACCTGCATAAGTGCAAGTACAGGTCCGAAGATTTCCTCTCTAGCAATTGTCATATCTCTTGTAACATTCTCAAATACGGTTGGTTCTACAAAGTAACCATTTAAATGCTCCAATTCAGGTACCTTGCCACCAATCAATAATGTAGCACCTTCTTCCTGACCTTTTTCAATATACGATAACACTGTATTTAGTTGACGCTCACTTATAGAAGGTCCCATCCAAGTACCTGCATCCATGCCATCGCCAACCGTTATTTTCGCTACCTCATCTAGAAGCTTCTCTTTAAATGCTTGATATATTCCCTTTTGGACAATAACCCGACTCGTCGCTGTGCACTTTTGCCCTGTTGATTTTAAAGCCCCATTAATCGTTTGCTCAACCGCAAGATCAAGATCAGCGTCATCTGTAACAATCACAGGATTTTTTCCTCCCATTTCCAGCTGATACTTGATGCCCCGGTCAAATGCGGCACGACCTAACTGTTTGCCGACAGCATTTGAACCAGTAAATGTGATACCATTAACTTCAGGATGTTCTGCTAGGCCCTGACCAATTACGGAGCCACTTCCTGATACCATGTTGACAACGCCCTCTGGAATTCCAGCTTTCTCAAAGCATTCGATAATTTTAGCACATGTTATTACCGTTTCACTCGCTGGCTTTATTACGACCGTATTTCCGTAAATAAGTGCTGGAGCAACTTTCCAAAGCGGAATTGCAACAGGAAAGTTCCATGGCGTAATTACGCCGACAACTCCTAATGGAACACGTGTCGTATACATTAAAGCTGCGCTATCGCTAGAAGGAATAACATCACCTACCGCCCGCAATCCTTCCCCAGCATAATATCGCAGAATTGCGACACCACGTGCTGTCTCGCCTTTTGCTTCTGCAAATGTTTTCCCCATTTCCTTTGTCATTGCAGTCGCTACATCGTCAAGATTTTCTTCTAAAATTGACGCAGCTTTAAATAGATATTCGCCTCTAGCGTTTCCAGAAAGCTTACGCCAAGACTTCTTGGCAGTACTAGCTGCTTGAACCGCTAGATTTAAATCCTCTATAGACGATACTTGATAATATCCAACAATTTCATCTTTCTGTGCCGGGTTTTTACTTTCGCCAACTTTCCCCGTATCCGATAAAGCCCATTCCCCATTGATAAAATTTAAGTATGTTTTTGCTTTCGTTTCCGTTTCTGTCACCATTAGTATCATAACCTCCTAATTTACAGTTGTTTTAACTGGGTATTTTTTGAAAGCCGTTTCAATAATACCTTCTAATGATTCGTAATGATTTGGTTCAACAGGCGCAATGGGAGCCCTTACATTCGTTTCAACCGGTAAGCCAACAATACGCATTCCTGCCTTAATTAGCGATACAGCGTATCCCTTCTTCTGTCTCCGAATGCGATGAATTGGTAAAATAACATCTTTGTGTAGTGCATAAACTTTTTCCATATTGCCATTTAATAATGCTTCAAAGAATTGTGCAGAAATATGTGGGATATAATTTGATATTGCCGATGAATATGTTTTATAGCCAATATTTAGATATGCTGGCATCGTTACTTCTGCAAGTGGCATCCCATTAATCCACTCAAGTCTATCACCAATTGCATTGGCAAATTCGATAACTTGTTCCATATTGCCAATCCCATCTTTAAAACCAACGAGTTGTTCATATTCACATAATTTCCTAAGCGTTTCCAAATCCATTACGCAATTATCACGCTGATATACAATTGCATTTAGGGATGTACTACGAATAATTGTACTCAGGTAATGATTTAGACCATCTTGTGAAGGATCGATTAAGTATGGTGGTAGAATCAAGTATCCTTCTGCCCCAAGTTCTGCTGATATTTCTGCTTGTTCGACCGCATGTTTAATATTTCCGCCAACTCCCGTGTAAAGTGGTACCTTACCATTTGTCTTTTCAACGCCAACCTTTACAATTGCTCGATATTCTTCTGTGCTAATTGCATGGAATTCACCTGCCCCACAAGCCACAAAAATTGCGGATAAGCCCTCTTTGATTAGAAATTCAATATTCTCCCCAAGTGCTTCTAGATCAATATTCCCCTCTGCATCCATTGGTGTGACTGGAAATCCCAATATCCCTTGTGGAGATGTTCTCTTCATCATATTCAACTAAACTACCACCCTTCTCACATCTTTCAATTGTTTATATATCATATTGTAAGACAAATAAAATTATCTGTCAATTGATTCTAGTTATTTATTATAAAATTATTTCTATTTTGCAAATAAGTGTAACTAAGGTTGCCACCTAAGCTTGGTGACAACCTTAATTTTCTAATTATACCTATCTTCTGCTACGAAAGATTTTCCATCTTATTTAACAACGCTATTTAAAAGCGTCGGTGGTGCTTCTCCTTGCAATGCAACGACAAGATTAGTAGCTGCTAACATTGCCATGTCAAATCTAGTTTCATATGTTGCTGAACCGATATGCGGTAAGGTGACAACATTTTTCATATTCAGCAATGGATTATCTAATTTGATTGGCTCATCAACATAAACATCCAGTCCTGCTGCAAGAATCTCGCCGGTTTGGAGCGCATCAATTAACGCTTCTTCGTCGACTGTTTTCCCCCTCGAACTATTGATAAAAATCGCTGTATCCTTCATGCGTGCAAATTCTCGTTTACCTATCATCTTCTCTGTTTGTGGTGTAAGTGGCGTCATTAAACAAACAAAGTCAGACTTAGCCAGTAGGTCATCTATAGAATAATAGGTTGCCCCGAATGCTTGTTCAGCTTCGATATTTATTGATCGATTATGATATATAATATCCATTCCAAATCCAAAATGCGCCCTCTTTGCTACTGCGGAACCAATTCCTCCCATTCCAATAATGCCTAATACTTTATGATGAACATCCACACCAAACCATTTCTCTTCCAGATTTGATTTCCAATGTCCAGACTTTACCCAGTGATCTAACTCCGGCATTCTTCTAGCAGTGGACAATATTAATCCCATAACAGTATCTGCAACTGTCTCATTTAATACTTTCGGTGTGTTGGTTGCCATAATTCCGCGCTCTGTTAATGCTTGTACATCCAAATTGTCATAACCAACAGAGGCATTGCAGACAATTTTCAAGTTTGGCGCTTGTTCTAATAAATCCTGATCAATTTTCAATCCAGACCCCATAATCCCATCTGCATCTCTTAATTCAGATAAGAATTGGGAATAGTTCCCTGAATCAAGTCCTTCAAAATAAACAATTTCACAGTTTTCTCCAATAAAATCCAGTACTTTCTTATCTACCTTTTTATAAACAATTACTTTCGGATTCATCATATACCCCTCTTCTTATCATTTATTACAACTTATTTTAATCATAGCATGATCGAACAATGATTCTATCCTTCATTACCAATTATTTTAAACTACTATAATATATAACTGATTGCTAATTCGTAAGCTGACCAAATCGCCAATACAGTTGCCAAAACAAGGCAGACATTCTCAAACCAGCTATTTCTATATTTACCCATCAAGTCTTTACGGTTAGAAATGATTAATAAACCAATCGCAATAACAGGGAATCCGATAATATTTAGAGCATTTACGCCGATTGTCAAACTAATAAAGCCAGGCATACCGGGTATCGACCAAACGATTGGCATAAATAATACAAAGATCATTACCCATTTTGACATCGGGTCCTTATTATAATCTCCATCATATTTATCACGGCGTTTTTTATTTATAACATAGAATGCATCTGTAACTAACCGAGGGTAGCCTGTCGATTTCCCAACAATACTCGCGAATAATATCGCAAACGTACCAAGATAAAAGATCAGCCAACCAGTTCTTCCTAATGTCAGTTGTAATGCTTGCGCCAAATCGTCAATAGATTCTATCCGAATTCCATTTGGTCTTAGTATTTCCGCACCAACGATCCAAATAGCTAGATTAATAACGATACAGACTATGATCGAAAACAGAAGATCATTTCGTTGTAGTTTTAAATGACCTGGGGTTGTCCAGCCTTTTTCTTTTAGGAAATATGGATGTACAAAGTTAGAGATGGATCCGGCAACAGCGCCAATAATTGAGACTGCAACTAATAGGGCACCATATCCTCCCTCATCAGCGGGAATTTTGAAGCCAATTGTTCCACTGATAATTTGCCCGTAGTCGGGTGATGTACTCAAGGCAAGAAACACAAATGCTAGCGTAAGTAATGCTAGAAAAATCTTCATAACCCCTTCAATGGTATTATAAATATTTCTACCTACTAGTAAGAATACTAATCCTACAACAATCATTGAACCAATAAATGGTTGATTAATCCCGAGTAACGTCGAAATTATTTCCCCTGCTCCACTTATCATGTAGGAATTAAATAAATGCCCCATAATTAATGCATAAATAAATAGGAAGTAACCAAATATTGGATGGATGCGGCCATACCCTTCAAGAATCGTTAATCCTTTTGTATTTGCTAACTGGAATCTTGACATTACATTCACAATCAGAAACCGAAGCAATAATGACATGGCAAGAATCCACATTAAGCCGTAACCATAATCAGCTCCTGCAACAGCAGAAGTTACCAAGTCTCCTGCCCCCAACCAAGTTAAAATTGCTAGAATTCCCGGTCCTAAGGCATATTTAATTTTCCCGATAAAAGTTTGCCCAGCCTGTCCAGATTCATAATTTGCATCTGTAGTTTCAATAACTTTAGATTTATTTTCCAAAAATCTCCCTCCGCCCATTTATTTGTATCCGCTTTCATAAAGCTGTAATAAAAATCTGCTTTTCCTCTGCAGCAATTTGATACGAATGTTTAAGAAGATCGAGCATCTAAGTTGTTTAAACTAGTTGGTACTTTACACAGTATGAATTAGAACAAATTCTCTTTGTAGGAAAACGCCTGTTGTAAAAAAATTCAATCTCCCTCCATTTTTTATAAATATGGATCAGCAATCCATCATTTATTTTATTGTAAGACAAATATAATAGTATGTCAATTGAAAATTTAGATTTTTTTAAATAATACTGTTATTAAGATTACATGTGGTGAAAGAAATATCGTAAAAAGGAAATGATAGTGAAGTCTATTTCGTACAAAATATAAGAATAATCAATGATCATTTCAACTAAAAATCTGTGCTATACTATTCTTGAAAAATGAGACGGACTAGGAGTGAATCCCATATGAATCAGCACACAGAAGCAAATAATATCAATCGGTTCCTCGGATACAGCAATCTTTATGATCAAAATCGACCAATCCCCCCGAGTGACATAGTAAAAATTTTGACTAACTATTTGCAAGCTGCTCCTCAAAGGGTTGCTGATGTTGGCTGTGGGACTGGTCTCTCTTCATTCATTTGGTTAAATAATGCCAATGAGATTATTGGAGTAGAGCCGAACGATGATATGTTGGAAGTAGCGATTGCTAATTGGAATGCCCAGGAGAAACCGGCTAGCATCCAGTTTGTCAAAGCACTATCCACTAAACTACCTTTTACATCAGAATCCATTGACATTATCACTTGTTCCCAGTCCTTTCACTGGATGGAACCGCAAGCAACCCTTCGTGAGTTCGCTCGTGTACTAAATAAAGGTGGCGTGTTTGCTGCGTATGACTGTGACTGGCCACCATCTTTTAATAAGGAGGTCGAAGAAAGCTATAAACGATTAATTTCTCAAGCAGAAGTTCTTGTTGAGCAGCTTTCCACTAAGGAAGACCAAACATACAAATGGAATAAAGAAGAACATCTTTTGCAAATTCGAAAATCAGGTTTATTTTCTTTTGCAAAAGAAATTGTGTTTCATAACTGGGAAACATGTGATGCGGATCGTTATGGCAATATCGCTTTAAGTCAAGGTTCACTACAAACTGCCTTGAAGTTAGGTGCTAATGATTTAAAAGATTCAATTACTAAATTCAGAAATCAAGTTGAGCGCGTATTTGCTGGTAAGGAACATGATATTCTATTTTATTACCGTATGCGGATAGCGGTAAAGTAAAATGTTAAGCAAGAGCTGTAATCTTTTTCTAGGTGATAGCCCTTACTAGAAAAATACTATGTTTCACCTTTAATTCTCTCAAGTGATTGGTGTCCTGGCAATTTCACAATCTCCATTAATTGTTGAGCCATATAGCTAGGTGTGAAGCGATAGCCACTTCTCACCCACTCAATGATCATTCCAGTGATTACAAATGCTTGATAACCCGCATATAATTCACTGTTGATTTTCCTATTTCGGATGATATAATCCTGTAATGCAATTTTATTTAGCACATCTATCAATCTAGCCTGAAAATGTGGCGATATATCAGAATTTATTATAGTAGTATAAAAGTTTGAATGCTTATAAACATGATCAAATATTTCCACGGATGATGGAAGCACATCATTTAACGTGAATCTTCTATATTTCTTGTAGGGCTGCTGATATGCTTGCACCAAATCTAGAACAACATCATCAAGTAATTCGAGCAGTAGCTCCTCTTTACTACGATAGTGATTATAGAAAGTCCCACGGCTAATTTTTGCCATAGCAATAACATCTGAGATTGTAATATCTTTATATTTTTTCTGTTGCATTAGCGTGATAATCGCCACTTTAAGCTCTTGTTTCGTCTTCATGACTCTTTTATCGAGATACATATATTTATCAGTCATCCAACCCCTCCAAATTTTATTATACAAGTTCTTCCCTTTCGTCTAATTACTATTATTATAATATTGCGTAAATACATTATCATCTATTATACTATAGTCGAATACTATTTCACCTCAATTATGACCAACTATTGAAAACGTATTCATTAAAATGTAGGGAGGAATTATCATGGCTACAACATTAATAGAGTTAAACCGGAAAGCTGTTGAATTTATTTCCAAACCTAAGAAAATGTATATCAACGGGCAATGGGTGGACGCAGTTTCAGGGAAAACAATCGAAACAAGAAATCCCGCAACAGGTGAGATTCTTACTACTGTTCCAGACGGTGGCGTAGAAGATATTAATCGTGCTGTTGCAGCAGCCAGGAAAGCATTTGAAGAAGGTCCATGGCCGAAAATGAAGCCTACAGAAAGAGCGAACCTGCTCTTAAAGTTCGCCGACTTAGTTGAAGAAAATGCGGAAGAACTTGCACACCTTGAGACGCTTGATAATGGTGCACCAGTTAGTTCAACTATCCATTATTCAGCAAGTGTTGCAGAGGATTTCCGATATTATGCTGGATGGGCAACTAAAATTACCGGGCAAACGGTACCTGTCTCTGTACCTGGTAATTTCTTTAATTATACTAGAAAAGAACCTGTTGGTGTTTGTGGACAAATCGTACCATGGAATGCTCCGATTATGATGGCTTCCTGGAAACTATCTGCCCCACTTGCAACAGGTAATACCGTAATCTTGAAACCAGCATCATTAACACCATTAACGGCATTACGTCTTGGTGAACTAATCCAAGAAGCAGGATTCCCAGATGGTGTTGTAAATATTGTAACAGGCTCTGGTTCTGTCGCAGGTACTGCTTTAACGGAACATCCAGATGTAGATAAGATTGCATTTACCGGATCAACAGAAGTTGGAAAACAAATCATGAGATCTGGTGCAGGAAATATTAAAAAGGTGTCATTAGAATTAGGTGGTAAATCAGCACACATCGTGTTTGCAGATGCCGACTATGATTTAGCAATTGCCAATGCGGCAAACGCGATTTATACGAATTCTGGTCAAGCCTGTGTAGCAGGTTCAAGACTCTTTGTTGAAAAGAAAATATATGATAATTTCATGAGTGACCTAGCAGAATATACGAAAAGCTTGCGGGTTGGTAATGGCTTTGATCAATCAACCAATTTAGGACCACTTATTTCTGCACAGCAGAAAGAAACTGTCTTAAATTATTTAGATATTGGACAAGAAGAAGGTGCCGAGGTATTAATTGGCGGAAATGTAACAGACAATGATTTAGCTGGTGGATATTATGTTAAACCAACCGTTGTCGCAAATGTGAATAATAGCATGCGAATTGCGCAGGAGGAAATATTTGGTCCGGTAGTATCAGGCATACCTTTTGAAGATATCGATGAAGCCATTAAATTAGCTAATCAATCCGAATATGGCTTAGGTGGCGGTGTCAATACAACAGATCTTAGAAAGGCACACAAAGTGGCACATGGACTGAGAACTGGAAATGTATGGGTAAATACGTATAACATTATGGACCCTGCATCTCCATTTGGCGGATACAAGCAAAGCGGTCTAGGTAGAGAGCACGGTTCTGAATCTGTTGACATGTATACAGAAACGAAGAGTATATGGATTAATCTAGACTAAATTTTTATCAATATCCACCTTACAGCAAAGAAGCTTAAGGTGGATATTTTACATTAGTTTAATCACCTAAAAATCATTATTTCAATCATCCTTTTAATTGAAAAGAGGATTTCATTCGTTTTTTCTACCATACTTAACGAATTACATCTTATTCTTCACCGCAATAACTTAATTTTCAACATCCCTCATCCTCTTTCCTATTACTAGAATATACGATATACTATTAGAAAATGGACGTGAAGAAATATGGAACAAGTTACAATCTTGAAGGAAGTATTAAATGCATTTAAACTTCATGCTGTGCATATCGATGAGAAGATGGATAAAATAAAAATAGAACTTGAATCTAAGATGGATAATGGCTTTGTTCAGGTTGGACAACAATTTGATAGATTAGGAAAAAAGGTTGTTGGAGTGCGTGTCGAGTTAACAGAAACGTAGGAATCGATGAATTATTTATTAAATAAAAATGTACAACATGAGAAAAAAATCGTGCATTACAAGAGCAATAATCATCGGTAATAGCAGAGAATACCAAGCTAATTTCAGGAAACCTATAACCTCCAATACTTCAATTCCTTATTGACAAATAAAATAGACAACTTTTCATTTATTTTCCACACCATTTTATTCCATAATTAAGAGATCTTGTGCTTTAAGACAAGATCTCTTCTTATACGTTTAGTTGTTGAAATCAACATCATAGACTATCATAACTAGCAAACTTGGTTGACAGCCTTAGATCAGTTCTATTTAAAACTCTTCATATTCAGCTGGATCTTGATTCTTATTACGCCCATCTGGACGAGTAAGTTCCGCTATTAAGTTCATTTCCCTATCACTTAGCGAAAAATCAAAAATCGATATATTCTCTAACTGACGCTCAGGCGATGCGGACTTAGGAATAGGTATTGATCCTAGCTGATGATGCCAACGTAAAATAACTTGTGAAATTGTTTTATTATGGACATTCGCAATTTGTTGTAGCGTTTCATTTTGTAACACAGCATTTGCTCGAGCAAGTGGACTCCAAGACTCTGTTTTTACATTATGTTCTTCATGCCATTTTCTTTGATCTTCTTGATTGAAAAATGGATGTAACTCAATTTGATTAATGCTCGGCAATACGCCTGTTTCCTTTTCTAATCGCTCCAAATGTTCTGGTAGGAAATTACAAACCCCGATTGAACGAACGAGTCCCCATCTTTTTGCATCAATCAATGCTTGCCATGCTTCCACATAATGATCCTGCTTCGGATTTGGCCAATGAATTAGATACAAATCATAGTAATCTAGATTTGCACGATATAATGATTCCTGAATCCTGGTCACCGCATTATCATACTCATGATAGCGACCAGGTAATTTCGATGTGATGCGCAATTCCTCTCTTGAAACAGTACTGCGGCGAATTGCTTCCCCTACCGTTCCTTCATTTTCGTAATTATATGCGGTATCAATTAGTCGATAGCCGATATCAATTGCGCTCGTTATTGCACTTGCACCTGCATTCCCGTTAAGACCATATGTACCAAGACCAATAACTGGCAGTGATGTTCCATCATTTAATGTAATTTCTTCAACCGATTTACTCATAAATAACATCCCCTTTGTTCATTATTTATCCTATCGTCAATAAATTTAGCGTACCATTAATAGGATTAGGAATTCAAATGATTTGGCTCGTATGGGGGTGCCTGTCACTCCTCGAATTTCGCCGAATAATGTCGAATTCTATAACCATGAAGTTCCTAAAGTGTTTACATATTGGAATTTCTGGTAAACTATACTAGAACATATTCGAATATAAACTATTGGGGGTAAAATTATGGCACTACCAAACTTTGAAGAAAATTTACAAAAATATGCGAAATTATTAGTTTCAAAAGGAATTAACGTTCAACCCGGTGATTGGGTAAAAATGACGATAAACGTTGACCAAGCACCGTTAGCACGACTAATTACAAAAGAAGCATATGCACTAAAAGCGGAGAAGGTTATCGTGAAATGGTCTGACGATGAAATCGGTAGAGAACATTACTTAAATCAGTCTACAGAGATATTAACTGATATTCCTAAATATGAAATAGAGGAATCTGAAGACCATGTATTGAATCATCGCGTAAGTCGCCTTTCGATTATTTCTAGTGACCCAGGTCTACTCGATGGTGTGGATCCAACAAAGATTGCGACATATCAAAATGTAGCTGGTAAAGCTTTTGAAGCAACAAGAATTGCAACTCAAAACGATGATTTAAAATGGACCGTTGCTGCTGCAGCTGGTGCAGGATGGGCCGCAACAGTTTTCCCTGACTTAGAAACAAGTGAGGAACAAGTGGATGCATTATGGGATCAGATTTTTAAAACAAGCCGCGTATATGCTAATGACCCAATTGCAACATGGGATGAGCATAAGAAATTATTAAATGAAAAAGCAGCAACATTAAACGAAATCCAATTCGATGCCTTACACTATAAAGCACCCGGAACAGATTTAACATTAGGACTTCCGAAAAACCATATCTGGGCTAGTGCTGAAAGCTATAATCCAAAAGGAGAAGAATTTATTGCTAATATGCCGACGGAAGAAGTATTCACCGCACCAGATACACGTCGGATGGATGGTGTTGTAAAAAGCACGAAGCCACTTAGCTATGCTGGTACACTTATTGAAGGCATCGAAGTTCACTTTAAAGATGGAAAAATTGTTGATATTTCCGCTGAAAAAGGCGATGAAACCATTAAAAAATTAGTTCATGATAATGAGGGTGCAACAGGTTTAGGTGAGGTTGCGCTTGTGCCAGACCCATCACCAATTTCACAATCTGGGATTACTTTCTTTAACACATTATTTGATGAAAATGCATCAAACCATTTAGCAATTGGTGCTGCCTATCCAACAACAATTAAAGGCGGTACGAAAATGAGTCAAGAAGAATTAAAGGAGCATGGAATGAATACTTCCACTGTTCACGTTGACTTTATGATTGGCTCAGACAAAATGGATATTGATGGAATTAGGCAAGACGGAACTATCATGCCACTCTTCCGTAATGGGGACTGGGCATTTTAATTTTTCTTGAGTAGCCATATGTAAAAAGAACCTACATCTATTTATAATGTAGGTTCTCAATTATATAATCAATCTATTCTTCCCATAGTAATTGCTTCGTAAACCGAATATCATTCGTGAAATATCCGTCCACATGAAGCAATTTAACCCTTTCTTGCTCTGCTTTCTCTGACTTCATATCATTAAAGAACACATGGACTTCTTTTCCTTGACGATGCAATTCATTTACATTCTTTAATGTTACATCCGATGCTTCCATCCCAATGAACGGATAGTCTACCGATTTCGCTACCTTCAAACTGAACTTGCCTTTCCCAAATAATAAGGTTAATGGGACTTCAGGTGCCAGTTCATGAATCTTTTCCAGACTTTCCTCTGAAAAGGACTGAATCGTAACGAGGTCTTTTGCAATTAAATCATATTTATTTAGTAGTTCAACTAAGGGCACTTCCATTACTAATCGATCATTCACTAATCTTGTTTCAATATAATAATATTCGGAGTCCTTAAACGTATCGAGAATCTCTTTTAGCATCGGAATCTCTTCAACAGTTGATTGATTACCAAAAACATCAACCGTTGGAATTTCTTTTATCTCCTTGAGATCAAAATTAGAGACTTCACCAGTACCATTCGTCGTTCGATCAATTGTCTTATCATGCATCGCTACTAAGGAGCCGTCAGCTGTCATCCGTAAATCAATTTCAAGTGCATCGACACCATCTTCTGCCGCAATTTTATATGCACTGATGGTACTCTCATTGAACCGATCATTTGCACCGCGATGAGCAATTATCTTCGGAAAATCGGCGACCATTGGTTCAACCTCATGTTCGCTGGTAATATAAAAAACAAGCAAAATCATAAGGCCAACAAAAAGGATAAACCCAATAATTCTTTTAAACAAATGATTTTCTTTCACTGCGGTAAAATAATGCTCTTCCCGGGAAGTCGGTAATGATTGCATCTACATTTAAATCTAATAATTGTTTGATTTCATCCTTATCATTTACTGTCCAAACGCGAATTTTATCAAAAAAATCTTTTAAATAGTAAACATCCGATAAGACGACATGCTTAGATAGATGTAATGCTTCTAAGTCTAAGCTTTGAATGTAATCCAATGGATGTGAAATTCGTTGATCCAATAACCAGGCAATCTCAGCGTCTTGATCTATATTTTTAATCCGTAACAAAGTTGGTAGATGGAACGATGAATAAATTATTTTGCGCCCATTTCCAAACTGCTCGACTAAAGATAATACCTTTTCTTCAATACCCTCGTAATTTATTAAGGACGTTTTCAATTCAATATTTAATTCGGTATCATATGGAGAAAGCAATTCCAGTACTTCTTGAAGCGTCGGTACACGTTCTGCTACCCATGTTGCTTCATCATAATTAGGGAAATGTGCATAATTAGCACCAGCACTGAATTGTTTTACTTCTTGTAATTTTGAATCCTTAATGTAACCATTTCCATCTGTTGTTCTATCTAAAATTTCATCATGGATCACGACTACCTCGCCATCCTTAGTTAACTGAACATCTAATTCTAGACCATCAACACCTTGCTCAATTGCTTTACGAAATCCTAGTAAAGTATTTTCTGGATACGTACCCATACAGCCTCGGTGCCCGTATATTTTTGTAGCAGTCATCGTAATACATCCTCCTAATAGTTAATTAGAATCTTACCATTATCATTATTATTGCTTAGAAAACTTGGTTGTTACCAAAACTTTGGGTGACAACCTTAGTTGCACTTATGTAGTACGAAAGTCGTTTTACTTTCTTACCTACCAAAGAGAGAATAAAGCATATTACGTTGCTTTATTCTCTCTATTTTAGCAATCTTTATTGTACGAGTGAAAGCTTATTCTCCTCGAGCAGCATTTGCTTGTTCAATTGCAGTATTAAATTGATCAACTGCAGTATTATAAGCATCGTCTACTTCTCCGCCATTATATACGGTTTCCAGTGCAGTTTCCATAATTTTACGACCTTCAGGAATCATATCCATTAATGCACCTTGTGTCGCATAAGAAGATTTAGTTGCTTGTAATTGATCTACTGTTACTTGTAATTGTGGCATTTCTTTATGGGCATCGATTACTAGTTGTTCATCGTATGCAGCTGGATTAATTGCAAAATATCCAGTTCCTACATGCCACTGCGCTTGAATCTCTGGCGTTTGTAGATACTTCATGAAATCCCATGCAGCTTTTTGTTCTTCTTCTGATTTATCATCGATCATCCAAAGACTTGCACCACCAATGACTACACCAGCGCGATCTTTTGCTTCAGGATGTGGTAAAAATGCAATTCCAACTTCAAATGGTGCATTATCAATAACATCCCTTGAGCTTGCTGACGATTGTAAGAACATGGAAACATCACCAGCTAAGAATCCAGCCATCATATTATCTCCATTTGTACCATAGTTTGCAAATGTTTCATCATCAACCATATGTTTTACCCATTCGAAAATGGATTTACCTTCTTCTTCTGTCCAGCCAATTTCAGTAGGTGTGTCTGTACGTCCATTATCATTATTTAATAGTAATGCACCTTGGTTTGCTAATAATTGCTCATATAACCAACCATATGCTTGTAGTGCAAAACCTTTCATTTCTGGATTTGATTTTACGATTGCTTTACTTGCTTCCTCTACTTCTTCAAATGTTTCTGGTGGTGCTTCTGGGTCTAATCCTGCTGCTTCGAATGCATCTTTATTATAGTACATTACAGGTGTAGATGAGTTAAATGGCATTGAATAAAATTTTCCGTCTAATGAGTAGTAGTTCACAATATTCTCTTCTAATCCACTCATATCATAACCATCTGCATCAATTAACTCCTGAATTGGTACAATACTTCCACTATTGATCATGGACATCGTTCCAATTTCAAATGTTTGAATCATTGTTGGTGCACTATCAGTACCTGCAACACTGTTGAACTTCGTTAGTGCTTCATCATATGTTCCTTGGTATTCAGCATTAACTTGCACTGCATCTTGAGAGCTATTATAGCTATCCACGATTGCATTTAATGCCTCTTGTCCAGCTCCACCCATTGAGTGCCAGAATGTAACGTTTTGCTTCTCGCCAGTTGCTTCACTATCTCCTGCACTATCTTCTGTATCTGTTTCAGTTTCCCCTGATTCAGTTGCTCCATCTTTTTCTGGGTCTTCTGTATCTCCTTCTTGACTACATGCTGCAATGAAGAGCACTAGTCCTAACATCAATATTGCGAATAGCTTTTTCATCCTCTGTACACTCCCTGTGTTTTTAATTTATATAGTTAATCTGTCATATTAGAGACAGTATCACTCGTTGATTAGGACTTTCTATTTTAATGCACCTTCTGTTAACCCTTTTTGAAGCTTATTTTGACCTAAGAACAATAGAATCAAAGTTGGAATGACGACAATGATTGCACCCGCCATTATTACTCCCCAATCATTTAATTGCTCTTGTGTTTGTAATTGCTTTAACCCAATTTGCACTGTACGGACATTATCATTTGTTGTTGCTAGCAGTGGCCATAAGTACATATTCCAAGATGTTAAGAATCCATAAACACCTAATGTTAATAAACTCGTTCTTGAAATAGGTAAGACAACAGATAAATAGAATTTAAAATCGCCCATACCAGCAATTTGACTTGCTTCTCGTAATTCTTTCGGGATTTGTTTAAAATTCTGCCTTAGCAAGAATGTACCAAATGCAAGTGCAAAAAATGGAATCGATAATCCTTGGTACGTATCAATCCATCCCAGATCACGAATGATATGGAAGTTCGGAATGATCGATGCTTCAAACGGAACCATCATTGTTGCAATAAACACATAAAATAAAACATCTCTTCCTTTAAACTCTAAGAACACAAATGCATATGCTGCTAGACTAGACAAAATCAACTGACCTAGCATGATGACGATTGAAACAATAAGACTGTTAAATAAATATTTTAATAATGGAAATTGTCCAAATGCCTTTACATAGTTATCAAATGATAAGCTGGTTGGCAAGCTTCCCGTCATAATATCCTTGTTCGACATGAAACTCATGACAAAGGCCATAAGCGTTGGTGCAAACACGACAAGTGCCGAAATAATGAGTAAAATATAGAATATAATTTTTTTGCTGATTGGCATGGTCATTGATAATGAACCTTCCTTTCACCAAATTTAAACTGCAGAAATGTCATGATTAAAATAATAATGAATAGTAAAACAGCTTGAGCACTTGCTGAACCGAACTTATAGTTCATAAATGCTTCGCGGTAAATTGAATACACGACAAGATTGGTAGAATTCACTGGACCACCTTGAGTCAAAATATCAATCTGTCCAAATGTTTGAAATGCGTTAATGATCGTTACGGTAACGACGAAAAACAATGTTGGCGAAAGCATTGGGATGGTAATCCGTCTAACTTTATAAAAATAACCTGCACCATCAATATCCGCACTTTCATATAAATAGGAATCTATTGATTGTAATCCACCTAGCAAAATAAGAAAGGTAAATCCTAAATTCATCCAAATCGTTGTAATTGAAACAGCAAATAATGCCCAATTAGGATCTGTCAGCCAGCCAATTCCATCTGCCCCAATCGCTTTTAAAACCATATTCAGTAAGCCAATCGACGGATGGAAGAGATACAACCAGAAGACAGAGGCAGCCGCAACGGAAATTCCCATTGTAGATGAATAGACCGTACGGAAAAAGCCAATCCCTTTCAGTTTTTCATTTGCAATCATCGCTAAAAATAAACTAATGATAATCGTAATTGGAACGGTATATAAGACAAATAAAAATGTCGATTTAATACTCTGCAAAAAAATTGGTGAGGTAAACAGGTTTACATAGTTTTGCCAACCAATAAAAACGGTTGTTTCCCCAGCAGCGTTCGTTAAGAAAAAGCTTAAATAAATGGTTCGAACAAGTGGGTAGAAAAGAAATACACTAAATAATATAATGGAAGGAAGTAAGAACAACATCCCTTTAAAGAAACTGATCGTCCGTTGCTTTTTTTTCACTTTTTCAAAATCAATTTGGGTCATTGGCGTTTCTTGAATAGCAACATTGTTTACACTCATATCAATACAACCTCTTGTTTCTTACCTGCCTTTGCAGACTTAATTAAATCACCAGTATCTGAATGAAAGAAACATAGGTTATCCATATCTATTTTTACCGGCACAACGTCTCCTACAGTAATATCCCATTGTCCTGGCCATTTCGCCGTCCATAATTCGGAACCAATATCAAATGCAATGGATGTTTCATTTCCTAATTGCTCGACATTTACTACTTCCAAATGGTGTGTTGTATTCTCATCTGTTCCAGGGAATATATGCTCTGCTCGAATCCCAATCGTTACATTTTCATTTCTTGGTATATCATCCACATTAGGGTTAACCTTTAAATTGAGCATGTCTTCAATTAATAATTGACCTTGCTCTTCGTTGAGAACCGCTTTACCTAAATTCATTTTCGGTGTGCCGATAAAGGAAGCCACAAATAGGTTTGCTGGCTCATTATAGAGCGTGATTGGTTTCCCAACCTGTTGAATCTTACCATCGTTGAGGACCATAATGCGATCCCCCATCGTCATCGCTTCTACCTGATCATGTGTTACATATACCATTGTTAAACCTAATCTTTTTTGCAGGCGGCGAATCTCGATACGCATATGCGCACGAAGCTTTGCATCTAAATTAGATAATGGCTCATCCATTAAGCAAAGTGGTGCTTCACTTACCACAGACCTCGCTAATGCGACACGTTGTCTTTGACCACCAGAGAGCTCCCTCGGTTTGCGTTTTAATAATTCCGTTAGTCCCATTGTTGCCGCAGTTTCTGTAAGCCTTTTTTGTTGTTCTTGCTTGTCTATCTTCTTCGCATTTAAACCAAATAGAATATTTTGTTCTACCGATAAATGCGGATATAAGGCATAGTTTTGAAAGACCATTGACAAATTTCTATCTTTAGGTGGCATATGATTTACCACTTTATCATTAATTTTTAATGTACCAGATGTTATGTCTTCTAGTCCTGCAATCATTCGAAGCAAGGTACTTTTTCCAGAACCAGATGGCCCAACAAGTACGAAAAATTCACCTTCTTCAATTGAAAGATTAATTTCATCCAATACGCTTTTTTGCTTATCGTATGACTTGGAAATATTAATCAGATCAATTTGTCCCATAAATGTACCTCCTTTTTTCCTTGGCAAGTTCCATTTAACCATATTTTTTTCTATGAAAGCTTAGATTTACCGATTCATTACAACTAGTTAACAGTAGATTCATATTTTTAATACTGCGTTTACAATAAGCGGTATAAAAGAACTAGTATTTTTTCCGAAATCAAGAAAAGCAGATATTTTGATGCGACATTCCGACGATAGATGAGTAATACTACCCAATGTATAGTTAACAGCTTACAGGGAGGAATTAATGACGGCCAATCCAAATCAAACATGTACAAAAAGGGATAGTAACGAATCACTAGTGAATTAGAAAGTTAATATCGGAAAACATAGATTTCCAGTTCCAAGTTAGCTTCAATTTCTTCATATTAAAAAGGGAAATCGGATGCCGATTTCCCTTTTGCTATTGATTCTTTGCTACTATCCTCTACTATATATTATTGTGAGTAATAATCTACCTTACCCAGCTGTAGCTGGTGTATTTTCCTGAATCGTTTTTATCTGATCAAATAAGCTCTTCACTGTACCTAACCCAACATTATCATATTTTGCTAGAATCACTAACTCTCTAGGCAGCTGTCCTACCGTTTCTATTTGATCTTCATGTAGTTGTTTTAATAGGCTCGGAAATCCACTAAACAAGTCTGCTGTTAATGATATTGCAGCGATTTCTTCTGTGATAATTAAATAATCTGTCTTGTAGAAAAAAAGCAATTCACCTGGTCGTTCCAGCATGATATCCCTGCGATCTTTCTCCTCTTCAATATAATTGCTAAGCTCACCAAACAAGATCTCTTCATTCTTTTCACCAAAACGTTTAACATGTTTGGATAGCCCTTCAAGATTATTTGGCAGCTCACTCATAATCCGTGCTTGCTGTTCCGCACCTAGACGAATCAAGAATGTCTCTGAACGTTCAAAGCGTTGTGGCAGTAAGAATGCATCCCTAAGAAAATATGGTACTTCTAGTTCTTTCTTTTTATAGATAATCTTACGAATCGTTGTGAATCCAGGAGGGACTGGATATGAAGGACGTTCTTTACTGTCATCCATCACGGCTTCTACTTCCATTTTTGTATCCTCTTGCAATGATGTTGTTAATAGTACTTCAAGCGCTCCTAATCGCACCTCAATTTCCGAGATATCATAGGATTCCGAAGTCTGTGGCATTGGATCCTGGTAATCTGGAAAATTAAATTCTACTGGACCATATGTCTCCGAATACCATCTCACAATTAGGTATACAGCCTCCCATGACAATAATGCTTCAGAATAGCGGAATTTCCTTGTATCATGTGCTGCTTGATTTCCCAACATCCTTACTCTATGCAATGCATCTGATATTTCAGCAGTAATATAACCATTGCCGCTTAACGTGTCGATTCTTTCTACTAGTGTAATCCAGGATTCTACTGGAAGCTTTTCTTCCTTCATCACAAATTGCAAGATATTTTCTACAAAAACGCGGGCATGTGTAAGCATTGTTCGTGGACTCGTAAATATACTATTCTCTAATTCGCCTGCAATTAACGCGAGTTCTTTATTCAATGGTTCTAAAAAGTGATAGTAGTTCTGTATCTTCATATAAATTATCTCCTAATAATCCGTGCTGAATAATATTTTAACATAAATAGAGCACTGATTTATGACAAGATGGCTAAAAAACACGCAATTTATACATCGGTCGACAATTAAAAACAATTTTCACAATATACTATATTTTGTAAACAATTTGTAATCTTAACGAAACCTATTTGTTATTGGTTATGTGTTAGTATGCTAGTAATGTTAAACGAGGGGGAAATACGAATGAAAAAAATAGTAATTGCTCTTGCGTTAATAATTTTCAGCTTTATCGCCTGGTCATCAAAGGTTTCAGCAGAAGAAATCACCGTACATAAAGGAGAGACGCTTTGGGACATTGCCCAAGCACATAATATTACTGTTGAAGAATTAATAGAGACAAATAATCTCACAACTACTGTTATCTATCCAGATCAAGTAATTTTGACGAAAAATATTACGAATAAACATATTGTGGAAAAAGGCGATACACTGTGGGACATTGGCAAAGAATATAGTGTGACGGTAGAAAACCTACAGGATTGGAATAATTTAACTACCGAATTGATAGTTATTGGGCAACATTTGCTCATACACAAAGGAAATAATGCCGAAGAAATATCGCTAGAAGCAGAGTCAGTGGATAGCCAAGATAAAGAGATAGCTGCTACGACTATACAAGAAACAGATCCACCTTTAGTGATAGTTGAAGAAGAACAACCTACTAATGAAGCAGTTGAAGAAGAAAGTATTGCAGGCCACACCATCACTGTTACCGCAACAGCATATACCGTACAAAGTGCTGGTGGATCAGGTATTACCGCTACCGGAATTAATCTAAATCAAAATCCAAATATAAAGTTAATTGCCGTTGATCCAAATGTAATTCCACTTGGTACAGAGGTTTATGTTGAGGGATACGGCCACGCAATAGCTGGTGATACGGGTGGCGCAATTAGAGGAAATAAAATAGATATTTACGTACCAACAAGCAATGAAGCATTCGATTGGGGAGTTCGAACGGTTAATGTTACGATTAAATGATAATTTAATATTCTGAAAAGTAGTAATATCACAGTTACAAACTAGCAAGGAATGGCAAAATACCATTCCTTGCTGTTCTACTGTATGAATTACCTATAAAACTCATCTATAACATATAAAATCCAATTGCCATAATCGCATATGCGGCGAATAGCACAAGACCATCAAACCAATTGGAATCTCCATCAACCGTAAGCATGATGACAAGGAGTACTGCCGTTACCATACTAATTAGTTCAGGCCATGTAAAGATAAGTGGCATCGAGACAGGGAAAAACAATGAAATCAGCACGAGCACTGGTGCCACAAACATTGCCACCTGCAAAGTAGAACCAACCGCAATTTCTACTGCAACATCCATTTTATTTTTAAATGCCATCATCACGGCAGATGCGTGCTCTGCTGCATTACCAACAATCGCAACAATAATGATTCCAATAAATAATTCTGTCCAACCAAATGCTTCACCGACCGCGCTAAACGTATGGACCAGATTTTCTGAAACGTAGGCAACAGCAATTGTCGCTAATGCAAGAATGATAACTGCTTTCTTTTTACTCCATTCTGGAACTTCCTCCTTTTGACCCACTATCCCCGATTCAACATTACTTTGATAAACCCCACGATGGGTAACGAGCTTAAAGAGTAGCATGGACAAGTATAAAATAATTAAAACAATCGAAATACCAATACTAAGTCCAATTGTTTCCTGATTACTCATTGTGTGTGTAAAAACTTCCGGAATAACAAAAGCAACAATAACTGCGAATATTAGAAGTCCGGCATTATGTCGAGCATCATTCACGCTAAAAGACTGCCGTTTATATTTCAAACCGCCAACAAAGAACGATAGTCCAGCTACAAGCAATAAATTCCCTAAAACGGAACCTGTTAGAGATGCTAACACAATACCGGTCAGTCCTGCCTTTAATGAAAAAATGGAAATAATCAGTTCCACCGCATTTCCAAATGTCGCATTAAGTAGCCCGCCAATTCTAGGTCCCATCACAATCGTTAGACTTTCCGTTGCCCGTCCGATGAACCCTGCTAACGCAATAATAGTCAGACAATAGATAATAAACATCATGACAGCTGACCAATGAAAGATGGAACCAATTATGGAGAGTGGTAATCCAATCACAATGAGAATGATAAATAGTTTATTCATCATAGAAATTTGCCCCTTTATATGCTAATGTCTTTAACATTCCCATTTTGGTTGGAATTAATTTATTATTTCATCCTCTATTGTGCTGGAAAAAATGAAAAAGCAGGATCAGTTTCATCTTAATTAGGTATGTGTTCTTGCTTTCATTTACATTGACTATTTTGAGTTTTTTTTCATAAAATTGCTTCAGCCTAAATTCTTACCTAAGTTGTATTTCATAATTCTTCCTAATTTCTTTCTAGTGTTAAGAATCTGTATTTCTTATATATAAGGTTTAAGGGAAATCTTCCTTTTCGGTATGAATTCTCAAAGTTGATGCCGATTCTATCTTTTTTTGCTATATCGATGTTTGCCTCTATTATAAGAAATTCCCATTAAACGCTTCTTACTGATGTATGGTAAGATCTTTTAGCCCAATCATTTCAAATATCTCTATATGAAATACAAAGTGAATCCCTTTCTCAACTAAATTCCAAACACCCAATCCCCTTCCAAAAAATTCAATAACCATTTATCATGATTGTACAAGGAGGTGAAATACCATTGAACAGGAAACGATGTTGAAAGAGATTCTAAATGCATTGAAGCTTCATTCAACCCATATCGATGATTAAATGGAAAATTCGAAAACTTAATTAATTGCGAAAATTGATAGCTTGGAAAATCGCACAAACACATTAGAAAAGCGAATGGATGAAGGCTTCGCACAAATTGATCAACAGTTTGATCATTTAGGAAAGAAGGTTAATGGCATTCACATAGAATTAAATAAAACACAGGAAACAGTTGGATAATCTGCATCTAAGGTTATCCAGCATGAAAAAAATCTTCGCCAGATCAGTCTACAGCAAAACTAAATAATTAGCCTCATAATATTTAAATCCAATTAAATGAAAATGCCTTCGCTTTTCCCCATTTGATACAAAAATGGACTTAAGAAGAGCGAAAACATTCAAATATCCGATAACCAAACCACTATTACCCTAACCACTAAAAATACCATATATAAAACCATCTCCTCTATGTAAACGTACAAAAAGAGATGGCTTATAATATACAACTAATCCATTTTTACAGGTGTACAGACTGCATATAAATTTTCAGCTGAATCAGAGATATTTGCTTCGATAACCTTATATCCATCAATAACTGAATCATTGTTTACTGTGATTATTTGAATATTATTCATCACTTTTCTTCCTCCCTCATACATTTCTCACACAGAAGTTAATATATGCTTGAGGTTGAAAAGTGTGCATCGTAATTGTTTTGGTTTACATATTACTAATAAGATAGTCCAAAGTTATACCCGTAACGATTTCCATTTTTATCACGATAAGTATATGCCGGGACTTCGTCATATCCTGGGATATCGCCAACTTCATTATTTACTGCTTCCTGAGTTGCTGGAATAGTAAACGGAAGTCTCCCAGTTGGGTTAAACTTACCACGAATGACATCAACAAGGGCCTCTGGCTTTACTCCAAATGTGCTTATGACCGCTGCTGCGTTAGGTTCAATCTTATCAATCAGCCATGGATTAGACATATTAATAGCCGTTATTGTAGGGATCTTCTTCTGAATCTCCATAATTCGTTCAACTTGATCAATCCCTGTATCAGGTCCAATAACCAATGTTGGATTATTCTTAAACAGATTTTGCCAAGGAAGCACCCAAATAAACGCATGTGTAGCATTTTCAAGACTATCTACGATGGTAATGGATTTATCATAGTTCCGGATTCTTGCTTTTAATTTCTTCGTTTCTTCACCATTTTCTCCACTAGGAAATTTCTCAACATAGAGTTTAACATTCTTAACCTTTTCATCATTCAATGGCAAAAGATTATTATCATTTCTTAATAAAACAACTGATTTCCGGTGTGCTTCATCCGCAATTTCCTGGGATACGGGATCATTCGCAATGGCTAGCGCCTCAGCTGGATCCTTATATGGATTTTCAAACTGCCCCAATTTCATCATTTCTGTCAGCAAATATTTTACTGATCTGTTAATACTTTCTTCCTTAACTAGCCCCTGATTTACAGCAGAAATAATTGGGTCCGGATTTGGAACTCCAGAAAAAATATTTGTTCCAGCATTTATTGCTTTTGCGAATCTTTCCTCTAATGATAAATTCTGTGCACCCCATGCCCGGTCAATAATAGCACTTGTATCAGAATTAACATAACCTAAGAAATGAAGTTTATCGCGTAAGTACCCGTTAATAAAATTTTCATTTAGGGCAAATGCAACTTCTTCAAATTGCTGTTCGGCACTAAACGGAGGCAGGTTTTGTGCAGCACTATCATTACTTGGGAAGGCATAATATGGCATCATTGCCGTCGTTTCCGCTTCAATCGCTGCTTGGAAAGGCGGCATATGATACTTCAGAAGACTGCCTGGAGTCGGATAAATATTAGATTGACCTTCT
This sequence comes from Oceanobacillus arenosus, assembly GCF_003369575.1. Lineage (GTDB taxonomy): Bacteria > Bacillota > Bacilli > Bacillales > Amphibacillaceae > Oceanobacillus > Oceanobacillus arenosus. The sequence continues at coordinate 333,561 of NZ_PIOC01000017.1, read as the reverse complement.
TTAAAATGCGGGTCCTTACCATCTGTTCGGACGCCGCCACCAGGATAATGCCTGGTTGTTAGTGAAACACTGTTTTCATTTAATACATCACCTTGAAACCCCTTGATGATATTAGAAATCATTCCTGACACAAGCTCTGGATGTTCGCCAAACGTTTCCTCTACTCTTGCCCATAAAGGATCTGTTGCAACATCTGCAGAATAGCCATACATTTTGCGAATACCAGTAGATGTCCACTCTTTGGCTGCAATCTGGCCAAACTCCTTAGCTAGATTAGATTCACGCGTTGCTGCAAAACCTAAAGTATCTGGCCAATAGGAAAACTGACCGGATTCTTCTATATTCGGCATTCCTGAAATATGATTTCGCGGGTTGGAAATGACAACAACTGGAATACCAAGCCTGGATGACTCAGCAGCTGCCTGTAGCTCATTATTATAGTTCGTTATCACATCTGCACCCTGTGTTCCCCTAAATATAAAATAGCGTGTATGTTGATTGAGAAACTTATTTGGCAGGACGAGCTTATTATCCTTTATTTCGGGATACTCATTAATCGTCATTAGACCAACCTTCTCTTCAAGCGTCATCTGAGATAACAAATTTTCTATCCTCTCTTCAATAGATAACTCCCAGTTTTCATAGGGGTCTAATTTCCCATTATCATTTAAATCTCGGTATCGTTTCTCACCAATAGTTAATATAGCTTTATTTCTCGTTTCTACTTCGGGATTATTTTGTGCATGGACCTGTGGAACGAAAAACTGCATGGATACAAGAATCGCCACAATAAATCGAATTGAATTCCTCGAAATGGTAACCATCTAATTTCACCTCATGATAGTATTTTTTATGTGATTTTCCACCTTTCCACTTTACTATCCCATATTTGGCAATTCTTTATCCAAATTTTCGAAATGCCTGGTCACCATTATTCTTATTCCAATATTCCTATATTTACTTCCTCCCCGATTTCAAACTTTAAATGTGCAGCCATATGTGCAACAATGGTTTTCCCCGCTACTTCAACTGTGTAGTGATATTCTTTTCCTCGGAATTGCTTCGTAATGATTTTCCTGGAATTCCATTGACAAATAATAGCCACTTTTCCCTCTTTACTGTCAGTTGCACGCTACTATTTACTGCAGTAAAATAAAACGTATTTAATAATTTATATTTTTGAAAGGACTTCGAAATATGAAACGTAGAATTGGATTTATTGGTACCGGAAATATGGCAAGGGCGATCATTGGGGGCATTGTGAAATCGGGATATGCGAATTCTGATGATGTCTATGCTTCAAACCGCTCCATAGCGAAATTAATTGATATAAAAGAGGAATATGGAATAAATCTATTTGAGGAAAATGTTTCTATTGCAGAAAACTGTGACATTATTTTCCTCTCCATTACCCCAGATATGTACCCAGAAGTAATTGAGGAAATAAGGGATGCCGTTCGCGAAGATGCGATTATCATTCACATTGCAGCCGGACAAACCATTTCCCAAAGTGAAAAGCATTTTCAACGGAAGATCAAAATTGCAAAGGCAATGCCGAACACTCCTGTCAATGTTGGCGAAGGAATGACTTCAATTAGCTTCAATCAATTTGTGTCGGTTGAGGAGAAAGAAGAAGTTCGAGCATTGTTTGAAAGCTTTGGAAAAGTAGAATTCATTGATGAAAGTTTAATGGATATCGCAAGTGCTGTTGGTGGCTCCTCTCCTGCCTTCGTTTACGTGTTCATTGAAGCACTTGCAGATGCTGCAGTATTATACGGAATGCCAAGAGATAACGCCTATAAGATTGCTGCGCAAACCGTACTCGGTTCTGCTAAAATGGTATTGGATTTGGACGAGCATCCAGGAAAATTAAAAGATGATGTATGTTCACCAGGCGGAACAACAATCGCATCCGTTGCAAGTTTAGAAGAAAACGGCTTCCGATCAGCAATTATCGAAGCGGTAAAGGCAAATATGGGTAAACTTAAGAGTTAATTAACATTGTACCTTTAGTTCTATCTGTGAAAAATGGCAATTTTAAAGCTGATCTAATGTAAAAATTAGACCAGCTTTTTTCTTAGTTTGCTTCCCGATATGCGGTAGGTGTCATGCCCGTTTCTTTCTTGAATACTCTTGCAAAATAAGAAGAATCCTCATAGCCGACAATCCAAGCGATTTCTTCTATTGTTAATGGATCCGATACGAGCAAATACTTTGCACGATTAATCCGTAACATCTGCTGGTATGCAGTTATTGTCAAACCGGTTTCCTTTTTAAACCTCCTGGAAAGGTTACTTGGATGCGTATTGCACGCATCCGCTATTTCTAACATATTTAGCTGCTGATCATAAAACGTTTGGATATGTTCAATTGCCATTTGGATCATTTTTGAATAATGGCTTAATGCGTTTGCTGCAACAAGATCACAATATGCTACAATCATACTATCCTGCAACTGATTGAGCGTTGCTAATTTTTTTGAGTTTTCAATTTGCAATGCATATTTCTCGGAGATACGATGAATTAATATTGTTGGTACATTACTATTTTTTGCAGCAATTCGCAACATTGTATTCATGATAATCAAAATATTTTTTACCCTTCTAATTGGCTGATTAGGAAAACGATCTGAGAACGAGAACAATAGATTACCTGAACCAATAAGCTTTAATGCCTCTGTTTTATTTCCTTGCTCAACCGCATACATAAAATCCCTTTCAATCTTATAACGTAGTTCTACTAATTCCGTTTCTTCATCTAATTTCGTGTTTGCTATACGTGTTTGCTCAGCTTCTTTCGCTTTATTGGTAACCAAGATTATCTGCTTCGGCTCTTTCTCTATCATGAATTTGAATTGTGCGAGTACGCTAGCATAACTATTTGCCTGGTCTGTCGTTAGTACGTGAATTTCGTCAATAATTTCTCCCAGTTCTTCCCCTTTTAGACTACTCAAATTATAATTCCTGGACAAACTATATATGCTTGGTGTTACATCTAAATATGGACCAATGATAATTGTATAACGATCCAGCTTATCGGGAAAGCGGAATCCGAAATAATGTAGTCCCCATTCATTTATATAGGAATAAACACGTTCATCATGATCCATTTTTTTATGTAAATCGATTATATCTGCCTGACTTGAACCTGGCATAAAATCGGGAATCTTTAATATCTCATGATAGTAAATGAAATCTTTATATTGATCTAATATATATATATTTAAATTCGAAATCTGATTTAATTTCATTGCAGTCGGAATTAATCGTGACGGTTCCATATTTCCCCTCCAAAAATATCACATCCTAAATATTGATATTATAATCCTGTTTTTGTTAAAAAAGTCCTATCAATATTTATAAAACTTAATTATAATTGTAACATAACAACGCTTACACAAACAAAATAAAGCGCTAACCGTATAAAAGAATCATTAGAAATTTAGGTTGTTACTAGTCTTTTGGTAATAACCTTCGTCACACATATCTATCAAAGAGGAAACCTTTTGCGTTATTCAATATTAAAATGAAGTTTAGGAGAATTATTATGAGTAATCAACCAGAGCAATCAAATATCAAAAAAGAATCATTTTTATCTAAAATTTTAGATGTACTTTCTGGAAGCTTTGCACCTATCATTGGACTACTGGCAGGCGCTGGATTGTTAAAGGCACTTGTAGCGGTTTTATCGATGATAGGTTGGCTATCTTCTGAAAGCGGTACCTATATCGTCTTGTCCGCAGCTGGCGGAGCGGTCTTTTATTTTCTACCAGTATTCCTAGGAATATCCATCGCCAATAAACTTGGTGCCAATGGATATGTCGGAGGGGTTGTCGGTGCTTCACTACTCACACCTGAAATCGTACACCTTGTGGATAACGGTGTGGGTTCAATCGACTTCTTGGGAATGCCCGTCCTGTTGGCGGATTATTCTTCAACTGTGTTTCCAATTTTTATTGCAATGCTAGTTTATGCACCATTGGATAAGCTCCTGAAAAAAATAATTTATAAAGATATTCAAATGTTTATTAATCCAATGATTTCCTTAATCATACTTGTCCCATTGACAATGCTCGTATTTGGACCATTTGGGACTTTACTTGGTGAAGGTCTTGGCTCAATCATTAGTTTCTTAAGCGCTAAAAGTGGAATTCTTGCTGGGGCTGTACTAGGTAGTACATGGACGTTCCTTTCAATTGCTGGTCTGCATTGGACTGTTATTCCTATTGCTATTGCTAATCTTGCAACAGGCTCAGACCCTATTATACCAATGGCAGCTGCTGCACCATTTGCACAGGTTGGGATTGCAATCGCTGTTTTCCTTAAGACTAGAGACAAAGATTTAAAAGCACTTGCTGCAAGTGGGATCGTACCTGGTGGATTAGCCGGGACTACCGAAGCAATTAGCTATGGTATCATTTTACGGTATAGACGAACAATGATCTATATTATTATCGCTGGAGCAATCGGTGGGGCAATTAATGGTGGTCTTGGTGTAAAAATGATAGAATTTGTTCTTCCTAGCTTACTATCGATTCCAGCCTTTTCACCTATTGGGAAATATGTAATCGGGATCGGAGTAGCCTTCTTATTAGGATTTATTTTGACCTATGTATTCGGTTTTGAAGGAAAAGGTAAGAAACAAGCAGATAACTTTAATCATCTTGTCGTCGGCGTGAAACCAGAAACAATTGGCAGCCCATTAGCTGGGAAAGTTATACAGCTATCTGAGGTCGATGATTTACTATTCGCAACAGGAACTGTCGGAAAAGGGGTTGCCATCGAACCAGAAGTTGGAAAAATTATTTCACCCATTAATGGTAGGGTCACTTCCCTATTCCCAACTGGACATGCAATCGGCATTACAACAAATGCTGGTGCTGAAATATTAATTTTTATTGGTGTCGATACCATTAAACTTAATGGGCAATATTTTACATCACATGTTCAACAAGGTGATCAAATCAAACAGGGTGATTTACTTATCGAATTTGACATTAATGCAATTCAAAAAGCAGGTTATAAAACAACTACACCTGTCGTTATTACCAATTCAGAGGAATACTTGGATGTACAAGCGACCCCAGGAACAACAGTTAAACATAATGACGATTTAATTAAGTTAAGAACATTGTAATCTAATAAAGAGCGTGGCAAAGTCGAAAAGATTTGCTACGCTCTTTTCATCTACTGCACTCGTGTTATGTAAAGAGTATAATACCTTATGTTTGATCTGCCTGCATATTAGGTTGAATTCTAATTGTCTCGTGGATGGTTTTAATTTGAAATGCTCTCGATTGTTCTTGGATTACGTCGATTAGATGATTGCGGATGATGAAGTTGAAGTATGTAGAAAGGTCCCCTTTATCCGGCTCGTTTGGTTTGTGTGGACACCACATTGTAAATAGTTCACCATTATAAACTATTTGTCCTGCATCATTCATGCTTAACTTTTGAATATGCTGTATATACCGCTTCTGATTTTGTGAAACTAATTCTTGATAACTATTAAACTTCATCCCCACTCTCCCACCTTTTCCAGAAATATTGATCGCTCCCAACGATTAACATAATGATAAAGATCTCTTTTTTGTATCTTTGTACTCAAATGTAAATTACACCATACTTATTGCCAGCGTTTTCCTTACAAGACAGTAACTACTTTTTATTATAGTTAATTCGCACTATTATTTCAATACAAAATAATACAAATTAACTATTTTTTACAAATAAATTAACAAAATTAGCTAAAAATACCAACTTGAATCGACAAATCGAAATACAAAAATCTTAGTAGCCCCTTCATTCACAACTACAGCTTGCTTTTCAATGTAAGGATTAAAGTAGTCAACTCTATCAATGAGATTGTATGGAGGGAATTTATTCTTTTTATATTTATTAGAAAACTAGGGTTGAGCCAAAACTTTGGATAACAGCCATAATTGCACTTACCTGCTAAAATAAACGCTCCCTATTTCATAATTAGAGAGCGTTTAGATTTCTGATGATTCATTTGTAAAAATAAAGTGCGAGCGTAATTACGCCAATACATTTCCTTCTGTTGGAATTGGATTATTTGCTAAGATCTCCGCTAAATGTACAAGATTATAACTGGCTACTTGGGCATTATTTTTCGTAAATTCGTTTTTATATCCTTCCGCTTCAATATAGGATGGTCCTGGTCCAGCCTCACCGACCCAATAGGAAAGCGGATTTGGCGGTAACGAGAATCCATAGTGCCCAAGACTAAAGAGAATGTCTCTTGCTGCATGTTTCGCACCATCCTCATTTCCTGTCACTACAGCACCTGCAACTTTATTATAATAAACTGGTTGTCCCAGCTCATTCGTCTTAGCCCCTGATCCACTAATTCTTTCCATTACCATCTTAGCAACACTACTCTTCTCTCCAAGCCAAATTGGTGTACCAACAAGAAGAATGTCAGCTTGTTCAATTTTATCCGCAATGATGGGCCATTCATCCCCATTTCCCATATCATCATCCACGCCAAATGCGACATTATAATCTGCCACTCTGATTGTTTCAGTTTCTACTTGTTTCTCTTCAAAGGTAACAATGAAATCCTGCAAAAGCGCATCTGTATTCGATTTTTCATTAGAAGGCTTTAGCGAGCAATTCAAGATTAATGCATTCAACTTATTCAAAACTAACACTCCTTTTTCTTATATTAATATTCTCTTCCCTATCTCAATCTTAAGAAAACATTTATTCAAAGAACAAAAGCTTAAAGCTAGTTTGAGCTGTGTACGGACTGCGCCCCACAGGAAGTGGCGGCCTTAGTCGAACTTCTCCTTGCCTTTTGAGATAAAGAAAACTCTTTGGGAGCGTAAGCGGTTGACTTAGATTACGGAGGTGAGGGAAGCCTCGCTAGGAGCACGGGCGCTGGAGCTGGACGTGGCTATTCTCAGTATTAAAGTTATCTACTGCATTAGAATTTTATAGTGTCCTAAGCAATCAAAAAAATAAGCTATCTGCTGCTGATAGCTTATTTTCCTAAATTATTTCTTATCATTCAACTTCTATTTATAGCCAAGATGCTCCGACAATAATTAGTAAAATAAATAGTACAACGATTAATACAAATCCTCCACCGCCATAACCAACAGTAGGTGCACCATAACCATATCCACCGTATTCACATCCACAATTAGATCCAAACCCCATTTTGTTCTCCTCCTATATGTTTAAATTTATATTAATATACTCCTCCAACAAAGGATGTACCAACGATAATCAGTAAAATAAACAACACGACGACCAATGCAAAACCTCCACCGTAATTTCCTTGACCAACTGCTTCTCCCATGAATATCACACCTCCTCGAACTTTCAATATTAATGTATGCAACGATCACGTAATTGATATGGGCTGGTCTAATCGGATAAATATTAAGTAGCACTATAATAATTCAGCATTTCCCCTGATACACCTGTCCTCTAGATATTCTGATTACTTGCATATACTATCCTGTATTCATTAGCAGGTAATGGAGGTGGAAAGGATGTCTTATGAACAAAACCACGCACTTTGCCATAAATATATGGGAAGAGCTGTAGAGATTAGAATGCGTGACGGAAGAATTCATAGAGGAATTATCCGGCGTGTTGATAATAGAAGAGTCTATTTAACATCAATGGAGAGGAATCGAAATTTTGGCGGGTTTGGATATGGATATGGATATGGATTCGGTGGTTATGGTGGATTCGGCGCGGGATTTGCGATTGGTGCGATTACGTCCCTCGTTTTACTACCTTTTTTATTCTGGTAAAATGATTTATTCCTGCGCTGATTCGGGTTCCATCATGTAATAATAGTTAGAAGCAATGATAAACAGACGAAAAGTATTCGTCTGTTTATCATTTATTTGGGCAATTCAATATTATTTTTCTATTTGTGCCAGTATATTCGATTCAATTGCTAGTAAATCCCTACACATAAGATTTGACGATTTGGAATAATTGCCTATTAAATAATAACCAACACTGTAGCCTAACATGTCTGGATATTTCGTTAGACCAAATAGTATTTCTTTGTGTTTTCGCTCTGCTTTTGCAAGATTTCGATTCGGATAAACATCGTTTTTCCACATATTCTCTAATTTGTCTTCAGAATAATTGGATGCCCAATGTGCTACATAATCTTCCCCATATTTTTCATAAACAGCATGCTCTGCTAGTCCTTCCAAAATAACGGTATCTAGTAATACATAATCCTGTTCCTTTTTATCATAATGCTTTAAGCGGCATACATGATTATATTCATGTGTAAGCAATGCCTTGATTTCAGTGCCAGAGTTATCTGGTGATACAAATAAAAAGACTTTGTCATGAAAGGCTAAACCCGATTTTCGATTAAAACTACGAAATAGCTTGCGATTATTCGATTCCGATGGAAAAATGAATACTGGTACATTTGGGCCTTCCCAGTCTTTCTGTAGCTTTCTCCGTTCCTTCTCAACTAGTTTCCAAACTTCTCTTTCTTGTAAAGACTTCACTTGATCCAATCCACGTTTTGATGGACGATACATTCCGTGTAATGTTAAGTATTGATAAATTTCATATCCAGTAGCACCTGCAAAATATGGAATTAGCTTTTCACACATTTTAATTGGGTCATCATACGAATCGAGCAACCATTTGTCTGTCCGGATAATGCTCATCAGTACACTCCTTTCATCATTTCTATCACTAAATTATGCAAAACAACAGAATCGGTTCAATCAACCATAGGCTGCTTCACTTATTGTAAATCTGTACTTTGAATAAAATATTGGTAGAGCACTGAATAAAGGAGGTGTGTATTCCATGTTTCCACCTAGACAAAGACGTGCATTCCCCCCTCAATACCCTTCTCGGTATCAGCGGAGGCGAACCCAAAGGGCACAGTCACCTAATAATCCAAAATTATTATCTCTATTTCAAGATAATGAAGGAAAATTCGATATGAACCGTATCTTTTCATCCGTCAACCAAATGCAAAGTGCGTATAAACAAGTAAGCCCATTGATTAAAGGTTTTATTAAACGGTAAGATAACCCAATATTGTTAAAGCAGGAGTTGAATAGGCTTGGTCCACACATATCTTGATTTTTTGGCATCCTTTGGTGTTGGCGGTGCACATCCCGGTGCCCTTCAACTGACGAAGCATATCTTCTCTACGATAAATCTTGATGCAACAAAGCATGTATTGGACGCAGGCTGTGGTACTGGACAATCCACTGCATATATTGTAGAAAAATACGGTTGTCTCATAACTGCGTTAGACAATAATGAGATGATGCTCAACAAGGCAATCAAACGGTTTTCATCTAACAATCTGCCTGTTCATACCGTAAATGGGGATATTGAACATTTATTGCTTGATAATGCCTCTTTTGATCTAATTCTTTCTGAATCTGTATTAGCATTTACAACCATCCCTGTCGCATTAAATGAATTGAGGCGAATACTAAAGCCCGGTGGTATGCTCATTGCCGTTGAAATCGTACTGGAGCAACCACTTATTGAAAGTGAAAAGAAATCGATAATAGATTTCTATGGCTTTTCACAGTTACTCACGGAATCGGATTGGCATAACTTGCTAAAACAAGCCGGTTTTAAGCAAGTGTTAATCGAGACATTCAACCAGAAGATAGAAGAAGATAATGTGGAGGATGCACCAGACTTCTCTCCCTCTGATACTATTGATGAACAATTATATGAGATTTTAGCGTATCATCAACATTTATCGAGGACGTACAACGATATATTGGGTTTTCGAATATTTAGATGTACTTGAAAAGTGATCTCCTATATTGATTGGTAGTCCCAGTTTTTTTAACTGGGCTATTTTTTACATATATTGTTCATTTCCGCCTAAATTCGAGGTATGATGAAAATAAAATGTATTTGATTTATCGAAAATATATAGAATAAATGCGTCATACTTATTCACAAAGAAGGAAGTTGATTCAATGTTTTTTTTCCCAATGGCAAAAGCATTCGTGATTGGACTAGTAGGTGCGATGCTTTTTGTATTCATTGGTGCGCCGATGCCGTGGATGCTTGGTCCATTATTTGCGGTTTTACTCACCCAATTATTCACACCAATCCGGCTGAAATGGCCACCCCTATTTCGAAATATTGGGCTTGCCATCACGGGTTATTTGATTGGCTTTGCTTTCACGATTGATGCATTACATAATATGAAACAATACTTTCTACATATGATTATTATCAATATCGCCTTTTTCCTGCTATTTCTACTGATTAGTTTCTTGATAGCGAAGAGAACGGGGGCAGATCAAGGAACCACAATGACATCATGCATCCCAGGTGGATTATCTCAGGTTGTCATCTTTGCAGAAGAGCAAAAAAATATCGATGTGACAGCAGTAACGTTTTACCATGTACTAAGAGTGTTAATCATCGTCTCCATCGTACCGTTTATTGTTACAAGCGAGCAAACAAAAAACGTAACCGAAACGGTGGCTAGCGACTATTCTTTTTATTTAATCGGGATTCTCATCCTTTGTTATTTCGTTGGAATGCTTTGTAATATGCTCCATATTCCTACTGCTTATTTACTTGGAGCCGTTTTCTTAATCATGTGTTTTAATCTAGCAAATATCGACGTACCAATTATGCCAACCTCGCTCTTGCATCTCGCGCAGTTATTTCTCGGCATATACATTGGGCTTCTTTTAAAGAAGGAAGATATGAAGCTTTCCAAAAGGCATATTTTCTATTCGTTTGTATCAAGCGGCATCCTTATATTTTTTGCATTCATTATAAGTATTCTCATGCAAAAGCTGTCTAACATGAGCTTCTCAACTAGTTTTTTAAGCGTCGTTCCTGGTGGGCTTGATCAGATGGGTATCATTGCAGCTTCTGTACATGCAGATGTAACGATTGTAACTGCATTTCAGCTGTTCCGAATATTATTTCTGTCGACATTGGTTATTCCATTTGTGAAACTCGTAGTGAATCGTAAGAGCTAAAAATAGATGTTAGGCTACTTTTCATTTTTGTCTAAAATTCCCCATTATTTTATTGACACCAAAACTAACCACCGGTTATAATATAACCAGCGGTTAGTTTTGGTTTTTATTTTGGCTGAAGAACAAGTTATACCAAAGAGAAATGAGATGATAATCATCATGAATAGCAAGCAATCACACCGTTCAGAGGAAACAAAAAAAGCAATTCTTTCTGCTGCTGGAAAGCTTTTTGCGAGTAAAGGATATGACACTGTTTCGATGAGGGAAATCGCAAAGCAGGCAAACTGTTCCCATACCACTATTTATCTTTATTTCAAAGATAAGGAAACATTACTTCATCAACTTTCCATGCCTTCACTTACACATTTAAAACAAAAAATGCAAGCGATTGTTCAATTAGATGCTAAAATGCCGGAAGATAAATTAAAGGAAATTAGCAATCAATTTATACACTTTTGTTTAAATAATAAGAACCTATACACCATTTTTATTAATGTAAAATCTACACGTATAGATGAACAAAAGCCGAAGCTAGAAATTAATCAATTACGCTTAGAGATTTTTAGCATCATGAAAAATGTCCTTGGGGAATGTTTGTCTCTTCCAAATAATGATCAATTATTAGCCTACTCACGTATTTTTTTCTATAACTTATATGGTATTTTAAGTACTTACTCTTATCAGCATGAGCCTACCGAAGAATTACTCGAACGATTAATTCCAACATTCGAGCTATCATTGGAAATCCTTATTTCAGGATTTAAATCAAATTTAAAGTTAAGTGAGGAGAAACAATGAAAATAAAAAGAGTTTCAGAACATATTTGGAGTTTAAAGAGCTGGATCCCCTTCCCTATTCATGTTTGGGTTGTTATTGATGAAGACGGACTCACATTAGTAGATACTGGAATACCAATAATGGCTCAAGGAATCATGAAATTTATGAAACAGCATGCGCCACTGCAACTAAATCAAATTCTTCTCACACATGGGCATTCTGATCATGTTGGCTCTTTAAAAACAATATTGAAAGATATGGATGTACCTGTCTATGCACATCAAATTGAGATTCCTTATATGGAAGGTGAGATACTCTACCCGAGACGGAAAAAAATTGAGAAAAATGTTGAAAAAGGCATCGTTCAGGCACTACAAGTCGGTGAACAAGGAGACTTATTTACCATTTCCGGGCTTACCCCTTATTTAACCCCTGGACATTCACCCGGTCACGTCGTTTATTATCATAACGAAGACCAAGTTTTACTGTCGGGAGACTTATTTACCTCAAGGAATGGAAAACTTAAAAAGCCAATGTCTATGTTTACAGGTGATATGGAGGAAGCAATAAATAGTGGCTTGATTCTCCGACAATTAAACCCGAAACAGCTAGAGGTTTGCCATGGTAACACGGTCTTTCATCCTGTTAACCAAATAGAAGCATATATTCAACCATACGGTAAGGGGTTTAAGTAAAGAGCATTATTATTTTGCTTAAAAAATTCAAAAGGGTGTGTGTTCTTTGATTATTTTCCAATATGCTTTATATGCATTATTATTTCTCTTAGAGGTGGCAGGGCTTATTTCATTTTCCTATTGGGGATTCCATTTAGGCAAAGAATTTTTCATTAAAATTCTAATCGGTTTGGGTACTCCAGTACTAGTAGCAATCTTTTGGGGACTATTTCTTGCACCTAAAGCTACCTACCAATTAAACGAACCACTACTTTCAGTTCTTCAACTAATGGTATTTACTTTAGCTGCTGCCGCATTATACTTTTCTGGTAAAAGCTCGCTTGGAATAGCTTATCTAATCACAGTACTTTTAACTAAGTTTTTAATTTATGTAGTAGAACTTAACCATGGTGTGTAGATATTCTTAGCAAAATGAAACCCCAATGATTGGGGTTTCATTTTATCTGCTGCGTTTATTCTTCTTATTATCTAAATTCAGGAACTCACTTTCATTTTCACTTGCAATTTCCACATCACGTTTCGGGCTTGTATCGTATTTTAATCCATGGTTCTTCTGTCTGCCCTTATCTTTGTTGCGATTCTTATTTTCTTCTGACACTCAATAACCCTCCTATTCTCTATCATGTAGTAGAACTTCTCGATTATTATATCCAAGTTTGACATTCTTATTTTGAACCGTAAGTTTCGTCATTAATTAGATAAAATGCGAACTAGTTTAGTACTTAGGGCTCTAAGGATAGTCGCTCCAGAAATACACTACGCGCATCTTAGGGGAGCTGGTGAGCCAACTCACGCTAACGCGCTTCGTAGTCTCACCTAGGCTCTTCTTCCCACAGAAGTCTGCGTGTATTTCTTCCGCTGGGGTTGGAGGAGTCGTATGTAAGAGAGTGACTTATCACTGACAAACAATATTGATTGAAGTGAAAAAATCAAACTCACGTGTGAACGGTAACTACTGTCTAAATCTGAATTTAAAATTATCACTATTCCGCGTTTTATATCATATGTACATTAACATCCATCACTTGAAAAATCAACAACCTTATATAAATTGCACAATATAGATATGTAAAAAAGAGTATGCCTCCACATTATTGTGAAAGACACACTCTTTTATAATCTTTTGCTTACTCCCCACTAGCCGTTTCCATTTTCGACTGTTCATTTTGCTTCTGCCTCTTATGAAGGGTGTGCTTTACTCCCCATTCATGCATTGCATCTAGTATTGGTTCTAAACTTTTACCATATTCCGTAATAGAATACTCCACTTTTGGCGGGACCTGTGGATAGACGACACGTTGAACGATGTCTTCATCTTCTAACTCACGTAGCTGCTTTGTTAGCATTTTCTGTGTGATTTCAGGGATATTACGTTTCAGCTCACTAAACCGTTTCGTCCCTTCTTGTAATAAATGCAATAAAATAATTGGTTTCCATTTTCCAACCAAAATCCCTAGGGCATCTTCTACACGGCAATATTCCGGTAATTTTTCCATTTAACATTCTCCTTAGTATCTTTTTTAACACTATATCAAGTTACGTCTATATATCTAGACTACGCTATATAACTAATAGTAGCATCAAGAAGATAAAATCGAAAGTTAATTGGAAAACAGTGACTTATCCTTTCGTACCTCCCTGTGCCACACTGCTTACAATACTTTTTCGCATAAATAGGAACAAAATAACCATTGGTAGGATTACGATCGTTGAAGCAGCCATTAATACTTCATAACGTACGCCACTCTCAGAAATAAATGCGTATAATCCAAATGGTAATGTTCGATTATTCGTTGTATTTGTGACAAGCATTGGCCACATAAACGCGTTCCAGCTCGAGATCGCATTAAGAAGCAAGATTGTAATGATTGCAGGCTTAGCAATTGGCACCATGATCTTCCATAAATATTTCCAATTACTTGCTCCATCAATTCTAGCTGAATGGTATAGGCTATCTGGAATCGACTGAAAGAAGTTTCGTAATATATACGTGTAAAAAATGCTTGATGTGAATGGAATAATCATCGCTGACAATGTATCGATTAATCCCAAATCTGCAATCGTCGTATAGTTTGTAATAATGAGCATTTCAAATGGAATCATCATTAACGATAGCAACAAAGAAAAAAGGACCTCTTTGCCAGGGAATTTAAGCCTTGAAAAAGCAAAAGCTGCAAGTATCGTTGTAATCCCCGTTAACACAACATTAAAGAATGCAACGATTACAGAATTTAAGAAGTACCTTGCAAATGGTGCTGTTTCAAACGCGTAAATGAAATTATCAAATGTCAGTATACTTGGCCATAGTGTCGGGGGTGTCGTATTTACTTCTGCAGCAGTCTTCAGTGAAGAAATAAACATCCAGAAAAAAGGAAATACCATCGTGATTGCTCCAACTATCAGTAAAAGATAGATTAATATTTTTCCAAATTGTAATTGTTTCATCTCGAGTTCCTCCTTCCTTCCCTAATAATTACTCCATTTTCTTTGAATAAACAATTGAATCATCGTTAAGATAAACACAAGTATAAATAGAATCGTCGCACTAGCAGCGGCAGGCCCCAACTCCCATTTAACATAGAACATATCATATAAATAATACACAACCGTGTACAAGGAATATGCTGAGCCTGGACGCCCGTTAAATAACGGAAATAATTCATCAAATACTTTCGATGTATTAATAATATTAATTATTAATACAAGCCCGATAGTTGGTGCAAGCAACGGAACGGTGATCCTGCGAAATATTCTGAAAGGCTTCGCACCGTCAGCCCTAGCAGCAACATAATATTGTTCATTAATATTTTGCAATCCCGACAGTAATAAAATAATCGTAAAAGGCAAGATACTCCATATCCCGTAAATTATAAGTGCTGGCATATTATATTTTGGATCATTTAGCCAATTAATCGCATCCACATTGAAGAGGGTAAGTAAATAATTGATAATCCCATAATCAAAGTTATACATCCACTTCCATACTAGCCCTACCGCTGTAACAGATGTGACCATTGGTAAGAAATAGGCCGTTTGAAAAACGCCATTGAATTTAATCTTTTGATTTAATAATACTGCAATAATTATTGCTAGCGCAGTAGAAATCGGTACAACTGTAAACATATAGATACCTGTATTCTTTAATGAATTAATAAAGTTTTCGTCTTGGAAGATCATTCGGTAATTTTCTAAACCATAAGATAAAAACTGTTGTGATAAAAAATTATAACCCTCTTGAAAAGAAATTAATAAAACATTAATAAAAGGGTAGACGGTAAAAATAATGATTCCAATTAAAAATGGCGCTAGAAAAAGTAGTGGTTCTAAAAAGGTTCGTATTGTCAGCTTGGGTTTATCGATATCTCGCTTAATGAATTTCTTCAAAAATAACGAACTCCCGTCTCGGCATCAAATAAGAATATGCCTTTTTGCTTGAATCCTACCTGAACTCGTTCGCCAATCGCAAGCTCAATATCCTCTCCAACATAACCGCGAACAAGCTTCGTTCCAAGGTTAAATATGGCCAGCTTATCCCTTCCAAGTGTATAAATTTCCTTTACAGTTGCACTTGTTGATACTTTTTCTGGATTCATACGAATTGTCTCCGCACGAAATGCTAGCAATACCTGTTTCCCATCTTCAACGGAATGTGGTATTTCCAAATCAAGTGTCATACTTTCATCTGCCAAAACAAATTTCCTGTTCTTTACGACACCATATAGTTTATTAATTGGTGGCGCACCGAGAAAATCAGCTACAAAGGCATTTGCAGGATTATCATACAGCTCATTTGGACTTTCATATTGCTGTATTTCCCCTAATTTAAATAATGCGACTGAATCGGCAATACTACTAGCCTCCTCTTGGTCATGTGTTACAAAGATTGTCGTCACATTTGTGTCTCGCTGAATTCTGCGGATTTCTTCACGCATTTCAATCCGTAATTTTGCATCCAAATTACTTAATGGTTCATCTAGTAATAAAATATCAGGATTTTTCGCTAAGGCACGCGCAATCGCAACTCGTTGCTGCTGTCCACCAGAAAGCTGGGCAGGCTTACGCTTTACAAAATCCTCGATATGTACTAACTTTGCCAATTCCATTGCCCGCTCCCTGCGTTCTTTTTTTGGAATTTTTTTAATTTCAAGTGGAAAGCAAATATTTTCCAGTACCGTCATATGCGGATACAATGCGTAGTTTTGGAATACCATCCCGACACCACGACGATCGGGAGGTAGATTCGTTACATCTTTGCCGTCGAAAAGTATTTGTCCAGTTGTACTGGGAATGATTCCGGAAATCATGTTCAACAATGTCGTCTTACCACATCCACTTGGCCCGAGAAGTGCAACTAATTTTCCACTTTCCACTGTCATTGATAAATCATTTACCGCGGTTGTTGTGCCAAATTTCTTCGTTAAATTATTTATGTTAATTTCCATACGATTACCTCAATATCTCTTTTATTAGATTTCCGTCTGTATCTTTCATTTCCAACCCTAACATGTACGCCATTGTTACTGCCTCATCCACCATAAGTCCCTTGTCTACTACAACACCCGGCTTGATTGCTGGTCCACTTGCAATGAATGTCGTTGTTTCCTTTTTATGCGGTAATCCGCCATGCGAGCCTTCACCGATTTTCTTATCGCCACGCTTTTTCTTTCCAAAAATACGATCGCCAGACCAGTCTTCATTAAAGGAAATGGCCCCTTCCCCTTCAATTACAAAATCAAATGGTCCTGTTAACTTAAACTGAATTTCCGCTTCTTCTTTTGTAAAGATATAGCGTAAATTTATTTCTGGATCTTCTTTTAATGAAAGCAAAAATTCATGGACTTTTTGTTTCATGGCAACGTCATTCGGATCTTTCAATTCTATCCATGCCGATAGTCCATTAGAATGACATAATGCATCATAGTCTTGCAAACTTCCATCCTCATTTAGGCGTAGGAACCCATGTTGTTTTAATAGCACATTGAAATTCAACACGAGATCGACATCTGTTTGGCCATGATCACCAAGGATAATGAAATTGGTATTATCAAAATCCCCATATCTCTTAATTGATTCAAGTAAAACACCAAATTCCTCATCATGCTTACGGAGCTGTTCTTTTGTTTTTTCGTGGTAAACACCATAATTATGACGAATTGTATCAAGATCACACATTTTAACAAGCATTACATCTGGTTGCTCATAATCACGAATAATGTCAGGTGCTAAAGCCATCGTAAACAGATCTAAGCTTCGATCTTCTCCCTTTATGTACCGACCATGATTCCAGAAATACTTCTCCAGTAACTCTGCTGAAGCTGTATTTTCTAGAAATTGCTCAGGTTGATACCCTTTATACATATATGGCACAATCATCGGCATATTCAAATCATAATTAGCACCACCTGAAACGGGCCAGCTAATCGAACAGGTTGTCAGGCCATTTCTCGCTGCAATATCAAGAAGTGTATCTGCCTGAACATCGTTTTTCATTGTAAACCAAGGGGAATGGAGCTTTCCACGAGCTACTTTCTCATTTTGATTCACTCCGTGGTTCATTGGATATTTTCCAGTAATGATCGATGTATGACATACATAAGTAATCGATGGATATACTGGCTCAACATGTTCCACATAGGACCCCGTTTCAAATATTGTGCTGAAATTCTTTAATGTTTTCATATATTCAATATCGCTCGAGCATAAAGCATCCAAGCAAAAAACGAATAACTTTTGTTTATTCATCTGTTTATTCCTCCAATTAGAAAACTTTGTTGCTTTTAGGAAGTTCTTTCAAAAAATGCCCAAAAGCAAAACTGGCTCCTTGTTGTATTTGGCTGGATAGGCATTCGAAACTTCATGGTTAGATAAAGTATTTGAACGATTACCCCAATCAATTACTTAACAAGGTCAGCCAGTTTTAAAATAGTATTTTATGCCTAATCTTTTCTAATTATTGTAAATCCGCATTACTCGCAGACGCAGCATCTTCTAATGCTTTCTCAGGTGTCTTCGTTTCTAAAGCTGCAGATTGTACCATTTCATCAATATGAGTTAGTACTGAAGATGCTCCCTTAACGCTTGGAAGATAACCAATAATCTCCATTTGTGGAATCAATGCTTGAATCGCGATATTTGAATCAATGTATGCTTGATAATCTGGTGAATTAACAGCATCCTGGAACACTGGTACAGCACCATAGGCCATTGTCCATTCTGTCATTTGTTCAGGTGCTGCATGGAATCTCAGGAATTCATATGTAGCCTTTTCCTTAGCTTCATCTGACTTGAATGCAACATATCCATTCAACCATGATGGGAAAAATTCTTCTGGTCCTTCTTGAGGAATAGGTGCAACATCAAATTCAAATTGATCTGCTACTGCTGAAGCAACAAAATCTGCTCCGGCACTTGATCCAATATAACTTGCTACCGCTTGAGAGCCAAACGGATTAGAGAAATATTGATCTTCCCCAACTAAACGGAAGTTACCTTCTTTTACGTTTCCAGTAAACCATTCTAGTTTCTCTAACCCAATTTCATTATTAAACTCAACTGTTTTCGATTCTGGATTAATATAATCGGAGCCGCCTTGCATCACTAAGTCTGTAAATAAATCGGTAACAGAGTCTGCTCCAAATGCTGCATTACCAGTTTTTTCTTTAATTGCACGACTATTTTCTTCCAACTCTGTCCATGTCGCAGGTGCTTTAAGACCTAATTCATCATATAACGTTTTATTGTAGAAAAATACTTGACCTGTCACGTGAATTGGGAATAGATAAACAGAATCATCTCCCCATTGCGTAATCTCTTGGTAAATACCTTCTGGAATATTGTCTTCGAAGTTCTCCATCCCTATCTCAGCATCATTAATATAAGGTGCGAAATCAACAATCATATCTTCATCAAGATAATTAACGACATTCGAAGGGAAAGTTCGAACTAAATCAGGACCCGTGCCATTTCTTACTGCTTGCATTAATTTAGAATCAAAATCCTGGTATGGCTGTTCTTGAGCAACAACAGTAATATGATCTTGTGAATCATTAAAATCAGAAATAATTTTCTCTAATGCTTCTTTATGATGCTCTGTTAGTGTATGCCATAAAACGAGTTCCACATCTTCCTCTGACGCTTCTGCATCTTCTTTCTTTTCTTCCGCTTTTCCATCTGAACTACTTTCTGCTGTTGCATCGTTTTCTGTTCCTTCTGTTTTTGGCGCTTTCTGTGAACCACATGCCATTAGAGATAATGCGATTATGATAAAAATTGCAAGTAAGCTTAACTTTTTCATGGTAATCCTCCATTTGTTTTAATTGAAATTATCTTTAATACGATAGAACGAATATGTATACAGTATTTTCTAATGAATCATCCTTTCAGCAAGTTTCAACAATTTACTACTAATAATACAATTTCATTATATCTATAGATTGTTAATTAGAAGTAAAATAGAGGTAAATTTAGTGTGAAGATGGTTATTGCGTGTTTAGAAAGTTTTGATTATTCACAAGCACTCGCTATAGTATCTTTCAGGATACTATGCCACTTTAAAGTACATACTTTTATCATTTTTCATAAAGTACTATACTTACATTATAGCTACGAAAAATTAAATATATAAAAGGATGAATAATAGATGGAGAAATATCGAATAGATCAAAGGAAAGGATTAGAATTTGGAATTTATACATTAGGTGATCACATACCAGATCCTAATACAGGCAAAAGGATCTCAGCCGAACAACGAATTCATGAAATTATTGAATTAGCTAAAATTGCGGAGCAAGCCGGAATTGATTTCTTTAGTGTTGGTGAAAGCCATCAGGAATATTTTACAACACAAGCACATTCCGTTGTTCTAGCCGCAATTGCTCAAGCAACAGAAAAAATTAAAATCGCAAGTTCATCGACGATTATCAGTACATCTGATCCAGTTCGTGTCTATGAGGACTTTGCAACGATTGATTTGATTTCTAAAGGACGCGCAGAAATTATTGCAGGTCGTGCATCACGAGTAGGACTCTTTGATTTATTAGGCTATAAACTACGTGACTATGAAGAATTATATGAAGAGAAGTTCGAGTTATTATTGAAAATAAATAAAGAAGAAGTCGTTAATTGGAGTGGGCAATTCCGTGCACCGTTAAAAGATGCAAGCGTTCTTCCTCGTCCGAAATCAGGTCACCTGCCAATATGGCGTGCTGTCGGTGGTCCACCTGCTAGTGCGATTAAAGCTGGATATGCAGGCGTGCCAATGTTCCTCGCTACTTTAGGTGGACCAGCTACAAGCTTTAAATATTCAATTGAAGCTTATCGTGAGGCTGCTCGTCAGAACGGTCACAATCCAGCTGAGCTTCCGATTGCAACAGCTGGATTCTTCTATGCGGCAGAAACAACGCAACAAGCACAAAGAGAGTATTATCCATATATTAATGAAGGAATGAAAGTCACAAATGGACGTGGCTATCCAAAACAGCAATTTGCTCAAGGTGCAGATCCTAGAGACGTGATGAACATTGGCAGCCCTCAGCAAATCATTGAAAAGATACTTTATCAGCATGAACTATTTGGCCATCAACGTTATATCGCCCAAATGGACTTCGGTGGCGTTCCTTTTGATAAACTGAGAAAAAATATTGAGTTGATTGGCACCGAAATTTTACCAGCTATTAAGAAACATACTGCAAAATAAAGAAAGGACTTGAGAAAATGAAAATCGTTGGTATCTGCGGTTCTATCGTTGGCACAAAGACGAGAACAGCAATGAATTATACTGTTAAAGCTTTAGCAGAAAAGTATCCGTATGTTGAAGTGGCTATACTTGATTTAGCGGATTATGATCTTCAATTTAGTGATGGGCGTAGCTACCTCGAGTACGAAGGTGATACGGGATTTGTAACGAAGACGATAATGGAAGCGGACGCCATAATTATTGGGACACCAATTTTTCAGGCATCCATCCCTGCAACATTAAAGAACATATTTGATCTACTTCCTGTAGATGCACTTCGTGATAAAGTTGTCAGTATGCTTGTGACAGCGGGTTCGCCTAAACATTATTTAATTGCTGAACAGCAATTAAAGCCAATTTTGTCTTATATGAAGGCACAATTGGTGCAAACATACGTATTTATTGAGGAAAAAGACTTCTATCGAAATGAAATCATTAATGATGATATATTATTCCGGATTAATCGTTTAGTGGAAGATACCGTCGTCTTAACGGAAACATATTCAAAGATCCGTGAAGCAAAGGAAGCTGAATATGGATTCTAAATTTTTGAGATTGTCTCCCTATTACACTTATCATTTAGTCAAGTTCATTCATTAAGGATATTTACTTAAAAACCAAAGATGCGCCCCCCATTTCTATTATTCTTTAGAATGGAATGCGCATCTTTTATTCATTGCTTAGGAAACTATAAAATTGGGTGCTGTGGATAACTTAATTACTGAGAATAGCCACGTCCAGCTCCAGCGCTAAAGCTGTAGCGAGACTTCCCTCACCTCCGTAATCTAAGTCAACCGCTTACGCTCATCGTGCTTCCTTTATCTAAAAAGGCAAGGAGAAGTTCGACTAAGGCCGCCACTTCCTGTGGCAACGTCGAACCACCCCACATCCTGTGGGGCGCAGTCCGTACACAGCTCAAATGGGCGCTTGCGCTTTTGTTCTTTAAGGCTTAGCCTGCCGTTCTTTCAGAAAATTGACTATTATATAAGTCAGCATAGAATCCATTTTTCTCTAGTAATTCTACATGTGTCCCTTGTTCTATAACTTTTCCTTGGTCCATGACAAGAATGATATCTGCATCCCTTATCGTAGAAAGACGGTGGGCAATGACAAAACTTGTTCGTCCCTCCATCAATCGGTTCATTGCTTGTTGTATAAATACTTCCGTTCTTGTATCTACACTTGAGGTAGCTTCATCCAGAATCATGATTGGCGGATTTGCAAGAACAGCCCTTGCGATAGTTAGCAATTGCTTTTGTCCTTGAGAAATATTCGATGCCTCTTCATTTAGGATCGTTTCATATCCATCTGGCAATGTTCGAATAAAGTGATCAGCATGAGCTGTACGTGCAGCAGCATATATTTCTTCATCTGTCGCGCCTTCTTTCCCAAATGCCAAATTCTCCTTGATCGTCCCATTAAATAGCCATGTGTCCTGGAGTACCATACCAAAACTATTCCGAAGATCTTTTCGTGACATATTCTGTATGTCTATCCCATCAATCTTAATCTTCCCACCATTTACTTCATAGAAGCGCATCAATAGATTAATCATCGTTGTTTTTCCTGCACCCGTTGGTCCAACGATTGCAACAGTTTGTCCAGGATGCACGTCAATATTCATGTCTTGGATTAATAGGTTTTCACCATATCCGAAGTCTACATGCTCAAAAGCAACCGCACCTTTTGCTCGTGATAATTGTATAGACGTATCTTCTTTTACTTCTTCCACTTCATCAAGTAGTTCAAAGACCCGTTCAGCTGCTGCAACTGTCGCCTGAATAATATTTGCGATATTAGCAGTTTGCATTATTGGCTGTGTGAACTGTTTGGAATAAGAAATAAACGCTTGAATATCACCAATTGAAATCGCACGTTGTGTCACTAAAATACCACCAACAACACAAATAAGCACATAGCTTAAATTACCAATGAAAGACATCATCGGCATGATGATACCGGAAATAAATTGTGCTTTTGCACCAGCTTGATACAATTCCTCATTAACCGAATCAAACTGTTCTCCTGCTTTTTTTTCATATCCAAATGCCTTTACAACTTGATGACCAGTATATATTTCTTCGATATGACCATTTAATTGACCAAGCGTACGCTGCTGGTCAGCAAAATGCCTTTGCGATCGTTTTAAAATAGGCTGAATGACAAATATAGAAACAGGTAAGCTTATTACAGTTATTATAGTTAGGATTGGACTTATCGTTAACATCATAATAATCACACCTATAATCGTGACGATTGAAGTGATGAACTGTGTTAAGCTTTGCTGTAACGTCGTTCCAATTGTATCAATATCATTCGTAACCCTGCTAAGCGTCTCACCGTTCGAATGTCCATCAAAATATTTAAGCGGAAGTTTCTGAAGCTTATCATTAACATCCTCTCGAAGATCATACACCGTTTTCTGAGCAACATCAGACATTAAATACTGTTGCAAATAGGTGAATAGGCTGCTAAAAATATATAATCCGACAAGAAATAACAGAATCTCGCCAATTTTTCCGAAGTTAATTGCAGCATCTGGTATCCCTTGCAGCTTGCCATATGCCCCTTCAAATAGTTCAGTAATCGCTATACCAGTAAGCTTTGGACCGATAATCGAGAAAATTGTACTTAAAATAGCCGCAAAGAAAACTGCGATTAATTTATTACGGCGTGGTTTCAAATATTGAAGGAGACGCTTCAATGTTCCTTTAAAATCCTTTACCTTCTGTCCGCCCATGACCATGCTGCCGCCACCCGGGCCATGACCAGGACCTCTTCCGTGAGCTGTTGGCCCGCTTTTACTGCTCATGCGATCTCCTCCTCTGTCATCTGGGACTCTACAATTTCCCGGTAGACATCATTTGTTGCAAGTAGTTCTTGATGGGTACCCATGCCGACCATATGGCCGTTTTCTAACACAATGATGCGATCGGCGTCGATTACTGTGCTCACTCGTTGGGCAACCATTATTACCGTTGCATCCTTTGTTTCGCCTTTTAGTGCTGCTCGAAGGTTTGCATCTGTCTTAAAATCGAGTGCAGAGAAACTATCATCAAATAGATACAATTCTGGTTTACGCACAAGTGCTCTCGCAATTGCTAGACGTTGTTTCTGTCCACCAGATAAATTCGATCCACCTTGCTCGATTTCAGCCTGATACCTATCTTCCATTTTCATAATAAAATCTTCTGCTTGTGCAACCCTTGCAGCGTGTTCTATTTCCTCTTGTGTCGCATCCCTTTTTCCATAGCGAATATTATCGGCAACTGTACCAGTGAACAACATGGCCTTTTGTGGAACAAACCCAATTTTCGATCGAATTTCCTCTTGTGTCGCTTCACGTAAGTCAACACCATTCATTCGAATAGTTCCGCTTGAAATTTCATAAAAACGTGGAATTAAATGGACAAGCGTCGATTTTCCTGAACCTGTACCACCAATGATAGCAGTGATTTCACCAGGTCCCGCTTTAAAATTAATATCCGTTAATGCAGGTTCTTCTGCACCAGGATAACTGAAGTTTACATGTTTAAATTCAATTGTTGCTTTCTCCAGATTGGCCTCCTTATCACCTTCATCAAAGAACGAGGGTTGCATTTCTAGTACTTCATTGATCCTATTTGCAGATACTGCAGCACGTGGAATCATGACAAACATCATGGATGCCATCACAAGCGCAAACATAATTAGCATAACATATTGGATAAACGCCATTAGATCGCCAACCTGCAATACTCCATCATCGATTCGAATCCCACCAAACCAGATGATTGCAACCACTGTTAAGTTCATCACAAGCATCATGATAGGCATCATAAATGCCATCACTCTATTTACTTGAATGGAAACGTCGGTTAAACTCTTATTTGATTTTTTAAGACGTGCATTCTCTTGATTTTCACGGTTAAATGCGCGGATAACACGAATTCCCGTTAGATTTTCACGTAATACAAGATTTAAGTGATCTAATCGTGTTTGCACCTTTTTAAAGAGTGGCATTCCTTTTTTAAAAATAATTAATATAGCAGCGATTAGCACCGGCATCGTAATGATTAATACAAGTGATAATTTCGCATCCATAGATAATGCCATAATAATTCCACCAACCAACATAATTGGTGCACTAATTACCATTCGCAACATCATGATTACAACTTGTTGCACTTGCGTAATATCATTCGTTGTTCTAGTTATTAGGGATGCTGTGCCAATCTCATCAAATTCCTGCAGGGAGAATCTTTCAACATGATTAAAAACCTTTTGCCTTAGATCACGTCCAAGCCCCATTGCCGATTTAGCAGAATAATAACTTGCCAGAATCGATGCAGCAGCACCCAGTGCCGAAACGAATAACATGATCCCACCAATTTTCCAAATATAAGGAATGTCGCCGATTACAACCCCTTTATCAATAATATCTGCCATTAACGTCGGTAAAAAAAGATCTGTCATTGTTTGAGCAAAGATAAGAACACAAACAAATAATACCATCCACTTATAGCGGGATAAGTTCTTTAATATTTTTATCATTTCATTTCGTCTCCCTGTGTGGTTTGATATGCTTCTAAATTCTTAGCAATTTGAAGATGCATATTCAGAAGTTCTTCACGCTGCATGTTTGATAACGGTTTGATTGCCGCTTGAAATAACTCGTGAATTCCACCATTTTGAAGGTGAATGTCTTTAAAATAGCGCTCACCCTTTTCTGAAATTATCAAGTTCATTTCCCGCCGATTTCCAACCACTTGCTGACGCTCTAATAGCCCTAAACGAACCAGACCATCAACCGCTTGACTCAATGTACTTTTAGGAAGGAAGCTTTGTTCTCCGACTTTTTTTTGCGTCATCTCTTTAGAATGGATAACGATCATTAATATCGTATATTGCGGAACAGTTAAATCATTTTCTACCGCTATATTTTGCACGATTCGTACAATATTTTTATTAACACTGAAAAAAGAATGTAATAATTGACTAGATTGCATCAATTGATTTTTTTCATTTTCATTCACGTTTATCCCCCTATTAAACCGTCTAATTATGAACCGTTCATTTTGGAACTATTATAATTTACTTCTTTTTCTCAGATTAGTCAAGCTGCATCTTGCTCCCAAATTTTATCTAAAATAAGGTTTTATGTTTCTCGTTTCTACAAGTAAAAGGGATAAATATCATCTTCTTCTATAGCAAGATTCCTTATTTTCCACTATAATAAAACGTTGGCAAGGATAAATTGAAGAACGATCATTGTTTATGTGGCAGATGAATTTCCCGCCACCAAAATTTTCAATACAACATATACCATTTAGGAATATGTTTCACTTTTCATGGAGGTTTTATAAAAATGAGTTTACTTACAATTGATGCGCTTAGCCACAGCTTTGGTGATCGCACATTATTTAAAGATGTATCATTTCGGCTGGTAGCTGGGGAACACGTTGGTTTAGTTGGTGCGAATGGTGTTGGCAAATCAACGATGATGAATATTATTACCGGTCAATTAATCCACGACAGCGGTCAAGTCCATTGGACACCCGGCACAAATTATGGTTACTTGGATCAGCATACTGTTTTAACAAAAGGGAAAACGATTCGTGAGGTGCTTCGTGATGCATTTCTCCCCCTATTCGAACAAGAAAAACGGTTAAATGAAGTAACGGAAAAAATGGGGACAGCGACTCCAGAAGAATTAGAGGAGCTGCTTGAAGAAATGGGTATCATTCAGGATAAGCTAGAGGCTGGCGGTTTCTATACGTTAGATATTAAGATAGAAGAAGCTGCACATGGACTTGGCATTGATGCGATTGGGCTTGATAAGGACGTATCTGCACTAAGCGGAGGACAGCGGACAAAGGTACTGCTTGCGAAACTGCTATTGGAGCAGCCAGAAGTTCTCCTGCTTGATGAGCCGACAAACTATTTGGATGTGGAGCATATTCAGTGGCTAAGCAGCTATTTAAAAGAATATCCACACGCATTTTTACTAATTTCTCATGATACGGAATTTATGAATGGTGTTGTTGATGTCATCTTCCATCTTGAATTTTCGAAGCTCACTCGTTATACAGCTACATATGAGAAATTTCTCGAACTTGCAGAGATTAATAAAAATCAGCATATTAACGCATATGAAAAGCAACAAGAATATATTAAGAAACAAGAAGATTTTATTGCCAAAAACAAAGCACGGTATTCTACGACAGGACGAGCAAAAAGTCGCCAGAAGCAATTAGAGAGAATGGATAGAATTGATCGACCGGAAACAGCGATGAAGCCGACATTTAATTTTAAAGAATCACGTAGCAGTAGTCGTTTTGTATTCGAAGCAGAAGAGCTCGAGATTGGTTATGATCATCCATTATTTCCAAAGTTAACAACCGTGATTGAACGTGGGGATCGAATTGCAATTGTCGGGAGTAATGGTGTCGGAAAATCGACGCTTTTAAAAACGATACTCGGAAAGATCAAGCCACTAAGTGGAAAACGTATACTTGGTGACTTTCTATTCCCTTCCTACTACGAGCAAGAGGTACTAGCGGGTAGCACGACACCAATTGATGAGGTCTGGAATGCCTTTCCGCATTTAAATCAAGCACAGGTACGTGGAATTTTAGCAAAAGTAGGCTTAAAAAATGAGCATATAACAAGGCCGATGAAGCAGCTAAGTGGTGGAGAACAATCAAAGGTTAGAATATGTAAGTTAATGCTCAATGAAAGCAATTGGTTATTATTCGATGAACCAACAAACCATTTAGATGTCGTAGCAAAAGAAGAATTAAAACGGGCATTAAAAGAATATAAAGGAACCATTGTCATCGTCTGCCATGAACCCGAATTCTATGAAGACTGGGTAACAAAAGTATGGAATGTAGAAGACTGGGCGAAATAGGTGCCAGCATATTTTGGGGGTGCCTGGCACCTCCCGAGTTTTGTCAAAAATTGTCGATTCACTCGGTTACGGAGCGTAATCTATCCACTCGAGTACATTTAGCGTGTATGTGCTGCAGCGGAATATTCATAGTCCACCAGCATCCACACGCTAAATAGGAGTTCAAACTATTAGGAATGATCCAAGTACATAAAAGAGCACTGTAATTTCTACAGTGCTCTTTTCGTTATACAAATATTAGCGTAAACTAGTAAACCATGCTCTCAAATCTTGATAATTTTGCTGAGAAACTGTGTGTCCTGAATCATATTGCTTAAATACTACATTTGCACCATGCTCTTGGAAATATTGCTTACTTGCTGGCGCCCACGCGAATGGCAGAACAGGATCCTGTTCACCATGTGAAATAAAGATGGATAAATCACGAACATCTCTGTTATCATTTTCGTTCTTAATAAAGTCAGGAATATAACCACTTAGGGCTGCTATCCCCTTGATTCTATCATCCAGTATGAGTCCAAGACTCATAGAAAGAATTGCTCCTTGACTGAATCCCATTAAATATAGAGAGGTAGAGTCAATTGGATATTCCTCGAAACTGTAATCAATAAATGCCGTGAGCTTCGAAATTGCTTGATCAAAGACATCGCGATGTGGCTTGCCAAATTCCTCCATCGTAAAAAAGGCATATCCAGGTGGTTGTACAATTGGACCTCTCACACTGAAAATATAATATGTCTCTTCTAATCCTTCGACTAATTGCAAAAGATCCTGCTCATTACTTCCCATTCCATGGATTAAATATAATGCTGGATAGATTTTTCCTGCATCAACTACAGCTGGTTTTCTTATTTCATATGCTAAAGGTGCTTGCATGTTTATTCCTCCTTATTAATTGGTAACCAAGGAAATACTTTTCTCAAATTGATTCCACGTTAATAATATAGTACATTGTACCATTATAGGGCAAGTTAACTACACTAAATTATCGATTAAAAATAGAGGAGCAATTACATTCTAATTGCTCCTCTCCAATCAATTATTTATTTTGTAATCGTTACTTTAACTGTGCGTCTTCCCCAATTCAATGCGGCTTTATGTGTTGGAACATAAACATCGATCTTATTTCCTTTGATTGCTCCACCAATATCACCTGCAATTGCATATCCATATCCTTCAACATGGACAACAGAACCTAATGGGATAACACTCGGATCTACAGCAATTACTTTTGCGTTTGGGTTTTTTCTTAAATCAATGCCTGTTGACGTTACACCAGAACCGCCAGAGCTTTCCAGTGTGTATGCCGTTGACGTCATCGTAAAGGTTTTTCCTTCCGTTTTTTCCACAGGTTGTTGTCTTGTTTCTTCTTGTTTTCCAGCTGTATTCGACTGTTCTTTTGTCGTTACTTTTTCTTCAGATTTCACACTGTTTGTTTCAACATTAGTTGTCGCAGCGGCTAATTGTACAACAGGTTCAGCTGATTTCGCTTCTAGTTCTTTTTCTTTCGCCGCTTGTGCTGCTAATCGGGCAGCTTCCGCAATTTTTGCCTTTGTTTCTGCTTCAAGTGCAGTGAGATTCGTATCTTTCGCTTGTAAGTTATCTACTAGAGTTACTAACTCTTGTTGTTTATTTTCTAATGCTTGCCTACTTGCTTCATTTTGTTGCTTTTGTTCATTAATTGCTCTTTCTGTTTCCTCTTGTTCTTGTTTCATCGTGTTTAATTGATCTAATTTTTCTAAAGAAAGATTTTGATTTTCTTCTACTTTTTTAATGTCTGCATCAAGCTCTTCCATCAAAATTGCATCTGATTCAGCTATTTTATTTACTGAAGAGACTCGACTAAGAAAATCCCCAAAGTTTTGTGACCCAAAAATAACTTCTAAAAACGTAATAGATCCACCGGTCTTTTGATATGAAGATACTCTACTTTTTAATATTTCATAGCGTTTTTCAATTGAAATTTCTAGCTCCTGTTTTTCAGCTTGTAACGTTTCAATTTCACCGATTGTACCTTCGATATCTTGCTCGGTATCTTTCATTAAGGTTTGGTTTTCTATTAATCTTTGATTTACTTGTTCTATTTGACTATTCAATTCCTCAATTTCACTTACAACACTAGCTATCTTACCTTCTGCATCAGAAAGATTTTCTTTAATTTCTTTACGTTGATCCTGGATTGCTTCTAAATCATTCGTGGTCTCTGCGTAACTATAATTGCTTACAGGAATTCCAAGAGCAATTATTGTAGCTAAGGTAATTGCGACAAATTTCTTTTTCAATTTTCCCCCTGCTTTCTTTTTAGCATAATACCATCATTTTTTTCTCTCTTCGCTATGTATTTTCCTAATTGGAAGTATATCATTTGAAAATGACGGAACAATGTTAAAAAGATTACAGTTATGTTTCAAGGTATAACAAAACAGTAACAATCGAATCTAGCATATTAGTGATCAACCCATTACTATTACAACTTAATCATTAGCATTCCATTACAAAAATATCCCCCTTTTAAAAGAGTAATGAAATATTGTATAATGGAAACAAATACTTAGGGAGTGTGAGAGTAATGGCAAAGTCTAATGCCAATAAGAAACGCAGAAAATTAGTACGTGAAGGAAGATTAAATCCGGAAATTAATAGAAGTCCATTTTCACAGCTTGATTTACACACTAGAAAAACAAAAAATAAAAAAGATAATATGTATAAAACCAAACATAAGAATCGTCATCCACAGCAATGGGAAAACGATTCTTTTTTTATATTAAAATTGAGGTAAATTACTTAAATTGTTTTCTATTATCCCATCAGGTTGACTGCGAATAATGTCTTTTCCATACTTATGAAACACATCAATATGAGCGATTTTACCAGCCTTTGCTTCATTTAAGGCAATGAGATAATCCAGCTCACGACCCGTATTCGTTTTAAATGCAATCATATCGCCAGAATCATTTTTTCTCACTGCTATTATTTCTTCTTGTCCGTCTAACAATTCTTGCCTCGCATCAAAACTTGTTTGTTGTTCACTTTGATTCCGGTATTCATTGTATATTTTTTCAAAGTTTTTTTGCATGAGTTTCTCTGCCTCCTTTTATTACAGCTTTGACTGTTGTTTATCCCTTTTAACTTCCTCAATATGAGTGTCTCTGTAAATTCGAGTGCCATGTCCCCCAGTTGTTTGAGCAAGCCATTCCTTAACTTCATTATAGGACATGCCTGACTGCTCATTTTGCTCTTTTACCGCATCGATATTTGTACCAACGACTGTTAATTTTCCCTGATCACTATTATTATTCACCATCAACAGACCCCCCTTTAATCTTTTTCCTTATATTGTCCCAATAAGAGGTTTTTTAGCAGCATGCATTAAATGTACTTATTAATAACTCTATTTTACTTATCTGCTGTGGTCAAGAAAATGGAAAATAATAATCAGTATATATTATATGTGTTTCTATAAACTAACAATGTTCCAAAAGTATAGGAACAATATTTCCACAACAAAAATAAAGGATGGTAATAATATGAACAATCGTCAAGGTGTGATGACAGCGTTAATTACTACAGCTGCAGCAGGTGCTGCCATTTATGGTATTACTAGAGGTGTCCAAAATGGAACGTTCCAACGTTTGCCCGGTCAATTATCTAATGCGATGAACAATCCAGCTGTTCAACAACTTACGAACACACTTGGTTCCAGTAACACTCAACAGCAGAATGAAAACAATATAAATAATGCCTTTTGAAATAGTCAAACGGATGGTTTTCTGTGAAAACCATCCGTCATATTTTCAATATCTCTCGAATATCCTCTTCTGTAATTCCTGATGTCACTTTCTCTTCGGAATCAATAATTTCATCGATTAATTTTTTCTTTTTCTCCTGCAGTTCATTCATTTTTTCTTCAATAGTCCCCCTTGTGACGAGCTTAATTACCTCCACAACGTTTTCCTGCCCCATTCGATGTGCACGGTCTGCTGCTTGTTCCTCAACAGCTGGATTCCACCATAGATCATACAAAATTACAGTATCAGCACCAGTCAAATTGAGCCCTGTTCCCCCTGCCTTCAAGGAAATTAAAAAAACATCTCGTTCGCCAGCATTAAACCGATCACAAAGCTCCACTCTTTTTTGAGATGGCGTTTGTCCATCAAGATAAAAAAATGGAAGGTCTTGCTCTACCAACGCTCTGCCAATTAGATCAAGCATTTTGGTAAATTGGGAGAAAATTAATACCCGTCTGCCAGATAGCCTTGATTCCTCCATAATCCGTATTAATTGTTCAAATTTCGCTGAACTTCCCTTATAGCCTTCTACAAATAGTGCTGGATGACAACATATTTGCCGTAATCTAGTTAGTCCTGCTAGGATCTTAATTTTATTCTTACGAAATGTGCCCTTATCCATATGTTTAAACGTATCATGCCTTAATTTCGCAAGGTAGGCAGCATAGAGCTTTTTCTGCTCTGGAAGTAGTTCTACCGAATCAATCAATTCCAGCTTTTCCGGGAGCTCTTTTATGACATTCTCCTTCATCCTGCGCAGCAAAAAAGGTCGGATTCTTCGGGATACTTGCTTCCTTGTCAAATTACTAAATTCCTTTAGTCCACCGAATAATTCTGGAAAAACAACGTGAAAAATCGACCAGAGCTCTTCCAATGAATTTTCTATCGGTGTTCCAGTAAGTGCGAAATAATGTTCTGCCTGCAATTTTTTCACAGCTCTTGCAGTTTGTGTGAATGGATTCTTAAATGCCTGTGCCTCATCAAAAAATATCGTATGAAACTTATTGCTTTCATACCATTCAATATCACTTCGAAGCAATGGATAGGAAGTAATCAATACATCGATACCCTGCGCATCCTTCTGGAGTCTGGTTCTTTCATACTTATTTCCGTCTATTACAAGTGCTTCTATTTCTGGGGCAAATTTCATGATCTCATTCAACCAGTTATACGTCACAGATGATGGGGATATAATGAGAACTGGCTGCTCTTTTTTCCGTAGTTCAGGAAGTACGGAGAGAATAAAGGCAATACTTTGGACTGTTTTTCCTAATCCCATATCATCAGCAAGAATCCCACCAAATCCGTAGCCCGCAAGTGTCTTCATCCATTGGTATCCTTGTTTTTGATAATTCCGCAGTACCGTTTCCAAAATTTCAGGCACCTCAATTGATGCATTATCAGGATTTTGAATATTATCTAGGAATTGACGAAAGGATGCTTCAATCGTAAATGTAGTTTGTTCATTGATGGAATCAATTAGTTTGATTCCATTGATAATTGGTACATTCAAACCATTCTCCAAATCCACCTCCTGCATTGGTGCAGCAAGGAGAAACCGCTGGATTTCTTCAAACTCCTTAGTTTCTAGTGACAGGAGCGATCCATTTCGCAATCGATAATATTTTCGTTTTTCTTCTAGTGCGCTCAGCAGCTCACGTATTTCCTTCTCAGGGATTCCATTCATCTCAAATTTGAATTCTAACCAGTCAGTCCGATCCCTTTTATGCTTTATTCTAATTTTCGGCCAATCATTAATCCTTGCAATTCGATTTCTAACTGCAGTAGTTGCATAGATTTGTACAAGCTCCTGTAATTTGGGAACGACATGGTATAGAAATTCGTATTCTAAATCCTCATTTTGAAAGAAATACCCTTCCTCTGTCTTCGTAAATGCACTATCATCCATCAACCGTAAAATTTCTTCTTCTCGCTCAAGATCCCTTATTACCATTGTAGTTTCTCGCTCGTTCCGTTCTTCTAATGGATTTATCATGACATTGTCATAATGGAACTCAAGCCCTGCAAGCAGTCGGTTCCTTAAACGGTCTAAATACAGTTTCGCAACAAGTGGTGTTTTCATAAGCTGCGTTCGGAGCCGCTTCGTTAAATGGACATTACCAAGCTTCTTCAATCCAGCAAGTCCTTTTTTCAAAAAAGGCCGAATATGATCTTCTGAAATGAAAATCCGATCGGTTTGAGAGGCCTCTAGCATTTGTTTTAATTCCAAGAGCTGATTTGTCTTCTCCCTTTTTAAATGAACCAGTTTTCCATCATAAACGGCAAGCTGATAGTCTGTTAATACTTGCATATTGCCGAGTCCCGCGATTTTTAGTTCATATCCATTTTCTACATCCGTAAATTCAAATTGCAATGGAAGTTGGTTTTCTATAATTGAAAATGAATCCGTAACATCCCCGTTATATGAAAGCATTACAGATGGTGCTTTTGTAAGTAGAGGGGCAACTCGTTCCCATGATGATGGCGGGATTCGCAGCACTTGTTGATTGAGTTTATACTCGGTCTGGGGTTTCCCAAATAACTTTTCATCATTTATCAGTTGAATTAGCTGGTTGATAACTGCATCATTTTCATTTGAAAAACAATACAATGTTGGATCAAATATAAATGAAGGAGAAATCGTTAATGCTTTCCCCTTTTTCAGTTGTTTTAGAAATTCGCGAATATCCGCTACGATAGTCGAATCCATTATGATTTCTATTCCAATATGCTGTATTGCATTTTCACCGGAGAAAATTTTGCATAAAAAAGTTAAATCGATAACTTCTCTATTTTCAAAATGCCGTTGATATCCGCTTTTTCTAACTGGTTGATCATGAATAAGTGTCAACAAACCTTCTGCCAATTTCACATTTATGTCAACGGTGCTCGTATATTCCAACTGTTGATTACTTGATGAATTACTTTTCCTCTGCATATCTTGAATCACCAATAATACGGCAGCAATATGTTGACAATCCTTTTCATAAGAAGATAATTTTGGGCAACTACAGCTGGTTCGGAAACCACGATTGACATCTCTTTCAATAATAACCAGGAAGGCTTCCTTACCAGTTACGGTTGCTTCACAACGATCTACACTATAATTTTCAATTGATACTTTATCATTACGATAAAAAGCGTCCCCTCTCTTGAAGGAGACGATACCGCATCGCTCTTGAATAATTTTTTGACTAAGCTTTATATTCATGCCTTGCTCCTTTCAATGGGATATTTCGGTCAAAAATGCGTATATATCATTACATCATTATAGCATTAATCCTGTAGATTATATTTCATTTTAGACTTCTATCTCCGTTACTTCTCCTTCTGCATCATCCAACTCAAGGACACTTTTTCATGGGCATAATGCACGACCGCTTCTTTATCCAATAACGTATTAGAGAGAATTGGCAAGGATAGCTCTTCCATGCTTAATGTCACATTCTGAATTGCCCATTTTTCATGGTGAAGTTCTCCCCTGTATAACCTTCCACCCTTATATGTCCATAAAGTATACCGCTCGAGCAACCAGTATTCGCGAATTCCTTTCTCTGGAAAAAAAGGCTCCCCTATTGGTCGATAATGCCCTTTGAATTTAATCCGTTCTTTTCCTTCACGTACACTCGCAAATTGATAGGCATTGTCTATTTTATCCAGTTGCATCTGCGCATGAAAATAAGGCAGTGTTGCCATTCTTGCACCAATTACAGCAAGCAGATTATTTGCATCGAGACTAAAAAAGTATACTCCTGATATGCCTTTTCGTTTTACATAGGTCTGGACATTTAACTCTAAATAGGACCCTAAAAATGGAAGAGCTGACAGGTTTCGGATGCGCATTTTACTTACTTTAAATGGAATGATACTAATCCATGCCTTTCCTGCAAAAGTATCGATATCTAGTCCTGGTGGCAGGAGCCCTTTTATCATTTCAACAGAGACAGGGTAGCTGATGAACAACAAATGCTCCCATTTTTGCCTCATAATCCAGGGACCCTCCGGTAATGGATATTCACGATGGTCATTTCTTTTCAATATGTCGTCGATCATGATTTTCGCCTTCTTCACTGCTCGTTTTTTTTAGTTTTTTCCTAAACAATTGCTTTATGCAGATCCCAATTCAAATACTGGAGAATAATCTAGTTTTTTCCAGCTATAAACATTATATCCAATAGCCATAATAAAAGTATTCTATGAAAAGGAGTGAGGTAAATTAGCGGACATGGTAATCAATTTCGTGCTGGGCAAAAGGCACCAAATAATGGTGTTTATATTGAAATTGGTGAAACAGGCAGCATGGTAAACGATCCGCAACAAGTAAAACTTGAGGCTGGAGAAAAATTTCCAGAAAACAAGAACCAAAATCGAATTTGGGTAAATCAACGCAATCTTTCTAGACCAAGTGTTCAAGGATAAAAATGTTCTGTAGGCAATAAAATATTAAACACTAAGATTAAAAACGGAGGGATTTTAGATGAATAACGACCGAAAGAATTTCAATCGTAATGACCGCAACAATCAAAACAACAACAACAACAACAATAATAGAAATCAGGAAATCGATAATGTTGAATTTGCGGAAGAATTCCTTAATGAAAATGAAGAACGAAACAATCGGCAAAACAATAACAATAATCGCGATGACCGCAACAATTAATTAAGACCCTTTACCCAAAAGACCTATACCAGAATTCGTGCATCATTCATGGTATAGGTCTTTTTTAATTGCTTAGAAAACTATAAAATTTGGACGTTGTGGATAGCTTAATTACCGAGAATAGCGACGTCCAGCGTAAGCGTACCGTGCTCCTAGCGAGACTTCCCTCACCTCCGTAATCTAAGTCAACCGCTTACGCTCATCGTGTATCCTTTATCTCAAAAGGAAAGGAGAAGTTCGTACGTCGCTAAACGGGCGCTTGCGCTTTTGTTCTTGGATTACAATTTGGTGTCCACGAATATATAGGATAATAATGATACTTAGAAAAATGAGGATTTTAACATTGACCACAACCGAATTTCTCTATTTACTTATTATCCTAGTTATTTATTTGTTATAATGATATGAAACTTTATATCGATTGAATCGTAATATTAATTAAGAAGTTTTTCCTATTATACATACCCAAATTCCCATTTACTTATATTATTCGAGGAGGAAGACCATGAGTATATTGAGCCGATTCAAAGATATTATGGCAAGCAATCTTCAACCATTACTGGACAAAGCTGATAATCCAGAAAAATTGATTAAACAATATATAAAAAGTCTTAACCTTGATCTAGGTGCAGTCAAAGCAGAAACTGCCTCCGTCCTTGCTGAAGAGCAACGAGCAGCAAGGACACTTAACGATTGTAAGTCCGATATAAATAAAATGCAGCGCTATGCAGTAAAAGCAGTAGAAAATGGCAATGAGGATCAAGCAAGAACTTTCCTTGAACGAAAAGCCACACTCGTTACTTTAGAGGCTGATTTACAAGCAACCTATGACATAGCTACATCCAATTCATTAAAAATGAAACAGCTACGTGAAAAGCTTTTTGCTGATATTAAAGTGTTAGAAGATCGTTTTTCAACAATCAATAATAAGACGATAGTGGCTAAGTCTCAACAAAAAATCAACACTACTACTTTTGATGAAATGGAAGAAAAAACGAACTTTGCCTTGGACGAAGCAGCCGCACTTGCTGAGTTAAGGAGAGACCCTTTTGAAGAGGTAGCGGAAGATTTTACAAGCATTGAAAATGACCGCGATATTGATCAGGAATTAAACAATATAAAGGAACAATTAAAAGATAGAAATTAGATTTCACATTGAAATTTAAAAGCCTTGTTTAAGGGGGAATAGCAGCATGGTCATTCATTATAAATGCCCTAATTGTGGCGGAGAAATGCTTTTTGAAAGTAATACGGGATTATTGACCTGTCAGAGCTGTGGCAGAACGGATAATATTGAAGGATTTTCTGACGACTATGTTACAAAGACCTTCTCTGAAGAAGAAGCAAAAGAATACCAATGCGAAAATTGTGGTGCTGTTATTATTACAGATGCAGATACAACCGCTACAGCCTGTAGCTTCTGTGGGGCCGCCGTTGTTCTCGGTGATCGATTATCCGGTATTTTAGCACCTGCAAAAGTACTCCCTTTCACGATTAGTAAAGAAGAGGCAAAGGCAGCGTTCCAGAAGTGGTGTAAAAATGGGAGGCTTACTCCAAAAGGTTTTATGGAAGCAAACCGGATTAAAGGGATAACCGGAATTTACGTCCCCTTTTGGTTATATGATTTAGATAGCGATGCAAAAGTTGATGCAGTCGGCACTAAGGTTCGCACCTATACAAGTGGCGATTATATCTATACCGAAACGAAATATTATGATATATATCGTGACATTGATCTTAATTTTCAGAAGGTACCTGTCGATGCATCTGAAAAGTTAAATGATAAACTAATGGATAAATTAGAGCCCTTTGAATTCAAAAATTTAAAGGACTTTAAGACACCTTATTTAGCTGGATATATTGCGGAAAAATACAATTATGACGATAATGAACTCTTTCCAAGGGTAGAATTGAAGATTGATAAATATATCGATTCATATATTCGTTCAACAATATCAGGCTATCAATCAGTAAATTATCACAATAAAAGAATTAATACGAGAAACAAGAATAGTTATTACGTACTTCTGCCTGTCTGGATGTTCTATTATGATTATAATAAATCAGAACATGTTTTTGCGATGAATGGGCAAACAGGGAAAGTCGTTGGAAAACCCCCACTTAGCTTCGGAAAAATTGCTACATGGTTCACTAGTATTGCTGGCGGCGGTTTTATTGCACTTAAGCTGATCTCATGGTTATTTTTAGGGGGCTTGATTTAATGAAAAAGACAATATCATTATCCATCATTTTTTCATTTATTGCCCTTTTACTGGTGCTTCAACTTTTACCGAGAGAAGCGATAGCTGCAACAGATCCAAAGCAAAGAATCTTTGATTATGCTAACCTGTTAACAGTAGAAGAAAAGGACAATTTGGAAATAGTTGCAAATCAGTACAGTGCAGAAAGTGAAACAGATATTGTCATACTAACAACTAATGACACCCAAGGAAAAGACATTATTCCGTATATGCAGGATTTCTATGATGAGCAAGGGCTAGGTTACGATAAAAAGCACGGAAATACCGCAATTCTGACACTTGATATGAAAAATAGAGAAGTTTATTTAGCTGGATTTTATCTAGCGGAAGAATATTTAAGTGATGGTAGGCTCGATCAAATCCGAAATAAAATTACGCCGGATTTATCAGCAGCTAACTATTATGATGCATTTACTACTTTTATCGAAACATCATCTAAATATATGAGAATCAGCCCCTGGATTAATCCCGAGCTATTTATTTTCAAACTCTGGTTTCAAATCCTAGCACCGATTGCTATAGCAGCAATAATCGTTGGTACGATGGCATTCCATTCAAGTGGAAGAGTTACTGTAAACGATCGTACCTACTTAAATACGGCACAAGTCATGAATAGAAAAGATCGATATATAAGAACAACGGTCACCAAACAGAGAAAACCATCGGATAATAATAAAGGTGGGGGCGGCGGATTTGGTGGAGGCGGAACCTCCGGAGGTGGACATTCACATAGTGGAAGCCGCGGAAGTTTTTAAACAAAGCCGTTTTATAGTAAATCGTTGTTTTTCAAGTAGCAGTTGATAATGAAGGGTCAATATAAAGTGCGGACTAGTTTAATGCGCTAAGGGCTCTTCGGCCAGTCGCTCCAGAAATACACTACGCTGTCCGCAGCGGAAATCAACTTTGCGCCTAACTTAGTCCGCAGTTTGTCTAAATACCAGCAAAACATACATGAAAGATAAATGGAAAGGAATGAATTATAATATGGGATTTTTTAGCAGTCAATTTTCTGACGTAGTGGAATGGGAAGAATTTAGAGACGATATGATTTTCTGGAAATGGACAAATCGAGAAATAAAAAAAGGCAGTAAATTATTTATACGACCTGGTCAAGATGCAATATTCATCAACAACGGAAAGATTGAAGGAATATTTCAAGATGATGGGGAATATAACATCGAATCTGAGATTATCCCCTTTCTATCAACTTTAAAAGGATTCCGCTTTGGATTTAATTCAGGGCTGCGCGTCGAGGTATTATTTGTCAATACAAAAGAATTTACCGTTAAATGGGGAACAAAGAATGCAATCAATATTCCCTCCCCTTCCCTTCCTGGTGGCATGCCAATTCGTGCCAATGGAACTTTCAACTTTAAGGTAAATGATTATATCTCTTTAATCGATAACATCGCCGGGATTAAAAAAACGTATCTAGTCGAAGACATTAAGATACGGATTACTTCTATTCTTGATCAACTTCTTATGAAGTGGATTACGAAAGAAGGTAAAGATATGTTTAACTTGCAGGCAAACGCATATGAAATTGCCAAAGGAATCCAGGAAGATTTGGACATGGAAATTATGAATAACGGCATGTCCGTAACAGGTTTTACGATTATGAGCTTCAATTATCCTGAGGAAATTCAAAAGATGATTACCAAATCAGCTTCACATGGGATGATTGGCGACCTTGGCAAGTACCAACAGGTTTCCATGACTGATGGGATTGCTTCTGGGAAAGTTAAAGGTGGCGGTACAGCTTCCGATATGACTGGTATGATGATGGGCATGAATGTTGCGAATGAAATGATGAAAAATATGAAGCAACAAAATCAAGAAGCCAATTCACAAGCACCCGCACAGTCGAATCAAATTCCTACAAATAATAATGGAAAGAAGCCTAATTTCTGTCCGAACTGTGGAGAAAAAGCAACCGGAGCAAACTTCTGCCCAAATTGTGGTCAGAAACTAGCATAGGCACATGCTTTTTGAGTGCAACCTGCCAGTTATATCGGAAAATGTTGTGGTTAGTCTTATAGATACTGATATGGCGCATATCGGCCGTGTTAAACACCGCTCAGGAGGTTGAAGTGTTTGTTTACAGTTACTCATTAATTTTAACCAATAAAAAAAAGCTGTCTCACAGGATACGTAGTGTTCCTGTGAGACAGCTTTTTTTACACTTCTATGTTATATTTCATTTGGATTTTCTCCAAATCTATTTACCTAGCGTGATCCAAATCGAGCCTTACAACGATAAATAACCTGTCCCTTAGCAGAAAATTTTTCTTCATATTCCGTCATAACATTAGTTTCATCATCGATAGCATGAAGATCGAGGTTTACTTCCTCTAACTTCATGCCATAATCATTAAAGCTAACTAGCGAATATTCGAACAACCCCCGATTATCCGTTTTAAAGATAAGCTCCCCATCCTGCTCAAGTATTTCTTCGTATTGCTCTAAGAATGAACGATATGTTAACCTTCTTTTCTCATGGCGATTCTTTGGCCACGGGTCTGAGAAGTTTAAATAAATACCTGTTATTTCATTTTCTCCAAACATTTCACGTAATTCACTTGCATCTTCATTCAATAACAGAATATTATCTAAACCGGAAGCAATTACTTTTTCCGTTGCTGAAACGATAACACTCTTGGCGATTTCAATTCCGATGAAGTTTACGTCTGGATATTGTTTTGCCATTCCAATAATGAATTGACCTTTCCCCGTACCTACTTCCAAATGGATTGGCTTATCATTTCCAAATACCTTTTGCCAATTCAGGCGATGTTCTGTTGCACTTGGGATTACAAGATGATTATTTTCTTCTAAAAATTCATCTGCCCAAGGTTTATGGCGTTGACGCATGCTTCTACCTTCCTTTACTTCTAAACTTTGTATAAAAAAATAAATATGATGAAAACTAGTGCCATGAGGTGATTTCAAATGACACTTAATGTGAATAATCTATTAACATTATTACAGGACATATTAGACGAACATGCTGGTGACAATACAGGTGAAGTATCGGAATACCAACAAATAAAACGCCTCGTCAAAAATATGATGGCAAACAACCAAATATCGGATGAACAATTATTGCAGCTGCTTCCGGAAATTTACAATTACGGAAGAGAAGGCGAAATCGCCCAAAACGTACCAGAGCACATTACAACAAATTTCGACAATATCCAATCATGGATAAGCGCCATTGAACAACTAGATATTAAATAATTGTCCAACTTGTTCATTTAATTCATCTAAGTCCCTTAGTCTTTCCATTACTTTGATCGGTTCTTTTCGTTCCAAATGCCAACATAAATAATGGAGTGAATCATGCAAAAGATACCAATACATGCGTTCCTGCAAATAATTATCTTTTGTCACTCCATATTTTTTTAACCATTCAGCCCAATTTTCCCGAGGTATGTACCATTTGAGTACCATGCCGAAATCGGATGCTGGATCTGCTATCGATGCATTATCCCAATCAATTAAATAAATTCTTCCATCTTTAGAAAGCAATAAATTATTATGATTTAAATCACTATGACAAACAACTAGTTTTTGATTACGTGTCTTCGGCAATAATCGCTCAAGATAGGTTAATGCTAACTGTACATCCTCATACCGGTTAAGATACTCCAATCGGCTTACATGATTCTTTATCTTAATAAACATTTCATCTGAAGTCACTGGCTTTATTCCTAATCGCATGAGCATGTGCAATAATTCAGTGGAATGGTGAATCTTGTTTAATAAATTTGCTACTCGTTGATGTTGCATATCTGCTGGCTTTAGTTCTCTGCCTTCAAGCCATTCTTGGGCAGTAATCACATCTCCGTTTTCCATCCTTCTTGTCCATATAAGTTTCGGGACGATACCTTCCGCAGAAAGTACAGCTAAAAATGGTGAAGAATTCCGTTTTAAGAATAATCGTTTATCATCCTTTGTAGCGAAAAATGCTTCCCCTGTTAATCCACCAGCTGGTGTTAATTTCCAGCCATCCCCTAACGCACGCTCAAGCCATTCCAACATATATTCTTCACATCTTTCAAAATTAGCATTCACTTACATATTTTATAGGTAACAAGCACAAATTACAACCATGTAAATATTAAATCCTACTCCATCTTTGTCCCTAGCAGTATAACTGGGTCTACTTGCTTTGTTACGGTGCACGTCTTACACGTATCCGTCTGACCATCGACTTGAAAAAATAGCTCCTGATCAGAAATAATCGTAAAATCTGTTGCTTCTAACCGTTCCACTTCTTTAAACATCTGATGTTTCCCAATAAATACGGTGATAAAAAGCGATAGCACCTTCCATTTTGAAATATCATGAATAATTAAGATTGGTAAAATATTCGGCTGAATTTTGGCATCCGGAATTATTTTCATTCCCCCGCCGTAGTAAGGATGATTTCCTGTCGTCACCATCCAACAATTGGTTAATTTTCTTTGTTGCTGATTAACATCGACTATTACTGTCATCGGTTTAAAATGAATTAAAACTTGAATAAG
Organism: Oceanobacillus arenosus; assembly: GCF_003369575.1. GTDB lineage: Bacteria > Bacillota > Bacilli > Bacillales > Amphibacillaceae > Oceanobacillus > Oceanobacillus arenosus. The sequence goes on along the minus strand of NZ_PIOC01000017.1, from coordinate 290,226 downwards.
TGCAATTACATAGCTTAACGTACCAATACCTAGCCGATTAAATATATTTTTGTACACCGATTTATTAACGGTATTCGCAATTTGTGCATCAAATCCGAAGCCAATCGAATTCGCAAAATTTCTTATTGGTTGTCTATCCTGTCTATAATTGCCAATCCAATACGATTTTTCATTATCTCCATTTATAATATCACGTAACACCTCTACTGGTGAACCATTAATATTACATCCTCTAGCAAAATCATTACCTGATCCTCCTGGAATAAAAGCAACTGGAGTGCTACTATCTGTTAATCCATTTAATACTTCATGAATCGTCCCGTCACCACCGATAACGATGATTGTCTTCCGTTCTGGTGTTAAACTGATTTGTTTCGCCATTTCTTCTGCATGTCCAGGATATCTCGTAAAGTGGTACGTGCTTTCCAAGCTTTGGTAAAGCTCGCTTTTAATAATTTTGGAAAAGACTCTTTTTGCACGACCATTTCCAGCCCTAGGATTAATAATAAATATGTACATTCCCTAATCCTCCAAGCCGACAAATACAGTGGGATTTCCGGTGTCATCCCATTCTGGTCGCCTCATTGACGTTGTTTTACAATGCCCTAACAGTATTTCAGCGGCTTTCAATTGTCGACTTTTTAATGGTGAAACTAATCGCCGCCTTGCATCAAACCATTGATTGTATTCCACTTTATCAATAATTGTTGTTTGATATGGTTCAGTAGCAAATACGATTGCATTCGTCCTAGATAACACTGTTTTCTTTATAGGAAAATCAAGATCATATGAATGGAGGATACTTCCCACAACCTTCTCCGTTCGTTTCAAGGCAATTAACGGGCTTAATACTTTTGACACTTGATTATCATATTCCATTGTCCATGTTCGCTCATTCCCTGCCATAATCACTGCCTCGGGTCGTTGCTCAAGAAAATATATAATTTCAATCCCAACTGGTGTAATCAAGATTATTTCCGATTCTATTGGCGCATTTTTGATTTTTAAAATCGGGTAATACATTATTAAAAAGGTATCCGGAAACCGCTGTAATAAATAGATTAGAAGTGGATCTCGATTATACTTTTCATTCACAAAAGAAGTATGTGTAACTGTTGATGTTGCCCATTTCATCTGAAAGGAAAAAAGCTTATCTAAAAAGTAACGCTTCAATCCTTCCACTGTATCTGGTAATGCAATCGGTTCTTTCTCTTCGATTGATTGCTTTGGTTGCTCTGTTATTTTATTCTTCTTCACCATGCTTTTTAGTTTAGAAAATCTCGATTCCGTGTTTTCAACTTCCGGGATATTTTCATTGATACCAGCCTCTTCGACCTCAGGTTCTGCCCATTTTCGATAGAGCTTTTGCCAATTATCTTTTTTTAATCGGATATATTGCGTAGGGTATCTGTATGTATCCCATTCATAACGTGAAATATAATCTTCTAGTTTTATTAATTGAGCTATACTGTCCACCCCACTTCCTTCTTGTTATTCATTATTCGATTGCAGCTCATAGCGATCGATTACTACATATTTCGGATTTCTCTTTGGATATATTTGAAATAACACCACATCTGCAACTAGCATGCTTTTTAATTCTTGATAATCATATTTTAGCTTGCCTATCATTCCTTCAAATTGTATATCATCATTTCCTGCCCATTTTTTGGCTAGCGTGATATGTGGATGGAAGGCACGCGTCTCTTTAATAAAACCTACATTTGCTGATGATGTCTCTACTATTTGCTGAAGTGTAAGCAATGCTTTCGTTGTTTCAACCCCAGCAAATAATACACGCGGTTTATTTGGATTACCAAATACTCCAATTGAACCAAGCAGCACCGGAAAATTTGCTAAGGATGTAAGATTTTTTGCTAATTCATATTTTAGACTCCTTAATTTATTATCGTCAATTGGTCCAAGAAACTTTAGCGTAATATGCAAATCCTGCTTCGCTGTCCATTGTTTATAAGCAAGTCTTTCCTTTAATTCAGTTTGCCAATCCGCAAAGTGGTCCTGCAATGGTCTTGATAAGTGAATCGCAATAAAATAATGGGCTAAATCAGACAAAAAAGCACCTCCACCTACTGTTACTTTAATGATAAACAGTATTGTAGTTCAACATCATTCAACTCGCGATAATCTCCCAATGCAAGCGAATGATCAAGCTTTAAAGAACCCATGCTAAGTCGTTGTAAATAGATCACCGTCTTATTAACGGACTCAAACATGCGCTTTACTTGATGATATTTCCCCTCTGTTATGATTACTTCTATTTCCGAAATCGTATCACTGCTCAAAATCGTGAGTTCCGCTGGTTTTGCTTGATAGCCGTCCTCAAGTATGACGCCATTCCGAAATTCCACGACATCTTCTTCTGTTACCTTGCCTTGGATTTTTGCAAAATAGGTTTTACCTACATTTTTATTTGGGGAGACCAATTGATGTGCAAGTTCACCATCATTGGTAATTAACAATAATCCTTCTGTATCTTTATCCAATCTGCCAACTGGAAATGGGTTAAAGTGCTTTATTTCATCCGCCAATAGGTCGATTACCGTTCTATCTCTTGTATCTTTCGTTGCCGAGATAACGCCTTGTGGTTTATTCATCATTAAATAAATATATTTTTTGTATGTTACTGTGTTTTCATTCACCTTTACAATATCAATTTCTGGTTCGACGTGGAGACTGCCATCCTTAGCAATGGCATCATTTACAGTGACAAGCTTTTTCTTCATTAATGCTTTTACATCTTTTCGACTTCCATAGCCCATATTGGCTAATAATTTATCAAGGCGCATCAATAATCCCCCCTTCTATTGATTGGCTCATTTGTATAATGTGATTCTATATAGATAAACTGTGCACTTGTTTAGTGCTTAGGGTTCTCAGGCTATTCGCTCCAGAAATACCATTCGCGCACCTTAGGAGAGCTGGTGAGCCTACTTGTGCTGTCGCACTTCGTAGTCTCATCTAAGCTCTTCTTCCCGCAGGGGTCTTCGGGTATTTCTTCTTCTGGAGTTTTAAAAAGTCACATATAAAAGAGTCACTTACCACTGAGAAACGACGTTAATTAATGTGAAAGAATGGAAACTCACGTAAGCAACTACCGTCTAGATTTTATACCAACTTTACTTCTAATCCACACTTTATATCAACTGAGAATTATCTTACATCATTTGAATTAACAAAAGTTTTTGGCTGTGATCAGTAACTATAGTCCAAATTTATTAGAAAACAGCTTATTTAGACCTATTTCGTAATTTATTCATCCTTGCTTTTATTGTACCAATAAGCGGAACACGGCCACCAAATACTCTTTCTAGTAAAGTTGAGGAATAGGCAAGCCATAAATAAGCTCCACCACCAAATCCAACTCCAAGAATTAGGACAATGATTGTTCCTAAGCGCGATTCTTCGTAAGGGATAAACATACCGAATACTACTTTCACAAGCCAGATAACGAGACACATAATAGCGGAGAATATCCCTATAAGCATCGTTCGCCTTCTAATTTTTCGGTATGAAAAATCAACCGCTACTTTAATACGCCATAAATTCAATACTACTGCAATCCCAACTGCTAATGCTGTTCCAATGATGGACCCCTTCGCACCAAACATATGGATAAACTGTATATTTAACAACACTTTTGCAAGTAGTCCACCTAATAAACTTAACACCGTATAATTTTGTTCGTCTATACCTTGTAAAATCGATGCTGTTACGGTAAATAATGCAAAAAGTAAGCCCACAGGTGCATACCATGCCATTAATGTACCAGTTATCTCAATATTTTCTAAACCGTATAATGCCCCGTAAGCTTCATTTGCTAATGCTGCAAGTCCAACAACAGCTGGTATAACAAGTACGAGAACAATTTGCAATGCCTGATTAATTTGCTGGTGCACCATAACCATGTTTTTCTGTGCAAAAGTTTTCGTCATCGCTGGTAAAATAGCTAAAGAAAGTCCCGTTGCAATTGTTCCAGGCAGAATTACCAATTTATGACCATACGTATTAATTGAGCCAAGTGCAATTTCCCAGATATCCTCAAAGCCTGCAGCAATCATTGCACGTTGAAATGTAAAGGAATCGACCAATTGATACAAGGATGTGGCTAAAGCTACGATAATAAAGGGACCAGCATAACTAAATAGTTCCTTAAATAAATCCTTTGTCGCGCGATTACTTGAGAATCTTTGTTGTTGTAATTGACGATCAAGGTACGGTTTACGATACCGCCAATATAGAATCAGTATAAAGGCTGAACCAATTGCGCCAATAAATGCGCCGAACGTTGCGAACCCCACCGCTGTAGCAATCGTACCACCCAAGACTTTAATCACAATATATACAGAAATTAAGACAAACAATATTCGAGCAAGCTGCTCAACAACTTGCGAAATAGCTGTTGGGCCCATTGATTCATAACCTTGAAAAAAGCCGCGAACAATACTCATTGCAGGAATAACAATTAAAGCAAAGCTCACCATTCGAATTACCATCGTTACATCCGCAACAGTAATCGTACTATTCGAATTATCTTCTATAAAGCTATGTGCTAAGATTTCCGCACCAAAAAACAAAATTAAAAAAGATACTACTCCTGTAAATAACATTAGGTTCGTTCCATATTTGAACATCCGTCTTCCTGTTTCATAGTCACCTAATGCATTATATTTCGCCACTATTTTCGACATTGCCAGTGGTAAACCTACTGTTGATATACTTAACATGATTGTATACGGTACATATGCAAAGGAGTATAATGCCCCACCTTCTGCACCAACCAGTGCATTAAACGGGATAAGATAGATCATTCCTAGAAATTTCGATAAAAATGTTGCGCCGGTAAGCAACATTGAACTTCTTACAACATTCGACATTTTTTCACCTTTATTTCATTCACATTATTAGATTCAAACGTTATTTTACCATAGAAAGGATAAAGATAGATAATGATTGTGCACGATATTTATTAAATACATTTGCTAATGGCGAGGTTGGTCTTAATTGTTAATGATCGTGAAATTAGATCAATGGATGGGCACATTCAGTGATTGAGCAATTCTTTCATTTAATGTAAGATAGAACAAAAGCGCTAGAACTGGACGTGGCCTTTTCAGGAAGAAATTTAGGTGTAGTAAGGAAGGAATGAATCGAATTGATATATGACGTAATCGTAATTGGTGGTGGACCTTCTGGGTTAATGGCTGCAATTGCAGCTGCAGAGCACGGTGCAAAAACCCTTCTTCTAGAAAAGGGAAACAAATTAGGAAAGAAATTAGCAATCTCTGGTGGAGGCAGATGTAATGTAACCAATCGCTTGCCACAAGAAGAAGTTATCAAGCATATCCCAGGTAATGGGAAATTTTTATATAGTGCTTTCTCCGTATTTAATAACTATGATATCATTGATTTTTTTGAAAATATGGGTGTTGGATTAAAGGAAGAAGATCACGGTCGGATGTTTCCTGTTTCCAATTCCGCAAAAACAGTAGTAAATGCACTAATAAATAAATTAGATGAATTACATGTCAATGTAAAGCAAAACACTCCGGTGGAGGCAATCCATTACAGTGAACAAGAGCATACGATTATATTAAAGGACGGAGAACATGTCAAAACAAAGGCGCTCGTTATTGCTGTGGGCGGAAAAGCTGTTCCATATACTGGATCAACTGGGGATGGTTATGCATGGGCAAGGAAAGCTGGTCATAACATTACAACGCTTTATCCGACGGAGGTAGCATTAACTTCGGATGAAATCTTTATCAAGGACAAGAGTTTGCAAGGTCTATCATTGCGTGATGCAGCTGTAACGGTATTAAACAAAAGAAATAAACCGATTATTACGCATCAAATGGATATGATTTTTACACATTTTGGTGTATCAGGCCCTGCTGTACTGCGTTGCTCACAATTTGTTGTAAAAGAACTCATGAAGGGACAACCCAAGATACCAATGGTTATTGATGCAATCCCAGCTGTGAAGGAACATACGTTAATACGAGACATCCTTAAAGCCATTGAAGAAAACCCGAAGAAAGCATTTAAGAATATCGTGAAAGGAATTGTCCCAGAACGATTCCTTACCTATATATTGGAACAGAATCATGTGGGCGATGAACAAAAATGCGCGAATATTTCAAAGGAAACAATTCGGTCCATTGTTCATACAATCAAGAATTTCACGTTCTATGTAAATGGATCCTTGCCAATGGAAAAAGCATTTGTAACAGGTGGTGGTGTTTCGATTAAAGAAATTGTCCCAAACACAATGCAATCAAAAATCATGCACGGCTTATATTTCTGTGGAGAAATATTAGACATTCACGGTTATACAGGTGGATATAATATTACGTCCGCACTTGTCACAGGAAGACTCGCCGGGATGAATGCTGCAAAGGAATCTTTGGTAATCACTTCCTAATTGGAAAATGATACCTAGCATAGAACATTCATATTCAGCCATTCTAAGTATGTCTGGAAGCAACTTTGAAGGAGTGGATAAAGGATGGATAAAAATGGAATGTGGCTACCATTAATTGCTTCAGTTGGCGTTGGAGCAGCAACCTTTTATACGATGACAAAGAATGACCAGGGGTTAGGACAAGCCGTTCAGAGCATGCTACCATTCATGTCGAATATGGGTGGTAACTCGCATAAGAGTAACAATAATAAATCTGGAAATTTAGGCACCTACGGGATGAGCTAACAGACAATGAAAAGCGCACCTTAATTGGTGCGCTTTTCATATTTTACCGAAAGGATTATAAAGATCAGATAGTCGGCAATCAACACGAAATTGATTGGAAAGTTAAGGTAGTTACGCCAACACTTTATAAACTTCCTCTACAAGAGCATCTTCATATTCTGTAAGTAGTCTGCTAAAAATCAAATCCCATGATTGACTTTGCGCGTATTTGACACCCTCCAGACTCATTGATCGTCTTTTTTCTTCCGATGATAGTAAACCTGTGATGGCATCAACAAACGCTTCTACATTTTTTTCCGGACATAGCTTTCCAGTTACATCATTCTCAATAATTGTCCGAACCCCTCCAGCATTTGCACCTATTACAGGTGTACCTGAAGCCATCGATTCTAATACTACATTCCCGAAGGTTTCTGTTACCGATGGAAAAACAAACAGGTCCGCAGCTGCATATGCCGCTGCTAACTCCTCTTTTTCCAAAAATCCAGCGAAAGACAGGTTATGAATCGTCGAATCCTCCAATTCTTTCTTGACCGGACCATCACCAACAATTAGCCAATGTACATTTTCTCGGACCTCATCAGGTAACTGTTTGTTGATTTCAGGCAACAGCATAACATCCTTTTCTGGAGATATTCGCCCAACATAAAGTAATAGATACTTCTCCGTAATATTAAATTTTTCTCGAATTATCTTAGTATCATAATTTGGGTTAAAAATGGAACAATCCACTCCCCGAGGCCAGATAGATAGGTTTGTAAATCCTTGCCGTTGCAATTGCTCTTTTGTATCAATCGAAGGGACAAATATTTTGCGGAGTGGCCGATGAAACCAATGCATATATTTCCAGAGTACTTTCGATAGAAATTGTAAATCATAATACTCCAAATACTTATCAAAATCGGTATGATACGAGCCGACAATTGGAATATCAAGTTTTTTTGCATAATGCAATCCACAAAGTCCAAGGTTAAATGGAGTTGCTACATGAATCATATCCGGTTGAAATTCTAATAATTCTTCTCTAATTTGGAGCATATTCGGTATCGCAAAGCTACATTCTTTATATAAGAATAATGGTAAACTCACAAAACGATAGACATCTTGTGAAAATAAATCTTTTTTTACCGCGCTTCTAGGTGCGAACACTCGATATTCAACATGATTATCTTCAAGATAAGATGTAAGCCGTTCAAGTGTTTTCGCCACCCCATTCACATCCGGTGCGTACGTATCGGTAAAAATAGCGATTTTCAATGCAATTCCCCCCATAAATGTAGGTAAACAACTCTGCCTTTCAAAAGATAAGTTGAATAACAGCAAACGAGCCCACCCTCTCTATTTAGAAGTCTAAAAAACGAACTGAAGAGAAATCATACCTGTACAACATCCTAATAGACATCCTGCCATAACATCAGTTGGATAGTGTAGACCTAAATAGATTCGCGACAAGCCGACAATACATCCGATTGGTAATAAAATAATTGCGAGTAACGGATAAAATAAAATAAACGGAGTTAGAATCGAAAATATCGCGGTGGTATGTCCTGATGGAAAAGAATGATCTTGTAATGGATTTTCACCTACATTAACCTGATTGAGTGCTAAATACGGTCGTTTTCTAGGAAATAACTTCTTTACAAGTGCAACAGGAATATGACTTATCGTTAGTGCGACCGCACTTGAAATTGCCGTTAACCTTAATGAACCACTTGTGAAAAGGATTGTTAACAAAACACTAGCAATCGAAAACCTCGCACCGCCTAAATGCGTAACAAATCTAAAAAAGGCATTTACATACTTTCTCTCAAAATATTGATTAATAAAAAGGATTACTTGGCATTCCAAATCGTAAACTTGATGCAATATTTTCGCCATTTTTCCATTCCTTCCCTAGTTCAATATCCCTTTCTTTAATTATATCTTGCAAATATGTAATTAATTATAGATTATTGTAAATTTAGTATTAAGAAGTGGCTCCCAATTATCCAACCAATCATTCAGAAAAATGAAATTACATGCAAAATAGTAAAAATTCCAGAAGCATACACAAATCGTACAAATTTAGATGAATTTTTTGTGAAATATTTAACAAAGTATTGTATTTTTCAGTACAAACTAATACTATATTGAGGTGGATTTAAAGCGAAATAGCTTAACACCAGATAACAGTTATTAATGAAGAAAGGGGTTCTTGTTAAATGAAAATCAAATTGGCCTTATTATTTGGATTACTTACTATCGCCACGATTTTAGCTGGCTGTGAGCCATTACTTGTATTCGATACAAAAGGTCCTCAAGCAGCAACCATATCGAATGTAATTTGGATATCGATTATCACAATGGCAGTTGTAGTTATTGTTGTTGTCGCACTCCTAATTAACATGTTAGTAAAATATCGCGCATCAAAACAACCGGAAGATTACGAGCCACCTCATATCGAAGGAAATCCTATCGTGGAAGCTATTATTGTTGGGGTTCCGGTACTTATTGTTGCATTCCTATCCGTTATTTCCGTTATGTCAACTTATTCCGTTGAAGCGGTACCTGAAGGATACGAGGATCAAGAACCATTAGTAATCTATGCTTCTTCCTCTGATTGGAAATGGCACTTTAGTTATCCAGAACAAGATATTGAAACAGTGAACTATGTATTTATTCCAACACATCGACCAGTAGAGTTTAGACTTTATTCTCATACTACAATCTCAAGCTTCTGGATTCCACAGCTTGCGGGTCAAAAATACGCAATGGCGGATATGGTGAACAAATTAAATGTTGTTGCTGACGTTCCTGCTGAAATGATTGGACGAAATTCAAACTTTAATGGAGAAGGCTTTGCTGAAAATACGTTTAACGTTACTTCTCTTGATCCCGATGAGTTTGACTCATGGATAGAAGATATTCATGCCACTGCTGAACCGTTAACAGAAGAAGAGTTTACTAAATTACTAGAACCAGGCCATCTTGGACAGATGACATTCACTGGTACTCATTTAGATTTCTTACCAGCTCCTGAAGGGGAACATGGTGGACATAATCATGGTTCATCAGAAACTGATCAAGACAGCGCAGGACATGAAGAAACGAACACAGAATCAGAACATGATCACCACTAATATTACTTTTTAGACAACAAGTTTCTCGAAAGGAGATAAATAAACATGGAATTTTTTGAAAGATTCGCCGTTCCCCATCCAAGTCCATTGATATACGCATCGATGGTTGCCATTGGGCTTACCGTTCTTGCTATCATCTTTGGTATTACGTATTTTAAAAAATGGGGCTACTTATGGAAAGAATGGTTAACGACAGTTGATCATAAACGAATCGGAATTATGTATATGATTTCTGCTTTACTTATGCTATTCCGTGGTGGTGCAGATGCAGTTATGATGCGTCTACAAACCTCTGTACCTGATAACACATTTTTAGAAGCACAACATTATAATGAAGTATTTACAACTCACGGGGTTGTCATGATCATCTTTATGGCAATGGCATTCATTATCGGTTTAATGAACTTTGTTGTTCCATTACAAATCGGTGCAAGAGATGTGGCCTTCCCTAGACTGAATGCACTAAGTTTTTGGTTATATTTTGCAGGTGCCATGCTATTTAACATTTCATTTGTTATTGGTGGATCACCTGATGCTGGTTGGACAAACTACTATCCACTAGCAAGTAACGATTTTAGTACCTCTGTCGGTGTTAACTATTATAACTGGGCACTACAGATTTCTGGTCTTGGTACATTAATGACTGGTATTAACTTTATTGTGACGATTATTAAGATGAGAGCTCCAGGCATGAAGCTAATGAAAATGCCAATGTTTACATGGTCTGCTCTTATTACAAATGCAATTATCGTTTTCGCATTCCCTGTTTTAACAATCGCTTTAATAATGGGAACTTTAGATCGTCAATTTGGTACTTCCCTATTTACATCAACAAGCGGTGGTATGGATATGCAATGGGCTAACCTATTCTGGATTTGGGGACATCCAGAGGTTTATATCTTAATCCTTCCTGCATTCGGTGTTTATAGCCAGATTATTTCAACCTTCTCAGGACGTAATCTATATGGTTATAAATCAATGGTTGGATCGATGGTTATCATCTCACTAATGTCCTTCCTAGTATGGGCGCATCACTTCTTTACAATGGGACATGACGCATTTACAAATAGTATTTTCTCCATTACGACAATGGCGATTGCTGTACCAACGGGGATTAAAATCTTTAACTGGCTGCTGACCATGTGGAAGGGTAAAATCAGGTTTACGGTACCAATGTTATACTCTGTAGCATTTATTCCACTATTTACAATCGGTGGGGTTACAGGGGTTATGCTTGGGGTTGCTAGTGCTGACTTCCAATACCATAATACAATGTTCCTGGTTGCTCACTTCCATAATGTTATTATTCCGGGTGTCGTGTTTGCGATGCTTGCTGGTATGACTTATTGGTGGCCGAAAATGTTTGGTTTCATGTTAAATGAAAAAATCGGTAAATGGGCGTTCTGGTTTGTTAGTATTGGATTCTGTTTCTCATTCTTCCCGATGTATATTACAGGATTAGACGGGCAAGCACGCCGTATGTACACTTATTCTGAATCAACTGGTTTTGGTCCATTAAATATGCTTTCATTCTTTGGAGCAGGTGTAATGGCGATCGGATTTATTATTATTGTATATAACGTGCTTTACAGTATTAAAAATTCACCAAGAAATATTGGTGATGATCCATGGGATGCACGTTCACTTGAATGGGCAACACAAACACCAGTACAAGAATACAACTTTGCAATTACACCAGAAGTAGAATCTTCCGATGCATATTGGGATCATAAGAAAAAAGGATATCAATTGTTCAAAGGCAATATCGAAAAAATTCACATGCCAAACAATAGCGGCTTACCGATAATTATGGCAGGAATTATGTTAGTCTTTGCATTCTCGTTCGTGTTCTATATTTGGGCTGGTGTTATCGTTGCAGCAATTGCTTTCTTAGCTTGTCTAATATATCGTTCATTTGAAAAAGATGACGGACATTATATTCCTGTAAGTGAGATTAAAGAAACGGAAAATAAAAATGGAGGTGCAAACTAATGAAAATCGATAACACGCAACCTCTTGAATATAGTACAGATCAAAATCAAATGAATATTCTAGGTTTCTGGATTTTCCTTGGTGCGGAAATTATGCTTTTCGCAACCCTCTTCGCTACCTACTTCATCTATGCAGATCGTACAGGTAGCGGTCCAACAGGTAGTGATATCTTTGAAATCACACCTGTATTAATTGAAACATTCTTACTCTTAACAAGTAGTTTTACAATTGGTCTTGCAATTAATGCAATGCGTTTAGGGCGTAAAAATGCGACGCTTACGTTCCTAGCAATTACCCTTTTGTTAGGTGCAGGATTTATTGGTTTTGAAATTTTTGAGTTTGTTCATTATTATCATGTAGGTGCTGGGTTACAAACAAGTGCGTTCACTGGTATGTTACTCACAACTCTTGGAACACATGGTGCACACGTTACATTTGGCTTCTTCTGGGGACTTTTCATACTCATTCAAATTAAGAGGGATGGATTTAATCCGAGAACAGCTAATAAATCATTCATTTTCTCATTGTATTGGCATTTCCTAGATGTAATGTGGATCTTCATCTTCAGTTTCATCTACTTGAAAGGAATGATGTAAAATGAAGGAACTATTTCCCGCAAAACAAGTGAATGGATTTGTCTTCTCATTAGTACTTACAGTAATCGCAATTAGTGTTTACTTTGTCGACATGTCATATGAGATAGGCTTAACTATTCTTCTTGTAACAGCATTCATTCAAGCAGGCGTACAGTTAATCATCTTTATGCATGCTGGTGAAAGTAAAGATAAAGGTAGCATTTATACAAGCTTATTCTACGCTATATTTATTGCATTAGTTACTATCTTTGGTAGCTTGCTCGCAATGGTATGGGGTTATATGTAAGAGCCCAAGGAATCTGCTGAAGGAACATAGAAGAGGACGTCATATTGACGTCCTCTTTTTATTATTATATTTATTAGCTTTAAGACAATTTTCTTTGTTTGTTTTTCTCGATCATCTCTTCAGTGGCAACAAGGAATACGCCCATGATAAAGATAAACGCGGCCCCCATAACTGCACCGGCTCCAACACCAGCAACGTTTCGGTAACCGTTTTCAAAATATCCGTATATAAAGAGCGCAGTTCCTATGATGATCAATATTCCACAAATAAGTGAAGTGATTTTTAATATTTGTTTATGTGCATTCATATTTAACAGCTCCTTTACTTTATTATCATCCCTGTTCACAGTTTTGTCAATTAAATTATGAACATATTTCGAACATTTTAAACCCCCTATTGACAACTGAATCACCCATTTTAGTTAAGAGTACATTTTTATTCGTGCATTTTAAATTTACTGTCTTTTTTAGCTGCTAAAGACAATTTCAATTTTATGTTGATACATTCGATTATTTCGAATATAGTTAACTTGGATGGGTACATTATGCTGGGATTATTTCCCTTCAAATATTTTTGATTTTTTTGAAACCAATTCATATATCAATCCGTATACATACTATCAGCAAAAATACATATCAAAGGAGTGAATTCCATGGTCCTTTTTGGTACTCCAATCGAAACGATCTATCTTACAACGCTTATTATTGCTGGCGTCTTAACCCTTCTCTTCCTTTTATTCGGGGATATATTTGAAGGTATTGGCGATGTTTTTGGATTTATAAACCCGATCCTCATTTTAGCATTTCTCACATTCGGATCTGCTTCAGGGTTCATTTTTGAAAGTTTGACGATGTTAGACAGCATATTAATCTTAATTATTTCCATTTTAATCGGACTTTTATTAGTCAGCCTGGTAAATGTCTTCCTTCTCATTCCAATGTCTACTGCTGAGGAATCACTTGGGTATACAGAAGAATCCCTAAAAGGTCGAGTCGGAAAAGTAATTATTTCTATTCCCGAGGATGGGTTTGGTGAGGTTCTCATTGAAAGTAAAGTTGGGAAAATTTCAAAACCAGCAGCAGGCTATGAAAATCAAGCAATTCAAGAAGGAAAACAAGTTCTAATTCTTAATGTAGACAAAGGCGTATTATTCGTCGAAGCATATGAAGTGAAAGATTTTGGTTAATCATACCTACTCTAGGTATTTTTATTAATATTATTCTAAGGAGGAAAATATATGTTTGCAGGTATTCCAACAATTATTTGGATTGTTATTGCAATTGTCGTCTTTGTATTAATAGCACTTATCGCTGTATTTGTGACAAAATATCGTACTGCCGGACCAGATGAAGCATTAATCGTAACCGGTAGCTATCTCGGCGGGAAAAATGTACATGTCGATGAGTCAGGGAATAAAATTAAAATTATCCGAGGTGGTGGTACGTTCGTCCTACCTGTATTTCAGCAAGCAGAACCACTAAGCTTACTGTCTAGTAAGCTCGAAGTATCCACTCCAGAAGTTTATACGGAACAAGGTGTGCCCGTTATGGCTGATGGAACAGCAATCATCAAAATAGGTGGATCAATTAGTGAAATCGCAACAGCTGCAGAACAATTCCTTGGCAAATCGAGAGAGGATCGAGAAAATGAAGCAAAAGAAGTGCTAGAAGGTCATCTTCGTTCCATTCTAGGTTCGATGACCGTTGAAGAGATTTATAAGAATCGCGATAAATTCTCTCAAGAAGTGCAACGCGTTGCTTCTCAAGATTTAGCAAAAATGGGATTAGTTATCGTATCCTTTACGATTAAAGAAGTAAGAGATAAAAATGGTTATCTGGATTCATTAGGTAAACCACGAATTGCGCAAGTAAAACGGGATGCAGATATTGCCACAGCTGAAGCAGATAAAGAAACACGAATTAAACGTGCAGAAGCTGCAAAAGAAGCACAAAAGGCTGAACTGGAACGTTCTACTGAAATTGCCGAAGCGGAAAAAGAGAACCAATTGAAGACAGCAGAGTTCCGTCGCGAGCAAGATATCGCAAAAGCCCGTGCCGACCAAGCATATGATTTTGAAACAGCACGTGCAAAACAGCAAGTTACGGAGCAACAGATGCAAATCAAGATCATTGAGCGCCAAAAACAAATTGAACTAGAAGAAAAGGAAATTCTTCGTCGAGAGAAGCAATATGACTCTGAAGTGAAGAAAAAAGCAGATGCTGATCGATATTCTGTGGAACAAGCAGCGATCGCAGATAAGGCAAAACAAATTGCTGCGGCAGATGCTAATCAATATCGCATTGAATCTCAGGCGAAAGCAGAAGCGGAACGTGTTCGGGTTGACGGTCTGGCTAAGGCAGATGCTGAACGTGCTCAAGGGGAAGCGGAAGCAGAAATTATCCGTCTGAAAGGGATTGCCGAAGCAGAAGCGAAGCAAAAAATCGCAGAAGCTTTCGAACAGTTCGGGCAAGCAGCTGTGCTTGATATGGTAATGAAGATGCTTCCTGAATATGCAAAAGAAGTGGCAAGTCCACTTGCTAATATTGATAAGATTACAGTTGTTGATACAGGCGGCAGCGGTGTAGATGGCGGCGCGAACAAAGTTACTGGTTATGCGACAAATCTGATGTCAACATTACAGGAATCACTAAAAGCATCCTCCGGTATCGATGTGAAGGAATTGCTTGAGAATTTAACAGGAAAGAATAACGTCGCAAACGATCTTGATCTTGGCAGAATTCGTTATGAGGCAGAAAAAGCTGAAACGAATAATTAATCTAGAAACTGAATAGCCCATTAAACCTAAGCGATGACGAATAAAAGGTCCTCTGCTTAGGTTTTTTGTTTTAAGATAACTTAGTGTAAGCTGTTTTCCCTATAATAGTTCACTCTTTTTGGGTATCATCACGCTTATCGATATAAAGTGAACCATCTTGTTGCAATTCTACATAAAAAACATTTTCACGGTTAAGGTTCAATATTTTTAGTTGATTACCTAGCCATGCTTCCGTAATACCTACTTCTCTTAGATTCTTTTCTACAACTTTCCCATCAACAATAAGCTCCATTGGCATATACTTAGGCTTAACAGTAAATCCATGCTGTTCTTTGTTTGTAAGTGGCTGAAATTCATGCTTTAACATTATACTTAATTTACCATTTGGTTCAAATACTGCATGGTAAATCTCATTTATTGAAAATATATTCTTCTCTCTAAATAACATGCTTAAATCATCCATGTTTAAATGTAACTTCCTTAGCTCCCTTTCAAGAATTTTTCCTTCTTTAATAATAATAACTGGTTCCCCATCCGTAATGACTCTTACTTTAGAAAATTTTAACCCCAAATAATTAATTAGGATGGTTAGTAGTGACCACCAAATAATACTTACGAGACCATTTAGCATTGAAGTATGAGACTTTCCGGCAATTTCACCCGCAATAGAACCAATGGTTATCCCAGTTATGTAGTGGAAGAAAGTTAATTGACTCAATTGTTTTCTTCCCAGTATTCTTGCCATCAGTAGGAGAACAAAGAAAACAGTGGTTGACCGAAAAAGCATTTCGATTAAGTCAAAGTTAGGTATCATAATTTTTCCTTATGCATCAATATTTTTAGTATAAACTTGTACTAACTACTTGCATTAGGCAATACACACATCTCGAATAAAGAAACAATCATTTTAAATATGGCAAGATTTTGTCAAGTACATCTTGTAGCCTTGCTGCTTGGGCCGAATACATTTCCTTGGCTTCTAAATTATCGGTTTCCAATGAGAATATTTCAAAATCCGCTTGTAATTTTTTTAACTCAGCCGCTAGCAATGGTTTCTGCTCTACAGGAGTAAGCTTGGCTTTTTCAACGTAGAAATCAACATAGATTCCCCCTTTTGAATCAATTTGTGCGAGAAAGACATTTTCAAAATCAATTGCACCCTGCTTTTGTATTTCTCCCAATAACCATTCTTGCGAATAGCCAAGTATAGCAAGGTTTTCAGCTAATACCTTCCCATCGGCAATTAGAATCGTTGGACTATGCTCCTGCTCAAGGGCCATCCCTAATATACGTGGTGTAATTGGTTGCTCATCCGTTTTTTTCATTACACTTAGTTGGCCATTTGTTTCTAATACCGCAAGTTCGACATCTGCAACCTTAAACGATCCTTTATCCCTTAATAGCATCAACAATTCATCAATAGATAGTTGATTTTTTTTCATACTTTCCTCTAATACTTCACCATTTTTAATAATAATCGCTGGTTTCCCATCGGTAACCTTTGCAAATTTTCTAGATTTCAGCCCAAAATATGCCAACACAATTGGAAAGAGCCCCCATATAATCAATGATATTAATCCATTCATGATCTTAATGTTTTGGTCGACAGACATACTTGCAGCAATGGAACCAATTGTGATCCCCACACAATAATCAAAAAATGTTAACTGTGCAATTTGTTTTTTCCCCATCGCTCGAGCCATAATAAACAATATGATAAAAGAGCCTATCGAACGGATTAATATTAAAGCAAATTCTGGCACCGTTATTCCTCCTATTAATTCATCTTTGTTATGAAAGCTTTTCTTATTATTGGACAATCTAAGCATAAACATTCAATATTTAGGAGGTTTCATAACGTTGATAAAGAAATTGCTTATTAGCTTGTTCTTGGTAGCCATTCTTTCAGGGTGTACCAATCCTGTCGGTGGAGATTACTTTTTCGAACAGATTGACATAATAGAGCAGGCAATGAATGAACGACAAATAGATTGGCAACAAATAGAAGTCCAATCAAAGGAATTGAAAAAACTATATAAAGAAAACAAATGGAGAACACAATTAATTGGCGATGAAAGAGAATATGAAGGATTAAGTGAAAGTATTGCCATCTTAATTGCGGCTGTCGATGAAAAGGACGCAACACAAGCTAAAGTAGAATTGGCTACTATTAAATCAATTATTGAAGATATTTATTCTTTATGAATTATTTTCCTTTTGCTGCAGCATTCAAAGTAGTCGCTGCAGCTATTTTCCCATGTTCATATTCTATTAGAAATATTCAGTAAAACAGTTCCCTGTCCCCTCCTTCTTCCTTAATTACATCCTCAGTTATTTTTAATTCAGCTACATTATGTTCACTGAGAATGGTACGCAATTTCCCCATCATCTCTTCCGAAGTAATGACACAACGGAAGGTTTCGAATCTTGTCTTGATTATGATTTCATGTTGGTTATTTACTTCCGTTGAATAGCCATAGAATCGATGATTTACCTCAATTAGCACAAATTCAAATGATTTCATTTTTCTCCAAGCGATAAATCGAGCACCACATATGATGCCTTCATCTGTAATCGCAAACATATTAAGGAGTTTGGAAAACTGTAACATTGGCAGCATGAGTAATAGGTACAATGTCCAGTAAAATTCCAAATAAAACTGCCCGAGACTAAACATCGTAATTACGTATACAAGAATAACAACATAGGTGATGATTCCACCTTTTTGTTCTGAATAAGTAGGTGCTTTGATAATTTTCTGGGGGAATTTCCGAATAACCGCTAATTCATTATCTGAAGCTGGTAACACAATCTTCTGCTTCATCTTAACCAAAATATGAATAAAACGATACACACTGAATAATATAATTGCCGCAAAGGATATTTCAAAGAACAATTCCAAGTCATCCCCACCTTTTGCTAATCTTCTTGCTTTTATTATCTGATTAATCAATATTAAAAGCAAGAGGTTCTTACCAGTTTTGAAATCTCACGATGTATTAGTATCACTTAATTCCGCCCTTACTACGATCGTTCAATAAAAAGCGTGAATACCTTCGCTTCCTCATCATCTACCGGGATGAAAAGATGTGGCTTTGATCCTTGAAAATAAGCGCTATCCCCTTTTTCCATAAAATGTTTATCCCCATTATAAGACAAGAAAATCGAACCCTCTAAAATATAAATAAATTCATCTTGGGAATGTGTATATGATTCTTTGCGTTGATTGATGTTTTTTGGGGTAACATGGACGATTGTTGGTTCAATTCCACTAACCTGGGAGCGATTTGCAAGTAGTTCATAGGAATACCCCATGTTCACATCCCCCACTTTTGACTCGCGATTTGATTTTTTTTGAAGCACAAAATCTTCTTCCGTTTTATCATCTAAAATCCACGCAAGCGGAACATTCAATACTTCACTTATTTTTGAAAGTGTAGCAACAGCTGAAGCAGTTTGCCCATTTTCAATTTTTGAAAGCATGCTCTTTGAAATATCACATTGATCAGCAACCTGTTGCTGTGTCATTTTCTTCCGTAATCGTATTTCCTTTAATTTGGAGCCCATAGTATGAAGATTGATGACTCTCATTCCTTTCAAAATATACCAACTTTACATTGATTTTATCATAGAATAGCTATTAAAATGCGTCAAGAATATAATAGTGGTCTGTGTAGTCTATCTGAACACAATAAATAGAAATACCGGAATTTTAAGTGCTTAAACATACTTAAAATTACGGCACTTTATTCATATCCCCATTAATTATTATCATATTGCACTTTTAATATATGCTAATGATCTACTTGGTAATGCTTTTCCCAATTTTTCCTGAATATACAATGATGCTTCTTGGATCTTTTGTTCATCAATACCCGTATGAATACCTAGTCCGTGGAGAAGATACAGTACATCATTTGTCGCAACATTTCCCGCAGCACCTTGGGCATAAGGACACCCACCAAGTCCACCAATCGAACTGTCGAAGCGATTGATGCCATATTGCATCGCGGTCATAATATTAGCGATTGCCATCCCCCTTGTATCATGAAAATGCATGATGATTTTCTCTTTTTGATAATGACGGAGAACTCCTTCTAGGAGCTGCTCGACCTGTGATGGAACTGCAGAGCCAATCGTATCACCTAGTGAAATATCATCTACACCGAACTCCAATAGCTTCTCACATACTCGGAGTACCTCACTTGGTGCAATTTTCCCTTCATGCGGGCAATCAAAAACGGTGGAGACATAGCCTGTTACAAGTTTTCCTGCCTGTTTTGCTTCTTCGATTACTTGTTTTAAAATAGGATAGGTCTCAGCAATTGATTTATTAATATTATTCAAATTATGTGTTTCACTTGCGGACATAAATACGGAAGCTCGATCAATACCAACTTCCAGTGCAAAGTCCAAGCCTTTTAAATTTGGTACGAGGGCTGAATAAGAAACGTTCGGATTTCGCTTAATTTGCTTTCCAACTATACGAGCATCCGCAAGCGCCGGAATCCATTTGGGATTAACGAACGAGGAATACTCTATTTCCTTTACCCCTGATTCGGACAACATATTAATCCAAGCAATTTTATCGACAGTTTCTATCCATGATTTTTCATTCTGTAAGCCATCACGAGGTCCAACTTCTTTAATCTGCACGTACTTTGGCAAATTCGACATACATTCCCCTCCATGCTTTATTGTTTTATCAATTAAAACAGGTAACTTTAATATAGATTATGAGCAAACGCACGCTCCCGTGCGAGCAATCTATTCAGCGGAAATATCATATGAATGCGGTTTCATTACACATTAAAATTTCTATCAAATTGGCGTTATTACTTCAGTTTATTCAATTAGGTTTATTATGATTCAACATTGTTGAATCAAGTGTATAACAAATATTCTAACAATGTCAACAGCATTGCATATGAGTTGGTAATTCGGTAAGCAATTTCGATTTGATATCGGTCTTCTTTAAGATAAATATTTTTTTCTAGTTGACAGCCTTATTTGCATCTATGCAGTGATAAAATGTTTCCTTCAAACAAAAAAACGCTTGAAATCAAGCGTTTTCTACTATTCATGCCCTATCGGCGGCTTCCACAGTTTCCTTACTTCCTACTGGCTCCCATCCTTTGCAAACATCTACCCAATCCATTGCCTGCGAAAATTGGTATAATTCATCAATTGACAATTGAATTGCTGAATTCGTACTGCCACATGCTGGATATAGGGTTGTAAAACGTTTCATGGAGACGTCCAAGTAAACAGCTAAATCATTTGCAAGGCCAAACGGGCATACTCCACCAATCGCATGACCTGTTTGTTTTAACACTTCTTCAGGAGATAACATCCTTGCTTTAATAGCAAATGTATGTAGGAATTTCTTATTATCAATTTTCGCGTCCCCCGCTGTGACAATCAATATTGCCTTATCCACTTCTCCTCTAAATGATAATGTTTTAGCAATTCGAGCAGGAATGATCCCTATAGTTTCCGCTGCTTGATCAACTGTAGCACTCGACGTCTCAAATTCCATGATATCTGCTTCTCGATTCCATTTTTTAAAATGAGCCCTTACACTTTTAATTGACATGTTTATTCATCCTTTACGGTTTAGTAATAAATGAATAATAACATATTTCAATTGGACGACCCCCACTTTCACTTCGTTTGGAAGTGGGGGATTCCTACGAACACCAAAGTATCCTCCAGTTATCTTAGTAGGCTAGCCCCGTAGTTCCTACGGTTAGAAGTCTAATTGCTTCTTTCTTAAGATTTTGTCCTGCGTTAATGTCTCTATCGTGATGTATGCCACAAGCTGGGCAATCCCATTCACGGAGACTTAGATTCTTAACGTCTTTATTTCGATAGCCGCAATTCGAACATAATTGAGAGCTAGCGAAGGTTTTTGACACAACAACGACTTCTTTCCCATACCATTCCGCTTTGTACGCAAACATTGTTCGAAATTGTGACCAGGATGCTTCACTGATGGCTTTTGCTAGTTTGTGATTTTTCAGCATATTGGACACCTGCAAATCTTCTATTCCGATTACATCGTGGTTTTTGATGATCGCTGTAGAAAGCTTTTGCAAATAGTCTTGTCTTGCGTTCACGATTTTTTCATGTATGCGGGCTACTTTACGTTTTTGTTTTTGAACATTCTTCGCTTCATCCAGTTTACATTTTCGTTTTAAAGCTGCCTGTTGCCTTCTGGAAAGAACACGCTGTGCAACAGCTAATTTCTTTTCCAATGTCCGAAACCATCTAGGATTGCCAAATACTTCACCAGTTGAAAGAATGGCAAAGTCCTTTATTCCAACATCCACACCAACAGTTGAACCTGTTTTCGGTAGCTTCTGTACCTCTGCTTCTGCAAGAATAGAAATGAAATATTTTCCACTGGGATTCCGTCTGATTGTCGCATTCAATATACGTCCTTCTACTTCACGGCTTTTTGCAAACTTGACTAATCCAAGTCTTGGCAGCCTGATTTTGTTTCCTCTAATCGCAATATTACCGTTCGTATGCTTGGTTGTGTATGATTGTACGTTATTCTTTTTTGACTTAAATCGTGGCGCTTTGTTTTGTTTCTTGAAGAATCGAATATATGAATCAGCAAGGTTTTTGAGGGAGGATTGAATCGCAATGCTGTCTACTTCTTTTAACCAAACCAATTCTTTCTTTAGTTGTGTTAATTGAGAAGAACAGGTGTTATAAGTTAACCCATTACCTGTCTCAACATACGCATTTTTCCATTTTACTAAAAAATGATTGAATACAAAACGGGAACAACCAATTGTTTTTGCAATCAAAATAGCTTGTTCTTTGTTTGGGTAGATACGAAACTTGTAAGCTTTGTTCACAAGCACCTCATTCACCTCGCATTATACAAACGTTTGTTCTCATTATACCATAAGGCGCAAACTTTTTGCTACCACCAACCGACATTCATCCCCCACCTACTCATTCACATTCCTTGAGGAGGGAGTCTTCTGTCGGGTAATGATAAAAGGACAGAACAAGCTGATTTATAACGGACACCTTCATTATTTTATTTGGATATCTATACTTACATAAAGGTTAGCTATGCAATATGAAATAATTGGAACGAGTATTAACTAATAAAAATTTAAAATCAGCAAATAATATAGTTACTATGTGAGAAAAGGGGGAAACCATGGTGACACAACAACAAATTGATGTAAATCAACTGTCACAAGCAAAGGCAAATGTAACATTAACACAGGATTTATTGACGCAAGCGATTGAGAAATCGACTTCTGATCAAATACTTGCCCAAGAAGCAATCAAGCAAGCATCAAATGAAATCTCGCAAGCATTAACAGCGGTTAGCCAAGTAGAGCGCGCAATCCAGACACAACAACAACCAGCCTCAGAGTAACACTTTCACTAAGAAATTCGTTTTAGAGAAAAACCTCCGAGTTACTTTAATTGTGAAGTAACTCAGAGGTTTTTATATTTCTTTTGATGATAGTGGCAAGAATAGCTTTATGCCCCGCTTATTGAACGGTAGAAATTTACTATCGGCAACCAAATGGCTTATGTATCCGGAAAGGCAAGTATAGTAAATACCTTCTATTCCAAGCGAACCCTCTAAATTGGAAGCAATAATCCCAAAGAAAATTACACCAAGTATCGAGTGGGTATAGCTTCGATGCGCTACAAACGATGCGATTAGGATATATATCCCAAGCAGTACCAACCACAATTCCTGATGTGAGATACCACCTACTAACACACCAACTCCAGTGATTGTGAGCATATGCTTTTGCTTAATAAACGACGATCCTATTATCATTGCCAATCCAATTGCAATACCAAGCAGACGCTTATTTGCTACACCTTCAAAAATGCTGTATACAATCATCAACATTCCTATTAACAGTGCTGCAGCCTGAATTACTTTATGGGATAGTGTGATTTTATTCCGTAGCTTACCATCGATATCAAGGTCAGGAATCAATCCAGAAATTCCTCCTACTCCAACTAATAACATTGTAATAGCTGGTGAAGACTGATAATGATTTGCGACAATAAATCCCGCAGCCGCACCAATTGCAACGTGTGCTGTTCCATTCATAATAAAATACCACCTTCGAACTATATTTTGTGGTATTTTCGTAAAACACCAGGCTTTATTTTACTACAAAATACGTATGCTGTGGGGAATAGATGTGAGTTGATTATTATTTGTCTATTTTATTAACTTTTATACTTTATCATTGAGCCCTTTTTTCCTTAATATATCAAATAATCTCTCGCGTTCCTTAGGTGATAAATTATTGATATCGTTCAATATATCAGCTACTCTATCGAATGGTAAAGAGATTTTCCCTTTCTTCCCCACACAAGTTAACTTTATTTCAGGTACTTCTTTTGTAAGCTCCGAAAACGTTTCTTTAATCAAAGTCGTATAGTTCATTTCTAGCCAATCTCTCACAAATTCATTTTCCACAATGATTAGCAAGGTATCTCCATCTTTTACCATCTTAGTTAGTTTGAATCAAGTGTCAAAGCTTGATTTAGATATACGCTCGCTTATTTTCTCTAACACAGCATTCCATAATTCCCGATCGTTTTCCATAATACTCCCCCCTCTTTCAACATGAATATCCACTCGTTAACCTGTGTATCCATCGTCACTTTACCTAATATTTTACTTTTCAAGAGAGGATTTTCATTGAGCCCCATCACATTTGACCCTCCTCATCTTAGGTTAATTATGAATAAATTTCAAAAAAAGCATATGTTGGAGCAGATTACTTTTTTCATATTATTAAAAACTTAGAGTTAACCAAGCCTTTACGTGACAGCCTTAGTTGAACCTATGTAGTAAATCTTACCAACTAAAAAAAGTGTGCGATACAGTCAATGGTGTTGGATTGGTAAATCTTTCAATAATAGTCCATTATCAAAAACACAGTTTAAATCATATCTATGATACGTG
The DNA here is from genome assembly GCF_003369575.1 of Oceanobacillus arenosus. Lineage (GTDB taxonomy): Bacteria > Bacillota > Bacilli > Bacillales > Amphibacillaceae > Oceanobacillus > Oceanobacillus arenosus. The sequence goes on along the minus strand of NZ_PIOC01000017.1, from coordinate 265,756 downwards.
TATACTAAAGGCTACTACTAAAAATACACAAATACAACACCGACTGGAGGAATAACGTATGTCAAAGGAACTTATCCTAGCGTCATCGTCACCGAGAAGGCAAGAACTTTTAAAGCAAGTAAAAATTCCCTTCACACTACGAAAACAAGGCATAGATGAATCACAGATCAACACGTCTGATCCAGAAGAAAAAGTGAAGAAATTAGCTAAGCTAAAAGGACGTTATACTCCCATCCTACATAAAGATGAAATTATTCTATCTGCAGACACCATTGTTTCTTACAATCATAAAATATTTGAAAAGCCAAGGAACAAAGATGATGCATTCCAAATGATTTCTGCATTAAGCGGGGACAAACATGAGGTATTTACTGGCGTCATGATAAGGTCCTCTGACGATGAAATTATATTTATAGAACGAACAACGGTTGAATTTTGGCCGTTATCCACAGAGGAAATCTATTGGTATACATCTACAAATGAGCCATATGATAAGGCAGGCGCCTACGGAATTCAAAGTCTGGGAGCAATGCTTGTTAAGCAAATTATTGGAGACTACTACAATGCCGTTGGGTTACCAATTTCCCGTGTAGTTAGGGAGCTTAAACAATTTGGAGTGTATCCGAAAGAATAATTATAGAAAAGGGATTTTATGTTTAGGGATGCAAGCTAAGAACGAGCATCCCTCCAAAATTTTACACCTGCGAGCTTTCAAATACTTCATTTACTTCATTAGCAAAGTATTCAAAGCTAGAAAGCACAACAACATTATATTTATATACCGATAAAGTGAAACTGTAATCTGTAGGGATCTTACTGCCAGTTCATGTGGGATAAAAATCTTCTTATCATCTAAAATGATAATTAATAGCTTTATTATTGACTTCTCTTAAAATTATTACAAATAGCTAAAATTGAAAAGTAAGCGTATAAATAGACCGAAAAGCATTATTTTGTTCTAGGGGATAATTGTAATTTGACTTGATCGTGGTGATCGGAAATAAGATTTTTGGGAAATTGTCATCATTTTTCCATTAAAACCCAAATTATAAATCCGATTTGTATTTCATGCCTATACATTTCCAAGTGTCTTCACATAACAAACACATTCATGCATCCGACTGAATTTATTTTTAATCGTTTCTTTATCATCACTTACATGTTTTCAAATGGCGTAAATAACCTTTTATGCAGCACGAAGCAAAGATGGGCAAATTCTCATACGTTATCACAATAGAATGAAGACAACAAAAAAAGACACACACCATAATTATGGAATGTGCCTGAAACTGATGATCTGAGAGGGATTCGAACCCCCGACCCCTTCCCTGTCAAGGAAGTATTCTCCCGCTGAACTATCAGATCGTAATATGTAATTTCCCCCGGTTCTTTACTAAAATACGAAAACATATGTAACAAGAAGTAACTATTACTATAATAGCTTCCACCCATTCTGTCAACAACAAAATACCGATGATTTATTAATTCCTCAACCCAAATGTTGCTCCAACCATTCCCACAATTTACTTCGTCCCTCGAAATACAAACTAGCGAAAATCCCTCCAACCCATTATAATAGTAACAAAATTGCATTATTTGTGATGGAGGGTCAATGTGAGAAATGTTCTATCGTTTTTAAAGCCATATAAATTCCCCGCGGTTTTCGCTTTTTCCTTAATGCTTACCGAGTTAGCCATTGAACTACTTCTCCCATTTTTCCTTGGAAAGATGATCAATGATGGGGTACTTAATCAAGATATAAATAATATTACAATGTGGGGCAGCATTATGCTTGGCCTGGCAATCCTCTCGCTCGCCATTGGCATAACGAATTCATTCTACTCATCCCATGTAAGTTTTGCATTTGGGTATGATCTAAGACAGAAATTATTTGAAAAAATCCAATCCTTTTCTTATAAAAATATGAATCAATACCCAACATCCGCACTTGTCACACGTTTTACGAACGATGTGCGCCAAATTCAAAATACGGTATTTATGTCGCTTAGAATCATGGCTAAGGCACCATTAACCGTTATCGGCGGCGTAACGATGGCATTTATTGTAAACGCTAGACTAGCACTCATATTTCTTGTAACAGTACCTCTTCTAATCCTTTTCCTATTATGGATTATGAAGTATGCAAGTAAAATGTTTATGAAGGTGCAGCAAAATGTTGATAATGTCAATCGCGTGATGCAAGAAAATCTGGTTGGCATGCGATTAATCAAAGCATTTATGCGACGGGATTACGAGGAATCACGATTTGATGAAGTAAATGAAAGCTTAGCAAATACAACAAAAACAACATTTCGAATGATCGAAGCCTCTATGCCGGTGCTGCTTTTTGTTATGAATGTAAGCCTAATCATTATTCTATGGTTTGGAAATATACAGATTGGTACAGGGCAAACGGATGTTGGTCAGGTTGTAACCATCGTTAATTATGCATTACGTGTGACAATGTCAATATCCATGTTTTCCTTTATTATTATGACTCTTTCCCGTACGAAGGCATCTGCCGAACGAATCGATGAGGTTTTCCGTGTTGAAGTCGATTTAAGCGATAAACCAGAAGCAAAACCGAATTTATCTATTACTAAAGGAAAAGTAGAATACAGTGTGGTTTCTTTTTCCTATCCTGATGCAGATAAATTGGTACTAGATAATATTTCATTCACTTTAAATTCTGGTGAGTCATTAGCCATTATTGGTGCTACAGGCTCTGGAAAGACCTCTTTATTCCAGCTTATTCCTAGACTTTATGACCCGGCAGAAGGTAAAATATTTATCGATGATCAACCAATTAACACTTATCAGTTAAATCAACTTCGTAATGGTATTGGTTATGTTCCGCAAAGCCCCTTATTATTTACTGGTTCAATCAAAGATAATATCACCTGGGGTAAAACGAACGCAACAATGGAGGAAATAATTCAAGCTGCAAAGGATGCACAAATCCATGAAACGATTATGGCACTGCCAGATCGATATGATACGAAAGTTGGTCAAAAAGGGGTAAATCTCTCTGGTGGACAGAAACAAAGAATATCGATTGCCCGTGCATTTGTCCGTAAACCGAAAATATTAATGCTCGATGACAGTACAAGTGCACTTGATTTAGCAACAGAAGCAAAGCTCCTTAACGCAATCAAAATATACCAATGTACGACATTAATTATTACTCAAAAGATTTCAACTGCTAGTACTGCCGATCGCATTTTACTGCTCGATGCAGGTAAAATCCTCGCCATTGGCACACATGAGGAATTATTAAGTAGCTCCTCACTTTATCAGCAAATTGTTGAATCTCAATTTGGAAAGGAGTTTACATATGTCGAATAGCGAATTAAAGGCACCCTTTCAATACAAGAAGATTCCAATAAATCAAGAATCCACTAAAGGCCAGAAAAGAGCCAAAAACATGGCGGAAACCCTAATCAGAATTTGGTCTTATTTGGCTAAAGAAAAAGGGAAACTATCTCTTGTCATTCTAATGGTCGCTATTAGCTCTGGACTAAGTTTATTAGGCCCGTACCTGGTAGGAACGGCAATTGATAAATTCATTGTAACACGGGAGATTTCTGGGTTTGGTTACTTGTTAATTAGCCTGCTTTTCGTTTATCTTTTTCATTCATTGTCATTATTTTTACAAAGCTTCTGGATGATTAGGATTGCACAGAATACGGTTTTCGATATGCGTAAGGACTTATTTAACCAATTTCATCGACTTCCAATCGCATATTTCGATAAACGACAACATGGAAATTTGATGAGTCGCTTAACAAATGATATTGACAACGTAAATAACGTACTTAATTCATCGGTTATTCAAGTTTTCTCCAGTATCCTAACATTAGTAGGGACGGTAGTTGTTATGTTGCTGCTAAGCCCTATTTTAACACTTGTTACGATGATTATTATCCCGTTGATGTATTTTGCTACAAGATGGATTACAAAGCGAACAGGACCGCTTTACAAAATGCAGCAAAATGATTTGGGCGATATCAATGGTTATATTGAAGAAGTCTTATCAGGGCAGCATGTTGTTCAGACCTATTCCCAGGAGAAAAGAGTAATCAAACAATTCGAGCAGAAAAATAATCGGTTGAAACAGACAGGATTTTGGGCACAAAACATTGCAGGGTTTATCCCAAAATTTATGAACACATTGAACTTCTTAAGCTTCGGATTAATTGCTCTAGTTGGTGGAATCCTGTCGATTAACACCTCGCTCGTAACAGTTGGAATGATTGTCATTTTCATTGAATATTCACGGCAATTCACTAGACCATTAAATGAGCTTTCCAACCAATTTAATTTGCTACTTTCAGCTGTTGCAGGTGCTGAACGGGTATTTAATATCATGGACGAAACACCCGAGGAGAATGATGAACAAGATGCAGCAGAGATTGCATCGACCACTGGTCATATTATTTTTGACAACGTTTCTTTCGCATATGAAGCGGCGCCAATATTGAAGAATATTAGCTTTGAAGCAAAACCAGGGGAAACGATTGCTTTCGTTGGCCATACTGGCGCAGGAAAAACGACGATTGTCAATCTTATCTCACGTTTTTACAACTATGATGATGGGAGTATTACGCTTGATGGAAATGAATTAAATAAAATTAAACGTTCCAGCCTTCGTAAGCATATGGCATTTGTCCTGCAGGAATCTTTCCTCTTCCAAGGAACCATTCGAGATAATATTCGCTATGGTCGCCTAGATGCAACCGATTCAGAAGTCGAACAAGCTGCAATGGATGCGAATGCACATGAATTCATTAAACAGCTGCCAAACGGTTATGAAACAATTCTCGATCAAGAAGGAAGTGGGATTAGTCAGGGACAGAAACAACTATTAACAATTGCTCGCGCACTAATCGCTGAACCATCCATTCTGATTTTTGATGAAGCGACAAGTAATATCGATACTATCACCGAAATAAAAATTCAAGATGCCCTACAGCGCCTAATGTATGGAAGAACAAGCTTCGTGATTGCCCATCGGTTGAATACGATTCAAGATGCTGATCAGATTATTATGCTGGAACATGGGGAAATCGTCGAGAAAGGAAACCATGAAATCCTTATTGAACAAAAAGGGCAATATTATCAACTATATAAGGGTCAGTTAGTGAATGAAGGAAATGAATCATTAGAGTAAACCGATAAATCATGATAAACTATTGCTAAAGTAATCTATTTTCGAGGTGTATACGATGGAGAGAAAAGGATCCTTTATTGAGAAAGAAATCCAAAGTAGTTATTTAAATGAAACCAAGGCTGTAAAGATATATTTGCCTGAATCATTCTCCCCACTTAATAAATACAATCTATGTATCATGCAGGATGGGAATGATTATTTTCAAATGGGCAGGATTGCAACACTTAGTGATCGCCTGCACGCAGAAGGCGAGATTGAGAATACAGTGTTTGCGGGCATACATTATAAAAATAAAGCAGATCGCCGCAAGAAATATCATCTCGAAGGCGAAGAGCACGAGGCATATACGAACTTCATTGTTCGCGAAGTAATCCCGATGCTTGATGAAATCATCCCTAACCTGCAAATGGGTAGGTCTCGTGCATTAATTGGCGATTCACTTGCCGGATCGTTCGCCCTTTCAACAGCGATTCGTTATCCTAATACGTTTGGAAAAGTAATCATGCAATCACCTTATGTCGATGCAGCATTACTTCAAAAGGTTAAAAATGCAGCAAATCTTGATATGCTTGATATTTATCATACAATTGGTACTGCTGAGATAGAGGCTGCGCTATCTGATGGGAAAACGGAAGACTTACTAACGCCGAACCGCGAACTAAACAAGCTATTACAAGAGAAGAATTCCAATTATTTTTATTATGAACTAGAAAATGGCGACCACACTTGGAAGTATTGGCAACGGGATATGGAACGTGTATTAATTACAATGTTCAACTAATGCTTTAATTAAAGGTTAGAAAATACTCCAAACTCTGCTATAATAAATAATAATACACTTGATTCTAGAAATGTTCCGAAAATAAAGATTACAACTATATCTTGATTGAGGAGGCTTTAATATGAAATATGGTATTACAATTTTTCCATCAAAACCAATCCAAGACGTGGCAAACTCTTATCGTAAAAGGTATGACCCGCATTATTCACTTATACCACCACATCTCACATTAGGTGAACCGTTTGAATTTGATGAACAATCGGTCGATGGATTAATTCATGATTTAAAGGTTATTGCTAACGAAACCAACCCGTTTACCATCAATATTAATAAAGTTAGTACATTTACACCTGTTTCAAATACCATTTATTTTAAAGTAGAACCTATTAAAGAACTACTAGAATTAGAAAGTAAAATCCATCAAAGTAAATTCAAGATTGAAAGAGAGCATACCTTTGTACCGCATATTACAATTGCCCAAAAGCTTACAAATGATGAATATTCGGATGTTTTTGGTCGACTTAATATGGATAAGTTCCAATTTGAAGATAAAATTGATCGTTTTCAATTACTCTACCAATTGGATAATGGATCATGGACCGTGTACGAAACGTTTGTTTTTGGAAAGGAATTAGTATGATTGTCAGAGTAATCGAATCAGATAACGAATTACAGCAAGCGTTCAATGTTCGAATGGAAGTTTTTGTACTTGAACAGAAAGTATCAGAGGACATTGAAATTGATGAACTAGAAGAAGAAGCAACCCATTTTATTGGTTACGAAGACATGACTCCCATTGCAGCTAGCCGTCTTCGCTTCGTTGAGGAGTATGGTAAACTGGAACGGATTTGCATCTTGAAAGACTATCGTGGAAAATCGCATGGAAAAGAATTGATTGAAGCGATGGAGGCTACCATCAGCGCCAAAGGATACAAGAAAGCTAAATTAAATGCACAAACACATGCAGAAGGCTTTTATCAAAAATTGGGGTATACCACAGTGTCTGGAGAGTTCTTAGATGCTGGAATCCCTCATGTTACGATGATTAAAGAGCTATAATTAAGAAGGCATTCCAATCTAACTGGAATGCCTTCTTTCTATATGCCCATTACGAATGATTTCTTCCTGAACGGGTTAAGCTAAGGTAGAAACTTTAGAAAACTTAGGTTTAACCCAAGCCATTCGGTGAAAGCCTTAGTTGCACTTATGTAGTAAGAAATATTTTATACTTTCTTAACTACCAAATAAGGGGTATATCTTCTATGTTGAATTATTTTCAAATGTTTACCGATACGATTTTCGGCTTTATCGCATTGTTTGTTTTAACGAAGTTGCTTGGCAAAACACAGATCTCACAGATCACAACATTTGATTTTATTTCCTCTTTGTTGTTAGGAGAGCTTGTAGGAAATGGATTATTTGACCCGGATATCGGGATACTGCAAATCGGCTTTGTTGTTTTCCTCTGGGGAGCTTTAATGTATGTTACTGAAATTATTACTCAGAAGTTCAAAGGGACTCGTGCATTCATTGAAGGCAGCCCATCAATTATTATCTATAAAGGAAAATTAATACGCGATATAATGAAAAAAAATAAGCTTGATATCAATCAGCTTCAGCATTTACTAAGAGCAAAGGATGTATTCTCCATTCAGGAAGTTGAATATGCAATTTTAGAGACAAATGGGACATTATCAGTTTTGAAAAAATCATCCTTCCAGACACCTAGTCGAAAGGATATGAAATTAGCCGAACAGGATGTCACGTTATCGACAATGCTAATTAATGATGGAGAGATTATTTATGATAATCTCTTGGAAAAGAATCTCTCAAAAGAATGGCTCCTTCAAGAATTAAAAGAGCAGGATTTTGAACGTGTAGAGGATGTATTTTATGCTGAATATATAAAGGGCGAAAAGCTGTTTCTCTTTCCGATTATCAATCGAAATCATAACAGATTCGATGGATAATAATATGTTTACCACAACTTTTTTTATCCGATATTATACCCATCCGCTAAAGTATCTGCCCTTTCCGGTAAGTATTTCATCAGATATTATTTGCTCGGGGGTCTGATAGGTACTTCTAGATGTTCGCGCAAATTGATTAGCGAACTCCTGATGTTTCTTTTCTAATACAACCTTAAATGGACTGTCGATTGAACTTACTTTTCTTCTTTCAGTTGAAATTCGATTTTGATAATCGTTGTATTGGTAAGTTTCAATTGGTAGTATATATCCCATTTTCTCACACCCCCGTAGATGTTACTTATTATACGCTTCGTTCGAAAGCGCTTTTATTTGTCCGTTTTTTGTTTAATTTATTAATATTTACTCTAATAAGCCAAAGATGATGCCTATTCTTCCATCATTTTTTCTAATTCCTTCATGACTCCCTCGATGGCGTTTATTCCCTCAATAAAATCCTTATCCCAATTTGTAGCATTTTTTTCAAATGTATGCATCTTCTTTTCTGGATGCTGGAACCATTTCTCATTTTTCTCCAAATGCTTTTCAATGTCTGCTAGATGTTTTAGCCACGGAATATTCGGTTCTTCCATTTATGCTCCTCCTTTCCGAATCATAGAGTGATACTTTATTTAAGGGTAAAGCCATACACCCCATTACATGTTGGGATAAAAACAGAGAGCAGCTCAATTCAGCTGCTCTGATCAATTATACTTACACCCATTCGCTGCCATTATTTATGATAGGGAAGCTCAATAGTTACTTCTTTATTAAAACCAAAAAGGTCTTCTTTCCCTTCTAGCTTCACTTTCTTCCTCGCGATGATGGTTATTTGACTCGTGATGTTCCTGTTGTTCATTGTGTTCTGATACTCTCTCTTCATTCCGACGCTCTCTATGATTTCCAAATAAAGGGTCCCGTCGATGCGAATTCTCAATAATGACATTATCAGCTTTTATCACTAAATCTTTCACATGAATCACTTGCTTATTATCAGACATATCCCCACACTCCTTCCATTAGTCGATATTAGTTTATGATACTTATCCCAAATAGATATAGTCATCCGCCCTTTAATGAAAATCTTTCGCATATGGGTATTTTCTGCTGAAATATATGTAGATGCCCACACCATCCATGTCGTCCCACATATTGTATTAAAGAAAGTCAATACATTTTTGAAAGGAGTAATTACACATGGGTTGTGGAAAAGATTTCGATACAGGGAGCTGTGTCGCTGATATTCTTAAAGAGATAGTCGAAGCTCAAAATGACATCGTAGAAAATTGCTGTGATACTGGTTGTGAACAGTCAATTAATGATTTACTAGGTGAGTCAGAAAAAGGAAATGGATTAGATACCGTTCCAATTATTCTATATAATAGAGACGGCTCGCCATTTAAAGGATTTGGTGCACCGAAAGACCATCACAAAATTGGTGAAATTGTAGCCAGCTTCATTTTCCGAGTGAAAAAAGTATTTGACGACAATTGTGCCGTTCTTGAATTATTATTATCAGATGGTGAAACTTGCGGGCATGACCATTTGAAAGATCCAACAGATCAAAGCACAAAAGACCTAGAAGCTACTGGCATTTGCATTACGGTTGATTTAAACTGCTTCTGCCACGTCACATGCCTACCAGCAATTAACGCATTCAACTAATTAAATATATATAAAAACACCATGAATTGGGTTAGCCCATATCATGGTGTTTTTTTACTAGGTAGGTGCAACTAAGGCTGTCACCTAAAGGCTTGGTTAAACCTTAGTTTTCTAATAGTATCGGGAAGAATAAACATTTCTTAAGTCAATTCCAGCGCTTGAGCTTTTATTGTTCCATTTAAAAGCTAATCATTCGAATTTCTGTAATATCTGCAAATGGGATAGAGGTTAACGTTGTTCTTCTACCTACTTGCATAAATACCGTATCATCTTTAAAATCCGTTACGATTCCTCGATGTGACTGTTCATTTGTTTTAACTTCGCATTTTACTTTTGGTGCAAAGGTTGGCGAGTCAGCTAAATACAACGCTTTTTCTTGAAGTGTCATCTCTTTAAATTGCTTTTTTCGATTCTGTGTGGCTTGCTCTTTTACTTCGTCAACCTTTTCCTGAACCGGCTCTTGATCGATTGTTTCTTCAAGATTGTCAACCGTTTTCCCCATCAATTGTTGCTGGAAAGTATTATGTTTAACCCTTTTGCGTGGTGCAGCAGCAGATTTCAATTGTGTATCTGCAGTTGATTCCGAACTGATTACATCTTTGCGTCGTTTTGGTGATGTGTATTGATGCTGCATCGGTGCAGCCGGTCTACTAATACTTGGTTGCTGAATATAAAGCATTGGCTCGTTTGCAAATTTCTTATCACTCATGGTTCATTTCTCCTTTCTCATCCACTAAACTAGTATATGAACCCAGTTTTTATTTGTGAGCAGGAAAGGCGAGTGCCTAAATCAAATATGCCATAAACGTTGTTGCTAAGCCAAAATAGATTAAAATGGAAATAATATCATTAATCGTTGTAATAAATGGTCCAGATGCCACTGCTGGATCAATCTTAAACGAGTCCATAATCATTGGTACAAGTGTTCCTGCAAGGGTTGCAACGGTCAAGGATACCATAATCGAAACACCTACAAGCATTCCTAAGAAAAGATCGCCTTTCCAAAAATAAATAATAAACATAATAACAATGCCACTTACTGTTCCCGTAATTAACCCTGTTCCACCCTCACGTAATATTAATTTCATTTTCCCTTGTTTTTCGTATTCTCCCGTAGCAAGTCCACGAATAGCTACTGCTAATGCTTGTGTTCCTGCATTTCCCGCTGTACCACCAATTAATGGAATGAAAATTGCTAATACAGCAACTTTTTCTAATGTCGCTTCAAATTGACCAATTAATGTTGCAGTAAACATTCCTAAAAATAGCAGAATAATTAACCAAGGCAATCGTTTTCTAGCGGAGGAAAAAGCTGTATCACTAGGTTGATCTTTATCTGATATAGCCGCGAGTTTGGAATAATCCTCACTTGCCTCTTCTTCCATAACGTCCAAAATATCATCGACCGTAATGATTCCTAATAGATGATTCTGGAAATCTACAACTGGTAGTGCAAGGAAATCGTAATCTCTAAACATTTGTGCAACTTCTTCTTGGTCCTTACCGACAGAAACTGCGACAATTTTTTCACTCATAATTTCCTCTATCATTGTACTTTCATTTGCAATAATTAAATCACGTAAAGATAGAACACCAACCAACTGTTTGTCATCATTCAGTACATATAAATAATAAATCGTTTCTGCGCCAGGTGCTTCTTTCTTCAAATGCTTCATTGCCTGTTCTGCTGTTTGCGCCTTGAATACTGCAACATATTCCGTCGTCATAATACTTCCGGCGGTTTTCTCCTCATAATGGAGTAACTGTTTAATTTCATCTGCCGCTTCTTTGTCCATTATTGTTAAGAAGCTTGCAACTTCCTCTTTATTCATTTCATTTAATATATCTACTGAATCATCTGCAGGCATATCAGAGAAAACCATTGCAGCGAATCTTGGATCCATCTCGATGAAATACTGTTTTGTATCTTCCAATTCGATATTTATCATAATTTCTGCAATTTCTTCCGGAGATAAATAGGAATAAATAATCAATCTATTTTCCTTTGATTGCTCGATGAAGAACATCGCTTGATCGTATGGATGTATTACTAAAAACTGTTCTCTAAATTCATCTAATTGTTCATTCTCTAGTGCTGTTTCAATCTTCATCCAATGCTCTTGATATTTTTCCTCATATTGATCCTCATAGTTCTTGTGTGTATCCTCCATGTGATCACTTCCTTTTCTACTGCTAAGTGCAACATGCTCTCTCCTATTTCAGCCTTGCATAGGTAATCGCGTTACTGCTAAAACAACAACTAATGATATTCCCATTTTATGCCTTTATCAAACATCTCCCAAGCATTCATGAGGAGTAATAATCGATTATTTGGTGTATAATTACTATAAATATAGACATTATTTCAATCCTAACTCGATTTAAGCTACGTGCAATATATTAAGCTAATTCGATTTGCATTGCAATCGTTTTTTTGATAGGTAAGTATACAATATAATTGCAACTGAGGCGATAGCAAATGACTTTCCGCCAGCCTAGTTTTAAAAAGAAGAGGTGAATACTAATGAAAATTGACATAATTGGCGATGTACATGGCTGTATGGAGGAACTTTGCTCTCTATTCGATAAGCTAGGTTACGATCTGAAGAATGATATCTTTGTTCATCCAGATGGTAGGATACCCATTTTCGTTGGTGATATTACCGACCGTGGTCCAGATTCAATTTCTGTTATTAAGCTCGTATACAAAATGGTTGTTGTCCATCATAAGGCAAACTATGTACCTGGAAATCATTGCAATAAATTATATCGTTTTTTCCTCGGGAATAATGTACTTCATCGTTATGGTCTAGAAACAACGGTTGCCGAATATGTCGCTTTACCAAGAAACGAGCAACAGAATATAATGGAAATGTTTATGACTCTCTATGACCAGGCCCCGTTGTATCTGCAAGTCCCAGAAGCAAATGCGATTATAGCTCACGCTGGTATCAAAGAAGAGTTGATTGGGCGAACTGACAAAAGGGTGAAGACCTTTGTCCTTTATGGTGATATCTCTGGACAGTTTGATGCAGATGGTCGTCCGATTCGCCGCGATTGGGCAAAGCATTATCATGGAACCCAGTGGATAATCTATGGACATACTCCAGTGAAAAAACCGAGAATAGTAAATAAGACGATTAATATTGATACTGGTTGTGTTTTCGGTAATGCATTGACGGCTTTCCGCTTGCCTGAGGAAGCAATTGTCTCTGTTCCGTCAAAACAGCCATTGATGGAAGATAAATTCAGTTACTTTACTTAGCGTTTTCTAAGTTCCCGATTATATCAAGCATATCATCGGGAGGGGTGGACCTAAGCCTGATTATTTCCTTTGTAAATGGATGCTCGCAACTGACTTCAACACAGTGTAATGCCTGACGCTTTATTCTATCGATGCTTCCTCCATATAAATCATCCCCCAGCAGAGGATGATTTATATGGGATAAATGCACCCGGATTTGATGGGTTCGTCCTGTTTCAAGTTCCATTTCAACTAGACTTGCATCCACGTACTCTTTCAGTACGCTATAGTGTGTGACCGCCCTTTTTCCAGTTTCAATTACCGCACGTTCAATTATGGAACCTTCTTTTCGTTCAATTGGTGCATCAATTGTTCCATTCTTTTGTTCCAAGTGACCGCTGACAATTGCTTGATATTTGCGCTTGACTTTTCCTTGCTTTTGCGATGTAGAAAGCAAGGAATGACTGTATCGATCCTTCGCTATTAATAATAGTCCTGACGTATCTCTATCCAGTCTCGTAACCACATGAATTGTATATGGGATTTTATTTTTAGCATAATATGCTAATACTCCATTTGCAATCGTTCCAGTTGGATGATGTCGAGATGGAATTGTAGCAATGCCTGCTGGTTTATTTAGGACGATTAAGGCGTCATCCTCATAGACGATTTCTAGCTCCATTTCCTCTGGAACCATATTGTCTCCAATCGTTTCCTTTGGTAAATGAACCTCTAAATAGTCCCCTTCCGTCAAACAAAAGCGAACCGTTTGCGGTGTCCCATTAACTAGTATCCGTTCATCCTTCTTTACTGTTGTGAGCATTCTTCTTGAAAATGCTTGATTCATTTGCAGAAAATCACGGATAATCATTCCATGATGTTCCTTTGTGATTACCCAATTCATCCCGACTCAACCTCATTCAATTAAATTCTTATCCTCTGCTACAAATGAATCCCTAACCCGATTCCAAAACGGAAATTGTCTAAACCGCGCAAAGCGAACCTTCTCTTTTGCTACATGACAATGTATCGAATGGACATTTGTAAAATTCTTTGTAAAATGGTCGATTGCGATGATAAAACTACTATCAACCATTGGTTTTAATTTACATGGATGGTGCTTTGGTAAAACAAGTGGAGAGCCAATGGTACGGAATACACGATTATTAATCGATGCCATTTCTGTTAATTGGATTACTTCTAACGAAGGATGTAAAATCGCACCACCTAACGCTTTATTATACGCTGTACTTCCTGTAGGTGTTGATACACATATCCCATCACCACGGAAGGTTTCAAAATGCTCACCCTTGATCTCTACATCAAGTACTACCGATCCTTCAATTGTCTTAATCATCGCTTCATTTAATGCAAGAAAACGATCTTCTTTCTCCCCTGTTTTAGAACGAATCGTCACTTCTAAAAGTGGGTATTCTACAACCTGGAAAGGTGTTTTCGCGATTTCAATGACTAATTTCTCGATTTCATTTGGTAAATAATCCGCATAAAACCCTAAGTGTCCTGTATGTACGCCGATAAAAGCAGTAGATTCTAAACGATGGACATATCGGTGGAACGCCTCTAAAAACGTACCATCACCGCCAACTGATATGACAAGATCTGGCTCCTCCTTGTCGTAAACTAAATTAAAATCTGTTAAATATTGCTTCATCGTCTCTTTAATTCTATTGGATCGGTTATCACCTTTTGAAATAATCTTGAATTTCAAGTAAGTCATCCCCTAAGTTTAGCTTATTTTTTTATTTCCTGTGAAAAATCCATTGCGCCTCTTGAATTTCATGTTTGATTTTCGACATTTCTTCATCTAATTTAAATGCTGCTTCTGCAGCATTTTGCAATCGCTCTTTAATGTCAGTCGGAATTCTTCCGTCGTATTTATAGTTTAATGAGTGTTCATTTGTCGCCCAGAAATTCATTGCTAAGGTGCGAATTTGAATTTCGGCTAGTACCATCTTTCTTCCATGAATCATTTCTACCGGGTATTCTATAATCATATGATAGGAGCGGTAGCCACTTTTTTTCTTTTTCGTAACATAATCCCGCTCTTCAACAATGGTAAAATCGTTTCTTGTTCGTAGCATATCAACAACAGTATATATATCATCAACAAATTGACATACGACACGTAGACCAGCAATATCTTGGAGCTCCTTTTCGATATTTTCTGGAGAAATCTCTCTCGTCTTCGCTTTTTCAACAATGCTTGGTATCGGTTTCACCCTACCAGTTACAAATTCAATAGGCGAGTGACTGGACTCAAATTCGAATTGCGGACGCATTCCTTTTAATTTTACTTTTAATTCTTCAACAACTTGTTTGTATGGGGCTAGAAATTCTACCCAATTCATTCGCTTACACCTCTTATATCCATTCAAATTATAGCTTATATTATTTTAACATACTACTATTAGAATGGTTATTCATTGCATATTTTATTATTTTTAGCCATAATCAATAGTACCTAATTTTATTAATACTGGAGGCCGTAACAAAACATGGCACAGGAAATTGAAATTGAATATAAAAACTTGCTAACGATGGATGAATTTCAACGATTGTTGGATAATTTACCATTCCCTGAATATAGTGAAGTACAAACCAATTATTATTTTGAAACAAAAAATTTCCAACTAAAAGAGAATGGCTGTGCCCTCCGAATCAGGGAGAAGAATGGTAAGTATCGTCTGACATTAAAGGAACCACATGAACTTGGTCTGCTTGAAACCCATGATGAATTAACGAAACAAGAAGCAACTGATTGGCTAAACGGCAAGATCATATCAAAAGAGCATATCTCGAAGCAATTACTCAAAAAAGGAATCGCATTTGAATCCTTAAGCTTTTATGGAAGCCTAACAACAGAACGGCGCGAAGCACAGTATAAAGACGTTTTAATTGTATTAGATATTAGTAATTATAATGGAAAAACAGATTATGAATTTGAATTAGAAGCGCAAAATAAGGATGTTGGTTTAGAAACATTTCTAAATATCTTAGCCGAATATAATATTTCAAAAAAACAAACTCCAAATAAGATTGAACGCTTTTTTAATTCTTTACCAAAATAGGAAGTATTGACTAGATCCCAATCAGATTTGTTGCTCATCTATAGTTCGATTGATACAATATAATCAATGTGAGGTGAACTGTACTATGACAACAGCTAATGATGGAACTATATATGAAGCAATCGGTGGATATGATGCAGTTGATCAATTAAATACTGCTTTTTATGAGCGTGTTGCCCAACATTCCGACTTAACGCCAATTTTCCCTGAAGATTTAACAGAAACGGCAAGAATACAATTACTATTTTTCGTACAATTCTTTGGTGGACCTAGGCTATATGAGGAAGAACGTGGCCATCCAATGTTAAGAAGACGGCATCTTCCATTTGAAATAACACCAACAAGAAGAAATGCTTGGTTAGAATGCTTGGAAGGTGCACTACATGACGTCGAGATTGCCGAAACATATCGTACTGCAATACTCGAAAGAATCACCCTTACCGCTAACCACATGATGAATACATCAGAATAAAAGAAAGGAGAATTCGATGTGAGTTGGAATCAATCTGAGCTTAATGGCTCAAATAATACAAGCACATCGGCAAACTATAGCTATTTAAATCTAGTACAAAAACCGATTGAAATGTATGTTTTCATTGACCCCCTTTGTCCTGAATGCTGGTCATTGGAACCATATTTACGGAAGCTTGCAATGGAATATGGACGCTTCTTTACAGTACGTCCAATTGTCACAGGATTATTAAATTCAATGTCAAAGGATACCTTTGGACAGCCAAGGAAACTAAAGGAAATCTGGGAACGTACAGCAATGCGTACAGGTATGAGCTGTGATGGAGATTTATGGTTAGAGAACCCTGTATATTTTCCAACCATCGCCTCCTTAGCGATTAAGGCAGCGGAGTTACAAGGTAAGAGAGCTGGTAGGGTTTTTCTGCGGAGATTGCAAGAAAGCCTGTTTTTAATGAAACAAAATATTTCAGATAAAGAAGTTCTCATCAAAATCGCCAAGGAAGCAAAGCTTGATATAGATGAATTTGAAGTGGATCTTTATTCTACCTCAGCAAAGAAAGCATTACAGGATGATATTAAATTAACGCAGGAAATGGAAGTTGACTATATCCCGACCATTGTTTTATTTAATCAAGCAGTGGATGAACAAGGTATTAAAGTATCTGGACTTTATCCTTATGAAATTTATGAATTAGTACTACAAGAAATGTTACAGCGAAGCCCGATTCCATCTGAGAAACCGCCATTAGAAGAATTTATTAAGCATTATGAGGTTGTTGGTAGTAAAGAAATTTCTATCGTCTATAACTGGACGATGGTAAAAACTGAAAAAGAAATGAAAAAACTGCAATTTTCCCGTAAAGTAGAAAGAATCCCTGTAAAATATGGATCCTTCTGGAAATATATCAGTTAAGAAACCCAGCCTTGAATTATTAAGGCTTTTTTTTATAGCTTAAGAAATAAAAAAAGGATATACGGGGCAGCGTATATCCTTTTATCCGTTCTTTGTATAAATACAAAGGGGGATGGGAGAAAGTTTCATGATCAAACAAAAGGGGTTTTTGTTTGTAATTAACTTACAAACTTATTATATCAAGTTCTATGATAAAACACAATAAATATGTGCATATTTTCACAAAATGTTCACTTCTATTCCACTTTTATATTTCATATACTGACAACAGGAGGGTGATTTTATGGAAAGCCTGTATCCTTTTCTTTTTCTTTTTTTAACATTGTTTTCCTTTGCTTTAAATATTTTAGGTCTTATGCAGCTTATTCCTCTTTATTTCACATTGCCATTATTATTTATTTCGATTTATTTAACCGTATATTCTTTTACACATCGAAATATTTATCGTAGGATGAGATGATGAATGATATGCCAGATATAACGTTGAGGCATTGCTCACTGAGGTGCTTCTAAAAGTTGAAATAAAAAAAGGGTATACGGGGCAGCGTATATCCTTTTTTCCGTTCTTTGTATATAACAAAGGGGGATGGGAGAAAGTTTCATGATCAAACAAAAGGGGTTTTTGTTTGTAATTAACTTACAAACTTATTATATCAAGTTCTATCATATAACACAATAAATATGTGCATATTTTCACAAAAAGTTCACTTTTTTTCAGTTGTTTTGATCACAATATAAAGTGCAACTTCATAAAGCGGGGGTCCTACAGCCAGTTAATTCGGATAAAAGGTATTTGTATGTAAATGAGGGGCTGACATAATGTCAGCCCCTCATTTACTAAGTCTACTTCAATTTTAGAAAACAGGGTTATCCAATTAATAATTTTTCCATTTCATTAAGCTTTTCTTCAAATACATCGAGAGCATCTAAAATCGGTTGCTTCGATGTCATATCAACACCTGCTTTTTTCAGTACTTCTATTGGAAAATCACTGCTTCCAGCTTTTAAGAAGTTAAGATAGCGTTCAACCGCACTCTCCCCTTCTGTTAATATTTGGTTTGCTAGTGATGTTGCAGCAGAATAACCTGTCGCATATTGATACACATAATAGTTATAGTAAAAATGTGGAATACGTGCCCATTCCAAACCGATTTCTTCATCAGAGACAACTGCTTCCCCATAATATTTTTTATTTAGCTCATAATAAATTTCCGTTAATTTGTCTGCCGTCAATGCTTCACCATTTTGTGCCCGAACATGGATATCATGTTCAAATTCAGCAAACATTGTTTGACGGAATACTGTTCCACGGAAGCCTTCTAAGAAGTGATTTAGAATATATAGCTTTTGTTTTTCGTCTTCAAGATTATTGATTAAATATTCATTGAGCAATGCCTCGTTACATGTAGATGCTACCTCTGCAACAAAGATAGAATAATTACCATAACGGAATGGCTGTGATTTTCTAGTATAATAACTATGAACCGAATGTCCTAGCTCATGTGCTAATGTGAACGTATTGTTTACATCATCTTGCCAGTTTAGCAAGATATATGGGTTTGTACCATATGCACCTGAAGAATATGCTCCACTACGTTTCCCTTTATTCTCCTCGACATCAATCCAACGACTGTCGAAAGCTTCTTTAAGGATTTCACTATATTCGCTACCAAGTGGTGCTAACCCTTTCAGTACGTGTTCTTTTGCTTCATCATAGGAAACCTTCATATCTAGATCCTGAACAAGTGATGTGTATAGATCATACATATGCAATTCGTCTAATTCTAATACTTTCTTACGTAACTTCGTGTAGCGATGTAACAGTGGTAATTTTTCATTTACTGCCTCAACTAAGTTATCGTAAACAGATTCAGGTATATTATTATCATCTAATGCTGCTTGTCTTGCAGAATCATAATTGCGTACCTTTGCAGAGAAGTTGTGGACCTTGACATTCCCACTAAGTGTGGATGCGAACGTATTCTTGAAATTTCCATATGTACGATACATCGCTGTAAAGGCATCCTTACGTACTTGGCGATTTTTCGACTCTAAGAATTTACTGTATCTACCATGCGTTAAATCAACCTCTTCCCCATCTTCATTTTTAATTGATGGGAACGTTAGATCAGCATTATTTAACATACTAAACGTCTGCGATGCAGATCCAAGTGGCTCAGACACTTCGGCGAGTAATACTTCCTCACGTTCACTTAACACATGTGGACGCTGTCTAGTAATTTCGTCTAACACTTTCTTATATAAGTTTAATTCTTGTTTTTCCTTTAAGAAAGTATCGATTTTCCCTTCGTCCATCGCAAGTATCTCCGGTACAACGAAGCTCATTGTACTTGATGCTAAAGTAAGAACGGTTTCTGCTTGTGCATTCATGCCTTGATAAAATGAATTTGTTGTGTCCTGATCATATCGCATATGCGAATATGTATATAGCTTCCCTAGTCTTTCAGAGAGCGCATCTTGAAGCTTCAATAATTCAAATAGCATGTCCGCAGATTCAGCCAATTTTCCTTGATATTTCGATACTTCAGGAATTGCTGTTTGCAAACTCTTTAACTCCTCAGACCATTGATCATCACTCGCAAATATATCTTCTAATTTCCATGTTAATGCTTCAGATATTTCACTTCGCTTTGGTAACTCTTTTGTCGATTTTGCCATTACAGTTCCTCCTTATTTTGCTCTACCAATATTAATTCGAGATTTATTTCAAAAATCCTTTAAAATCCCCCATTTAGTTAGTATATCGAAGTATATTCGTTTCATGCTCGTTTTTTGCTCATTCTTATCGTTTATATTGGCTGGATTTTATTATTTATGGATAAGTGCTAATTGGTTAATCACCTCTAAATCACCAATTAGCGCTAATTCAACATGTTCATGAAAGGTAAGCGAAGTTAATTTCTGATACGTTAGCCCAGAAACTTTTCTTATGATGCTCAATTGCTCAAGAAGATTAAAATACTGTTTGATTGGATGGTCATTCGAATAGATTAACGGGTAATTTCTTAATGATTGAAGTTGTTTTCTTAGAAGAAATTCACAGGAACGGAGTGAGAATGTGCTGCCGATTGGGATTCGTTCTAGAAGATCAATGCAAATTCTACTTTGCCAGTTCCAGGTCGGGGATAACATTCGATATTGGGAGGCAATTGGTAAGTGGATAATTGATGGCAACTTTTCAAGGTGGGTTCCTTTTAAATATAACCACTGGTACCACGCTAATTCCTGCCCATATATTTTTTTCCGCTGCATTGTTCGAAATTTTATCTTTTCTTTCTTCCAATGCTGATACAACTCATAGTGGGTGAAGGTATCAATAATAAAAAGATCCTTTATATTGAGCTTCGTTAAGGGCATTACTTTAAATTTCCCTATTGCTTGACCTATCCTAGTCTGAAATGGATTTTGAATCATGATGAATGATAAAGTGATTGGACAGAAGTAGTAGATAATTAGTGGTAAATTCGAAGTAAATTGATGTGTTAGTTGTAGTGTAAGCTGATCTAGTTTGAAATAATTTGCCGTTTGCCGATTCAAGCGGTTCTCCCCTAATATCCAAATCGGGATAATTCCGATTTCCTTATACCCATCGTTCCGCTTCTTTACCTGCTCGATTGGAATTTTTGAGCATTGGTATTCAATTGCAATTCTTCGATTATTTATGGTTAACAGAAGATCTGGCCGTTGATTAATTTCCGGAAGATACACTTCTAATTCAACATGTAGCATTTGGCTTTTCAACCATTTATATAATAATAATTTTCCTTGTTCATGATACTTCCCTTCCCCACCTTCACTTGCAGGACAATCATTAATGGATCGATGTGCAAAATGCGGAATAACCTTGGATCCAACCTTCATTACTACTTGTCCTTTGCAAATAGGACAATAGAAGTTTAGCTGCTGCTCCTTTAATTTTCTCAATTCTGCTCGTGACAACATTGCCAATGTAATAGCATTTCCTTCTGCTGTATTAGCTTGTAGCACAGACTCACCTCCGTTAATAATATAATTCGACAGAGATAGACAAATTCCTGCAAGAAGAACAAAAAAATAGACACCCTTAGTTTTTAAGTGTGTCTATGCCTGTAGTGGGAAATAAGAGCGAACCTGTGCAAATGTATTTGATTCGAATATGGTCTTCCCATATTCCTCGAGATAGTGAATTGACATATCAGAGTCGTTGGCAAATTCCAAAACTTGACTGATGATATTCTCCTGCTCATTGTCATCGAGTAAATCCTGAGAGAAACCAATATATAAATAATATTTATCATTATAATGGTAAAGTGCATCATCTGCTTCTTCTGTAAAGTCTTGGAAATAATGACTCAATTGAATCACATCTTCAAAATCATTAAAATCAACAATGATCCATAATGTTTCTTCCGACATGTCTTCCTCATCATCATCGTCATCAATATGCTCCACATTTTTACCAAATTTATCTTCCAGTATTGTTTCAATCATTTCCTCATCAAAGGAATCATCGGCATGGATCTCTCCATTCTTACTAAGTTTAGCTTTAGTAACAACGATTTCCAACCCTTTTTCCATTGCTTGAACTTGAATCCATAACGGACCCTCAACACTGAAATCTTCCTTATAATTCACTTCATCCATCATTTGCCAGAAGAGCTGCTCACTTCGTTCCCGATTATACCAAATCTCTTCCCTTTCAAATCCAAGATCTTCAATATCGATATAAGAAATATAGAACTTTATTGTATTCTCATTTATTCTTTCAATCTCCATTATTCTTTCTCTCCCTTCACGTAGAAAAATTTCCTGCGCTTTTGTTCTTCCTAAACTTTTTATGTTAACTTACTGAAGCAATAAACAGTTAGGTGGAAGAGACAACTTCACCATTTTCTAATTATTCTATTGAACGATACCCGCTACACCATATAATTAATCATTCATATATTTCTATACTTAATGTTATTGTATGTTAGTGTGCTGTATTTTGGAAATTAATATGCCTATATAGAATTTTAAAATTATACATGTATGAACACGAATAAATCAATGTGCAACCATTAATACTATATTAAAGCTCCATTTTAAACTATTACCATCTGTTTGTCACGAGATTTAACTGTAATAATCGAGCGAGATACAACAAAACACAGATCCTAAAAGGATCTGTGTTTTGTATTCTTCCAATATATCAATGCGTTTACAAAAAATCAAATCTAATTAACCATTCTTTGTGCTTCACGTAATTGAAAAGTACGAACAGTTCTTGGTAAAAATCGACGAATCTCATCTTCGTTATAGCCTACTTGCAGACGTTTTTCATCAAGAATGATTGGTCTTCTTAATAAGCCAGGATTTTGCTGAATTAAACTGAATAGATTTTTCATCGGTAATTGATCAATATTTACATCCAATTTTTGAAATACCTTCGAACGTGTTGAAATGATCTCATCAGTTCCATCTTCAGTCATGCGTAATATTTCCTTAATCTCATCTAAAGAAAGGGCTTCAGAAAAAATATTACGTTCCTTAAATGGGATATCATGTTCTTCTAACCATGCTTTTGCTTTTCTGCAAGATGTACAACTTGGTGAGGTATAAAGTGTTACCATTAAAACTTCACTCCTCATTCTAAAGTATATATGTTACTTCAATAAAACATGGGTTAACTTATTCCATTCTTAAATTAAAATAAGTTTAAATAACCTATATCTTATAGTATACTACATTTGTCAAGTAAAAGGTAGGTTTTACTCAATAAATATTAGATTTTTTCCAAAATCCTTCGTATTGGTTGGCAAATGTCTCTTCATACTAAGTAACTTACCCTAAAGTATTTTCATTTAAACACCGAAATTGAAATTAATTGAGAAAGACTTTTAGTACTGCCTCTTTTTGGTAAGGTTTGTTTATTAAAATTATACCGTTAATAGGTCTCTAGTATTTCGATTTTCATCTAGCTGTAAAACCTCATCAACATCGCCGAATTCCCGGCCATAAATCTCTAATGATTTATAAATATGGACAGATTGGTAAATTTTCTTCATCTGTTCAAAAATAAAGCCCTGTTTCTCATCTTCAAGCGACCAATACAATATTTCCAGTGGAGCAATTTCTTTTGTTTGAAAAGAATGATTTAGGAAAATAATTGACTTTGCATGTTTAAATCCTTCTCTTTGGTAGAAATTAAGTCTTCTATTCGTATCTATTACATTCGGATCAATTGGCTCTACTTCCAGTAAAATTGGCTTCATCTTTTGCTTTAGCTTATCCATCAATTTATGGCCGGTTCCATGTCCTCTTGATTCCGCTGCCACCCACAAATAATCAACAAAGATACAAGTATCGAACTCCGCATATATCATCACATGTTCTGAACCCTCATCCTTTTGATAAAAGCCATTCGGATCTTCTAACAGCAACTCCATATGCTTCTTTGATTTCATTTCTTCAATTGGAAAATATTCATTCAGCTTCTCATACCAGTTCATCATAAATCTCCTAACATACCGTATTCATAATACGTATAACGATATTTTACTTGCCAATTAGATAATCCACATTTTCTGTATACTTATTTCCTGCATTCCATAGTAGAAATTCATCGATTCCACTCTCATACAACGCCTTTATCTGAGCCTCGACTTCTGCTTTACCATATTGTTTTGTTGCTCCACTATATAACCACGGGGCTTCAAAATCTTGTAGCCAAGGTCTTGATACTGGTGGGATTTCTAATGCACCAAGAACTTCATTCTCAACGTTGGAATACTCTTTAACAAGACGATACGGCTCTTCATCTGGAAGTCCTAGACCAAAATAACCGGTCGTCCAGTGGCTCGGGTAGATCATCGATGATATGACGTCAACATTCTCCGCGATTCTTGAGAAATTTTGTCCTATTCCCGGTGCCTCTTCTATGGTCGCAGCATAACCAAAGATATCAACTGAAACGTCAACATCATAGTTCTTCAACTCTTCCTTTGCAAATGCGACAAAGTTAGATACTGCTTCCACCCGTTTTTTTACGTTCGTTAAATTTACATCTGCATACTCACCTTGCGAATACTGTAACTCCCCATCCTTCTTTTCAAAGCCTTCTGGGAAGCGCACATAATCAAATTGAACTTCCTCGAAACCCATTTTAGCTGCCATTTTGGCGATTTCTACATTATACTCCCAAACTTCTTGCTCAAAGGGATTAACAAATGCTTCCCCTCGATTATTCACCCAAACCTTGCCATTTTCAGTAAAGGATAGGTCTGGTCTTTTCTTGGCAAGCACAGAATCCTTGAAAACTACAATTCTAGCAATTGGATAAATCTGCTTTTCCTCCAGGATTTTCATCATTGCTTCTGGATCTGAAATATAATTCATAGCTATATCTGCAAATGGTGAGCCTTCTTCTGGTTTAAATGTTAAATTACCATGATCTTCTTTAATATCAATGACCATCGCATTTAATGCTGTCCTATCAACTAAACCTACTAATGATTCAAACCGACTGCCACCTGCTGAATTGCCGGTTACATAAATTCCACGTACCGCATCAGGATATTCAAAGTCATAGCCTGAATCAAAAGTAAAACGTTTCATTGATTGTTCTGCGTCCAATAATTTGATATTTGTCTGTCTCTCTCCGTGCTCACTAACAACTTCTACCTCATCACCATGGCTCGTAATTGGCAGAAGCATACCGAAAAGTAAAATTATCATGTATGTACAAATCTTACGCTGCCTTTTACCCATTTTTATCAATCTCCTCTGCTTATGTATGAATCTAGTATATCGGAAAATTGAACGAATTTGAATGGTATATATAGCTTAGATTAGAGAAAAGGGTATTAATAAAGTGAAACTTCAATCATGTTTAATTTGTGGTTGGTGAATAATTCTAGTACGTTCCGCTTATCGTCCGTCTGAAATGTTTGGCATTATTAATAATCTTTTCGTTAAACCAATAGTTGTTCATCTTAATACATCACTTAGGTCATAATAATATTTGAATTTTTCCCTTTTTATGCTCAATTAACGGTTTAACC
Source organism: Oceanobacillus arenosus (assembly GCF_003369575.1). Classification (GTDB taxonomy): domain Bacteria; phylum Bacillota; class Bacilli; order Bacillales; family Amphibacillaceae; genus Oceanobacillus; species Oceanobacillus arenosus. Next base: position 240,414 of record NZ_PIOC01000017.1, on the reverse strand, counting down.
TTTAAAAGAATTGATAAATGATAACACACGTATAATTATGTAAAATATCTACACAATAAGAATCAAGAGCTGATTTTTATCCACTTGCGATTCAAAAATAATATTTCTTCCATAGGGAGGATTTTGTTTCGTAACAAGATATAAGCGCTCCTAAATTACTAAGGAGGAAAAGCTATGTCAGTACTTGATAATTTTGAGTCGTGGAAAGATTTTCTAGGTAACCGCCTTCAACAGGCAGAAGAAAATGGAATGAACGAAGGAGTAATGAGTACAGTAGCAGCTGAAATTGGAGACTACTTGGCAGCTAATGTAGAACCAAAAAACGGTGAGCAAAGACTACTAGCTGATCTATGGCATTCGGCAGATGAGAATGAAAAGCAAGTTTTGGCCAATACAATGATAAACCTAGTTAAAAACAGGAAAGCACATTAATACAAAACGGGATGTGGTTCATAGTTGCATCCCATTTATTATTATTATGAAGTTTGATTGATATCCATCATTTCACCTAATTTCTTTAAATTAACTCTCCGAGATAAGCTATCTGATTAGAGTAATTATCTAGGTATAAGTAATTCATTATGGCAAAAGATAATAAAGAGTCTTTATGGGAGAGGTGCTATTAATGGCAAAAGTACAGGAAGATTCACTTTATTAATTAAAATTTTTGGGAGGTAAAAAGAATGAATCCATTAAAACGTATTGCCCTCGCATTAGTTATCATAGGTGCAATAAACTGGGGACTAATTGGATTTTTCCAATTTGATTTGGTTGCATCGATTTTTGGTGGTCAACATGCTGCACTATCAAGAATTGTATACGGCCTAGTTGGATTAAGTGGTTTATATTGCTTAACTATATTATTTGATCCAATGGAGGAAAAAAGTACCAACAGGGATGATTTAGGTAAAAAAGGTAGATTAAATTATGGTACTGAGTTTGGAGAAGAAACAGACTTGTCAGGCGTAAGAAAACATGACCGAGACCTCTAAGAACTAAAAAATGAATAAGCCATACACACTATTCTTAGTATGGCTTATTCATTTAATCAACGATGGGTAGCTATTTTCTGTAGTAAACCAGTGGATATAATTCTTTTTCTATTACATATTTCGTTCCCATATAATCTAAATTTGATTATATAACCGATTTGCAATTCCCTTTGGCTTAGCCGTTTTCATTATTGGAATTGTTCGCCTTTTTTATCGAGGCCTGTTAGAGTAATCTTTTCCTTTCATTACCTGAGCCGAAAAATGAATTATTTATTTACAGCAAAGAAATAATATAAAAAACTTAAAGGAGTGCAGCTATATGAGTCAGCCAGAAGTTAAAGCAACGGTTGAAAATATTTTGGATAACAGTTCTGTTGGGACGATGGCAACCGTTCAACAAAATAAACCACACACAAGATACATGACATTTTCTCGTAATGGACTAAACCTTTATACAGCAACAAGTAAGGAGACCCACAAAGTGGAAGAAATAATAGAGAATCCTTTTACGCATATTCTCTTAGGATATGAAGGAGACGGATTTGGCGATGAATATGTGGAGTATGAAGGTAAAGTCCAGATTTCCGATTCTAAGGAACTGAAAAACGAATTGTGGAATCCATATATGGAGAATTGGTTTGACGGACCAAATGATCCTAATTATACTGTATTGGAAGTTACACCTGTTCAAATAAGTTTGATGAATAAAAAGGGCATGGAACCAAAAATATTAGAATTGTGATAATAGACCGAGCTTGATTGCTCGGTTTTTTCTTTATTCTCTTCGCTAGTAAATTCATTCCATTAACAAACTGGGTAATTGTTTCATAAAGTGAACTAGGGGGGATATTCATGGTTCTTGCTGTAGAAGCATTTATACAGGAAATGTTAATGCTTTATGGAACTGTACTGTTGGGGTTTACCGCAAGAAAAATAGGAATTCTAAATGAAAATGCAACCGATGTTTTGACCCAGCTAATTCTATATATCACCTTGCCCGCACTTATTTTGTTCTCTCTGGATATCTCCTTTTCCATTACCTTAGCAAAAGAATTTATGTGGCTTATTACGATGTCACTATATATACTTATAATTTCCTGTTTTTTAGCATATCGGATGAGACAACGTTCACAGCTTTCAAAAAAACAAAAAACTGTCTATGAAGGTCTGATAATTTTTGGTAACCAAGGATTTATTGGTTATGCCGTCAGTTTTATTCTTTTAGGAGAACAAGGAATTATTTATTTAACGATGTTCAACCTATGTTACTTACTTCTTATATGGACGTACGGAATATATTTGTTTAGTAAAGATACAAATACGATCGACTGGAAAAATTTATTCTTAAATCCAGGCATTCTTTCCACTCTAACAGGAATCCTAATTTTTCTATTGCCAGTAAGCTTTCCCGTTATTATTTCAGATAGTCTGGAGAATGTTGGAAAAATAACCATTCCACTTTCCATGATGCTGATTGGAAGCTTAATTGCAAATGTAAAATATAAAGAATTATTATTTTTGATAAAAAATATCTATATATGGAAGTTAGCGGTAACTAGACTTATTCTAATTCCTTTATTCCTACTCCCTTTTGCGGCTTTACCTGTACCATATCCCCTACTTGTTATTGGCGTTGTTGTTTCTGGAATGCCCTCTGCACCAACTATTTCACTTTATTCACAAAAATATGGGGCCGACACTTTTTTTGCATCATTAGGAGTACTATTAACTACATTATTATGTATCATTACAATCCCATTCCTTTATTTCATTGTAAGCCTTTTGAGTAATTTAAAATGGTGAATTCTTAATTCCAAGCGCTTCAATAAAAGGTTATTGGAAAAAACTGGAACCCATTTTTTATTGTAGCGGTTTTCCATGGAATTACACCTAGTATTGATGATAGACTCTCCTTTTTAATTTAAGGCGTTTTTCTCAAAGATTGTTACTCTTTGCTTGCCTAACTGCCCGAAAGCAACAAAATTTACGAAAACGGCCTAGTTTAAAAATCAAATTTGCATCTTTGAAAATATTTATACCGTTTTTTTCTTGTATTTTCCCAACAAACTATATATAATAGTAAAAAGAATATTATTAGCAATGAAAAAGGCGTAGTACATTTTACCCCCTGAATTTTAGAGAGCTTGTGGCTGGTGGGAACAAGCATCAAGGTAAATCGGAATTGGACTTTGGAGCTAATTAATGAAATTAAGCGATCTTAGAAATGTTAAGATAATCAGGGTGGCACCGCGGTTCATTCGTCCCTATTTATAAGGGATAAATGGGCTTTTTTTGTTTAGAAAAAATAAAATGGAGCGTGAGTTAGATGGAAACAATCTTTTCAGGTATTCAACCAAGTGGGACATTAACACTTGGAAATTATTTAGGGGCACTGAAGCAATTTGTCGAATTACAGGATGATTATGAATGTTATTTCTGTATCGTGGATGAACATGCGATTACGGTTCCACAGGAGCGATTGAAACTCAGACAAAATATCCGTTCCTTGGCAGCACTATATTTAGCATCAGGAATTATCCCTGATAAAGCAACTTTATTCATTCAGTCAGAAGTACCTGCACATACTCAGTTAGGCTGGATGCTACAGTCCATCGGCTATGTTGGCGAATTAGAACGGATGACACAGTATAAAGACAAATCGCAAGGGAAAGAAGCTGTTTCAACTGCATTACTAACCTACCCTGCATTGATGGCCGCAGATATCTTGCTTTATCAAACCAATCTTGTACCAGTTGGTGATGATCAGAAACAACATATGGAATTAACGAGGGATTTAGCTGGGCGTTTTAATAATCGATTTAATGATATTTTTACGATCCCAGAAATTCGAATTCCTAAGGTTGGGGCACGTATCATGTCTTTACAGGATCCAATGAAGAAAATGAGTAAATCAGATGAGAATGAAAAAGGCTTCATCTCAATGCTTGATGAGCCAAAGAAAATTGAGAAGAAGATTAAAAGTGCTGTTACTGATTCAGAGGGCATTGTTAAATACGATAAGGAAAACAAACCAGGTGTTTCTAATCTATTAACAATTTATTCTAGCTGTACTGGTGAATCCATTGAGACACTTGAAGCAAAATATGAAGGGAAGGGATATGGCGATTTCAAACAAGGTGTTGCTGACGCTGTTATCGCCGTATTAAAACCGATTCAAGATCGCTATCAAGAATTAATTGACTCTGACATACTAGATGAAATCCTTGATAAGGGCGCAGCAAAAGCTAACATAACTGCAAATAAAACAGTTGCAAAAGCAAAGAAAGCGATGGGTCTTGGTAGAGTAAAGTAAATAGGAATGAGAAGAAGCGCTAGAGCATCGTTCTAGCGCTTCTTTGTTTTGTTTTTGAGGTATGATGCGTTTGTGGATGGTTTTCTCCGAGCGGTAGCTGAGTCCTCATGTTGATATTTGACGCCCGCTTCATCTTATTGCCAATATTCATCATTCCGAGCGCTCAAGATCTTAATTGGAGCCATCCAAAACCCCCCTCAACCTAGCTATTTCTGCTGTGACGTGCTCTGTTCTTCGCCATTTTCAACTTCCCACATTTTTTCTAAAAAATGTTGCCCACGAATTAATTTTTCACATAATTCTTCATGCGCTAGGCTCCAACCTTCTTTCACACCGTTGTACAGTGCTTCCCAGACCTTATCTTCATCCATAAATCTGATAAATGGATATTTCTTCGGATCCCATTCTGTTAACCAGTAACGTAATTCTTCTAAGTTGTTTGTTGTGCGCAATTGATCTAGGCCAATCATAAGCAATTGCTTGAGCTGCCTTTCCCTTCTTGTTAATCCGAAGACTAGTTCAGGAGGCATGGAAAGCATATGATATTCTTTCTGATAGTTTGTGTCATCGAAACGAAAGGCTTGCGGCTTTGTTTTTTGAATCATATCAAATACAAGCTGCTCTTGCCTTGGGATCAGTCTACTTTTACGAATCGGAATTTCATAGCCGATTGTATCAATAGCTAGAATATCATTGCCATCTGTAACAATACATGCATAATCAAGTATCGAGCGTTCATGACCTTTACGAATATAGGCGCGTTTATAAATGGCGTCCAGTAGGGATTTAGGTAGATCGTGCATATCATTTTCGATGTAGTTGTATAATACTTCTGTTATGTACAGCAGAGGTACTTGATCCAATAATTCGATTCCATCCTCTTTGCGCCACTCGTGGAAATGACAAACATTATACCCGTTCTCTTCTCCTTCAAACCAATTCACCCAAACATCATGTAAATATAACATAAAACAACCCTCGCTTTTTTAGAAAACTCAACTATCACCAACCCTATAGGCAATAGTCCTTGTTGTACCTATCCATGTAGAAAACTAAGGTTTAACCAAGCCTTTCGGTGACAGCCTTAGGTCTCACTTACCTACTAAAAAGAATTGTCCCTTCATAGCATGAAAAGTGAAGACATTCCTTTTAAAAATTCCATTTGGAGATACAACTTACTTTACATTATGACCAAGAAAGAGGATAAATATTCTTCTATGTTATCATTACAATCTGTTTGGAAAACGGTAGATTACAATCGCCATAATTAACATTCCAATTGGTAAAAAATAGCATTCGATCCTTCCTTGAATAAAGATGAAATAGTCCACCCACGATAACCCAGCAGGTAAAAAGTTTAAATATGCAATCATCGTTACCCCACCCGTGACAGCTAGTCCAAATCCGATTAGAAATGCGAAGATGTACCCCATTGTTTTCCCACCGCCTATGCTTGTCCCTACCTTTTTCATTAGTTTATGCTTGTACAATTCAATACATGAATGAACTGTAATTTATCCCCCACTTACTTTTCTTGATTTTTCTCGAATTCTTGAAGAGGGGACTTACAGCCAGTTAATTCGGGATAAAGCTTGTTTATCACCATGTCTTACTGGGACAGCCATAATTGCACTTATTCGGTAAGAATGTTGTTATCCTTTTCTACTTACAAAAGAAGCGCCCGTTTGAGCTGTGTACGAACTTCTCCTTGCCTTTTGAGATAAAGGAAACTCTTTTGAGAGCGTAAGCGGTTGACTTAGATTACGGAGGTGAGGGAAGTCGCGCTAGTCGATGGGCGCTAGAGCTGGACGTGGCTATTCTCGGTAATTAAGTGTTCCACTGCATCCAATTTTGTAGTTTCCTAAGCAACAAAAAAATGCTGACCAGCTCCTCACTGTTCAGCATTTTTAATACATGTGAAACCATTTAATTAAGCTTCATATTTTTTAAATACTAATGTAACATTATGACCGCCAAATCCGAATGAATTACTTATAACAACATTCACATCTTGCTCTCTTGCATGATTTGGTACGTAATCCAAATCACAATCTGGATCTGGAGTTTCATAATTAATTGTTGCTGGAATGACACTATTTTCAATTGATTTGATTGCAATTACAGCCTCAACTGCACCTGCTGCACCAAGCATATGACCTGTCATTGATTTCGTAGACGATACAGCAATTTCCTTTGCCTTTTCACCGAATACATTTTTAATTGCAGCCGTTTCATATTTATCATTTAATGCAGTACTTGTACCATGTGCATTAATATAGTCAACATTTTCAGGTGAAATTCCAGCATCATCTAATGCCATTTGCATTGCTCGTGCTGCTCCTTCACCATTCTCTGCTGGAGCAGTGATATGATATGCGTCACCCGTTGCACCATAACCAACAATTTCTCCATAAATATGTGCGCCACGTTCTAAAGCCGTTTCCAGTGATTCCAGAATTAGAATTCCAGCACCTTCTCCAATGACAAATCCATCACGATTCTTATCAAATGGGCGTGAAGCAGTGCTTGGATCATCGTTCGTCGATAGTGCCTTTGCAGATGAGAAGCCAGCGAATGCCATGTTTGAGATTGGTGCTTCCGTTCCACCAGCAATCATGTAATCAACATCGCCACGTTGGATTGCTTTAAAAGCATCACCAATTGAGTTGGCACCAGATGCACATGCAGTTACGGAACATGAGTTAATTCCTTTTGCACCTAATTGAATTGAAACCTGACCTGCAGCCATGTCTGGAATCATCATTGGTACAAAAAACGGACTAACACGGCCCGGACCTTTTTCAAGTAGTTTACGATGTTGATCTTCCCAAGTTTGCATGCCACCAATTCCAGAACCAACCCATACCCCAACACGAGTATTATTGGTTTCATCAATGATAAGCTTTGCATCTTCTACAGCCATCTTTGCTGCTGCAACTGCATATTGTGTAAATGGATCCATTTTTCGTGCATCTTTTTTCTCCATAAATGCAGTTGGATCAAAGTCTTTTACTTCTGCAGCTACTTTTGCAGGGTAATCATCTTTGTTTACCTTTGTTACAAAGTCTACTCCAGATTTTCCTGCAATTAAATTTTCCCAAAACGTATGAACATCATTGCCTAATGGAGTAACAGCTCCAAGACCTGTTACAACTACTCTTTTATTTTCCATAAGTTAATCCTCCTCATAGGAAATCTTGCTTATTTTCCCCAACGCATTGCAACCGCACCCCAAGTAAGACCTCCTCCGAAGCCTACCAATACGGTTAAATCACTGTCTTTTATTTTACCATCTTTAACCGATTCGGATAAAGCCATAGGAATCGATGCAGATGAATTATTTCCGAATTTCTTAATTGTTGTTGCCATTTTGTCCTCAGAGATACCTAATCGCTCGCGTGCTGCATTCATAATTCTAATATTTGCTTGATGTGGTACTAAATAATCCACATCATCTTTACTTAGTCCTAGTTTTTCAATGACATTTATAGTCGATTGCGGCATTTGTCTAACAGCAAATTTAAAAACCTCTCGTCCGTTCATTACTAGTTGATCAAGCTCATTTTGATAGAGTTCTTTCCCGCCAGCACCGTTTGCACCGAGTTCAAAAGATAAGATCCCTTTGCCCTCTGAAACTTCACCGACTACAACTGCTCCAGCGCCGTCGCCCATCAGTACACATGTAGACCGGTCTTCCCAGTTAAGGATTTTTGATAGTTTGTCCGCACCTACTACTAATATTTTCTTGTATGTTTTCGTTTCAATAAATTGTTTAGCAGTTATTAATCCATACATAAATCCTGAACATGCAGCACCTATATCCATTGCTGCAGCGTTTGTAGCACCTAATTTGTCCTGAATCATACATGAAACAGATGGAAATGGCGTGTCAGGTGTTACAGTCGCAACTAGAATAAGATCGATTTCCTCTGCAGTTACACCTGCTTCTTCCAATGCGCCAAGTGCAGCATGATAAGACATATCGGATGTATCGATATCATCTTCAGCAAATCTTCTTTCTTCAATTCCAGTTCTTGTCCGGATCCATTCATCATTCGTATCAACAATCTTCTCTAAATCATGGTTTGTTACCACTCTTGTCGGAAGATAATGGCCAGTACCTAAAATACCTACACCCATATTTACAACCCCTTATATATAAAGTAACTATTATCTAATATTATGACTTGGTACTAATTTTAATGGAAAAAACCGTAATTGGCAAGTAAAAAAATACAAAGATACTTGGCTTCCCCTCTCATACTTAAAGGGGACTCATTTCTATTTATGTCCTCGTTAACTCATTTCTGTGTCCTATTTCTTATTTGTACTGCAACTTTAACTATTTGAATCTCTCCTATCGCCTGTTCTTATTGGATACATAATGTTGTTGCAATGCTGTGACCCTTTTTTCCAATGGGAGACTCGCACTAATGTAAATACCATTCCCGCTTGCATCATTTTCTCTTCCATCCTTATGCTCTGATTTAATTTCGAGTTTATCAGAAATTTTAGAGGACCCTAGCCACTGAATCAACCCGTCGGTAAAATCCCCGATATATATCGCATTTTCTTTAAAATCATTCGAATCAAACGTAATAAACGCCTGCTGATCATAATAACCCTTTTTATTCATTGGCATCCATTCGCCAAATAAATGGGAAGCAAGTATCGTTGTTGTATTTTCCAAGTTCATTCGTCCACTGGATTCCTGTGGATTAATAAAAAAGATACGGTTTGCCTTAACTGCCTCCATTTTCCCATAATCACCTACACAAATACACGTGTCATACTGTTTTCTTTGCCTCTGATTGTAAAATGAAAATAAGCTATTTCTACCAAAGAACATGGATAAATCATCCGACTCCATCTCATTCTCTATTCCATCAACCAAATAATCATGGTTAAGCAATGCATTGACAACATGATAGCCAATCCAATGATTACAATTGATTACTAAGATTGACATGGCAATCCCCCTATTCAAATTAAAAAGATACAAAAAATGTATGTAAGCGAATGAAAACGTGCTATACTATGGGTAGATATAAAATTGCGAGGTGTTATTTTTGCGTTACATAATGACAATTATTTGGTCTGTAGTTATTAGCTTAGCCATTGCTTTTGTTTTAACTAGTATGGGTGGTGAGCCATTTGTGGCAACAGACGCATTATTGCTTGCTGCACTATTAACAGTAGCCATTATCATATTGGGCGACGGTATTTTAAGAGAAAAGAAATAAATAGAGATTTAATAATAAACCCTTGCCTAATATAAGATATGGCAAGGGTTTATTATTAATACCAAGGCAATAAACTTATTGCGGCTAAGGCTGTTAGTGGTAAGATTAATCGTTCAAATCTTCTTCTTGGAGGTCCAAAACCAAAGCCTGGATATCCATAGTTTGGAAAGCCAAATCCAAATTGACGATTATGTTCCCGATATTGTTCTTGCTGATTGTGTTCAAGTGGCACTGCTAAATATACGTATTCTTCATCTAACCCCGTAACAATCCCATCAACCGCTGTACCGTCCTGTAACTCTGCATAAACATAAGCATGCACATGGTCTCTACATAAATCATACATATGTTTGGATTCATTATTGTTTTTCATCACTCAATCCTCCTCACCATCTAGCCTATTCATATGCTAAATGAATGGTGAATTGTCCGGATTGAGCTATTATTGAAGAAAGTCATACATTGATTCATAATTTCGAAAATCTATTCCACAATCAATCTGGAATGCCTAACGCGATTTTAGCATAACGTGACATGTTATCCTTACTCCATGGTGGACTCCAAACAATGTTAACTTTTAATTCTTTAATCTCTGGAATATCCGCTAGTGCAAATTGTACATCACGCTCAATATGCGCTGAAAGTGGGCACCCCATTGCCGTAAGAGTCATGGATACGGTGCATAATCCTTCATCATCTAATTCCACATCATAGATTAGTCCTAAGTTTACAATATCGATGCCGAGCTCAGGGTCGATTACATTCTCGAGCGCACCCATAATATTCTCTTTTAAATCTGCATCCATTACGATACCTCCTCCTTACCTTCTTGCTTCTATTTAACCATATATTCGTATTTTAATAAACGATTTGAATTCTTTCAGACTACAAGTGTTGTTCAAACCATTTGATCGTTTCCAAAATTGCATGTCTACTTACTTTATGATCGCGATTGGTTTCTTTGATAAATTGTATATTTGCTTGATTGTCGTACTGTTTTCTTGCCTCTTCATAGAAGGAGTATGAATGGTCAAACGGTACGACCTGGTCTTTATCTCCATGCCAGAATAAAACTGGACGTTGATCCAGCTTCTCAATTTGTGTGGATAAATCATAATGCTCAAGCTGAACATATAAATTCTCAATCATCTCGTCCGTAACTGGAAGATCCATTACCTTTTTGTAATTATTAATTAATTGCTTAGCAAACGTTGTTATCCTTGGAGAACCCATTAATACGGCTGCCGTTTTGATCCAAGGATATTGTGTTAATGCTGCAGAGGTTGTAATCCCACCCATACTTGTTCCAGCCACACCAAATCTACCATCTAAGATTAACCCCTGCTGTTCGAAATGATCATGGATTTCCCACAACTCCTTCACATTTTGCATCACAATATCCCAGAAACCAATTGTCTTTTGAATAATTGAAGTCGTCGTATCCCTTTCACCATGCATGTTACTATCTGGAAGAACAACCCGAAAACCTTTTTCAGCTAGTAGAAATGCAATATCTAAATTATGTTCCTTCGCACTCGTAAATCCATGAAAATAAGTAATCATTGGTAATGATTCATTTGCTTTATCCGTGTCAACGACAACCAAACTTGGAATTGAATTTAAGTGTTCCTTATTTATCCCTATCACTATGCTTCTCTCCTTAAGTTATGTATAATCCTATTTTAAATGGTAAGTTACAGAAGATGCAATGTTAAGTAAAAATTATTATTGTCGATATGTAAGCAATAAAGTGAAACTTCAATAAGTGGGGGTAATATCCGCCCCCACTTACAATTCTTGATTTTTCTCGAATTCTTGAAGAGGGGTTTTACAGCCAGCTAATTCGGGATAAAAGCTGATTTTCATTCTTATATTTTAGCTTCCACATCATAGCCTTGCTCCTCAATAACTTCTTTCATTGTATCCACATTTACTTTTGAGTCATCAAAAGTAACAGCTACACTGCCGGCTTCTAAATTAACTTCAGCTGCTGATACACCAGCTAATTTTTGTAATGCACCTTCAACAGACATTTTGCAATGATTACATGACATGCCTTGTACATTTAACGTTTTCTCCATAATCTTTTCACCTCCTTTAAATGGCTCTTTTTTATAATTTCACTCGTTTTAAGCGAAGGGAATTAGAAACAACACTTACCGAACTTAAAGCCATTGCTGCACCAGCAACCCATGGTGCAAGTAAGCCGATTGCTGCAACTGGTATTCCAGCTGTGTTATAGCCAAATGCCCAGAAGAGATTTTGCCTTATATTTTTAATCGTTGCATGACTGATTTTAATTGCTTTCGGGATAAGCAGTAGCTCACCGCCAAGGATTGTTACATCAGCAGCTTCAATTGCTACTTCTGTGCCTGTCCCAATTGCAATTCCAATATCGGCGATTGCTAATGCAGGAGCATCATTTACCCCATCACCAACCATTGCGACCTTTTTACCTTTCAGCTGAATTTCCTTCACTTTATCTGCTTTCTCTTCAGGTAATACTTGGGCGATTACTTGATCGATACCAACTTGTTTTGCGATAGCTTTTGCAGTACGCTCGTTATCCCCTGTTAACATAATAACCTCGAGACCTTGTTCTTTTAGCTCTTTAATCGCTTGTGGTGCTGTCTCTCTAATTGTATCTGCAACAGCAACGATTCCACGATAAATTCCATTAACTGCAACTAGCATCGCAGTTTTGCCATCGACTTCATAATCAACCAATTCGATTTCCGCTCCGCCAACATCAATTTGGTTTTCTTGCATTAATTTTCGATTGCCAACAAGAATGTTATTACCTGAAATTATAGCTTCAATACCATGCCCAGGTATGGATTTAAAATCATCTACTTCAGCTAAATCAATCGCTTGTTCTGTTGCATAGGCTACGATTGCTTCTGCAAGTGGATGCTCAGAGCCTCTCTCGGCACTTGCGAGTAATTGTAATGCTTCTTCATCACCTGTAAAATCCGTTACTTCAGGTTTTCCTTTTGTGATTGTTCCTGTTTTATCAAGAACAATTGCTTCCAGCTGATGTGTTCTTTCAAGGTGTTCGCCACCTTTAAAAAGAATCCCATTCTCTGCGGCTTTTCCTGTACCAACCATGATCGATGTTGGTGTTGCAAGCCCTAATGCACAGGGACAGGCAATAACGAGTACGGCAATTGCAGCCACTAAAGCAGGTTCAAATTGACCTGGCTCTACAAAAGCTATCCATACGATAAATGTTAGAAGTGCAACCCCTACAACGATCGGTACGAAATATCCAGAAATGACATCGGCTAATCGTTGAATTGGTGCTTTTGATCCTTGTGCATCCTCGACCATTTTCACAATCGATGCAAGGGCAGTATCTTTACCTACTTTTGTTGCTTCCATTTGAATAGAACCATTTTTGTTTATCGTTGAGCCAATGACAGTTGCGTCAACATCCTTTTCGATTGGGATGGATTCCCCAGTAATCATCGATTCATCGACAGATGTTCTTCCCTTTACAATGATCCCGTCAACGGGTATTTTCTCACCTGGTTTTACAATTAACCGATCACCGACGACAACTTCCTCGATTGAAATCTGCATTTCTTCACCATTTTTTATTATCCGAGCTTCTTTTGCCTGTAAATTAAGTAAAGAGGATAATGCATTCGTTGTCTGGCTTTTTGCTCTTGCTTCCAAATACTTACCAAATAAAACCAACGTGATTAATACAGCACTTGTTTCAAAGTAGAGATGCGGCATGTATTCAGGATTACCAATCGTCTTAAATACTTCATATAAACTATAGAAATAAGCTGCGCTTGTACCTAATGCGACAAGCACATCCATGTTCGCTCCACCATTTTTCAAGTTTTTATATGCACCAACATAGAATTGCCAGCCGATGATAAATTGAACGGGCGTTGCTAAAGAAAATTGGAACCACGGATTCATGAAAATATCCGGTATCGCCATATTAGATAAATGAACCAACATGGTTATTAATAGTGGCGCGGATAACACTGCTGAAATAATCAGTTTCGTCTTCATTTTTTTTATTTCTATTTCTTTATGTGTTTTCTTTTCTGCTGCTTCTGCCTTAGGTTTCGCATCATATCCCACATTTTTTATTTTATCAATTATTGCTTTCGTATCTGTGAGTCCTGGGTTATATTCGATGGATGCAGTTTCTGTTGTTAAGTTTACAGTTGCGTACTTTACCCCTTTTTGCTTATTCAATACCTTTTCAATCCGGGTCGAACATGCAGCACAGGTCATCCCGAACACATCTAATTCTGATTTCTCCATTAATACACTATAGCCGACATTTTCAATTTTCTTCGTAATATCTTCTATCGATGTTTTCTCTGAATCATAGTCTAAGGTTGCTTTCTCTGTAGTAAAATTAACTTGTGCTTCTACTCCATCCATTTTATTTAAAGTTTTTTCAATATGGTTGGAGCATGTAGCACAGGTCATTCCTGTTATTCCAAGTGTTGCATGGTTTGTTTCACTCATAATAGCTCCCCTCCTTATTTAGAAAACTGCTTCATAACACTCATTAATTCATCAATTGTTTCATTACCTTCTCCTGATTTAATAGCATCACTAACACAATGTTTGATATGTCGTTCGGTAATAGAGAATCCAACATTTTTTAGTGCAGCTTGAATTGCACTAATTTGGACTAATATATCTACGCAATAGCGGTCTTCATCAACCATCTTCTGAATTCCACGAACTTGACCTTCTATTCGTTTTAATCGGTTAATGACTGCTTGTTGTTCATCTTTCGTTCTGGGAGTACTTGGGTGATTATGTAAAAATTCATCCATATGATTCACATCCTCATATATTATATTTATACTATACCCCCCTAATGTATACAAGGCAAATAATATGGCTTATTTTAATTATCAATAGGAGACTCTTCCTTTGGTTTACAGGCCAGAGCTCTTAGATACTTGCCAATATACCCATGTAAAATTAATATTACTTTACAACTGACCATTAGACTTATAAACTTAGGGCTATGAGGTGAATAGAATGACAAACAGACATTTAATTGCTTTAGACTTAGATGGTACACTATTAACGGATAATAAAGTAATCAGTACTCAAACAAAACAGACTGTACTGACCGCGATGGAAGAAGGTCATATTGTTGTCATAGCAACAGGGAGACCGCATCGTTCGAGTATTAACTATTACCATGAACTTGGATTAAAAACACCGATGGTTAATTTTAATGGTGCACTTATTCACCATCCAACAAATAAGAATTGGGATGCACTCCATAACCCAATGCCGATTCGAACAGCACATGCAATCATTGATGCATGTTTTGATTTAAGTGTAAATAATATTCTTGCTGAAGTAATGGATGATGTTTATCTTGCACAATACGATGAAAAGCTCATCGAAATTTACCAAGAAGCTCCAAATGATCCACCATTTAAGATTGGAAATATTAAACAGGCATTAAAAGATGACCCTACCTCTATTTTAGTTCTACCAAAGGATGAGCAGGTACAAGCACTTAGAAGGCATTTAGATGACTACCATGCAGAATTTATTGAACACCGAAATTGGGGAGCACCATGGAATATCATTGAAATCATTAAAAAAGGCATAAATAAAGCTGTTGGTCTGCAAAAAATCGCCCATTATTATGACATTCCCAAGGAAAGAATTATTGCCTTCGGTGATGAGGATAATGATTTAGAGATGATCGATTATGCTGGCGTTGGAGTTGCAATGGGGAACGCTATTCCACAGCTGAAACAACTTGCAAAGCATATTACAAAAACCAACGAACAGGATGGAATTTCGGTTTTCCTTGAGGAATATTTGAAACTAAATGTCAAAACAAGCTAATTAATTCCCTTATTTTCCATGCTTATAAATAATCATAATAAACCATACTAGTAGTGAACGGGATTATCCGTTCACTCTTTTCTTTTCAAACTATCGTCTCCGCGATTTCTAATGGACATGAGCGAATAATACTGTTTTTTTCATTTCGAATGATGGATTTTTCAGAAGGAGGAATCATCATGGGAAAAGGAAGTAAATCAAGGCGATTTACGCAGCAAGGTGCTGATTCTGTTAAAAAGCATGCCGAACGATTTCCATATCGTTCCACTTTAGCAGAGGCAGAGACTAAGCAAGAACAGTAAACGAGCGAAACACCGTAGAAATCATGTTTTACTAAAGCTGACATCCTACTAATATTAGTAGGGTGTCACTTTAATACTTTTTAAAATAAGTTATTTCTGCTACTATAGAGATAAGTATGATTAGGAGGGATTTAACATGGGCGTTCGTATTGAACCTACACCAAATCCAAATGCAATGAAATTTTCAACTGATAGTGTGATTTTTGAAGGTACAAATAGTGTATCTGTCATGGCTGGTGACACTAGTGAACATGCAATTTTAAATGATTTAATGAAACTTGAAGGTGTTGACAATGTGTTCGGTTACCAAAACTTTATTACAGTAAATAAGAAATTTGATGTCGAATGGGAAAGCATTACATCAAGTATTCAAGAAGTAATTGCCAAGTACGGCTATTAAAAAGTACATAAAAAGCAAAAGCGAGAGCGATCATTTCAGGTTGATTGCTCTCGCTTTATTATTTTTGATTAATCTTTTCTGAATACACCATAAATGCCTGCAGTTTCTATAATATTCGTGAATGCATTTGGATCTACTTCTTGGATTATTTTTTCTAAATCGTATAATTCATATCTTGTAATAACAAGATATAGCATGCTTTTCTCCGACTTCGTGTATGCCCCTTTCGCAGGCAAAATCGTAATTCCTCGCACCATAGTTTTATGGATTTCCTGCTGTAGCTCATCCGGCTTATGGGTAACGATCATGGCAGTAACCTTCTCATAGCGTGTGTGAATCGCATCAATGACACGTGTTGTTACATAGAGTGCAACCATTGTATATAATGCGTTTTCCGGTTCATATAAAATCCCTGAAAGGATAACAATAACTGCGTTGATGACTAAAATAAAGCTGCCAATGGGCTTATCCTTCTTCCGTGATAAAACCATTGCGACAATATCTAACCCACCGGTAGAAGCACCATGCTTCAATGTAATTCCAACACCAGCCCCAGCAATGACTCCACCAAATACGGCATTAAGAATGATATCATCTGACAATTCAAAAACCGGTAGGAATTGCAAAAACAGTGATGAAAACAATACAGATACAATACTATATAATGTGAAGCCCTTCCCTACTTTATACCAGCCTAGTATTAAAACTGGGATGTTTAACACAAACAATAATATCCCCGTACTTAAGCCAATCCCTAAGAAGTCTTGGAAAATACTAGAGATAAGTTGAGCGGCACCAGTAAATCCGCTAGCATAAACATTTGCTTCAATAAAGAAGAAGTTTAGTGAAACAGCATTTAATAATGCACCAATAATAACGATAATAATTCGTTCTGCTTCAATCATGAACATTTTATGTCTCCTCCTATTATGATGACTATACTTTGACTATATCCTTTTATAGCTATAAACTAAAAGATAAACAATTACAATTTAAAAAGAAAGTTGGTGTAATAATGGCGGTTAAAATTCTTGCCGATTCTGCAAGTGATTTAAGAAAGGAGCATTACAACGAATTTGCCATTGAAATGGTACCATTAACAGTTCATTTAGATGATAAAGACTATCAAGATGGAATCACAATTGAGCCATTAACGGTCTACAATGCGATGCGCGAAGGTAAGACCCCGAAAACATCTCAAGTATCTCCTTTAACATTTAAAACAATCTTTACATCTTATGCTGAGAAGAATCAGCCCTTAGTATACATTGCGTTTTCATCACAGCTTTCCGGTACATATCAAACCGCAACGATGATGCTGCAAGAAGTACTGGAAGCCTATCCTAATGCGCCCATTCAAATCGTTGATTCGAAATGTGCATCACTAGGTTATGGTCTTGTCGTCCTACATGCAGCAAAGCTCGCAAGTACTGGTGCAACGATTCAGGAAGTTGTTGCAGATGCTACTTATCAAGCTGAACATATGGTACATCTCTTCACCGTCGATGATTTAGAATATTTATACCGTGGTGGTCGTGTAAGTAAAACAGCAGCATTTGTTGGGTCCTTATTAAAAATCAAACCGCTCCTACATGTCGATGATGGGAAGCTAATTCCACTTGAGAAAATCAGAGGCTCAAAAAAAGTATTTGGTCGAATGTTGGATATGATGGAAGAACGAGGTACTAATTTTACAAATCAATCAGTCGGCATTTGCCATAGTGATGACCTTGAACGTGCGAAGCAGCTTGCTAGTAGTATTAGCGAGCGATTTGGTATTAATGTAGACGATATCGAAATCGTCATGATTGGTGCTGTAATTGGTGCACATGTTGGTCCTGGTACAATCGGCATATTCTTCTTAGATAAGCCCAGTAATTAGCGGACTTAAACAAATATCTTTAATGGTAATAAATAAGCATGCTTCCTTAACCTTGTACATATAGTTTATCAAAGGCTATATATGTAAAATTGGAGGAGGTTAGCCATGCTAATCCATGAACTAGTCCACGCATTTGCAAGCGAACGAAATTATACACCGGATTCAGTCAATCAGCTATTAGATTTTTACCAACATAAATATATCTTAGAAGAAATTGATATAAAAAATTACCGTAGAATATTTGACTGTCTACATAAACAAGGTGCCATCTCTGCCCATGAATACGAACAATTGGAAAAGTCCTTATAGGGCTTTTCTTTTTTGCTCAAGTATCCATTTTTGGGGATGATAAATATAAAGAAAGCAAAGGAGTGGATCAACCGATGAAAATGGAGAACAACAATGGTGTTATTACCCCACCAGCACAGGAGCAGCACCAACAGCCAGGAATTGAATCAGAAATGGACCCTAGACCAGAATATATTCGTGAAGACTATATGGGAAGCGATAAATTAAAGGACAAAGTCGCTGTTATTACTGGTGGTGATAGTGGAATTGGCCGTGCAATCGCTGTCCATTTTGCAAGAGAAGGTGCAAATGTTGCGATTATTTATTTAGAAGAACATGGGGATGCGAATGAAACGAAAAGACTCGTTGAACAGGAAGGACAGAAATGTTTATTAATTAATGGTGATATAGGGGATCAAGTATTTTGTGATGCTGCTATTAATACAACATTGAGTAGTTTTAAAAAAATCGATATTCTTGTGAATAACGCAGCGGAACAGCATCCACAAGCAAACTTTTTAAATATTAAAAGCGAACAATTAGAAAGGACCTTTCAAACGAACATCTTTAGTATGTTCTACTTAACCCAAGCTGTCATTCCAAATATGAAAAATGGCGGCTCCATCATTAATACATCATCGATTACCGCCTATCAAGGCAATATTGACTTAATCGACTACTCTGCGACAAAGGGCGCCATTACATCCTTCACAAGGTCGTTGTCTGGCGCACTTGTAGGCCAAGGGATTCGCGTAAACGGTGTCGCCCCAGGACCGATTTGGACACCATTAATCCCTTCCACCTTTGATAAGCAAAAAGTGGACTCATTCGGTGGCAATACACCTATGAAACGCCCTGGACAGCCGAAAGAATTAGCACCTGCTTACGTTTATTTAGCGAGTGATGATGCGAGCTATGTTACAGGACAAATGCTCCATGTGAATGGTGGAACGATCGTTAATGGCTAATGCTTGGGATGGGTATTATTTGTGATGATGATACGAAACGAAGGCAAAGCTGAATAGCTGATCTCCATAGTGGTAAACACTTTGCTATGTGGCTATATAGAAGAAGGCATACGAGTATTTCCATATGCCTTCTCCTTCATTCGTTTATTTTCTCCTTTTCCCTCTCCAGCTTAAGTAAATGATACTAGCTACAAAGAGTAAGAATATCCCTATTACAAAACTAATAAATGCCCAGTTAACCCCTGTATCTGGTCCTATTGAATAAACTTCTGCAGATTCACGAGCAAGACCGATTCGATATTCCCCATTTTCACTTTCCCGTACAAGATTATCACCAAGGTATCCTGTAAGCTGCATCCCAGGATCAATCCCAGCTATATCAACATATGCAGATTCACTACCGTTATTAATGGCGATATACATCGTTACATCATCCAATGTCCGTTTAAATACACTCATGGAATCACTTGATCCTACTAAAGAGAAATCTCCATATTGTAATACCGGGAATTGACTGCGTAAAGAAGAAATTCGATCATGAAATTCCTTTAATTTCGAATCTCCACTATTAAAAGGAACCAGTCGTTGCGATTCCGCTGCATTCGCACCGTACATTGGCAATTCTGTACCTTGCAGTAGGGTAGGCGTTCCTGGTGTTGTATACATGTATGTTAATGCTAACTTCCATGCCGTTAATGCATTCCGTCCATTTGCCGCGAATTTTTGGGTAAATCTTTCCTCATAAAAATCATCTATATACAATAGCCCATCTTGCTTGCCATTACTTTCCCATCTATTGTAAATGTCCTCAACAGACTGATCTTGCTGAGCAAATACATCTGACATTGCATCGTGAAGTACTTGATTCTCGATGGCATCTAGCTCTGTTTTTCCCATCATTTGCGAGTTGTTTTCATCTGTAAATAAAATATCTCCTAGCAGATAAAAATCCGGACGCATTGCTTTCAATTGTGTTGTAAATTGTTCCAAAAAACTGATTGGTGCTTGGTCAACCGCTTGAAGCTTAAACCCGTCTAACTCCGTTTCTTCCATCCAGTATTCTGCTAGATCAACTAAATATGCAACTACATCTGGATTCTCTAAGTTTAATACAGCTACATCTGCCATCCAATCAGGCGATATCTCTGTTGATTCAGTCATCCAGTCCTTTTTACCAGCATCTTCGAGAAACGGATGGCTACTCGCCACATAATTTGTAACAAATTCTAATACAACCTTTATGCCATGATCATGCGCCTCTTTTATTAACTGATTTAAATCATCCATCGTCCCGAATTGCTCCTCTATGGAGTAGAAATCTTCTATCCAGTAACCATGATAACCACCTTCTGCATTTGCCATGAGCGGTGAAAGTGAAATCATCGTCACCCCAATTTCCTCCAGCACGTCAAGCTTGGCAATTATTCCCTGTAAATCCCCACCATGATAGCTTGTTGGATTATCGATATCAACCTGTTCATCACGCTGATAGTCCCCATTATTATAGCGGTCAACTAATATATTATAAATAATTTCTTCTTGAATCTGCATTTCATCAGCGAATACAACGGTTTCATTGTTAATAAGTAGAAATAATACTATGATACCTAATCCTAAAACCTTCTTCATCCATTTCTCCCTCACCATCTATGTAATCTACCTTGTTCTATTATTAATGATAGTCACGAATAGTCAATGAAATTTGCAATATTGTTGAAAATACTTCACTTTTCAAGTTGGTATTACCTTTTAAGTCCTGGCTACTACAATTGTTGCACTTATATCAGAGTAGAGATTAATTACAACTCCCACTACGATATGGGCAAATTGAAAAAGGCTGCCCCATTTTGAGACAACCTTTTCTTATAGTTTATTTACATCAAGCCCAGTGGTAAACGGAAGAATCCTAACACGAGTACGAGTATTAATGCGATAACAAATTGTACCCATGCACTAGTTGTTGATTTTCCTTTAGACATTTTAATCAGAATCATTTCCATTGCAGCAATAATCCAAATACCTGCAAGTCCTTTTACGATTGCTTCTGCAAACATTGGCATTTGAATGTTTGAGAAGTACATTGCAAGCAAATCTCCACCCGTATACAAAATAAATAAGTAATCAAGGCGTAAAATCATATGTACTATTTTTGCTGGCTTTGCCTTCCCTTGCTTTTGTAAAACAATCGCGATAATAAGTAAAATAAATCCTAGTACCCATGACGTAATATGCATATGTGTCATCTTATTTCCTCCCTTATTAGTAGAAAATTCATTTACCATCTTCGTAAACATTCTTAACATTATTACTTCACTATTTTAACATTAATCGATTCTTTTTTCACACTCAACGCAAAATGTTAAAGTAAAGTTAAAGAAAAACTGGTATACTTACCTTAGTTAAGAATTTTTTGAAAAGTAGGGCATAATCCGATCCTAAATGTATTGCCTTACTCCCAAAATGTAAATAATGGAGGGGTAGTATGCTACAAACATCAAAAAATATCATTGAATTAACAGAGGAGCATGGCGCAAATAATTATCATCCATTACCAGTTGTCATTGAGAAAGCGGAAGGTGTTTGGGTAGAAGATCCTGAAGGAAATCGCTATATGGATATGCTGAGCGCATATTCCGCTGTTAATCAAGGACATCGCCATCCGAAAATCATTGCAGCTTTAAAAGCGCAAGCCGACAAAGTTACATTAACTTCACGAGCATTCCATAATGAACTGCTTGGTCCGTGGTACGAAAAAATTAGTGAGTTAACAAAAAAAGAAATGGTTCTACCTATGAATACAGGTGCAGAGGCTGTGGAAACGGCTGTTAAGGCCGCAAGAAGATGGGCGTATGATGTAAAAGGCGTTGAAGAGAATAAGGCAGAAATTATTGCTTGTATAGGAAACTTTCATGGCAGAACAATGACAGCGGTTTCCTTGTCATCAGAAGAAGAATATAAACGCGGTTTTGGACCGATGCTTCCTGGTATTAAACGAATTCCTTTTGGTGATATTGATGCGCTCAGAGAAGCAATTACCGAAAATACAGCCGGCTTCTTATTTGAACCAATCCAAGGTGAAGCTGGAATTATCATCCCACCTGATGGTTTTCTTCAAGAAGCATTTGAGATTTGCCGGGAAAATAATGTCCTCTATATTGCCGATGAAATACAGAGCGGACTCGGACGTTCTGGTAAATTATTTGCCTGTGATTGGGAAAACGTAACTCCTGATATTCTCATTCTCGGTAAAGCACTTGGTGGAGGAGTATTTCCAATTTCCTGTGTCGTTGCCAATAAAGATATTCTTGGCGTATTTAATCCTGGGTCACATGGCTCCACATTTGGCGGCAATCCGTTAGCATGTGCTGTCTCAATCGCATCACTTGAAGTTTTAGAAGATGAGAAGCTTACTGATCGTTCCTTAAAATTAGGCAACTACATGGTTGCCGAACTACAAAAGCTAAATCATCCAATCATAAAGGATGTACGTGGAAGAGGATTATTTATCGGTGTTGAATTGTCAGTTAGTGCCCGCCCGTACTGTGAGAAACTAATGGATAAAGGAATACTGTGCAAAGAAACCCATGATAACGTTATTCGCTTTGCACCTCCCCTCGTAATTAAAAAGAATGATCTAGACTGGGCTTTGGAGAAGATTAAAGAAGTTCTAGATACATAAAATACTGGGAGGCTCGAATTAGGAGCCTCCCAGTATTTCTCATTGCTTAGGAAACTATAAAATTTGGACGTTGTGGATAACTTAATTACCGAGAATAACCACGTCCAGCTCCAGCGCTAAAGCTGTAGCGCGACTTCCCTCACCTCCGTACGTTGCTAAAACTAGCTTTAAGCTTTTGTTCTAACTTTTTGCGAAATGGCTGCCATTTTAAGTACATCAAACTTCGCCAAATCCATTCCAATGGACCAAATAAGAAGTGACGGAACCACCATTTGCTTATCATAATTTCGATGATAAATACAACTACCACAATTAGTATCGATGTAGTTGGGTTAGCATGTCCATATAAACCAAAGCCGACACCGTAAAACAGGATAAAGCAGAATAACGACTGTAAAATATAGTTTGTTAATGACATTCTACCGACAGCGATAAAGGGCTGAATTAGTTTTGCTCCAAGATTGTTCTGCGCAAGTAATGTAATCGATACAATATTAAAGATTGCAGAAGCCGTACCACCGATATTATCCTGAATATAAGAAAACCATAATGGATTGCCAACAAAATATGGCCCCATTTTTAGGCCGATGAAAAGTACTAAACTGATTACCCACATTGGAAACAATCTCGTTCTATATTGCTGTGGCGCATGCAGCCACCTTTTCTGTGCAAGATACATCCCAAATAGGAACAGGGGCAGTAAAGTAGTAGCTAATAATAGGTAGCCTATTCCCTCATTGCCGAAGAGCCAATCCTGATAGTTTTGCGACCATATTGTAACTAAACTCCCACTTGTATAATTCGCTAATGCTTGGGTAATCGCATTGTCATTCACACTACCTAGGGATTCTCTTGCCACAAATAGACCAAAGGAAATCAGACCTACACACCCTACTAATAAACCTATTCCCCATCTCAGTAGTGTTTTTGGCTTTACTTCTAAAAACAACAATAATAGTAAGCCAATCACTCCATAGGTTAGTAGAATATCTCCATGCCAGATAGCAAATGCATGAATGAGACCAAAACCGATTAAAATAACAAGTCGTCGAAATATAAATGGTGTTGGTTTTACATCACGATTCCTGAGTCGTTCTGTTAAAATCTGAAACCCAAAACCAAATAATATCGAAAATAATGTGTAAAAGCTTGCTTGGAAGAAGACATCAATTACCCATTGCGCCATTTGATCAATCGAGGATGTCCAAACAAGCTCCCCTCCTCCATGGATGAAATACGGAGCACCAAACCCACCAATATTAACGATAAATATCCCAAATATAGCGAATCCTCTTGCGGCATCAATCCAAATTAAACGTTTGGATTCTTGTACTGGAGATACATCCTTTTCCATTCATCAACCATCCCTTCCATCAATGCAATATCTTTACTATAACGTGTTTTTTTGACTATTTGGTTCATTTATAATTATGAAATTCTAGATTTTCCTTTCATATATTGATAAGGCTATATGCTGATACCGTCTAAAACGGTTCACGCTGTCAAATGCTAAATCTCTGTTTCAACATTTAGCAGAAATAACATAAACTACTCTAGGGGTGATACCAATGCCAGCTAAAGTCGGTGCGGTAAAAATAATTAATATTTCTTCTTCGAGTATTTTTAATATCGGTGATGTCTATTCAATGTCCCCACGAAGCACAGCCAAAACTTATGCTGGTGGCGGCTCTTTTAATACCGGAAACGGAATTCGTATCAGTCTTAACAATTCAAATACGTACGTAAATGATTCAGATAAAATAGATCAGACTATTACTTAATAATTGGAGTGAAGCGTATGAGCATCATTATCCACCAATCTATCAGTATTTATTTAATAAAAATCGGTGCGATTACAAATTCCTCGGTTCTCCAGATCGGCAGCACTGGAAGTATTCAAGCTCAATCCGATATTTATAATACTGGCGGCTATACCGAGCCTGTTCAAGTAGCGGAAGCAGAAGCAGCTACAGAAACAACAGAAGCACCTCCATTAGTGCCGCTTGCACCTTAAAAGAAAAAGCCTTCCTCTATTTTTAGAAACACAAATACATTTATCATTGCATAAACTATTCTAGGCATTTGACCAGATTGATTATTCTCTATCCTTCTTTAGAAAGGGGAAGTGTTTATGTATGGCAATGAATGGAATAACTACCTACATGAGCTGCAATATCAAATGCAGCAACAGGATGAAAAAATTAAAGCACTTGAGGATAGAATCAATACCCTGGAAAAAGAGGCAGCAGAAAACAAAACACCAAACATCGGAAAAATTGAATATAAATTTGACCAGCTAAAAATTGAACATCTAGCAGGAACTCTCCATATCGGCCTTTCCCCGAGTGATTTAGAAAATATAGAAGATCTGGCAATTCAGCAAACATGTCCACCAAATTATCCAATGCCATTGAAACAGGAATTAACAGGTGAACTGCAACAATACTTAAGAGAAACAGGACCATCGATAATCAGCAATTTATCTGCAACCTATCATAAGCCAATTGACGAATCATTTCAGGCTATTCTTTTTGAAGATATCAATAAACAGCTGCCCAGCAGAATTTCTTTTTATGAGCAAGAAGCATTGAAACAGAACTACGCTCGTGAGTCTGATCAATTCCATACGTTTATTACAGAAAAAGTTAAGCATGAAATCAATCAGTCCTTGCAAAATTATATGCAAAGTTCAGGGAAAACAGGTGATGATTAATGAATATTGAAGTACACAATTGGGGAATTAATGTCGGAAATATTCAAGTAGAAGTTGTTGGTTCTTCTTCCGTATTATTAATCGGCGACAATGAACAAATATGTCTATCCTCCTTTTTCGATACACCACCAGAAAGCTTTACCTTTGGAAACATTATACCGTTAGCACCTTAAAGCTTTAAGCGAGGGATAATCGATGAAGAAACGAACGGCAATCGTCAACACAATTTATACAACTTCTATTGCAAATAGCTCGATTTTCAGCATTGGCGACACTCATACAATTAATCAAAAATCGAAAGCAATCGCATTACAGAAAGAAGGAGAAAAATTTAAACAAACCGATAATCTTTACTTTAAAGATTATGATATTTTTAAACAAAAGGCGGTTTGGCTAAATAGTCCATCGGTTGTGAACCAATATAAAGTATGCAACCATGCAAATACCATTCATGTTCATCAAGTCAATGTAACTGCAGTAAGTTTATCATCTGTTTTCCAAGTAGGAAATGCAGATGAGATATCAGCAGACTCAAGGTTGAAGCATTTCCGTATTTTACAAGAGGATTAACAGAATCTGCAATTTGTTCATACGATAAAGGAAGAAGTTACGTTCAAGAAGGTGAACAGAATGCCATCTATCGTCGGACCAATTAAAATAAATAGTGTTAGTGGTGGAGTCGTTAACTTTGGCGATTCATTCTATTTATCACCAAAAACCAATTCAAAGACCAATACCGGCTCTGGTTCCTTTAATACAGGTGATTTCATTACTGCAAATAATGGAATCAGTTCGACAAATCCATTTGATCCCGATGTAAACGATCAAAACAATACTGCAAATGCTTAGAAAAGAGAAAGCACCCTGTGTATATAACGGGTTCTCCTTAGAAGTGCAAAAATCAATTTCACAATATATTTTTAACGTGAATTCACACATGAATTCACGTTTTTTCTTTCCTTGAAATTACTACACTCTTTGATGTTTTTATTAAAATTCAAGCAGGATTTCGCACACCAATTCTCGAATATGGAAATAATTATTGCACAGTGTTAATTTAACTGTGAATTATGAAGGAGGAATAGATATAGAGTTTTTTAAATCTAAGAAAACCCAAAGTAGTGGAAATTTGCAGAAGAAACTATTTGGAAGTTTTGTAGAACAAGTTGTAAATTTAACATTTTAAAGTAAGAGCATTTCTTTGTAATGAGAAATGCTTTTTATTTTTGTCAAAATTAAAAGGATATTTCAATAACACAATAATAATATAATAAGAAACAATATTAATTTATTGTTAATCGATAAATAATATGATAAAATCATGTTGTCATTAAATAAGTGAGGTGTTTTAAATGAATGTTAAACGAGGCTCAACCACTTTCTTAAAGGTAATTATTTTTCTGGTTGGAATTGCAGTGCTTGCTTTATGTATATTTTTGGTGCCCCATATGGCCAATTTCGCAGCAAAAATGTATCCAAATATCGCCCCAATGAAATATCTCGTTTTCATCGTGATGTATGGAGCAGCTGTGCCTTTTTACTTTGCTCTCTATCAGGCTTTCAATCTTTTACGGTATATTGACGAGAACACAGCGTTCTCGGAATTATCTGTAAAGGCTTTAAAGAACATAAAGTGCTGTGCGATTACAATCAGTGGTTTGTATGTATTAGGTTCGCCACTCTTTCGTTTTATAGCGAAGAAAGTTGACCCTCCTATTGGATTAATATCACTCATCATCATTTTCGCTTCGTTGGTTATCGCCGTTTTTGCTGCTATCCTCCAACGGCTTCTACAAGAAGCGATTAACATAAAATCAGAAAATGATTTGACGGTCTGAGGTGGAGGATATGGCAATTATTATTAATATTGATGTAATGTTAGCAAAACGAAAAATGAGCGTAACGGAGCTTTCGGAGAGGGTTGGAATTACTATGGCGAATATTTCCATTCTGAAAAATGGGAAAGCAAAAGCGGTTCGTTTTTCGACATTAGAAGCGATATGTAAGAATTTGGATTGTCAGCCAGGTGATATTTTGGAGTACAAAAGCGACGAAGACACTCAATAAAAACAGACAACAAATTTATTTAACGGGAGTCGTTAGAGAATTTAAGGGACAGCCATTAGGCTATCCCCTCTTTGCGTTTATTGATGTTACTCAGAGAATTCCACTAAGAATTGCATTAATATTAGTGACAAAAAATATGATGTGATTTGCAATGTTTGCACCCAAAAAGGGAACCCATTACTGTGTATTGAGTGCTTTCTCTTTTATTCATCTTCCACTTTAATAAGCAATTGCTTGGAAAAGAAATACAAATAAGTTTCTTTTACAGGCTGCTTCCAAATCTGCTCAATCGCATGTCTGTATAATTTCAATTGGACTTTATAGCGATTTGTTAAATTTTCTCTTACTTTATCCGTGACATCTTCATTGATTGCATCTGTTTTATAATCCAGAATGATCCATCCATCATCTTTCGGGACAAGACAGTCTATGATACCTTGAACCAATACTTTCTCATCCATTTCGCTTGTCCAGGAAGCATATACTTCACTTGCAGGCAATGTTAAGCTAAATGGTACTTCACGATAATTAGTAGATACCTCATTCATAATATATTGCGCAATTTCCGTATCAAAAAATTGCGCAATTGCAGCAATATCGATAACCTCTGCTTCCATTCTTGTCAATATTTCTCTTTCAACAAGAACTTCCAAAAATTGCTCAATTTCAATGCCACTTAATCGCTTCTTCATTGGCAAATGCTGCATAACCGTATGCATAGCTGTTCCTATTTCAGCAGCGGTAATTATTTTTTCCTTTTGCATAAAGTTTGGTCGCTTGACAATTGGTGCCTGGAACTTTCTTGTAATAATGTCACCACTATAGTTATCCATTATTTCTTGTTGTCGTTTAATTTCAGTAACTGATTGTTTCGCACGCGTTTTTACCGCTTGCTCATATGGATAGTGATAAGATAAACGTTCCTTTACTTCTGCTTCCAATGCTTCATCGATTATTTCAACTGGTTGCCAGTTCTTAATTTTTTCCCTTAGCTGTAAATCCGATTCAATGTCTTGTTCTTCCAGGTTCGTTAATTCACTTGCATGGACGACGGTAACCTGCCATTGTGACTGATCCGATTGGATTGCTTCTGCCACATTTTCACCGATTTCCTCTGTTCTTAAACTCGTGCTCGATTCATGGCGAATTAATGCAGGTCCAACCCAATCCAAATATGTCTTTGAATCTTTTCGATAATAAGTTGGCAATACCCAGTCATCGTGATGGACTATCTTCTGCCATTTTTCTTGCTTCGCCTCAAATGAAGCGACACTACCAATCATCACCAACTTTTCCTTCGCCCTAGTTAGTGCAACATATAATACTCGCATTTCCTCTGCCAATAGCTCCCGCTTCTTCTCTTCCTTTAGCGCGTGATAGAACAAGGTTGGGTACGTAATTCGTTTAACAGGATCGATGTATTTACTCGCAAACCCTAAGTCCTTATGCAACAGATATTTTTGACTTAGGTCCCTGAAGTTAAACTCCTTGTCCATTGCACCAACAATGACGACAGGAAATTCTAACCCTTTACTTTTATGAATCGTCATCATCCGCACAACATCTTCCTGTTCACTTAATGCTCGTGCTGCCCCAAGATCATCTCCACGTTCTTCCATCCGTTCGATGAATCTTAAGAAACGGAATAGCCCACGGAAGGACGTCGCTTCATAACCTCTCGCCCTATCGTAAAGTGCGCGTAAATTTGCTTGCCGTTGACGTCCGCCTGGAATCCCACCAACAAAATCATAGTATCCGGTCTGCCGATAAATATCCCAAATTAGCTCAGATAATGCTCCTTGTCTTGAGGCCATTCGAAATGCATGTAATTGATCGAGAAAATTCGTTACCTTGTCTGCTATTTCATTTGTATTCTGTTGTTTATATTTATTCAAGGCATCATAATACGTATTTGCACGGTCTGTCAGCCTTATCTTCGTAAGCTCATCCTCATTCAAACCAACGATTGGCGATTTTAATACCGATGCAAGTGGAATATCTTGTCTCGGATTATCAATCGCCTTTAGCAAGCTAATCATGACTTTTACTTCAATAGCTTCAAAATATCCCGCCTGTAGCTCTGCATAAACGGGAATTCCTTGTTTCTTGAGTTCCTCAACAATCGTCGGTGCCCATGTCATCGATCGCATCAAGATAACAATATCACGATATTGAATGTCACGCTGCGTGCCAGTACCCTTATCGAAGACTTGTAAAGGTGTATTTTCGTCTGTTAGCCCAATCCATATTTTAATCTTTTCAGCATATGCCCGAGCCTCTAACTGTGCCCGCTCCAGATCTTTAAAATTCTCTTCGTCCTCTAAGATATCCTCTTTTTCTTCCTGATCCTCACGATCAATAATTAAGAGCTCTGGGGCCGGCTCCGCAAACGCTAATGCATCATACATTTTATTGCCATAGATTAATTCTGCGTTCTGATCATAATCAATATCGCCTAATTCCTCATTCAATATCTGTCTAAAAATATAATTTGCACCTGTTAATACCTGTTCCCTGCTTCGGAAATTACTTGCTAGGTCAATTCGCTTCCCATCACTATCATCTGTAGCAAATCGTTTATATTTCTGGATGAACAAGGATGGCTCGGCATGGCGAAAACGATAAATACTTTGCTTCACATCCCCTACCATAAACCGATTTCCCGGTCCTTCTTGATCACTAATTAATGATAAAATCGTTTCTTGAACAAGGTTCGTATCCTGGTATTCATCGATTAATATTTCGCTAAACTGTTTTTTATATTGAATAGCAACATTGGATGGAAGAGGATTTTCAAGGCTTGATGAATCTGCTGTACTCGTTAATAACTGTAAACAAAAATGCTCCAGATCGGAAAAGTCAACAATCGCCTTTTCCTTTTTTAATTCCTGAAACTTCTCCCTAAATTGCTTCACTAACTCTGTTAACTGACGAATAACAGGAGCAAGCTCACGCATATCCACCACATGGCTAGTAAGATTGCGGTTAAACCAGTTATCCTTCATATTATTCCAGCGCTTCTTATAGCTGTCCCGAATCTTCTTCACTTTTTCTTTCTTCGTCTCGTCACATTCTTGTTTCTTCCTTGATAATGCAACAAACTTACTTGAGGTAATAAATGCTTGTAAATCATCCCAGGAATCTACGACATTCATTGCCGCATATAATTGATTAAGATCGGCTTCAATCGCTTCGGTATATTGATATGGACCATCTACTTCAAGTGTTAACGTTAATGCCTGATGCATCTCTTCTTTAATTGCTTCTATTTGATTCCCTACCTCACGTTTGATTAGATTTAACCAGGTTAATTCGGTTTCCACCCAATCTTCCGGAATCTCATATGTAGACGCTAGCCCCTCAAGCCACACCTCTGGCCAGGGATTTTGAACCGAAAAGGTATAGAGATCAAGTATTACTTTTTCAACGTCCAAGTCACTTCGATCATTCGAAAAACGGTCGACAACAGCGAAGAAGCGCTCCTGCTCTTCGCCTTCTTGGCCATACCAGTCCTCAAATAAATCATCAATAACCTCTTGCTTAATTAGATCTATTTCCATATCATTTGCAATCCGGAAAGCCGGATCAATATCTATTAAATAGGCATATTGCCGAATTACCTCTAAGCAAAAGGAATGCAAAGTTGAGATCGATGCACGTTGTAATAATGATAGCTGTTTTTTTAAATGATTAGAGGTTGGATTCAGTGCAAGCGCCTCTTCTAATGCGATTCCAACACGATTACGCATTTCCTGTGCTGCTGCATTTGTGAACGTCACAACAAGCAGGGAATCAATATCGACTGGGTTACCCTTCTTTAACAGCTTCTGGATGATTCGCTCTACTAAAACAGCTGTTTTTCCTGAACCAGCTGCAGCCGCGACGAGAATATCCCTTCCTTCCGAATAAATTGCCTCTTCCTGCTCTTTTGTCCAATTAACCATCCGCTTCAACCTCCTTGCTTAATTTCTCTAAAATCTCATCATCCTTCATGTCCTGCAACTTCCGGTAGTTATTCTCTTCTAAAAGAGGATCAAACTGACAAACAGAATGAAACGGACAATGCGTACAAGCAATCTGCTGTTTATGCTGATAAGGATTTAAGTGAACCCCACCAGTTGTCATATCGACTCCTGCTTGCATCATTAACTGGTGAATATGGGTCTGCAGGCTTGAAAAGGTTTCTTTACTAGCAACCTTTGAATGATGATTAAATGTACCGTCTTTCTTGAATCCAGCAGGTATAACCTGACTTGTTCCAGTCGAAAGCGACGTATCCATCATTTGTACGACTTCTTCATTAGACAATAAGAGGCCTTTCATTTTATAATCCTTAAAAATCTCTTGTTCAATCATTTCTTCGCTCATTTTCTGCGAGCCTAGAATCATCGGATTATGGACATGAAAGTAAAGCACGCCAGCTGGTGTTGCCTTTACACCAAGCCATTTTTCCGAATGTGATAACACAACATCTAGGTATGCAAGCATCTGTAATGCAAGTCCATAATATACTTCCACTAAATTTAGACCTTTAGAGCTTGATTTATAATCAATGATTCGTAAATAAAGCTGGTCATGATTCAACCCTTTATCGACACGGTCAATTCTTCCTCGCAGCAGCAGTTCAAACCCGTTTGGCAGTTGCATCGTTAATGGTGGAAGTATTTCACCATCACCAAATCCAAGTTCTAAGCCGACTGGTGAGAAATTACTTTGCCTTGCCTGTTCACTTAAAATATAGGCGGCTCGCGCAATAATTTCCTGAAGCTTCTTGCCGATATATTTATAACGGTTGGAGCTATGCAGGATTTGATGCTGCAAAATTGGTGCTAATGTTACTACTGCTCTTTCGGCATATTGATCCGTGTCTTGCTTCCTCAATTGCGCAAAATCTTTACCATCCGCTTTAATCCATTCCGTAATAATTTTAATTGCCTCATGGAAAAGCATCCCAATATCTGGGGCATCTAATTTATATGTTTGTCTTTCGTTTAAGTTTAAGCTATATTTTGCAAAATGTTGATATGAACAGCGATAATAGGTTTCTAACCTACTAACACTCGCCTTCACTTGCTTCGGATAGAGCTCTTTTACCGTATCTACTTCTAAATCGATTGGCATATTTTGATAATATAGACTCTGTAAAATTTGGTTTGTTGTACTATCTTTCTTATGGTTTGCGACATACCAATTGTATACATGCCACCAGATTGCTTTTACTGGATAGCCTTTTCGATTACGCGCTAGCTGAGCTGTTAATGCTGCTCTCGTTTTTACTGGTGTCGTAATAAAACGGTCTGCCTCGTACAATTCATCTGGATCCTGCAATAATAGATGGCCCTTGCAACTCGGAAACAGATTATCTAATCTGCCAATTAATTGCGATGGCATCTTCGCCTTACCTTCCTCATCACTTAAAGGATAGCTGACCCATAAATGATCTTCCGCGGTAGTGAAGGCAAGATACATGTAAAACCAATCATCGAGTAATTGCCGCTTACTACTATCCGCAAGCTTTATACCTTGTTCTGCTAATAATTCTCTTTCCACTTCATTAATCATTCCATCAGCAGGCGGCTTCATTGGCCAGACACTGTCATTTACCCCAAGTAAGAAGGCACATTTTACCCCACTCATCCTAGAACGATCAATCGTACCAACAATAACATGATCAATACTTGGCGGTACATGTGAGAACTTCAATGTTTCAAATCCTGCATCCAATGTCTTGCGGAAGGTTGCAAGCGTCATCTTCTCTTCGCCAGCCATCTCAACCATTTCGTCAAATAATTGGATAACAGCATTCCAAACCTGCTCCTGCTCCCGCCCTTTTTCGATTTCGCCTTCCTCATCAAATTGCTGTCTCAGCTTCTCTAACCGATTAGGAACGCCGAGTGCTTCCAGTAACAGATATATCGTTTCGCATAATTCTCTTACCGTTTCCACCTGTCTAATTTGCTCATCAAAGGATTGTAAGGCGCGAACGACTTGATAACGATATTGATTGATTCGGTTTTGTGTATTTTTTTCAGATGTTGTTTGTGTTGCTTGATCAAAACCTCTGAATCGTTGGAATCTCCACTGCTGTTCGCCATTCCAGCGCTCCCTGGAACGAATGCCATATTCCAGTACATAATTTTCCAACTCGTCAATCGCATCATTCGTTAATGGATATTCTTTATCTGAAGAAGGGATAAAGCCCGTTTTCAATACCCTGAATATCGCATCATAACGCCAATTTCCCTCTACAATATCTAGTATAGAGCGGATAAATTCAATTAAGGAATGGTTTAACATCGTTCGCTTTTCATCAATAAAGACCGGGATACCATGGTCCCTGAAAATTGTCCGAATCAGATCATGATACATATCGGTTTGCCTGATCAGCACCGCAATATCTTGATATCGATAATTTTCCTCGCGAACTAGCCGAATCACTTCCTGTGCCACACCTTCAACCTCTGCCCTTGGGTGAACGGCTTCAGCAATCGTTATAGGCACTTTTCCATTAAAGGCTGGTGATGGTCTTGTATCAAAATACTCCTCCAAATGATAGAAATAAGGTCGCTCACGAAACTTTCCTTTCGCTGTCCCCATCACAATTGGCTCTTCAATAATAATTTGGTTCTCAGCAGCAATTTGCCGTAATGTTTCGTATGTTTCAGTTGTTTGATAGAATAAATCAAGCTCTGTTACTTCTGCTTGTGGTAAATCCAATGTTAAGGCAATATTTACCGATTTACACTTCTTCATTAATGCTTCAACAACCATTAGCTCTTGTGGTGTGAAGCGATGGAATCCATCAAAATATATTTCAGCGCCATCCAAGATTGTCGTTTCTGGAATTTTATTTGCTAATAATTGCAGCTGGTCTTCACTATCAATATATTTATCTTGTAATGCGTACACTAACTTTTCATAGATATACACTAAATCTTTTAATTTGCGGGTTAAGGCTTCTTCCCCTGCCTCTTTATGTACGAATTTAGCCATCTGTTCAATTTGCATATGGATTAATTCTGGCGTTACTTGATATCGTTTGAACTCAGTAATCATTGTCTCCAACTGCTTAAGAAATCCTTGTTTCTCCATTGCCTTTTGGAAGGTCAACCATTCCCCTTGCCGTTCCTCGATAATCTTCCGCAACATCATTTGAATTCCAACCGAACTAATGAATTGTTTCGTCCCGCCACCAGTCTCCTGCAAAATCCGCCAAGCAAGTCGGGAAAAACTCACAACCTGTCCACGAATACTCCCTTGTAATTCCTTATCGAGAAAAAGCGTATATTCTTGTTGGAAGGTCATTTGATCTGGCACGATATAAAATATCGGTCTGCCAACAGGATCTTGGATTAATTTCTCTTTTATTTCATCTAACATTCTGCCACTTTTTCCAGTACCAGATTTTCCAATAATAAATTGGAGTCCCATGAATGATTCCCCCATTCTTACTTATTATAAAGTGAAACTCCATTCAATGGAGGGTTTATCCTTCCCCAAAGAATGAAGTTCTTTGCTTTCTTATCTGCTTACAAACATCCATGTTACTTCTTATCATTTACCGAGACTTAATGACATTTGTGAAATTGGCCAATACATGGCATCGACTTTTCCTACCAATTGCTCTGACGAAATAAAGCCAAAGGAACGACTATCTAGACTGTCCTTTCGATTATCCCCCATTACAAATAATTTCCCTTCAGGCACAATCGTTTCTCCTGTCAACTCTTTTAGTGTGAAATTATCGGTAAATGGTTTTGTATCGCTCGCCTGAACATACGTATCAAGAAATCCCTCTTCTATATACTTGCCGTTCACATATAGTTTATCACTTTTATACGTAATTTTGTCTCCTGGCAATCCAATGACACGCTTCACGTAATCCTCTTGTTTATTAGCATGGAAGACAACCACATCAAAGCGATCAGCTTGGGCCAAGTTATAAATCACTTTATTTACCATCAGTAGATTTCCATCATGGAGCGTTGGTTCCATTGATCTTCCATCGACAATATAGCTTGCAAATAGTACTGGTCGCAGTGAAAACGCAGCAAGCAAGACGAGTACGAAGATAAGTGTGACTTTCCAAAATTTATTCTTCTTCACATTAATCTCTTCCTCCAGGTTATGATCATCTATACAATTATCATAATACCCAATTAGAGATTATTTTAATCTTTATCTTTATCTTCATGTTTATCCAGATTGAGATAAGACTTGTCAACTACCTTTCGTTGGAGTCTCTGTTCCAGGTATTTTCCTAACATCCAGAACAATATAACGCAAACGATAACGATAATTGTCTTTAATGGATTTTGGGCAAATTCCATAAAACTTGACCCAACATATGCAATCGAAAAGACCATGACAGCTTTTCCCATGAAGACTGCTAGTATGAATTGCTGGGTGCTAACTCGAGATAGCCCAGCCACCACATTAATAACGGCTGAAGGAGAAAATGGAAAACATAATAATAAAAATAGTGGACCAAATCCACGACGTTCTACCCAAGATGTTATCCTAGTTACCTGCTTATTTTCACGAACTTTAGAGAGCAGTTTGGTATGTCCTAATTTACGAAGAACTAAGAAGACACCAATCGACCCAATGCTAGTGCCAAGCCAAGATAATAGGAACCCTTCCAATAATCCATATGCAGCAGCATTTCCAAGTACAAATACCATCAATGGTAAAAACGGCAGAAATGACTCAATAAACGGCAATAAAATTCCCGGAAGTGGTCCTAGCCCCTCATACTGGCTTAATAATTGCAAAATAAATGCTTCTATTCCTTTATCTTCAAGTACAGTTTTCCAATTCGAAAAGGTAATATTCATCAAATACATGTAGTTAAGGCTCCTTATTACGTAACGTTCCTTTTACTTTATCTATTATATAGTCTTACACATATATTTTAAGTTAAACAAGTAAATATGCATAGTTTTATTACCAAAATCAGCCACTTTCTTTTCAT
Source organism: Oceanobacillus arenosus (assembly GCF_003369575.1). GTDB lineage: Bacteria > Bacillota > Bacilli > Bacillales > Amphibacillaceae > Oceanobacillus > Oceanobacillus arenosus. The sequence goes on along the minus strand of NZ_PIOC01000017.1, from coordinate 203,737 downwards.
TTTAATAAATGTTTGATTATTTTGGTGTATTTTTATTTCATTTTATCATATAATAGAATTAAACAGAACAAACGTTCCAATTAAAAGGAGATTATTATGCGATATCTTAAAGATGAGGAACTGCAAATAGCGACCCGGTATTTATTCCTTTCTATGGCTATCGTTGTTATTAAACAGGATATTCGCCATGTTCAGGAAGGCGCATTTAAAATTAAAGAACCTTATATTGAATTGTTAGAGAAAATGGTAAATGAAGCGGTGAAGGAACGTAGAGATTTGCGTAAGCGTATGGCAGAGCAACATATTCGGGTTATTCGCTTAAATAAGAACGATTCCTTTACTTCGTATTTATTCCAATGTCAGGGTAAACAACAGAAGCAGAATTTCTTTAATCCGTCGATACGTAAGAAAGTAGAGGCAATTATCCATGAACTCATTGTGGTGGCTCTTCCATCTTCTCAGCATTTTTCCGCTGTAAATATTTAATTCGATTATCGAGCAAATAGCGGTATTGTGCGGTTCGTTGCACTTGGTTTAACATAGATCCATAAGATACCTGAAGCTTAATTTTCTTTCCGTTTTTAAAAACGAATTCAGTACTATTCTCTCCAGCTTTATTTATTTGATCAATATGTGAATGTGCAATCCATGAGCATTTGAGGTTCTTCGGAGATGTTGTAGGGAAAAAGTACATTCCACTTATAGGGTCAACTGAGACTGGTGCTTTATGAGTAATTCCACAAATGTCAAGGGTTCCTTCTTGTCTACCTTTGAGGCTCGACCCAAAAAACTTACAAGCATAATCGATTACTTTACTAGGAGAAAAGTCAACAACATACTCTACCTCTTCTTCTAACACTCTTGTAATTGTTTCCCCATTTCGACCCTTTTCGGCAACAACTGCCAACGTTAGCGGTGTTACTTCATAATACGGAGTGTAAAAATCTTTCATCATCAATATTGAACATCCTCCCATATAAAATGAAAAGAACGTGGCTTTATTAATAAGTTATCATAATTTGCTAAAATTAGAAAGTAAAAAAAACAAAATTTTACAAATAGTTTTGTTTTTTTGTTGTTATTGGTATAAACTACAGTAAAGATACTTGATAATATATGAAAATTAACATAGGTTATCACTCCTTTTTTGATAGAATCATCATTATCCGGACAATGAACAAAAGCTTAAAGCAAGTTTGAGCTGTGTACGGACTGCGCCCCACAGGACGTGGGGTGGTTCGACGTTGCCACACGAAGTGGCGAACTTAGTCGAACTTCTCCTTGCCTTTTGAGATAAAGGAAACACGAGGAGCGTAAGCGGTTGACTTAGATTACGGAGGTGAGGGAAGTCTCGCTAACGCTTAAGCGCTAGAGCTGGACGTGGCTATTCTCGGTAATTAAGTTATCCACAACGTTCAAATTTTATAGTTTCCTAAGCAAATAAAAAATAGCCTTACCATTTGATATGGTAAAGCTATCGCTGATTTTAATTTCTATATGTCATTTAGTTTGTCAATTCGAATCTCAATTAGGCAACTTTTTATATATGCCCATCAAAACGAGACCCTTTACAATCTTAACTGAGTTGTTTTTGTTATTAATAAAGTAAGTTAATGAAATCTTCTTTTGTGATTTTTCCTAGATAATGGGATACATCGAAATCTTCTAGCGCTTTTTCAATTGCTTGGCGTTCATGACGCACACCAGTAATTCTTGCTTCCAGATCAGCTATATTACCGATACCAAAGAAGTCACCATAGATTTTACAATTTTCAATGATACCCTTTTGCACATCCAAACGTACATCAACTAGACCAGCAGGGAATTTTGTTGATTCCTGGACGTTATAGGATGGCGATTTGCCATAATTCCATTCCCATTGTTGATAACGATTTTTAGAAATTTCATTGATATTTTTCCAATCTTCTTCCGTTAATACGTATTGCGGGACATCATTGATATTGTCTACTTCAAAGACATGTTTTAGGATTAATTCCTTAAATTGATCGACAGTAATCTTTTCTTCAAGAAATTCAGAGATGGTAGCAACACGACTTCTTACAGATTTGATTCCTTTAGATTCGATTTTAAGTTTATTTACTTTTAATGCCTTCGAAAGTTCTTCAATCTTAGAGTCAAGCATTAATGTACCATGACTGAACATACGACCTCTTGTTGAGAACATTGCATTTCCCGAGATTTTTCGTCCCTCGACAGCAAGATCATTACGGCCTTGCATTTCTGCTGGAACACCTAAGCTCTTCAATGCATCAATCATTGGTTGCGTAAATTTAGCGAAGTTTTGGAAGCTTTCCCCATCATCCTTTGTAATAAAACTAAAATTTAGGTTTTGTTCATCATGATAAACTGCACCACCGCCAGAAAGACGACGAACAACTTTAATTCCTTTTTCCTCGACATAATCTGTGTTAATCTCTTCAATCGTATTTTGATTTCTGCCAATAATGATCGATGGTTTATTAACATAGAATAGTAAATACGTGTCTTTTTCACCAAAGTTTTCTAATATGTATTCCTCAATTGCCAAGTTTACCATTGGGTCAAGAATGCCTTTATTATCGATAAATTTCATTACCAAATACCTCCTAATATTCTATATATAGTAGTTTAATACTAAATTCTGCTTTAATCAAAGATCAGATCTTTGGATTAAGTCGGATATGAAATTACAATGACTTCCAAATAAATCCTTTCGCAGCTAAATTAATTTCCCCTTTATATATCTGTTTTGCCTCTTCCATTAATTGGTTAATGTCGCCAAACTGCGGGAGGTGACTAAGCAATAAAGCTTTGACATTTGCATCACTCGCAATTCTTGCCCCTTCCTCGCTTGTCATATGACCTGCCTTTGATCCATCAAGCCCTGCATAATAATTACAATCGGTAATAAGCAAATCCGCATCCTTCGAAAATGGGATAAGGTCAGACGTGTAACTCGAATCTGCTGTATATACTAGGGTATTTTCACCGTCCGTTACTCGCATTGCATAACATGGAACAGGATGTTTCGTCTTGAAAAAGGTGATCGTGAATGGTCCCACCTCTAATGATTGCTTTGGATCATAGGCAATCCCTTTCGTATAGTCATGTGATAATGACGCAAAGCCATGCTCATCCTCCAAATGCCCATAAATCGGTAGCACTTTTTCCCCGCCTGTTACATTATTCTGTACTAGTCTGGCATATTGTAATACACCAACATCTGCAATATGATCGTGATGATAATGAGAAACGATAACAGCATCAAGCTCAGATACCGCTTTATATTTTTGCAATGCTGATAAAGACCCGCTTCCCACATCAATTAACAAGGAAAAATCATCCTTTTCCAATAAGTAGGATGATGTTGCACCTTCAGCTGCAGGGTAGCCACCCCAATAACCGATTACCGTTAATTTCATTAAAATCACTCCAATTTTTTTATAGTAACAAGGATAAAAATCCCTATCCTAATTTCTCGCGAGCGTTGGCCACGTCCAGCTCCAGCGCTTAAGCGTTAGCGCGACTTCCCTCACCTCCGTAATCTAAGTCAACCGCTTACGCACATTGTGTTTCCTTTATCTCAAAAGGCAAGGAGAAGTTCGACTAAGTTCGCCACTTCGTGTGGCAACGTCGAACCACCCCACGTCCTGTGGGGCGCAGTCCGTACACAGCTCAAACGGGCGCTTCCGCTATTGTAAATTTGTTGTAACACAGCATTGACAAAATGATCGTTGTTGTAATACAATACTAGTAATCAATTAACTAATGATTCGAAAAGGGGGATGAAGATGGAAAACGTTATCGAATTCTTTAAAAATCTACCTAACCGAAAATGCGACGTATGTGGGCAAGACATCGTCGAAAAAGCGGATTGCTATGGTCATGTATGTGACGAATGTGATCATCCTGCAAGATAAGCTTTAATCTGAATTAGAGCAATTCTTCCTACAGCTAGCCTTTTAGCTGTAGTTTTTTTGTAGATAAGAGGGTATACCCTCTTATCTACAAAAAGTCTAATACCTCTGTTGCTGCCTGCTCACCTTGGCTAATGCAATCCGGTATTCCCATTCCATCATAGGAGCTACCAGTTAAATAAACACCTGGTAAGGTTTGCTCAAGTTGACTTCTTACATCTCTTATCCGGTCTAGATGACCAACATTATATTGTGCCCTTCCATCATGCCAACGTGTAATAACTGTAAAATCTGGTTTTGCTGTAATTCCCATTATCTTCTCTAAATCTTTCAAGACGAGATTCGTCAGTTCCACATCCGTTAGATTAACGAATGATTGATCATTTGCGCGACCAACATAACAGCGCAGCATCACTTTTCCTTCTGGTGTCGTTGTCGGCCATTTTTTATTCGTCCATGTGCATGCTGTAATATTATTGTTTTCAACAGCTGGTACTTGGAATCCCGTTCCATCTATATCATTGCTAATTGCTGATTTATCAAATGTCATCACAACATTTGCGGTCGATGTACTTGGAATCTCATCTAAGGTTTTAAAGAAGTCATACGCATCAAACATCCCTGAAACCGTTTGATGTGGCGTTGCTACAATAATTGCATCCGCTTGGTATACATCTCCACTGTCTAACAACAGACTATACCCTTGCTTTTCTTTTTTAATCTGTTGGACAGCAGTATTTACCATTACCGTATTTTCTGCTAATTTAGCTGTAAGTCGATGTACTAAGGTTTCCAAGCCATCACGAAAGGAGAAGAATATTCCTTGGTTCTTCATTTCCTTATTTTCGGGAGGTGTCGGTATCGTCTCTTGTAAGCCTTTGATAATACTTCCATTCGTTTGCTCCAATTGAAGAAGATTTGGATATGTTGCAAGAAGACTCATTTTATCAATATCAGCAGAATGAATACCTGCTAAAAGTGGAGACAATTGTTTGTCCACTAACTCATCACCAAAACGACGGCGGAGGAATAAACCTAAAGACTGATCCTCCTCTGCTTTACTTCTTGGTAATGTAAGATCTTCTAATGCACGATTCTTGCCTACTTCCGAAATTAAAGTGGAAGATAAGAGTGATGCTTCACTTTTCGGTATCCCCATGTAGGTTCCTTGTGGCAGTCGGTGGAATTCATTATCCACAATAATATATGATTTCCCTGTAGAATTACGGATTATTTCATCTTCAAGTCCTAGCTCTTCCACTAATTTAACTGCAACAGGCTTCCTTGATAATAGGGAGTCCGGCCCTTGTTCTATCGTATAGCCATCTTTTTTTAGCGTTTTTATTTTCCCACCAAGTCGTCCACTTGCTTCGATTAATTTCAATTCAATCGCAAGTCCTTGACTGTCGATTTCCTTTTGTAATTTGTAGGCGGCGGATAACCCAGTTATCCCGCCGCCTACAATCACGATTTTCTTCATTTTTTTCATACTTCACTCTTCACTTTTTTTAAGACAACATTTGCTAATGTTTCAATAAATAGTGGGGCAACGTTTGGCATTTCTGGACGATAATATTTTGCACCTAATTCATCGCAAACAACTTTACATTCATAATCATTGTCATATAAGACTTCTAAGTGATCGGCAATAAAACCTACTGGTGCATATACAAACGAACGATATCCTTCTTTATCATATAATTCACGCGTCAAATCCTGTACATCTGGTCCAAGCCATGGATCTGGTGTATTTCCTTCACTTTGCCAGCCTTGTGCATAATTCGCAACACCTGTAGCATCGGCAATAAGCTCAGCGGTTTCCTTTAATTGGTTCGGATATGGGTCGCCATTTTGTAAGATTTTTTCCGGAAGACTGTGTGCAGATACGATTAATACAGCCTTTTTGCGTTCGTCTTCTGACATATTATCAAAAATCGCTTTAATGCCATCTGCCCAGAATTTAATAAATCCAGCTTCCTTATACCAACTCTCGACTGCTTCAATCGTTATTCCGTGTTTTACCGCTTCATTCGCTGCACGGTCGTTATACGATTTCACACTAAATGTAGAATAATGTGGTGCGAGAACAAGTGAAACAGCTTCTGTTACGCCATCATTTGCCATTTCAGCAACAGCCTCTTCAATAAATGGTGCAATATGTTTTAACCCAATGTATGCTTTGTATTCATATTTATCTTGCGCTGCATTTAATTGTGCCTCTAAAGCACTCGCTTGCTGTTCGGTGATCTTCGCTAATGGTGAAACACCACCGATTGCTTTATAACGGTCTTTTAAATCTTGTAGTGCAGCTGCCTCCGGTTTTCTGCCATGGCGAATATGTGTATAATAAGGTTCAATTTCTTCCTCTTTCATTGGTGTGCCATAAGCCATTACTAATAATCCCATTTTCTTTTTTTCCATGTTTTACACCTCTACTTTATAGATTTATCCCGTAAATATCCGATTCTGTTCAACATACAATAAATGGGGATAAAGAAGAACCCCCACGAATCGAAGTTTCTCTTTAAGCTTTTGTATAAGCATGAATATACTCTGTTAATTTCTTCAGTCTTGCTGGATCTATTTCAGGTGTTACCCCGTGTCCAAGGTTAAATACATACTTTCCTTGTTCTAAACCTTCATCCAATATTATCTTCACACGATCTTCAACCGTTTCCCATTTGGAAAGTAAGATTGCTGGATCTAAGTTACCCTGAACGACCTTCGTTACGCCCATTTCTCTTGCTTCCTTAATCGATGTGCGCCAATCAAGGCCAATAACATCGACAGGCAAATCATTCCATTCAAGTAATAGGTGCCTTGCACCGACACCGAAGATAATTAATGGCACTTGATGTTGACGTAATTCAGAGAAAATTCTCGTCATTACTGGTTTAATAAAGATCCGGTAATCGGAAGCATTTAATGAGCCAACCCATGAATCAAAGATTTGTACTGCTTTTACCCCTGCTTCTATTTGTGCTTCTACATATGTAATAATCATATCTGCAAGCTTATCCATCAATGCGAACCATGTTGCAGGCTCACGATACATCAGTGCTTTTGTTTTCGTATAGTTTTTGGAAGGGCCACCTTCAATCATATAGCTTGCAAGTGTAAATGGTGCACCACTAAAACCAATTAACGGTACATCTAATTGCTCTTCCGTTAGTAAACGGATTGTATCAAGTACGTATGGAACATCTGCACTAGGATTTATTTCCCCTAATTTTTCAACGTCCTGAAACGAAGTAATTGGATTATGAATCACTGGACCAATACCAGATTTGATTTCTACATCTACGCCGATCGGCTGAAGTGGTGTCATTATATCTTTATAAAGTATCGCAGCATCCACTCCATAGTTTTCAACAGGCAGGCGTGTTACATACGCACATAACTCTGGCTGATGTGTAATTTCAAACAAAGAATATTTTTTCTTGATTTCTCGGTATTCGGGCTGTGATCTACCTGCTTGGCGCATATACCATGCAGGAATATAATCGGTATCTTCCCCTCTGTATGCGTTTAGGATTGTAGTATTGATTTTTCTCGACATATAAATTCATCCTTTGTAGGTACTTTAAATAGTATATATCTTTATTCAAATAGGGGGTAAGCCCCATAATTTGAGCTTCCATTCTAAACTATAGCCATTTTTATCATAAAAGTGTAGCAATGTGCCACGATTGTCATGAATTTGTCTTATTTAGTAATCATTCTAAACTAGAAAATTTGCATATTAATTGACAATTACCATGATAATTCGATCGTTTCTGATCTTGTGCCTTCTAGCTTCGTAAGTGGATCGTAAGGAACAATATAATACCGATTTGATTTGAATAGGACATTACTAATAATAAACTCGGTTTCTCCAACTACTTCGCCAACTCTTGTATCAATGCCATCTTCCTCACGATAAATTCGGTAAATGACACGTTTATCCTCTGATCCCTGCCATAATAGCTTTCCTTTAACAATAGAAAATCCACCAAATTCATAGCTTGCTTGTAAATTCATAATTAAAGGGAGTGTAATTGGTTTTGGCAAGTCCTTTACCGAATCTGGCTTCGTGAAGCTTTCAACAAGCGGTTCCGTATTATCGATTTCCGTTAATATCGCCTTCGTTAAGCTTGTTGGATAGCTACTTCCACCAGTCAAATAATGTTCCTTATCTGATTTATCATACCCCATCCATAGCGCCATTACATATTGTGGTGTATAACCAACAAACCATGCATCCTTCGTTTGTCCCTCTACTAATGGATGCTCTGTAGAACCTGTTTTTCCTGCTAAAGCCTTATCGAATTCACCTGCATCAGCTGTACCAGTTTCTACCGCTTCTGATAAAATTTCTGTCATATTCCAAGCGACTTGCGGACTAAATATTTCTGTTTCTAATGGTTCTGCTTGATAGAACATTTCTCCACTTTGATTGTAAATCCGGTCAATCGTATGCGAATTGGTTATTTTCCCTGCATTTGCAAATGTCCGGTAGCTCTCCATCATTTGCAATGGGGTAATTCCTTCAGATAATCCGCCTAAAGCGATTGCTAAACCCTCGTCCTGTATATCGATTCCCATCTTTTGTAAATATTCCTTGGAGTAATCAATCCCAATTTCGTCTAAAAGCCAAACAGTCGCAGCGTTATTTGAATACTTCAGGGCATCATAAATCGTGATTGAATTTGAATAAACATTATCTGCATTCGAAACGACATATCCATTATGATCTGTTGCATAGTCGGGCAAAAGTGTATAAGGCTGATACTTATCGGGTTGCATCATGGCAGGCCCATAAACAGCGATTGGTTTAATCGTCGAACCAGGTTGTCTTTTAACTGTCACTCGGTTCAAATCGCCTAGCTGATAATTCCGGCCACCTAGAGCCGCAATAATGTTACCTGAATCCTGATCCATCATAGTAAATGCCCCCTCAATACCAGCTGTATTGCCTGGGAAATAGGACGCTTCTTGGAATTTCTCATAAGCTATTTGCTGTATATCGTCATCCATGTTAACTACGATGCGATACCCACCTCGTTTTAACTCATCAATTGAAAGCTGATGTTCTTCACTTGCTTCCTTCATTACCAGATCGATATAGCTATCTGCCCATGGATTAGCTTCCAGTATTTGTAATGCTAAATCAATCGGTTTCCCCTCTTCAACTAATCTTGTTTCCGTTGAAATCATCCCTGCATCTTCCATTGAATGTAACACGGTATTTCTTCGGTTTAATGCTTTATCAGGATGATTAATTGGCGAGTAGCCATTGGGTGCTTTTGCAAGCCCTGCAAGCAATGCTCCTTCTGCAATCGATAAATCATGAACCGATTTCGAGAAAAAGTAATTCGATGCTGTTTCGATTCCATATACTCCATTACCAAAGTAAATTTCATTTAAATATAATTCCAGTATTTCATCCTTCGAGAATTTCTGTTCGAGATAAATTGCAGCCATTACCTCTTTTGCTTTACGTGACCATGTTTTATCATTGTATAGGAATAAATTCTTTGCTAATTGCTGGGTTATAGTACTTGCACCTTCAACCTTGCTCATTGCTAATATATCCTTATAAACAGCGCGGAAGACTGATTTGACATCTACACCAGCATGCTCATAAAAGCGACGATCTTCTATTGCGATAAAGGCATTTTTCACATGATCTGGTACTTGGTCAATCGATATCATTGTTCGATTTTCATTATATAATTTACCAATGACCTTACCGTCAGTAGTTTCAAGTGTTGTTGTCGTATCTAAAATTAACGCTTCTTCATTGACAACAAGTCGACCACCATATAATACAGCAGCGAAACCAATCACGGCGAGCACAAACAAAATCCCAATAACTGTGAAGAAAACTTTCCAACGCTTTGGCAGTTTAATGCGTCGCTTTTCTTCCTTTTTCTTTCTACTTCTCATTTGTTCACCTCTGTACATACTCCATTATACGGTATTTTTCGACAGGAGCAAACAAGGAAAACCGCTCATCTATCACCTATTATTGTATGAAGATTAGTGTCGCAATCCAGTTTCTGTTGCGTTATGATACAAGTAGATTGTAAAGAGAGGGGTTTCAGCTATGAAGGCATATATGACAAATGGCACAATTGACTTTTTACTAAAACTTAAAGAGAAGCATCAAGATATCCAGCTCTACTTAATGACCAACAGCGAAAACGGCGCTGCATACTATGAAAATTCCAACAAAAAAATATTCAGTGCTGGGCGTGAATATGAAATAGTTATCGAAACTGGTGTATGGAAGGACGAAGGTTATATCGTGATGAATAATATTCCTGTGCAGGAGGAGGAACAGCCTGCATTCGAATATCGCTTTAAAAACAGAAAGAACGCTGCAGATGCGATGCCTGGGTTCACGGCATTTCGCTTGCTACGTCCTATAAAGGGAAATACGTATGTCGTCCTTACACAATGGCATTCATCCAAGGACTTCAGCAACTGGAAGAACTCCGAACAATTTAAGCAAGCACATAAAAACCAAGCAGCAAAACCATCTGCCTATTTTCCAGAGCGACCGTTTATTACGGAATATCAGATGTATGTGGAGGAGGATAGAGCCTGATATCAGGCTCTATCCTCTATTTCCAGCGTTCCAATTTATGAAGTTTTTTTACATACATGCTTGCCAAGAATTGTGGAAAACCCATTTCGACGCATTTGATTTTAACAAATTGTCTCATTTCATCTACCGAAATGTTCTTTTGCGTGAATACTCCTTCCTGATAACAATGCTTACAATACATCGAGCTTTTTACTAAACTCTTTTCCGTACCACGATCTTCCATTTTCTTAAGTGGCATGGAACAGCTTTGGCATTTTTTATAATTTTTCATACTAAGTATCTCCTCTTTCGATATGCTCAAGGCATAATATATAATAAAGCGATGTACCAACTCAGATTTAATCAGCGATTCAGTGTGCCACTCATCTAAAATTTATTTATACCATTTAGGTTTTAATCGTTCAAAGTAATCATGATCATCTAAAAAGAGGTAAACCTTATCTAACATGTCATCCATATTGTCTGGAATTGCTTTTAATGTCCATACTACGGTCGAAAAAACAGACATTGCCAGATAAAGTGAATAAAGCCTCCAAAAATATTCATCTGGTTCAGTGTTATTAAAATAACCTTTGATTTGACCAATTGAGAAGGGAATGCTTACTTCTCTGCTGAATATGCCAATTTTGAGAAACTCATGAATAGGATCTCCCCAATCATTCCTGTCAAAATCAATGATTCCAGCAAAATTATTATTATTCACGATAATGTTTCTGACATGGTAATCATCATGCTGAAGCAGGTTCGGCCGTTCTTTCATAAGATAACGATTATCATTAATGAAATTTATTATTTGCTGATCATTCTTCACTTTTATCCCACAGGATAAATATGATTCCACATATTTCAGGTGTATTTCCTCTTTTCTTACATGCCAAGCAGTAATATAATTTGGAGCAGTACACTGATGAATTTTCCTTAATTCCTTTCCTGCTTCAAATCCAATACGAAATTGTTCCTGGTCTGATATTTTTTGTAACTCATCTGCAGCATCTTTACCTTCTATATACGTTGTGATCATATAACCTCTGCCACCTGCTTCACCAATAGCAAGTGGCCTTGAACATGCAACATCATAATCCTGCATCTTTGCGAGAATTAAATATTCTTTCCTTTTACATTCCAATTCTTCCAAATTGAACGTTCGAAGCAGCAGTTTATTATTTTCCTCATCCATGTGCACGAGGTATTTCTCATCTGAGGAGAACCCCTTATTAATTGGGATAACATCTTTATAATTACGAATGAATGGGACCTGTTTGGCAAGCAGTTCAATCATATTCTTCCCTCCTTATCAAGGTTTGCTGCATTAGATGTAGTCTATCAATTACCATACTTTTCCACATACTCTTCGTGGTCCAATACCTCAATAACTTCCGACCAGTGCAGAACAGTTCCAACAAAGTCACGAATATCTAAACCTTTCATTTCATACGTTTCTTCATCATTTGTTGTACCAGTGGCATCCTCAATGAATGTCACATTATAGCCCCGGTCAAATGCTGCAATAGCTGTGAACATGCAGCAAAATTCCGTATTAAATCCCGTAATAAAAAGATGATCTACACCTAAATTTTCTAACGTATCTGCTAAACTAGTCTGATAGAAGGAACTTTGCGTTTGTTTTTCAATCACAAAATCAGCATAGTCCTTTAATGCATGATGTAATTCCGAACTAGCTTTATTTTTATTAAATGGACTATCCTCAGCTGTTTCTACATGGCGAATAAATATCACTGGTGTATTATTTCCTTTAAAGTCTTGGATAATCTGCTCCATACGAGCAAGCTCCTCTGAGAAATCTTTATACTCAATAATTGCATTTTGTACATCAATGACTAATAACGCTTTCATGATTACCCTCCACGTATTGTTTTTCTTTCCTTTTTTCTAACACTGGGTACTATGAAAAGGACTAGTTTGTTATCAAAATGACTTTCTGCAAATCGATTCAATAAAATTCACTTATTTCTCTGGTAATATTTCCCCTTAGAGAATTACTTGTTCTAACTCCTTTTCCAAACTAATAAATACCTGACCTTCATATGTTCTTTCATCAAATTTAATGAAACCAAGTGAAGTCCAAAAATGAAGCGCCTTCTTATTTGTAGAATGAACCGCTATTTGAATCACATTTACTTGTTTGTTTCGCATTAGTCTTTCATAAAGCTTAAATATTTCCTTTGCATATCCTAAGTTTTGATATTTTTTATGTACAGCAAGTAAGCTTAACCAAGGTTTATTATGTCGAGGGCTGGACATTCCAAAATCAAGAATTCCGATAAATTCATTGTCTTTTTTAATGAAGTATCTTTCTATCTGTAATTCTTCAGATTCCTTGATTATTTCCAGAATATCGTCGTTCTCCAACACTTCTTTTCCGTATGCAATTAGATTATATTCGATATTAGAATTCATAAACTCCTTTTCAATGTCAATCATATCAATATCATTTTTAACCAAAATAAGCATACTTCCATTACTCCTCTACGTAAAAACCCAAATCAAAATTAGTATTAAAGCAATCACTGCCCAGATAACAACTTGCCTATTTTTCTTCAATTTCAATCCCCTCACATAAAAAAATTCAAATCTCAGAATCAGTTATTCTCTGTCCCAAACTCTCGTCACAGTCTGCAAAACCTTCTTATCAAATGTCAGTTTGTAAATATCTGGCATATCAAGGTTTTTCCAGAAATGAAAATCATATTTCTCATCAAAGCAATTCATAATAAGAACTATTGTATTTCCATGAGTACCGACTGCAATATTTTTTTCCGCATATTTATCTAATAACTTGAAGATTGCTGAAACTCCCCGTTTCTGAGCATCGATATTGGATTCCCCGCCCTTCCAGGAAAAAGAGGGATTCTGCCAAACTTTTAGGATGGCTGAATCAAAATCATCTACTGGGTTTTCAGCTAATTTTCGTTCCTTAAAGCCATTTTCAATGATAATCTTTTTACCAATAACCTGGGAAATTCCTTCCACCGTTTGAACAGCTCTCTTGTATTGGCTGGAATTAACAACATCAATTTTCTCGTTCTCTAGAACTTTACTAATCCTTTTTGCATCTATAAAACCCTGTGCAGATAAAGGTCTTCCTAATTCATCAGGTGTATATGCAGAATGTGCATGTCTTACTAAGTATAGATTTGTTTGCAAGATAATTCTCTCCTATGTATAATCATCTAGAAATATGCTTCCATTATTTAATTGCTTCGTCAAGGGCCGAATGACTTACATAGTCCTTTAATCGGGTATGCAATATGTTGATGGACATGGAAATATTCGGATTCAAAAACCACTCCACCATCCGGATCAATTTGTCCACTCGTTATCGCACAGCTTAGGCATTCTACTTCTGGCTCTTTTCTTTACCATTTGCTAAAGTAATCCTTCTAACATCCCAACCCCTAGTCTCTTTTTGAAATGATAATCTGCTTTATTAAATAATCTCATTAATCTTGCAAACTATTAAACGAACAAGAAAATCATAGCCTTCTTCCCCAAAATGAAGGCCATCATTCTTTATTCCTTTAAGCTTTTTAGGATAATCCTTCAGAGCAATCATCTCAGCAAAGAAATCAATAGATTGACTTCCCGTATCTTCTGCAACTTGTTTTACAGTGGAAGCATAATGAGAGAGCACTTCATTTGTTCTTGCAAATTGTACCTTTTCATCCACAGGTGCAGGAGATATTAGAATCGTGCTTTTAGGATTTAACAAAGCTACAATTTTATACAGGTTTGATTTGTAGATTTCCAGATCAATCAACTTATGGAATGCAGCATCATTTGCACCAAACAATACAGTGACTAGATCTGGATGGTGCTTCATCACATCTGATTCAATTCTGGATAATGCATCATTCGTGTTATTTCCTGAAACACCTGCATTAATTATTGTCACATTATCGAGCTGATTTTCTAGTTTCGCAGTGAGCATTGGATTTGAAAAGCCTTCTTTTCTAGCGGTAATACTGTCGCCAAAACATACTATTTTAACCATTCTACCCTCCTATTTCTCATTTCCAAGTTTTCTTGCCACCCATTTCAATCAAGACCATGGATAATATAAAATTGTTTGATCATTACGGTAACTTCCTCTTTCCTTATAGATGTAATCGTGTTCCTGATATGAACAATACATCACCATCTTTAAAAATTTACAAAACAAATTCTCTACTGTAAGTGACAGTCCTTTTTCTGTAACCTGCTCCATTAATTAATTCAACAAAAAAGAGTGAATATCCTTTTTTTAGGAAAGTATCCTATTGTTCAAGAATCTATAAAAAAGGCAAGTATAGATAAACTCCTAATATACTTGCCATTAACTATTTGACTTTAATGTTAATTCCTCGATATTAATAATCGTTTTCAATTGTTGTAACAAGTCCAAACCAATAATACCATCTATAGCAAAACCATAATTCATTGCACCAATTTCTAAAGTGAAATCCTTTGTTTCCATACCTCCGACTTTCACATAGTCAACAGTCTTGGAGTATACAATCTCTGATCTCCCAACACCGCTATTACGATATATCATATCATTCTCTTCTGCTACAATCCCTATTGATTCAGCTAGGTCTGTTGATACAACTGTACTCCCTGATCCAATATCTACTAATACAAGTTGTAAATAAAGTGATTAACCCTCAAAAATTAATTTCATGTCCGCAAGTAATAAACCATCTTCAATAATGAGTTTTTTCACTATCTCCTAACACCTACCCATTTTTTCTCAATGATATTAGGCTTCTTTCGGCTAGTATGAAGAACATATAATTCTCTATTAGGCTCTCCTCGATGAATTTCTTGATATGCTTTCATCGCCTCTGGAGAACTAGGAAACTATTCCAATGGGGCAATTTTCTCTAAAATACGCTCACTTTGCTCATTTGTATGTGCTTGAATTGCTTCTATCAAAATCCACTGATTTGGAAACGCTTGGCGAACATCTTTCCACTCCACTAGGGTCATCTCCAGAATATTTACTTATATAATATCATGTTACAGTTCCGTTTTAACATGTTCCTGTGTTAGTAAATAATAATTTATTAAAAATTGGGAACTTATTTTCTTTATCTATGATTTGAAAAAGATGAGGCCTTTTTTAACTACTAACGCCATATAGTTTATAATCTCTTCTACACCTTTTTATAACTCTAATCCGTGAATTGTGTTACTCGCAGAATCTGATTAATATAAAAAAAGACGCCTTCCTATAAAAGAAAAGCGCCCAATAATGGAACATTTATTTAGTATTTCTTTCTTAAATTGACAAATCAAATGATAAAAATTCAGGCAGTTGGTGCTCATGCTTGTCGATCATAATCTGTTCTGGCTTTATGCCCTGCTCACGCAGTACTGCAATGTTCTGCACGAGGAACTCATCGCTGCCGACAATATAGAAGAGTCCATCCTTGTCTGCAGCAAGTTTTTTCACTTCTTCATAGTAGTCTTTACGGTTATCAACGAACTGTGATGTGAACTTCTTGTCAGGTGCGGTTTCAAAAATATTGGTGAATAAGAAATCTTTTGATGAATCGATGTTCAGGGAATGAATTTGATTGACGTTGTCAGCACGTTCGAAATAATCAAGTACAAGCGGTCTGAAAGTTGCCAGACCAACACCTGAAGACAGCAGGTAAACATTTTTGTCTTCTCTTTTAAGCGGTACATTCGAATGAGTTTTAAATACTGCAACTTCACTGCCGACTTCAAGATTTCTTAAAATCGTTTTAAACTCAGAGCACTGCTCTCTGATGCGTGTTGTGATACCAATTGAATTTTCGTTCGGTAATGTGGAGATTGACATATGGCGAACCAGACTTTTGTTTGGTTTATCTCCGGCATTGAAACCTTCCAGTCCAAAATGAATGTGGGAACCTTCTTCCCATGTAAAGTCTTCCGGACAGTCAAGCAGGTAAGTTTTAACCTCAGGCGATTCTTCAATAATTTCATTTATTTTAGTCCAGTATATTTGCATTATATATTCTCCTCACTCAGATGATATGTATCGTTACTACGTATTATACATCAAGTGATAACGATTCTCAATTAATCACATTGATAATTTCAGATAATTCATATTATATCGTTGCATCTTCAGTTTTCACGAAAATAATCTCTAAAATTCAACCAAGCTAACCTAATGAGAGATGCTATTCCTGCATCTTTTACTAGATGACATGGCGCCTGCGTATACTAAATTTGTACTAAACACACGAATTTGTAAATCAAACGATTGAATTGGATAAATAACACTAAAAATGGATTGTCCGTTTATAGGACAATCCATTTTGTTGCACACTACTACCTATTGATTATCAGTCTGATCTACTGCTATTTGTAATACTTCAATCGGATCAGATGTTTTTTGGTCAATTTCATAAACAGTCGTTCCCTGCTGCCAGCGAATCCAGGTTTCAGCACTATCACTAAATCCGTTTATTTTTATGATACCTCGCTGATCAGGAGGTCGAAGCATATGGTCTTCCAGGTAATTTACTATTGCTTTCGCCATCGATTTTCCGTCTTCATAATCGCTTACCGCATACTGGGGATCTGAAGGAAAGTCGATTTCAATCAACCAGTTCCCTTCATTCCAAGACACATATTGGTGTCCTGCAGCTCCTTCAACAAATCCTTTGATCTCATGCCCCAAGTCAACATTGGTTTGTTCAATTTCATGGTATCCTTCGATTGCGTTGATTGCTTCTTCTTCACTTGAATAACTCTCTTCCTTGACAGGATTTGTACCTTGCCCAATGGGCTCGCTCGTGGAAGCATCAGATTCGTCATCCACATCCACTTTACTTGAACTTTCACTATCTTCACTTATAGAGCTATCATTCGAACTGCTCGTGTCTTCATTAGCTGGTTCTTCGCCTGTGTCGACTGTTTGATCCTCTGAATCAACTTCTTCTGTATTTGACTGATTCGATTGATCATTATTTGCTTTTGATTCTGTCTGGTCATCCTTCTGACAAGCGGCTAACATAATTACTAAGAGAATTACCATAATAAAAGTGATTTTCTTAGACATTTTATTTTTACCTCCTTTAAATTACGACTAGTCCTCCCAATTATGTATCTACTTCTAACTGTTCCACCAAAATAAACCGCTAAAACATTTTCATGAAGTTAAAAATTCTGTCCGATCAAAATTATTAACATTTGACGATTATTTCGTATGTTGAAATTATTGTTTTGATGTTCATCAATAATTATTTTTTCAAAACTTATATTCTATTTACATTGAATGTTATATTCTAATATTATAGAATATAACAAAGGAGGAGATTTTATGGGTTTATTAAACACGGGGGTAAAGCAAAAAAGGGAAAAATATACCGTTGAAATTAAATGCTCGCTTTTATGGGAATCTGCTTTAGGAATAGCTGCCATCACTAACGAATCATTAATTAATACACTGGAACTTTCTGACAAAGATCAAGCAGGAATTTTCGAATCATTATCAGTGGAAATGAAGGAACAAATTGAATACGTTCAAAAAAACAATACTTGGAAAACACTGCTTCAGATTCTGCATCAAAAAGATTTTACAGATTTAACTTCTTTTAACAAATATATCGAAAATTTATCTTCCAGGGACTTAAAGCAGATTGCAATCCCATATCTCGGTAATGCAGAAGAATTAAAGAATGATCTATTAAATGGATCAGAAGAAGCGCTTAAGAAATTACAATACATAACACAAGAACATTCTTTCCTTCCATCTTACCTTGAATTTATGACTAAAGTGCCCAGCGAGGAACTAAGAGGCCACCTGATTGAAGTTATGTCTGGTTGGTATGAAGCTGTAATTGAGCAGAATAAGGAAAAGCTGGAAACTATCCTGTTAAGGGATAAGGCTTCAAAAGAACGTATGATGAAAAATTTAGAAGCCGATCAATTTGTTGAATGGGCAACAGATGGTGTGAAATATCCCCCTGAGCCAAGTGTACATAAAGTTTTGCTCATTCCTCAATATATTTATCGTCCTTGGAATATCGAGGCGGATTTAGAAGGTGTGAAAGTCTTTTATTATTCAGTAGCAAATGAAAGTATTTCAGGGGAAAGTAAATATGTTCCAAATAAGCTTTTAGTACAACAATTGAAGGCATTAGGCGATGAGAATCGCTTAAAGATATTGAAAATGATAAAAGAGGAAAATTTATCACTGCAAGCCCTGACAAATAAATTAGGGCTAGGTAAAACAACCGTTCACCATCATTTAAAAATATTGAAATCGGCAAGGTTGATTTCTCAGAAAGCAAATGAATACAGTATGAACAATACAACTATAGAAAAACTGCCAGAGGATCTTAAGTTCTATTTAAAAAAGTGAATAATAAAGGAGGACAGGCTTCATGGAGGCTTCTGGTTCACAAGTTGAGTCAATAGAAAAAATTCCTGATTTCAAAAATAATTATCCTGTATTTCGATTTATTGGTGGAAATTTAATTTCTTTCTTTGGTGA
Organism: Oceanobacillus arenosus; assembly: GCF_003369575.1. GTDB lineage: Bacteria > Bacillota > Bacilli > Bacillales > Amphibacillaceae > Oceanobacillus > Oceanobacillus arenosus. Next base: position 184,737 of record NZ_PIOC01000017.1, on the reverse strand, counting down.
TCAAATATATTTAATTGCCCTCCCGCTAATTGTATTGGCTATTACCGATTCACCATTAAGCATGGGGATAGTTGCGGCACTTGAAAGATTACCAATTATTATTCAGCCATTTACTGGGGTGCTGGCAGATAATTTTAATCGAAAGAAATTATTAATCATATGTGACCTGGGAAGGTTTCTAATTATCGGAGCCTTAGGCATATTATATATTATGGATAGTTTAAATTTGTGGGAAATATATGCAGCAGCATTCATTGTTGGTGTGTTAAACCAGATATATAGCACATCTCAATTTGCTTCAATTCCTATGTTGGTACAGAAGAAGGATCTGCATTTGGTCAATTCGATTCATACAGGAATATTCCAAACGGCTGTATTTGTTGCTCCCGGACTAGGTGGCATTCTTATTAGCTTTTTTAATCCAGGAATCGGTTTAATTATTTACAGTTTATCCTTCTTTATTGGATTTCTAACAGTATTAAGTATTCATATTGAAAGCAGCTCACAAAAGGAAAAGTTTATCAGTTCAAAAGTTTTCACTGATATAAAAGAGGGGTTTCAATTTGTTATTCATCAAAAGCCTATTTTATACACAAATTTAGCGATGCTTTTTTCCGTATTTGGCACGACACTCTTTTTAACAATGCTCATAACTCATTTAAAAATCACGGTTGGACTAGATGCAATTCGTATCGGCTACATACTTTCGATTGGCGGGATTGCGGCAATCATCGGTGCATTAGCTACAAACTTATTGAAAAGATATTATTCTTACAGAAGAATTTTATTTACTGCTGGTATTGTAGGTGGATGTTCGATAATAGCTTTTGGATTATCTGATTCATTTGTTTGGCTAGCAGTAATGAATGCAATCGGTACAATCAGTTCTGCTATCATGAATCCCTGTATCGTAACAATTAGACAAAAGCTTTGTCCTGATTATTTATTAGGTCGTGTTCAAGCTACAAGTCGATTCATGACTTGGCTGTTGATGCCTGTTTCTGCTCTTGTTGCCGGGATTATCGGCGAGCATTATGGTACTTCTCCAACTTTACTGATTGGTGGAACAATTGCTGCATTAGCATCCTTTTTGTATTTGCATCCATCTGTTAATGAAGCTTAGAGTTACCAGCTCAATTGGTAAAAGTAAATCATTTCATGAATGTATAGGTGTGTCTATGTAAACAATGGAAGTTAGAAAAGGATAATATCCAACTTCGTTAATCCTTAATGTTGTAGTGATTATCAAGGAAATCCTTGGATTTAAACCCATTTTTGGTTAGATGGCTTACAAATCCTCGCTTATCAACATTTTCTTCCTAATTATATATCCAATTTTTTCCTTTATAAAGTGAGAAGGAACCTTGACAATGAAATAATCTTTTGTCCACATTTCCGTTTGTTAGAGTTTCCTATTTTACTGTTCTATTACGATATACAATCAAAGTAACTACATTTAATTTGATTGTATAGGTAGAGTAAATCTGGAAGTATAACGAAATGGTACAAGCACTGACACTAATAACGGTAAAAGCAAACCAATTTCTATTGTTGGGCTTTTCATATTTTGATAAATTAATACCAGGAAAGACCCAAACAATCAGTCCAAATATGAGACTGCCAAGATTAAGTAAACCAATTAAATCTATTCCTAATTTACTCCAATGTTTTTCAACTAAATGCTTTTTTATAAGGTATTAATCATACCCACCTTTTGATGGTGGAAGTTCTTTATATTCATCCTTGCTTTTAATAATATCGAATACATAATTTCGTAAATCCATTAATTCCTCAGCATCGTTGGTTGGTTCACAGTATTCTTCTGAAAAAGAATATATTATTGTTTCACCTTTGATGATAATTTCCCATATATCCTCTCCGTGCGGCTGTTGTACGCAAACCATTCCATCTATCGGTTCAGGTATGAATGTTTTCGTTTCGATTATATTCACTTCTTTCATTTTCTCATAAATATCGTTCAATTCTAAGTCTGTTAATATAATTTCTGTAGTTGCTGTCCCATCCGAAATCAGATCCTTAGTCACTGTTCCTTTGAAAGTGTTAATCTCATTCTTTTTTCCCACACCAAACTGAACAGAAAAATTAAAATCATCCGGTATTTTTTCTGGCATACTTTTTGTAGTTGAACTGATGCTATCTGAATCAGATTCATCAGAGTTTTGTTCTGGTTGGCTGCAGGAACCAAGACATAGAGCGATTATGATAATGATTAGTTTTTTCACATGATCTCTCCTCGTTTAATGCGCTTTTTCCTTACAACTTATTGTGTTAATAATTTATTAAACGGTAGACGCTGCTTAGAATAATGAGCCCATGGCAAGCACTATCCAAAATACAGCAGCGCATACCAATATCCAGCATATTTCTAGACGTACGAAGGTATGTATTTGACTAGATTGTTTCATATCCGCAATAATTTTAGCTACTTTTAAATTGATCGGCATAAATAACATAGAAAATAGAAATCCGGTGGAAAGTAAAGTACATAGAAGAATAACTGCAAAATTATTAGTTAAATTTTCAAGCATCGCACTAATAATAAAACCAGGAAAACCAGCCCATATAAAAAAGGTCAAAAACGCTAACACTATTGCCATTATAAGTAACATATAGTTACTTTTTAATACTTTTAAATATATTTGGATATACAAAATCATCAATACCCCCTTATATTTCGCTCTCATTTATACAGACCATTTAATCGACTATCCTTTTTCATCAATAGTTAGAAAGATAATCTCCTTCTTCAAAGATCACATCTTCACTAATGCCAAGCCATTCTTCCGGTGTTAGATTCGGATGTTTATTTAGATAGGATTCTACCATTTTGTATCCTTCGCTATAGCCATACAAATAAGGCAAATTACCAGCTCCAGTTATTATTTCAAGTGAACGCTCCAAGTCCGCTTTGTACAAATCATCCTCAATCATTTCCCAGAATGTTAAAATATGCGATCGATTAATTGGAATATATGAGTAATCTGGATAGACGAGCTTCTCAAACATTACTGCTTTTCCTTCAAAAATTAAATTATCAAGAACAGTTACCGGCTCTTCAGGGTCAAAATATTCTTCTGTCCATACACTATGGTGATATTCATGCGCAATACTTACTTTCATAATCTCTTAATTGTAATTTTCATTATAGAGCACAATAATTTTTCCCGCCCCAGAGTTGACCATGACTGGAACATTTTCATCTACGGTAGGAAATATGCAGACAGTTGTTTTATTTTCTGCTGGCAATAAATTAGAGGAATGAATTAACGCATCTCTGATTGCTTCATTGATAGACTCGGCTTCAATTTCACCGATTAACTCCACTATGGCAGTATAATCTGTTGGGACTTCATTTATTAGAAATTCTACCATATGCAAATACTCACTATCTGCGACACATGCTTTATCATAGGGTTCGATAATCATCGAATTATATAATTCAGGAATATCTTCTTGATTTGCTTGGGATGCTTCTTCAAAAAAATCAGTGTACAGTTTATAAACATGAACAATTTGAAATTGCTGCATCGTATCTGGATGATTAATTGAAACAACAATCTCGTCCTCTTTACAACCAGCTAAAAGGAATAGGGCAGTAAACACTATATAGAACAAAGATTTTTTGAACATCACAATCTACTGCATGCTCCTTTATTTAAAGATTTCTTTCAATACTAGCCAAATGCTGTCCATTTTATTATTAACATAATGTTCAAACTAGTCATTTGACCTATTATTAGGAATTAAATTATTTTTGAAAATTGGACTTAGTTCACTCCATACATCAAATTTATTGCCATCTAAATCATAAAAGACAAAATTTCTCCCAGTGTGTCCCCTATCTTCAATTTCTCCTACACTAATTCCATTTTCTGCAAAGTCTCTATGGATTGCTATTAATGCACTCAGCCCGTTAACTTCGAATGTTATCGAAAATTGTTCATCACCATAAATATCAAGAAAGTTGGCGGTTTGATTTTCATTTGACTTTACAAGAAAGAAGCTTTGATTCGCAAAATTTATTATAGATTTGTCCTGATCCTTGTAACTTAGCTCTGCTCCCAATTTTCTTACATACCATTCAGTAGAAAGCTCAACATTTCTTACCGGTATATATATTGTTCCTACCCTTAATAATTTCTCCTTCATTTTTTATCCCCTTTCAATACTTAATTACAAATTCTCTTTACCTAGAAAACAGCCTACTGGGAAATACCAGTGTTCACTTTCATCTCTACAGCCCCTCCCAAAAATTAACTAAGGTTATATTTATAGTTGTAATGAATTCCTATTTCGTCAATCTCTTACGATATAAAACCAGAGTAACTGCATTCAATAAAATGGTAAAAATAAGAAGTATCGCGGATACAGTTGCTGTAGCTTCCATTGTGTCCATTAATGCAGACCAATCCTCGCTCTTCACTCGGTCATATGTAGAGTATATCTGAAAACATAACGAAATGGCACAAGCACTAATACTCATGATAGAAAGGAAAACCCAATATCTATTGTTAGATTTTTCATATCTTGCCAAATTAATTACAGGTAGTGCCCAAGCAATTAACCCCAAGATGAGGCTGCCAAGATTAAGTAAAGCAATCAAATGTATTCCTCCTTATTTTGCAACTATTAGATGATATAAATCCTTTTATTCTTATTTAAGGCAATTAGCCGGGACATAACGATGCCCCAACTATTTCACTGCCTTCCATACTGTCCAGCGATCTTTCTCAACTAGTTTCGTATTTATTGATATTGCATTATCAATTTGATCTATTAGCGACTTTAGCTCTTCATCGTTTAAATCATGTAAAATACTTCTTCCAGTCCTCTTGCTTAAATCTTCAAGCAGTTGATCTTTATCGTCATATATTCTTCTAGTTTCCCACAGTTTTATTTCTTCAATATTATTAAATCCAGCTTCTTTCAGCATTTCAATGACAAATTTACTCTCATGCCTGCGACTCGTTTCTTTTTCAATTAACTTTGGAAAATACTCAAAGAAATACCCTCTAATATGGCTGTCATCGCCTTTTAACAAACAATCCTCGTGGGTGCGATCCTGAATAATATAATATCCCCCCTTCTTTAACACTCTATAACCCTCGCTAAAACAAGAACGCAAATCTTTAATATGATGTATCAATGCTCTTTCAAGTAATAAATCATAGCTGTCATTATCCAACCCTGTCTCCACTGCGTTACCATGTTTGAAGTGAATATTCTCATATTCCTTACAGTTCTCTTTTGCGGCTTCAAGAATATTCTTTGAAAAATCGATAGCCATAACATTAGGTATGCCCATATCCGCTAATGCCTTAGAATAGATACCGCCACCACATCCAACATCTAATGCATACTGGATATTTTTGATAGGCACAAGCTCCTTAACTGCTTCAATCCACGAATTATCAGCATGCCGAGCTGCATAAGTGTTGCTGTTATTTTGATTATGAAAATCAATACCCATAAAAGAACACCATCCAATCGATTTTAAATTTTATTATCCGTCTTCATCTTGCATTAATTTTTCAGATAAGTAAAATGCTGTTTTTTATAATAATTGATAATTAATTATTATAATCTCTTGCTCCGTAATGCTTTATACTAGTATTATAAGCCAATTCATAATTATTCGAAATATCCATACATAAATTGTAACCTTTTTCCTTGCTCATTCGATTAATAAGTAACCGCAAAAAGGAGGAATGGCTTTGGCAGAAACAAATGAGTTAGATATTGAACAAATCTATGAGCTACATTATTTGGACGTGTATAAATTTTTGATTTATTTTTTAGGAAATCGTACCGAATCTGAAATTTTCCACGAAATATTAAAAAATAAATATCCAGGTGTTTCAAGTGGTATCAGAATGACTGAAGGTCCAGATAGAGGTATATACAATCAGGATTTATTCCCAAACACATTGTTAATTCAAATTGGCGGTGTCGATAATACTTTAGAAGAAGAATATAAAGGAGCCAAAGATACTCTCTGACGTCATTGGAGATGTCCTCGATGAAATGGAATAAATATTGCATTTAAGAAACATGGACAAGACGATTGTTTGTATAATCGTCTTCTTTTCTTATGTATAGTTAATGGTAATAATTTTCCTCATTATTCATCCAAGAAAGTAGTTGTTTCGGAAAACACCTCATAAAAGTCGTTTTAAAAGATTTAGAACGTCAACGTTATAACTGTAAAGATTGCTGTACAAGAGAGTATGAAGGTATTTAGGAATAATTGTCGAATATTCCATATATGATGTTCTTGAAAGATTGTAAATTGGAGGTGTGTTATGAAAAAGCTTTTGTTAGCTACCGGATTGATAATCATCTTTGTTGGGGTCTTCATATTCTACAACAAACTCTACTATCCTTCCCTGCCAAAAGTAAATATGAGCAAAAAAGAAGTAATAGAAATAGTGAATAATTCTGATAAGGAAATCGCTAAATTATCGAGCGAAAACGGTAACGAATGGTATATTATACACGAACGAAATACTGCCGCAGCTGATAAAATTATAAAGGAAATGCTTAATCAAAACGATTGGGTTTTCAAACAAAAAGATGGAAGTGGACTCTTCTTTGAAAAACAAGGAGAGAATTTGATTGTATCGACACAAAAGTGGACTGCTGACTATATGTTAGTTAAAATTCTTACCAACTCGTTTACAAAGGAGCTGCACTCATAATTGAAACAAATATATGCATTTGAGCAAAAAGAAGATTTTATCAAATATGAAGAGATCATCGAGCAGTTTAGTAATAAGCTGAAGAATTACCAAAAAATATTGGAAGAGCAATATGAATTGAAAGATTTACCTAAAGGTGTAGTCTGGACTACACCAGAACTGGCAACTACTACTTTTTCTAATATTCAAATACCGGCATACACAAATAAAGATTTAATTTATATATCACCAGATGTAACCTCTTGGCGAAAACTTTTCCTGCAGCAATTAGAAGGAAAGCAGCTGCCAAATGTACAACACTTTTACGAGCATTATTCTGAAAATGAAGTATTTATCATCTTAGCACATGAATTAACCCATCATTCTGACCTGTTTTTAGACGAATTTGACGATAGGCGTGAAGATGGTATCTGGTTTGAGGAAGGAATGTGCTTTTATTTACCAAGAAAATTGCTACTTAGTGAGGAGGAATTTGCCGAGATAACAGCTGTAGAAATGGAATTAGTGAATGCTTTCAAAGACAAGTACGGAAATCATTCTCTAGAAGACTTTGGCAGCAACTCTTATGTGGGCAGTCTATCCAGTATTATGTTTGATTATTGGCGCAGTTATCTGGCTGTAAAGCATTTAGTCGAGGTACGGGCTAACAATAATGTAATGTCTGTGTTTGAGCAATATCGTAAATGGGATCAGGAAGGTAGAATAGTGCCGTTGTTGGATTATTTTGAAGTTGAATCTTTGTTCGAATAACAGATAATGAACGCATAATAAAACCGTATGAAATTAAGGGATCATTACCCAAATTTCATACGGTTTGTTCATTCTAAAAGTGGTCTATTTCAGCGTCGGACTAGAAAATACAGATATATTCGGAAATACGTTGATATATTGGTAAAACTCACCAATATCCCGCTCGCTTTCATTCGACAAACTTCGAGAAGTGACAGGCACCTCTAAATCATCTTATTTCAACACAAACTCATCAAAGAATGCCTGGAACTCGCTCTCTGGCTGTTGTCCAACAATTCGAGAGACCTCTTGTCCACCTTCAAAGTAAACTAATGTAGGCGTAGATTCGATGACTACTGGTGACTTATCACCGAACTCCCATAAATTAAATTTCTTCATATCAACTCCATTGTCTTCTGCTAATGGTACTAAATATGGTGTTGTTTGCTGGCAATATACACATGTTGGGCTATAGAAATAAACCGTTACTGCATCGCCACTCGTAATCTTTTCATTTAATTCATCTGGAAGAATTTGATTTCCGTAGTTTGGATCATCAAGCTGATCGATTGTTTCCTGTTTTAAATCTGTCGTGCCATAAGGATTGTTGCTACCTTCTAATTTCTGATTGTTCTTATAATCTATTACGAAGAATAGTGCAACAAATAGTACAACGATTGCACCGATAAAAATGATCATTTTCTTACCCATTAATTGTTTCCTCCTCTGTTCTTTCTCTGTTCGCTTAGTAAAAGAAGATGTAAGACGAAAATTACGATAAATGCTACTCCAGCTAGGAATGGGATTGTAACGAAGCCAAAATAGTTCACATAAACAACATTACATGGAACGCCACCAACACAAGAGCCACCCACTTCTTGAAATGCTGGTACTTTTTGGATTAAGTAATGATATGTAGAAACAAGCATGCCTATTCCACTTAAAATAAGTCCTGGTAACGCAATATTGATTTCCTTTTTAATCGCTGCAAAGCCGTAAATTACAACCAATGGATACATTAGAATACGTTGATACCAGCAAAGTTCACAGGGAACATAGCCCATCACTTCTGAATAAAACAGGCTGCCTGCCATCGCAATAAAGGCTTGAGCCCAGATCAGCATTAATAGGTTTTCCGCTTTCTTACTTATTTTTCCCATGTATAAGTATCCTCTCTTCTTTATTTACATTTGTAATTATACAAACGCTGGAAAGGAAACACAAATAAGTTTACTCCAAATCGAAACTTGAATTTGACAATTTAGCGAACAAAGGCTACAAATTACATAAAATTTACAAAAGCTGGTTCCGATGAACATAAACTGCTGCCTGTGTCCGGTCATGTACATCAAGCTTTGAAAGTATATTACTGACATGTGTTTTCACTGTTTTAATACCGATATATAATTTCTCACTAATTTCTTGATTCGTCATTCCGTTACCAATGCACAGCAAGACTTCCAATTCACGTTCTGTTAATGTATCATGCGCCTTCTTATTTTCAGAACGAAAACTAGTCATCATTTTTCCTGCTACTTTTGGTTCAATCACATTTTCTCCGACTGCCGCTTTCTTAATCGCATCGGCAATTTCCGTCGCAGAAGAGGTTTTTAATAAATAACTGAATGCCCCTGCTTGAATCGCCGGAAAAACTTGCTCGTCATCATAATAGCTTGTCAAAATGATTATTTTACAAGATGGGAGCTGTTCCATTACCTGCTTTGTCGCTTCAATACCATTCCCATTCTCCATCATTAAATCCATTAAGACAACATCGGGCTTCAATTGTAATATAAGCTCCGCACCTTCATTGCCACTCGCCGCTTCCCCAACGATGTCAAATTCATCCTCTGTCTGTAAGTATGCGATAATTCCCTTTCGAACAATTTCATGATCATCAACTACGATAACACGAATCATTGACTTCTCCCCCTAACATGGAATTCTAATATCGATATATGTACCCTCATCATAACTCGACCGAACGATAAACGTACCACCTAGTTCTTCACTTCGTTCTTGCATTGTCTTTAACCCATATGATGTTTTCCTTGTTGAATCCTTTGTTACATCAAAGCCGTTGCCATTATCGCGAATATGAAGGAATAATTCCTTCGCCCGCTTCATTATAGTTAAGTCAACTATAGAAGCATTCGCATGTCGTAAAATATTGGACAGTGATTCTTGAATAATACGAAAAACATGCTCTTCGATTGTATCTGATAGGGTTAATTCATCTTCAATCGCTAGCCTAAAGTCGATCGGGCTTTTCCTCTCTAGCTCTACAACCAGCTTTTCAACCCCTTCTTTTAATGTATCACCAGATAAATGAACCGGACGTAAGTGTAATAATAGTGCACGCATTTCTGTTTGCGCTTGTAATGCTGCAACCGACACGTCCTCGATTTGCCTTTTTGCTAGTTCTGGTTTTTTATCAAACTGCTTCGTTGCTGCTTCTGCCATCATCGTTAATGCGAAAAGCTGCTGGCTCACAGCATCATGTAAATCCCTTGCAATTCGCTGCCTTTCTTCTATGACAGCTGCTTTATGTGCTGACTTTGCAAAATCGGCCTTTTCATCCGCCATCCGTTGTAAAGATCTTACTTGGTTCTGCAGCTTTGTCCCTAGCTCATTCAATTCATTAGCAATACGACTTAGCTCATCATTTTCCATAAAGTGAATGGTCGTTTCATAGTTGCCATTCGCATACTGGGCAATTAATACGGACATAGCATCCAGTCGCTGTTTCATCGTGCTACTTGATTTAAATCCAGTATAAAGTGAAATAATTGCTGCTAATACAATATATAGCGCCATGAAGAGAAAAATACTTTGGGCCGTAAGCCAGCTTGGACTAAACAAGACATGGACGGTTAATAGTATCGAGAGTAATGTTACCGTTGTTAGAAATAATCCATACAAATGCGAACGGATAAAACTATAGCGAACACTTGAAAATCTAGCTTTCCCCATCGATTATTAACCCCCTCACACTTGGTTTATTCGGACTGATCCAGCTTTAAGTCGAATATTAAAGTCTAATTTCTGAACCGCATTCTCATAATTTTCGGTTTCATACGTAAGCGATCGATTAATTCCATCAGCAGATTGATTGAGTATCATAATTTCTCCTGCACTCACCGTTGCATCCACTCGAAATGCTACATTTTCAGGTATAATAATATTCACATCCCCAGCCAATGAATGTATCGCAAAAGGGATTCTCTTCTCTGGGATGAATGCTTTCGAAAAATCAAAGTAATATTCCCCTGCAAGATTTTTTAAATTCATAGGTTCAACTTTCCAGTTTTGTTCATTAAATTCATGATTACCGATTGAGAAAGTAGAACCATGATAGGTCTTTTTCTTTTTGTGTTTGTTATCAGACTCATATTCAATTACGATGTTAGAACCGCGGCCGAACATCATAAAACCAATATAAACAATTAATAATGGCCATAATTTATACACATCCCAGAAGCTAAAGGTGATTACTTCAAATCGATCAAGTAATAACAATGTTCCGAAGATCAATAAGAATGATCCTCCAATCCAGGTACCACCTTTTTTCAAAAGATAGTCAACGAGCCATTTTAAGCCTATCACTACGAAAAAGGTTGGATACATATATTGCCAAGCAATTCCTATTTCAAAATCGACCATACCGATATTTGCTAAAACAAGCATTGCACCGAATATAATCAAAACGATTGCAATAAAATAACGAAATGCATTTTTCAATTCCTTCATCCTTTCGTGAGGAGATTTCTAGAGGTAAGTGATACCTATTATTAGTATAGCTTTCATTGCAATAGTCGAAAACCATCCATAGATTGCTTCTTCCTCCGCCTTCAGACCGAGTTTGAATTTAAATTATTATATTTCATCTAATTTATGGTTTTGAAATGGGGATTGACGGGTATTGTATAAGTATACTAAATATCACACTTAAGGCGGGATTATTAATGGAAAAAGATTTAGAAAAGCTGATAGAAGGACTTAATGTCGATTTAGCACATGAATATGGTGCAGCAATACAGTATACATATAGCGCATCTGTCGTATCTGGTCTGTATCGTTCCGCATTAAAACCGTTTTTTGAAGACGAAATTACAGATGAGCTTGGACACGCGCTATATTTATCCGAAAAAATTAAATCCCTTGGCGGGGTACCTACAACTGAATCAGCGAAGGTTCCTCAACCAATGGATGTAAAAGAGTTATTAGAAGCGGTGCTTGAGTCTGAATCAAGCACAATTAAACGCTATGAAGAACGGATGAAACAAGCAGAAGACCTAGGGCTTACAGAGCTCAAGGTTAAACTAGAGGATTTGATTTCAGATGAAACACATCACAAAGAAGAAGTTGAACGTTTACTTGCTGATCCCAGATTTGCTTAATGCAAAAGCGGAAGCGAGGGAAGTCTCGCTAGGAAAACAGGCGCTGGAGCTGGACGTGATCTCTGCTGTCACAGGAATTGAATAGGATATTATAATACCTCCCCTCTTTAAAAGGGCAGCCGAATTGGCTGCCCTTTTTGTTGACTAATAAAATGTGTTTCATACTAACTTTGATTTAATGTAGCCATTGATAAAGGCAATACTAAACAAGCATCCAGCAACAATGAAAACAACAAATCCCAAGTATTCCTGGATCACGATAAATAGCAGCGCATAGATGATAACGTGTACGATACTTAACTGATGGATGATTTTCAGTACTGCATCCCTTTTTGTCGCTGAATCAACTGGATAAAGATCCAACCATATATTCGTTCGGAAATGCTGATATAATGGCATCATTTGGAAGCTACTTAAATAGATAAATAACAGACCAAATAGCACCTTCATCCATTCATTTGGTATCAGATAAATGAACACCCCACCAATTATGATTAATCGAATATACATACCTAAATAATCACCACTACGAATAAACGCTATTCGAAAAAGAAAATCATACGTATGCTTTTTAGCAAATGGAATGCGGTTGGATATTAGTGAAACAAGCCACTGTCGTTTCTTTGTTCGATTTCTTAGATGTGGCACTTCCGCAAACATATTGGCGAAACGATAGAAGGATTGCATTCGATTCTGATCCTTCTCCACAAGTAAGTCCCACGCTATTCCTGCTTGCTTATTAGATGTAGAGAAATCATACAGAAATAACAACACGAATAAAACAGTAATAATGCCGGCAAATAGTAAACTACCTTGAATAATGAAATAAAAAATAGCAATATTTAATACGGTCCGTGCAAATAAATCAATTTGTCTAATTCTCGTTTCCCTTACCTTGAGCATCCACCAATTTGCAATTAAATTTCCGACTTTAAATAAGAGCATAATTGCAAGTATGAGCAAGTATCCCATTCCAGTTCGTTCAGGAAAAGCCGCAAAGTATAGTGGACTGAATGCTGCAACTAATAATAGTATTAAATAAAGCTGGACAACAAAGCTATAAATAATGGAATTACGGAAATAGGCATTCATCTTATCCTCCGCAACGATAATGAATACTAAATCTGGCTCTTGAAGTAATGTTCGTACTGGGCTATAGCTTATTAGTAGTCCTAATGAAACTCCGATTACAAGTGCGGTTGGAAAGTTGTCTGGGAGCTGTTCAAGCCATTGTTGGTAATAAAATGCAGTTGCAGAGATTAGAAAGAACATAACGACAACCATATGACCATTTAAGATATAGCGCATATAGCGTCCTAATTCTTTCATATGTGCAGACAATCGTTTTTTATAAAATTCATGTGAATTAAACATGGCTATCTTCCTTAGTTAGCTGCAAATATAGATCATCCAATGTTGCGTTAGGCATGTTAAAGCTTGTACGTAATTCTCCAAGCGTTCCCATGGCTCGAATTTCCCCATCATGTAAAATGATGAAACGATCACAATAACGTTCTGCAGTCGCCAATATATGGGTAGACATTAGTACACCAGAACCTTTTTCTTTCATTCCTTCCATTAAATTCAAATACGACTGAATCCCTAATGGATCCAAGCCAACAAATGGCTCATCGACAATATATAATGGTGGTTCAATTAAGAACGCACACATAATCATCACCTTCTGCCGCATCCCTTTTGAAAAATGCACCGGAAACCAATTTAGTTTTTTCTCCATGCGAAACTCTTTCAAAAGTGGTGGCAACCGTTTTTCAAAAAGCACTTCAGATATTCCATATGCCATTGCAGTTAGGCGAAGATGCTCCTCAAGGGTTAGCTCATCATATAGGATTGGCATTTCTGGAATATAAGCTATTTGATTTCGATAGTTATTTGGATTTTCTTGGAATGTTTTTCCATTTACGGAGACTGTACCTTTTTTTGCTTGCATTAGACCGATAATATGTTTGATTGTTGTACTCTTACCTGCTCCATTTAAGCCAATAAGACCGACGATTTCCTTTGGATACACATCGAATGAAATTCCGTGCAACACGTTTTTGTGTGTATATCCGCCATAAAGATTATCTATATGTAACAATGTTTCCATCAGGTTACCTCCTCATTATCGTTTAATTTTACCATTTCTAGGGTCTGAAAGCCAAAGTATACTCCATCTGAAACTTTCGACAACATTTTTTGCGGTTTTATTACAAATTTTATTTATTATGCAACATTTGGTTGATAGTTTTTCCATACACGAGTACAACTGAAAAGGCGATAATAAATTAAAAATAATTTTTTTAAAATAAATGTGTATAAATCTTTAACATCTACACATAATAATTTTGAAGACGCAGGGATGCCTCACTACAAAAAATTCTGTGTCAAACATAAATGAGGTGTTAGTGATCGAATATCTAATGTAATTTCGTGTAAATTCACACAAAATGAGGTGTTAGACTTCGGTAATTCACTCTGAATTTAGTGGATAAAACACAAAATGAGGTGTTAGTGTTGGCATACTAATGACAAATAAAACCCTTTTGCCAGAACCCGTCTCATCTCAAATGAGATGCTGACAAAAAGGTTTTTGTAAACCAGCTCGTTGCGATAACGAAATGGTTTACAGTCCCCACATTAGCTTGCAGGCACCCTCGTCTTCTCAAAGCAGGCTAGTTCGCATCATTGCGAGCTAGACCTGCTTCTTAATTATAAAAAGTTATTTAAGCATTCTTAAATGGTATAGAGCGTTTTAGTATGACATACATCGAAAGGCTTTACATTCACCCCTATTCCTTTATACAATTGAGTTACATTAAAAAATAAAATGAGGAGTGGTGAGCAATGAGTCACGAGGATTGTGTTTTTTGCAAAATTATTAATGGAGAGTTACCATCAGCAAAGGTCTATGAGGATGAAGAAGTGTTAGCATTTCTTGATTTAACTCAAGTTACAAAAGGACATACGCTTGTGGTTCCAAAAACCCATACAAAGAATATTTACGAAACATCACCTGAAGTAGCAAAGGAGCTATTTTCCCGAATTCCAGTGATTGCCAATGCAATTAAAGATACATATAAACCTCTTGGAATGAACTTACTGAATAACAATGAGAAAGCGGCAGAGCAATCTGTATTCCATCTGCATGTTCATTTAATCCCGCGTTACGGAGATAGCGATGGCTACACACCAAATTGGACGACACATACGGATGAATACACATCAGAAGATCTACAACAAATCGCGAAAGAGATTCATGCTAATATCAAATAATCATATTATTTTTTCAGTTTCCTTGTAAACAACAAATAGAAAAGCGTGTTTTTGATAATTTTCTGTTCAAAAACACGCTTTTAATATGTTAATGTTTAGTATATGTTTTCAGATGCCTATAGCTCAATAGCTTTCCATCTGTATTGACAACAACTTCATCCTCCCCATCCATATTATGTGCACCATAATATGGATGAACCTTTAACTTGATCTTATACAATCCGCCAACCCCAAATACTTGTTTTATTTCCATGATATCCGTGTCATATGCAGCCCAAGTAAGACCATCTGGTGCATTTTTATCACCTCTATAGATTTCACTGACTGCTTTATTTACTGGTTTTCGGAGACTGCTTATTAGTGCATATTTTAGTGTTTCCGTTAATTCAGTATCCGCTTCATTGATTGTTTTTGCGTATACTACAGGGTTAGTGACAAACAAAAACAAACCTGCCATAAGTATTGCTGCTAACTTCTTCAAAATTATCACCTCATGTTAGCTTTCAGATAACGGAGAGGTTTTATTCAGATATCCTAGCAAATCAAAAAGCTTCTGAAGTTATATATCTATCTGAAAATTACCACTTTTTATTTTCGATGAAATCTGTTATAATGATTTTAGTATTCCGCAGCTGACAATGAGTGTACAGTTGGGAATTAAAAGCTGAGCTTGAGATGAGGAGAGGTAGAAATGAAGATTAGAGTTTTAATTATTTTATCGTTATTGGTGGGAATTGGCACCATCTTGCATGCTGCAATCCCAGGATTATCAATTGCTGGAGTAAAACCAGACCTACTACTGTCCATGATGTTTATCGGTATTTTCCTATTTCCTAAAGCAAAATATGTTTTACTTCTATCACTAGTATCTGGGATAATTTCTGCACTTACAACTAGTGCTCCAGGTGGTCAAATTGCGAATATCATTGATAAACCAATTACAGCCTTTGTTATCATGGCATTATTTTTATTAGTACAGAAAAAAGTAAACACGGCTATTAGTGCTCCTATATTAACCTTTATTGGTACGATCATAAGTGGTTCCATATTTGCTTTTGTCTTATCGTTTATTGCTAGTTTAGGTGAGGGTGGATTTATTGCATTATTCGTAACGGCTATCCTACCTGCCGCAGCATTAAACACGGTTATTATGGTTGTGATTTATCCAATTATCCAAGGGATTATCAAACGAACCAATTTAGTTACTATATCTTAACATTAAACCTGATATGTTATTACAGATAATCCTCTGGCACCACACTGTCAGAGGATTATTTTCTGCCTTCCTTTCTTCCAGTTTGCGTAATTTGTGAAAAATTTTACAAATTGAAAGATGTTTACTCGTAAGCTGAAAAGAGAAAGGGTATAATAAGAGTATAGAAAGGAGCGAATACATTATGGTAAAAGCAAAATCATTCGTGTTAGGTCTTGTCGTTGGGGGAACAGTTAGTGCAGCAGTTACATTATTAAGTGCGCCTTCATCTGGAAGAACTGTTCGTGACCAAGTTAAAGTTCAAGGATTGGAACTCAAACATTTACTAACCAACTTAAAAGCAAACGGATTGCGACTCAAAATGCAATTTAGAGAAAGCTCAAAAGAAGGAGCTGTCCTAATTAAGGAGCTTACGCAAGATATTAGAAAATCAGTGGAAGATTGGAAAGATACCGTTGAACCCCACCAGGAAAATATTCATAAATACCTAGAGCAAATTGAAACAAGTATTAAAGATTTAGAGGAAAAGGTAAAGAAACAATAAGATAAACAAACAGAGCTTTCTCATTTTGAGAAAGCTCTGTTTGTTGTGATTTCTAACTTATTTAACGCCTTCCGTCCATTCAGCAACACGTTCTGGATTTTCCTCAACCCAAGTTGCTGCCGCATCTATAGGATCTGCACCGTCTTGAATAGCTGTCATAACTTCTTCCATTTCTTCCGGTGTCCAATAGAAGTTATCTAGCACTTGATATGCTTCAGGCATATCCTCTTTTAAACCTTCACGAACCATTGTTTTAATAACTTCTTCTTCACCAAATGTACCTTTAGGATCTTCTAGATATTTTAAATCGTATTTTTGGAATTTCCAATGTGGATTCCATCCAGTGACAATAATTTCTTCCTCATTGTCGTACGCTTCACCTAAAGCAGTTGTCATCGCACCACCCGAAGAAGTTTGGACTGTCCATCCTTCTAGATTGTCATACTCTTCAACTGCGCGTTCTGCTCCTGCAACAACACCAGCACCTGGTTCAATTCCAGTAATCGTCATATCTGCTTCATCCGTTAAATCAGCAATTGAATTTACGTTCATATAGGATGGAACTACTAATCCAATTTTAGCACCTTCTAAATTCTCTCCCAGGTCAACTACACGGTCACCATACTCCTCAAATTGAGCAGCATGTGTACCTGGCATCCAAGCTGCAACCATTCCATCCGCTTCACCACTTGCTACAGCTTCCCACATGACAGCATTATCTAAAGGTGTTACTTTAACGTCATATCCTAAATCTTCCAATACTTTACCTACTACATGTGTAGAAGCTCGCTCTGTATCCCATTCAACGTACGCTAATGTTATTTCTTGATTATCTGCTACAGCATCTTCACCACTTCTTGAGTCTGATTCCTCATTTGATCCACAAGCTGCAATAAACAAAATCAATAACAGACCTGTTATCAATGCCACATATTTCCGATTGAACTTAAACATACAATCAATCTCCCCTTCAATAAATTATTTATATTAGAATTTTCCTTTAGGAAATTACCAATCATTAGTTTTTCTTCTTATTCAAATTTTGTGTAAAGCGATCAATAATAATCGCCAATATTACAATTCCTATACCAGCAACGAAACCTGGTCCTACTTGTGCACGTTGTAAGGATGATAGAACTTCTTTTCCTAGACCTGGTGCACCGATCATTGACGCAATTACAACCATCGATAACGCAAGCATTACCGTCTGATTTATTCCAGCCATGATCGTCGGTCCTGCCATTGGCAGTTCAACCTTGAATAATTTCTGAGTACCTGTACTACCAAATGCATCCGCCGCTTCAACTAAATCCTTCGATACTTGGCGAATACCTAAGTTCGTAAATCTCACTGTCGGTGGCGTTGCAAAAATTAAGGATGCAAATACCCCTGGTACCATACCAATTCCAAAAAACGCAACCGCGGGAATTAAATATACAAATGCAGGCATGGTTTGCATAAAATCTAAAATCGGCGTTATGATCGCATTTGCTATCTTACTTTTCGACATTAAGATGCCTATTGGAACACCGATAATTATCGATAATAAACTCGCTAGAATTACGAGTGTTACAGTATTCATTAAATCTTCCCAGTGACCTTGATTATAAATCAGCCAAAGCCCTACAATAGAAAAGGCTGCTAATCCAAATTTCTTTCCAGTTATTAAGAATGCAAGAATAGCAACAATCAAGATAAAAATAACGGGTGGAATGTTCATTAGTAAATCCTCTGAGACAAATTCCATAAAGTAACCAAAGTATTCCTTAATTGGATCAAATAAAAATGCAAACGTATCTGTTAACCATCTTGTGGTGCTTTTTGTCGCCTCAGCGATTGGTATCTTTGGTACGAAATCTAATAAGTTATCAAGCATTTTCTAAATTCACCTCACCGTCTCCAGAAAGTGCTGCAATGACAGCGCCACGTACAATAATTCCCAGAAGTTTACCATTTTCAACAACAGCAACTGGAACTTGCGAGTCATGAATAATTGCAAAAATATCATGTAGTGCTGTATCCTTTTCCACCTTTGGAATATCTGTTTTTATAATTTTTTTCAAATCACTAATGTCATTTTTGATTGCATTTGAAGCATCATCTGCCGTAATATACCCCTGTAAATTACGTCTATTATCAATAACAAAAATGCTTGATATCCCAGTCTCACGCATTCTTTCCAATGCAACACGTGGTCCGTGCTTTTCAATATAGATTGCCTCTGGACGCTTCATAATGTGCTGTGCCGTTAAGATTTTCGAACGATCAACATCTTCCACAAACTTCTCCACATAATCATTTGCCGGGTTAACAAGAATTTCTTCTGGTGTACCAATCTGAACGATGACACCATCCTTCATCAAAGCAATGCGATCACCAAGACGCAATGCCTCATCTAAATCATGAGAAATAAATAGAATTGTTTTTTGCATTGTTGATTGTAAATCGAGGAGTTCATCTTGCATATCTTTGCGAATAAGCGGATCTAACGCAGAAAATGCCTCATCCATTAATAATATTTTTGGATCATTTGCTAATGCTCGTGCAAGTCCTACACGTTGTTGCATTCCTCCTGAAAGTTGACCTGGCTTCTGATTAAGGTAACCACCTAGTCCAACTAACTCCAGTGCTTCTTTCGCCTTCTTCTGCCGTTCTTCTTTTGGAACACCTTGTATTTCCAATCCGTATTCCGCGTTTTCTTGGATTGTTCGATGTGGGAACAAAGCAAATTGCTGGAATACCATACTCAATTTTTGTCTTCGAACATTACGAAGTGCTTTTTTATCCATTTTTGATAAATCTTCACCATCGATTAAAATACTTCCCTCTGTTGGTTCAATTAATCGATTAATCAAGCGAATCAAGGTTGATTTACCGCTTCCAGACAAGCCCATTATGACAAATATCTCGCCTTCTTTAACACTAAATGTGGCCCGATTAACCCCAACACTATTTCCTGTTTCTTTTAATATGGCTTCCTTTGTTAAGCCTTTATCAAGAAGCCTTAGCGCTTGCTTCGTATTTTTCCCAAATACTTTTGTTAGATTTTTTACTTCTATTACTGCCACATTTTTTCACCTCTTTGATTATTATTTTCAAATGTGATAACCGGGATAAACAATCCACTTCATAAGTGTAAACTTTGTATATATTAATTTCAAACTTTATATTCGGTCATATACGTATGTATTTTACGTACAGTTTGAACTGTACGTAAAATACATACGTCATCCTTTGATTTCCTCACAAATGCTCCACTATTCGGCTTAATTGTCCATTTTTATTAAAATAAGAATTAGTGTACTCTTAATATAGATAAGATTGGGAGGATACTATGGTTACACCAGACAATACAAACATAACAGACACAATAATCATTGAATTTTCTAAGACAATAGAAATGTTTGGGTTAACTCCTCTAGAGGCACGTTTATTTACCTACCTCTATCTTTCAGGAGAGGCCTTAACATTGGATGAAATGAGTGAAGCATTAGGGAAGAGCAAGACTTCCATGAGTACAAATATCCGAAGTCTTTCGGAGCTAAATCTTGTTACACGCGTATGGAGGAAGGGAATAAGGAAGGATTTATATAAAGCAAATTCACAATTATTCAAGACATTTATGAATTCCTATATTAGTAGATGGCTTGAAGCGACAAATCAGCAGCATGATGGTCTCGAAGATATTAAACAACAGATTGAAGTAGAATGCAAAGAGAATTCTATTACCAGCGAACAAAAACAGTTAATCAATCGCTTGGATAATATTCTCTATTTTCATACACAAATAGAGAAGCTATTTAATGAAATGAATCAAAATATAAACAAATAATCTTTTATCCTCGTTTATATTTTGACTCATCACGTTCAATAATTTCAATAAAAGTATCCATTAAAGAAGGAAAGTACCCTTCTTTTTTTAATGCCTCAATGGTTTGATCCGGATTTAACTTTTCATTCAACATTCCCGCAAAGCGAACGAGTAGAATCGTGAAATCCATGAGCCCTTCTTCTTTCTGTTCTGCAAATTCCCTATTTAATTTATGTAGAAATGCCATCAATTCTTTATATTCTTCAAATGTAATATTATTCTCGATGATTAACTTGATAAATGGATACTCGTCCATATCAATAATTTTAGAAAGTAAATGAATATGAAATGAAGTTGGATCATTTTTCTTTATTTCTTTCAATCCAATCCCCCCAAAAAACCTAAATTAGTTTATTAATCTCGTTGTAAAACGCTTTATTTCTTGCTGCAGTGAACCTATTCTATATATGTACTAAATTTTACACGTAATTATTGAAAAAGCTATTGATTTTTACTCGCAAACGGACTATTATTCTTCAAGTGGCATTATTATATTTCATAAATTTTCGTGGAGGATCGTCATGAATTGCTGGAAATCAGTAAGCTCAACAAAAGAATTTGGACATAATCGTCTATTTATTTCATCATCATTAGTAGCTATCTTAACTTTTATGCTGCTCTACGTCCCATACTCCATTATTCATGGGGTACATTATGTGGACGAAGCTGGAACCATACCATTTATTATCACACTTTGCATGTTACCATTATTGCATATGTCTATGCATATTCTACCATTAATTGTAATGAAGAAACGAGTAAAACTTACTTTCAATCAATCAAAAGTAATCGGATTACCGATTAACTATTATGTAAAATCGTTTTTAACAAAGAAAACAGCCATTATCGTAGCAATTTCACCGACGATTTTCTTAACTTTACCAGGTCTTATTTCAAGTTTCTACTTTTCAGACTACTATGTATATATTTTGCTTGTTACCTGTCTCCATATCGGTATTTCTTTTATCGACTTTTGGTATATCAAGCAAATTATCCAAGCTCCAAAGACTGCCTATATCGAAAAGGGGCATGATGGGCTGGATATATTAATGAAGACTAACTAAGGATCTGGAGTATTTCAGATCTTTTTTTGTTGGCAGTTAACAAGTAGAAAAACTTTCTTGACGAATCAGGGCAACTTAGATTGCCGTGTAATAGCAGGTGATATTCAAGTTTTATAAGAGAATGTGGCAGAATAAAGGTATTTTTAAGGAAAACAGTATCTGACTATTTATTTTATATTAAAGTATGGTATATTAATCAGTGTGAAAATAGAAGTACGAAACAGATTAGGAGTGTTAATGGATGAAGAAACTAATTATCGCTGCAGCGTTATCAGCAAGTGTATTAACTTTAGGTGCTTGTAGTTCAAATGACGAAGTTGTCGTCGAAACAAGTGCTGGAAATATAACGCAGGATGAATTTTATAATGAATTAAAAACAAGATACGGTGAAGGCATGCTTCAAGAAATGGTTACCGTAAAAGTATTAGAAGATAATTATGAAGTAAAAGAAGAAGATATCGATAAAGAAATCCAAGCTATGAAAGATATGTACGGTGAACAGTATGATATGTTAATCACACAACAATTTGGTGATGAAGATACATTACGTAATATTATCAAGATATCTCTTCTACAAGAACAAGCAGCAGCTGAGGATGTTGAAGTAACGGATGAAGAACTACAAGAACTATATGATAAGAAGAATAAAGAAGTAGATGCATCCCATATACTAGTTGCAGATGAAGAAACAGCAAAAGAAGTAAAAGCAAAGCTTGATAAAGGCGGAGATTTTGCTGAACTTGCTGCAGAATATTCAACAGATGGCACAGCTGAGGATGGCGGTAACTTAGGTTATTTCTCTACAGGACAAATGGTTCCTGAATTTGAAGACGCGGCATTTAGTATGAAGCCTGGAGACATCAGTGATCCTGTTCAAACACAACACGGTTTCCATATTATTAAAGTAAATGACGTTCGTGAAAAAGAAGAGAGCATTGGCAAATTCGAAGATGTAAAAGATGAACTTCGTCGTGAGCTAGTTGCTGGTAAAGTAGATCAAACACAACTACAAGAAAAAGTAACAGGCTTAATTGAAGATGCAAATGTTGATGTAAAAATCGCAGAATTTAAAGATTTATTTAAACCTGCTGAAAAAGTAGAAACTGATAAAGATACTACTACTGAAGATGATGCAGCAAAAGATGCTGAAAGCTCAGATACTAGCGAGAAAGCAAATACTGATGAAAAAGCAGAGTAATAATTGAAAAATAAGAGGCCGTCCAATGGACGGCCTCTTATTTTTTGGTAGCTTATAGTTCAAAATTAGCTGTTTTTCCTTTTGAGATATCTTTCGCATCTTGATTTTTAAAAGGTCCAATTTCTATTTCAAACGCTTTATCTTTCCAAATCTTATCGTATTGTTCCTTATCCAAAGTATATATTTGCAATAACTCCCCAGATTTCCCTGCTTCAATTAAATCATCGTAGCTATAGTCAAGAAGCATTCCTTCCTCCAGCATATACTGTGCACCATCATTCACCGTTAACCTTGAAGGCGTAGAAGTTAAACCAATTGCTTCTGATCCTTTATTATCTAAATTAAACTTCACGGTTAAAAGTACAATTCCATTTGTAAAATTCTCAAATCGTGGAGCTTCTACTTCATTAGGAGTAAACTCTGTGAATTGATAGCCATCAAGAGTAACATTAACATCTCCTATAGCTTCACTTTTATTAATATCATCAGCTTCTTCCAGCATCGTTTTTTCACCCATATCTTCTGCTGTTACTCTATCTTGATAAAATGCAGCATTAGCAGCAACCTTTTCAGCACCAGCTTCATTTAAGCTTAATGTGAACTTACCAGCTTTCCCGAATGAAGTACTGAGGTCCCCTTTTTCTAATAGTGGTTCTGGAACCGCCACCGTTGCAGTAGAAACATCTAAAACAGTAGTTAAATCCTCTTTACCAAATGGATAAGTATAATACCCTGTAACAGATTCGCCGGCTTTCAATAAATAATCATTTTCTGGCGCTAACATTGTAGGTAGTTGTCCCTCAAGAGGTAATAAATCGCGATAATTATTATAATCCTTTGGTGCACCCGTAAAGGACATATATAATGCAGGCATGTAATATACATCCACGTCCTTATTATTTGTCACAGTATACTGGGCCATGATAACACCGCCATCTGTCTCATCATTAAATGGAATACTGAAATCGGTATGGAAATCATTTAGTTCAACTAATGTATATGCATCTAGCGAAACCGATACATCTTCCATTGTATGTATTTGAGGTTCAGCATTTTCAAACATCACGTTCGCTGTACCCTCCGTTTCTTTTTCCATATATGATATTAGTTCTGAGAAAACAGTTGTAGCTACCTCCGTACTACTAATCTCATCAGCCTGATCTTCCGAATCCTCTTTTACTTCTTCTAGTTCTTCAGCCAGCTCTTCTTCTGGTTCTTCCTCTGCCTGCGTTACCTTTTCTTTATTATCCGCTTCCGAAGCATTTGCTGGTTCTTTTTCCTTTTCACTTCCACAGGCACTTAAAATCAGTGCGGTTACTATCATTGTAGTAAGTAACATGATTAACTTTCTCAAAATTTCTCCCCCCATTTCTCAAAACTGTAATTATTCTAACATATTAAACAGTGTGCTAGTATCAGCTAAAAGTAGGAGAATGATTAGGTATAAATACTAGTTTAGGTATTTATATTCATATTATCCTTATATATTGCTAATTCGAGATATAATTTTCTCTTTATGAAGCTCGAACTAAGTACCTAGAAAGATCTCGGTCTCAGCATCTTCGTTGTTCCCGCGGAAAGCGTAGTGTATTTCTGGAGCGACTTGCCTGAGAGCACCCATCACTTCAACTAGCTCGCAGTTTATTTAAATTATGCAATTAATTATAAAAGAACCGCTGGACTTAATTTTCATTAGGTCCAGCGGTT
Organism: Oceanobacillus arenosus; assembly: GCF_003369575.1. Lineage (GTDB taxonomy): Bacteria > Bacillota > Bacilli > Bacillales > Amphibacillaceae > Oceanobacillus > Oceanobacillus arenosus. The sequence continues at coordinate 160,016 of NZ_PIOC01000017.1, read as the reverse complement.
CATAACTCATTATCTATTACACTAAATTCTATCAGTATTCGTTCCAAGCGAAATATTAATTCGATATTTCCCTTTTTCTATTTTCTCTTGCTTCCCGTTCACTTTCAATCCGTTCAATGTAGATTCTTCCCTCACGTTCAATGAATTGTTGTTCCAATCTACTTTCAGCAACTCTTGCCTTAAATGACATATATGCACTGACAAAAATTAATGCAACAACAACGATAACCCACCAAGGCATTCCAGCAATCATTCTCTAGCCTCCTTGTCCAACTATCTATACTAAACTATATGAACAAAGGATGAAAATTATCACTGTTGGTTAGTTTTCTTCGAAGGTTGGTTTATAGAATGCTCGATTATCCATCGCAAATAATCGTTCTGTAAACTCGCCTGGTTTCACTTTATTTAATGCCGAATTTAGCATATTCATTTTTGCATCAATTAAATCAATGAAGTGTAAGAGTTCTGCCTCACGAACGAGTGGTGGTGTCGGACTGCCCCACTCTGCTTTCCCATGATGGCTTAACACCAAATGTTGGAGAATTAATACTTCTTCTCCTTCAATTTTTAAATCTTTTGCCATCATCCCGATTTCCTCAACCATAATTGGAATATGACCAAGTAGTTTCCCTTCCAACGTATAGCTAGTGGAAACAATTCCTGATAGCTCTTTAATTTTGCCAATATCATGCAAGATAATTCCTGCATATAATAGATCCTTATTTATTTGCGGATATAGCTTATGTAACTCCCTAGCAATTTGCAGCATGCTAACAATATGGTGTGCCAGACCAGATGAGTATGCATGATGGTTTCTAGTTGCAGCAGGGTATACGAGTAGCTCTTCTTGATATTTTTTAATAAAAGCCCGAACAATCCGTTGTATCGTTGGGTTTTCCATTTCAAATACCGCTTCCGTTAGCTTCTCAGATAAAACCTCCTTATCAATCGGGGCTTTCTCAATAAAGTCAGAAACCTGGACACCATCTGTAACTTGCGCAGGTCGAATAGAGATAATTTTAAGCTGTAACCTTCCACGAAATTGATTTACGTCACCAGTTACTTTGATAATTTGCTCGGGTACGAATAATTCTTCATCCTCTTTCGATACATCCCAAAGCTTAGCTTCAATTTCTCCCGTAGCATCTCTTAATATCAACGTTAGAAATGCTTTCCCATTACTTGCTGTACCCTTTGTTGCATCCTTGATTAATATAAAATCATCGAAGGTTTCACCAATCGATGTATAACCTATGCCTTTCTTCATCCTTTTCCCCTCCCTATAGTGGAATTGAAATTAATAGCAATCAAGCTACAGTGCTTGTCGATTTCAATTCGGTATCCAATTATTGATTTTTAGGTATATAGTTAAAGATTTCTCCCGATGCCATAACCGTGATAAATTTCATTAACCAATCATAATAATTTTTAGCATAATGAAGTTTCTCTAAATCCTGCTTTATTCTGTTCTTTAATTGTTCATCCTCTGTTTCCTGAAGTAAATGCTCCAGCTTCTCAATCGATTCTTCCGCTTCATCAATATTCGTTTCAGTCTGCTTCCGCCAACGGTTGCCAAATAATGAAGTAAAGGATTTATACCAATCCTCTTCCGATTGATAAAGATCTTTGCGAATACCTTTTTTAAAAGTAGATTCCACCATTTTCATATCAGATAGTGTGCGTACACCTGTTGACATACTTGTTTTGCTCATCGATAATGCTTCACGCATATCATCTAATGTCATTGGATCTTCCGAAAAATATAAGACACCGTATAATCGTCCAATCGATGGTGTGATCCCATATAAGTTCATGTTTTTTGCAATTACTTGGATAAACCTGTCAATGGTTTCTTCATATAAATCCCAGTTTTCTTTTTCTTTGTTGTCTGGCAATTTGGTGCCCTCCACCTAATTATAATTTGCAAATAGTTTATCACTATTTGCGAGGAAATGCGAACATCAATCATGCATACCACAGCTACTAAGCAGGGTTCAGCTTATTTTAGATAACGGAATCATTGTAGTTACGTCAGAGGCTTTCACAACTTCCTGTTTGCACGTAAAGACAATTACCTGCTGTTCTGCCGCAATGGCTTCAATGATCCGCATCATTCGCTTCGTTCGTACCGAATCAAAATGGACAAATGCGTCATCAATAATAAATGGCAGCCGATGGTTTTCACTTAAAATCAAACTTGTTGCAAGTCTCAGGGCAACATATAATTGATCGATTGTCCCTTGTGATAGCTCATGAATCGAAAAGCGAATTCCACTCTCCTGTTCTACCTGAAACGGCTTGTCATCATTTGGTGCATATACGCGCCGATACGTGTTCCCTGTTAATTCTTGGAAGTAGAGCGAGGTCTTCTCGATTACTTTCGGCAAATATTTATTGCGGTATGCTTGTTTTGTCTCAACAAGCATTTCCTTTGCAATCTTTAATATCGACCATTCTTTTGCTAGTTTATTCAGCTGTTCCTTCTCCATCTCAAAATGATAGATGCTATCGGAATAGGATTCAGACGATTCCATAATTGCGATCGATGCCTGGATCGCTGCTAGTTCCTTGCGTGCAGTATCTATTTCTTGCTCGATATGTTTGATTCTTTCATTCGTCCTCACTCGTTCTACTTCTAGTGTGTGTACATCCTGATTGTCTTCAGCATATTGTTTCCATGCTTGCTTTGAGAAGATTAGTTGTAGTTGATTGATCGTCCTTTCGATTAACCGCTCGATTTCTGCCTTTTCTTTGCGTTGTGCAGCCTTTTGATAGAAGGCTTCTTCCGTCTTTACTCCAGAAACTTCAAATAATATCTCAATTTCCTTTTCATAGGTTGCTAGTTTTTGTAGCATCTCCTGTTGTTTCTCATCATTTTCTTTAAGTATATGATAATACTGTTTCATCTGCCTTGCTATTTCTTGTTCGCTTTCTATAAAGGACTCCAAGATTTCAAGTTTCGTTCGTAATGTATAATTAGTTTTCATTTCCCAATTATTTTCCGCAAAAAATTGATCGACTTCATCTTCAAACTTATGCAGATTATCATTTAGTTGTATATGCTTCTCTTCTGCTTGTCCATATTCCCTTACCATATTAAACAGATGCTTCAAGCTATGAAAGAGCTCTGGCCAATAGGCAATTTTAACTTGTCTAAGAAATGGATAGGCCACATATTCATCCTCGATACGATTACGGAATCTTGCTTCCTTATCCTCAAATGCACGCCTTCGATTAGCAAATTTCAAACGGTTGATTTCATTTTCCTTAGCCTTAGCTTCAAGTGATTCGATCTCTCTTAGAGCATTGTGGTGCATCGATAGTAGCTGTTCTGTCTCTACTCTTTCTTCTTCTGTATGCTGCCCACTTTCAGATGAATCGCTTTCGCCATTCATCAGCTGCTCGATTTCCTTCATCGTATACTTTCTAAATCCCCATTGTAAACCACCAATAAGAAGGAAAGTAAGCATGACATACATGGGCCACACACTATCCGTGATAACTCCAGTCACTGCCGCTAAACATGCAAGAACAACACAGACAAAGAGGAGATGGTTCATTTTCTTTGTCCTCACTTTCTTCGTCCGCTGCCATTCTTGTCGTTTTATATTTGAGTCGGTTCGTAACTTTTGTATTAAGTCGTTTTCTTTATGCGAATGAATGATGTGCTGTAGTTCATGAACCCTTTCTTCAGATAAGCGCTCACCTTCAAGCATTTGGAGTTGGTTTAATATATAGTTTCGTTCTTGTTTCAACTGAATTTCTTCTAAATGTAGCTGCTCTTTTTCGCCGATGAGCTGATTTACATTATTTTTTAGTTCTATCCATGTATTCTCAACATGAAATGGGAATGAGAATTGCGTGACTTCCTCCTGAGTGATGCCAATATTCAACCGGTTTATTTCCGCTTCTATTTGTGCAGTCAATTTTTGAAGATTGGCTTCGGTATCCTCTAACGCTTTGCCATATGCTAAGACAGATTCTCTATCCGCTAAAATCTCCTGTGCAGCTTGATATATAGCTTCTGATCTTTCTTGTTCGAGCTGCTGAAGCAACTGCTTATGTTGCATCTCATTTCCCTCTAATACTGCTTGTTGACTTTGTAATGGAAGCATCGCTTCTTTTACTTTTTCTAAACGTTCAATCCCTTTCTCTGGAAAAGTGATTTCCTCTGGATAGGAAGCAAATGTTGCTACATACTTTTGATAATCATTTATAATCGGCAATGCCTGCTGTTGTCTTTCGATGCTATATCGTTTGGCTTTCTCATCTTGTAAGGATGTTTGCAACTGTTCCATCTGCTCTGTTAATTGCTCAATCATGATTTTCTTATCGCGGTAAGTTTCCTCATTCGATTGAAAGCTTCGTAATGCATGCATTCGTGCGTCTAATGCTTCCAATTGCTTATTAATCGCAGGTTTCTTCCCTGTTGGCCTAAATAATTCTACCATCTTGCTTTCTAACTGCTTCTCCAGATTATGTATCGTAGCGGATCCCGTCAAACCAATACTTAAAAGCATATCGCTCAAGTCTGCTTCCTTCATTTCTTTAATTGCACTTAAATCGATTGCTGAAAATGAGAAAATCGACTGATACGTTTGAAGTGTCATCCCACTTAGTCTTTCCTGCAGCCATGCCTGATCATATTCTTCCCCATTCTCGGTATAGCAGATTGCCGCTCCATTTCTCACCGCATCCTGGCGCTCAATCGTATATTCTCCGATGTCAGCATCATATACCGTCAGTCTTCCTCCCATTTTCCCGCTATCTTTTGGCTGATAGAAAGAACGCTGCTTTGGTGGTAAACCAAATAACATAAATACGATAAAACGCTGAATTGTTGATTTCCCAGATTCATTCTCACCATAGATAATTGCGAGTTCCTTCGTGAAGTCAATCGAATAATCGACCCATTTTCCGAATCCATAAATCGTCGCATTGATGAATTTCAATCACTTCACCCCTTCAAAAGCTCATTCACTAATAATTGCTTTGCTTGTGATTTTAACCATTGATCCTCTTCATCTGATAGTGGATCTAAATATTTTCTAGCTTGCTTATGATGGTATAGCTCCTTTAGAAATGGATAGTTCTCTACTTCATCCGCATAGCGAAATAATTCACCGATAAAATGCTCCCCATCCTGAAAATCGGTTGCTTCTGAAGTGTACAGTGTTACAGATAGATTGAAAAAATAATACCAATTTCGTTGATTGATCATTGTTTCATTCATTAACTCGATTATTTCCTCTAATAGCTTATCACTTTCCCACTGCTTCACAATCGCTTGATTACTTGTTAGGTTTAAATCAATGAGCTGTGGTGTTGTTGCTACTCGTTGGTCTAGCTTTGCTTGTATAATCGTTTCGATTTGATCTATTGTCACGCACTCGGAAACATCAATCTTCATGGTAACAAATTCGATTGCATGTAGTGGGAGGAAAGACATTTCCGTATTCGACTCAGTTAGGACTACATGGTAGCAGCCCTTTTCCCCTGTTTCTTTGCGGTTTCTACCTTGAATATTTCCTGGATAGACAATGTTTGGCGCTTCCTTCAAGATTTCCCGTTTATGAATATGACCTAATGCCCAATAATCGAAGTTTTCCTCCCGCAAATCACCTAATTGAAATGGTGCATATACATCATGCTCTGTATTGCTTTGAATACTGCCATGGAGCATTGCAATATGAAATGGAATATGTGGATGATTAATTTTATACTCTGTTGCCTTGGAATCCAATACAGCCCGATTTTCATAACTGAACCCATATATTTCAGCAATTGATACCCCATCTTTTTCGTAGATGAAGGACGCTACCTTCTCATCCGGAAAAATATATACATTCTCAGGGTATTCAATCGGATAGCGATTCCCATTAATAAAATCATGATTTCCATAGGATAGGTAAACGTTTATACCATGATGATTCAATTTTTCAAACGCTCTCCTTAACCGAACTTGTGCCTTCAGACTTTGCTTTTCATTATCAAATAAATCACCAACAACAAGAACAAAGTCTACCTGTTTATCAATTGCGGCTGTCGCTAGACGTTCCATTGCAGTAAAGGTGCTTTCTCTAATCTCTTTAAAGATCCCCTCTGGTGTACTTGTTAATCCTTTAAATGGGCTATCTAAATGCAAATCCGCCGCATGTATGAATGATATTTGCCTTCCCATGCTTTCACCCTCAATCATATAAAACTGTTATCTCTATTTTAGCAAACTCATAGGTAGAATGCACGTTCTATTGGAAACAAATTGAAGCATTAGCTATCGTATACTAAAATGAATTTATCTAAATAATGCAATAAAATGGAATTATCCCTGATAAAATGAAGCTAATTATCATTATTATCCGTATAATTTAGAATAGGAACTCGATCATTACAATGGAGGTTTCAAAACGATGCAAACGAAATATAGAAAATTAATAGTGCTATTTATTATCCTTTTTATTGGCTTTGCTTTAGTTGGATGTCAAGAGGCAGCAGAAGATACTAATGAGGAATTAACATTAAACGAGAATGTCACCCTCAAGAATCTAGAAAAGATTGAATTAGGAGACCCAGATTCAGGTAATGGTGGAATGACATATGAGGAAGTCATGTCTCTAATGGGTGATATCTCACCTCAATTTCATTCAGAACTAGAGGAAAACGGGGTTACGAAGGTTGAAGCAAATTGGTGGCGATATAGTCGATCCCATAACTATGGCACTGATTTAATAGGCGTGAAATTTGTTGATGGAAAAGCAGTAAGCAAATTTCAAGAGGGTCTGGAATGAATACTAGATATGTAAAGCAAAACTTCTAATACTTTTGATTAGAGAGTTTTGCTTTTTTTATCTTCTAAGAAATAACAAAATTTGAATGCTGTGGGTATCTTAATTACTGAGAATAGCCAGCTCCAGCGCTAAAGCTGTAGCGAGAATTCCCTCACCTCCTAAAGGAAGCTCAGTTAAAAACGCGACATCCTGTGGGGCGCAGTCCGTACGCAGCTCAAACGGGCGCTTGCGCTTTTGTTCTTTATTGGATTAATTGATTAGAAAATCTTTGTAGTAAATGAAAGATGCTATTCCAGCGATTACTGTGTAGCTTAAAGCAACATAAAATGAAGTTGTAGGTCGGAAACTCCTTTTTTGTCTATCAATTTTTGTCCGCACTTCAATGGCAGCCCATTGTTCATCATTATTCGCACTTTGTAGCCTTGAATCAGCCAAATCGGACATAAATCCACCAGATGAGTTAAAGAAACCAATGAAAATTGTTGCTGCAAGTCCTGTTAAAAATGACCACTCGATAAAATTACTATTAAACATTATAGCTGAACTCCAATTTACTATAAGAATTATTCCTAAAGTAATGATAACCCAAACAATTTTCTTCATTAATGGTCATCTTCCTTCATTCAACATAATTAACTTATATCAAATATTTTTATGTTATTTCTATTTAACAACTAGACTAACTTATTGTATCCTTCCCATTATTTTTCCTTCTTCGATAATTGGATTGCCTTCATCATACTTTTTAATGGATTAGCACTGCTATACATTAGTACCCCACCCTTGTATACCCTGGCACCGAGTAATCCAAGGATAATTATCGTCGCAATTAAAATACCAATCGACATTGCAATCTCCCAAAATGGTACATCAAGCATCCCAACCCTTAACAGCATAACCATAGGAGTGAAAAATGGGATAAACGATGTAACCGTAATGAAGCTTGAATCCGGCATTGTTAGACCAAACATTGCAATTAAGAACGCAATCACAATTAACATCATTAATGGTGTGACTGCTTGGTTCGCTTCTTCTGATCGACTCACTAGAGATCCCAACATTGCCGCAAGGGTTGCGTACAATAAATAGCCAAGTAAAAAGAATAGAATTCCGTATACAATTAATGATGTCGGAGTATCTAGGAACCCGAACACATCTAAAAATCCACCTACTAATTCATCCTTTTGTGAGGAAATAACGCCGACTGCTACTGCAACGATAATTCCAATTTGAGTTAACCCTACCAGTGCGATTCCGATTATTTTTGCGAACATATGGGTTACTGGGGATGCACTCGATATTAATAATTCCATCACCCGAGAGGATTTTTCCGTTGCCACATCAGTTGCAATCATCGTTCCATACATTATAACAACGATATACATGAGAAATACCATAATGTATACAACACCTTGTGCTTGGAACATTTCTTCTAATGTTTTTGCGTTTTCATCAAGTGCAACCGTATGAAAGGATACTGCCTCATTAATCGATAATACGAGTGCTTCATCAAATCCTGCTTGTTCAATCGCAATTCCAACCTTTATTTGTTGTAGTTGTTCTTGGATTGCTTGCTGTAATCCCGTATTCGCAATATCATTCGTAAAATAAGTTGCATCTGGAAGACCCTCATCGTTTAATGATAATGTAAGTGCAGCTTCATATTCTCCATCTTGAACAGCTGTCTTTACGTCTTCTTCTGTACCATCATATGCAACGATTTCTACATCTTCATTTACATTCTCGATCCCTAATTTTAATGGTGCAAGTAAGCCTTCTGTTTGATCAATAACCGCTATCTGATTTTTACTTTCATCGGAGAATAGTGCAACAATGTTTTGAATATTAACTGACCCAATAACTAGTAATACAAAAAGTGCAGTTGTAATAATAAATGTTCTTGATTTAATTTTATTCAAATATGTGTGCGCAAATATAATCCAAAACTTATTCATAAGAAGCACCCACTTTCTCGATAAAAATATCATTTAATGAAGGTTCTTCAAGCTCAAATTTACGGATGAAACCTCGGCCTTGTAGTGCCTGTAAAATTTCCTGCGACACTTCTTCATCTTTGATTTGTAATTTACAGCCGTCCATCACTTTCTTATAACTTACGACACCCGGAAATTCCTTTAAGAAGTCTAATGATCCATCTGCATGTACAATTAAGTTTTTCTTGCCAAATGAGCGCTTAATTTCTCGTAATGCGCCTTGGACAACCGGTTTTCCCTTTTGTAAAATACATAAATGCTCACACATTTCCTCAACATGATCCATTTGATGTGAGGAGAACACAATTGATGTCCCACTATCTTTCACATCAAGGACCGCCTCTTTTAGCATTTCAACATTGACTGGATCAAGCCCAGAGAATGGTTCATCCAATATCAATAGCTTCGGTTTATGTATCACTGCAGAAATAAACTGGATTTTCTGCTGATTTCCTTTTGATAATTCTTCCACTTTCTTATCCATGTATTCCGGAACCTTAAACCGTTCTAGCCATTTTTCTAATTCCGATACGATTTCTTGCTTTCCCATGCCACGCAATCGACCTAAATAGATAATCTGTTCTTTGACCTTCAGCTTTGGATATAGCCCTCTTTCTTCAGGTAAGTAGCCAATCATATTACTTTTTCCATAATTAATTTGCTCCCCATTCCAAGAGATATTGCCTGCTGATTTATCCAACAGTCCAAGAATCATTCGAAAAGTTGTTGTCTTTCCAGCACCATTTCCTCCTAGAAAACCAAATATTTCCTTTCCCGGAATCTCAAGTGATAGATTATTAACCGCAGTATGTTCACCAAAGCGTTTCGTAACGTTTTCTAATAATAATGTCAAATTATTCTCCCCTTCCCATTAATTCATACGTTAGAACTGGTAAATAGTTTCATTTTATATTTATTATAACTTCGAGTTGAATAATATAAGTATACAATAAATATTCAAAACTAAATTTACAATATATTCCCATAATGGTCAAGTAACCTTAAATCCATTTCATTTCACTATATGTATTGTATGAATTATAATTATTAAATAAAGCGATTTCATTTTAGAGAGGAGCTAATATAATGGCAAAGTACTTTTTAACAGTATTCGATCAAACTGGAAAAAATTTATATGATGCTTCATTTACTGCTGCTAATAATATTGGAGCAAAGGAGATTGGCTTAAAGAAATTAGAGGAGCTAAATTATAGTAAGCATACCCATCGTTGTGTCACTGCAGATGGTAAATTAGTCTTGTTTCAACGCTAATGGAATGATTCATTTTGCGGCTGCCAATTGGGGCTCAAAATATAGAAAATCCGGAACAAAAGCGGAAGCGCCCGTTTGAGCTGTGTACGGACTGCGCCCCACAGGACGTGGGGTGGTTCGACGTTGCCACACGAAGTGGCGAACTTAGTCGAACTTCTCCTTGCCTTTTGAGATAAAGGAAACTCTTTGGGAGCGTAAGCGGTTGACTTAGATTACGGAGGTGAGGGAAGTCTCGCTAACGCTTAAGCGCTGGAGCTGGACGTGGCTATTCTCGGTAATTAAGTTATCCACAGCATCAAATTTTATTGTATCCTATGCGATAAAAAGGTGAGCGTAGCAACGAATGCTAAGCCCACCTTTTATTACTTTTACAAAATTGTTTGTCAAGGCACAATGAATAAGTGGGTAGTAAAAGAGCAATTTATTCTGCCTTGAACAAAAGGTGTAAATGCGAAAGAAAGTCGAATGAGAGTGTATGACGTGAACAAGTCCAATTTTGGAGTCTAGCATTAGACTACGCCCTTCTGTATTCATTTTGGCTTCTGCTATTTGAACCTTTATTGACATCATGTTAAGTAAAGAATTTCTATATGTTCTATTTCAGATTGATTAATTTAAATTATTTGGATTGCCATATAGATCTTCCAGTGGACTTGTAATAATTCTGCTAATTTCATTGATCAACTCATTTACATGCTGTTCTTCTGCCATTAACGTAGAAATATCTTGATTTGCTTGAACTTGCTCTACAACTTTACGAGCAGTTTCAATTTCTTCTTCCGTTATTTCTAAGCCTTGCATTTGTTTTTCTTGTAATCTAATTTGTGTATCGCGGAACTCATCAAACATTTGCTTTGTTTCAGAGTTTTTCATTACCGTTTCAAAAGCTGTTTTTAAATTCTGAAATTCTTCACTCTCGCGGATTGCTTTTTCTAAACTATGTGCATTATCATGAATATTAGACATGATCTTACCTCCTTGGTTTTAAACTATAGGTTTAATATAGCAAATGAAAGAAAATATGTATAGCGTTTGCTAAAAGTCCAAAGACGATAAAGGATGACAATAAACCAATTTTTACATGCATTTTCAGCTAAGAATCAGATTTCACGTACGTTTAACTTATGAAAAGGAGTTTTTCAATGATAAAAGATCTAAGGAAAATTTTTCCTAGTTTATTTACTCTTAAAGATAACATTATTGATATTCCAGATAATTACCAGTGGTTTATTACACCGGATCAGGAAATTATTGGGATTGATGTACAAGAACTGACGAAACACGACACAGCACTTTTATCAACGCTGCTATCTCCCTATACCATTACTATTCCAAAGCCAACTCCAGAGGAGCAGTTATGGATACATAGGCTAAAGAAAAATGAAAACGATGAGACTGTCTCACCATTTCGCCTCGTCTATTTCAAAATGACCAAAAACCAAATGAAACCGTTACAATTTAAGGAAGCAATCCAGGATTTCTTCACAAAATCAGTCCCCATCATCTGGGAAAACCAGCATGAAGGAATAATCATCGAAGAGCTCAGCGATACAATTGAGGAATTTATCTCCTATGAACAGATTATTGATATATTAATGAGTGATCTATATGTAAATATTAAATTTTTCGTTGGTCCTACTTTAGATAATCTTCAACATTTGCAGCAGTTGTATGCTAATTTTATCACAAGTAGTACGCAGGCATTTTCCTTTTCTGAAAAACCTGTTATTACCTATACTGACGCAATTATTCATGGCTTTATTGAGCAAACAGATAAACGCTTCCGCGATGAGATTATTATGGTAATTTTTAAAGATTTAGTTACGGATAAAGAGTTGCTTCATACGTTACAAACATTTATTGAAAATAATTTAAATGCGTCCGTTACCGCAAAAATATTACATATGCATCGCAATAGCCTGCAGTACCGATTAGATAAATTCAAAGATAAAACCGGAATCGATATTCGGCGATTTGACCAGGCAATCATCGTTTATTTAGGTTTATTGTCAATCATGCACAGTGATTAAGCATATATTTGTGCACCTTGTCCATTACCCATTTCCAAAATTTGATATACAATAAATAAAACGCTTACATAAATGGAGGGAATAGTAATGGCTGAGTTAGTTCTAGAGAATATCCAAAAAAGATACGATAAAGATGTAATTGCAGTAGATGATTTTAATTTACATATTCAGGATAAGGAGTTCATCGTTTTCGTTGGACCATCTGGATGTGGTAAATCAACAACCCTTAGAATGATTGCAGGGCTTGAGGAAATTTCCGATGGTGCATTATATATCGATGATAAGAAAATGAATGATGTCGCACCAAAGGACCGCGATATTGCGATGGTTTTCCAAAACTACGCACTCTATCCGCATATGAATGTTTATGATAACATGGCATTTGGATTAAAATTACGCAAATTCAAAAAAGAAGAAATCGATCAACGCGTAAATAATGCTGCAAAAATCTTAGGTCTTGAATCTTACTTAGATCGTAAACCAAAAGCCTTATCTGGTGGTCAACGTCAGCGTGTTGCACTTGGACGTGCCATTGTCCGGGACGCAAAAGTATTCTTAATGGATGAACCGTTATCTAACTTGGATGCAAAATTAAGGGTACAAATGCGCTCAGAAATTCAAAAACTTCATCAACGATTACAAACAACAACGATTTACGTAACCCATGATCAAACAGAAGCAATGACGATGGCCACAAGACTTGTTGTCATGAAGGATGGTTTAATTCAGCAAATTGGTGCACCAAAGGATGTCTACGATTTTCCAGATAATGTTTTTGTTGGCGGTTTCATCGGTTCCCCTTCCATGAACTTCTTAAATGGAAAACTTGATGAAAACCATTTTGTAATGGGTCAGATAAAAGTAGAAGTACCAGAAGGAAAATTAAAAGTCCTTCGCGCAAATGGATATATTGGCAAGGACATCATTTTAGGAATTCGTCCAGAGGATATTCATGATGAACAGCTGTTTATCGATGCGAATCCAGACACAAAAATAACGGCAAAGATTGATGTCGCCGAGCTAATGGGTGCAGAATCATATCTTTATACTTCTATTGATAGTCAAGATTTTATTGCAAGAGTGGATTCAAGATCCGATATTAAAGGTGGCGAGAATCTAGACCTTGCATTCGATATGAATAAAGTGCATTTCTTCGATTCCGAAACAGAGTTGCGAATTAAGTAATTGTTCGAGAGGCGGTAGTAACGACCGCCTCTTTTTCTACGTTTATATGTACATATTATTGAGGATAGGAACTGTGCCCTATCCTCTAAGCCATATTTATTTAGTATTGACCACCATTAAGTTGTTGTTGTGCAGTCGCTACTAGACGTTTCGTGATTTCTCCGCCTACAGATCCATTCGCACGAGAAGTTGAATCAGGACCTAAGTTAACACCAAATTCTTGAGCAATTTCATATTTCATTTGATCAAGTGCTTGTTGCACTCCTGGTACTAATAATTGGTTTGAATTACTATTAGCCATGTGTTTCTCACCTCCTTCTGTAATACTATTGTTCACCGTATAGAAAATCTTATTACTAAAAACTACTGGTAAATTGTAGATAGAATTCCAATTCGTTATCTAACAAAGCATGACGTTTCGGATTAGCGATTTAGAGAGGCGACATAAGCTCCACAGTATCTTTTGCTTTAGGATACGGTTGATCACCATCCTCATTTTATTATTTCTTAAACGCAAAGAAACTCACGAATTTTTCGCGAGTTTCTTTGTATATAGCTAGTAATGGCTTATTTTGGATAGGTCATTTCCTCTGGTTTCACGTATGCATCGAATTCTGCTTCTGTTAATAGTTCTAATTTTACTGCCGCTTCTTTTAATGTTGAGTTATCAATAAATGCCTTTTTCGCAATCTTAGCAGCATTTTCATAGCCAATATGCGGATTTAATGCTGTAACCAACATGAGTGATCCATGTAGATTTTTATCAATCTGTTCATAATTCGGTTCGATCCCCTGTGCACATCTTTCATCAAAAGAACGAATGCTATCCGCTAGTAATTGAGACGATTGTAGGAAGTTATACGCAATGACAGGCTTAAAGACGTTCAACTCAAAATTCCCTTGACTAGCCGCAAAGCCAATCGTTGCATCATTTCCCATTACTTGTGCAGCTACCATTGTCACGGCTTCACTTTGAGTAGGATTTACCTTCCCAGGCATGATAGAGCTACCTGGCTCATTGGCAGGAATCGTGATTTCGCCAATACCAGAACGTGGTCCACTTGCTAACCAACGAACATCATTCGCGATTTTCATCATGTCTGCTGCAAGAGCTTTTAGCGCACCATGTGCATATACTGATTCGTCATAGCTCGTTAGAGAGTGGAATTTATTCGCAGCAGAAATGAAATCTTTCTTAGTAAATTCACTAATTGCTTTGGCAACCAGATCAGAAAACTCTGGATGTGCATTTAATCCTGTACCAACCGCCGTTCCACCAAGCGCTAATTCCTTTAAGTGCTGTACACTTTCATTGATGTATAGCTCTGATTTTTCAAGCATTCGATGCCAGCCGCTAATTTCTTGCCCCAGTGTTAACGGTGTTGCATCTTGAAGATGTGTACGACCGATTTTCACTACATCCTGAAATGCATCGCATTTTTGCTTCAGCGTATTTCTTAATTCAGTGATCGCTGGTAACATGGTATCCTCAAGCTTTAGAACAAAGGCAATATGCATTGCCGTTGGGTACGTATCATTGGAGCTTTGTGATTTATTTACATCATCATTTGGATGAAGAACTAAATTACTTCCCTCTTCCTGTAACCATTTATTTCCTACGAAAGCTAATACTTCATTTACATTCATATTCGACTGTGTGCCGCTCCCTGTTTGCCAGACAACTAATGGAAAATGATCATTAAGTTTATTCGCTAATATTTGGTCAGCAGCGAAGGTAATCGCTTCAGCTTTTTTACTATCTAATAAACCTAGCTCCTGATTTACTTTTGCAGCACTTTTCTTAAGAATAGCAAACGCATCAATAATTTCTTTTGGCATTTTCTCATTGCCAATTGGAAAGTTCTGTTTGCTCCGTTCGGTTTGTGCCCCCCAAAACTTGTCAGCAGGTACATTTATTTCCCCTAATGTATCTCTTTCAACACGAAAATCCATTCTCTCTTCCTCCCCTATGTATCGGTAAACTACCTTTCCATTGTAACAAATTTCTCATAAAGTGAAACTTCATTAAGTGGGGTAATATCCGCCCCCACTTAATGTTAGTTGAACAGAATCGGGATTTTGACTTTCTGTTGATCCTCCACTTACAATTCTTGATTTTTCTCGTATTCTTGAAGGGGGGTCTTACAGCCAGTTAATTCGGATAAATATTGATCGAATTTCTATCCCATTTCACAAAAAGCCTCACCATAATAGTAAGGCTTACAAACCCTTGAACAATTACTCCCAGATATAGTTTCTGTATTCATCACTTAACTGTAGAAATGCCTCTTTATTACCATATTCGATCGCATGATCTATCTCTGTTATTAATTTTGCTTTATTCCAATTGAAACATAATTCATCTAGTATCATTCTAGATGTCAATATAATTTCAAATGGTATTTCACGTCTTGCATAAAGGACTTCACCATCATAGCGATAAAAACGGTAAACTAATTTCTCCTTTTTCATGGAACACAACCCCCTTTGTTCCTTTTTTCTATTATCGCTAACTTTTAGAACAATTGCAATTTAAATGATTTGATAATGGAAAAGTTAAGTTTTTCCCCCGCTAAACAAACTTAGCAATCGTCAATACATATACCTTCAACCTCTTATTTTTCTCTAGACCCACTAGCATTTCATTTGTTAGACTAGCAATACTGCTAATAAAAATTTAGCAAACATACCTTCTTACATACCAAAAAAATTAATTACAAGAGTGCTTGTTTGAACTTGAATTGGGGAACAGGTTTGCCTAAGCTAACAACATTAACGATAATCAAATAAGGTGGAGGAGCCATATGAATCATCGAGAGAATTTAAAAATGGGAGAGAAAGGTGCATGGATCAGCATTATTGCATATGTTTTCTTGTCTATAATGAAATTATTCATTGCACAGATCGGTAATTCAGATGCATTACGTGCAGATGGATTAAATAATGCAACAGATGTTGTTGCATCCATAGCTATATTAGTCGGATTAAAGATTTCCAGAAAGCCGCCTGATAAAGATCATCATTATGGACATTACCGTGCCGAGACAATTGCATCCTTATTTGCTGCATTTATTATGATGGTTGTAGGCATCCAAGTAATTATTGATACCTTCCAAAAAATCATTAGTGGCGAAGTTTCACAACCGAATTTATTAACCGCTTGGACGGCTTTAGGTGCTGCTCTTATTATGTTTGTTGTGTATCGATACAATCTAAATCTTTCTAAAAAGGTGGATAGCCGGGCATTATATGTAGCTGCCCAAGATAATCGTTCCGATGCGCTCGTAAGTATTGGTGCCTTTATCGGAATTATAGGTGCGCAGTTTGGCTTAAGTTGGTTGGACCCACTGGCTGGATTAATCGTTGGTGTGATTATCTGTATCACCGCTTGGGATATTTTCAAAGAGGCAACCTATGCACTTACAGATGGTTTCGACGAAAAGCAAATTGATAAGATTACAGAAAGTATTCTCAAAGATCGAGATGTGAAAGAGGTAGTCGATGTGAAAGGAAGGCTTCATGGAAACCAAACTTTAGTTGATGTGACGATCCTAGTTGAGCCATCCCTGAATGTTGAAGAGAGCCATGAAATTACAGAACGAATTGAAAATCATTTAGCAAATAAACATAATATATATCATGCACAAATCCATATTGAGCCATATTCGCAACATAAAAGCTGAGCATGCTCGGCTTTTTTAACGTTATTCTGCAATAAATGCATAAGTAGATAAAGGTGGTATCTTGTATAATAATGAAGCTTCCAACAATTGAATAGACAATATTTCAATAAATATGCTGTTGACAAATAAAGTGATGTGGTTGTATAGTCTATACTAACATATTATTACATAGTGAAATCCAAGAATGCATAGTAGATTATTTTTGAGCAGCGGTTAGAGACAAAGTAGTTGGTGAAAGCTTTGGCAGAAGATAATTGAATTACACATTTCGTTTGATGGATTGTATCGATAAGTGGGTGAAAAGGTTGCTTTTCATCAACTAGGGTGGTAACGCGGAGTTAAGCTTCGTCCCTTTTCATAGGGGCGAGGCTTTTTTATTGCTTAGGAAACTATAAAATTGCACGCTATGGATAACTTAATTGCCGAGAACAGCCACGTCCAGCTCCAGCGCTAAAGCTGTAGCGAGACTTCCGCTTTTGTTCTGTACATATTATCTAATTTTTAGAGGAGGTTCATTCATGTTTCCAATTAAACCAAAACATCATCCAGAAGTAAGTGAGTCCTTAATATTCTTTATCATCATCGTTGGTTTAATTAGTTATTTCATCATTGGCTTGGAGGCTGTTCCACATATTCCAATATTACTAGGAATCCTCCTGTTAATTGCTTATGGCGTTATGCGCAAAATTTCGTTTAAAGCTTTAGAAGAAGCAATGGTTGCTGGGGCAAGCTCTGGTATGGGGGCTGTTTTTCTCTTCTTTCTGATTGGTGTGCTCATTAGTAGCTGGATGATTAGTGGGACTGTTCCTGCCTTAATAAATGCTGGCTTTTCCATCATTGGTGGGACATGGTTTTACGGCATTGTTTTTGCGACGACTGCAATTATTGGCATTTCGCTAGGAAGCTCGTTGACAACAACAGCAACGGTAGGAGTCGCTTTTATCGGTATTGCGAATGCAATGGATGCTTCACTTGCTATAACGGCGGGTGCCATTGTATCTGGTGCATTTTTCGGTGATAAAATGTCACCATTATCTGATACAACGAGCCTTGCTTCCAATATCGTTGGTGTTGATTTATTTGAACACATTAAACATATTAGCTTGACAACGATTCCTGCATTCATTATTTCATTTATTATTTATGTCATCCTTTCACCAGATCAAACGGCATCGCCGCAAAGTGTGCAAGAATATCAGGATGCATTGCTCTCAACCAATTTAATTAATTGGACGTCATGGACTCCATTACTCATTCTCGTATGCTGTACCATTTTCAAATTATCTGGCTTTATCTCGTTAGCGATTAGCAGCTTATCAGCAACGATTCTGGCTTGGAGTGTGAATGGATTTAGTTGGCCAGAAATCTGGTCCATTTGGTTTAATGGCTATGTTGGTATAACAGATTTCCAACCCGTTAATGAGCTGCTGACCAAAGGTGGTATAAGTAGCATGCTCTTTACCATTTCACTTGTCATATTAGCACTAGGATTTGGTGGATTATTATTTGTTACGGGAATCATCCCAAGCATCCTTTCTTCCTTCCATGAGAAGCTGAGAAAGGTACGATCGATTATTATTTCAACGGCAGCAACAGCAATTGGGATTAATGTGTTGATTGGGGAGCAATATTTGTCGATCTTATTGACAGGTGAAACGTATAAAGGAATTTATGAGAAGGCCGGGCTTCCAAATAAAGCATTGTCACGAACCTTAGAGGATGCTGGAACTGTAATTAATCCGCTTGTTCCTTGGAGTGTCTGTGGCGTATTCATTGCCGATGTGCTTGGTATTGCAGTACTGGATTACTTACCTTTTGCTTTCTTCTGCTTATTGAGTCCAGTGATTACAATATTATTTGGTGGAAGAAAGGCTAGTAAATAATGGCTCATTTCGGTAAATATATCTTGCTGCTGAATTAAATTATGTCCAGGAACCATTACTACTTAATAAAAGGAGGCTATCTTAACCGGATAGCCTCCTTTTACCTTGTTCTTTATTCTTTATCTTGGTCAGTAATAATCAATGGACCGTCTTTTGTTATCGCAATTTGATGTTCATATTGTGCAGAACGTCCTTTGTCGATTGTTCTTGCTGTCCAGCCATTATCGTCCATTTTACTTTCCCATGCACCTTCATTAATCATCGGTTCAATTGTGATAACCATACCCTCTTTCAAGCGCAATCCTTTATTCGGTAATCCATAATGAGGAATATGTGGATCTTCATGGATGGTTGGTCCGATTCCATGACCAGTGAAATCACGAACAACGGAGAACCCTTCTCCCTCTGCATATGTTTGAATTGCATGGCCAATGTCGCCAATCCGATTGCCAATTTGTGCTTGCTCAATTCCTTTATACAGTGATTTCTTTGTTACTTCCATTAACCGTTTACCAGCATCATCAATCTCACCTACAGCATATGTCCAAGCAGAGTCTGCAAGACCGCCATGTAAATTGACAACAATATCAATGGTTACTAAATCCCCATCTTTTAAATGTTCATCACGGGGAAAACCGTGGCATATTTCATCATTTATCGATGCACATATTGAACCTGGGAAACCATTATACCCCTTTTGTTCAGGGATTGCATTATGCTTTGCTAGAAATTCCTCAACAAATGCATCAATTTCCATTGTTGTAATACCTGGTTTAATCATCTTTGCAATTTCTTTATGGCATTTTACAAGTAAATCTCCTGCCGCAAGCATTTGATCAATCTCACGTTTACTCTTTCGTGTAATCATCTAATTACTTCCTTTCCATTACTCAGAAAACTAGGATTTAGCCCAACCATTCATTTTGCTTATGCAGTGAGAAGGTGATATTACATTTCCCCTTTGCTAAACAGAAAAACCTATACCCTTTATTCTATGTCCATTTCATTAATTCATTAATAGCCACCCTTAAGTTTATCATATTTTAACCTTTAATGCAGAGATGGAAGGTCGAGTTCGCTTTTAGAAGACTTGGTTGCACTTATGTAGTGAGAAATGATGACATATGAAAGAAGCAGCGGAGATTACCCCACTGCTTCTTTGTTACATATTAATAATATCCCCCACCGTAACCGCCTGTATAAGCAGTTCCGATGATAATTAACAAAATAAACAATACGACTAAAAGCGCAAAGCCACCTGAGCCGTAACCTACACCACCATCTTTACCCATTACATTCCCTCCTTATTATAAAGGCTACTTTACTCTATTCCAACAGGAGGGAATTGGGAAGGGCGTTTTGCTCATATATTTCTTGCAGTACAGTACTCGGAATTTTTATATCGGTTAGATTTTTTTATCTACCGGGATAGATCACGCCTAGCGCAAGCTCTAAAAAGTTAGTGGGTCTTACCTCGCTAAACGGGCGCTTCCGTTATTGTTCTTTTATTTATTCACCATTTGCCAGTAATATACTAATGTTTCCATCCCTTTATCAAAGCTGTCTAGTGGGAAGCTTTCATTTGGTGAATGTAAACGATCCTCAGGTGTACCGAAACCTAATAATACAATTGGAATATCATAAATTGCTTCGATCCATTCAACTACAGGAATCGAACCACCCATACGGATATAGATTGTTTCCTTGCCAAATGCTTTTGTATAGCTTTCTGCTGCTTTTGTAATTAATGGATGATTTGGTTCAACTTTATATGCTTTTGATGAGAGCTTTTCTTTCTTCACATTAACTGTTACTCCTGCTGGCGCAACCTTGTTTACATGTGTTTCCAATAAATCCTGAATTTTCTCTGGATCTTGTCCTGGAACAAGACGACATGTGATTTTCGCTATTGCAGAAGATGGGATAATTGTTTTCGTTCCTTCTCCTTGGTAACCGCCGTAAATACCATTAACTTCAAATGTTGGGCGCCCCATAGTATGTTCCTTTGCAGTGTAGCCCTTTTCAGATACGGTTGCAGGTGCACCAGTTGATGCTACGAAATCCTCGCCAGGCGCTTGCTCCATTAATTTTCTTTCCTCATCTGTAATTGGTTCGACATCATCATAAAAACCATCAACAGTAATCACTTCATCTTCATTCTTCATTGATGCAAGAATTTGACTTAAAGCCATAATCGGATTACGAATCGCGCCACCATACATTCCTGAATGCAAGTCATGATCTGGGCCTGTAACTGTAATTTCAATTCCTGTAAAGCCTTTTAGTCCATAAAGGATTGTCGGCTGATTCGTTTCAGCCATACCAGAATCAGAAATCACTGCAAAGTCGGCCTTGAATTGCTCCTTCTTATCATGCAAAATGTCATATAAATTTTCACTGCCAATTTCTTCTTCCCCTTCAATACAAACCTTGACATTAAGTGGAAGCTTTCCTTCTGTTTTCATATAGGCTTCAAATACTGCAAGATGCATAAATACTTGTCCCTTGTCATCACTTGTCCCACGTCCATAAAGTCTGCCATCTCTTACTTCTGGTTTAAATGGATCACTTACCCACTCGTTAATCGGATCAGCAGGCTGCACATCATAATGGCCGTAGAATAAAACGGTTGGTGCATCCGGTCCTGCTTGATTATATTCTGCATATACGAGCGGATGTCCAGCAGTTGCTTGTTTCTCAACATTTTCAAATCCAATGTCATTTAAATATGTAACAATAAAATCTGCAGCAGCTTGTACATCTTGTTTATTTGCACTATCCGTACTTACACTTGGAATCGATAGGAATTCCGTTAGTTTTGCTAACAGTTCCTCTCTATTATCTTTCAAATATGCTAATGCTTTTTCACTCATTTAGTCTACCTCCAATTTGAATTGTAATTAAATTTCCTATTTAGCTTTGAAGAATCATATCTCGCTCCACTAATTGTTACTTTTCTTTTTTTCAGTATAGCATAAAGTGTAACATCATTCAGAATGGAGGATTTCTAATATTCCTCACTTAAATATCATTATATTCTGGTGTGAAGTTGCTCGGTTTAATTTTTCTGTCACTCGATTTATTGTTTTGTCGCTCGATATGAAATTTTTCTACCAAAAGAAAAAGGACCGCTAGCAGCCGTCCTTTCCTTTGTTTATCTTAATGCTTGCTCTAAGTCCTCAATTAAATCGTCTACATCCTCAATTCCAACAGAAACACGGATAAGGCCATCCGTAATTCCTAGCTCTTTTCTTCTATCTTCAGGGATTGATGCATGCGTCATTTTTGCTGGAACAGAGATTAGACTTTCAACGGCACCAAGACTTTCTGCTAAAATAAAATAATTCACTTTACCAAGTACTTGTTCTGCCATTTCCTCACTACCAACATCGAAAGAAATCATTCCACCAAATCCGGATGCTTGTCTTTTCGCAAGCTCATGCCCTGCATGGCTTTCGAGTCCAGGGTAATAAATCTTTGAGACCTTCTTATGCCCTTGTAAAAATTCTACAATTTTCTTTGTATTAGCTTCAATTGCTTCCATTCGTAATGCTAATGTCTTAATCCCACGCATTAATAACCAAGAGTCCTGTGGCCCTAAGACAGCACCTACAGAATTCTGGATGAAATGGACTTTTTCGGCTAGCTCTTTTGATTTGACGACAACTAAACCAGAAACAACATCACTATGTCCACCAATATATTTCGTTGCACTGTGCAACACAATATCTGCCCCGTGATCTAATGGCTGTTGCCAGTATGGAGTTGCAAATGTATTATCAACAATTAACAATAAATCATGCTGCTTCGCTATCGTTGCCATCTTCTCTAAATCGGTTATTTTCAATAAAGGGTTTGTTGGTGTCTCAATATAAATTGCCTTCGTATTTTCTTGTATCGCCGCTTCCACTGTCTCCGGATTACTTGTATCAACAAAAGTATGGTCAAGGTGATATCGATTTAACACCTTCGTCATTAATCGGTAGGACCCACCATATACATCATCTGTCATCACTACATGATCATGTGAATTAAGCAGCATCATTACCGATGTAATTGCTGCCATTCCTGAACCAAATGCAAATCCAGCTTCCCCATTTTCCAAGTCCGCTATGACTGTCTCAAGTGCATGTCTTGTCGGGTTACCTGTCCGTGAATATTCATATCCGCGATGGTTTCCCACACCATCTTGTTTGTACGTACTTACTTGATAAATCGGCACGGATACTGCACCTGTTTTTTCATCATTCGTAATTCCACCATGAATCATTTTTGTCTTTGCTCGCATCTTGGGTTCCCTCCACTTTTCTATCCATAGATATTTTTGCTTAAATAACGATCACTGCCATCAGGAAAAATCGTTACGACTGTAGTACCTGGTTTTGAATTTCTTGCCTCTTGCAATGCTGCAAACATAGCCGATCCTGAAGAGCTACCAACAAGCAATCCTTCTTTTTCAGCTAATTGCTTTACGAATTGAAATGCATCCATATCGGCAACAGTGTAAATCCCATCAAATAAAGTTTGATCCACAAAGTCTGGGATAAATTCCATGCCAATTCCCTCCGTACGATGGGGACCTGCTTCACCACCCGCGATAATCGATCCCTCTGGCTCGACAATAACTGTCCGGATAGCTGGATTTTTTTCCTTCAAAAATGCAGCAGTTCCAGTGAACGTTCCACCAGACCCCGCACCAGCAACAAAAATATCGACTTCTCCTGCTAAATCATCCCAAATTTCTGGCCCTAAGGTTTTATAATATGTCCTTGGATTTGCCGGATTTGCAAACTGCTGCGGTGAGAAACTATTCGGAATCTCCTGCAGTAATTGCGTTGTTTTTTTAATTGCTCCAACCATCCCCTCTACTTTTGGAGTATGCACAATTGTTGCACCAAGCGCTTTCATGATTTGCTGCTTTTCCAAACTAAATTGCTCTGGTACGCAAAAGAGCACATTTACGTTTTTATCTAAGGCAGCTAACGCTAATCCAATCCCAGTATTTCCAGCTGTCGGCTCGATTATCGTTCCCCCTTCTTTTAGCTTGCCGCTTGCTAATGCATCATTGATTAGCTCTGCACCAAGTCGATCCTTCACACTGCCACCAGGATTTAAATATTCAAGTTTCGCAAGTAAACGGACCCCAGCTGGAAGTGAGAATTTCGTTATTTCCAATAATGGAGTATTACCAATTAACGCATGTATCGAATTATATATGGCCATCCCATATCCCCTCTTTACATTTTAAAACTATTCGTTCATTTTTTTTATTGCTGTCAAAATCCATACAAAGTTATTCATCTGTTTGAACGCCACATCAAAACCATGTGTTGAAAATATTGTCTCCATTGTATTGATGATGGGATAATATTCCCGTTGTAAATCTTCTGCTAATGCAGAAAATCCCTTATCCTCCGCATCACGAATCATTGCTTGCTTAGATTGTTCCGATGCAAACATCGTATCTCCAAAGACAACTCTTCCATTATGCTGAAGCACTTCTTGGAATTGTCTAACAGCAGTTGCCTTTTCATCATCTGTTAAATGATGAAATGCGTACGTACTTACAATTGTATTGATCGGCACCTCAACAGCTGGATAGGTTAGAAAGTCACCTTCCAATAATGTAAGTTCCGGCAGTTTTCGCTTTGCAATATCAAGCATTGCTCTTGATGGCTCGATACCAATAACATCCAAGCCCGCTTGCATTAGTTTTTCAGATAAATTACCTGTGCCAACACCGAATTCAAGAACTGTACCTGTCGATTGTGCTACAACTTGATTTAAAATTCCATCATAGTTCAAAAAAACCTCGCTATATTGTGGGTCCAAGCCAGCTACACTTTCATCATAATCCTTTGCCCAATCTTCAAAGATCTCAATAAATTCTCGTCCCATTTTCTTTCAACTCCATTCATATTATAACCTTAGTAAATAGCTTTGATTAATATGAATTATATGTATTACCATACCATATGTTCCAATTTTTGACTAGAAAAATTATTGTATTTATCGAGTAAACGTTTGGGATTGGGGAGATATTTTTTCCGAAGTAAAATTGCGTATTCTGTGGTTCTGCTAATAGAAATAGATTTTTTTGGTGAATTATTTATGTCCTGATAATAGAAGTATTCTTTAGCTAATATTTCTGTGCTCCTGGTGATATTTCTGTTCTACCGTTGATACCCATTTTCTCGGAGCAATATCCATGCTTTCCCAAGAAATCGACATTCCGAACAAAAAAGAGCGCCCCCATATTGAGGGCACCCTTCCTATCTTATCGTTTGTTTTGTGGAAATAGTCGTTCAACCATATTACCAAATTGATCAAAGAATCCTTCAACAGGATGTCCATTTCTTACATCTTCCGCATATCTATTCGTTAGGTCAAAGAAATCTGGATCTGTGGAAACATATACATTGTCAATATTCTTATCAACAGATTTAACGATTTTACTTATTTCATGCTTCACATCATCTGTCAATTCGGCACCATCATTACGATGATTACGATCATTATTAATATTGTTGTTAACATTTTTGTTAATATTGGTATTTTTTAAGCCTGCAGCAACATATGCAGTACGATCTGATGTGAATACATATGCACGATCGATTTCCTTGACATCTTTAACGATTTTATCTGCTGCCTCTTTTGCTACATGGTAGCGAGTTTCATTATGATTAGTGTTGTGATTGATGTTTTCACCTGTTCGATTATTTATATTTCTGTAATAATCATCATTCACATTATTACGATTGTTGTAACCATCATTCGTGTAATTACGAACATTAGTCATTCCCTCTCCAGCATTATTGTAGTACCTTGTCTGTTCTACTGGATTTCCATCCCTATTTAATGCACCTTCGTGTGTTCCATTTGTATTTGAGCAACCAACCAAAGCCAATGCAATCACTGCAACAGTACTATATTTTTTCCATGTCATTGTTTTTCCTCCTTAACTGTTTGCTAGTAGTATGTTTCGCTAAGGCTGATTTATGCTTTATATTACTTAACCTTTTATTGGTAATCACACCAGCTTTGGTCCTGACATTTAATATTAAATTAGGGGATAATATATGGTGTAAGCAATTGAAAAAATATAAGGAAAGGCTCTTAACCCTTATCTAAGGAGGGGGAAAAATGGTTCCAGATTATGACAAGGCTCTTTACTTCACACTTTGGGGACAATGGGATGATTTACTTGTTCTAATGGTCCGTACCAACGATGATATATTGTCAAAAAGGATTCATCACTTTCTACACGCTTACAATTACTCATTAGATGAGCAAAAGATTATTGAATCTCACGACAATCTTCTTTACTATATAGACCATGCGATGAAGCATATTCCTGCATTAACGATGGAAATTTAAAGTAAAACTTCATCAAGTGGAAGTCTTAATACTAGTTAATTCGGGATAAAATGAGGCGAAGCTCTTTTTATTAAGAGCTTCGCCTCTCCATTTCATTTATCACGCTTTCGTTTGTTTCATTAATTTTTTCTCTTATCCACATCCTTAAGATAATCCTTTAAGTAAATAAAATCCTCACTTAAAATAATAAAAATCGCTAAAATAAACTTTCTATTTCGTTCCAACGTTTTCTTACTAACCTCTACTTTATTTACTAAATCTTTAATTGGCAGTTTCCGCTTTCTATAAACGTATTCACTTAACTTCGGATCCTCATAAAGAATTCTTGCTGTTCTTATTGCAGACTCCCTTGCATCTTTATGCTTCGGTGAAACCCTGATAAGTTCCGAAAACGTCAATTTATATTGATGTAATTTCTCTTTATACTCCATAATTTCTTCTCTACAACGAATCCTATCTTGCTCAAATTGGTATAACTTCTTTGTAACAATCACTTCAACCGGATTCTCCATCTGTTCCTCATCATATTTTTCATCCAATGAAATGGGATGTGGTCTTCGACTATTGACGCGAATATAATCTATAATTTTCCGCTTTATTACAATTTTTGCAAAGGACAGGAAGGTACTTCCACGGCTAGCACAATAAGAAAACATCGCATCGTTAAATCCAGATAGACCAATACTGTACTCGTCATCACGCTTTGGATTAATATAACGTTTACAAACCTCAGATGCACATTTCGCAATAAAAGGCTGATAAGACTGCAATAAATAATTCTGTGCATCAATATCACCGTTCTGAACAGAATTAATCATTTCTTCCAGGGGTATCTCTTCCATCAGGCTACTTGCTAGCATACTATTCGACCCCCAAACGTCATATCATTCGTTTTAAAATAAGTATTTTTGGCTGTATTTTTATGTTCTAGTTTATATGTTATTACTATCATAAATCCACCATTTCTATTTTTTATTCATATGGTTTCTGCTCTATGTATTAGCATACTTCACTCTACTATATACTTCATCTTATCTCACTGTTGTATCAGTTGCTATCACAAACCAATTACAATTCGTTTAAATATCCATGACTTAATGCAAAAGGATTGTAATATTAGTAAACTTAGGTGCACTTATATAGTAAGAAAATCGCTATAATTTATTATTTACTAAAAAACGCCCTCTGTATCAACTAAATTACAGAGGGCATTGGCTTATACTTTTATTGGTGAACAGTGTTTAAAATTTGCTTTTTATTTTCGAATATTTTATTCGGGTTCAAAGCTTCTACCGTATCTTTGACATAAATATCCTTCTCTAGCCAATCAATCGAGTTTATATCGTCAATATGATATACATGGTATTTAATTTCAACGAAGTGCGTACTACGAACAACGAGATACGGTATCTTCCAATATTCATCATCGTAAATTAAGTCAACAATCTCGCCAATTTTGCCATCACTGCCATGAACCTTCAGGCCAATCGCTTCCTCTACACTTCGTAAATCTAACGAATTCATTTCCTCTTGCGTATTATCATAAGCTATCGGCTCTTCCTCTGGTCTCGCATCCTTAAAGCTTGCTAAAGGGATCTTATCTGCACTCCACAGAACTTCTCCAGCCCAGTATCTTCCCCAGCCATAATAATCAAAGAGAGAATCTTCTACATCTCTAGTCAAAATTGTATCTTCATGAACAGGTGGACTATTCCGCACTTTCTCTTTATCATATTCGATTTCAACATTTTCACTCAATTCGTTTACCATAACAAATGACGCTGGTGATAAAAGCACCTTTCTTCCCGGTAGCCATTTTCTAGTATCAACTGCTGCATAGCGAATTTGCCATTTATTATCGTCAAAATATAGATCTCTTATTTTTCCCATTTCCCCGTCTGTTGCCTCAATATTATAGGTCTTTAATTTTGATGTGTAATGTAACATGAATATCGCCTCCAAAGTCGATTACATGTTATATACCCATAATGGATTTATTTAAAACCAAGCCCGCTTTTTAGAGGATTGTTGCTATTTTAAAAATACAGGCTGTCACCTTGTTTCAAAGTAACAGCCCTAATCGCGCTAATCTAGTTAGAAAGCCTTACTATATTTATCATCAAAGTGCTTACTTGATGTAAAGTGCGGACTAGTTTAATGTGCTTAAGGGTTCTCAGTCCAGTCGCTCCAGAAATACACAAAGCTTTGCGCCTAACTTAGTCCGCAGTTTATCAAATAAAGAAAAAAAAGATATGAAACGAGCGAAGGATAATCACTCCGAATGGTATTGATAGTAAAGGCTAATTGGTATGAAGAGCCCTACCCTTCCATATGTATCATGATTCAATGTAGCGAAAATTATGCCAATTACTTCCCCATCTTGATTTAAAATTGGACTTCCACTATTCCCTCTATATACTGGCGCTTCTATCATGATAACCGCTTCATCCCAACTGGATAATTGCATATAGTGGATAATATTTCCCTCGTTTGCGATTCCATTAAATTTTAAAGGATTACCAATAAAGGAGATTGCCTTTCCTGATTCATACGTTGGATTTTTTGCTAAAGGTAAGTAAGGCAAATCCTCTCCATCTACTTCTATCACCGCTAAATCAATCGTTGGGTAGGTTTCGATTACTTTCGCTTGAAAGAGACCATCTTCAGGAAATGCGACCGTCAGTGCATTTTTGTCTTCAATCACATGATAATTCGTTAGGATGATGCCATCACTGGAAATTGCAAAACCTGTCCCTTTGCTATTTTCAGTCTCGATTACAACAACAGCCTGCTTTTGTTGTTGGACAGTTTCACTTGTGGATAATGCTGCTGATGTTTTTAAGAATTCAATCGCAGGAATGGAAAAGGTTTGCGGCAGTAGTGCAAATACATTAAAGAACATTGCAATAGCAATAAGCCAAAACGCCCATTTAGGAAATGGCCGTTTTGGTTTTTTCTCTTTATCATTTTTTTCTTTTAATAGTACTTTCTGGCGTTCTGCTTCAACAAGTTCATAGAGCTCTTCATCATCGAATTCTTCATATAGATCATTATCAATCATATCGTGTTTATCTTGTTCATTTTTGTCCATCCGACATGTCACCTCATAAGTCGATAATCCTTTAATCTATACAGCCGCTTTTACTTTTCCTTGTTGCATCTTATACATTTGATAATATAATCCTTTTTCTGTAATAAGCTGTTCGTGATTACCCTGTTCTTTAATTGTACCATGTTCAAGGACAAAAATAGTATCTGCTTGTTGAATTGTTGATAAACGATGGGCAATCACAAGTGTCGTTCTTCCTTGCTTTAATACGTCTAATGCACGTTGGATCACCATTTCCGTTTCGGTATCAATATTTGCCGTTGCCTCATCTAAAATTAAAATAGCTGGATTAAATGCTAGTGCACGAGCGAACGAGATTAATTGTCTCTCCCCTAACGAGTATGTTGTCCCGCCTTCTGTAACAACCTCTTCGTAAGATTTCGGGAGCTTTTCAATAAATCGGTCAGCACCAACAGCCTTTAATGCTTCGATTGCTCTTTCCTTTGAAATCTTTGGATCATTCATTGTTACATTGGAAAGAATCGTACCAGAGAAGAGAAACGGATCCTGCAGGACAATCCCCATGTAACTCCTAACCTGCTGCCGTGACCATTCCTTCGTGCTAAATCCGTCAATTGTAATTTTCCCTTTTTGCGGGTCATAAAATCGGAATAGTATATTCATGATCGAACTTTTTCCTGAGCCTGTATGACCAACAAATGCGACCGTTTCGCCTGATTTAATTTCAAAGGAGATATCCTTTAGAACATACTCGTCTTCCTTATATGCAAATGATACATGATCAAAAATAATATTTCCTTCGTACTTATTAACCTTATCTAGAACAACTTCTTCACCGTCCATATCCATTAATTCAAATACACGGTTTCCTGCAACTCTAGCCTGCTCCAGTAATGGCAATTGATTAACAATATCTGTTACTGGTTCAAATAAGCGGGTGATATAATCCACGAATGCATAAAGCATTCCAATAGAAATTACACTTGTTAAATCTAATGAAGCACCACCAAAGTACCAAATAAAGCCGACAAAAGTTAAATTTCGAATAACAGTAACTAAGTTATACTGTGTGAGTGCTTGTAATTTCAGCAGCTTCCTTTGATACTTATAATGACGTTCATTCAAGATTTCAAATTCCTCTTGCGTTTTCTTTTCACGATTGAATGCTTGAATAATCGGCATTCCTTGAATCGCTTCATTAATGTTCCCATTAATTTCACTATTTGTTGCGCGAATTACTGTATTATACTTCGTTCCGAAATTTTTATAGACTTTCATCCAAATATAGAGCAAAGGAATAATTGCCAAGCACATTACAGCAAGCTTTATATCTAGAATAAAGAGTGCGACAAATATTCCCGCCATATAGACGGCACTTGTGACAATGATCGATAATACACGTTCATATAGATCTCGTATTGCCTCCGTATCATTCGTAATTCTAGCTAAAATTGTTCCTGCTGGACGGTCAACAAAATAATCTATTGGCACGCGCTGGGTATGGGCGAACAAATCATTTCGCATCTTCTTCACAATCTGGTTAGCAGATTTTTGTAATAAAAACGTTTTGAAGAATTGAAAAAAACCTGCAATTACAATCAAGAACATATATAAGCCCAGCAATAATAAAATAGGCAGTTGCTCTGGTTTATAAAAGGCTGTAACTTCAGATAGAGAGAGTCTTTCCCCACCGAAAGTCAGCGTTTCGTTACCGGTATCAATCGAAATGACACCATCTGCCACACTACGTTTTCCCTCTAATGGGACTTCCTCATCAATTAAATAATAGGTCATACCGATTTGTAAAAGAGTGCTAGCACTTCCTAAATTTCCTTCCTCTGGCGTTAGGCGATCTACACGCTTATACAACAATTCATGATACGAAACCGCGTCTTTGTTTTCTGTGCCAGACACTTCCTGCCAATAACCTTCCACCCCAAGAATGTGATCATCAATGATAGTCTTCGCAATTAATGGACCAGCAAGCTCCAGTGCTACAGCAACCATTAAACAGATTAAACCAATGATGATTCCTTTTTTAAATTGTAATGCATATTGAAATAGTCGTTTTTCTGTTGTCGGCTTCATTCGCTCGCCACCTCCCCATCTTCAAGCTGTTGTGCATTGTATTGCTCTTTATACCACCCATTAAACGCAATTAATGCTTCATGGGTACCTTCTTCGATAATTTTCCCATTTTCCAGCACAATTATATGATCTGCATGCGTAACTGCCGACAATCGATGTGAGGCAATGAAGGTCGTTTTATTTTTACGTTCCCTTCTTAAATGTTCAATTATTTTGGCTTCCGTTTTTCCGTCAACGGCAGACATGGAATCATCTAAAATTAGTATTTCAGGATTTTTAATAAATGCTCTTGCCAGTGCAACTCGTTGCTTCTGTCCGCCAGATAATGTAATTCCCGTTTCTCCAACTTGTGTATCAAGACCATTTGGCAATTGTTTAATATCATCAAGAAAATGCGCGAGATCCATCACTCGGAAAATTTCTTCATCCGTTGCCTCCGTTTTTCCGAACTGAATATTTTCCCGTATTGTTTTTGAAAACATGATTTGATCCTGTGGTACATACCCAATCCAAGATCTGATTTGTTCTAAGCTGATATTCAATAAATCAACATTAGAAATGCTAATTTGACCTGTTAGGCCTGCATACTGTCTGAGTAATAATTTAAATAATGTTGACTTTCCTGCACCCGTTTTTCCAACGATACCAATTGTTTGCCCCTTCTTTACCAACAATGATATATCTGTCAATTGGTTCATCTCTGTACCTGGATAAGAGAAGTTGACATGCGCAAACTGAATAGAGTCAACCTTATTTACGGTTTGAAGTTTCTCAGCATCTTTCACATCTGCTTCGTAATCTAATGTATTATTAACACGATCCAGTGAAGCATTTCCTCGCTGTAAAATATTTATTAATTCCCCAACAGCAAACATTGGCCAAATTAACATCCCAAGGTACACATTAAATGTCACCAAATCACCTAGAGTAATCTTATTTCCAAAGACGAGGAAAGCACCATATCCCAGTCCAATTGCATAGGATAGCCCAACAAGGATTTTCATTGTTGGTTCAAAAAGTGCATCAATCTTAGCAACTTCAATGTTCTTGCTATAGACATTCTCAGTCATATTTTCAAATCTTTCGGCATCCTGTTTCTCCTGAACAAATGCACGAATTACTCGGACACCACGAATCGATTCGAGTACCTCATTATTCATCTCACCAAAGGCTGCTTGTGCTTTAGTAAATCGCGAATGGATTGCTGCACCATATTTATTCATCACAACAGCCATGATTGGTAAAGGAATTAACGCTGCTATCGTCAATTGCCAACTAATGGTGAAGCCCATCACCAGTATGATCATCAACATAAAAATACTTGAATCCACAAGAGTTAATACACCATACCCTGCAGTAAGATTGATTGCTTTAAGATCATTGGTTGATCTTGCCATTAAATCTCCAGTTCGATATTTCCCATAAAAGGTTGGTGTCATTTTTAGAAAGTGGGACATTAAATTGCTTCGAACCCATTTTTCTAAAATTACAGCACCACCGAAAAGCGTGTAATCCCATAAAAACGATATGGTGTAATGAACAACGATAAGTGCTAAATACCCGAGTATTATGCTGGTTAAAAATTGAGTTGTTAGCGAATTAAATTGGATTTGGTCGATTGTAAATCCAACAAGTTTTGGCGGAATTAGCCCAATCGCACTCGCCGTAATAAGTGCTAGTATTGCAAATGTATATCGCTTCCAATAATGTTTAAAAAACCAATCCAATTTCTTAAAAACCTGAAACACTTACCCCACCTTCTCTCTCTGTTTATTTTAAGCACAAAAAAAAGCACACGTCTCTAACGTATGCAATCAAAAAATAGGCTATTCCAAAACCCCTATTTCTCCCAATTACAAAAAGTCACAGACAATTGTGACCTGAAAAGGAAGAAGAATTATCTCTAGTAGAGAATGTCATTCTTACCGATCGAGGTCACACTATTTATGAAATTAATTATCTGAATACGATATACCTTTTCCATAGTAGTAACCTCCCTTCTTTTTATGCTTCTCAATTATTATAGTATTTAGAAAACGGAGAGTCAATAATTTTTTGCAAATTGCTTTACAAATTCTTACAACTAGCCGAATATAATACTATAGTCCTGATCTTATTAAATTACCGGGGGAAGAAAAATGCGAAAAGCAAATAAAATAAAAACACTTGAAGAACAGTTGCATGTAGCACAACAGAAAATAGCTTTATTGGAGCAAGAAAAGTTAAATATCAAACAAGAGCATCAACAATTTCTAAGTGAATTTGAAACAAATTTATTACATACGATTAAGCAACAAGAGCAGGTAAATGGGCAACATCATAATTTAGAGGATCTCGTGATACAGATAAAACATCAATTTGAAGAGATTCAATCCCTTGGTGAACAATCCAATCAACATTCTGAGGAGTTAGTTGTGAAGGGCAATGAAATTGTAAACAATTATGAGAAACTAGCTTCACATACGGGATATTACCTACAAATTGTCGAGCAAAATAAATTATTAATGGATAACCTTGAATTACAAATGGGCAATACTGCAGCAAGGATGCGGGAGCTTGGTGAACATTCCAAGACGATTAGGGAGATTGTTCAAGTTATTAGTGACATTGCGAATCAAACAAACCTACTCGCATTGAATGCTTCCATTGAAGCTGCCCGTGCTGGTGAACATGGAAAAGGCTTTGCGGTGGTTGCTGCTGAGGTTGGTAAGCTTGCGGAAAGCACGAGAGAGAGTACATCAACGATTGATGAAGTTGCAACTACGATTCAAGAACAGATTAAAGATGCAGAACAAGGAACAATTGAGAATCAAGAAACCGTACAAAACTCTACAACATTTAATAATAAGACCGTCGAAATGCTAAGTGAAATGAATACAATTGTAGAAAATTCGAAGGAAATCACAATTAATGTATTAGAGGATATTACGAGTCAGAATAATCTTACAAGTAAAATGGTCAATGAAATCAATCGTACAAATGATTCTTTTGCAACCATTAAACAAACATTACTTCAACATATTAATGACGCTAAAATAGTCGATCAACAATTAGCAGCGGGTATTACTGGAATTAATGAGAAGGTTCATTAATTCTGGCATGCATGCCTTGTTCCGCCATTTACCAAATAGAAGAGAACATGCATCTGGTACAAGTTATTCTCTTCTATTTATCCATATTCAATAGAAGAACAACGTCAATATGTCACATCTTCTATATTTCTTTTGTAACTGTGTCCCAAGTCTACTAGCTTTGCTACCTTTTCAATCGGAACACTAGTGAATTGTGCTATCTCTTCAATTGAAACAAGAGGATTTTTATAAATGAAATTTTGAACATTATTGTTATCATTTAAACATGTAGGACACATGCTAAATGGGCTACTATTCATTGGTAGTTCACATAAACGACAATTCCGAACAAAATCTTCCATTTCTATTCCCCCTTCTTAAAACTGTAATGCTATTATATGCTAAAATTTTGATCGAATCAATAATACTTTTGAATTATTTAGAAAATTTAACAAGCCGTGACTCTTCTCCCATTATACATCTCTTTTCTATCAAAAAACGGGAAATTTTTCTCTATAACACACTTAAGAATACCTAACTATTTAGTCGTAATTTGTCAATAACCTTTCATTTTTTACAATCTTTTGATATAGTTTTTAGATAATATAAAAAAGGAGTTGGTTAGATGCATTTAGAAGAAATGCTGGCATTTAATGAAAAATTTGTTGAGGATAAGCAGTATGAGCAATACAAAACAGATAAATATCCAAATAAAAAAATGGTCATCTTTACTTGTATGGAATCGCGATTAGTTGAATTATTGCAGCGCGCATTAAATATCCGAAATGGTGACGTTAAAATGGTTAAAAATGCTGGTGCAATTATTAGAAAACCTTTCGACAGCATCATGAAGAGTATTCTTGTTGCAGTGTTTACACTAAAAGCTGACGAGGTTGTTGTAATCGGTCATCATGATTGCGGTATGTCACATGTTGATACAGACTCATTAACTGTCAGTATGACTGAGCGTGGAATCCCTCAAGAAACAATTGATACCCTCACACATGGCGGTATTAATTTACATGAAGAATTTCATGGATTTGATACGGTGGAAGAATCAATCATGCAAAGCTTACAAATCATCCGCAATCATCCACTCCTTCCAAAAGAAATCAAAGTTCATGGCCTCGTTATTGATCCTGGCACTGGAAAAGTTGATATCGTTTCAAAAGAAGATTAAAGATTCTCCTTAAATGGTGAATCTTTTTTTTGTAGATAAGAAAATTGTGCTGAAATACTTCTTATGCTGAAACAGCCACATCCAGCTCCAGCACCGTGCTTCTAGCGAGAAATACTTCTTCTCTTGACAATCTAAATCAACAATACACATTCTATCTTCTCATTTCGAAAATAAATAATCTCTCTTAACATACATAATCTTCCACATTATCAACCATAATAATCGTAACTGGTTGAGTATACATGGAGGTTCATATGCGAAAGAGATTTAGATCGAATAAACAAAGCGATAATGTATTTCCGATAGCTATTGATGAACTTAAACAGTTAGTACAAGATAACTTTCCAAATAATCCTGATTTGGCATTTTCTATATATCATCATAACGGAAAGAAAATGGCTGTATTTTTTATTTCATACATGGTTGAAAATGACAAAATTGAAAAATACATATTGGGACCATCATTAACAATGGAAAAGGAATGGTCCACACAAACGCTATTAAACGAAATTCCTTTAAGCGTAGGAAAGACAAGTACCTCAATCGAGGATGTATTATATGGCTTATTATTAGGAAAGGTATTCATTTACATTGAGCAAGAGAAAGAGATTATTGAATATATTTTGCTAAATAAAGAGAAACGCAGTCTAGAAAAGGCGGAAACAGAGTCACTTGTACTTGGTCCCAAAATCGCATTTACAGAATCGCTCATCACGAATCTGAATATTATTCGCTGGCGTATCCGTTCTACCGATTTAGTATTAGAGGAAATTATGGTTGGGAAATCAATCAAACGTGAAGTCCGAATGATTTATATGAAATCCATCGCAAATGAAACAGATGTCAATACAATGCGACAGCGATTACTGGATTTAGATGTGGATGAAGTTGAGGATAGTGCGGTATTAAGTCAATATATTGAAGACTCTTCATCTAATTTATTTCCACAATTTGATACTACAGAATTACCGGATCGATTCACATATGCGATTACAAAGGGTAAAGTCGGATTGCTCCTTGAAAATAGTCCATCTGGCATCATTGCTCCAGCGTCATTATTTAGCTTCTTAGAATCGACCGAAGATTTGTATATGAGATGGCAAACGGGATCCTTTTTACGACTTGCCCGTTTTCTAGCAATGTTTTTCTCAATGATAGTTACTCCTACATATGTTGCAGTCATTACGTATCACTTTGAGATTATCCCTACTCAATTATTACTATCGGTTGGTGAATCCCGTGCTTCAGTCCCCTTTCCACCACTAATAGAAGCCCTCTTGATCGAGTTTATGCTTGAATTATTACGTGAAGCTGGTGCAAGGCTACCAACGAAGGTTGGGCAAACCATGGGTATTGTAGGTGGTATCGTCATTGGACAGGCAGCAGTGCAGGCAGGAATAACGAGTAATATTCTCATTATTGTAGCGGCAATGAGTTCACTTGCTTCTTTTACTGCACCAAGCTACTTGCTAGGAACGACCGTTCGACTTATCCGCTTTCCATTAATATTATTATCCGGCATTCTTGGATTTATTGGCTTGATGTTCGGAATTTGTCTATTAATTATTCATCTATTACGCTTAACATCATTAGGCACACCTTATCTTGCCCCACTGTATCCTTTAAGTTTACAAGACTTTAATAATGTTTTTTATCGTCTCCCATTTAATATGGAGAACAACCGAGCGAAATTCAATCGACCAAAAGATTTAGTTCGATATAGTGCAAAGGAAGCGAGAAAAAAACAAGATATTGATGAATAGGTGATCACATGGAAATAAACAGCAATGTAAAATCTCGCTTGCAGTTCCCTGCTTTTTATTTATTTTTTATTATGTATGGTGCGCAAACCGGAGTTGGCATAATGGGGGTTCCAAAATATATCTTTAAAGAGGCTAAGCAAGATTCATGGATCTCGATTTTACTGGCATATATTTTGTTAATAACGATTGTGTCTGTTATGCTTGTCATTTTAAAACAGTATGAGAATGCTGATATTTTTGGTATACAAGTAGATATATTTGGAAAATGGATTGGAAAATTATTTGGAACCATTTATATCCTATATTTCTTTTTTACCCTACTATCTATTTTATTGAATTACATTGAAGTAATCAAAGTCTATCTATTCCCTACTATCTCCTCCTTTTCTATGGGGTTATTATTTATCATCTTAATCATCTATTGTGTGCTCGGTGGTATTCGAACGATTGTCGGCCTAACCTTTTTTTTCGTTATATTATCCTCATGGATACTGTTCCCACTATATGATCCGATTACAAGAATGGATTGGGATCATTTCGTCCCGATGTTCCATGCTACTGTTCCTGAACTTTTAAAGGGAACGAAAGCAACAACCTATTCTATTACTGGGTTTGAACTGTTATTCGTTATATATCCATTCATTCAAAACAAAGAAAAAATAAAACTGCCTTTGTTTCTAGGACTAGGTTATACCATTATTAGTATCCTAATCGTGACAGTAATTTCTATTGGTTATTTCAGTCCATTGGATCTTGCAGACATCGACTGGGCAACATTAAACTTATTCAAAAATGTTTCCTACTCATTTATTGAGCGATTGGATAATCTGATTATCTTTGAGTGGATGATGGTCATTTTACCAAATCTAGTTCTGCACATGTGGGGAATGACCTATGGAATGAAGAGACTTTATAAAATTTCACAAAAGACCACATTATATACTGCTTCTATTATCACCCTGATTTTCATTAGTTTTATTAAACATGATAAGGATGTCACCATGCTTACCGATTCAATTGCACAAATTGGATTTTGGCTACTTTTTGTTTATCCATTAATCCTTCTACCAATTGTACTGGTTAAGAAGAAGATGCGAAGACCACGAGCGGAGGTTAAGAAATGAAATTAATTCAATGTTCGCTATTAATCATGGTTAGCCTAACCCTTGTTAGTTGTATTCCTACTAAGGAAATCGAGAGAATAGGGGTAATTACGAGTCGTGGCACCGATCAGATAGAAGATGGTGAAATCGAAACTACACTGATGATTTACCAGTTTACAAAGAAAAATGGTATGGTTGCAATGCCTGTATTTGGAAAAGGAACAACAATAAAAGGCGCACTAGAGAATGCAAAACTAGAATCAAATTTTGATTTAGTTGAAGGGAAAATACAACTAGAATTATATGGAATGGAACTAGCAAAGAAGGGAATTTTTCCGTATCTTGATACATTGAATCGAGACGCAAGACTCCCTGATTCCATGTATTTAGCAATTAGTGTTCCCACCGCAAAAGAAATATTAACGAAAGATGAACAAAGTATTTCAAATAACGTTGGCGAACATTTACATGGAATAATAGAAGAGAATGCACCTGACCATCCAATTCCCCCTCGCATAACGTTACAAAGCTTCTTAACTAAATATTATGATATTGGTATTGATCCTACCTTACCAATTATTGGAATAGAAGATAATATACCTAAAATAAAATCAATTGCAATTTTTCGTAATGATAAATTGGTCGGGGAAATTGAATCGAAATATCTTTTACTTTTTAAAATACTAGAACAAACGGTTAAAAACGATAAGTTTCAATTGTCACTACCAATGAAACCATTTGAAAAATATCTAAAGGGCTATAGAAAACCATCGCAAATTAAAGATGGATTACATATTGCCTTAGGGTTAGTTAAATCGAAAGAACACTCATCATTAGTTGATAAGCAAAATAAACTCTTTCAGACGAATATTACTTTAGATGTAAATCTATTAGAAATATCAGAGTCAATAGATTTAAGTGATGAGAAATCTCTGACATTATTAGAAAAAGAAATGGGTAAGAAAATTGAAAAGCGTGCGCAGGAAATTTTTGCTCGGCTTCAAGAAATGAATGCAGATTCATTTGGATACGGAAAAATCTATCGCATGAAGCAAAAGAATGGAAAGCTAACAGAAAAAGAATGGCGTGAAATATATCCAAACATCAAGGTAGAGTTCAACGTAAAAACCACAATTTCACGACATGGTTCCGTTGACTGAGGATATTTGTTGAATGATTGCTTGTAAACTTTTGAAAATCCCATTGCATCCTAAAAACAATGGGATTTTCCACATAGCAATTATTTGCCAATTTCTTCTAATATCTCGATGACACGGTCACGGGATTTCTCACTTTTGTATGCTTTCATATGATCGGTCATCATCGGTGCATATTCCTTTAGTTGTATAAGTTCGTGAATCAATGTTTCCTTTGTTAATCCTTCTTCCTGTAATACACGTGCATAACGCTTTTCAACAAAAGAGTTCGCATTAATGATTTGATCACCACGACTCGCTTCCTTCGATAACGGAATTAGCAGCATTGGAATACGTAGTGCAAGGAATTCGAAAATTGCATTCGAACCCGCTCGTGACAGAACATAATCGGTTGCAGCAAATATATCCTTCAGTTCTTCATTAACATACTCAAATTGGACATAGCCTTTTTCATGGATAGACGTGTCGACCTTATCCTTTCCACAAATATGAATGATTTGGAATGATGATAAAAGCTCCGGCAAACTGGCCCTAACCGTTTCATTCATTTTATAGGAGCCACCACTTCCACCCATGACTAGCAGTACGGGTTTTTCTTTAGTCAAACCGGAAATTGCTAACCCCTTCTCTTTCTTTCCTTGAAAAAGTTCATCCCGAATAACAGCACCAACATATTCTGCTTTCTTCTCTGGTAAGAAGTTCATCGTTTCAGGGAATGTTGCGAGTACCTTTTTCGCAAATGGAATCGAAAGTTTATTGGCAAGTCCTGGTGTATAGTCTGACTCATGAATAGCTACTGGAACACCACGTAGTTTCGCGGCCATCACAACAGGAACCGACACAAATCCGCCTTTTGAAAAGATGATGGATGGTTTACGTTTTCCTATAATCCGAAACGCTTGCATCGTTCCCTTCATCACTTTAAACGGATCCTTCAGATTTTCCTTTGATAAATACCGACGGAGCTTCCCAGTTGAAATCGGGTGATATGTAACATCATCAAACTGACCAATTAGCTCCCGTTCAATTCCATTATGTGAACCGATATAATCAATTTCCCAACCTTTTTTTTGATAGACTGGTATTAATGCGAGGTTAACGATAACATGGCCTGCTGTTCCACCACCAGTGAAGAGAATTCGTTTCTTTTTCATAAGTTAAACTTCCTTTCTATCACAAATCCTATATTATTAGAAATAATAATCTTTATGCTAATGGATTGCTCTCTCTATCCTATTAGAAAATAATAAAAAAAGGAAGAGCATTATGTACGAAACTGTGGGGATCAAAAGAAATTGCTTTACTATAGAGAATGATCTACATACAGAAAAAATTGAAGCAACCATGACAATATTCCACGCAACCTGATATGTTGCAGAAAAAGCGAGGGATCATCTCCCTCGCTTTTTTCATTTTATAGGAAAAGTCCTACAATTGTAGCAGATAAAA
Source organism: Oceanobacillus arenosus (assembly GCF_003369575.1). Taxonomy (GTDB): domain Bacteria; phylum Bacillota; class Bacilli; order Bacillales; family Amphibacillaceae; genus Oceanobacillus; species Oceanobacillus arenosus. Next base: position 118,920 of record NZ_PIOC01000017.1, on the reverse strand, counting down.
TTGATGTCAGTATCCCGCTAATTAGCAGTTTCAAGCCAAATCCTGATACAATCCCTGCTTTCTTATCATCAATCCCCTTCACTGTGCCTGCGATAATTCCAATTGATGAAAAGTTAGCAAAGCTCGTTAAGAATACCGTTAAAATCCCAATTGTTTTTTCAGACAATGTATCAAGTAATGGTTGGAGCTCAAGCATTGCAACAAACTCGTTTGTCACAATTTTTGTCCCCATAATGGAACCAGCTTGTAATACTTCATTAGGAGCAATCCCCATTAACAAACCAAACGGCGCAAAGATATAGCCGAGGATTTGCTGTAATGTTACACCAGCGAACACAAGCTGAATTAGCCAGTTTACCAATTCTAACGATGCAATAAACGCGATGAGCATCGCGGCAACAATTAGTGCAATTTTTCCACCTTCAAGCGCACCATTCCCCATTGCTTCAAAGAGACTCTTATCATTTGAAACATCACTAATATCTACTTCGTCCTCTTCTTTTGGTACCCGAACTGGCGCGATTACGGATGCAACCATCAAAGCACTAAACATATTTAATGGTAATGCCACTAAAATATAGTTTGCAGGTAACATTTGCAAATAAGAACCAACAATAGAGGCTGAAACTGAGTTCATTGCCGACGCACTTACAATGAATAATCGATTGGCATTTAAGTGATGAAACTGGGACTGGATGGCAATCATTGCCTCCGATTGTCCAAAGAAAATACTATTAACCCCATTAAATGATTCGATTTTCGGTAAACCTGTAATTTTTGAAACAAGTCCACCGATATACTTAATAACCAACGGGAGAATTTTCAAATACGTTAATACGGAAAGCAGTGTGGCAAAGAAGATAATCAACAGCAGTACATTGAAGAAAAACACGCCGCCTTCATTTGTGACAACTCCTCCGAGTACAAAGTCAATCCCTACTCTGCCAAACTCAATTAATTTATTAAATAATGCGGAAATACCGTTTATAATTGTTTGTCCAATCGTTGTTGAAAACATAAACCATGTAATTAATAGCTGCAATACCAGCATGATTCCAAGACTTTTAAAGTTAACATTTTTCTTGTCATTTGAGAGCAAATACGCAATTGCTAATGTGACAATTATCGCTAGTGCTCCTAATAGAATACCCAAGCATTTAGCCTCCCTGTATTTCGAACATAGATTCAATTCAAGTGTTATGTAATGTAGTTTAGTTATACCCTATTCAGCCAATTATTAACATAAGGATGATTCATTTAGCTCATCGGGAAGAAAATCATTTGAATGATAAAAATGATTGCAAATATATATAATATCCAGTGTACTTCTTTCCCTCTTCCAGTTACTAATTTCAATATTGGATAGGTGATAAATCCAAGAGCAATTCCTGTTGAAATACTAGAAGTAAGCGGCATAGTAAGGATAACAATAAAAGCAGGAAACGCTTCATCAAATGCTTTCCAATTAATTTTGGCTAAGCCTTGCATCATAAAGCTACCGACAATAATTAGAACTGGTGCTGTAATTGCTGGTACATTTGCAATTACACTAATAATTGGCGTGAAGAAAATCGAAAGTCCGAATAGAACCGCGACTACTACAGAGGTTAATCCTGTTCTACCACCGGCTGCAACACCTGATGTCGATTCAATATATGCAGTAGATGGGCTAGTACCAAACATTGAACCAACTGTAGTTGCAGTTGCATCTGCAAGTAATGCCTGTTTCGCACGTGGCATTTTGCCATCCTTCATATATCCAGCTTGTTCAGCTACACCAATCATCGTCCCTGTCGTATCAAATAAAGTGACTAATAAAAAGGCGATAATAACGGTATATAGTCCATTTGTGAACACGCCAGCAATATCCATATCAAAGAAAACAGGCGCTGGTGGTGTTGAAACAATACCATCAAAGTGAAGCTGTCCAGTGAAGAGGGCAATAATCGCTGTTACAAGCATTCCGAAAAATAATGCTCCTTTAATGTTTAACACATATAAGATTAACGTAATAAATAGGCCAACAATCGTGAGGACGATCATCGGATCTGTGATAGCACCTAAACCAACAATATTTGCTTCATTCGGAACGACTAATCCTGAATTTTTTAATCCAACAAAGGCAATAAATAAACCAATTCCAGCCGTAATCCCATATTTGAGTGATGCAGGAATAGAAAGGATAAGCAACTCCCGTAATTTAGTAAAACTTAATAATAAAAATATAACCCCTGCTAGAAAAACCGCTCCTAAAACAACTTGATAAGAGAGACCTTGTGCAGCAACAACACTTGCAAAATATGCATTCAAGCCCATACCTGGAGCAATCGCGATTGGATAATTTGCGAATAACCCCATCATTAATGTTCCAACAACAGCAGAAATAACGGTTGCCATAAATACTTGGTCAAATGGAACACCCGCACCAGACAATATTGCTGGGTTAACGAAAACAATATACACCATTGTCATAAATGTAGTTAGCCCCGCTGTAAGTTCTGTTCGGATATTCGTATTATTTTCTTTTAATTTAAAGAATTCTTTCATGTTAAACACCATGCTTTCCGAATTAAAATAATCAACCTTATCTATATTATTCGTTTTACTTATGTTTTGCAATGGAAGAGTTTTTAAATCAGGAAATTACTTTTGCAATTTTACAGCTAAGCTAAGGTTGAAGTATCTTTCGTTAGGAGCAATGCATCTGAAAGGTGATTTATCTAGGAAAAGGCAAATAAAAAGAGAACCTCAATTTGTATCTTGCAAATTGAGGTTCTCTCATATTGGCTAATTATTAACCTTCTAATAATAAATCGGTAGGGTCTTCTAGCATTTGCTTAATTCGTACTAAGAAACTAACTGCTTCTTTTCCATCAACAATTCGGTGGTCATACGAAACTGCCAAGTACATCATCGGACGTACTTCGATAGAGTCATCTGGCATTACGACTGCTCGTTTGACAATATTATGCATTCCAAGAATCCCAACCTGTGGTGCATTTAAAATTGGTGTAGACATCATTGATCCAAATGTACCACCATTAGTAATCGTAAATGACCCACCTTGTAAATCACTTAATGCAAGTTTATTATCACGGGCTTTTTCACCGAGGGTAGCGATTTCCTTCTCTACACCAGCGAATGTAAGACGATCTGCATCACGTACTACTGGGACAACTAAACCATCATCCGTTGATACCGCAATCCCAATATCATAGAATTTCTTAATGACTAGCTCCGAACCTTGAATTTCGGCATTAAGAAGTGGGAATTCTTTCAGTGCGCCCACAACCGCTTTTGTAAAGAAGGACATAAATCCAAGCTTCACACCATGTTTTTTGGTGAAATTCTCTTTTCTCTCACTACGTAACTTCATGATTGCCGACATATCTACTTCATTAAAAGTTGTTAGCATCGCAGCCTCTTGTTGTACACTTACTAAGTTCTTCGCGATGGTTTGACGTCTACGTGTCATTTTCACGCGTTCAACAGGCTTTTCGAATTCTGTACGTGCGGGATTCGCTTCTTCCTTTTTAACTTGCTTCGTTTCTTTTTTATTACTTGCAGCAGATGCATGTGCTTCTACATCATCCGGACGGACACGACCAAGTGGATCACGGGGACTAATTGCATTTAAATCAATATTCAACTCACGCGCACGTTTCCTTGCTGCTGGTGATGCCATAACATCCGATTTATTTGCACTAACCTCTTCTTGTTTTTCAGGTACTTTCACGGTTTCTTCCATCGCTTCTACTTTTGCTGGTCCTGCTTCTTTTCCCGAAGTTGCGCTTGCTGTTCCGCTTTCATCAAGCTTGGCAATTACATCACCAACTTGAACATCCTCGCCTTCCCCCTGAATAATTTCCGTGATGACGCCAGTAAAATCCGAGTTCACTTCCACGTTAACCTTATCCGTTTCAAGTTCAACAATTGCGTCACCTTTCTCAATCTTATCTCCCTTTTGAACGAGCCATTCTGCAATTGTACCTTCTGTGATTGATTCTGCGAGTTCTGGTATTTTAATTTCCTGCACTTGAATTTCCCCCTTTTGAAAACTTGATTGCTTGTTGTATTATTAGATTTTGTTCATATTTATGGACATTTGGTAAGCCTGTAGCTGGAGCAGATCGGTCTGGACGTCCAATATAACGCAATTTCTGTCCCTCTTGTAAATGCTCCTGTAAATAGTCTTCAACAAAATCCCATGCACCCATATTCTTCGGTTCTTCTTGTACCCAAACAATTTCTTCTATATTTGGTAATTCATTGATTACCTTTTCTAGTTCCTCTTTAGGAAACGGATAGATTTGTTCAAGACGTAATGCACGTAACCAATCATAATTTTCTTCTGAGTTTTCAATTGCTTCTTCAATCTCAACCATTACTTTACCACTGCCAATTAATAGGCGTTTTGCACTTCCCTTGCTTATTTCTAAGTTTGGTTGGTCCTTTAAGGCTTCAAATCTTCCTTCTGTAAATTCATCTGCTGCCGATGAAACACGATTATTTCGAATTAGACTACTCTTCGGCGTCATCACAATTAGTGGTCTTGCCTCATCATGACCACCCATTGCCGCCTGTCTACGAACTAAATGGAAGAACTGCGCAGATGATGATGGATACGCAATGATTAAGTTATTCTCTGCAGCCATTTGCAGATATCTTTCCAATCTTGCACTTGAGTGTTCGGGTCCTTGTCCTTCATAGCCATGTGGTAAAAGGATAATTAAATTCGATTTATCGCCCCACTTTGCACGTGCAGCTCCAATAAATTGGTCGAAAATGATTTGCGCAACGTTAGCGAAATCACCAAATTGTGCTTCCCAGATTACCAATGTTTCTGGTGACTGAATACTATAGCCATATTCAAATCCAAGCACTGCTACTTCTGATAATGGACTATTGCGAATTTCAAATGATGCATTTGCTTCATCAAGTCCATGAAGTGGTACATACTTTTCACCTGTTACCGTGTCGTTCAGTGCCGCATGACGATGTGCAAACGTACCACGCTCTGAATCTTGTCCTGTAAGGCGTATTGGGATGCCATCTTTTATTATCGATGCATATGCTAATGCTTCGCCTGTTCCCCAATCTACTTTATTCCCTTCATCAAACGCAGCTTCACGACGTTTCAGAATTTTCTCCGTCTTTTTGAAGCCATTAAAGCCCTCAGGTCGCTTCATTAACCCTTGACTTAATGCTTTTAATGATTCTAAATCAATTCCCGTTTCGTAGATATCAAGATCGCTTAATAATGCTTTCGGCATATTTAGGACCTCTGTTTCAACTGTTTCATTTTCTTTCATACTCGTATAAATTTCTCGTAATTCCTTATCCACATTCTCTTCCAATTCCTCTAAATGGTTTCCTCCGATAATATTTCTCTCCTTCAGTGCCATGGCAAATACTTTTGTCACCGTTGGATGGTTATCGATTTCTTGATAGAGCTTTGGTTGAGTTGTTCTTGGTTCATCCATTTCATTATGGCCATAGCGGCGATAACCAACAAGATCAATAAGAAAATCTTTATTGAATTTCTTCCGGTATTCATAAGCAATCTTGATTGCCGAAATACAGGAAATAGGGTCATCAGCATTTACTCGGATAATTGGAATTTCAAACCCTTTTGCCAAGTCACTTGCATAGCGAGTGGAACGACCATCCTCACGGTCCGTCGTATAACCTAAAAGATTATTCGCGATAATATGAACCGTTCCTCCAGTATTGTAACCAGGCAGCCCACTAAGATTGAGTGTCTCCGCAACAACACCCTCACCAATAAACGCAGCATCCCCATGGATTACCACACAGAATGCCTTATTGACATCTCTAATAGGATTGCCCTTTTTCGAGCGATCATCCTGCGCTGCTCTTGTAAATCCTTCGACTACTGGATTGACAAATTCTAGATGGGAAGGATTATGTGCTAGTGTAATTCTTGTCGTTTCATCGCCATCCTTCACTTCTCTTTTTGCTCCGAAGTGATATTTCACATCCCCTGTCCAACCATAATTTATACCCCTTGATCCCTCGGAAGGAATCAATTCTTTATTTGGTGAACTATGAAATTCAGAAAAGATTCTATCATATGGCTTTCCCAGTACATGTGCGAGTACTGCTAAACGACCCCGGTGAGCCATTCCCATCATAATATTTTCCACCTTGTCAGTTATCGCATCATTCACAATCTGATCCAGCATCGGCACCATTACCTCTAACCCTTGGATAGAAAATCGCTTTTGCCCGACAAAGGTTTTCTGTAAGAAGTTTTCGAAGCCTTCAACATGTACTAAACGCTCTAATATTCGTTTTCGTACACCAGGAGATAACTCTAATCGAGCATTACCTGATTCAATTAATTCAAATAACCACGCACGTTCTTCATCATTATTCACATGATCATATTCAAAGGTAATTGTACCCGTGTAATATTTCTTTAATGTGTTAACAACATCCAGACCATTCTCCACGTCACTTGGTGCTTTCTCCCAAAGCCACGCCGCTGGAATCTCCTCTAAATCTTCTTCTGTTAGTTTATAGGTTGATGGATCAATTGCTCTCAGGTCATTCTCGTCCTTATACTCACCTACTGGGTAAATATCTGCAGCCTGATGACCGTAACGTCTAATAGCCTCAACAAGTTTCAATGCTGAGGAAAGCTTTTTTACTTTGTTTATTGTTAAATTGATTGATGTTCCAGAAATATCTTGGACATTATGATTCATCCATTCAGGTGCACCATATGTATCAAAGATTTCTTTGATTGAAGCCTCAACAGCATCTGGATTCTGTTTGTATAAATCATATTGTTGCTCAATATACCCCTTATTCGGTCCATAAAACTGTTCCCAGAATCTTTTAGTAGATTCCCTAAATTCTACTATCACGATGTCTACCTCCATAAAGTCATTCCCGTAATGTAAACGGTTAATATTTACATAAATATTATAAACTGCCCCTACAACTACTAATATACCCTATTTTCTGATAGTGTTCAATAAATCTATAAGAAAAGAATTATTCTAATTACCCTTTATTTCCCCAATTCTAAATTAAAACGCTATTTTCATATTTATTTATTCACTTTAACTTTATTATTCGTTATAATGAGGGTATTATTGGTAGTTAAGTAAGTATATTAACTTTCTTACTACATAAGTCAACTAAGGCAGTCAGTTTTCTAATAAATATGCTCTTTAATACATATTGATTGTAAGGGAGGATTTACGGATGAAACTAGCGTTAATATTCGGTGTCATCATTACATTTATCATTGCTGACTTCACTTCCGGTTATGAAGCTAAACCAGGAGTACCTAAGAAAAATCAATAAAGTGAAACTTCAATCGGTGGGTTTTTTTCCATCCCCACCGATTGTTAGTTGAACCGAATCGGACATTTACGGGATAAAGTGAGTCTACATTATCATCGTTAATATGCAAAAGACCACCAGGGTACCGACCCCCGAAAGTTAGAGTAGAAAATCTAACTTTCGGGGGTGTTTTTATGGCCAAATATAGTGAAGAATTTAAAATAAAACTTGTCACCGAGTATTTGTATGGGAAGATTGGATATCGATTATTGGCAAGAAAATATAATATGCCTAGTAGTACCCCATTAAAAAATTGGGTGAGCTCCTATAAAGCACGGGGTATGGATGGATTAAAACGAAGAAAGACGAAGAAGGAGTATTCTGTTCAATTTAAATTAGATGCGGTACAATTTATGTTAGAAACAGGTGCTTCTTATCAGGAAACTGCTGTTCAATTTCAATTGAACTACACTTCCTTAATTGTACGTTGGTTGAAAGCATTTCGTGAACAAGGAATAGAAGGCCTGAAACCAAAATCAAAGGGGCGACCTTCTATGTCTAAGAAAACCAATAATCAAAAGAAAAAAGAAGAGAAGAAGTTAACACGTGAAGAAGAATTAGAACGCGAGATTGAATTATTGCGACTGGAAAATGCGTACCTAAAAAAGTTGAGAGCTTTTCGGGAGAATCCCAATGCCTTTCTCGAAAAGCACAAACAAAAGTGGCATTCGAACTTAAAGAAGAAGGATTCCGATTAAAGGATATTCTCCTTGTCGTAGGCATTCCGGAAGCAACCTACCACTACCATGTGAAAAATTTTGGCAGAGAAGATTCGGACGTAGAAATAAAAGAAATCATTACAGATCTATTTAAAAAGTTTCATGAACGCTATGGTTATAAACGTATCACGAAAGAATTAAAGAAATTAGGACATTCTATCAACCATAAAAAAGTGTATCGTATTATGAAGGAACTAGGATTAAAATGTGTGAAATTTATGCGGAAATCCCGTAAATACAATTCCTATAAGGGAAAGGTTGGAAAAGTGGCAAAGAACAGATTATCCCGCCGATTTAGTACACCTATCCCACTTCAGAAATTAGTAACCGACATTACAGAATTCAAGTGCCGAGGCGAAGAAAAGTTATATTTAAATCCGATTCTCGACCTTTATAACGGAGAAATTATTGCGTATGAAATCAAGAAACGTCCAACGTTAGATCTTGTCATGAAGCCTTTAGAAGAAACAATAGAGATAATAAAGAATCGTGCAACCTACCGCACCACCATCCATTCCGACCAAGGCTGGCATTATCAGCACAATCAGTGGGTGAGGACATTAAAAGAAAATAAAGTGTTCCAGAGTATGTCACGTAAAGCAACTTGCGCAGACAATGCTTCGATGGAGAACTTCTTTAGCATTTTAAAGCAAGAAATGTATTATGGGGAAGAATTAGTAAGCTATGAAGAATTAAAAAGTCGGATTGAAGAATATATCTACTGGTACAACCATGAACGATCAAAAGAAAAATTGGCTGGATTGAGTCCAGTCGAATACCGAACTCAATCCAGCCAATCAGCTGCATAATAAAAACTCTAACTTCTGGGGGTAACCACCCAGCTATAAACTCGCCTGGTGGTCTTTATCTTTGGATCATTTTTATGGTTCTTCATATTTTAAGTAAGGGTTGGAAAGCCTTGTTGCCTAAGCGCTTCATATATAATGATTGCAGCGGTGTTCGATAAGTTAAGTGACCGTACTTTATCATTCATATGGATCCGTAGACATTTATCTTCTTTACCAATTAGTAAATCCTTTGGTATTCCAGTAGTTTCCTTTCCGAATACAAAGAATATATCCTGCTCTGAATTACCGAAATCATAATCGGTATAATGCTTCGTACCGAAATTTTCAATATAATAGAATTCTCCATTCGGATATTGTTCGTAAAGATCCTCAATTGAAGCATATTCTTTCACATTCACATTTTTCCAATAATCTAATCCTGCACGACGAAGCATTTTATCATCGGTTGAGAAGCCAAGTGGATGGATTAAATGTAAGGTTGTATCGGTTGCTAGACAGGTTCTTCCAATATTCCCAGTATTTGCTGGTATCTCTGGTTGAAATAATACGACATGTAAACTCACTTTATTCATTCTCCTAACCATAATCATTTCAACCAATAGTATACCACTACTCCCCACTAATTCTAAAAAATTTATATTGGATATTCGGTGTCCATGCAGTGGAATCCTCGTAAGACCAATAACGATGCCTGCTATTATCCGTATGTGCATTCACTAACGGCATCCCATAAGCATCCTTGGCAACAACAATCGTATTATGATCCCATTTGCCATTCCCTTGAAAATCATAACAAATGACATCTCCAGGAATCAGTTTCGCTGCATCCATCATTTCTTTTGCCTGTAGTCCTTGTCTCGACCCACTCAAATACCATCTTAATGAATGTGCTACCGCCCAACTGAAGCTCCAGTTATTACCCACATACCACCAGCCACGTTCCCTAACGCTTGCACCATGCATCGGCGCCCCCCCAGCACGTAGGCATTGGGAAATAAAATTGGTGCAGTCGACGGTAAATTTATGATACTCAGGATTATAGCCATTCCACCAACGCTCTGCATATTGAACTGCTGCTAGCCGATCATATGAAAAACGTGCAACAATCGCTTCTGCTTCACGTTCTGGAAAGGTGATTTCCCCTTCTTCTACTTCTCTTTCTTTTATCTTATCATGGTTCATTATCTCGTTTCGTGAATTGATAGAAAATTGATATGGGATGACCTGCTCCTCAATATGAAAATGCTTATCCTGTTTGATTAAGTACGTAAGATGGATTAAATATCGGTCATGCTGTTCATGATCGAAGCGAATCTTTTCAAATACCCGACCATTTCCCTCGATCCGAACAATTTCCCCTCCTCGTTCCTCCCATAGCGCTTTCTTTCGATTCCACCAGCTATCCTCATTCTGTTCCTGACGAAAAAAGTCCAACCAAAAAGCTTTTATTTTCTCCATGAAAAATCCCCTCCATATCAATTATATGGAGAGGATGCTTGACCTAAATCCTATTTTACAATTATTAATTAGCTACCTGTCTTTCTTGAAATTCTAAACCTTTTCTCATTTCAAACAATACTTGTTCGTCTTGTTCTGTTTCCATCGCTTTATTTATTGCTTCAAAAGCCTCGTCCGTTCCAATCTTCCCAAGTGACCATGCCGCTGTTCCACGAATAACAGGTCTCGGATCATCCCTCATCACGGTGATCATTTCTTCAACCGCTGTCCTATCTTTATAATGACCAAGCGCAATTAATGCATTCCGTTGAAGTGGCTTCTTCCCACGCCACGATCCGGAAATATGACCAAATGTCTCATTGAATTGCCGATTGGACATTTTTAGCATCGGTTTTAGTTTTGGCTTTGCGATGTCATGTACTGGTTCAAATTCTGGAGTAGTATGAAAATCAATCCCCTTATTTCGTGGGCAAACCTGCTGGCACGTATCACAGCCATATACTCGATTACCAATTTTCGTACGGAATTCATCTGGAAGAAAATCCTTTGTTTGAGTAAGAAATGCAATACAGCGCTGCGCATTTAATTGTCCACCTTGAACAAGCGCACCAGTTGGACAGGCATCCATACACTTTGTACATTCCCCACAGCTGTCTTCAATTGGATCATCGGGTATAAACGGGATATTAGTAATCAACTCACCTAGATAGACAAACGAACCGAATTCGGGCGTAATGATTGATGTATTCTTTCCACTAAAGCCAATACCAGCACGTTCTGCAACCGCTCGATCAGAAAGTTCACCAGTATCTACCATTACTTTATTTTTTGCATCAGGAATCTTTTCCATTATAAAAGCTGCGAGTTTCTCTAAGCGATCCTTCATCACAACATGATAATCGATTCCCCAAGAGGCTCTTGCAAATATCCCACGTCGCTCTTCTTTTGTACTTCTCGGCGCATCCTTCATTCTGGAGGGATAGGCGATTGCAATTGAGATAATGGATTGTGCCTCAGGAAGCAATCGTACCGGCTCTGTTCTTTCTTCTACCGAACCCTTTTCAAATCCAGATTGAAAGTTTAATTCTTGTTGACGTCTTAAACGTTCTCTAAGCTCACCAAAGACATCTGCCGTTGTAAAGCCAATTTTATCGATGCCAATTTCCTTCGCATAATCGATTATCTCTTGTTTAAGTTCTGCGGTACGCATGAACACACCCTCCTTCCAGTCTAGCTATTAATACCTATAGATTTAACAATACCCTAGCATATGCATATAATATTAAAAAACGAGGGTTTAATCAAGCTTCTAGGTGACAACCTTAGTTGCACTTAACTCGTAAATAAAAAACGCAACACTTCGTAGACTAAGTACGAAATACTGCGTTAAGACATATGTATGGAGCGGGTGAAGGGAATCGAACCCTCATCATCAGCTTGGAAGGCTGAGGTTTTACCACTAAACTACACCCGCAACATATTCAATTAAACTAACTTGCTAATTTGATGACAAGAAATAGTATATCAAATCCATATTAAGAAATCAATAGGTTATTATAAAAAATATTAACAGCAGGCTCTTATCTTAAAAATTATTGCTTGATTTGGAAACCGAGTTGGCAACTTTATCTTAAGGTAACAACCCTAGTTAAACTACTAAAGCAAGAATATTTTCTTCTAATCTGGCAGGCAATAATTGATACAAAGTGCGAACTACTTTAATGTACTAAAGGATCTCGGACCAGTCGCTCCAGAAATACACTACGCTTTACGCGGGGAGCTGGTGAGCCTACTCGCGCTATCGCACTTCGTAGTCTCACCTAGGCTCTTCTTCCCACAGGAGTCTCCGTGTATTTCTTCCGCTGGGGTTGCAAACAATCACATATAAAAGAGTAGCTTACCACTGACAATCGACGTTGATTGAAGTGAAGGAATAGGATCTTTTGTGTGAATAGCAACTTCTCTACAGTTCTGAAATAATAATTATCACTAATTCGCACTTGATATCGACTGTAATTTGAAGTTTTAAATGTGTCATTTGAAATAATTTTCAATCTGTAGGTTAATACACTAACTAACAGATAAATCAAGATAAACTAATCATTTACAATATTAAGCAATCAAGATAAACTATACTTACGGTTTTTTAAGGAGGGTGTTATGCATGTCTGTATATCCAATAATCATGACCCAGTCAAAATTTATTCATCAAGATCATTTATCCTATCCATTCGAGGAACGGGGTTTACAATTTGGTGACGGAATTTATGAAGTAATTCGAATTTACAATGGAAAATATTATCTATTTGAGGAACACATCGATCGATTATTCCGCTCAGCAGCCGCAATAAAAATCAACCTACCTTTTTCAAAGGATGATCTTTCAAACCTATTACTCCAATTATTAGATAAAAATAAAATGAAAACAGATGGAAAAGTTTATATGCAAGTAACTAGAGGTTCTGCACCTAGGGATCATGTCTTCCCAATCGATGTACTACCGAATATCTACGCATATATCGAAGACTTACCAAGAAAATTGGAGAATCTTGAAAACGGTGTGAATGCCATTACTGAACGAGATATTCGCTGGGAAAATTGCTATATCAAGAGTTTAAATCTCTTACCAAACGTATTAGCGAAGCAAACAGCAAAAGAAAATGGATGCTATGAAGCGATTTTGCACAAAGATGGCCTTGTAACAGAATGCAGTTCTTCAAATGTGTATCTAGTTAAGAATGAAGAAATCTATACCCATCCAGCAACAAATCATATTTTGCATGGTTGTGTTCGCATGGCAATTGAACGCTTTGCCCACGAGCTGAATATCCCATTCCATGAAGATGGATTTACAGTTGAAGATATCAGCTTGGCGGATGAGCTCTTCTTATCAAGCAGCACCTCAGAAATAATGCCAATTGTCAAAGTAGATAACACCCAAATCAGTACTGGAAAACCCGGTAAAGTAACAAAGCAATTACAAGCAGCATATGAAAAAGATGCCCATATTAACGTGAATAAAGCAACACAAACGATTTGAAGAACGGGCGCCTGCGCTGGACGTGGCTGTTCTCGGTAATTAAGTTATCCACAGCGTCCAATTTTGTAGTATCCTAAGCTAAAATGAAAGGAGTGATTCCAAAATGAGTCACTCTTTTTTCAATTCTATGACAGGGAGGTTAGCTTCTATGAAGAAAATAGCAATACTCGGCGGTAGTGGAGCTGGAAAGTCAACATTAGCAAAAAAGCTCGGCACATTCTTGAATATCTCAGTCTATCATCTCGATGCAATCCACTGGCAACCAGGCTGGCAAGCACTCGACCGTGAAGTTTTCAATGCAGAACAGCAGAAGATTTTGGACGAGGATGCATGGATAATCGATGGAAATTATAGCAGGACGATAGATTCGCGGTTACAGCAAGCAGATACTATCATCTTCTTACATTATCGAACGATTCGCTACTTATATGGAATAATCAAGCGCAGAATTCAATATCGTAATAAAACAAGACCAGACACGGGCAAGGATTGTCCAGAAAAAATCGATTGGGAGTTTTTCATCTGGGTTTTAAGGTTTAACAGCAATCAGGCACCTGCTATTTATCAGGAACTAAATCAGATTCATGATAAAACCATTCTAATCTTTCATTCTCCAAAACAATTAAAACGGTTTTTAATGCAATTAGATACAGCTCATCATGACAATCTAATTGATTCGTAACCCGAAATAGTTTAGAATGATGTAAAGTTCAGATAATTAGGAGGATTGATTATGATCAATCGCAAACGTGCGATAACAGCAGAAGATTTTACTAGAATAGAGGTCTTTAGTGACCCACAATTTACTCCGGATGGTAATGCATATACATATGTGTCTACAATTATCAACGAAAATAATGAATACGAATCAAATGTATTTTTTCAAAATATAGGCGAGAAAGAAAGAAAACAATGGACGTTCGGTCATGATAAGAATAGCAATCTAAGATTCTCGCCCGATGGAAGATCAGCTGTTTTTCAGTCAAATCGCAGTGGGGTAGACCAGCTCTGGCTTATACGTGCAGACGGCGGTGAAGCACAGCAGCTCACGACATTTAATAATGGAGCGGGTAACCCAATGTGGTCGAAGAATGGAAAATATATTCTGTTTAGCGCTTCCCTCGATTTAGAAGATGATGTTCAGAATCAAACAGAACTGTCCAAAGAGGAGCGCCAACAAGAGCTTGAGAAGAAAAAGAAAGAGCCGTTAGTTGTCGATCGTTTACAATATAAATCAAACGGCAAAGGATTCCATGATCATAAACGGACACAAATCATCCTTTATGATATCGAGGAAAAAATATACACTCAACTTACTACAAATGATGCAGACCATGGAATCCAGGATATTTCACCTGATAGCAGTCAAATACTTTTTACTGCAAATTTAAATCCCGATGCAGATTATGAAAATACAAATGATTTATTTCTTTTCAATCTTTCAACCAAAAAGCAGTCAAAATTAACGGATAGCAAAGGAAGCTACTACAATGCTCACTTCTCACCAAGCGGAAATAAAATTTCCAGTTTTGGTCATGAGTACCAATATGATGGTGCTACACTGAGTGAAATCTACGTTTTTGATATCACAACTGGTAAACGAACCTGTCTTAGCGAGACATGGGATTTCGAGCTCGGGGATGCAATGGCCGGTGATACGAGATTAGGTCAATCAACAAATGGTCCGATATGGTCCAAGGATGAGAATAGATTGTTCTTTCTTGCTACCGATTTTGGCGCAACTGGATTTTATCAAGTTACACTCGACCATGAATTAACTATCCTTTATAAAGATGACAATCATGTATTTGGATTTTCTTATGATGCCAATTCAGAATCGTTTATTTTGGGAATTAGCACACCAACCAATCCTTGCAACTTCTATCGATTAGGAAATGATAGAAAGTTAACACGTTTAACGAACGCGAATGCGGCATTTCTCGACGAAGTTGCAGTGATTGCCCCAGAAACCATCACAATTCCTACTGAAGACGGCTGGGAAATTCAAGGCTGGCTCCTTAAACCATACGGATTTGAAGAAGATAAGAAATACCCATTCATTTTGGAAGTTCATGGTGGGCCGCATGCCATGTATGGGCAAACGTTCTTCCATGAGCTTCAATTACTCGCCGCAAAGGGATATGTAGTGTTATATACGAATCCTCGAGGGAGTCATGGTTATGGGCAAACATTTGTTGATGCCGTTCGTTCGGACTATGGGGGCGGGACTATGGGGATTTAATGGATGCAGTTGATTATGTATTGGATCATTATGCATATATTGATAAAAATCGACTAGGTGTCACTGGTGGTAGCTATGGCGGATTCATGACAAACTGGATTGTCGGTCATACAAATCGTTTTAAGGCAGCAGTAACACAGCGCTCCATTTCTAATTGGCTAAGCTTTTATGGTGTAAGTGATATAGGTTACTTCTTTACGAAATGGGAGCTTGGGCATCACTTATTAGAAGATCCCGCAAAATTATGGGACTTCTCTCCTTTGAAATATGCAGACAGAGTGGAGACGCCATTATTAATTTTACATGGCGAATTGGATTACCGTTGTCCAATCGAACAAGGTGAACAGCTATTTATTGCCTTGAAGCATCTACGAAAAGATGTGGAATTTGTTCGCTTTCCTGGTGCAGACCATGAATTGAGCAGGAGCGGTGATCCAATGATGCGAATCGCGAGACTTGAGCAAATTTGCCGTTGGTTTGAGAAGTATTTGTAAATATGTAAAAAGTGAGGGTTTCATCCTCACTTTTTACATCCATATTATTAGTTTTTCACAGATAGTTGATCTAAATAATTTTGAATTGACAATGGAATTGCCACCACATTTTGATTCCGCTGGCAATCCAACATTGCTTGTAATGTTTCCAAACTAGTAAAGTATGGCGTTTGATACCTCACAGACAATTCACGTATATAGAAACCAATTTTTTCCTTTTCCCTTCCCTGATTAGGGATATTTAGTACTATATCAGGGGCTTTGTCATGCCAGTGTTGCAGTAAATCCTTTTTATTCTTCATCATTTTACTCGTATGGATTCCGTTTTCCGCTAAAAATTTAGCAGTACCTTCTGTTGCTGTGATATTCGATCCGAGCTTAACAAATTCATGAATTAAATCAAGACTCGCTTGTTTCATTCGATCTGAAATTGAAACAAATAATTGAATCGACTCCATACCTTTTTCCTCAATGTTACCAATATACGAAGCAACCTTTTTCAAAGCTTGATTTTTAGTCCAACCTAACCCGATAATTTCACCGGTTGATTTCATTTCTGGTCCAAGTACATGGTCAACACCCTTTAATTTGCTTGCTGAGAAAATCGGTGCTTTAATTGTCATATAATTCGGCTCTGGCAACAAATTCCTTTCCTCTGTAATCTCACCAATCGACGTCCCGAGTTGGGCCCTAACTGCCCATTCAATAATTGGTATACCTGTAACTTTGCTCATGAGCGGCACCGTTCTTGATGAACGAGGATTCACCTCTAGTACATAGATAATATCTTGGTGAATAACGAACTGAATATTCATTATACCAATAATTGGCACGGTCTTACTTATCTTAGATGCCATCTCAACCATTTGATCTTTCATCTGTTCTGTAATGGTAATAGGCGGAAACACACTGATGCTATCGCCCGAATGGACACCAGCTTTTTCAATATGTTCCATTATTCCAGGGATGACAATATTGCTTCCATCACTGATTACATCCATTTCGCATTCCAATCCCGGTAAATACGAATCAATTAGCAACGGCCAACAACGATTAAATGTATCTTTTTGAATTCGCTCTACATAGCCTCTTAATTCTTCTTCCTTATTACAAATAAACATCGATTGTCCGCCAATCACATAGGATGGTCGAATCAATACAGGAAATCCTAATTCCTTTATTGAAGTTGATAGTTCTTCTGCAGTATGAACAATTCTTCCATTTATATGAGGAATTTCCAACTGTTCTAATACGCCATAGAATTGTTCCCTATCCTCCATTTGATCAATCTGTTCTGGAGTGGTTCCATAAATATGGACACCTTCCGTCCTTAAATCATTTGCTAAATTAATTGCGGTTTGTCCGCCGAATTGAATGAGTACACCAGCAATGTCTTCTTTTTCGATAACAGTGAGCACATCTTCAATCGCTAGCGGTTCAAAGTATAAATCGTCCGCAACATAATAATCTGTACTAACTGTTTCTGGATTATTATTAATAATTACGGCATCATAACCTAGCTTCTTCACTGTTTGGGCTGCATGAACCGAACAATAATCAAATTCAATCCCTTGCCCTATGCGAATAGGCCCGGAGCCAAGAACGAGTATTTTCGGACGTGCAGACTCCACCTCCACTTCACTTTCTTCCTGCTGCCACGTTGAGTAGTAATATGAGTGAATGGTATTCGTCCCACTTACACCAGATTTTACTTTTTTATATGCTGGCTTCATCTTTATTTTTTTATAATAGCTTCGCAAATTCCCCGCTGTTGTTCCTACCAACTCCGCTATCCGTACATCGCTAATATTTAAGCTTTTTGCTTCCAATAACTTTTCTTTTGTAACATCTGGCCAGTCAAGCTTCTGTAATGATTGCTCACATGCAATGATTCCTGCAATCTTTTCTAAAAACCATGCATCGATTTCTGTGTGACGCCGGATTTCTTCAATATTCATATGTCGTCTAAATGCTTCGCCAATCGCAAACAGACGCAAGTCATTTGGATTCTTTAAAAGCTCAACAATTGCCGCCGATGTTAATTCATTCATCCCCGGCCAGCTTAAACTTGTGACATTCATTTCCAAGGATCGAATTGCTTTATTTAATGCACCAGCAAACGAAAGTTCCATTGCCATTACTTCCCCAGTTGCTTTCATTTGCGTACCAAGCGTCCGATCCGCTTCAGTAAATTTATCGAAGGGGAATCGTGGAAGTTTAACAACGACATAGTCTAATTTCGGTTCGAATGTTGCATACGTTTCCCCTGAAATTGGATTTATCATATCATCTAAATGGTAGCCGATTGCACATTTCGTTGTAATCCGAGCAATAGGATAACCTGTCGCTTTAGATGCTAATGCCGAGGAACGGCTCACCCTGGGATTCACTTCAATAATGCAATAATCATTTGTCTCTGGATTTAATGCAAATTGGATATTACATCCACCAACAATTTCTAATGTGCGAATTACTTTAATTGAGGCAGCCCGCAATAGCTGATATTGGCTATCTGTTAAGGATTGAGAGGGGGCAACAACGATTGAATCACCTGTATGGACACCAACAGGGTCCACGTTTTCCATATCACAAACAATCACACATGTATCAGAAGCATCTCGAATCACTTCAAATTCAATTTCCTTCCAGCCTTTAATGCTTTTCTCAACTAATACTTGGTGAATCGGACTTAGGTTTATCGCATTATCCAATAAATTGATGAGCTCTGCTTCATTATATGCAAACCCACCGCCTTCCCCACCTAATGTGTAAGCTGGACGAAGGATAACTGGATAACCAATTTCTGCAGTAAATTCCAATCCATTTTCAATTGATTCCACAACCTTAGATTCGGCAATCGGTTCTTCAATCGCAATCATCAGCTGGCGGAATTTCTCTCGGTCCTCTCCATTTTGAATCGCCGTAACAGAAGTGCCTAATAGTTTAACATTATATTTATCTAAAATCCCCTTTTCATCTAGTTTGATCGTTAGATTTAAACCTGTTTGCCCACCTAAACTGCCAATCATGCCATCCGGTCTTTCTTTAGCAATTATTTTCTCTAATGTCTGAGTGTTGAGTGGTTCCATATAAACATGATCCGCAACATTCGTGTCTGTCATAATTGTTGCTGGATTATTGTTCACGAGAACAACTTCGATTCCTTCTTCCTTTAATGCCAAACATGCTTGTGTACCTGCATAGTCGAATTCTGCTGCCTGCCCAATTACAATTGGTCCGGAGCCAATCACAAGTACTTTATTTAAATTCTTATGCTTTCCCATTGTTGTGAACCCTCCCTTTGCTGAAACAAAAATTAATACTTATATTCTTTCGTTTTCAATCAGTAATTCTTGAAAAATAGCAATAAATTGTGCGAGCTCTTCTTTTGTTGTTGTTAATGGTGGTAAAATTCGCAGCACATTGCTGCCTGCTGATAGGACAAGAATTCCTTTTTCTCTAAATTTCGTTATCCAGGTTCCTGCTTCACTAGTCATTTGCACACCGATTAACAACCCTAAACCTCTAATTTCTTTGATACTAGAATGTGATTCTTGTAATTCATTAAGACTGCCTAAAAACCATTCCGATTTCTCTTTAACATTAGATAAAAAGTCTTTATCCAACATGGTTTCTATTGTTGCTATTCCCGCAGACATTGCAATAGGATTGCCACCAAACGTACTGCCGTGGGTGCCAGGCTGGAATGATTCTGCAACTGAATCTTTAACAATCAATGCTCCGATTACGATTCCTGAGCCTAACCCTTTTGCCAATGTCATCACATCGGGTTCAATTTCAAATTGCTCATAAGCAAATAATGAACCGGTTCTGCCCATCCCTGTTTGAATCTCATCTACCATCAGTAAAATATCATGCTGTTTGCAAATTGCTTCCAGCTGCTTAATCCAAGAACTATCAACAGGGTTTACGCCACCTTCCCCTTGAACAAGTTCGAGCAGTACTGCAGTTGTTTTTCCATTATCAATTACCTCAAGTGCATCGGGATCATTTAAAGCTAAATAGCGGAATCCGGGTGTTAATGGTGTAAACCCTTCGTGGATTTTTGCTTGTGCTGTTGCTGCCATCGTTGTTCCTGTTCTCCCGTGAAATGAATTGCTGAAAGTAACAATTTCTACCCGCTGATCGTTTCCATGATCCTTTGCATACTTTTTCGCAATTTTTATTGCCGCTTCATTTGCCTCTGCACCACTATTACAGAAGAATGCTTTATCAAAGCGACTATTATCGACCAACAGTTGCGCAAGTTCTTGTTGAGCAGGAATATCATACAGATTGGAACAATGCCACAGAAGGTCTAATTGGTCTTTCACTTTTATTTGTACTTTTTCTGGGACATGCCCTAAATTACATGTAGCAATGCCCGAAGTATAATCCAAATATTTAGCATTGCTATCTGTCCAAACATAACTCCCTTTTCCTTTGACGATTGTTACAGGAAACCGATTATACGTATTGATGACTGCTGATGTTTCCACTAAAGCTTCAGACATGGTAAACCTCCTCCTTAATTACTTTAGTTCCTACTTCTTCGCCATGAATATATTTCTTTAAATCAATTGGTGTAAGTCCATTGATAATGATCGATTCTTCTACTCCTTCCGCTAACCCTTGTAAAGCTGAACGGACCTTTGGAATCATCCCACCGTGGATTACGCCTGAAACAATTAAGTCTTCTATTTTTGATTGCGTAAGATATTTATGAACAATTGCCTCATTATTAATTTTTTCCATTACCCCAGGGATATCACTAATCAATACGAGTCTTCCCTTCATGGCACTAGCGACAGCTGCTGCGGCAATATCACCATTGATATTATAATGTTGGCCCGACGCATCCATCCCAATCGGTGAAATAACTGGAATGGCACCATAACTCATGAGATGCTTGAGTAGCGAAGTATTGACATCCGTTACTTTTCCTACAAAGCCCATTTTCCCCGTTTCATCGAAAGGTTCCGACTGCAGCAGTGAACCATCGACACCACTAAGCCCAATTGCCCCCGTTCCAGCCTTTTGCAAGTCGGTGACGATTTTCTTATTAATGGAGCCACTCATGACCATTTCTACAACGTCCAATACTTCTTTCGTCGTTACACGTAATCCATCAATAAACGTACTTTCAACCTGCATTCGTGCTAATGCTTGATTAATTTCCGGCCCACCACCGTGAACGATAATTGGTTCACATTGACGGGATCTCTTTAATTCGGCGAGCATCTCGTAAAAAGTACTTGGGAGTTTAGCCAAAATACTTCCACCGATTTTCAAAATAATGACATTCAACACGGTCACCTCACGTCCGGTAAGAAGCATTTATTTTTACATAATCATAGGTTAGATCGCAGCCCCATGCAGTTGCTTCCCCTAATCCATTTTGTAAATCAACATTCAGCAACACCGTATCCTTTTCTAAATAGCGTTTTCCATCACTTTCATCAAAAACAACTGGACAGCCATCTTTTACAACCTCAATATCTCCAAGGGAGACACATATTTTATCTGGATCAATCGGTTGTTCACTGTATCCGATCGCAGTGATGATTCTCCCCCAGTTGGGGTCTGCGCCATATACTGCTGTTTTCACTAAGTTAGAAGAAATGATTGCTTTTGCCACCTGCTTTGCCGCAAGTTCTGATGGTGCGCCCTTTACATTCGCTTCGATCAATTTAGTAGCACCTTCCCCGTCCCTAGCAATTGACTTGGATAATCCCTCACTTACCATTTGTAAAGCCTGTAAAAATAATGACCACTTCGGATGTGCTTCGTTTAATGGCATATTCTCCTGCTGTCCATTCGCCATGAGCAGTACCATATCATTTGTGCTACTATCGCCATCAACCGTGATCATATTAAATGACTTATCAACGACGGTACGTAAAGCATGTTGTAAACTATCCGGCTCAACCGCGGCATCCGTTGTAATAAAGCCAAGCATCGTCGCCATATTGGGATGAATCATTCCCGATCCCTTTGCAGCTCCACCTATTGTAATTATTTTTTCGTCAATTTCCAATTGTACTGCCACGTGCTTTGTCACTGTATCGGTTGTTAAAATTGCCTCTTCAAAATTTTCTACACCAGCATGCTCTGGATTGCCCATCTCCTCAATCCCAGTACGTATTTTGTCCATTGGCAAGGATACGCCAATCACACCTGTGGATGCTACAGCAACATGCTCAAGGGCCACCCCCATTTTCTTCGCAGTCAATTCCTGCATTTCTAGTGCATCCAATAAACCTTGCTTACCAGTGAATGAATTCGCATTTCCAGAATTAACGACTACCGTCTGGATTAGCTGCCCTTTATTAATACATTCCTTCGTTATCTTCAATGGTGCTGCTTGAAAGGCATTTAATGTGTATACACCTGCTGTCGTCGCAGGATTATCAGAATGGATCCAACCAAAATCTAATCTTTTTCTCCTTATTCCACAATGCAGCCCACCTGCGGAAAATCCTTTCGGCATCGTGACATGGCCATTTTCTACTTTACGAATATCTTTTACTTCCGTTGCAATCATCTAGGTTCCCCTTTCTTTATGGAAAAATTGGAATTGCGTCTAATCCTTCTGTTTCTTCCCATCCATTCATTAAATTTGCATTTTGAATTGCCTGCCCTGCCGCTCCTTTGACGAGATTATCTATCGCAGAGGTGATAATTAGTTGATTCGTTCTCTCGTCAACATGCAAGCCAATATCGCAAAAATTACTGCCGTAAACATCCTTCGTTGTCGGAAAGATACCAATTTCCTTGATTCGGACAAAAGGATGGTTCACATAATAGGTTTGATATTGATCGATAACCTCTTCTGTCGATATGTCCCTTGCTAGTTCAGCATACATCGTACAAATCAAGCCACGCGTCATCGGAATAAGATGGGTGGTAAATGTGGTATGAATCGTTTCCTGGGCTATCTCTGATAAGGTTTGATCAATTTCAGGAATATGTTGATGTTTGCCGATTTTATATGGTGTAATATTTTCGTTTGTCTCAGAAAAATGCGTCGTTGCTGTTGGCGTTCTTCCGGCACCAGATACAGCTGTTTTTCCATCGATAACAATATGATTTGGAGTAATTACGTTATGCTCTAATGCGGGGATTAACCCAAGCAAAGCAGACGTCGGAAAGCATCCTGGATTCGAAATAATTTTAGCTTCTTTTACCTGTTCTTGATAAATTTCTGATAATCCATAAACAGCTTGATTTAATATTTCCTGTGGTGCTGCTTCTTTACCGTACCATTGTTCATATTGTTCCTTCGAGCGAAGACGTAAATCACCTGATAAATCAATGCATTGTACCGTTGAATCTGCAAATTTTGGAATGAGATCTTTCGCCACACCAGCTGGCGTTGCGAAGAAAATTATATCCACTTCTTCTATCAAGTTATCAATCTCTAATTTTTCCATTGGCTCCTCAACAAACCCGGTTAGATGTGGATAAACAGACGTAATCCGTTCGCCAAATTGTGAATGTGATATGATTTTCTTCACTTGTAGATGCTTATGGGCATGTAGTAGTCGAATTAGCTCGATTGCGCCATAGCCTGTTCCACCGATAATTGCTACGTTCTTCAACTTTCCCATCCCCCTTCTCTGTATTTTTGAATTATTCACTATTATAGATTTAAGTGATTTAGATTGCAAGCATATTTATGAATAAATATAAATATTTATGCAAAACTATCTCGTTTTAAAGCTATTTTATGCATAACATTTGTATATTTCCTGTTTGAATTGTTCATTATTAAATAATATGAAAGAACAAAAGCTTAAAACAAG
Organism: Oceanobacillus arenosus; assembly: GCF_003369575.1. Taxonomy (GTDB): domain Bacteria; phylum Bacillota; class Bacilli; order Bacillales; family Amphibacillaceae; genus Oceanobacillus; species Oceanobacillus arenosus. Next base: position 94,976 of record NZ_PIOC01000017.1, on the reverse strand, counting down.
TTTGAGCTGTGTACGGAGGTAAGGGAAGTCTCGCTAACGCTTAAGCGCTGGAGCTGGACGTGGCTATTCTCAGTAATTAAGTTATCCACTGTATTCAAATTTTATAGTTCCCTAGACAGCAAAAAAAAAAGAAGGCATTATGCCTTCTTTTTACTATCACGCAACATTTGATTGCTTGTTTTGGGTAATACAAGTATCGGTGCTGCGTTTATTAAGATTACAAGAACAATTGCACAAAGAATCGAAGCACCTAGCATTGCACCGCCGTTAACGATGAAGGAGTAGACATATGGTGACATTCCTTCTGGCGCATAGCTTCCCCAGAAAATCACTCCCGCAACGAAATGCCAAAAATAGCGGGAAAAACTACCGACAAAGACTGCAAGAATGATCCAGGACAAAGCCTTCTTCTTCCCATTCTGTAATGCATTTTGAACGACAGGATAAAACAAACCTGCAAAGCCTACAAATGCAAACGCAATGAAATATTCAATAAAAAATTGCGAAATCGTTAGAATGTAAACATCACCAGTCACAACCTGTAATAGCCCCCAAAGAAAACCCGACAAAACACCACCCTTAACCCCCCCAGCGTAGAGCCATAATAAAAATTGGCACCATCGCAATAGAAATAGATACAGCAGGTGTTAATCGAATCGAAGGCAACAAGTCTAGAATAAGTGCAAACACCGCTAGAAAAGATGCCTCAATCATCATAACTAGATTTCTGTTCATAAAAAAATTCCCCCTTTGATTAATCGAAACCACGGGGAAACGCAAAAAAATAAGAACGAATAAGTGTAACTAGTGCTGTCACCTAAAAGCTTGGGTTTTACCTTAGTTTTCTAATATTCATCCACATCCCTACGCTAGAATTAACTAACAGGTTCAAAGGGTTAGAGTGGATCTCTCCACTCAATCTCAGCAATATGCTCCCCCTGTGGTTCGTATCATATTTATATATCCAAATCATTGTAGCTCAAGTTATCTAATATTACAAGCAAATCAAAATTACTATGAATTTATGAAAAAAATATACATATATTAATCCACCACATACTTGCCTAAAAACTGTTCTAATCTCTTAACATATGTATCATGATCCATTACAATTGCTTCCCCATGACCTGCACCATCAACAAGTAGGAGTTCAGCATCACTCTTTGTATTTTCATATAGTTCCATTGTCATTTCTGTCGGTACAAATGCATCTGCCTTACCATGAATGTACAAAATTGGGACTTCTGCCTTTTTCACCTGCTCCAGCGCCGAAGCTTCTTTTAGTGAATATCCTGCTTTAAATTTCGTTACAAGTCCAGTTGTTGGTATGATTGGTATTTTCGGCAAATGGAACATACGCTCAAGCTGGTAGCCAAATAAATCCGCTACGCTTGTATAAGGACTATCAGCTACAACTGCTTTTACATTGCTGGGGAGTTCTTCACCACTTGTCATCAACACTGTTGCAGCTCCCATGGAAACACCATGTAACACAATTTCTGTGTCAGGACCAAGCTCCTTAACAATCCGATTGATCCAGCCTAAATAATCCAATCGATCATGCCAGCCAAATCCAATATAGTCCCCTTCACTTTGACCATGACCACGTAGATCAGCTGTAAACATATTATATCCAAGCTCTTCGTAGTAATATTGACCAAACAATGCCATATCACTTGCACTTCCTAGATAACCATGGGCAAAAACCACAGTTTTATTCGTAGGCACTTCCGCTTCCAAATAATACCCTTTTAGCTTTAAACCATCATAGGATTCCATTTCCCATTGCTCAAAATCTTGATTAGCCGCCCATGTGCGCCAATCCCCTTCGATAAATACATCCATCGCTTCAGCCGAAACTTCTAAATCAGCATTACCAACGAGAAAATCTTTTATATTCCGCTCAATTGCTAGATTATAAAAGAAAAATCCAGCAATGATATCTAAAATAAACAGAAGGCTAAGAAGCGCTATTCCCAGCCTCCACCAAAATTTCTTTCTCTTCACAAATCAGCCACTCCCTTATGATTCTAGTTCTATTATACTAGAATCTATAATAGAGAGAAGGTAATTTGAGATGGTAGTTTTTAGAAATAGTTTTAATACAGTATGATTTAGATAAACTGCGTACTAGTATTGTGCTTAGGGGTCTCAGGCTAGTCGCTCCAAAAATACCCTTCGCTGGGGTTAGTGCAAGAAATATTTTTACTATCTCTCTATAAAATGAGATAGTACTTCCTCTCTTATGGCTGTTGATTGTAGCGGAGGATAGGAGACTCCTGCGTTGCCCGTGGAAAGCGACTGTCCGGAGCGAAAATCAACTTTGCTCCTAATCCACAGTTTATTTCAACTATTAATTTAGAACCTAACTTTGATAAAAGCAAATAGCTACTAGTGGATTATTAGATATGCCTTCTCTCCATCAAATGAATGCCAATACCAATAAACACAACGCCCATTAAGAGCAGAATACTTATTGGAAATAATAGTTCCTTCAATGGATACTGATAGACGACAGCGCCGTTTAGCATTTCCATTCCATACGTAATTGGATTCAGCTTCGACAAGGTTATTAAAAACTTAGATTCTACTATCTCAAGCGGCCAATATGCACCACCAATCATTGCAGAACTAACTGCAATTATCGGGAGCACTGCATTAAATTGTGCGACCGTCTTGACAATCGCTGTCAGTAAAATTGATAGGGCGACGATAGCAAATACATAAACGCTCATTAATAACAAGGTTTCGATAAATCTGCCATGAAAATCAACACCAATAATAAAACGGAATACAGAAAAAATAATCCCCACTTGCAAGTATCCCACTAGGAAGCTATAAACTAAATTTGCAACGTACATTTCCCATTTTTTCACTGGAGATAAAATGATGCGATCCCATATCCCTTCCTTCTTCTCCACCAAAATTGGCAGCACATTATATGCAATCGTGTAAATAGCGAAAAATAACGTGAAGCCAAATAATGTCTGGAATGTATTATCATAGATAAATGCATCTTCCCCTCTAAAGTTTTCCACTTCAATGTTGAACACTGGAGCTGCAATTGATGCCTGCAACTCATCTAATATTGCTTTTTGCCCGGCAACTGTGGTTGCACCTGAAGCTGCCACGATATGTTCATATTGTGCTTGCTTGGCATATGCTTCTTCAATCGTTTGTTCAATAATCTTAGCACTGGGCGTTTCAACACCAACTATCATTTGAAAATTATCCTCACCCAATGCTGCTCCTGCTTCGGCTTTATTACTCGATAGCTGTTCCATTACCTCTGCCTCAGATGACCATACAAATGTATAGGTATCTGAATCCTCAAGAATATCGCCAATGATTGAATTCTGAATACCTTCACTAGTCGTATAAACTGGTACTGTAATAGCTGTATATGCACCTGTCCCGCCGATGATTAATGCGAAGCCAATGGACATCGCCGTCATCATCACAAATACCCATGGGCTGCGAATAAACATTTTGATTTTTGCCTGAAAAATACCAATCATGCTGCAGACCCCCTTTTTGGAAAACTAAATGCAGCTGCAACAATTAAGACAACAGCAAAGATAATTAAGAATAAGAGATGGTTGGAAATATCCGCTAAGCCTTCCCCTCTTATAATTCCTAAATACGCACTCATCGCTGCCCCATTAGGAGTCAGATCACCCAGCAGTTGGACAAAGGACGATAATTTACCAATCGCAAAGAAGCTGCCACCTAATGTTGCAAAGATTGTGACCACAATACTTGAGAAAAAGTTCGTAATCATCTCTGAATTAATCCTGTAACAGATGGCAGTCAATAAAACAGCTACGCCCCCGACAGCAACTGCAAATGCCAATGTAACCGCAAAAAAGGCAAGTAGATCTGGCCAAGTGACACCATAAAATATTCTGGAAAATCCAAAAATTATCAGCAGATGGAGAAAACCAATAATTGTACCAGAGAGAAAAATACCAATAAAATAGATCCAGCGTGACACATTAGCAAGAATGATTCGGTTAAATACATGGTTTTTCTTTTCTTGGAATGCTATCGTTCCAATTGTCGACGCAATAAACAGGACATTCATCACTGCCATCCCAATTGCATAATAGTCTCTTGCTGATGTCGGTTTCTCTTGATTAATTGAAATTATCTCACCAAATTGCTGTTCGCCAATTTCAGCCACCTGCAGTTCCATTCCCTTTTCACTGACAAAGCTACCAATTGTAAATTGCTCCTGGTATTGCTCAAGCATCTCCTGAACAATACTCGCTCCTAATGCTGCTTCATTTTGATACACCTTTAAGGACGGATGGACATCCTCTGCAAATATTAAAAAATGTAACATGTCATACGTAAAATTCTTCGGAACCTCAATAATCGTTGAATAGGAACCATCTTCCAATAATTTCTCTATTTCGTCAGCGTTTGCTAACTTGAGCTTGATAATATCCTCCATCGATTCGTTACCAAATACCGATTCTTTAAGTGTTTGAATTGGCGTAATCTGAGCGACACTCGACCTGATTTCCGCTACAGCTTCCGCTGGCAATCCTTTCTCATCAGCATCCCTTATAAAGCGGTCAATCTGTTCTTGCTCATCTTCTTCCTCAATGAGTGCTATCTTTAAATCAATTTCTACTGTTCCACCTTCCATAAAACTGGATAATGCTGTTCCCAGTATTGCAATTAAGATGATTGGCAGGCCGATCAGCAATAGGAGCTGTACGCGGCTTCGCAATAATAATAACAGTTGTTTCTTGATAATTTGTCCAACCATTCCAGCTCCCCCTAATCTCTTAATGCTCTGCCTGTCAGATGAAGAAATACATCTTCAAGTGTAGGTATTTTGATATCGACCGAGTTAAGTTCGATTTTCGCATCCTCTGCCATTTTTACTAATATCGGAAATATATTAATCTCTTTCGGAACCATAATCGTAATCTCTTTTTCTTCTTTAATTACTCGATTAATCGTCGGATTCTCGTGTAAAAAATTGATAAATGTATCATTCAATAACTCAGCCTGTATCAATATCGTTTTCTCGGCAGATAATATTCGTTTAATTTCATCTTTTGTTCCCGAAGCAATCATATTTCCTTTGTCCATGATATAAATACGGTCACAAAGATACTCCACTTCCTCCATATAATGACTCGTATATAATACAGTCATCTGCTTTTCCTGATTGAGTCTTTTCACAGTTTCCAATATATAATTTCTTGATTGCGGATCAATCCCTACTGTTGGTTCGTCCATAATAATTAATTCAGGTTCATGCAGCATTGCAACACCTATGTTCAATCTGCGCTTCATCCCACCTGAAAAAGTCTTGACAATATCCCTCCGGCGGTCTGTTAAGCCAATTTGCTCTAATACTTCATCGACTTTTCTTTTTAATAGCTGCCCTTTTAATCGGTATATTTTTCCGAAAAACTGTAAATTTTCCTCAGCAGTCAAATCCTCATACAGTGCAATTTCCTGTGGCACGACACCAATTATTTTTCGCAATGGTGCTGGATTTTTAATGATGCTCTTATTATGAAAGCGTACGTCACCTTCTGTTGGTTCAATTAATGAAGAAAGCATTGAAATTGCTGTTGATTTCCCCGCTCCATTCGGACCTAGCAAGCCAATGATTTCCCCCTTTTCAATAAACATATTTAAATTTTTCACTGCATACATATGTTTAAACTTCTTCGATAAATCGACTAACTCTAACACAACATCGCCTCCCCTGTTATTTTCAGTTTACGATGAATCAATAGCAATGCATACTGACCTGAGTCATAAAATATTTGTGTGTGGGATGACCTCATTCAATTTCCCTTAAAACAGCATAACCTCCACATCGAAATGAGGAGGTTATGATTGATTTTCTATATCATGTTTTACAGCATAAATTGCTAATTGTGTCCGATCACGCAATCCTGTTTTTTGTAAAATTGCTGTCAGATAATTTTTTACCGTACCGACAGACAGAAAGAGTGCCTCAGCAATTTCCTTATTCGTTTTCCCATCGCCAATTAATTTTGTTATCGCTATTTCTCTTGGTGTAAGCTCAATCGTCGTTTCTGGTTTATTCGCAGATCGCAGCAGCCTCGGCATAACTTTCGCCGCTACTTCATCATGAAGCGTTAATCCGCCATTCATACAGCTATGTACTGCTTCAATTAATTTCTTCGGCTCCGATGTTTTCAGTAAAAAGCCATTTGCTCCTTCTTTCAGTGCATGTAATGCATATTCATCGTCATTAAAAGTCGTTAAGATTAAGATTTTAATATTTGGCCATTGCCTTTTTATTCTTCTCGTTGCTTCAATTCCATTCATTTCAGGCATTCTGACATCCATCATAATAAAATCAATTACATTTTTTTCCAAAGCCTTGATAGCCTCTAATCCATTCTCTGCTTGATGGGTGACTTTTATATTTTCGTCTTGTTCTAAGATAACCTTTAACCCTTGTCTCACAATTGGCTGATCTTCAACTAATAATACGCGCCACATTCTATGCCCCCTCTCGCGGAATACTCCCTGCAACAACAAACTCTGTTTCTGTCTGGTAAATTGTTACCGTCCCCTTCACCTCATTAATTCGTTGCTTCAAATTTGTTAGGCCAAAGCCGTATGTAAAAGGGGTGGGGTCAAAGACGGTATTCTTAATTTCAAAGGAAATATCTCCCGTTGCTGATTTCCCCAGAGTAACTTGAATTTCTCTTGAGCCTGCATGACGCATTGCATTCGTTAATGATTCTTGAATCACCCTGTAAAGTGCAACGTTTTTAGCATTCGACATCCGGGCGGATAAGACCCCTTGTTTAATCGTGAACTGTACAAGAATATGACTTTCCACTTCAAGCTTATGAATCAGATGAACAATTGTCGCAATCCCTTCACTTTCCTCTGTTTGCAGGGCATTTACAGCTTGTCTTGTCTCTTCCAGGCTATCCTTTGCCATTTTCTTTAAATCTTCGTAGCTATTATTTGGTTCTTGAATCGTTAACATTTCAAGCTGCATAATTAATGCTGTTAAACGATGTCCAACCGAATCATGAATATCCCGAGCGATTTTTGTCCGTTCCTCAAGCCTTGCATTATTTTCAGTATTCAGGTTCATGCGCTTTAAATTTCGATACTCCCCAAGCAGCTGATCATAAATCTCCGCTTGCTCCCTTCTCTCCACTGTCATCCTGTTGATTACTAGGATTAGATAGTATAGGAAGGATGTCATAATAATCATTTCAATCCTTACTTCATCACGGGCAGACAGTAGAAGAAAGGCCTGAACTACCACAACAACTGAATACAACATGAACTGTCTCATTGTTAATCGAAAACTGGCATCAATTAACATATAAAGAATTATAATCACACTAAGCATTGCGTCATTCGTGTTTAGAATGCCATGAATAAATGTAATTGAGACAAGTAAAAGATACAGAATAAATAGGGACTTCTTAAGAGATAGGAAGAAATATATTCCCATACTCAAAGCAAAACAGACAATACTTACGGGGACCTGCTTACTGTCGATAATAATTATAAGCACCCATAAGATACTAAACACTGCAAAACGAAACCAGAATAATTTCATATGTAACTTTCCTGCCTTTAATTAAACATTTCTAGAGATAATTTAAAATTTCTCGCCATGCTTCTACTTTTCCAGTAAATGATTTTGTATATTTACCAGGGATGGGGCTAGTTGACGGCAGCTTTAGAACCTGGACAGCAGGATACCCCGTTAAATCAAAATTTTTCTTAAATGTCGTATAGGATTTCGTTCCATTACATGCAATCAAGCGAATCGAGGGATAATCTTCCAGCAGACCGATAATATCATTCGCTTCTTCATCAACAATATTACTGTCCAAGCTGCCTTGCCGATAGCAAGAACCAATTGAATCCCATAATGCAAGTCTATTACTCTTGGCAAATGTAACTTTATCTTCATATTTTTCAATAGGTTCCTCATTAAATAACTCAAAAAGGATTGGCCAAAAGTGATTTCTTGGGTTTCCGTAATATTCCTGCTTCTCAAGTGAGATTTCCCCCGGCATTGACCCAAGAATCAGCACTTTAGGATTTTGTGGCAAGATTGGTGGGAATGAGATTAGTTTTGGATCGATTGTTATCACTCCATTCATTATTATACATTTATTCTATATTAGTAATTGGCACATATCCTGTTTTTTCAACAAGTGATTGACCTTGTGGTGACAATATCCACTCTAAAAAGGGTTCAATATTCGGATTATTACTGGCTGCAGTCACTGCATAAAAATCGGAAGCCAGTGGATACGTATCGTCCTGAATTGTTTCTTTGCTTGGAAACACACCATCTATTTCCAGATGACGAATCGCATTATTCTTCACCATTTCCATAGAAAAATATCGAAAAGAAAAACCAATTGCATTTGGGTAATTCCGATATCTGGCAGTTTCTTCAATGATGCCACCCATTCCCTCCACAACATTTTCCTTTGGTGCTTCAACAACTGTAGTATTGCCCATTAAATTTATTAGTGCAGTTTGGCTTCCGCTATCCACCGGACGCTGAAATGCTCGGATTTTCTCATTGTTGCCGCCAAATGTTTTCCAATTATCCACTTTGCCAGAATAGACGTCTCTAATCTGCCTGACCGAAAGTCCTTTAACAGGATTTTCGGCATTTACAAAAAACACAAACGCCTCCCTGCCGATAGGCGTCATTTCCAGTTCAACATCACGTTCCTCAGCATCTTGTAATTGCTGCTCTGATGGGCCAGCAACGAAGATAACATCTGCCCTGCCATTAATTAAATTTTGATAGGCATCTGGTGTTGTATTCACCATCACTTCACTCGAATACATATCATATTCTTTTTCCGGATATGTTGCTTGAGCAATAGCTGCATATAACGGATACAATGCAGTTGCACCGTCAAGAACAAGCAATTCATCACCCATTTTGAAATTTGTAGGATTATCCAATGTAGCTAAGTTTGACTCCTTCTCAAATGGCTGGTATGTATATAAATCAACTTCCTGATCCTCCATTGTTTCAAAGCTATTATGGTAAGCCTTGATTTGCTCAAAAACAACTACCGCCACAATACATAGCATAAAAAACGTAATCGCACTGATTTTCCAAATTTTAGGCTTAAGAAAATGGAATATGCCGTTACATATAAAGAAAAGAAGCCCTGCAATCACAATTGCAATAAAGGTCGGGTAAAAGATTACTTCACCGGTAAGCAATAGAAAAAAGATTATAGCAAAGCCAAAAATGATGAACATGAAACTTATAGCAAGAAATAATATAAGTCTGAGCCAGAAATTTGATTCCAATGTTTCCACTCCCGTTTAATCTGGTAATCGTATATACTCAAAATTCCTTTTAATTTGGTAATCAAATTAAAGCTTGTAAAAGGCTTACTTTCAATTTAATCAACACATCACTATTAACTTTAATTTCAGGCTCCACCCAAGCGAATCCATCATCTTTAAACCTTGGTACAACATGCATATGATAATGTTCCACATCCTTGAAAATCCCATTGTTCTGCATAATAGTAATTCCATCCGTATGTAATAGCTTTTCAAGTGCACTTGCTACTTTTTGTGCCACAATAATTACCTCTAGCAGACTTTCTTGGTCAACTTCGGTGAATTCGGGGCAATGCTTTTTTGGAACAACGAGAACATGGCCGTGATTGATTGGAAATTTATCTAAAAAACAGCATACATAATCATTTTCATAGATAATGTATGCTTCGGACTCTCTAGCAATAATCCGGCAGAAAATACAAGGATCCATTGTTTTACTCCTTATTATTTGTAATGAATGATAATTACTTTTTCGATTTAGCTTTCACAATTAAAAAGTGGGGATTTTTCATTAAATATTGATAACCTTTAAGATACTTATGCTTCATTTGGTCACGTGGTTGCGGTTCAATTATTTTACCCAACTGAAAGAATCGTATTGTTTCCATCACAATTTCCTGCAGTGGTCTTCGATAAAAATGAACATCAACTGTTAGATCAGACTTTTTCCATGTATCTGTAAGCAGTTCTTTTTGAAAGTAGTCTTCACTATCGAAATTGTGGAAATCCATAAAAGGATGATGAACAGAAAATAAGAACGTACCTTCATGTTTTAATATACGATTGAATTCTGAGAAAGTACGATCCCAATCCTTAAGATAGTGCAACGATAGAGAGCTGATAATCAAGTCAAATTCATTTTCCCCAAATGGCAGATCCTCTTGTAAATCATGACAAACAAACTTTGCCTTATCACCAATTCTTCTATTTGCCGCTTCTATCATTTTCTTGCTTATATCGACCCCTGTGACAATTGCTCCCTGATGTGATAAATACTCGGAATACCAACCCGCTGCACAACCGGCATCAAGCACAGATTTCCCAGCTATGTTACTCGGAATGTTGCTGATCATTGCTGGCCTTTCATAATCGTTATTATAGGGATTATCGAAGTCTACATTTTCTTCATATGTTTTTGCTAATTTATCAAATATTGCACTTGTCTTTTCCATCACAATAAGGACCCCTTTTTTTATTATCCCTAACCTGGAGCGTTTAGTTCTTAGGCAATTCCACCTCTTCATCTACCAAACTGCCTAACTTTACATATTCAATAATTTTACTCGTTTCCTTCTCCACTCTTTCTCTGCCATAAGGGGTTTTAAACCAATTATTCTCCCTTGTCGTTCGATCATTCACCGCACATAAGGAATAGTTTATCCAGGCAGGCATATAGGTTTTCAGTGTCAGATAGGTTCTGCGCATATGATAGGTAGTCGTCACTACTAGCAATCTATTTATATTATGAAGTCCGAATGCACGGTCAAACACTAGCAAAGAGGCTAGAACATTTTCCTTTGTATGCATGGAATTATTCTCGATTAACATATCTTCTTTGGGCACTCCTAACTCCAGCGCCTTTTCCCGTAATAACTCCGCCTCTGTTAAGCCGCCCTTCTTCCAGGAGACGCCTCCGGAAAATAAGAGTTTCTTTGCCCGCCCCTCATTATATAGCTGAATTGCTTTTGGCAATCGGTACTCCACTGCTTTGCTGCTGCCGAGAACAAAGATACAGTCACCTTTTTCATGATTATCTTCTATATTTCTGTAAATTAATGCGGTCTTCTGCTCATCCGTTAGCATTTCCGATTGCAGTTCTGAAATTTTCATTGTACACCTCTGTAAACTCATACATTTTATTTACTGTTACTTTTCACACGTTCGGATTTTTCATCGTCATCTTGTTTATTAAATCGCAGCTTTTTTAAAAAAACGTATAATTTGTTTTTCATAGCAAATAGCCTTCTCTTAACTGCTGGCGTTTTGCTCATTTTTATTATCAGATAAGTCAATAGGAATAAATTCCATGCAATTAAATATAGAAACATAACCGTTATAAATATTGCCCATAAATCCCCTGTTTTTAATTGTGCCAGTAAATATCCAAGCTCTGTTAGACCATTTGATCGCTGTACAACATAAACGAAGCTAACTAGTGGCGCAAGCAGCGATAGGATAATTGCGAAAGAGGAAAGTGTGCTTAACCATTGTCTAACCAGTCCAATTACTCCCGTCACTAAAGATAAAAGAAGAAAGATATAGTAAATCACCCAGAACCAATTTGGTAAAGTTTCCATACTTCAACACTTCCTTAATTTATGAAAAGTCAATTTTACTTCTCTCTTGATGTAAATTGTTTGCATTACTAACTATATTCTTCATTAATCACGAAAATCCTTCATTTTTTGCAAGAATACCTCTATATTACTATACCCGAATCATGGAAATATTTTAACAATTTATACGCAGTTGCTGAATAATAATGTATATTAAGATTACTATAATATATGTTTGATTTAATCAGGGGTGTAATGAATGAAAGCTATTCTAATTGGGATTTTAGGTGCATTATTCTTTTCTGTTACATTCGTGCTGAACCGATCAATGGAATTGGAAGGCGGCAGCTGGGCATGGAGTGCTTCCCTTCGATATATCTTTATGCTACCAATATTATTCATAATTGTTGGCGGCAAAAGAAATATTAAGCCTGTTATTTTACATATTAAAAATCAGCCAATGCCATGGCTAATTTGGAGCACAATTGGTTTTGGCTTATTCTACGCTCCACTAACATTTGCATCCATTTATGGACCAGGCTGGCTTGTAGCTGCAACCTTCCAAATTACAATCATTGCTGGCTCATTACTTGTGCCATTTTTACATAAAGGGAATAAACAACGGATTCCTGTCCAGAGTGTTTTTATTTCATTAATCATTCTTGCAGGTATTTTTATCATGCAGCTCGAACACGCATCATCTGTTCCACTAATAAATATTGTACTTTGTGTCGTCCCGTTAATAATTTCTGCATTTGCCTATCCGCTTGGGAATCGCAAAATGATGGCATTGGTTGGTAATGAATTAAATACATTCCAGCGCATTTTCGGGATGACAATTGCTTCGATGCCATTTTGGATATTACTCTCCATTTACGGAATGAATGTGCATGGCTTGCCAAGTGAAAGCCAGTTAATACAAACATTTATTGTTGCCATTTCATCAGGTATCATTGCTACTGTTCTATTCTTCTATGCGACAGAAATCGTCCAGAACAATACACACAAACTTGCAGGCGTGGAAGCAACCCAGTCTGGTGAAGTTGTTTTTGCATTAATTGGTGAGATTTTAATATTAAGTGCACCGCTGCCAAGCCTGCTATCGCTGGCTGGAATCGGCCTCGTAATCATTGGTATGATCTTGCATAGTATTGTCTCAGCATTAGGAATGCGAAAAACACTGCCTCCGGTTCAGCGAGTATCTGGTAATGACTAATTCGTTACTCATTTAATGCATCATTGAGGAACTTGGTCAGTCTTTCCTGATACTCTGATGTGGCAAGTGTGTATCCTTTTGTATGAGCCGCATTTGGAACAATCCAAAGCTCTTTATTTCCACCCGCTTCAGCAAAAAGCTGTTGCGCCATTTCGGTTGGCACAAGCTCATCGTCTTCTCCGTGAATGATTAACAGCGGTCGCTTATTGTGCTTCACCTGCTCAATTGCTGACGCTTCTTCAAAAGTATAGCCAGCCCTTATTTTCGTCATGAGACTGGTGAAATCAAGTAATGGAAAAGATGGCAGGTTGTACAAATGCTTGAGCTGGTAGCTTAATTCCTCTTTAACCGATGTATAGCCGCTATCAGCAACAATCCCCTTCACTTCAGCTGGAAGCTTCTCGCCGCTCGCCATTAATACTAATGAAGCACCCATTGATTTTCCATGTAAGATAATTTGCTCTGCTTCATATTCCTTAATTAATAGCTCAATCCACTTTAAATAATCCAGTCGATCATGCCAGCCATAGCCAATATATTCTCCCTTGCTCTCACCATGTCCGCGTGCATCCGGCAGTAAAATATCAAATCCCTGATCATAATAAAATTTTGCATAGTCGCCCATATTTTCACTTTGTTCACGATATCCATGTGCGAGAATAACAGCTTTTCCTGTTGGTGAATCATTTTCAATGAAATTTGCCTGTAATGTTAAATGGTCATTTGAGGTTAGTTCTATTATTTGTAGGTCCTGATTATTGAACCATTGCTTTGCTTCTTCCAAGATCACTTGATCCTCTATCGACACGTCCTGGGTAATCTCATCCCCGCCATATAACTCGACCTCTACACCACGCTTGACACTTTCCCCGTAAAAATAATTAACCGCAAGAAATAACGCAGCAAGCAATAAAATAACAAGAGCACTTGCGACAATAATAATCTTCCCCCTCACGCATACTCCCCCTAATTGTTTATTTATATAATATTTTATTACTTAAAATATTCGAAAGAACACTACAGCTTCTCAAATATCGGCGTAATTTCAATTATATCGGTATTTTGCATAAAAAAATAAAAGCTCAGAATAAATCTGAGCTCCTCTCTTATGCTTGCTTTTCCTTCAGAACAGGTACAGGAACTGATCTTTTCGAAGGAATCATATTAAAAATGATATTCAAGATAATTGCCATTATGCTTCCTGCAACAATTCCATTACTCGTTAAAATTTGAATACTTAATGGCAATTGCGCGAATAACTCAGGGACAACCGTTACACCTAGCCCCATGCCAACAGAGCATGCAATAATCATTGAATTGCCTGGTGATTTAGAAATCTCACTACCTAACATTTTAATTCCTTGCGAGATAACCATTCCGAACATTGCAACCATAGCCCCGCCTAATACGGATGTTGGAATAATCGTTGTTAAGGCAGCAATCTTGGGAACTAACCCTAAGCCAATTAACATAAAAGCAGCTGCAAAAATTACTTTACGGGATTTAACACCACTCATTTGCATTAGACCGACATTTTGTGAAAATGCAGTGTATTGGAAGGCATTAAAGATCCCGCCAAATAAAATCGCAATTCCTTCTGCACGATAACCTTTTGCCAAATCATTTTCCGTTAATTTCTTCTCCGTGATATCACTTACCGCAAAATATACACCAGTAGACTCAACAAGTGAGACCATCGCTACTAAAATCATCGTAATAATGGCAGGCCATTCAAATGTTGGTGTACCAAAATAGAATGGCTGAATGATATGGAAGTAAGATGCGTCACTTACTGCCTCAAAGCTTACTTTCCCCATGAAAGTTGCCGCAACTGTACCTGCAATAAGTCCTAATAAAATAGAAATTGACCGCATAAAACCTTTTGAAAATCGGTAGATCAAAACAATAAGAATTAATGTACCAAAGCCTAAAGAAATATTTGTTAATGAACCGAAATCACTTGCACCTTGTCCACCGCCTAGATTATTAATTGCAACAGGTATCAGGGTGATTCCGATTATGGTAACCACTGTACCAGTTACAATTGGCGGGAAAAATCGGACAAGCTTGCCAAAGAACGTTGCAATGACAACAACAAATATACCTGATGCGATGATCGCACCATATATTGCTGAAATACCATACTGAGCCCCAATCGCAATCATCGGCCCAACTGCAGTAAACGTGCATCCAAGCACTACCGGCAACCCAATTCCAAAGAAGCGATTGCTGACTACCTGTAATAATGTTGCAATCCCACACATAAAAATATCAATTGCAACGAGATATGTCAGCTGTTCAGCAGTAAGCCCTAAAGCATCCCCAACAATTAATGGAACAAGAATCGCACCAGCATACATTGCTAAAACATGCTGAATTCCTAATGCCGCTGTTTTCATATTGTAGTCCCCTCCTTAAATGTCACTTTTCCAGCTGACAGAGAATCAATAATTGCCAATGATTCTACACGGATGCCCTGATCGCGAATTAACTTGCCACCATCTTGGAATCCTTTTTCAATCACAATTCCAACTCCAGCTAGAGTTGCATCTGCTTGCTTCACAATATCAATTAGGCCTAATGCCGCTTGTCCATTTGCAAGAAAGTCATCAATAACAAAGACAACATCATCTTCTGATAAATAAGAATTGGATACCGATATTTCGTTCGTTTCATTTTTAGTAAAGGAGTGAACCTTTGCAGAATACAGATTATCTACTAATGTAAGGGATTTTCGCTTTCTTGCAAATACGACAGGAACACCCAAGCTTAATCCCGCCATAACAGATGGTGCAATCCCTGATGATTCAATCGTTAAAATTTTAGTAATGCCAGCATCAGCAAACAATCTGGCGAACTCCTCACCAATATATTTCATTAATTTTGGATCAATTTGGTGATTCAAGAACGAATCCACCTTTAGTACCGAATCAGATAATACTTTTCCTTCAGCTACAATCTTCTGTTCTAATAAATTCATTTCCTTCCCCTTTCTCACGCTTTAGGGCAATTAAAAAAGCCCCAAAAACGTTCTCCATTCATACCATGAGGGGAGCAATGTTTTCGAGACTTGAAATTCGAAATATGTGAAAGAATTATCCTATTTTAATAGAATAAAACTATCATTCCGTTGCTTCTCATAGTCGGCTCATTTACGGTAAACCGGTAGAAACTTGCAGGCCATATCCCCGCGATTATATGAAAATATTATTCAATTAGAATAGTTATAGTATAGCACCCAAATCTTGAATTTCAATATCTGGCATTAATAAAAAACCATTCGAATAATTATGATAAGTCAACATACTATATGCCCCTTAGAGTTGAAATTGCATATGTATTTGTCCAGTTGTAATTAACTAGCGAAAAGTGAAGTGTGGTTCTATTACTAGCTATAGTCAGCTCTAACAACAAGCAATGTGAAATAGATCTATTTTAATTATAACCTCACTGCCATTCCAAGAATTCTAGTCGATTTCCAAATGGATCATGAATGTAAAATCGATTGGCACCCGGAAGTCTATCATCTTCCGTATAGGCTACATTTTTTGTAATTAAATATGCTTTCATTCCATCTAAATGTTTAACACGAAATGCTGGATGTGCTTTCCTAGCAGCGTTAAATGGTTCCTCAATGCCAATATGAATCTCTACAAATCCAAATCGAAACCAAACACCACCATTTTTCTGTAGTAAAGCTGGTTTTTGTACTTCTTGAAAGCCTAGTATATCTTTGTAAAATTCACGCGCCTGTTCCTCACTTCCATGTGGAGCTGCTAACTGTATATGATCAATCGACTCGTAATGGAAATCCATATTCTCCCTCCTTTATGGTGTCATTGTATCTTATATTTGCAGATAATTATAATACCGATTTCAAATCTATTCTTGATGGATTTAGTTATAACTTCACGATAAAAATAGATTTATTCCAACCTTTAACTCCACTTATATAGTAGAAAAATTTTTATTCCTTCCTATTCTATAAATAACGTTATTTATTTACCATTTCTTTGAAAACAAGGTTTAGCCAAGCTTTTCGGTGACAGCCTTCGGGGAAGTTCGGTTAAAGAGCGACGTCTATCGCAACACCGAACTGACCTACATTCTGTAGACCACCTATGTAGTTAAGAAAGGATTTATACTTTCTTAACTACCAATGAGATAAGATCTGCTATATGCACAATATCCTGTTGGAATAATGTAATATACCGATCAAATTCATTGTTCAATAGATTCTTAGCCTTGATTGTTAAGTCTTCAAGCTTCAATGGTTTTCCCGGGGAACCTATTGGGATATCTGTTCTCGCTTGATATGTTCGTCCATCCGCTAATACTATTTCAACAATACAATATCGACCTTTTGGATAGCTTACTTTTGCCAAAGGAATGGCTGGGTCATATACTCTCTTCATCTTAGCGATAAGTGATTTGACATCTTCTCGAATCGTTTTTACGGAAAATGAATCAATCGATAATTCTACCCCAAGCAGCAATAATGCCACACAATATTCCGCACTAAATCTTCCTTCTTCACCAGTTTTTGGTGACGTATAAACGAGTGCAACATCGCCTTTTTGCGGAAAATATAATTGAATACACTTTATTTTCTTTATATCAAATGCGTATTTCTCAATCAATTCCTTTGTAGCATCAATTGGATGGGCATTAGCAGAGCAACATGGGTATAGTTTAAACCATAAGCCCGGAGTATCAACAGCCCAACTATCACCCCAGTTATCGTACAGTAAACTTGGATTGGAATCCTTCTTTCCATACATTGACAATAACCCATTATTATTAGCAATTGTATTATTGCTGCCAACGATCTGATTCGTAGTAAAATGAAGTATTTGCCACGCCTTCTGTGCTGCCCAACCAGCATGCAGCGGTTTAATCATTGTCCCAAAATGACTTCTCGATCCACTTACCTGTGAGACACATAAATCAATCGATGCACTACATTCCTCTTTTGAAAATGCTAGATAATATGCACCTGCAGCTACTGCGCCATATAACCCAGCTGTTGCTGTCGTATGAAATCCCTTTTCATAATGACTTTTCCCTAATAATTTAGATATCCGTGTCATCACTTCAATCCCAATTAAATATGCCTCATAAAATCGTTCCGAAGCTTTGGAAGTGTCGACCAACGTTAGTAATAAACTTAAAATCACTGCGGAGGGGTGGCCGCGAATCTCCGAATGGACATCATCCAAATCAAGTGCATGTGCAGAATAGCCATTTAATAAACATGCATCGTATGGGTGTGCTTGTTCGCCAGTCCCTATTACCGGCACACTACCATCTCCACCAAAATAGATTTGAGCATTCAACATATTTTTGAAATTTGGATCATAGTTAGCAGTTATATGGCAGCACATTATGTAATCGAATAATCCATTTTTCAAATTCTGTTTAGTTAAGCTGCTAAAATCTTCAAACTTCTGAGTCGAATAGATCTTCTCGACCAATATATTTGTAACATTATTCATTTTCTAAAGCTTTTACTGCTAATGTTGCAAAGAACTCAGCTGCAACTTTAATCGCATTTTCACTTAAATCAAATTCTGGATGATGCCATTCCTTTGGACCGTTTACTCCCATCCATACGAAGAAGCCAGGAATATAATTCTGGTAATAAGCAAAATCCTCTCCAGCTGAACTCGCTTCCGCATCTACTGCTTGATATCCAGCATCCTCGACGGAGGCACGAACAATATCCTCATATGCTGCAGCATTATTGACAACTGGCAAATAAGAATCCCATTTAAAATCGACTGTTCCTCCATTACCGTCTGCAGTTGTTTCTGCTAACTTTTTCATTAAACCAGGGATAGCATCGCGCGCTTCCGGCTGGAACGTACGAACCGTTCCTTGAAGAACGACTTTATCAGGAATAACATTCCATGTGTTCCCGCCATTAATGCTCGTAATGCTAATAACTGCATTATGGAATAAATCGATTCTTCGGGAGATAATCGATTGAACCGCATTTACATACTGACTTGCCATAACGATTGGATCGATTGCATGATGTGGAATTCCCGCATGCCCACCAATACCATTAAACGTAATCTCAAATTTGTCCACACTTGCCATTAACCCTTCTGATTTAACACCAATTGTTCCAACTGGCAAATCAGGCTTATTATGCATGCCAAAAATAGCTGTAACATCTTTCAATACACCATGATCAACCAAATATTTTGCGCCTTGTGCAATTTCTTCTGCGGGTTGGAAGATAATTCTTACCTTTCCACGTAATTGCTCTTTTTGCTCGTTTAGAAGAATGGCTGTACCCAAAATAGATACCGTATGGAAGTCATGCCCACAAGCATGCATTTTTCCTTCAGTCTTCGACTTAAATGGTACATCTGTAGCTTCAGCTATCGGCAATGCATCAATATCCGCGCGTATTGCAATTGTTGGGCCATCTAGTTCCCCCTCGATTTCCGCAATTACACCGGTTTCCAAATTAAAGGAAACAACTGGAATATCATGGTCCTGCAGCCATTCTTTTATCTTCGCGGTTGTATTCACTTCCTCAAATGCAAGCTCTGGATTTTCATGTAAATATCTTCGCTTCTGAATTAAATCCTTTTCCATTTCATCTGTTAATGTAAACATAACATTATTCACCTGTCCCTATCTTCTTTAAGAATTGTTGTGTTCTTGGTGATTGTGGTCGGTTAAAGATCTCATATGGAGTGTTTTCTTCTACAATATTCCCATCCGCCATGAAAATGACCCGATCTGCTACTTCTTCTGCAAATTGCATTTCATGTGTAACGATAATCATCGTAGACTTTTGTTCGGCAATTTCTTTCATTACTTGTAAAACCTCTGAAACCCACTCTGGATCTAATGCAGATGTAGGTTCATCAAAAAGAATCGCAGAAGGATTTACGGCAAGTGCACGTGCAATTCCTACACGTTGCTGTTGTCCGCCAGATAATGTTGCTGGGTATTGATGGAATTTATCTTTCAAACCAACTTTCTCCAATAATTCCTTACCGATTTTTTCTGCTTCTGACTTCTTCATTTTCTTTGCTATGATAAGTGATTCTGTCACATTCTCAAGTGCCGTTTTATTTTTAAATAAATTATAGTGCTGGAATACCATCGCTGTTTGTTGCCTGAGTTGATAAATTGCTTTAGAATTCATTTTTCTTGCATCTACTTTTGTACCAGCAATTTGAATGATTCCTTCCTCTGGCTTTTCTAATAAATTTAAACAACGAAGCAATGTTGATTTCCCTGAACCAGATGGACCGATTATTGCGAGAACCTCGCCCTCATTCACGTGAATATCAATTCCATCCAACACAACATTATTACCAAATCGCTTTTTCAAATTTTTTACAGTAATCATAGATATGCTCCCTTTACGATAGATAAGGTTTCTCTAATCGTCTTTCAATTGCTTGCTGAATAAATGTATAGATAATAATCATGATCCAATAAATAAGCGCCAAAGCTAAATAAGTTTCAAAAAATCGCAATGATGATGCAGCGAGAATCTTACCTTGGGCAAATAATTCAACAACACCCAATGTAAATGCAAGCGATGTTTCTTTAATTAAACCGATAAAAATATTACCTGTTGCTGGTATGGCATTTCTCGTTGCTTGTGGTAATACGACTCTCCTAAACGCCTGAGCCCTTGTCATTCCAACTGATAGACATGCCTCTACCTGCCCTTTATCAACCGATCCGAGTCCTGCACGGAATATTTCCGCTAAATATGCAGCCTGCTTTAAACTTAGTCCAATGATTGCAGCAGCGATTGCTGTCATCCCAGCTAGTGCTGGGAAAATTTGTGGCAGTCCATAGTAAATTAGGAATAGTTGAACAAGTGTCGGGATTGCTCTAAAGAACGATACATATATTGTTGCTAGTTGTTTTAAAACAGGAATGTCCGAGCGCAAAATGAGTGCTAGAACTAAACCAGCAATTACTGCAATAATCATCGACACAATCGCCAAGATTAATGTTAACGGTATGAAAGGCAATAATGTTGGTATAACATCAATTAAATAACCTATATCTAAATTAAGATTCATTTTCTATCCTCCATAGAACTAATTCTTGACGGTGATATCCTCCCCAGCAAAATACTTCTGGGAAATTTCTGTTAGTGTTCCATCTTCACGGAGTTTCTCTATTTCTTTGTTAAATTCTTCTCTTAATTTCTCCCCATCATCATCTTTAACAAATGGGAAAGCAGTATCCTCATACACAAACGGGTCACCTACGAATTTTAATGGTAAATCTCCCTTTTCAATTTCAGCAATTAAAGCAGACTTCGTATTCACATATCCATCTACACGTTTATTAATTGCGTCATTCATTGCGCCATCACGGGTCTCATATGTTTTCGCCGAAATTTCCGGGTCGAATTGCTCTAAGTTTTTAATATTATTTGAACCTAGAACACCGGAAACAGTTTTTCCTTTAAATTGATCTAAGCTCGTATAATCATTGTCTTCATGTGTTACAATTGTTGCTCCTGCATATGCATATGGTTCAGAGAAATGGTATTTCTCTGCTCTTTCCGGTGTTACGGCAACAACATTTGCCACTGTATCAATTCTTCCTGTTTCCAGCTGTCCCATCAATCCCGCAAAGTCTGTTTTTACCCATTCCACAGTATATCCTAGGTTTTCCGCTACTTTTTCTAGCACTTCTACGTCGAAACCAACTAACTTACCATCTTCTTGATAGCTATTTGGATAACTTTGCGAAGTTGAACCTGCATACAATACTTTTCCATCTGTTTCTCCTGAACTATCATTTGATGCTTCATCCTCATTCGTTGTATCTCCACATGCTGCTAGCATAATTAATGCAATAATACCGATTAGTAAAACTGATAATTTCTTCATTATTCTCATTCCTTCCTTTTTCCTCAAAGTATCAAACAAACAATCTATCTTTGTTTGTAATTTTTTCCTAACAATAGTTTTTCAAAATAAACGGTGGTATGCCCTTTCCCTAAATCCGTTTCACCTACAACTTGATAGCCCCGTCTCAGGTACATATTCGCTAGCCAAGGATGTTCCTTCGCAGTGCCAAGACTAACAGACGGACAATGCAATACTTCTGTCAAAAAATCCTTCTCCACATAATCCAGCAGTTTCGATGCATAACCATTATTCTTATATTCAGGATCCACTGCAACCCACCAAATATGCGGCACCTCATATGGGCCATGATGATTTCCCCATGGCATACGCACGGAAGCTGTGGCCACAATTTTATCCCCATCCATCATATAAAAACAAATATTTTCGTTTATATTTTTCCTAACTAATTCCTCATTTGCGGTAGCTGCTGCAAAATGAATCCCTAAATCGCGAATTGGTGCATATGCTCTTAACGTTAAATCCAATAACTCTGGAATATTATCTTCTGTAGCTTGATAGAATGATAAATTATTCATCTAAGTAACCGCCATTCTTAATAGATGCAATAACTTCCATCACCTTTTCTCCTGCTAAACCAGTATAGCCACTTGGATCTAATAAATGATGAATCTGCTCTTCCGATAAAACCTTCCTGACATTTTTATCATTGATTAGTAACGTTTTAAATGGAATATTTTGTTCATATGCTTGCATTGATAATTCGTATATGAGATGATGCGCGGTTTGCTTACCAATATCTTCAGATAGAGCAAACATGATTCTTTCTGAAAGCAGCAATCCACCTTGTAAGTTTAAATTCCGCATCATATTTTCCGGTTTTACTACAAGACCTTTCAAAACAGCGATTGTACTTTTTAGTTGTGCAGATAAGTATAGACAAATCTCTGGTAAAGCCACCCATTCACTTCTCCAACTCATTGCATCTCTTTCATGCTCCATTACCAGAGATTCATGCAGCAATGCGACACTATGCAGAATCGGCTTTGTTAAACTAGCAATCCCTTCAAACATAGCTGGATTTCGCTTATGTGGCATCGTAGTCGAACCAACATTACCAGCTTGAAAAGGTTCTTCTACTTCATTAATTTCTGTTCGCATTAGATTGTAGAATTCATTGCCGAGTTTACCTAATGAACCACTCACTAATCCAAGTACTGATCCATATTCAGAAACACGATCCCTTGAGGAGTGCCAGCAGATGTCGGCAGTATGTAGTCCAAGTTTGTCTAATGCTTCTTTTTCCACTACCGGTCCGATACTTCCTAAAGCAGCATAAGTACCAACTCCTCCAGCTAGTACGCCAGTAAAGACTCTTTTCTCTGTTTCTGTTAATCTTGCTAAATGACGTTCGAATTCACTTAAGACAACCGCTAATTTAAAGCCGAAAGTCGTTGGTAATCCTTGCATTCCGTGCGTACGGGCAGGCATCGGTGTGTCTTTATATTTTTCTGCAAGTCCGATTAATAAATGAGCAACTTCTTTTATATCTCGAGTCAAAATTTGATGTGCTTCTTTTAATTGCAAAATCGTTCCAGTATCCGTAATATCTTGGGTCGTCACACCAAAATGAACGTATTCTCCATAATCACCAGATAGTTCTTGTAATTGATTAATTGTCGCCATTAAGGAATGCTTCAGCTTAACCGCTTCGTCAGCAAGGTTATCAATATCGAAGTTTTCCATCTTAGCAGCATTATGTATAACTTTCCCAGCCTCTTTTGGTATAATATTTAGTTCACTTTGAGCTAAAGCAAGCGCAGATTCTGCATCGAGAATTTTTTGTAATCTATTTTCATCATTCCATATAGAACGCATTTCTCCCGTACTAAAATTATTTTGCAGCATTCGTAAATCAACAACATGTGATCCCATACTTCCACCCCAACTACTTAATTTTGTTTTCCTAAGTTTATTCCTACTTAATTACTAAATTTTAATAAACCTCTTTAAAAATATCAACATAAACACATCGTCATTTTACAAAGTTATAACAATCCTGTGCAATTTTTCTCTTTATAAAGTAAAACTTCATTCTGTTATATGCGGGATAAATTCTCTATATTTCGTTATTCCTCTCATTTCTTCATATATTGAAATAGCAAGTATTCCATCCTAATGATTGCCAAAATAAAAACAGCTATGGAAAACAATCCGTATACATCCACAAACTTACAGTCAATGCCTTTAAATAGATTAATATTATCATGTTACTAGGAATTAAACTACTGTTAAATCACCTAACCAATAATCCCACTCAACAATTAAGCTAATGACTAAATAATGCAAAAAACCAGCTTCTATGCAATATAGAAGCTGGTTTAAATTATATATATGTAGTACAGGCCACAGGTGCCGTATTATGCTAATAAAAAGTTTTAAACCACCACTTCGCAAAGTGGGTGTTCGCAGAAACCTTCTTGTCTTCCGCTGCTTTGGCGGCCCGACATTCCAATTCCGATGTAAAACTCCCTATCCAATCATTAGAGGTTAAAACTTAATTAAATACGTACATCGTAGCTTGTAGATTTATACTACACCCTAACACTAAATAATGCAATAGTAATCATTTACCATTTAATTACTGATCCGCTAAATCCTTGTATTTTTCTTCTTTGCTCGCTGTTCAAGTTGTGATTTAGGCTCTTGTGTCGCTTCATCCTCTGATAAACCTTGAGGATCCACACTTGTATTCACTCGTTTTTTACTCCAGTTATCATTTTTGCTGTTCACTGCATCCACCTCCATTTATATTGTCCCTGGTATTTATCTTTATATTCCATCGCCATCAATACTTTTTTCTATACTACAGTGAAATCTTTACTTCACCATTGGACAAGCCTATTTTTCCAGCATGCTTATTATTTTCCATGCTTCCCGTATTGATCCCTTAATGACCGCTTCAAAACCTTCCCACTGGGGTTCTTCGGCAGTACATCTGTAATTTCAACATATTTAGGAACCTTAAATTTCGAAAGTCTTTCTTTACAAAATTCTAAGATATCCTTTTCCATTAATATATATCCTTCTTTTGGGACAATAATTGCCGTTACTGCTTCAATCCAGTATGCATCCGGGATACTAATTACCGCAACTTCCGAAACCCCCTCGATTTGATAAATCACCTCTTCTACTTCCCTACTCGAAACATTTACACCACCAGTGTTTATCATGTCCTTCTTTCGATCAACAATCGTAATATAGCCGTCTTCATCCATCACGCCTAGATCACCACTATGAAACCATCCTCCACGAAAAGCTTCTGCTGTTTTTGCAGGATCATGTAAATAACCTTTCATTGCATGCGGAGTTCGGTGGACGATTTCACCAATTTGCCCTCTTGGTAATTCATTATCATGATCATCAAAAATTTTCGTTTGGACATTTAAAACAGGCTGTCCTGCTGAGCCTAATTTGGTTAATTGATCTTCTGGCTGTAATACCGTAACTAGTGGTGCTACTTCAGTTTGACCATAACAGTTCCATAGCTTCGCATTTGGTAATCGCTCACTAAGTTCTTTAATCACTTCCATTGGCATAATCGCCGCACCATAATAACATTTTCTTAAAGTCGATAAATCACGCTTATCAAAATCTGGGTGACGGAGTAATGCAATCCATACTGTTGGCGGACAGAATAGTTGTGTTGCCCCCTCATATTCAATCGTTTTCAAAATAAGCTCAGGACTTGCTGCAGGTAATATAATTCCACTTGACCCAACGTAAACACTCGGTCCTAAAAACACATGAAGCTGGGCACTATGGTAGAGTGGCAATGCATGAATTGCCACATCATCCTTATTCATATTTGCGTCTACAATTGTACTCACATATTCACTAATAATACTTTTATGAGTCAGCATTACCCCTTTAGGTCTTGATTCCGTTCCGCTTGTATAAAGTACATGTGCCAAATCATCATCGGAAATATCTACTTCGATTGCATCTGTCAATTGACCATTACGAGTAGCAGCAAGGACTGTCCACTCAGAAAGTCTGCCGTAATAATCTTTCGGTACATCCATTAAATAACGATAGTTGACTTTCATTCCTCCAATAGCTGCATCAAGTATTGGAGCATATTCTTCTGAAGCAATAAGTCCATTAACTTCCGCATGCTCCAAAATATACTGCACATCTTCTTTGCGCAACATATAATTTATCGGAATCATTACCGCCCCAATACGTGAAAGTGCAAAAGTAACAATAACAAAATCCAAACTATTCTTAGACATTACGGTTATCATGTCACCTTTTTTCATACCATCTATTCGGAATTTGTTTGCGGTCTGATTTACCAAATCGTCTAATTCCTTATAATTTAACCTTTGTTCCTTGTATGCAAAGGCGAATTTATCAGGCATACGATCCCTTGTCCTTGCCAATAAATCTCCAAACGTATTTCTTCTCGCGCGTTCCAGCAGCTTACTCCATTCATTAGTTACATTTGCTTTTGAGTTCATTTTCCTCACTCCTTAGTTGCACTTATGTAGTTAGGAAAGTTTTTACGCTTTCTTAACTACCAAATGAAATTAACGATGACTATCATGCTGAATTTTCTTTATATTATCTTATTTCAGTTATTTAATATTAGCAAGTATTAACTTGATGTTAAAGAAATATATTTGTAGTGGTATTATTAATATTATGATAATTAAAGAAGGGGAATTTTACTATGGATGGTGGATATTTCGTAGGATGGGGCACACTTGCATTGATTAATGCAGGATTAGCGCAGGGAAAAAACAGAACCGGGCTTAATTGGTTTCTTCTATCATTATTTATTGGTCCGATTGCGACATTTATCTTATTATTTGTCGAAAAGAAATGAAGGAAACTACATTTATCAAAAAAAACAGGATTTATTTAAAATAAATCCTGCTGTTTTTTCTCGTTCGATTTACTTTTGGTGGATAATAGCCATGTTCATAAATTCTTCCCATTTTCATACTGCATTTTTCTAAAAATGTATCTAGTGTGTTTGTTTGGTAATCTTCCATTGCCTTCATGAAAACTTTGGCAGCAACTCTTGCATCTTCCAGTGCATGATGATGTTCAAATGTAATCCCATGATGTGCCGCGAGTGTATTTAATTTATGATTCTCTAATAGTGGCCAAACCTTTTGTGCTATCTTCACCGTACAGAGATAATCCATTTCTGGATATGGAAGCTCAGAATGATCCAATGAACTCCTAAGCACACTCATATCAAAGCTTGCATTATGTGCAATAACCAGCTGATTCTCTAAGTATTTACTCAGCGTTGGCCAAATTTCTGCAAATGTTGGTGCAGTTTCAACATCTCGTTCCGTAATCCCATGCACGTAAATATTATTAGAATTAAATGGCATTAAGGGATTAATCAAGCTATAAAACTCGTCAATAATCCCAACTTCGTTTGCAACGACAACACCGATTGCACATGGACTATTACGGTATTCATTTGCTGTTTCAAAATCAATGGATACAAAATTCATCGTCTAACCTTCTTTTTATTTTCCTTGTAATCATCTAGTCTCATACCTTCATTATGTCCCAGTTCGTTATGATACCCAATAATTTTTCTGATGGGTGACCATGCTTTGTAATAAGCAGAGCCTCCAGTCGATTTCCTTTACCTACTTGGTCTTTAAAGATTTCCTCTGCTTCATAAACAGAGGTATTGCTTGAAATCAGTTTAAAGTTATCGCCTTTTTCATAGGAGAGAACATCTCTAATTTCGATTTCTGATAGATGTGATATTTGCTCTACTGCATTTTTAGCTAACCAGGAGGTAATTCCTTTTTGCGAAACAATCCCTTTAAACTCTCCCCCATCATAAATTGGAAATTTTGATATATCCTTTTCATTAATTAATTTCAATAATGATGCCAATGGCTGACTCTGTTGAAAAACATATACTTTTCGGGAAAATAAGGGAATAACCTTTCTTGGCTGCATTAATTCCTTTTCAATTATTTCTATTTCATTCACAACAGAATCATGGGGCTCAGCAATTGCATAAGTCATGTCAATTTTATTATGTACAATCGCATTTCTTAGCTCTGCAAACTCGAGTAACGTATTGCTGTAGCGTTTCACGATTGGATTGGAATTGCTTAATATCTTGACAGCTTTCGAAAATCCAACTTCTCTTCTATCTCTTAAAAGTGTCTTCAGCATTCTTTCAATTCTGGTAAATGTTGTAAGAAATTTCTCTGAGTTTTTATACATCTTTTTAAACTCCCACATATTTGTATGATTAGTGCACGAGTGATGACATTCGATTTAATTACTAGTATTTTTTAATGTCTCATTGAACGACCCCCACTTTCACTTCATTTAGAAGTGGGGGATTCCTACGAACACCAAAGTAACCTCCAGTTATTTTAGTAGGCTATCCCCGTAGTTGTGTTAATCTAGAAGAACAGGTGTTATAAGTTAACCCCCTACCTGTCTCCACATAAGCATTTTTCCATTTTACTAAAAAATGATTGAATACAAAACGGGAACAACCAATTGTTTTTGCGATCAGAATAGCTTGTTCTTTGTTTGGGTAGATACGAAACTTGTAAGCTTTGTTCACAAGCACTTCATTCACCTCACATTACACAAACATTTGTTCCTATTATACCACAAGGCGCAAACTTTTTGCTACCGCCAACCGACATTCATCTCCCACCTACTCATTCACATTCCTTCAGGAGGGAGTCTTCTGTCGGGTAATGATAAATTGTTTCACTTCCACATTGGTAGGCATCCCACCCTGTGCGCCTAGTTTCGTGACAGATAGGGCTGCGGCTGCATTTGCATAGTGAACGGCATCTGTAAGTGGGAATCCACTCCCTAGCTGGGTTGCTAGTGCGCCATTAAAAGTATCTCCAGCACCAGTAGTGTCTGCCACTTTCACCTGATAACTTTTCACATCTTTTGACCTGCCATTTTCAAAGAACTGAACCCCATCCGCACCTTTTGTGAGAATAATCTTTTCGCGAATAGAATTTGAGATGGTTTCCTGTTTCATTGCTTCGAGCTCAATTTCATTTGGCGTTAGAAATGTACTGCCAGTCAAAATAGCTTCTGGTAACTCTTGAAATGGAGCAGGGTTTACTATAACAGGTATACTGTGTTCATTTGCAATTTCAATCGTCCGGACAATTGCTTCCAACGGGGTTTCGAGTTGAACTAATACAATATCACTATCGCGGATTTGTTCATGATATTGTTCAACTAATTCAGGTGTAACAAATGCATTCGCTCCAGATGCGACGATGATTCGGTTATCATGATCTGACATGATAATGCTGGCAACACCTGTTGCAACATCAGAGATCTTACTTATGCCCTCGACATTGATCCCCTCTTGTGAAAGACTTTTCAGCAGCGAGTCGCCGAAAGCATCTGTTCCAACTGCACCAATCATCGTTACATTTGCACCGAGTCGTGCAGCAGCTACGGCTTGATTGGCGCCTTTACCACCTGGGTAAGTTTCAAAGTGCTCGCCGATTACTGTCTCCCCTTGTTTCGGCATTTTCTTTGTTGTCATTGTTAAATCCATATTCAAGCTTCCTATTACACAAACTGCTGGAATCTTTTTCACGCTTCAACCACCACCTTATTTGCACGGAATAAAAATTTCCCGTTCACTTCTTCTCTATGTACTTTGCCAATTGATTCCAGATAAATTAAACGTGTAAGGCAGGACATAAATGGACTGAGATAAATAATAATATTTAATGTTCCATAAAACTCCATGCAAACTTCATATGCCGTTTTCCCTTCATTCTGGACTAATTCCAATACTTGCGCTAGCCGTTGCTGATGACGTATTTCCAGTTCTCTGGCCCGATCAGACAAATGATAAATCAACTCGCCGTGCCCTGGCAATGCAATATCTGTAGGATAGTCATGCATGATCGCTAATGACGGGAAATATTCGCGCAACGGATTATCTTCCTTTCCATTCCAAAGACCGATGACTGGTGAGATATCTTTTAAAACATGGTCGCCAATAACCATTAATTTCTTCTCCCGATTATAAAAACAAAAATGATCCGGAGCATGTCCAGGTGTCCAAATCGTTTCATATGTATCATTTCCAAGCTTAATCTGCTCATGATTTTCAAAAAATCCATCTGGTTCAAAGTCATAGATAAAGGATTGATTCCGCATTTTCTCTGGAATACCAGGTGCACCATGGGCGAGCAGTAAAGCTTTAAACTCCTCCTCCAGTTGAGGTCTGCAGTTAAGCTTCATCTCCTCATAGCCCGATTTAGAGACAATCACAGGCACATGAATTTGCTCCTGAAACCATTTGGCGAGTCCAATATGATCTTGATGGGTATGTGTCAAAACTACCTTTTCAATCGTTATCCCAGACGCTAGAAACTGTTTCCAGGTTTCGATTGCCTGTTCAGAATAGACTCCTGTGTCCACTACCGTATAGCCATTTTCGCCTTTAAATAAATAACTATTCAATTCACCCATTCCACCTGGAAACTGAATTACTAGTTTATCGATATTTTCCGTAACATTAATTAGCATCACATTTCCTCTTTTCTATATTCCCACGCACGCAAAACCTTGATTATCAACGCAATTCATACTAATATTTTAACTTTAGTTTTGGAGAATGCAATTTTTTAGAACTATTACGTGTTAGTTTAACATAAATAGTGTGGCTATTTTGTATGATGGAGACATACTTAGTTGAACTTATGCAGATATGAAATTCTAAATTTTCTATCTGCATAAGCACTTTTCCTTGTTTGAAACAACTAGTCATTTCTCCCACAGTACTCACATTGACCGCGCCGACGGTAATAATAGGAAATCGTGCTAAGTCCTAATGCTACTCCCCAGGGGATCCAAAAAAGCATTGGGCCGACTGTTCCGACAATTTCACTTAAAACTATCCCCTGAGCTGGAACAAGCTGAAGTGTTACAGCAAAAAAACCAAAAGTAAAAATAAAACCAGCAGATGTCAATGCAATCGCTACTACAGATGCAGGAATAACAGCCATCAGAACTGGTACTCTCTTACCCCCAATGAATGGAAACCAATTTGGAAAGACTTCTCCCCACTTCTGGATTAACCCGAGTGTTAAAAGTCCACCTCCAATACATAATCCTCCAAAGACCCACTCCGTTAATGTTGCCATAGGATTCACTTTTGCTAAATCCTCTAACATTTGTCGCTCAACACCTAAAGGTATCCCCAATGCCCAGGAAAATCTTATTATTGCATAGGGTAGCGGTGCAATAGCCGCGACATAAATTAGCCATTTCGTCCATCTTATTAATACAATTGGTTTTCCATTCTCTTTACGTCCACAATCCCTGCAAGCATTGCGCACTTTACGCTGATAAGAAATAATGGCAAATACCCACAGTAACCCACCAATAAGGCAAACAACTTGATTCAAAATCTGCCAGCCAAAGGGGAACTTAAACAAGAAAGCATAAGCCATGGCAGCAATCAATCTGTAATCAGGGATAAGCAGGAGCAAGAAAACAGCAAACCCCCAAGAAAAAAACACGATGAACCGAGGAGACACCTTTCTCCCCCACTCCTTGAGCATTGCTATGCTAAAAAATATTCCAAGAATACAAAGCACACAAAAAACGGCGCTGCCTGCTTGAACTGGCAAATAAGTGAATAAAGCTGAAAATACCCCCGTCCTCTCTTCCTGTATAAAGGGATATCCTTCTCCGCCAAGTAACCAGTAAAAATTCATGATTCCATAAATTACCGACCAAAATAAAGCTGCATACCCAATCCAGGAATACCACCGCTTTATTTGGCGTTTCCCCCGTTTATTCTCTAAACCTTGAGTGCCAATCTCCATTTGAACACAATCCTTTCTATATGTTATTAATAAAAAGGATACACTGCAAAAGTGTTCATTAAGGTGACCTCAAGTTAAAGATTTATTTAAGTTTTCACATCTAGATTACTTTCTTACTGCCAATATAAATGCTGGTTCCCGCTGATGAAGTCGAAATATCCCATTCTAGATTCATTTCCTTTATCATCAGCGAAACGATGGAGAGTCCTATTCCAGCACCCTTATCCTCTGATTCATGTTCAAAGCCTTCTCCATTGTCCTTAATGGCAATGAAGCTGGATCCATCGCGTTCAATTGTTTTTATTCCAATATATCGTCCTGAGCGAGCATTCCGAATAACATTTTGAGTGACGTTATCCAAAATACTTTTGAACCATATAGGGTCTACCTTCCATATTAGCGGTATTTCGGCTAAATCAATATCTATTTCAAACTTATGTTCTTCAAATATTGGATACCATTCCGCAACAACTTTGCGAACCTCATCTAAAATATCCGTTTCTTTCATTTCGATTGGATGTTTACCGGCTGAAAGTAATGTATAGGAAAGAAGATTATTGATCATTTTGTCCATATCCCCTAGTTTGTTTTCAACAATTTGAAGTGATTCTATTCCATTAGAGGATGATGGGGCATTCTTTGCGGAATACACATGCTGTCTCATGACTGTTAAAGGTGTCCGTAAGTCGTGAGACATATTTGCAATTAGCTGCTTTCTTAGATTTTCTTCCTTTTGCTCGCTCTTCTTACTGCTTCTTAGTTGGCTGATCATCTCGTTAAAAGCATCTTCCAGCCTGCCAATCTCGTCCTTCTTCTTGATCACTACCTCATCAGGAATCCCCTCATCGCCAGAGAGAGACATCGCTAACCCAAGCTTGACAAGCCGTTTACGTATGTTAATGAAAAAGAACCAAGAAATTACAAGAAAAGATCCGCTTACGAACAGGAAGAATGCAATAAATAAATAGTCTATTGATAGACTGCCAATATTTGTTTTAGATAAAGCCATCTGGAATACCATTATCCCTTGCATCGGATCATTTCCTATTAATGCTGAAGTGGTATATATATCTTGAGGTTCTCTATTTTGTAAAAACGTATCCACATAAAATTTCCTTTCTTCCATAAACGCAAGCGAATCAGCAAACGTCCAATTTCTCGGAATATTTGTAGGCCGATCTTCTATAAATCTAGACTCGCCACTTCCATTTATCCAAAATACCTCAGCTTCGGGATACTTATTTTTTATAGACTGAAGACGATGATCAATAACCTCTGCTTCTTGGCCATCTAATGCAGCAGCTGACCGTTTCCATAGCCCTTCCAATTCCTCTGTATCATACAATTTATTATTAAATAGAATATTTGAAGAATAGTAAACTGCTGGAATGAGAGGAATAAGTACGAGAGCAAATAGAATAAGCAGCAAATATCGAGCCATTAGAGATTGGAGAATATTCATGATTTCATCCTATAGCCAATACCACGAATTGTTTCAATGATTTGTGGCCGGCTTGTTTCGATTTCAATCTTTTCACGTAAATGGCGAATGTGAACCATTAATGTTTTATCCCCTTCTATGTATGTGTCTTTCCACACTGCTTCGTAAATTTGCTTTTTAGTTAATATTTGATTCAAATTGTCTAATAAATACATAAATATATGAAATTGTTTCCCCGTTAGTATGATATCTTTCTTGGAAATTGTATTGACGATGCGATTTGCCTTCTGATCAATTCGTAAATGCTTTATCTCGATAGTTTCTGGGGAAACAACACCTAATCGCCTTACTAGTACTTGAATCCGTGCAGCTAACTCATCAGGATGATACGGCTTTGTCATATAATCATCAGCAAAAGTGAGGCCCTGCAACTTATCCTCCATTGAAGTTCTTGCTGATAGCATCATAATCGGTGTATTCGGATACTTCTGCTTCATACGCTGACCGAGCGTATATCCATCTAGACCTGGAAGCATAATATCTAAAATAACAAGGTCAGCTTTTTCCATATATTTCATAGCATCATTTCCAGAAGTAAGCCAAATAACTTCATATCCACAATCTGTTAGAAATCCGCTTAACCATGTACCGATATCCTGGTCATCCTCTATATGCAGAATCGTTAGCTTCATAAACAGGCTCCTTCAGAGGTTTTGGTAAATTTGTAAATTTTCAATTAATTATATTATAAGAGATATTCCGGAAACCTGCAAATTACTCCTTCTTAAATTTTAAAGCTGATTACATCAGCAAAATCAAAAATAATAGACGATGTAACAAGTATCGTTAAGAGGAAGACAACAATCAAATAAAGGACTGTCCCCCACCTAAATGTAGATTGTCGAACGCCAGAGGCTTGTGCATAATGAGCGGCAGTTAAACCTGCCATAATACCCATAAAAGTAAACCACGGTTCGTAAAATAATAAGTCCAATAAAGCAAGGTGATCAACATCTACTTCCACAAACGCAGGGAAATCCATTGAAATGACATCGGCTAACACGAGCACTTTTGTAATCATCCCACTCACTCCATGCGTAAGCAAAAAGGCAGTTCCAATGAGCGTCGGAACGAGTAAAGTAAGTGGATGAATCTTTCTTCCCCCAATCAATGGCACCTTAAGTGGAATGGTCCTGCTCCAAGGTTTTATGAGTGCAATCAAAGCAAATCCGCAAAACATAATGACGAGACCTGCGATGTAACTTGCCATATTAAGCATTGCGGGATCTTTCATTTTAAATGGCATACCAATTGTTCCACCAGCAGCATGATAAAACCGAACGAAAACTGCATACATAAAAGCACACAAACAGCCAATGTATGCAGGCCATACAGCTGATTTTGTAAAGCGTTCAAAGAAATTCATTCTTTTAGTTGCCGATACTTTATTGATATTTTCCTTCTGCATAATAATTACCTCCAAATTTCTTATAATAAAATTCAAATAACCTCAATTTCATTCTAACTACCGAAAGTTAAATAAAAGTGAGGTCATATTTAAATTCTGTTTAATTTTTTTGTTGGAGGAAGTTCCACTTATGCAGTAGGAATACTACAGCAAAATTCACAATGTACCACTAAAATTAAAAAACCAGTCCTCGCTTATCGCTAAGAACTGAATAAATAATAACTTATGCAGGATTCAATATCCGTTGTAGGAATTGCTGTGTACGTGCCTCTTTCGGTGATTTAAGAACTTGTTGAGGGCTCCCTTGTTCTACGATATAACCACCATCCATAAATAGAACTTCATCCGATACTTCACCAGCAAATTGTAATTCATGTGTAACGATAACCATTGTCCAATTATCTCTTGCAAGGCCTTTAATTACAGTCAATACCTCGCCAATTAATTCCGGATCTAATGCAGATGTAGGTTCATCAAACAACATCAATTCCGGTTCCATTGCTAGTGCTCTTGCAATACCAACACGTTGTTGTTGTCCACCAGATAGCTGATGAGGATATAGGTTCATTTTATCCTTCAGTCCAACTTTTTCTAATAGTTCTTCCGCTAATTCCTTTACTTCAGCTTTTTTACGCTTCTGAACAATAAGCGGCCCTTCTGTCACGTTCTCAAACGCCGTCTTATGTGGAAAAAGATTATATGACTGAAATACCATGCCAGATTTTTGCCTTAGTTTTAATATTTCTTGTTTGCTAATTTTCTTTTCGAAATCAAGTGTCAGTCCATCATTAAACGTAAAGATTCCTTTATCTGGCTCTTCTAGCGAATTCAAACAACGAAGTAATGTTGTCTTTCCTGAACCAGATGGACCGATTATAGATAAGACCTTTCCTTTTTCAATATTAACATCAATATCCTTTAATACCTGGTTATCTCCGAATGATTTAGCTAAACTCTTAATTGATAGAAACACCGCTATTTCCCTCCTTATTTAGCAACGTACCGATCGAGTCGCTTTTCAATTATGGTTTGTACTAGGGATAGAATAAAACAAATTACCCAATAAATAATTGCCGCTTCTACATATAATAATAAAAAGTCATACGTTCTGGCAGCAATCTCCTGTGCCTTCCGGAATAGCTCTGCAACTAATATTAACGATGCAAGCGAGGTATCCTTTACTAAACTAATGAATGAATTCGATAATGGTGGCACTGAAACCCTCACTGCTTGGGGTAAAATGATCCTTCTTAGCGCTGTCGACCTAGACATACCAATTGTTTGTGCTGCTTCCCATTGTCCCTTTGGTATCGATAAGATAGCAGCACGAATGATTTCCGATGCATATGCGCCGACATTTAGTGTAAAGGCAATAATCGCACTTGGAAATGGATCTATTGTCAAACCGATTGTCGGTAACCCGTAAAAGATAATAAATAATTGCACTAAAAGTGGTGTACCACGGATTGCAGATACATAGACAACTGCTGGTACATGTAATACCTTAGAATTCGAAATACGCATCATTGCTATTAATAATGCTAATAATATTCCTAGAACAAAGGTAATTAACGTAAGTGGAATTGTATATTGAATTGCTCCAGTAATCATAGGTAAAAGGGAGTTAACAAATAACTCCCAGCCTCCCGTGTTTGCACTGATTGTAAATATCATGCTATTTAGTAGAGACATCTTCACCAAACCATTCTTCAGAGATTGCAGCTAATGTGCCATCTTCCTTCACTGCTTCTAATTGCTTATTGATAGCATCAACTAATTCCTCATTACCTTTATTAAAGACAATTGCCATTTCTGAAGTATCTTCACTCTCAGCAACAACTTTTATCTCTTTATCACCAGTTTGTTTCTCATAATCCAAAACTGCAAGCTTATCATTTACGGTAACATCTGCACGTCCTTGTTTAATCAATTCTATTGCCTGTGCTAGTCCTTCCACACCTACAAGTTTTGCACCATTCTCTTCTGCAATCTTACCATAGTTACTTGTCAGCGATTGAGCTGAGCTTCTTCCTTCTAAATCTTCAAAAGAAGTGATATCCGTATTATCCTTAGGAACTACAACAACTGCAGACGAATAAGTATATGGAATCGAAAAGTCGTAATTTGCGAGACGATCTTCGTTAATTCCAACTTGATTTGCGATTAAGTCAAATCGATTTGAATTTAATCCTGCAAACAATGAATCCCATTGTGTTTCTTCAAACTCTACTGTAACGCCCATTCGCTTTGCTACTTCTTCAATTACTTGAACATCGTAACCAGTCAATTCGTCTTTCTCATTATGAAAGGTAAATGGTGCATATGTACCCTCTGTCCCGACAGTGAGCACCCCTTTGTCCATAACTTGATCATATAAATTTGTTGCACCCTCTGTAGATTTTTCTGCATCGATACCCTCGTTATTCTTAGAAGAGCCACACGCAGCCAATAATATCATTAGGGACAACAATATTAGTCCTAACATAAATTTATTCTTCATTTTCAATCCTCCAATAGCTTATTAAGAGATTTTAGTATAACCAATTGATTAAAATAAGTAAATTTCTCTGCTCAAGACGCCAGAGTAACATCCATTACTTTAGTATTGACCTAATGTAAATCTTCATTCCATTAGCGGTTTCTTTCTAATCTCCCTTAATTTTCAGAAGAATAATTTTATTTCCTTGACATTACCGGTAAACCATTGTAATCTATGAAATAACAATTTAATATGTATTTTTCTTATCCAGAGAGGTGGAGGGACTGGCCCAATGATACCTCGGCAACAGACTGTTTTAGTACTGTGCCAATTCCAGAAGCGTAATGCTTGAAGATAAGAAGAGAAACTAGACACGGCGTTTAAACCTCTTCTTATCTTTATGGAAGAGGTTTTTTTATTCATAAAATTATTTTAAGGGGGTATGAAAATAACAGAGATAAAGTCTGCAACTGAATTACAAAAAGCAATTCAATCTTTATTATCTGCAAATAAAAACGAAAGAAGGAATTAACATGACAAAAACATTAGTAAAAGCACCCTTTAGAGCAGACCACGTCGGAAGTTTACTACGACCAGAGAGTATTCATCAAGCAAGAGCAGATTTTAACGATGGGAAAATTTCGGCAGAAGCATTACGGGAAGTTGAAACAAAAGAAATTAAACGAATAGTTGATAAACAAATTGAAGTTGGCTTGGAATTAGTAACGGATGGCGAGTTTAGAAGAAGATTCTGGCATACTGATTTCTTGGAACATCTGAATGGGGTCGAGGGTTATGTGCCTGATCATGGCTTTAAATTTGTCGATGTAGAAACAGAGAGGTATGATGTACGCAACATAGGGAAAATTTCATTCAATCCGGATCATCCTCACGTTAAGGATTTCATTGAGTTTAAAGAAATCGTCGGCGATAGAGCAGTAGCTAAACAAACAATTCCAAGTCCAAATCAGTTATTTAATGCAGGAATTCGCGACGAAGCTATTTATCCAGATGTAGAAGAATATGCAAAAGATGTTATTCAAACATATCGTGATGCAATTAAAGCTTTTTATGATGCTGGTTGTCGCTATTTGCAATTAGATGATGTATATATCGCCGGACTAAGTGCACCTGATATTCCTTTTAATGACAGCAACCTATCACGCGAATATTTAATTGAATTGGCATTACGTGTAATTAATGGAGTACTAGAAGACAAGCCAGAAGATTTAGTTATAACGACTCATTTATGCCGTGGTAACTATCAATCTACCTGGGCTTTTGAAGGCAGCTATGAATTGATTGCACCAACATTACTTGCAAAGGAAAAAGTCGATGGATTCTTCTTGGAATATGACGACGAACGTTCAGGAGATTTCAAACCATTAGAGCATGTGCCAAACGGTGGCCCTAGCGTTGTTCTCGGTGTCGTTACGTCAAAAAATGGCGAGCTTGAAGATAAAGATGCAATTAAAGCACGAATCAAAGAAGCAGCAAAATATGTACCACATGAACAATTATGCTTAAGCCCACAATGTGGATTTGCATCAACCCATCATGGGAATAAACTAACAGAAGAACAGCAATGGGATAAATTAAAATATATTGTTGACCTTGCAAAAGAAGTTTGGTAATACCATCCATTAATGAGAACAGATTGAAGCCATGGGAAATCAGCTTTAATCTGTTTTCTCTTTCTTTTGCTTATTCAGCAACTTGATAAAGTGAGAACGAAATAGTCGCAAAGTTTATTTTTGATTCTGACAGTCGCGCATACTTAGGGCTCGATCTGTTCTCACAGGAGCTTTCTAACTGCCGCTACAACCAACAGCTTTAGAGAGGCAATACCATCACATCTTATTAAAAAAAGCCAAAAATAATAACCGCACAATCTCAGCGGAAGAAATACACGGAGACTTCTGCGGGAAGAAGAGCCTAGGTGAGACAACGAAGCGCGTTAGCGCAAGTTGGCTCACCAGCTCCCCTAAGATGCGCGTAGTGTATTTCTGGAGCGGCTGGTCCGAGAGCCCTTTGTACATTACTATAAAGTTAGCTAATTATTATTAATGAAAGCGACTTCCAAACATTAATCAGCACATCATCACAGTCACAACGAAATATGTTACTATTATACTGAATAGAAAAATAAGCTTATAGGGGTGGAATATTTATGGTAAAAAAAATGAATGTAGAGAGTTTCAACCTTGATCATACAAAAGTAAGAGCACCATATATTCGCTTAGCAGGCGTAACAGAAGGTGCAAATGGTGACGTCATTCACAAATATGACCTTCGATTTAAGCAGCCAAACAAGGCACATATGGAAATGCCCGCACTTCATTCTCTTGAGCATCTAATGGCGGAATTAATCCGAAACCATCATAATAGTGTTGTAGATTTAAGTCCGATGGGCTGCCAAACAGGCTTCTATTTAACTGTGATTAATCACGATAATTATGATGAAATATTAGAGACAGTTGAGAAAACATTACAGGATGTATTAGCAGCAACTGAAGTACCCGCTTGTAATGAAGTTCAATGCGGCTGGGCGGCAAGTCACAGTTTAGAAGGTGCGCAAGAACTCGCTCGTGAAATGCTTGCTAAAAAGGATGAATGGAAAGACGTATTTGGCGAAAATCATTAATAAAAAGAATAGATGGGAATGAACTATTCTTCCCCATCTATTCTATTAAAATTTAAATACCTTCACCCACTCTGTAAACTCATCCAGTGCATCTTTATTTATCTCATAACCAATCCCTGGACTATCTGGAACATGGATTACACCATTCTCAGCGATTACTTCTGGTTGGATAATATCCTTTTCCCAATAATTCGCTGAACCTGCAGTATCACCAGGTAAAATAAATTGCGGCAATGTCGTAAGTGCAATATTATGCGCACGACCAATTCCTGATTCCAGCATGCCGCCACACCAAACAGGGATATCGTGTTCCAAGCAGAAATCATGAATTTTCTTTGCCTCTGTTAGTCCACCGACTCGGCCAATTTTTATATTAATAATTTTACAGCTACCTAATTCGAAAGCCTTTCTCGTATCTTCAAGCGAATGAATGCTTTCATCTAAGCAAATCGGTGTATGGATTACAGCTTGCAGCTTCGCGTGGTCAACAATATCATCATGCGCTAATGGCTGCTCAATCATCATTAAATGTAATTCATCTAGTTTTTTCAGGTGGTCAATATCTTCTCGTGTATAAGCAGAATTAGCATCCGCCATGATTAATGTATCTGGAAAATGTGAACGTACTTCTTGCAAAACCTCAAGATCCCAGCCTGGCTTTATTTTTAGTTTAATCCGTTTATAGCCTGCTTCCACACTTTGGGAGATAACTTCGATTAATGCTTCAACAGAAGATTGAATACCAATGCTAATACCAACATCAATTTGTTTTTTATCCCCACCAAGTGCTTCTGCTAGGGAAATACCTTTCTGTTTTGCATAAAGGTCCCAGACTGCCCCTTCAAGTGCCGCTTTTGCCATATTATTTCCCTTTATCGGTTTAAATAGCTTCGATACTTCATCGGGATGATTCATCTTGTTTGTCTGTAATATTGGAATTAAGAAATCCTCCATCACATGCTGATTCGTTGCAACTGTTTCTTCTGTATACCATGGTGACGAAAAAGCAACCGATTCACCGAAGCCATGGTTTCCATCTACATCGATAGCTTCCGTAATAAAGAATTCCTTCTCCTGTATCGTACCGAAACTCGTTGTAAAAGGGTGCTTTAAATTCATTATTAGTTTTCTAAGCTTTAATTGTTTGATTGAAATTGTCAATGAAACGTCCTCCTATTTCTCCAGTACGTAGAAACACTGCCCTTTTTCTTGATCACGAATGATATCCACTGCTTTATAACCATCTGCAAACAATGTTTTGAAAATCGTTCTCGTCGCCAATCGCCATGTTTTAGCAAGGGCTATATTTTCACTCTTTAACGTTTGAAAATCGTCTGGGAAAGCCATAAACCAAGCGGTGTTGCTTTGATCCCCAACCGAACCGAAAGCATCAGTAATTCGTGGTGATCCGTCTGGACCTTTTTCTAATAACACTTGTGATTGATGGAAAGATACATTCCTTTCTGTATTTGAATGATTGATTTCCCACCTAATATGGATCCGGTCTGATGGCAATCCTTCATTCAGCTCACCTTTCATCACACCATAATAATTCGGTTTATATAGAACTCCTTCTGCACCTAGCTTATGTAGATTTAAGTATGCATTTACACTTTCTAAGGGATCAAAAGTCCAAGTAAGCATTTCATATCCAGCTTCCTTTGCTAAGTTAGCTTGCATGCGCTTCATTCTCTCGCCAAGACCACCTTTTCGATAGGCCGGTAAAATACCTAGTTCATGTGAACATAAATAGGCGTTTTTCCCATCGAATCCCGCAAAACTATAGAGAAAACCAATCATCTTGGTATGATCAAATGCACCAAGTATAATTCCTCCATTTTTTAAAGCAGTAAATGTTTGATGCACAGGAATAGAGTCTGCCTGCCAAACAGACTCTTCTACTTTTTGCATCTCAATTAGCTCATCCATTGTAGAAAGTGGACGAATTCCTATATTACTCATACTTTCCTTACTCCTTCTGTTCATAACAATCCGCTGTATTTATCATTGCGTTTGTAATGATCTCGATTGCTC
This sequence comes from Oceanobacillus arenosus, assembly GCF_003369575.1. GTDB lineage: Bacteria > Bacillota > Bacilli > Bacillales > Amphibacillaceae > Oceanobacillus > Oceanobacillus arenosus. Next base: position 53,298 of record NZ_PIOC01000017.1, on the reverse strand, counting down.
TCGGAATAATCTCGTGATTAAATGTCATTTCCGGATGATGCAATCCTGGTGTAAGATCACAGCCAATTGCTAGCATGGTAGCTTTAAGTGATGGACGCTTTATTGTATAAAAGTGAAAATCATCACCGCCTGTTGTCGTAATAATTGGCGCAAGTTTGTCCTCACCAACACTTGTCTTGATTGCATCCTTCATAAACCAAATGGCATCATTATCAAGTACTGCTGCAGCTACATGTGCAGATACCTTTAATTCTATTTCAATTTGATGAAAGGTTGCAAGCATCTTCGCAATTTGTTCTACCTTTTCTGTTAAATGATGCATTACTTCATTCGTTTGTGCACGAACATCGATTGAAAATGTTGCATTTCCTGGAATAATATTTGGGCTCTTGTCCCCTGCATGAAAAGCCGTCATCTTCACAGAATGAGGGAACATTGGATTTATTTGAATATTACTTAAGTGTTGTAAGAATTCCGCTCCAACCTGGATAGCATTTACATTCAAATGCGGTCTTGCACCATGTGCATCTTCACCCTTGATTGTTCCTTCGATGAATTTAGCGGCACCATGCTGAATTGCAGGTGCAAATTGTCCATTTTTTAATTCTTCAATTGGTCTTAAATGCAATCCGTACAAATAATCAACATCATCGACAACCCCATTTTCAACAAACGCTAAAGCGCCAGTCCCTTTTTCCTCTGCAGGTTGAAAGATGAAGCGAAACGTCCCAATATTAGGTTGCTTCCTTTCTAGTAACGTTAGTAATGTACCAATCACAATGGTCATATGGGCATCATGTCCACAAGAATGATTCGCTTGAAACGATCCATCAATCTCCTGCCATAATGCATCCATATCTGCTCTTAACGCAATGACAGGTTTACCTGAACCAATATCAATCACAAGGCCCGTTGTGTCATTAAACGTTGTAATCTTACAGTTTTTCTTGATGAATAAGGATTTGATATAGGATGTTGTTTGAATCTCTTCCCAACTAATCTCGGGATTTTCATGTAAATGATTAAAAACAGTTTGTAAATACGGTATCAACTGGTTTACTATGCCCTTCATGTAAATACTTCCCTTCCGATGCAAAAATCTCTTGGGCAATTTAGAAAAACTTGTGTGTAATTAAGATTTTATGTGGCAACCCTAATTGCATTAATAAAGTAAAACGGTGGATTCTTTTGATTCGATTTGTTTATATCTTCCACAGTATTTATTATTCCTTGTTATATAATAGACTATGTAGCACTACATCCTGAAGTGCTTTATCCCTATTAGAATCCGCGCGAAACAAGCCTTAATTAAGATTATTAGTCTAAATTATAGATATATACGGCTAAAACAATAATCGAGACCATAATGGTAATTCCGTATACCCATAGCAAACTTGGGATATTTCTCTTTAATGATTGGCTCTCATATTCATGTGAACGCTGAAGTTCATTTTCTACGGTGTCCCCTTCAGCTTCATATTGCTTTAATTTATTTTCTTCCTTTTTTAAAATTAGTAGTGTTGCAATCAATGCAATTACTAAGATAGCAACCAATAAGACAATAATCCATATCCAAGAATTTATCATAATAACTCCCCTTAGTAACCATAGTATATATGCACACCTTTATTATAGACGATTCAGATAACTTTCTCAGTACCCATTTTACATCAGTTGTGGATATTGGCATGCAATTTTGCTAGTACAATGCATTATTTACCGCTTCAGTAGAAAAATATGACTTTTTGATAACAGCCTAATTGCTACCATTAACCTAGAAAGATTTAATTTTATATGCCAAATGATATCAACCGATTATATCTGCGCTTTATTTTTCACTATTAAAAGACTCTATTGAACTACCCCCACTTTCACTTCATTTAGAAGTGGGGGATTCCTACGAACACCAAAGTATCCTCCAGTTATCTTAGTAGGCTATCCCCGCAGTTCCTACGGTTAGAAGTCTGATCGCTTCTTTCTTAAGATTTTGTCCTGCGTTAATGTCCCTATCGTGATGTACGCCACAAGATGGGCAGTCCCATTCACGAAGGTTTAGATTCTTAACGTCTTTATTTCGATAGCCGCAATTCGAACATAATTGAGAGCTAGCGAAGGTTTTTGACACAACGACGATTTCTTTTCCATACCATTTCGCTTTGTACGCAAGCATTGTTCGAAATTGTGACCAGGATGCTTCACTGATGGCTTTTGCTAGTTTGTGATTTTTCAGCATATTGGACACCTGCAAATCTTCTATTCCGATTACATCGTGGTTTTTGATGATCGCTGTAGAAAGCTTTTGCAAATAGTCTTTTCTTGCGTTCACGATTTTTTCATGTATGCGGGCTACTTTACGTTTTTGCTTTTGAACATTCTTCGCTTCATCCAGTTTACATTTTCGTTTTAAAGCTGTATGTTGCCTTCTGGAAAGAACACGCTGTGCAACAGCTAATTTCTTTTCCAATGTTCGAAACCATCTAGGATTGCCAAATACTTCACCAGTTGAAAGAATGGCAAAGTCCTTTATTCCAACATCCACACCAACAGTTGACCCTGTTTTCGGCAGCAACTGTACCTTTGCTTCTGCAAGAATAGAAATGAAATATTTTCCACTGGGATTCCGTCTGATTGTCGCATTCATAATACGTCCTTCGAGTTCACGGCTTTTGGCAAACTTGACTAAACCAAGTTTTGGCAGCTTGATTTTGTTCCCTGTTATCGCAATATTACCGTTCGTATGCTTGGTTGTGTAGGATTGTACGTTATTCTTTTTCGCTTTAAATCGTGGCGCTTTGTTTTGTTTCTTGAAGAATCGAGTATATGAATCAGCAAGGATTTTGAGGGAGGATTGAATCGCAATGCTGTCTACTTCTTTTAACCAGACCAATTCTTTCTTTAGTTGTGTTATTGTGAAGAACAGGTGTTATAAGTTAATCCCTTCCCAGTCTCCTCATAAGCATTTTTCCATTTTGCTAAAAAATGATTGAATACAAATCGGGAACAACCAATTGTTTTTGCGATCAGAATAGCTTGTTCTTTGTTTGGGTAGATACGAAACTTGTAAGCTTTGTTCACAAGCACCTCATTCACCTCACATTACACAAACATTCGTTCCTTTTATACCACTAGGCGCAAACTTTTGGCTACCGCCAACCGCCATTCATCTCCCACCTACTCATTCGCATTCCTTGAGGAGGGAGTCTTCTGTCGGGCAATGATAAAGACTGATTGAACAAATAAGTATATTCAACATAAACTTATTGCCCAACCAGCCCTATTTCATCATATTTACAAGTTAATCCAATAATCCTTCATTTCTAAGATATTCTGCTGCAACATCCTCTGCTTTGGCTCCATCGACATTTACCTTGTAGTTCATTTCTCTCATTTCGTCATCTGTTATTTTTCCAGATAGTTTGTTTAAGGCGTCTTCAATCTCAGGATGCTCTAAAGCAGTTTCTGTTCTTAACAATGGTGCTCCTTGATATGGCGGAAATAGTTCTTGGTCATCCTCAAGTACGGTTAAATTAAATTCTCGTAGCTCACTATCCGTAGAATAAGCATCAACTAAATTGATTTCGCCTGACTCTATTGCGGTATAGCGTAATTTCGGCTCCATAGTAATTACATTTTCAAATGCAATATCATATAAATTTTGGATTCCAATATATCCATCTTCACGGTCATTGAACTCTAACGTAAATCCGGCCTTCACTTCCTGCTCAAGTGATTTTAAATCAGATATTTTCTCAACATGATGACGTCCAGCGAATTCTTCTGATACCGCCAATGTGTACGTATTATTATAATCCATTGGTTCTAACAAGGTCAGATCATAGTCCTCTTTTATTCCTGTTTTTGCTTGCTCGTATACTTCTTCCCGGTCTGTGCTAACTGCCTTTTCTTTCATAAATTCTGAAATAATGGTACCACTAAATTCAGGGTAAATATCAATATCCCCAGAATTTAATGCATTAAAGACAAAGGAAGTTTTTCCAAATCCTGGTTCCAATACAACATTCAAATCTGTTTCATCTTCAATTAATAATTTATACATATTAATCAGGATTTCCGGCTCTGCCCCAAGCTTTCCTGCAATAACGATTGTATCTTCCTCTTCATTCGTTATAAAGGGTAAGAGGATAATGAAAATGGCTGCGAGTGCAATAAAACCTGTAGACACGACCATGTTCTTAAATGATAAATGTTCTATCTTTCGTAAAATAAAATCAAAAATAATCGCTAATAATGCTGCTGGAATTGCTCCAAGTAAAATCAGAGATGTATCCAGTCGATCTATTCCTAGAAGAATAAGCTCTCCTAGTCCCCCACCACCAATAAGTGCAGCTAACGTTGCTGTACCAATGATTAACACCATCGATGTACGTATACCAGCCATCATTACTGGTAATGCCAGCGGAAGTTCTACCTTTATTAATCTTTTTCTACTGTTCATCCCCATCGCTGTCGCTGCTTCAACTATGGATTGATCCACTTCCTTAATCCCTGTATATGTATTCCTTACGATTGGTAATAATGCATAAATCACAAGTGCGATAACTGCTGGCAGCTTTCCAATTCCAACTAATGGGATTAGTAGACCAAGCAGCGCTAAAGAAGGGATTGTTTGTAGCACTGCTGTAATTCCAATAATGTATTCCGCTAATTTTGGTTTCTTCGTTAAATAAATACCAAGCGGAATTGCAATAATAACTGCTAAAAACAATGCGATAAATGAGATCTCAATATGTTCTAGCAGTGTTGCAGCTAGCTGTCCCTGTCTCTCCTGAAAAGTAGTTAGTAAATTATTCATGTGCCTGACCTCTTTCATTCAATCGATCAGATAAATATTGAATTAGTATTTCTCGATTTATCACACCGATAATTTCGCCATTTTTTTCGACTGGAAGTTGTTCCTCTGTTGCCAGTCGTTCAAGAATCAATTGGATTGTTACTGTTTCAGGAAGTGAATGTGCTAAATTTTCGATTTTCAGCTCATTGCTATATGGTTTAACGAGTTTTTCTAATTTCACACTTTCGTTATGAAGCTTTCTCCCTTCGCCAACAAAATTAAAAATAAACTCATTCGCTGGGTGATTCAGTAATTCTTCTGGTGTGCCAATCTGTTCCATTTTTCCATTTTTCATGACACAAATACGATCACCTAATTTTAATGCTTCCTTCATGTCATGAGTGACAAACACGATGGTTTTATTGATGGTGCGTTGCAGCGCTAATATGTCATCCTGTAATTTTTCTCTCGTAATCGGATCAAGTGCACTAAAGGGCTCATCCATTAAGATTATTTCGGGGTCTGCTGCAAGTGCACGTATCACGCCAATTCTTTGCTGCTCCCCACCAGATAATTCTTTTGGCTTCCGTTTACGGTAAATATCTGGATCCAATCCTACCATTTCTAAAAGCTCTGTAACGCGATTTTTAATTTTTTCTTTGTCCCACTTTATTAATTCTGGAACGACTGCGATATTTTCCTCAATAGTCATATGCGGGAAAAGTGCAATTTGCTGGAGTACATAGCCAATATTCCAGCGTAATTCATTTATGTCATAATCGCTAATTCGTTTATCTGCAATGTAAATGGTGCCATCTGATAGTGGTATTAAACGATTAATCATTTTAAGTGTTGTTGTTTTACCTGATCCACTTGGACCGATAAGAACAAAGAATTCCCCCTTTTTGATTTCTAAATTTAGCGACTTTACTGCATATGTATCATTTTGATATTGCTTTGCGACATCTTCAAATCGAATCATAGGTTAACTCCCTCATCTAGTTTCTATGTATTTAGCATTATGTTATGTATCTATTACCTTTAGATCCTTCTTCTAAACTATATGTTATATTCCAACAAATTGACCTTAAATAAACAAATCGACCTACCAAACGTTTAAGTTAATAGGTCGATTTTTAATTATCATTTAATTACTGCAGTTTATACTGTTTTCGAATGACATCAAATACATTTTCCATCAGCTCTATATTTTGCTGATTGGTCATCAACAGTATTGCTCCTTCAATCATGGATACGATTGTCTGGGCATTCTTTTTCGTGTCAATCGTTGAATCTAACAGTTTTCTATTGATCATTTCGTCTAAAATTACTACAACGGAATCCATCCATCTGTTAAAAAATCCTGCAATTTTTGTTCGAAATGCTTCATCATGTTCACTCATTTCAATTGCTAAGTTTCCCATCGCACATCCGTGTTTAATTTCCATTTCAGCGTGAGAAGTCAGTGCCCACTCCAACATACTATTTAATTTCTGAGCAGGTTCATCTGCTGATTTAAGAATTCCTTCAATCAACTGACGATCCCAATCCGTGATAAGATCTTCAACTACAGCTAAACCTAAATCATGCTTAGATGAGAAATAATGATAAAATTGTCCTTTACCTATCCCTGCTGCTTGAAGAATATCGCTGATCGATGTTGCTTGAAATCCCTTAGAATGTATGACATTTCTTGCAATTGAAATAATCTCTTGCTTTTTTGACATATACTTTCACCTAATTACTAATTCTTATTCATTGTAGCTCTCGATCATGTTTGCCATATGTGCATATGCACCGCCAGCCTTTAATGCAGAGGTAACTAATACTGCTTCCGCTATTTGCTCGCTTGTAGCGCCATTTTTTTCTGCATTCTTAGAATGTACGTCGATGCAATATGGACATTGTGTAGCAATTGCCACCGCTACTGCAATGATTTCTTTGAATTGTGTTGTTAATTTCCCTTCTTTTGTTGCTGCGGCATTAAAGCCAGAATATCCCTTAAAGCCTTCCGGAGCAAACTTACCTAAATTACCTAGTTGTTTAAGGTTTGACCTTGCATAGAGAACATCTGATGCATCTGCATCCTTCGCATTATGAATATGTGTACTATGTGTCACAGCCCCACCAGCTTCAACTGCGGCAACAACGAATACAGCTTCCGCTAATTCCCCAAGGCTTGCACCGGCAGCTTTCGCCTTTTTCGTGTGGGAATCAATGCAATAAGGGCATTCTGTAACATGGGCAATCGATACAGCAATGATTTCTTTTTCCTTCTTCGTTAGTGCGCCTTCTTGAAAAACTGCGCGATCAAATTCAGAGAAAGCTTTCATTTGTTCCGGTGCCAAATCTTTCACCATTTTTAAATGACTTGCATGTCCTTTTTCATAAAAGTTGTTTGACATATCCATTACTCCCTTTCCATTTGTAATTTTAGTTTATCCTACTTTAGTAAACAGATACTTTACCTACCATTTGGTACAAAGCAATCATACCATCTCTTTTAAGCGAATATCAATTATTATGCACTGGAAAGTTTCACTTTGTCTCATACAATGAATTCTTTATCCCTCACAACATCCTTAAATGAGCAGAAGATAAAGATATTTCCTTTCTCTTCTGCCCGCCAAAATTTGCCATTCTCTATTTTCTAACTTGCCCTGTCCCTTTAATAACATACTTAGTTGAAGTTAAAGCATGCAACCCCATTGGTCCCCTAGCATGAAGCTTTTGTGTGCTTATCCCAATCTCTGCACCATAACCAAATTCAAACCCATCGGTGAACCTAGTTGAAGCATTATGGTAAACAGCTGCTGCATCTACATTTTGTAGGAACATTGCTGCATGGCGATCATCATTCGTAATGATTGCTTCGGAATGTTTCGTGCCATATTTATTAATATGTTGAATAGCTGCCTCAACGGAGTCAACCATTTTTATACTTACGGATAGGCCAAGGTACTCTGTATACCAGTCTTCCTCTGTTGCTAAATTGGAATCTGGAAACACGCTGTGAACCGTTTCATCCCCATAAATTGCTACTCCATGCTCTCGAAGTGCTTGAAGAAGTTCTCTGCCATATTGTTCAAACCAAACCGGATGGATTAATACCGTTTCAATCGCATTACAAACAGATGGGCGTTGTAATTTGGCATTTAAGACGATTTCCTGTGCCATATTTTGTTCTGCAGATTCATCGATAAAAATATGACAGTTGCCTGCCCCTGTTTGAATGACTGGAACAGTTGCTTCACGGACAACAGTATCAATTAAATTCTTCCCGCCTCTTGGAATCAATACATCCAAGTAATCGTTCAATCTAAATAACTCTTTCGCTGTCTCACGATTGGTGTCTTCAATTAATTGAACCGCATCTACGGGAACACTACTCTTCTCCAATGCACGATGAATTGAAGCAATAAGTGTGATATTTGAGAATCGTGCCGATGAACTTCCTCTTAGAATCACCGCATTCCCGGTTTTCAATGTAAGTGCGGCTGCATCAATCGTCACATTTGGTCTTGCTTCATAAATCATTCCGATAACGCCAAGTGGAACCCGTTGCTTTTCAATATGAAGGCCATTTTCCTTTTCAATTGTTTCCAGCGTCTCACCAATTGGATCGACTAGCTTCGTTACTTGGATAACCCCCTCGGCCATTGCTTTAATGCGCGCTTCGCTTAGCATAATACGATCCAGTATCGAAGTGGAAAGTCCTTTTTCTATTCCACTCTCAATATCCTTTTTATTTTCTTCAAGGATAATTGCTTGATCTGCGACAATCTGTTCGGCAATCAATGCTAGTGCAGCATTCTTTTCTTCCGTTGATAAACCTATCATTTGATAGCTTGCCATTTTCGCTGCTTTTCCTTTTTCAAATACCTCACTCATGTCAGTTCCTCCTTCATTTTCCTTGATTCTACCCATGCATCTCGATGAATGACTTCAGTAGAAGGGATCGGTATTTCCAACGTTTTCTCTTCTCGTGAGTCAATGTCTAGCTGCAACTCATTTGAAGAACATTTTACTTGCCCCTTACCTAAAAATCCCTTGGTGCCGAATACTTCTACAACATCCCCATGATTAAAGGTACCTTTTACCCTTACAACTCCAGCTGATAAAAGACTTTTTCCATTGAATAAAATCGCTTCCTCTGCACCATCATCGATATAAAGCTTGCCAACAGATTCTGAATGTAATGCAATCCACTGTTTTCTCGTATTAATTGTACGAAAGTTATGTTTCGCGATATAGGTTCCATTTCCTTTGCCATCAAGCACTTCAATTAATTTATTCGAGCCAGTTCCAGCACCGATAAAAACAGGGACACCGAGAGAAACAGCTGTTTGCGCTGCGAGTAGCTTCGACTTCATCCCACCTGTTCCAACTTTTGATCCTGTTGCATCTGTCACAGCTATCATTTCATCCGTTATATCTTTTATAAAATCGATTTTCTTAGCGTCTGGATTTGATTTTGGATTTCCATCATAAATTCCATTGATATCTGTTAAAATAATCAGCTGATCTGCATGCACAAATCCACTAACCAGGGCGGAGAGCATATCATTATCACCAAATGTCAACTCTGCGACCGAAACCGTATCATTTTCATTAATAATCGGTAATAACCCTCGTTCTAAAAGCTCGTTAATGGTTGCAAAGGCATTTTGATACCGTTCCTGATTTGAAAAGTCTGTACGTGTTAATAAAAGTTGTGCTGGCGTAATGTTATAAGGACTGAATTTCTCAATATAGGTTTGAATAAGAAGGCTTTGTCCCACTGCGGCAGCCGCTTGCTTCCCTTTTAGGGTAACAGGTCTGGAGGAATAACCTAGACGAGCAAATCCTGCTGCCACCGCACCAGAGGAAACTAAAATAACCTCATGCTTCGCCATTTTTAGTGCAGCGATTGCTTGAACATGATCCATTAATTTAGCTTGATCGATTTCACCCTTATCATTTGTAAGTGAACTACTGCCAATTTTGACTACGATTCGTTCTTTTGCCATGATCCATTACCCCCTAATCAATATTCTTCTAAGAGGAAGAAACTCTTTCTCCAACAAGACAGTCTTAGAAAAAGAGAAACAAAAAAGCCCATTCATCCTATATTAAAGGACGAAAGAGCTTTGCTTCCGCGGTACCACCATTTTTGAATGTTTGACACATTCCACTTTACCCCATAACGCTAGGGAGCGCCCATGTATTTTGCATGGGACTCTGAAGGTAGGTTCAGCGGAGTGTTTATGGCGGAATCTTTCAGCTAATAAATTCCACTCTCTTTGCAAAACAATAACCACATACTATTCCCTCATCAACGTTCAACTATAATTGATACTATTATCGCCAGTAGTTACGAAAATGTCAATAGGTATTCAATCATTTTTCATTAGTTTAGAAAATTTTAAAAATATGACTGTAAATAACCTTTTACTCATTTTCAGCCACATCCAGCGCCCGTGCTCCTAGCGAGACTTCCCTCACGTCCGTGAGGCGCAGTCCGTACACAGCTCAAACGGGTGCTTGCGCTTTTGTTCGTTATTCGCGATATTTCAGATAGTAATTTAATTATCTATCCTAACGAATTATACGTTCCACCCATAATATAAATGTGTGGAATATCTTTTAATTCTGTCTTGCTAAATCGGTAAGATAATTAAAGAATCGATCACGATCTGCTTCATAAACTAATTGAACGGGTCTTCCATTTGCTGAAAGCTCTGTTTTACCTTGATTCGGTCCATCTGGGTGAACAATTGACTTCACTTCTTTTTTCTTTACAAGACCTTCATCACCGATTGTTGCTGTCGTTAAGACATCCCAAAGGAAGTATGTAGAATTCGTCTGGAAATGCACGAGTGGCGGAACCATTGCATAACATTGTCCTACGAAATCAATTCCTAGATCTGTTCTTTCGGAAGCCCATCTATCTCTTATATCTAATGTGAGTGGCACCATATTTGTACTTTCAAGTGCAACTAGATCAATTTGAATGTTACTATCCCAAACTACCTTAACTGCTTCAGGATCCCAAAACGCATTCCATTCTGCAGTACCATCATGTTCTGGTTCTTCCACATTCCCTTTTTCTAGGAAAGTTCCACCCATCCAAGCGAGTTTCTCAATCTTCCCTTCTATATCTGGTGCCTCTACTAATGCACGGGCAAGATCTGTTAGAGGACCAACGAAAACTAATGTCACCTTCTCTTCACTATTGCGAAGCGCTTCAATTAAATGCTGATGAGCAGGTAATGCAGACTCTTTTGTTTTCACAGGCTTAAACTCATTTAATATAGGCAGTGCATCCACTAAAAATGCATGCATACGCCAATCTTTCGGAAATGGATTCTTTCCGCGTGATGTCGATGCTGCCACTTCAATCTCCTTGCCCTTACCGAAACGATCGATAATCTTCTTACTTGCTGAAACAGCAGGCTCTAAATAGCAATCTGCAGGGATCACACCAACCCCTATTAGATCTACATCCTCCATTTGTAATAATAAGAATAAAGAAATTAAATCATCTACGCCACCATCGTGGTTTAAGTATACTTTTTTTGTCATGTACTTTCTCTCCTTCTAATACGGTAAGTGAAGCTAGTAAGTCTTCATTAGCTTATGTGCCTCTTTATGTTATAGAGATTTTAATTAGTGGTCAAGGAGAAATAAACCGGACTGTATAAGTGGTGGATTGATACAGAAGTAATAGGCAAACAGCTAAAAATCTCTGCTTGCCTATTTATCATTGACTAGAAACTTGGAAATTATATTGCATTCGTATATTCTCAATTATGAAGAAGCATGCTCTTTATGCTTCTAATTCATATCCCTTTACTTCTGCTAATCGATTCTTTGGATTCCTAAGGCCTAGATGATTGCGTAGTGTGTCACCTTCATAGTCCAAACGGAATAAACCTCTATCCTGTAATATCGGAACAACTAAATTAACAAAATCCTCCAAACCACTCGGCAGCAAAGGAAATTGAATCATAAACCCATCCGCTGCTTTTTCCGCAAACCATTTCTCCATTTCATCCGCTACTTGAGTTGGTGTTCCAATGAACTCATCCCGCTTCGCAGCGCCAAAAAACCTCGTATATAAATCGCCAACCTTTAGATCCTCTTCGTCAATAATCATCTTCATTTCATTAAATTGGCTTTGAATGCTGTTTACTTCCGGAAAATCAACTTCTTTAGCAGGAGTATCTAGGGTGTATTTTGAAAAATCCACGTTTCCCATATAGCCGGAAACAAATTTCAAACTTTCATACGGGTCGATAAGATTTTGTAAAGCTTCGTATTTTTCAAGTGCAACCGCCTCTGTCTCACCGATAATTGGCGATATTCCATGTAAAATGTGAAGTTCATCTTCATTTCTACCAAAATCCTTTAATTGCGATTTAAGGGCTTTGTAGAATTGCTTCGATTGTTCGATATTATCCCAGTGAGTAAAAACAACCTCTGCTGTGCGTGCTGCTAGTCTCTGTCCTGGAATAGACGCTCCTGCCTGAATAATAACTGGTTGCCCTTGAATCGATCTTGCAATATTTAACGGTCCTTTTACAGAGAAATACTCCCCTTTATAATGAAGTTCATGAACCTTCTCTTGATTAAAGAACTGCCCTGTTTCTTTATTGTAAACAAAGGCATCGTCCTCCCAAGAATCCCATAACCCTTGGACAACATCAACGAACTCCTCAGCACGTTCATAGCGGTGGTCATGTTCCCAGTGCTTTTCGCGACTGAAATTCAAAGCTGTTTGACCAGTTGCATCTGCGGTCGTTACAACATTCCATGCGGCACGACCGTTACTTATATGGTCAACAGAAGAAAACTGGCGTGCAAGCGTATATGGTTCACTATACGTTGTCGAAGCAGTCGCCCCTATCCCAATTTTTGTAGTGGCAGTAGCTAAAGCAGTGATTAATACAATTGGATCAAAGCGATTTAATATTTGTGGATGTGATTCATGATTAATCGCCAAACTATCAGCAACAAATGCTATATCAAATTTTCCCTTTTCAGCAATTTTGGCTTGCTTCGTTAATTCATCAATATCAATACTTGCTTTGGGATTTGAAGTTTGATGTCGCCACGAAGAAACATGCATGCCTGATCCAATTAAATACGCTGCAAGTTTTATTTGTCTATCTTGGGTCATTTTCATCTCTCCTTTACCAATCTGAATATCTACTATCTGAATTCTTTTGGAATGAACCAATATCCATCCGGATGCATAGCTTATCTATTCCCCTCAATCAGTGGAATACGTATCTTTATAGCTGCTCAATTCTTCCAGCGTTATAAAGGTTGGAAGATAGTTACCTTTATATGTTTCCTCGATGAATTCGGCAGTTTCGTCCGATTGATAGAGTTCAACCACTTTTTGGAATGTTTCATTATCCTTTTCGTCACTTCTAGTTGCAATGACATTAATATATGGTTTTGCTGTTTTACTTTCATGAATCAATGCATCTTTTAAAGTTAGACCTGCCTCTAATGCAACGCCATTATTAATGACGGAGCCAGCCGTGTCCTCCATAACACGTGGAGCATTTGCACTGTCTACAGGGATAATTTCTATATTATTTGGATTTTCTTTGATCTTATCTGCTCCACCATTACCATCGAAATCATCGACTACCGTTAATATTCCTGCTTCTTGTAAAAGCAGCAATGCTCTTCCCCAGTTAGGGGCATCGTTAGGGACTGCAATTTGCGCCCCAACTGGAATTCCATCTACGGAATCATATTTGTCAGAGTACAAGCCAAGCGGAGCAATAATCGTCGTTCCGATTGGAATAATTTCTGAATCCGTATTTTCATTAAAGGAATCCAGATATGCTACATGCTGGAAAGCATTGATATCAATATCCCCTTCCACTAACGCTTGGTTAGGATCATATGCAGATGAAAAATTGACAATTTCGATTTCTAACCCTTCTTCATTTGCGCGCTCCTTTAAATATTCCCATGTTCGTAGCTCTGAATTTCGAATACCAACCTTTACTTTTGACTGTTCTACTTCCGCACCTGTTTCATTGGAACACGCGGCTAGAAATAAACCAAAAACTAGTAATATAGGAAAAATCCATTTTTTCATCATTAGAATCCCCTTCCTGTTAATTTCTCTATTACACCCTTCTTAACTTTCTTTCAAGGGTATTTCCTAAACTTTGAATTCCTTGAACTAAAATTACTAATATAATAACGGTAACTAAAATCGTAATTGTACTAAAACGTTGATAACCATAAGTTATCGCTACATCGCCTAAGCCTCCACCGCCAATTGCTCCTGCCATCGCCGTCGCTCCAATTAAACCAATTGTTGCGGTCGTTATACTCAAAATTAATGAAGAAAAAGCTTCAGGAAATAAAAACCGGTGAATTATTTGCAATGGTGTAGCCCCCATCGCCTTAGCAGCCTCAATAATTCCTTCATCCACCTCTAATAGGGAATTTTCCACAAGTCTTGAAAAATAGGGCCCAATATGGAGCACAAGAGGAACAATCGCCGCTGTCGTGCCGATTCCAGTTCCTACAATTAACCTTGTTAAAGGGATAATAGCTACAAGTAGAATAATAAAGGGAATCGACCGAAAAATATTAACAATTGGATTGACAATCGAAAATATAAAAAGGTTTTCCAAAATATGCCCTTTCCTCGTCACAACTAACAAAACGCCTAAAAATATCCCAAGAATTCCTCCAAAGAAGAGTGAAACACTAACCATGTAGAGCGTTTCCCACAAGGCGTTCAAAATCAACTCTGTGCTGACTTCCATCCTCAAAAACCTCCCTCACTTCAATATCTTGATTAATGATAAACCGTAATGCTCGTTCAATTTCGTGATGATCACCACCTAATTCAACAATTAAATTGCCAAATGGAATCTCTTGCAGTTCCGTGATATTCCCAAACAGAACATTGATCTCTACATTATAGGTTTTCGCCGTATTAGAAACGATTGGCTGCCCTGAGTCCGTTCCGAAAAATTCAATCTTGAAGATTCGGCTATTATTCGCGTTTTCTTTTAATATTTTATATACACTTTTGGGCACTTCGTCTCGGACAACAGATTTAACAAAATTGCGTGTCGTATCAGTTTTTGGATGTGCAAAGATGTCAAAGACACTGCCCGTTTCAATAATTTGACCATTTTCCATGACCGCAACACGATTGCATATTTGTTTTATTACTTCCATTTCATGTGTAATTATCAATATCGTAATCTTGTATTCCTCATTAATTCTTTTTAATAAATCAAGTATTGATTTTGTCGTTTGTGGATCTAAAGCAGATGTTGCTTCATCACATAATAATATAGACGGGTTCGTAGCTAATGCTCGAGCAATTCCGACCCGCTGCTTTTGACCACCAGATAACTGATCTGGATAATTCTTTGCTTTATCCTCTAGTCCGACAAAGCGTAGGATTTCATGCACTCGTGCTTCAATATCTTTCTTTTTATTTTTGCTTAATATTAATGGCATTGCTACATTATCAAAAACGGTCTTTGAATTTAATAGATTAAAATGTTGAAATATCATCCCAATATTTTTCTTTGCCTCACGGATTTCCTTTTCAGACATATTAGCAAGGTTTTTCCCTTCGACAATAACATCACCTGATGTTGGATATTCCAATAAATTTACGGTACGAATGAGGGTGCTCTTTCCCGCCCCACTAAAACCAATCACACCGAAAATATCTCCTTTTTCTACGGTTAAATTAATATTCTTTAATGCTGCGACTTTATTCTCTCCGCTATCAAATACTTTTGACACTTGATGAAATTCGATCAATGTTATACCCTCCTATCCTCATAATCTATTTTATTAATATGCAGGTACTACAGCACCCTCATATTTTTCCAGAATAAAATCTTTAACCTTTTCAGTTGTTAATGCAGCAGCAAGCTTTTGAATTGATTCACTGTCTTTGTTGTCAGGACGAGATACTAATACATTGACATATGGAGAGTCAGCTCCTTCAATGATTAATGAATCTTCTAATGGTTTAAATTCTGCTTCTAACGCATAGTTTGTATTGATTGCCGATGCTTCTACATCCTCAAGTGAATGAACTAAAAGTGGGGCATCAACCGGAACGAACTCTAAATTCTTATCATTTTTAGTAATGTCTTCGATTGTATAATCACCAGATTTTGCTTCATCTAATTCGATAATTCCATTTTCCGCAAAGAGCGTGAGTGCTCTTGAAAAATTGGATGGATTATTTGGAATAGCTATTTGTGCTCCATCAGACAAGTTATCTATTGAATCAATCTTTTTAGAATACACACCAAATGGCTCAATATGAATGCCCTTGACAACAACTAAATCTAACCCGCTGTCCTTATTCACTTGTTCTAAATACGGCGTATGCTGAAAGAAGTTTGCATCTAAATCGCCATCAGCTGTCTGTTGATTTGTTTGAATACCGTCCGTAGAACTCACTATTTCCAGCTTCACACCATCCTCTTCCAAATCAGGTGCAATAAACTCCAAGATTTCTGCATGTGGTACAGAGGCAGCGCCGACCTTCAATGTCACTTCCTCATTTTCAGCAGCTTTCCCTGCTTCATTTCCGCAACCTGTTATCACAAACAATCCTATAGTTAAAAATGCTAATATAAAACCTTTTCTAATTTTCATTTTCATCTCTCCAATTTTCCACTTATATTTTTTCGTCCTATTTCACTGCAGAAGTCACAGAATATCAAACCGGTAACATTTGGATAGAATATTATTTCTCGAAAAATCCTTCGAAACATCCCTTACGAAACCAAACTTTTCATAAATTTGTATAGCATTGACCATGAAGTCGGTTGTATGCAGATACACATTAGATTTCCCAAGAACCTCGGCATTTTCTATAACTGCTTTTAATAATTCTGTAGCAACACCACGCCCCCTTGCATTAGGATGAACTGCCAGTAAACGAATAATAGGTGCTTGAATTTGAAGTTCTGGTTTTTCATATGCCGTTTCCGCTGACTGGAATAGCTGCAAGCTGCCAAGAATGTCATTATTTAGTTTGGCTACTAATATTTTATCTACATTAGGATTATCTATAGAGGAGACAATTATCTTTGAATAATCCTTCCACCCTTGTGGAGAATAATAATCCTCGTACTGTTGATAACTATCAACCAAAACACGGCGGACTATTTCAATTTCATCTTGATCTAACTCTTCGACAATAATTGGATTGCTCATTAATTTACTCATTATTCCCCCTATGCAGATGACTTTTATAGGATTTAAAGAAAAATGATTACCATTTGTCAACGCTCTTGTATTGTGTTGTTTCAATTTTTGCCGTTAACTGAAGCGGACTCATTAATTGAAAAGAACGAAAACGCTCGGTTTCTCTTTGAATTGGTGTATGCAAAATAAATTCATCTATTTGGTACGTATTATGAAGCCGTGTTAATTCCTCATTCACATATTTTTGCGTACCAGCAATTATATTCGCCTCTCTTTCTTCTATTTCAAATGGTCCTTCCGCTTGTTTTTCAAATGCCTGTACTTGGCTCTCTGATTGCACCGTTAGTGTCCGCCCATCATGAAGATGAAGCGTGAATAATTTGTGATCTTTTACTAACATCTCTGCCTCTTCTTGAGTGGGGGCTGCAAGTGCTGCCACAGCTGCAATAAAATGCCCTTCATTAAAGTTATCTCTATACGCATGGGCAGCTTCCTTTAGTACTTTCTCATCACTATTTAGGAAATTTGCAAATACAAAATTAATTCCTAAATCAGCGGCGAGTTCAGCGCTATTTGCACTTCCTCCAAGCAAATAAATTTCAGGTTTCTTTGCTGGCTTTGGTAAAGCTTGAATGCCTGATAGGGCATGATTATGTTCAACGGAATCGTCTATTAGTCTTTTCAAAAAGGTTAAACGCTCATTAAAATCTTTTCCATCAATTTTTTTCCCATTCTGTAATGCTTTTGTTGATAAAGGAAATCCTCCCGGTGCCTTGCCAATACCAAGGTCTACCCTACCAGGAGCAAGCGTTGATAAAACTTGAAAATTCTCTGCTACTTTATATGGACTATAGTGTTGGAGCATCACACCTCCTGATCCAATTTGAATAGAATTTGTTCGTGCTAACAAATGTGAAATTAATACTTCAGGTGAAGAACCTGCCACTTGTTCCATATGATGATGTTCGGATACCCAGAATCGCGAGTACCCCCACTCCTCGGCTTTTTTGGCTAAATTAATAGTAGATTGCAGTGCATCCTCAGCTGATCTTCCTTTAAAAATAGGACTCTGATCTAGGATTCCAAGTTTATAACTCATCTATTTTCCTCCAATTATTCATTCACGGATATTGTCCTTGCGATAAAGTGAACCTTCATTCAGTGGGGGTTTCCTTCATCCCCCACTTACAATTCTTGATTTTTCTCGAATTTTTGAAATGTGGGTCTTACAGCCAGTTAATTCGGGATAAATGTAAAAAGAGACATCCTCCTATCCCAAATCGAATAAGAAGATGCCTTTAGTTGTCTAATCGGCATATTTTATTAATCTAAAGTATTCAAAAAACTTAGGAGCTGATTTTCTTTGTCTTTTTCCCCTGTATCGTATACCGTTTCTTTTCCGTTGTCTCCACCTGCGTTATTTCACCGTCGTGTACTGTAATGACTAAAGAACCGTATTCAAGATTACTAATCGCTGATACAATGTCTTCAATTTTCTTATTATCAATAATCGCCAAAATAATTCCCCCTTTATTTGACTTGTATTGTATACAAAAAAACCTCTTCTCGTAATTGATAAGAAGAGGGAAAAGATCGAGTCCTGTACTCTTCTTATCTTTCAAGCATAATGCTTGCTGGAATTGGCACAGTACCGATATGGTCTGTTGCCGAGGTATCAAAGGGCCAGCCCCTCCACCTCTCTGGATAAGAATAAATTTATTTAATTGTTATTATACTATGGTACTTTCTTTTAACTGTTAACTGGTTTCTTAATTCCATATCACATTAAAATGATATGATTAATTAGTATTCATTTTCTACATATTATCTTCTGTTTCAATATCTGTCAAGAGTGAATTTTGAATAAAGTTGAACAGAATCGGGATTTTGACTTTCTGTTGATTCCCCACTTACAATTCTTGATTTTAGAGGATTTCGAACACTGAAAAGTCCGGACATTTTGATAATAAACATACAATTCAAGTATAATAAGAGAAAAAGCTAAATCAGAGGAGAATATACCGATGTGCTTAATCAATTTAAACTTTAAGGACCATCCAACATATAAACTCATCATTGCGGCGAATCGCGATGAATTTTATAAACGTCCAACCGCATCTGCTCATTTTTGGGAAGATGAACCAGCAATACTTGCAGGTCGTGATTTGGTGCAAATGGGTACTTGGCTAGGAATCTCGAGGCAAGGACGATTCGTTGCCTTAACTAATTTTCGCGATCCCAAATTAGATGAGACCGCAAAGATATCCAGGGGTGAGATTGTCCGTCAGTATTTGGCCTCCAATGCTTCACCAACAGCCTTTCTTCAAACGCTAAAAAGGGACCGTAACAACTTTTCTGGATATAATCTAATCTTCGGTAGTGCAGATGAGCTTTATCATTATAATAATATTCTAGATAAGGAAAATAAAGTAACTCCTGGGATTCACGCGTTAAGTAATCATACATTGGATACCCCTTGGCCAAAAGTAGTAAAAGGAAAAGAGATGTTACAAGATTATATAAACGGGAATAATAAAATAGAAACCGATATGCTATTTAGGATAGTTTCAAATGCAGAAATAGCAGATGATAAAGAGTTACCACAAACAGGAGTGGGAATCGAGTTGGAAAGAATGCTTTCTCCCTTATTTATTAAAACACCTGAATATGGGACACGCTCCTCAACCGTTTTACTAGTAGACCATCAAAATCATGCGACATTTATGGAACGAACGTATGCCAAAGGAGAATTTCAAAAGGAAAAAACCTTCTCCTTTCAACTGAAAGGATAGTTAAATTTTTTATCCAAATATGTTAGTAAAGGAATGAAATATGGGTAAGATCTAAATAATGGTAGAGAATAAAAGAAATCTTATCTCTGTGAGGATGATCAAGATGTTCTCTTGTTCACAATTCTTTCATCATACGTTTGCAATATTGTCATATGTAATCACGTTTATTATTGTATTTTGAGTTACAATGAAATAATTATTGTTAATTTATTCACAAATTAGTTGCAGTTAAATCGCAAATTTAGGAGGTAGACAAAACTTGTTATTTGATGATCCAGTATTTGCAAGCAGATTATTAACATTACTTACACTTTCCTTCCATATTATTTACGCGACAATTGGTGTGGGTGTCCCACTCTTTATTATGATCGCACATTGGCTTGGAATTAAGAAAAATGACTACCACTACATTATGATGGCAAAACGATGGGCGCGTGGTTATCTTGTCACTGTAGCAGTTGGTGTTGTAACTGGCACGATTATTGGTTTACAGCTCTCGTTACTATGGCCGAACTTTATGGAGCTTGCAGGTAATATTATTGCATTGCCTCTATTTATGGAAGTTTTCGCATTCTTCTTTGAAGCAATCTTCTTAGGAATTTATTCGTATACATGGGATCGATTCAATCCACGTAAGCATTTCCTACTGTTAATACCAGTTGCTATTGGTGCAGGATGTTCGGCTTTATTTATTACGATCGTAAATTCGTTTATGAATTCGCCACAAGGGTTTGATTTTATAGACGGACAACTTGTAAACGCAAATCCATTACTCGCACTGTTCACAGCCGCGATGCCAACAAAGGTATCCCATGTTCTAGCAACAGCATATATGACGGTAGCCTTTATGTTTGCCGCGATTGCGGCATATAAATTAATTAAGGGTTCGAATCACGTGTACCATAAGAAAGCACTTCATATGACAATGAAAATCGGACTTGTTTTCTCTATTGCTGCGGCAGTAATTGGTGACTTCTCCGGTAAATATTTAGCAGAATATCAACCGGAAAAACTAGCCGCGGCTGAATGGCACTTTGAAACAGAAGAAGGCGCACCACTCTTAATGTATGGAATGCTAGATGAAAATCAAGATGTGAAATACGCGATTAAAATCCCGTTTGCATTAAGTATTTTGGCACATGGAATTCCCACTTCTGAAGTAATTGGTTTAGATCAATTTCCAGAAGAGGAAACACCCCCACTCATTATTCACTATTTCTTTGATTTAATGGTTACAATTGGTGGATTTATGGTTGTATTGGCTTTAGTATATTGGCTTGGAATGAAGCTTTCATGGTCATTCGTCAAAGCAAACTGGTTCCACTGGATAATCGTTCTCGGTGGTCCACTTTCCTTCCTCGCAATTGAAGCAGGTTGGTGGATGGCTGAAGTTGGGCGTCAGCCATGGATCCTTCGCGGAATAATGACGGTGGATCAAGCAGCAACTTCAAGTGATTACGTTGGATTAATGTTTATCTTGTTTGCAGCCCTCTACCTTGTATTAGGAATCGGGACCATTGTCGTACTTCGTAGGATATTTAAAAATAATCCTGTCGAGTTAGAGCTTGAGCAATATGAAGCAAAACAGGGTGGTGAAGCGAAATGAGCTTAGAAATATTAGGTATTTCCGTACTTTGGACGTTTCTATTCGGTTACGTCATGCTTGGAGCAATTGATTTTGGAGCTGGTTTCTTCAACGCCTATAGTATCATGTCGGGTAAACAGCATATCTTATCAAAAATTATTCAAAGATACTTGTCACCTGTTTGGGAAGTGACCAATGTATTCTTCGTATTCTTCTTCGTAGGGATTGTCGGATTCTTTCCGAAATCTGCCTTTTATTTTGGAACAATCCTGCTTGTTCCAGCAAGCTTTGCGATTATCTTGATGGCAATTCGTGGTTCCTATTACGCATTCGAGACGTATGGAACAAAGGGACATAAAGGATATGCGTTTATGTATGGTATATCTGGATTACTTGTACCTGCTTCATTATCGGTTGTGCTTGCAATTACGGAAGGTGGATTTGTTTCCATTGTTGATGGAAATCCCGTTCTCGATTATTGGGCATTATTTACAAGTCCATTATCTTGGTCTGTTGTTGTATTAGCACTTGCAGCGGTTCTATATATATCAGCAGTTTTTCTTACCTGGTACGCGAACAAAGCTGGTGACTCAAGGGCAACAACATTAATGAGAAAATATGCGTTATCTTGGGCTGTTCCCTTAATTGTTGCTGCTGGTGGAATCATTTTTGAACTCCGTTTTCATATACCAGGTCACTTTGAACGTATGCTTGATTTATGGTGGATGTTCGGACTTTCAGCGATTCTTTGGGTAGCTACCGTCTGGCTCCTATGGAAACAAAAAAATTACGGTGTCGCTGTTTGGCTATTAATTGGGCAATTCGCACTCGCCTTTTATGCGTACGGAATTTCACATTATCCTTACTTACTGTACCCATATTTAACGATACATGAGGGATTCACCAATGAAGCGATGGCAATCTCTCTCGTTGTCGTATTCGTTCTAGGATTTATCCTGCTGGTCCCTTCCATCTATTTGTTATTAAAACTATTCCTCTTCGACAAGGATTACGTCGAAGGTAATAAAAAGAAAAAGGAGTGAGCTGGTTGTTAAGTGACTTTTTAATATTTGCTGCGCCCTTTATCGTTATCATCGCCGCCATTATGATTTCATTCTGGGCAGCAAAAAATGATACTCCATTTTCGGAGGATGAAAGTAAATAAGCTTATTAAAAAACAGGCAAGCGCCTAAGTCGCTTGCCTGTTTTTCAGAAAGATGGAAGTTTACCTAATCGAACCAAATGATATAAAGTACGGACTAGTTTAGTGCCTAAGGTTCTCAGACTAGCCGTTCCAGAAATACACTACGCTGGGATTGTGCTGTTGTTAATTTTTATCATTTTCTTAAAAATAGGAGTCAGCATTTCCTCTCTAAAGGTCGTTGATTGTAGCGGAGGACAGGAGACTACTGCGGGAAAAGCTCAGTTCGAGCCCTCCGGATGCGCGACTGTCCGTAGCGAAAATCAACTTTGCGCCTAACTTAGTCCGAGGTTTATCTAAATAGCGATCGACAAAGCAAGTCAATAACTAACTCACTGCCCAAAAAACACGCTCTGTTCAATCTTTTTCATCTCATAGAAATAACCTTTACGCTCCATTAATGATTCGAAGGTGCCACTCTCAATAACTTTTCCGTGATCCATGACGATAATCTGGTCCATTTTCTCTAACCCTGTCAGTCGATGGCTAACGAGCACAACTGTATCATTCTTTGCCTCCTCAAAAATATGCTGGTAGATTTTCGCCTCTGTTAATGCATCGATTGATGAGGTTGGTTCATCCAATAGCCATAATAAAGCGTTTTTCAGCATTGCTCTCGCGATTGCAAGCCGCTGTTTCTCGCCACCAGATAAATTATCACCTTTCTCAAGCACTTGATCATCAAGTGCAAAATGCTCTAAATCAACTTTTTCCAAGGTTTCTTGCATTTCCCGGTCACTTAGTCCATCTTTAGCAAGCCGTAAATTATCACGTATTGTGCCGTAAAAGAAATGATTTGCCTGTAACACGACATTCGTATTTCTCCAAATGCTTTCATCTGTCAAATCCTTAATCGGGGTTTTGTTTAATAGAATCGCTCCATCATCGACATGATAAAGATGTAATAACAACTGTAACAATGTCGATTTTCCAGATCCGCTGGGACCAACAATTGCTGTTTTTGAACCTGATTCAAGCGTTAAAGAAACATCTTCTAGCGTCTGCCGTGACTCATTTGGAAAAGTAAAATGAATGTTCTTTACTTCTATTTTTGGTGCAATATCCGTTTGAAAACTATTTTGCTTAACAAGTGCTTCCCCCTCTGATTCGTTACGAACAACGGAAGAAAGTCGTGAAGCAGCTTGCCTACTATCCTGCAAGTGGCTTGGAAAAATTGCCATCGGTGTCGTATTTTCAAAGACGGTGAGTGACACCATTATTAACATTGCCAAAAATATTCCATCAAGATCGCCATTCACAACTAAATAAGCGCCGACAGCGAGTACACAAACAGTAATCAATAAGGAGACAAATGTGTTGGTTGCTTGACTGAATAAATTATGAACACTTTCACGCTCCTGCTCCTGCAAATAAGTAGCTGCTGATTTGCTTAGCTGCTCTTCTTTAATTTCTAGTTGCTGGTAAATTTTCAAGTCGCGAAAGCCATAAAGAAATTCCGTCACTTCCGTTGATAACACTCCGCGACTCTCCCTTACTTTCCGCTCCACTTTACGTTGCCTTAAAGCGAAGTATGACGGAACAAGTACTGTCGTCAATAAGAAACCAATCAATAAAATGAGCGCAACTTCAAACGAAAAGAATGCCGTGAAAAAAATCGTACAGAAAAAGACTAATAATAGAACAATCGGGGGATAGAAAACTCGTAAAAAGAAATTTTGCAATGTCTCAACATCACCGACAATTCTGGCAAGTAGGTCGCCACTCCGATATCTTCCGAAAATCGATGGTGCCAATGGTTCGAGTTTCTCATAAAAAGAAACACGTAAATTACTTAGCATGGTGAACGTTCCACGATGGGAAAAATACCGCTCACCATACCTGCTTAATGCAGAAATAATACCAAGCAGCTTTACCGAGGCAACAAGAATCATCAATGTGTAGATTGGAGGAGCTAGCGCTGCCTTTGAAATTAAATATCCACTTGCTGAAAACAATGCTACCGCAGTTATTCCCGCAATAAAGCCACATAAAATCGAAAGCAATATATCTTTCTTTTCCACTAACAATACGTTGATGACCATCCTTAATTCCTTCATTGTACCGCACCTCCTTGCTGTACAGTAACCATTTTCCGATATGCTGACACAGATGCTAATAATTCATCATGCGTTCCAGATGCTACAAGTTCACCATTTTCAAGGTAAAGTATCTTATCTGCATTTTGAATCGTGTAGAGTCGATGTGCAACCGTAATCACCGTCGAATTTCTAGACAGCTCCTTGAGTGAGGATTGTAAAATACGCTCTGTTTGTAAATCCAGCCCTGTTGTCGGTTCATCAAAAAGGATGACAGATGGGCATTTTAGGAATGCTCTAGCAATCGCTACTCGTTGTTTCTCTCCTCCTGAGAGCCCTCTCCCAGCTTCACCGATTGGCGTATCAAATCCATGTTCAAGTGAATCAACTAGTTCCATAATCCCCGCTTTTTTCGCAGCTTGTTCGATTTCCATACGTGTTGCATCGCTCCGCCCGCCAATTGCAATATTTTCAGCAACCGTCCCGGAAAACAGGTATGGATCCTGTGATATATAGCTAAGCTGGTCAAACCAATCCTTCTCTTGATAATTCAACCGCTCCCTGCCATTAACCTTGATTTCCCCTTCCGAGAGTGAGACAAGCCCCGCAATGACATGTAGTAACGTCGTTTTCCCAGCACCAGTTTTACCAACAATTGCAACTCGTTCGTATGGTCGAATAATTACATTTACGTTCTTCAATGCAAATGCATCCACACCATAATTAAAGCTTGCAGCATGTAATTCAATTAATGGTGGCGCATCCTTACTTAAGTTCTCCTCGCCAAAAACTACAGGCTGCGCGGTTTCTTCAAGCTCACTCCCCAGCTTTTTGGCTGCTCCCATACTTCCCCGTCCAGTATGAAAAGCACTACCGAGATCCTTTAATTTTGTATAGAATTCAGGTGCTAGCACAAGCATTAAGAATCCAGTATAGAATGTAATATCTTGATAAATAATGAGCCGGATTGCAACTTCTAAGGCAACAAGCCCGATACTTAACATCGAAATAAATTCAAGTGCTAATGAATTGGAGAAGGCCGTTTTGAGCACGACCATTGTTGCATCACGAAAATCAAGGCTACTTTTTCTTATTGTCTCCTTTTGTTCCGCTGAACGTCCGAATAACTTCAGTGTTGTTATACCCTGCAGTGTATCAAGAAACGTTCCTGAAAAAGCCGCCATTTTATCCAGCTGTTCCTCTGCCCTGTCCTTTGTATTAAAGCCGATAATCATCATAAATATTGGAATAAATGGTGCAGTAATTATAATAATGATTCCAGTTGCTGCATGCTCATAAAAAATAACGATCAAAATCATTATTGGAATAATCATTGATTGAACCACTTGCGGAATGTAATTACTAAAGTAACGATCGATTTCATCTACCGTATCCATCATGACACTTACTTTTTGACCGGATTGCCCTTGAAGTGACACTTGCAGTGGATTTCTAGAAAATTTATTTAAAAGGGCACTTCGCAGATTCCCTTTGACTTTCGAGGCCATCTTTATCCCAGTTCTTCCGCTTAAATAACTAAATAATGTTCGAGCAAAAAGGGCGACTATTAGCCAAAGCAAATATGGAATAATCTCTGAAAAAGAATTTCCCTTCAAAAAAACCCGATTGACAATAATGACAAATAAATAGCTTTGTCCAATAATCGCCACGCCAGATAGCACAGCTGAAATAACGATTAGGAGCATCTTCATCCTTTGTTCTTTAGCCATCGCCATAAGTCCTGCCATTGAATTAAGACCTCCAGATCAAAAACTATAATAGTGAATTCTTTCACATAATTATATATGATGGCCATTCTCTAAGTAAAACGATTGCGTTCGAGGTAACAATATTGTCACATTACAACCCTTGCATTCGGTTCAATTGAATTTATATTCTCCATTACTAACTGGCTTTGTTTTTACTAAAAGAATAACAAAACCACAAACAACTGCACTCAATCCCATTGCAATGAAGGCTACACTGTAGTTTCCTCCAAAAGCAGTAATTAAATATCCAGTAATTGTAGGAGATAGAAAACCGCCAATCGTTGAACCCATATTAATAATAGCAATCGATGAGCCAATCACTTCTTGCCGAATCAACTTATGTGGCCAACTAAATAAGGTAACGAAAACAGCATTTGATGAAAGTGTAAAAATAAACATCATCGTAATCGACATTACTAAACTATTCGTCATAGCAAAAACGATACATGCAATTGCACATACTAGGATACTTATTAGAGCAAACCGCTTATCATTTCCTTTAAAAACTTTATCGACCATAATGCTTGAGCTAAGTGCGCCGACACTCATTAAAATCGCATTGATACTCAATGTAATGCTAATTGCTTTCAAATCAAACCCGAAATTAGTCTCATAAAATGAAGGTAACCAGGAAAGGTAGCCGTATAGAACAATATTTAGAAATAGTAGTGCAGCAAATAAAGCAAATACATTTTTTTCTTTAAATACAACACTGATTTTGACTTTATCCTCTTTTTTCTCTTGTCCCCCAATAGGATTCTTTTTCTGTTTCGGAAAGAAGAAAAAAATCATTATAATTGAAACTGCATATAATACAGCTAATCCGTAATATGCATAACGCCAGCTCATATTAATTAACGTAGAACCTAATGTAAACGCAAGAATACCACCAATACCAGAGGTTGATAAAATCAATGATTGAACAAACATCTTTTGTTTGGGCTGAATGTTATTTGCTACAACCTTTGTAGAGCTTGTTGGTATCCCTGCATGACCAAGCCCCGCTAATAATCGGATCACCATTAACAATACTAATGCGCTAACAAATCCAAAGAAAATCGTTGCTATCAGTATGGTACCCATCGAAATTAATAATACTTTTTTTGGTCCAATTTTGTCAGAAAGCCATCCACTTGGAAATTGCATCACAGTATACCCTATGAAGAACATACTCATTAATAGTCCGGATTGGCTTGCATTTAAGCTCAATTCCGTTTCTAATGGAATGATTGCAGTTGCAATCATGTTTTTGTCCATATATGTCAATGCATATCCTAGCATAATAGAGATGATTAGCATGACATTATTTTTTGGCTTCTCTCGACCCATCTATTTCACCTCAAAAATTTTCTTGTTTATCTCTATAGTAATATCCTAAGAAGATAAAAAGAAAACATTCCCCCTATCTCTTGCCGATAAATTTTTTTATAGTATAAAGGATGAGGGCGATGAGCGCATAAATGACAAATAAGACTAGAAATCCCTTTAATCCAGCTATCGCATCAGCAAATTCCATATTTCCCCGATTCGTAATTGCTTGCTGCAGTTCAATTGCAAATACGAGAACAGTCATCCCGGTAAATGTATAGATGAACGCGTAAATCGTGATACTCCATTTCATTTTTTCTATCAGTTTAAATAGAAAATAAACAATAAAGAAGGTGACCATACCAACAATCCCAATAACCCAGAAATGAAGCTCTTTATCAGTCATATGTAACCCAAACATCTCGTTTAATATGTCATGAATCTCATTTACAATTTCTGCCATAAGCATAATAAAGTCTTTCATATACGCCTCCTAGTGAAGTTATCATTTCAATTTTCTAGTTACTTATGTTTATTATTTTATTAGGAATGGATACATTTCGCAAAAGAAACGCAAGCTAAAAAAAGGCTAGAATAAGCAATATAGCCTATTCTAGCCCTTTTATTGATGGGATATGTAGGGATCGAACCTACGACCCGCTGATTAAGAGTCAGCTGCTCTACCAACTGAGCTAATATCCCGTGTCATTGAAGCGACTAGATTATAGTAACACATATTTTCGATGAGTACAATACTTTTTTAATATTTTTTATAAAAAATTGTAGATTGTTTTTTTAGCCCCCTAACAGCCAGGCATTTCATCCTTAGCTCTTAGGGTTAGAAATGATCTAGTCAAAAATTGGTTAGTATTGATTTTAAGCTCTTCAATTCTTCCTCTGTTAATGTAATCCCTTTCCCCATCTTCTCTTTATTTGGTGCCCAATCTCTCAAGTCGTATTTTGGGTCCCTTCCATTCCAACTGACAAGGTTTAACTCCTTCGTCCATCCTTTTGGTGATTCAGATAGCACACCAACTGTTTCAATAATTTCATATTTTAATTCAGCCATTATTTTTCCCTCCTATTTAGGGGTGCCTGGCACTTCCCAGTTTTTGTCTAATTTATCATAGCACTGGCGGCTTTCGGTGTTTCGTTCCTTGTTCATAGGAATAGGCAATTTCCAATAGTATTGGTTCTTGATATGCTTTTGCAGTGAATGTAATGCCTACAGGTTCACCAGTTGCAGTAAAACCAGCTGGAACATTGATTGATGGATATCCTGCCTTAGCAGTTAGCAAGGCACCTTTGTAATCTGGAAATACAATTGCATCTAATGAATACTCGTTCATTACTGCGTCGATTCCTTTTTCCCTTGAGTAAATCGCGTCATTCAATAAACTTTCTAGGTACAATGGTTCTGTTAATGTACCACTTGTCTCTTCTGCTTGCAACAAAGTACTTTGACCATATTTTAACGTCTTTTCACCAATTGCTTCATTTTTGGCAATTACGTCTTTCAAGCTCCGGATACCTAGAGATGGGTCGGTTGTTTTCAAATATGCATTGACATCACTTTTGAAATCATGAATCATGACATTTATATCATCAATTTTTTCAACGAATGGAATCACGATTGGGTCAATCACATCCGCACCCAGTTGCTGAACTTCCTCAATTGCTTGCTCCATAATCGAAACCTTTTCCTTACTTAGTTTGTCAAAGAAAGGCTCGCGAGCAATTCCAATCCGTTTTCCCCTAAGCCCATTTACTTTAAGAAAGCTAGTAAAATTAACATTGCCTAACGGATTACTGCATGTTACTGGATCATTCGGGTCCATACCCATGAGTACATTCAGTAAGATTGCCGCATCCCTTACAGTCCTTGCCATTGGTCCTGCCGTGTCTTGGTTATGGGAAATCGGAATGATGCCACTGCGACTTACTAAGCCCAATGTTGGCTTGATGCCAACAATCCCATTCTGGCTAGCTGGACTAAGGATAGAGCCAGATGTTTCCGTGCCGACTGATACGACAGCGAAGTTTGCAGCAATCGCTGCCCCTGAGCCAGAGCTAGACCCACCAACCGAGAATTGTGCACCATAAGGATTCGACGTCTTCCCACCTCGCGAACTGTAACCAGAGGGCATGTCCTCTGCAATAAAATGTGCCCATTCTGTTAAATTCGTTTTCCCAAGAATAATTGCACCTGCTTGCCTTAACTTTTCAACTAAAAATGCATCTTTACTTGCATAGGATTCTGCTAATACTAGTGAACCAGAACTCGTATGCATCTTGTCAGCTGTATCGATATTATCTTTTATTGCAACGGGAATCCCGTGCAAAATACCCCTGCTCCCTGTTGTTTTTCGTTCATAATCAAGTGCCCTTGCGATATGGATTGCTTCAGGATTTACTTCGATAAAGGAATTTATGGATGGTCCCGACTGGTCATAATTCGCTATTCGATTTAAAAGCATTCTTACAATTTCTTCAGAAGTTACCTCAAAATTCTTCAGTTTTTCTTGAAGCTCCTCAATCGTTATTTCAAGTAGCCACTCGATTTCTACATTTGGATTTTTCATTATAAATTCTCCTTGAAAATAATCTATTTCTTCTATTAATAAATATTCTATTTCCAGCATGCTTTTTCCTTCAAACTTGGATAACCTATCTAAATGCGTAAGCATATTTATTTTCTTTCATGCTTTCATAAAGTACGCTTAGATTAATTACAAAATAGATGAGGGATACTTATTGAAACAAGTATATAGTGACATTATTCAATACCGAGGCAATCATTATGATTTTGGATATATGCAAGGTGAAGAAATCAAGAATTCGCTTCTATTATCGAACCGGCAAAAACAAAAAGATGGCAGATGGCGCCATTATTTAATCAATCAAGATGAAGTAACACAGGCAATAAAGAAATTTGCCCCTGGAGTCATGGACGAGCTTTATGGACTTGGTGATGCCCTCCAATTAACCATGGAGGAGACGATTCGAGAGTTCGGGGGATATTATTTGGAATACGGCAGAAGTGGCTGTTCCATTTTCACTAGTAACGATTATTTAATTCGGAACTATGATAATGCTCCTATTACCTATGAAGGTCGGTATGCACTTTATCAACCAACAGATCAGGGGTACGCAGTGATTGGTCCCACCATGCAAATTACAGGCAGAACGGATGGCATGAATGAAAAGGGCCTTACTATGGGATATAATTTTGTCAACCGAATGAAATCTAGTAATGGATTTGTCTGCAATATGATTGGTCGAATTATTTTAGAGACATGTGCGAGCGTAGATGAAGCAATTGATTTGTTGAAAGAAATTCCCCATCGCCATACATTTAGCTATGTGCTACAAGATAAAAGCGGGAAGTCGATGATTGTCGAAGCTTCCCCTCGAATCGTTACTGCATATGCTGGTAATATTTGCACCAACCATTTCGAACAATTAACAGAGGAAAATCGTTATCGAATGGATGAATCGATTGAGAGACAGGCAGTAATGAAGCAACAACAGCATACGGTTGTTAATCCTTACACCGCCTACCAAATGATGAACGATATCGATAAACAGGTGTTTTCCAAAAAATATGGGGCATGGGCTGGAACAATCCATACTGCTGCTTACTTTCCAAAAGAGATGAAGGCATGGTTTGCATTAGGTGGCGATCGTCTGCCACTAATTTTTGATTTTAATAAATGGTTAAACGGCGAAAACCTAAATGTGACGCGAATCAAGGGAGGACTTCATTCCAGTACGGCCTTTGCGAATGTCGAGGTCGTATGAATTATTATAGTTTCTAAATGGAAATAGCCCTTCCCTTTACACTTTGATGTAAAAGGTTTATAGTTTTTAATATTAGAAAATTTATGCACTAAAAGCATCATTCCAAATGATAAGATTGTATTGATATACAGTAACAATTAGGGGGATAGCAACAATGAAAAAAACATTAACAATTGCTGGATCAGATTCTAGTGGTGGGGCTGGACAGGCTGCCGATTTGAAAACATTTCAAGAGCATGATGTATATGGTATGACCGCTTTAACTTGTGTTGTAACAATGAATCCAAAAGGTTGGCATCATAATGTTACACCAATTGAAACAGAGTTAGTTGAAAAGCAACTAGATACGATTCTTTCAGTTGGCGTTGACGCGGCGAAATCAGGAATGCTTGGCAGTGTTCCAATTATCGAGCTTGCTGCACATAAAATTGATGAATATAAATTAACTAATTATGTACTTGATCCTGTTATGGTATGTAAAGGTGAAGACGAGGTGCTTCAACCAGAAAATACGGATGCAATGCGGGAATTACTACTTCCTCGATCCCTCGTTACTACACCTAACTTATTCGAAGCAGGCCAATTAGCAGGGACTGGTCCAATCAAAACGATTGAAGGAATGAAAGAAGCAGCAGTAAAAATTCATGAGCTTGGCGCTAAGAATGTTGTAATCAAAGGCGGAAAAGCATTAGATCATGAGAAAGCTGTTGATCTATTCTATGATGGTGAGGAATTTACGCTTTTAGAAGAAGATAAAATCGATACAACCTATAATCACGGTGCAGGATGTACTTTTGCGGCAGCTATCACTGCGAATTTAGCACAAGGAAAGTCCGCTAAAGAATCTGTCATTGCTGCGAAAGCATTTGTAACTGCAGCAATTAAACATGGCTTTGCGCTTAACCAATATGTTGGTTCCGTAATGCATGGTGCATATACGAAATATGGCGTCGAAGTAAAAAATTAATAAAAGCTCGGAAGATAGGTTGTAGAACCTTTCTCCCAAGCTTTTTCTTTGTTTTCTAAACCTAGACCTCTAAGAGTAGTTTTTCTGAAAGATTGCTACCATCCAATTAATGTGCGGTGATGATAAATCGATATAAAGTGTGGACTAGTGATAATTTTAATTTCAGATCTAGACAGTAATTGCTATTCACACGTGAGTTTCATTCTTTCACTACAATTACGTCGATTGTCAGTGGCAAGTTACTCTTTTTATAAGATTTTTTCCAACCCCAGCGGAAGAAATACACGGAGACTTCTGCGGGAAGAAGAGCCTAGGTGAGACTATGAAACGCGACAGCGTGAAGTAGGCTCACCAGCTCCCCGCGAAAAGCGTAGTGTATTTCTGGAGCGAATGGTCCGAGAGCCCTTAGCATATTAAAGTAGTCCACACTTTGTCTAAATTGCAACAAAATAATCCTACCAAGAGAATTTTAAACTTCCTTGAGATCAAAGGAAATAACCCGATTTGTAGTAGGATTATAAATAACGTTTCCTTGTATTTTTAGTTTTCCTTGAGGAGAATCCAATAAAAACTCATACGTCTCTTTTCTTTGCTTGCCTGACAGGTTTGCCTTCTCAATTGTATTATATTCGGTTACTTTATAGCCAGGATATGCAGCTTGTGCGACCTCCAACAAATATTTTCCCCATTTTTCTTCTTCTAATTGTGGGGACGGGGTGATTTCAATCTCGATAATTCCAACTTCTGGATTTGCACCTAAAGCTTCAAACGCCCTTCTTTGCAAATTGATTTTATTTGCTGGATAGCTTGCAACCTGGTCCACTA
Source organism: Oceanobacillus arenosus (assembly GCF_003369575.1). Lineage (GTDB taxonomy): Bacteria > Bacillota > Bacilli > Bacillales > Amphibacillaceae > Oceanobacillus > Oceanobacillus arenosus. The sequence continues at coordinate 20,009 of NZ_PIOC01000017.1, read as the reverse complement.
CAGTTACTAATATTTCTCTTGGGGTTGCAGAAGAAAGGTTTTTGATTTTAAGCGTTTGCCCACAGCGATAAGGAGAATTTCTACCAACAGCCGCTGTCATATATTCGTTAGTCGACCAGTGAATCCCACATTGTGTTACTTGTCCACCATATGTCCATGTCGCCTGCCCTCTCACCGTCTGCTTTCGTTCTTCTGAAAAAGCATTATTGGGATATGCACGTTGATGATCATAATATGCATACGTTCCATAAGGACTTCCCACATACCGGTTATCGCTTTGCATAAATGGATAGTTTGGATACATATTTTCCCCTCCAGTCTTAAAGCCTACATATCACTATATGAAAATATGTGGCCTGCTGGTTACAGAAAAGACAATATTAATTTGACTAACGATTTCATGACAAATTGCATTTTCAAGTATTAAGGAAGATTGTTACCTGCTGCAAGATAAATTTCATACCATTCTTTCCTGGTTAACTCGATCTCATTTGCTTTCGCAATATTTGATAAACGTTCCAAATTCATTGTACCGACGATTGGTTGAATTTTCGCTGGATGTCTTAATATCCAAGCTGTCGCTATAGCTGATTTATTCACGCCATACTTTTCACCAATTTCTTCTAGCTTTTCGTTAACCTCAGGAAATTGCTCATTATCGATGAACACACCACCGAAATATCCGTGTTGGAATGGTGACCATGCTTGAATTGTCATGCTATGCAATCTACTGTAATCAAGAATACTTCCATCTCGATTAATCGAATTCTCGTGTTTTGTATTTACATGAATTCCAGCATCTATCATCCCAGTATGCATGACACTAAATTGCAATTGGTTCACAATCAAATCCTGATTTATGTACTTCTTTAACAATTCAATTTGCATCGGATTTTGATTGCTTACACCGAAATGACGGACTTTTCCACTATCCTTTAAAATCGTGAATGCTTCGGCCACCTCTTCTGGTTCCATTAGTGCATCTGGGCGGTGAAGTAATAGGCTATCGACATAATCCGTTTTCAAACGTGTCAAGCTACCATCTACCGCTTCCAAAATATGCTCTTTCGAAAAGTCAAAATAGCCCTCGCGGATTCCAGCTTTTGTTTGAATGAAAATTTGCTCTCGAACAGACGGACGCATCTCTATTGCTTCTGCAAAGATTTCTTCTGACTTCCCACCGGCATAAATATCTGCATGATCAAAAAAATCAATTCCAAGTTCTAGCGCATTATGGATAACTTCAGCTGCTTCATTTACTTCTAGCTTGCCAAGGCGCATACAGCCCAACGATATGTTTGAAACCTCTAAATTACTAGTACCTAATGTTATTTTCTTCATAATGGTCACCTCTTTCCGATTATACTTGTAGTTTAGCATGGAAAGCGTTATTTTGTTAGGAATATTTTTTCTTAACTGAATAACGAAAGAGTTTTGAAAACGATAAATTACCAGGATTTTAGTGACAGCATACGTTTTTAAGCATAAAAAAACGCCTATATAAATATAGACGTTTTCGATTGTTTGTGGCGAGAGAACCATGTGTTCACATTCACATGTAGTACGTTGTTCCTCGTCTTACACAAACCAGCTCATCGCTACGTAATCATACCATCTTTCGAAGCGCATTACCATCTTTTTTTGGTAGTAAAGAAAGTATATCCGCATTTCTGACTACATAAGTGGTACTAAACCTATTCCTTTTTCCGATCAAATGGATATACTTTAAGTTCCTTGGCTTTCTCCAAATGATTGGTAATAATCTCATCTAATAGCTGCTCTGTATCTTTATTCTTTACCTCGATTCCTAGTTTATCTGCAGCTTTTAATACTTTCGCTTTTTGAATTTCCCGCGCTAGCGCTTTCGAATCTTTATCAGCTGTAAGTATCCCTAATTTCTCCGCTTCCGACCTTAGATATGTTTCCATAACTTCATTTCTTAATGTCTTCATGTCCTTGCCCTCTGTTTTTATTCCTAACTTTGCAGCCATTTGCTTAATTCTTGCTTCGTCAACCTCTTTTGCAATTGCCTTCATGTCTTTTCCTTTTGTCTGAATGCCAAATGCCTCTGCTTTTTTCATCAACATCATTTGATGTACTTCTTTCCCTAATTCTTCTAAATCTCTTCCTTCCGTCTCAATCCCAAGCTCTGCTGCCTTCTTCATCAGCATTCCTTCATGAACTTCCTTGGATAAGGCTTCCATATCCTTGCCTTCTATTTCAATTCCAAGCTCTATCGCATGAAGCTTTAATAATGCCTCGCTTTTAAAAGAGCGATCATGCGCTTCCCCTTCATGCCAGACCATTTCATCATGCACAGTACTTTCTGTATTCGCGGAAACCTGTGATGTGAATAGCAATGTGAATACGAAAGCCAATACAATCAATAAGTATTTTTTCATTTTGTATCTACCCTTCCTTTGGTTAATTTTGCATTTATTAGTATTACCAGGAAGAGGAATTTAATGAATTGAGTATTTTCCCCATATTAAAAAACTTGCCCGAGAGAAAACCATTTCCCGAACAAGTTATTTTCATTAGCTATATACTTTTGTTTTTTCAATCCAATCAATATAGTTGTCAATAACCATATCGATAAATTGAATTGTTGGCTCATCTGTTAATACACCGTTTTGATCAATCTTTTCATGCACGGATCCAACGAAGACTTCATTACCTGGTAAAGTTAATGTTGATACACCAGGTGCATTCAATATTTGACGAAGCTGCATTTGCGCCTTAACTGTTCCTAATGCCCCCATTGATGCTCCGACAATCATTGCAGGCTTATTGATCATTACCTTCTCAACTCTTGAGAACCAGTCGATTGCGTTTTTTAGTACTGCAGAAATAGATGCATTATATTCAGGTGTCGCGAATAAAATACCATCACTATTTTTGATTTTCTCTCTAATTTCTTTTACCAATGCTGGAGGATCCATTTCATCATCTTGATTATACATTGGAAGTTGGTCAATTGGTAAAATCTCAATTTCCAATTTATCTGTATATCTCTTTTGCATATACTTCACGAGATGCATATTATATGAATCTTTTCGGTTAGCTCCTACCATTGCTACTATTTTCATTCTCTGTTCCTCCATTTTGTTATGTTCTTTTTTCTACAATAGTATTATTATTACCAAAAATGAAGGTTAACTTCAAGTAATGTGATTTACTTCACAAAATGACATCGTTTTCAGAATTAGAACTTATTTAGGTGATAATACCATGTGATTCATTCACAAAATTCTTTCCGAATATTCCTATAATATTTCAACAGTATTTTATTAGAATAAACTATATGGTGGCAGTCTATATAACATATAGTAGTAAAAATAGAAAAAGAGCATTATGATTGCTCTTTTTCAGGTAGTTATTTAACTAATGCTGCTCGCAAGTTAACACCGTATTCCAAATAGCCCTTTAAGCATGTTAGCATATAAACCCAGCCTTCTTTATTATCGATCAATTGATTGATAAGCATGGGATTATTTTCATCAAAACCGTCTTCATTAATTTCAATTATGGTAGTTGAATTATCCAGCTCTGTTAGTGAAATCGCGACAAGATGACCTTCTCCATCTTGAAAAACGATTTCTTTATTTGGTTCGATTTCCTTTATTTTTATATCCCCTTGGGCGTCGTATTCGTCATATCTTAACGTAATCGTCTTCCCTTGTTCCCATCTTTCGGAACTCGATGTAAACCAAAATCCCCCAATTTTGGTAGGGTCTACAAAAGCTTCAAATACCTCATTTGCAGGCTTTAATATTTTCATTTTTGTAAGGTTATTCATACCTTTAATCATCCTTTTGTAAGTTACTATTTTTTTGTAGCTGACTATCGCTATTTTTCTACAGAATGGAACCAGCATGCAAATCATTTAGAAATCGATGATACCTTAGCGCTTTAAAATCTTCGCCTTCGATAACACCATATTCATCCTGCTCATTAATAAAATCGAATCCCTTCGCTTCATAAAAGGGAATGCCTTTTATATTTCCTTTCGTAACGTTCACCCACTGTTCCTTTGCACCATATTCAATTAATTCCTTGGTAACGGCATCGAGAATCATGCTGCCAATTCCTTCTTTTCTTCTGTCTGGATTTGCGTATAGGACAAATAATTCACCGTGATTTTCGCTAATCATCCCACCAACGCCTGCACCAATGACTTTTCCACCTTCAACAGCAACAATCCAACCATTCCAAAATCTCGAAGTTGTCATCACTTCTTCTAGTAAACGCTCTGGTGTGTAAAATTCCTGAATCATGCGTTCGATGTATTTCGTCGAAAGTAAATCACCATAAGTCGCCCAATAGCTAGCAATGCAAACCTTCGCAATGCCATGAATATGCTCATGATTAGCCTTTTGAATGGTTATCAATGAAGACTTTCTCCCTTCAAATTTAATTTTTAGTTGTCTTTTATGCAAAAACTACTTGAACATCATAAATAAAAGGAGTAACATGTTTATTGTACTTTATTTTTCAATTGCTGATGTAGCACAGTCGGTAGTGCGCTTCACTCGTAATGAAGAGGTCGGGGGTTCGATTCCTCTCATCAGCATCACAAGATGTATCTCAACAGTAATCATTATATCATCCATTTACAATCACTTCCTGATATTAGGGGAGTGATTTTTTTGTTGCTTAGCAAACAAAAAGACGAAATCACGATAGATTTCGTCTTTTCCTCCCTATAATGACTCGCTTATCACACGCTTACTATATAACACGGACAGCATTCCAAAAATAGAATAAAGCAATGTATAAAGCACCATCACGATAATCATCGGCGTCCATAGTTCTGTTCCAAAAAAGAACCAGCCGGATTTCACTGCAAAGTAACTATGACAAAGTCCGAGTAATAATGGAATACCAAAGTTAATCATTTGCTTTACTTTGATTCCGTTTAGTAAATCTTCTTTTGTAAAGCCCAGTTTTCGTAATATTGTATAGCTTCCCTTCTCCTCTTCACTTTCATCCATTTGTTTGAAATAAAGAATACAGCCAGAGGTGATTAAAAAGGCTACACCTAGAAAGCCAACAACAAACAGACCAATCCCTAAAATTTGTTTCTGCAATTGAACATATTCAATTCGTGATTCATGTCCCGCCCATTCACTTATACCTCGTTCTTGGAAAATGCTGTCTGCTTTTTTTACTTCCCGTTCATCATTAATATCAATGCCAACATGGATAGAGAATTCTCCTTGAATCGAGGCTTCTGCATCCTTTGCTAAATGCTGATAGACAGCATCATCAACAACGGCTACAGGGAGTCCGCCATTTGTTAATCTCATTGGCAATACATTTTTATCTTTTAATCCAATAAAATTCAATTCAACTGTATTATTTTTCCCAGCTAAAGTAATTTTTCCCGTTTCTTTAAAGGACATAAAGGCTTGTAGCGCATGATTATTATTGACAAATAAGGTCTCATTTTCGGCAAGGTCAATATCTTCTGCAAAGCTCTCAGGAATAACGACCATTGGTGCGAGAAGGTCTTCATCTTTTAAGTTTAAATCTTCAAGTCCTCCGGCGATTTCCGATATATCAGCATTCACATTTAAAAGGTCTATTTCCGTACGTGTATATTCAATTTGCTCCTCATCTAGTGCTTCTGTAAATTGTGCAGCATGCTCTAGATTAGGAATTGAGAAATGGTGGACGATATTGCTGTCCGCATTTTTCTCTATTGAATAATAAGAAATATATGTTAACGATAATAATCCGATAGCAAGCGCGGAGATCGTTGTTATTACTGTTAAAAGAAAGGAATTCGATTTCATCCGGAACATGATGGACGAGAGTGACAGTACTTTATTTACCGTTAAGTAGCCTGCATTCTTTTTCCGGATCAGATTGAATATAAAGCTCACCGACCCTTTATAAAAAAGATAGGATCCGATAATGACAGATGCTAGAATGATCACCATCACGATAAACAATTGCTCCATCATCATAAACTCTCCGCCGAAAAGCCTTGTCGATAAATAATAGCCTAACCCGATGAGTGCTAATCCAATAATACCGACAATCATTTCTATAATTGACACCCGACGCCTTTTCCCTTCCCTTGAGGATGTCCGATTAAACAACGATATAATACGCTGCCTTTTAATGAAGATTGCATTCATTAATAAGATGACAACGTAGATTCCTGCAAAAACAATGACTGTCTGAATCAATGCTTCTAATGAAAATCGCAGAACAGCAGTCTCTTCCACACCTAAAATTTTTATAAGAATCATCATAATTAATTTGGATGAACTAAAACCAAGGAATATACCAATTAGCATTGATCCAAAATAAAGCATGATATTTTCAATACTGAGAATTTGAAATATCTTCCCCTTCGTCAATCCAACTAATTGCAATAGTCCGATTTCTTTACTTCTTCTTTTTATAAACAAATTGTTTGCATAGATGAGAAACACTGTTACAATTGCGATTAAAAGGATAGAACCAACGCGAATAGCTGCTGCGCCTTTTATTCCCCCTTCCACTTCATCCATCGATGGATCATACTGCAATGTAACAAAGGCGAAATATAAAGCAACACTAAAGATGAGTGCGAAAACATATAGGTAGTAATTCCTAATATTTTTCCGTAAGTTTCGGAAAATAAGTTGATTAATACTCATACTGCACCCCGCCAAGCACACCTTGGGTTTTAATAATATCATTGAAAAAGCTTTGCCTATCCTCTTGCCCTTTATTTAAGTGCGTAAAAATCTGCCCATCCTTAATAAACACAACCCTACTACAATAACTTGCAGCAAGGGGATCATGGGTAACCATCACAATCGTTGCTTCGAGCTTTTCATTTAAATCACTTAATTTATTTAGTAAGTTGGATGCCGCTTTCGAGTCAAGGGCACCTGTTGGTTCATCCGCAAATATGATGCTTGGCTGATGAACAAAGGCACGTGCAGCAGATGTACGCTGCTTCTGTCCTCCAGATATTTCATTCGGATATTTATCCCCGATATCCGCAATCCCTAATTCATTTACAATCGATTTATATAATTGCTGTGCTTTATCTTTAGAAACCTTTTTCACCGTTAATGGCAGCATAATATTTTCCTTCACTGTTAACGTATCTAATAGATTATAGTCTTGAAAAATAAATCCTAAGTGGTGCTTACGAAATTCAGCTAACTGCTTATCCTTCATTCTCGTAAATTCTTTTCCTTCTATTTTTATTGTTCCCTGACTAACACGATCAATTGAGGAAAGAACATTTAACAGCGTTGTCTTCCCCGAACCGGATGGGCCCATAATACCAACGAACTCCCCCTTTTCCACTTGAATATCGATACCTTTTAGTACTTCCTGTCGGTTAAATTTATTCCCATAGCTTTTATGAAGTTTCTGTGCTTCCAACATATTCATTATGTTTCATCTCCTTTTCTCTACTACTATCGTAACCTTAGTTAGCTGATTCTTCCCGCGAATCAACGAACAAAATAGGAAAGCATGTGACATTATCGTCACATGCTTGTTAGCTTGAGAAATTCATTCTTTTTTGCAAAAATTAACGTAAATGTCGTTCCTTCATTTAATTTTGACTCGACATCAATATGTATATTTAATTCTGTTGCAACTTTTTTCGTTAAATAGAGCCCCATCCCAGTAGATACACCGTCTTTATGATTTGTTGTCGAAGTAAAGCCTTTATCAAAAATACGTGATAAATCTTTCGCATCGATTCCACGACCAGCATCATGAATCCTTAATTGAGTAATTCCATCACTTATAAAACTATGAATCTCAATATCGGCATTTTCACTATATTTAATAGCATTCGTAAGTAGTTGACGGATGATAAAACCCAACCATTTCGCGTCGGATAGAACCTCTGTTACTTTAAATGAAACATCAAACCCAAGTCCTTTCTCGAAACACCATGATTGTAGGGCCTTTATTTCATTAAAAACGAGAGATTCTAAATCTACTTTTTCTACAAATAAATCATTTTTCATAAAAGGAATCCGTTTTAGATGCAATTGTTGATCTAGTAATAAGTGTATTCGAAGCCATTCGATCATCAATTGCGATTTTAGCACCTGATTCTCTATTCGATCAATCATTAATTGTATTGTCGTTAACGGCGTTTTCACTTCATGAATCCAGGTTAGTAACTCATCTTTTTCTTGTTCGACATCTATTAAATAATGATTGATTTCCTGTCGATACGATTCTGTTTGGAGTTTCAGCACTTGATCTACTATTTTTTCTAGTGGTGTTTCCGCTTCCTTGATGTTTGTAATTTCAATGCCTGGCTGCCATTCGTCTATACTTTTATAAAAAGCAATTTCTCGATGATAACGGATAATAATAAACAGGACAAAGATGATGCAAGATAAAAAGACAATATACAGGATCGATGAAAAATGTAGCGTTGAATCCATATAACCAATTAAAAGAAGCAGTAATTGCAAACAGGAAAATATCAGTATCCAACTTTTTCTTTCTACAAGATATTTTCTAAACATGATCAACATCCGCTTCTAACGCCATATACCCTTGACCAACGATCGTTTCAATCCAATTATTTAAATCGAGTTCTTCTAATCGTTTCCTTAAACGATTCACATTGACCGTCAGCGTATTATCACTTACAAAGCGCTCATCTTCCCAAAGACTTTTCATAATTTCCTCACGACTAACAATATGATTTTTATGTTCTACGAGAATTTTTAATATGTATATTTCATTTTTAGTCAACATAATATTGCCCTTCTCATTACTAACCGTGTTTTTCAAGTAATCGATTGTTGCCCCATTCCATGTTCGTAAAGCAGTTTCCTCATGAATATTATAATTGTAGGTACGCCTAAGAATCGCTTGGATTTTGGCAATTAGTACATCAAAATGAAAAGGTTTTTGAATAAAATCATCAGCACCAAGCTGCATCGACATGACCATATCTGTCGGGTGGTCCCGAGAGGATAGAAAAATAATTGGCACATTCGAGTGGGTACGTATCATTCTACACCAATGGAAGCCATCAAACTTTGGCAGTTGAATATCAATAATAACTAAATCAGGTTTCACCTTAGAGAATACCTCCATAACCAGATGAAAATTATCAACGCCATAGACATCATAGGACCATTGCGTTAGTCTCTTCTTTATTTCATTGAAAAGACTGGCATCATCTTCTATTAACATAATTTTAAACATCGCAATCACCGTTCTTCGAAAAGTCTATTTTATTTTACACTGTGCATTTTAGTCGTACAATACCTCATCCTTTTCTTTTAGCCTCTGCCTTCTTCGCATTCTCGTCAACTTTATATTTCACTATTTTTCGTATTAATTCAGTTGGGAGTGGCTCCTCAATTGGAATTTGCACCGCACCCTTTGATGTTTTGTATCCTTTTAGCTCCTTTTGAAAAGCAGCAACACCACTTGCACCAGGATATAATCCGATATGATGTTTATATGCTGCAAAGTGGATGAGATTCCCATTCCATGCAAATGTGGGCATCTGATAGCTTATCTTTTCTTGCGCATCTGGTGCTGCTTCTTTAATAATCTTCCGTAACGTATGTAATTTTTCTTGAACCTCCAGTGGAAATTGGTGTATGTATTCATCAGTCGTTTGAAATGTTTGTTTTTCTTCCATGTATGTACAACCTCTTTTTTATGTATTTTTCGATTTTAGCTTGATAGTTTTACATCGACTAACCGCTCATTTAATAGTAGTCTTTCATTTTCCAAATGGACAAATAGTAATAGGAGGTATATAATTGTTTATTGTTATAAATCCTAAATGGAGCATGATAGTAATCCATTCACATAATCTGTCTTTGGAGAAGTACCCAAGCCCGGTTGAAGGGGATGCACTCGAAATGCATTAGGGCGGGTAACCGTCGCGTGGGTTCAAATCCCACCTTCTCCGCTTTGATATTTTTTTTAATTTAAAAGTAAGCTAAAAAGCATAAAACCAATGGTTTAAGCATATTATAGTATTTTGTAATAAGTGTATTATTTTATTAGTATGTTACCATAGATGTTACCACAAAAAAAAGAGAGAAGGGATTTATTCCCCTCTCTCCATACCTTTTTTAATATCTTTCAACTCATCTTTTAAATCTCGTATTAATGTTATTTGAACTTCATTCAAATATTTCTTTTCACTTAATAATTTAATGATTTCTGCAAACCCAAACATCATTATCCCACTAATAACTCCTGCAGCTATCCAAGTAATTAATACAGTATAGTCTTTTTCTGTTAGATATTGATAACCATCTAATGGTATTTGATATGCTACAAATCCATTTACGATTCCACCGATGATTGCTAAAACTCCGATCACGTATAAAGATATTGCTATTTTATTCAATACTTCATCCCCTAATCATTTTTACCTACATATTACCATATATTACATACTTAACTCCGATTTTGTCACAAACTTCTTTTAATTTACCCCTGCGAATATCCGATAAGGTGTACCAGATTAGTGTAGGCGTATGGTTATATTGTTGAAATATAGCAGGTGATAACTCTTTATATTTCTTAATTTTTTCTATATTCGTTTTCATGGTCTGCTGATTATCTATTTCAATAAAATGATGTTCCCCTTTTATCATACAAGATGCATCTGGTATTAAGAATACTTCTCCATTCACTTTAATCGGTTTCTCTTTTTTCCAATCGCTTGGTTGACCTAATAAAATATAAAGGTCATTCCTCATTAATGTATGGACTAATTGCGACTTTTTCAACTCTCCCTGTGATGATCCGATGCGTTCTTTTCCACGATTAGATAAATAATATATTTTTTGTTCCGTTCGTAAGCTGCTTATTAAATTGTCCTTTTCCATTTCGTGAAGTATCCTGTGGGCATTTCTATCTCCGCCTAAATTGTTTATTATCTGAAGTTGTTTTCGTGTGGCATAGGTTAGAATTTCAAAGCTCAACAATATCTGTTCTTCTCTCTGCTGTCGTTTCATTTGTTGGACTAACATTGTTATACCTCCCTATTCTTTCCCATATTTCTTCTTTGCTGATAAAAGGCGTTTGTACCAGGTGTTCATCCACAGTTTTGTATATGGCTCTCCCTTTGTATTCCAATTTTTCCGCACCTGGTTGATCTATGGCAACCCCAGACTGCACAGAAGTAGCTAAACGAAAAGCTACCCTAGCTATCGCATTAGCCTTAATTTGTGGGTCAAGAACTTCTTTAGTTGGGTACTGCGTTCCGAATATCATTTTATATCCAACTTGCCCAGCCACCCTGGCAATATAACTCATTACGCTCTGGCAATCCCTCGCATACTCTCTATCTTCATCGGACATGCTTTTCTCTGGCTTCAATTCCCCAGCTTCATCAATGATAATAAATTTTCTTGTCTTTATATTTCCTTCTTTGGCATTTTCAGCATCAATTGATAACAGATAATCAATGTCTTTTTTAATATCTCGTTTAACCATCTTTAAAACTTTTGCTGATTCTTTATGATCTCCGACAATAGCCTTAACTTGTTTTAAATTACGATAACGATTAAATGCTAAACGTCCTTTTAAATCCAAAATATAAAACTCCACACCATCTGGATTGTTTTCGATTAAGTGTGTCATGAACATTCGCATAAATACAGTTTTCCCCCAGGTAGTAGATCCGGAAACAATCATGTGCGGTATCTGCTCGAAATCGTGATATATGATCCCATCCTGCGACATTCCGATTGGTATAGACCAATGACCCTTCGAAGCAAAAACATTGTAAGGATATTCCTTATTTAATTTCTGCTGGTACACCTTTATATGAAGCTTCTGATTAGTGAAGGATATTTTAACAGGTCTGTTGAGTACCTTTTCTAATACTTGCAGCTTAGGATCATCCACAAGCCCATATGGAACGTTATATGTGTATGTGGTATAAACATCGGTTTTATAAGTTTTAATTAATGCAGGCGACTGATCTTTAACCTTGTAATCCAAATTATTAAATACGTGTACAATCTTTTTCTTGTCATTCGTTTGCCAGTTAGCTGCTGCATAAATTGTGAGGGCAGCAATCCCTCCCCCTATAAGCATTTCCATATTCATTCCCCTATTCAAAACAGAATTCAAGCGATTCCATATGCATTTGTATATTCATTATTAGTAGTATCATAGGTTTATAGATTGTGGACAAGGATGTACTTCCCAATCATAAAGAGAGGGAACGAGTGAAATGAGTGAGTGAACGGGCGATTTGAAAATATGGTGACCCCGCTAGTGGTGTGTGGTATATGCGTTTCTATGTGCGGTTGTTTATTCGCTTGTAATAATAGTATATCCATTCATTCGGATTATATACCTAATTATATAAATTAATTTAAAGTAATTGTATAAAGGTATTAAAAGTAATTTGTGGAATACTATAATAGGTGATTATTATGGAATTAAAAAGTAGGATAGGTTATTGGATTGAAATAAGAGGATATAAAAAGATGTGGGTCGCTAAACAAATAGGTGTAAGTCATGTGGTATTATCAAGATGGATTAATGATGTAAGCATCCCATCTGTTGTAAATTTATTTAAACTAGCCGTTTTATTAGATTGCAAAGTAGATGAACTATACGAAAGGAGTGATTAATAATGATGGATCCAAAACCACCGATGAAAGACCCTAAACCGCCACTTAATTTAATGTAAGTAAAACAAGCCCTCACAACAGTGAGGGCTTACAATCAAACTTTATTCTGCTCTATCGACATTCCACCCTTAACAACTGTTGAAACATTCCCCTGCGTATCCGTGACCTCTGCTTCATACTTGTGAAATCCACCTTTATCTTCTGTATCCGATGGATCTAATTTAACAATGAATATATTTCCTTTCAGCGTCCCATTCTTAACCACATCGTCAAATCCGAATTTTAAAGTTGCACCATTTAAAGCTGCTGCATCTTCATTTAATTCTATTTCAATGTATTTCGTATCTCCTGCGGTCATGGAAAAATTCATTTAATCACACCCTTCAATCTTATCGTGAGATTACGGTTACCTTTCAGATAAATATGCAAATTGCGGTTACCCTTTAATTTAATCGTGTGGATTAGTGAAGTATCTGGATTAAATATAGTTTGCCTTGTATCGTAATTCACTGAAAAATCTTTATAGAGACTTTGCAACGTACCAAAATTAGTCTGTCTATCCGCATGAATTACAAGGCTTATATCTCCCTCTGACTGCGTTAGTTTGTAGATTGTTTGTATTAGGTTGTAATCATCTGAAACGTCTTTATACTGGCTTATTTCCATATCGTGTAGACGTTGTTTATCAGCATAGATGGATAGGCTTAAATCATATTCGTATTGTCGTAATATGCCTGTATTGAATATCTCTTGTAAAGTATCAAAAATAATATTTACTGTTTTATAAATTTGTTGTTCTGTGGTGTATTGATTCGTGATGTTTTTATATAGAAATTGTTTTGTATCGAATGACCGATTGATAGCTTGATAAAGTGATTGATGCATATCATGTTGTTTTATGCGATTGGCGTAAATTGATTGTTTTGTTTCATATGTTTGGGTTACTGGTGTTCCTATTGGTTCTTCTGTTAGGGATTCGACTAGGAAGTCGTCGTATCTAACGTTAGATGGCAGATGTTGCCTTAAACCATGTTTTGTTGCCTTTTGATTGTGGGTATCAGTTATTGAAAACTCCAAAACATCATTAATGAAACACTCAATAGAAGAACCTTTAGCCACAATCTTAAATATATAATCACCGTTACTCCATGCTCTGAGATTCTTTGTAGCAACCAATGAAGCTGTACCATTAACAAATTTGTAAAGTTGTAAATCATCACCCAATTTTCTAAAAAGCCAATAATTTTTGTCATCAGATACTCTGAACATCATAGCACCTGCCAGATAACCTTGAACATACCCTTTACTTACCAAGCTAACGATAATGTCAGAATGATTAGATTCCCAAGTGACTAGCGCATTTCCGCCACCTACATAATAAGCTTGGTTATTATCTATTCCCCAAACACCTGACAATACTTGCGTTGTTTGACCGGTATCGGCACTAGGCAATCCAGTTGTACTATTTGCCCCTGTAAAGGTATGTTTAATTAATATAGCCATTTACTCACCCACAAACCATTTCGTGACATCATCAACGTCTAATCCCCTACTCTCACACGCTTGATATAAATCTGTGATATGTTCTAATCCTTCCACAATATCACTTGAAGCCATGATATAAGTACCACATGTAGGGCAACGATTATCTGACCACACAAATGGCGCACCTTCGGGAATATCGGGTCTAAACTCATTACCTTCTGAACCATCACCAATCATGTTTACTTTGTAGTATTTCACACCGCAAACTCCGTACCAACTACAGATAATTTAATATCCGTTTTATTTTGAGTATCAGCCACACTTGGAGTAGTCACACGTACATAAAAAAGATGCCCCACTGTATCTTTAATTTCCGCAAAATTAATTGTGTCTGTAAACGTTGTTCCGTTTGTAGATAGCTTCACCCAATTCGATTCGTCTGGTCCTGTTGTATCTATTGCATTAACAGTAACGGATTCATATCGTTTTGTGGCATCATCATTAAATAAATATACTTGTATGGTTTCTGTACTTCCACTAATAGGATGTTGGCTTGAAATCGGATTTCCTGCTGATACAATATCTGTAAGCCCTACATTTTTACTGATTTTTAACATGCTATCACTCCTTATATAAAATACCCCTAACCAATCGGCTAGGGGGTTAGTTTTATCCTCTTAACTTTTTAAGCAACTGGCTATTTTGTGATGCAGTACCCGTGTAATTCTTAATACCGTGTTTGTCAGCTAACTTTTTACGATTAGCAAAATTTGAATCAGCACCAATTGATTTAAGGTAATCTACTACAGATGTAGTCGTTTGATTACCTTTTTTTGCAGTCTGTTTAGGTGTACCTGCTCTTAACTTGTTTAACAATTGAGTATTTTGTTCAGCAGTACCGCTATAATTATTTATGCCATGTTGCTTAGCTAATTTAGCTCGGTTTGGGTAGCTTGAATCCATTTTATTAGCATTCATCCAATCTACAATGCTATCTGTCATGACTGTGGATGTCTTAACCGCTTGTTTAGGTGCCAATAAAACTTTTTCGTCTTTGACCAACGCAACAAAATCACCCCATGTAATACCATCTTTTCCTGCTCTGATTTGTGCAGGGCAATTCTTACCAGACCAATCGTGATGCTGTTTAACTTGATTAATGGATAAATTATGCTTGTCCATTAAATGTTTTACCAATTCAGCACCATTCTGTATTGTCTTTTTATAATCTCCATCTGAATTAATACATAACTCAATGTGAATAGAACGCAGATTACCTGGACCTCGCCCATCACCCGCTGCCCAACATTGCGCTGTATCTTTAAACGATTGAATAGCGTGTTTATCATCGACTTGATAATGCCAACTAGCTTGTCTTGGATTTAATTTAGTTTGTATATTTGCGTGTGCTTGTGCATCTGCGCCTTTATTCGTGTTACCTGTTTGGTGTACTGTAATAGTATTAATTGGATTGCTATTTCCGTATGTTCTTTGATTTGCGATACTGTCTGAAACAAT
Source organism: Oceanobacillus arenosus (assembly GCF_003369575.1). Taxonomy (GTDB): domain Bacteria; phylum Bacillota; class Bacilli; order Bacillales; family Amphibacillaceae; genus Oceanobacillus; species Oceanobacillus arenosus. The sequence continues at coordinate 4,395 of NZ_PIOC01000017.1, read as the reverse complement.
CTGATCTATGATTTTTACCATTATTTTAACCCCTCCTTCTTCAATACTTCATTTTGTTCCTGTGCTTTTTTACCGGAGTAATGATTCTTATAAATCGTGTAAAACGTCAAAACTAAAGGCGCTAAAGCAACTAAAAATAAATAAAGGCTATCCACAAATTCTTGTGTTAGCCAGTCGAATTTAACACCTAATAACGCGAGTACAGGAATCAATGCTGATAACATCCCTGTAAACTGCATGATTAAACCTGTTTTAGCTTCCTGTTTGACTTCCTTTTCAACTGTTAAATTAGTTTTGAACATTTAATTACCTCCCATTATCGTAATCCCAATGAAACCAATATAAAGGCTATAATAATAGCCGCTGCAACTTGCCATATCATTGATTTATATTTTCTAAGCTGTTCATCTTTGTCGCTATCTAGTTTTACATCAAGTTCTTTAAAATTCGATTTTAAATCCGATAGTGTTTCTAGGATGTGTGATACGTTTTGATTGGTTAATTGTTGGTTCGATTTCACATCGGATACGTCACCTTTCAACTTGTCGATCTCCTTTTTCATTTCCCTTATGTCTTGCGTATTGTTTTTAACGCTTTGTTCAATGAGCTGCACTGCTGGTTCACCCACTCTCAATCCCCCTTTATAGGGCTTATTACCCCGGTTACAAACTATCGGTTCGGGTATACAATTAAATAACCCACGCTGTCACCCCGGCAACGTGGGCAGGGAGATAGTTGTGGCTATCTCCTGTTTTTGTGCATAAAAATACGCCTATTCAGCGCTTTTGACTAACTCATTATCAATAACTTTAAATTTTTCTGGATATGTTAGCATCTCTTCATCTTCGGTAATAAAAAAATATCTAAATTCTTTACTCGGTATTATCCTTTTTCCGATTTCCGCATCAGTTATTACCCCATTTTCATCGACATCTACATAAACTAAAATTCTATCATCAGAGTATATATCCATACTATCCCTCCTGCCAAATTTCCCTCACCCTTGCGTAGGCAAAAATAGATGCGGATGTTGTTCTTAATTGTAGGTAAAAAGCCCTTCGATTGTATGTCGGTACTCCTAAATCAATTGTTAGCACTTCACCGTATACTGCGTTATCACTATTGCTTCCGGTGTTTGTTATAGTTTTAGTTAAAAGGATTGGTTCTCCGGATTCAGTTCCGACGACATAAACATTACCTTGTATGCCTTCCGCATTATTTGAAACAAAATAAGCTAGATGTACCTTTAAATATCTTCCCTCGTGTCTAAGAGCATACTGGTCAAAAGATTGCCTGGTCGTTTCTCTTGTGCGATAAAACACCCCGTCAATCTCCACAAATTGATTCTTAAAATCTGGGGAATGTCGGAAAACGCTATAGTTTAAATTTGCAAGACCATCAAGCATAAATTTTCTGCCGTCTTTACCTTCAATTGTAATAGCACCTTTTGCAATATACAGACCATCACTATTTAACTTTACATACTTATTCGGATCATTCGCATCGATTGCAATTAAATAATTTCCATCCCAATAAAATAAATCATTGTTTCCAATGATTTGAATGTTGTTTGTATATATTTGCCCAGCAGTTAAAAGGCTTGTGGTTACTCCTAAATGTGTGATAGCTTCGTCAAATGTTAATCCACCATCGGAAGTTATTCCTATTCCACTAGAACGAAAGGCAACAAATCTGTTTTCGTTCTCTGGATCTCTTGCAATTATTCCCATACCAGGAGGGTATTCCAATTCTGTTAGTGAATTATTCAACGCTTCAGTTGCTCTTTGAACAGCTTCATCATAAACGTTATATCTTAATTTTCCGCTGTTCTCATCCCAAATCTTATCGAGCAAGGATTTTTGATAATCAATTAGTTGGTTAGTATACGTTTTTTTATAATTTGCGAGTGTTACTTTTGGCGACCTGTTTTTATTAAAAGGATATTGTTCAATTTCCATTATTCGTAAATCCACATCAACATTAATCTGCTCAAGTATTGTTGGTATTACATCACCTCTTTCGGGTATCGGTTTCGTATATCCAGCATCTTGTAGAACAGTAAATTCCAATTCAAAATAGACATCTGGCACATCTTGAATGGCTGTCTGTAAATGTTTTCGTAAGGTGTCTTTGTGTATGATTGTTTCATTCGAATAAGGTGGTGCATCCTTATACTCTATATTGCCATCATCATCTGTGTACAGGTGTGCATTTGGGCTAATATATATATCAGATACAATTGGCGTTCCATCTTCATTTAACTTACCCGTACCTTTGATTCGTGTAGAGAGATTAGATGTATCAATATTTCTTTTAAATGTCTTTATATTGTGGTTATATCGAAACTGCATATCAACATAACTTCCTTGTGGCTTAGTTATTCTTACTTCCTTACCGATGATTACAAATTCAGCTTCGAATCGTTCAATGACTTTATTAAATAGGCTTAGACAATTATCATTTCCAAAGTTTTCGAACTCCAAAGTGCCGAATGAATCTATAACACTAAAATTCCAACGTGTCCCTGTGAATATAAAAGATAGTAATTGATTTATCGTTTTAGCTCCAGTTGTGAGGGTTGTATCTCTATTTGTGTCTAGCAAGTCATAAAATCGATGCCTGGCATTTGTAATAAACTTAATGGGAGTTTCACCTTTAATTGTTTCGTACATTTCTTTTATTCTGTACTCGTGATTATCCCACAATATAAAATTCTCATTATCAACTATCGGATAGGCGTATTCGTTTTCTTTTGTTTTAGGCAGCACAAAGGTAATTGGATCGTATTTGTTAACTCCATTTTTAACTACAAAGTTTTTAACAGCATACAATGGTTCTTCATCTTTGCTTAATCTATCTTTAATTATTAATTTTTCTCTCGCTATGATGTTCACCTCATTTCTTTTAATTAAAAAAGCACCCTATTGGGTGCTTTACTGTGCATGATACCTTCTGTGCGCTTGCTTCTTACGTTCTTCTGATACAATTGCATAAATTTGAGTTGTTTCTGGGCGATCGTGGCCTAGTAAATGTTGAACATCTGTAATGCTGGCGCCGTTTTCCATACTTAAAGTCGCAAAAGTGTGCCGGAACACATGAGGAGTTAATTTCTTGCTTATATTAGCGCGCTCCTCAATCTTATTTACAACCCTTTCAATACCACTTGTTGTCATTTCTCTAAACGGTCTGCGTTCTCCGATAAAAACATAATCACTCTTTCCAAAACGACTTTCTTTTCTATTTTTTAAATATTTATTGAGATGGTGCATCGCTTTGAAGGAGAGGTAAACGATTCTCTCTTTGTCACCCTTGCCGATGATGTCAATACTCATATTTCTAAAGTCAATGTCACTAATTTTCATATTTGCTAATTCACTAACTCTCGCACCAGTCGAATAGGCAACCTCAATAAGTGCCCTTTCCCTAATTGTTTTGCACGACTCTCTAACGATTTCCAATTCTTCTACACTTAAACCCCTTGGAAGCCTTTTCGGCTTCTTAGGTGGCTTTATTTTTGATGCTGGGTTTCTTAATTGAATCTCTTCTCCGACCAACCAGCCATAAAAGCTTTTTATTTTAGATAACTTGCTATCTACTGTACTCGCCATCCATGTATCATTGGAAGCAAGATATTTTCTAATGTCAGAGGTATTTACCTGGACAGTAGGCTTATCTACAAATCTAGCAAACAACCTTAATTCGATATAATAGCCTTGCAAAGTAATATCGGATAAACCCTCAACCCTTTTCGCATCGATATACATCTTAATATTTTCTTCAAAATCATTTTCGAGATCAGCTGTTGTTTTTCTATGAATCTCATAGTTGCTTAATATTTCTTCCATTCGAATCATTAATTTTGTTTCGTCCACATCTGGAGACAAGATACCAGTAACAACGTTCACATCATTCATAAGCCTAGCTGTATCGTTAATCATAATATTCTCTCCCCTATAATTTAATACGAATAACGTATTGATAATTAGAGTATAATATAATACGATTAACGTATCAAGGGAAAAGAGGTAATTTATGAAAATAATTATAAAACTAGATCAATTGCTTAACAAATTAGATATGTCCCAGCATGAATTATCAAGATTAACCGGAATACGACAGCCATCGATAAATGAAATGTGTAGAAATCAAACGGTAAGATTGCCACTACAAAATCTAGCAAAAATATGTGAAGTTCTTGAATGCGAAATATCCGATATTTTGGAATTAGAAAAAGAGCAAACCAACTAAAATTGGCTGCTCTTCTCTTTTGTTAATTTTAAGTTATCTTTAATTCAGTTAGTTCGCACTTTCGTCCATTTATGGATTAAATAAGATTATAATGCTTAAGCGCATCACTATGTCTCATTATCCTAATACCTCTAGAAAATGCCCCAT
>NZ_PIOC01000016.1 GCF_003369575.1 Oceanobacillus arenosus | reverse complement strand
GGCACGCCGCCAGCGTTCGTCCTGAGCCAAGATCAAACTCTCCAATAAAGTGTTTGAAATGAAATTGACACCAATCAATTCCATCAGTCTTAAGCTTTAAGAAGTGTTACCTTCTTGTTTTGTTGAAAAGAAAACATGTTTCTTTTCGTTGACATACTGGTTGTTTTGTTCAGTTTTCAAAGAGCAAATGTTCTGTTGCTTCAAAAGCAACTTTTACATCTTACCACTACTTGAATTATCTTGTCAACAACAAATTTATTTTGTGAATTTATCTTAACAATCTATTCCTGAGTGGATTTAAATCATAACACCTCACTTAAAGCTTGTCAACACCAATTAGCAACATTTTTAAACAAAAATAGATTTATAATCCATCTTTATCCATATATTAAGCATGCTTCATACTTTATCGGCATCACCATTCATATAAAGTGAAACTTCATTCAGTGGGGTCTTACTACTACCCATTATTGCGGGATAAAAACAACGAAACTCTTCTATCTTCCTCGAGTCTAAATTTCTACCAACTCGATTAAAACTTTACTTAATCAATATTAATTACAAAATAAAGTAATTGGGATGCCATCATAACAAACCAATCCTACTATTCTATAAATTCCATTATAATAATAAATTAATCCCACCTATTGCGGCGAGTGCTAAGACGAGCCATTGAAATACCTTTTGTGGGATCAGCGGCAAAATTTTGATACCAATAAATGCACCAACGATGATTGCTGGAACCATCCATAGATTAAACGTCAAAGATTCCTGATTTATCAAACCTAAATGTAGGTAGAAAGGAAGCTTGATTACATTCACTGTAAGGAAAAACCATGCCCCAGTACCGACGAATTCATTCTTCGATAACCCTTTTACAAGTAAGTAAATAGCCATCACGCCACCAGCAGCATTTCCGACCATTGTCGTAAACCCTCCTAGTATCCCCATTAGAGAAATAAACCATAGTGATGACGGCATAAGTTGATTAAACCGTTCGCCAAATTTTTGTCGGGTTAGATGAAGGACAACCATTGCAAGTACAATTATTCCAATCAACGGTTTCAACTGTTCACTGTTTAGATGGGAAAGCACAAAATAGCCAAGCAAAATTCCGATTAATACCCATGGAATAAGAGAAATAAGATGTTTCCATATAACATTTCGGCGATAATAAGTCACGGCAAACACGTCGCCTACTAGCAGCATTGGCAGCAATATGCCGACAGATTCCTTTGCAGGAAATACTAACATAAGGATGGTTACAACTAAAATAATCATATTGGGTAAGCCTGATTTGGAAAAGCCAATAAAAATAGCGCAAAGAATAACGATAAACCACTCCATGACAGATAAATCAAACATATGTATTTCCCCATTTCGCATCATTTTTACATATCGTACCATAAGTGATATGCGTCAATCTCTTGATATGCACTAGAATCAAGAATTTTTATTAGACTGGAATGAATAGCAATCAATAATCTAGCACAATCTAAAAGAAAGAATGAGATTGGAGAGTTGCTGATGAGACATAAAGTCACTATTTGTATCTTACTTTTTTCTTTATTTTTGCCATTAACGGTAATGGCAAACGAAACAAAGGAAGAACCTATTCTAATTGAAACATATGAATCAGATGTGACGGGCAATGGACAAAATGAAGTCATTAAGTTAAATGGAATTTTATTCTCTCCAGATACGAAATATTACAGGGACATCTGGGCGGATGTAATAGTTCCTGAAGGGGAAAGTTGGAAGATCAATTATGGCGGTGGATATGATCCAACAATTCAATTTGTTGATCTAAACCATGATAAAATAAATGACATGCTTTATCAAAGTCCAACTGGAGGAAGTGGTGGGCTATATACATCCTTCCTTCACACGCTGGCAAATGACAAACTAGTAGAAATTCCGCTACCGGAGCAACATTATGTAAAAGGACAATTTGAGGAGAACTATACTGTCACCATTGAATTAACGCCAAACGAGAAACCGATTGTCATGAATGTTAAAAGCCGTGCTGCAGATTACATTCGATTAGGTATTTATAATAAAGAGGGAAAATTACTAACTCCTACCCCACTAATGATCGATCCAATAGCTTTTTTTGAGCCAATTAAAATTAGTGAAGGCAAGGGATATGGCTTAAAGAGCTATCAGCAAATTAGTGGTGCATATCATGCTGATCAATTAGGAACAATCGAAACCCTTTGGTATTACGAAAATAATCAATGGATAATATTACAAACAAAATGGAATCCGACCCCATCATAAGAAGATAGGAAAAGGACCTCAACCCTGCTTAAAGGTTGAGGTCCTTACTTTATTCATACTAGCATCAGTTAGCCACTACATTTACTAGTTTTCCAGGAACAACGATTACTTTACGAATCGCTTTGCCTTCTAACCATTTTTGTAATGATTCATCAGCAAGTGCGACTTTTTCTAGCTCTTCTTTTGAAATATCCTTCGCTACACTTATTTTCGAACGAACTTTGCCCATCACCTGTAAAACAACTTCCACTTCATCTTCTACAAGCTTCGTTTCATCGAATACTGGCCATTCCGCGTAAGTAATGGTTTCCGTATGACCTAATTTCTCCCAAAGTTCTTCAGCAATATGTGGTGCAACCGGTGAAAGGAGCTTCACAATCCCTTCGACATGATGCTTCGAAATCTTCTCAGCCTTATATCCTTCATTAATAAATACCATTAACTGCGAAATTCCAGTATTAAAATGAAGATGCTCATAATCCTCGGTAACTTTTTTCACCGTTTCATGATAAACCTTATCCAGAGCACTTTCCTCTTGCACGACAACCTTATCTGAAACAGTTCCATCTTCATTGATGAATAAACGCCAAACACGATCAAGGAAACGTCTTGCACCATCAAGTCCATTCGTTGACCATGCGACAGATGCATCAAGTGGTCCCATGAACATTTCATAAAGCCTTAGCGTATCTGCACCATGTGAGGCAACAATATCATCAGGGTTTACAACATTTCCTTTTGATTTACTCATCTTCTCATTACCTTCACCAAGAATCATTCCTTGATTAAATAACTTTTGGAATGGTTCCTTCGTAGGTACTACGCCAATGTCGAATAAAAACTTATGCCAGAAACGTGCATATAGTAAATGAAGTACGGCATGTTCTGCCCCACCAATATAAATATCTATTGGCAACCATTTTTCTAATGCTTTTGGATCTGCAAGTTGCTCCGTATTATTTGGATCAATATAACGTAAGAAATACCAGCAGCTGCCAGCCCATTGTGGCATCGTATTCGTTTCTCGACGGCCTTTCATACCGGTTTTTGGATCGACTACATTTATCCACTCTTCATTATTAGCAAGTGGCGATTCTCCTGTGCCAGATGGTTTGATTTCTGTCATTACTGGAAGTACTAATGGAAGCTCTTCTTCTGGAACAGTTGACATCGTACCATCTTCCCAATGAATAATTGGAATTGGTTCGCCCCAGTAACGTTGTCTTGCGAATAACCAATCACGAAGCCGATACGTAATTTTCTGTTCGCCTTTATCTTCCGCTACTAGCCACTCAATCATTTTCGATATTGCTTCTTCTTTTCCGAGACCATCAAGGAAGCGAGAATTCACATGCTCTCCATCACCAGTGTAAGCCTCATTCTCTACATCGCCACCTGCGACAACTTCGATAATAGGTAAGGCAAATTTCTTCGCAAATTCATAATCTCGTTCATCATGTGCAGGTACTGCCATAATAGCTCCTGTACCATAAGACATTAGTACATAATCCGCAACCCAGATTGGCATTTTTTCATTATTTACTGGATTAATTGCGTATGCACCAGTGAATACACCTGTTTTATTCTTCGCTAAATCTGTACGCTCTAGGTCCGACTTCGTTTCTACTTCGTGCAAATAAGCATCAACCGCTGCTTTTTGATCCACAGTTGTAATCTTTTTAACAAATGGATGCTCTGGTGCTAGCACTGCATAGGTTGCACCAAAAAGCGTATCCGGTCTAGTTGTAAAAACAGTGAATTCTTCGTCATGCCCATCAATATTAAACGTAACTTCCGCACCCTCAGAACGGCCAATCCAATTACGTTGCATTTCCTTCAAGCTATCCGGCCAGTCTAGGTCATCTAAATCCTCAAGTAAACGATCAGCGTATGCCGTAATTTTTAGCATCCACTGCTTCATTGGTTTACGAATAACAGAATGTCCTCCACGTTCACTTTTACCATCAATTACTTCTTCATTTGCAAGCACCGTACCAAGTGATGGACACCAGTTAACTGCTACCTCATCAATATAGGCAAGGCCTTTTTCGTAAAGCTTCGTAAATATCCATTGTGTCCACTTATAATAATTCGGATCGGTCGTGTTCACTTCACGGTCCCAATCATAAGAGAAGCCCAGTTCTTGAATTTGCCGTTTAAAGGTCGCAATATTATGTGCTGTAAACTCAGCAGGACTATTTCCTGTGTCAATTGCGTATTGCTCTGCTGGCAAACCAAATGCATCCCAGCCCATCGGATGAAGCACTTCATACCCTTGCATTCGCCTCATTCGTGAAAGAATATCGGTTGCAGTATAGCCTTCTGGATGACCAACATGCAGCCCTACCCCAGATGGGTATGGGAACATATCCAGTGCATAGAACTTTTCTTTCTCTGAAAAAGTATCTGCTTTAAACGTTTTATTCTCATTCCAATACTGTTGCCATTTCTTTTCTATTTCTTGGTGTTTGAAACTCATGATTATTTCCTCCTTGTTGACTTTTCGGGAAAACTAGCCTTTAGATAATAGCTTTCGTTGTACGCATTTGTTATGTTTTTGCTAACAAAAAAAGCCACTCATCCCCTGAAAGGGACGAGAAGCTTTGTTATATACTCCCGCGGTACCACCCAAATTAACGTAATCTATACGTTCACTCGTATCCATAACGTGGATTGACGACAGAAACTACTACAAATTCATTTCTGCAACATTAAAGGTGAGTTCATAAATAGATCAACGACAGCTTACACCAACCGCTGCCTCTCTATGCTTGAATTATTTATTACTAATCCTTATCAAAGTCGTTTCAATATTATATCGAAAGTATAAAGAATAGTACCATTTTTGTCAACTACGCATAAGAATATACATCTCGAATTTGAATGTGTTAAACTAGTCAATATGAATGATATATAAGGAGTTATATAACTATATGCTTAAAGGAATTTTAAACTATGCCCACTACTTATTAGAAGAAGCAATTAACCAAGACGAGATTGTTATCGATGCAACCTGTGGAAATGGCAATGACACATTATTTTTAAGTGAGCTTGTTGGTGAACATGGGAAGGTACTTGCTTTTGACATTCAAAAGGAAGCAATCACCGCGACAAGGCAACGAGTCATTGAACATGAACGTACAAATGTATTCCTTATTCATGATAGTCATGAGAATATCGCGAAATATTTACCAGCTAATAAAGATGAGAAAATAAGCGGTGCAATATTCAATCTTGGTTATTTGCCTAAAAGTGATAAGAAAATCATTACGAAGCCTGACTCAACAATAACCGCAATTGACACAATCTTAGAGCATTTAAGAAAAGATGGGATCATTGTTATTGTTGTTTATCATGGACATGAGGGCGGCAAGGAAGAAAAGGAAGCAATCTTAAAGCATCTATTCCATCTGGATCAGCAGCAGTATAGTGTTCTACGCTATGGATTTATTAATCAGAAAAATGATCCACCATTTATCCTGGCGATTCAGAAGAAAGCAAACTAACAACCACGCTTTGACTAAATGTCAGAGCGTGGTTGTTTAAGTTTAATAATGAATTTCCGTATCTAATATCATCCTCTATCTCACGCATTACATGGATAATCCACTCAAAAAAATAGCATAAAATGAAAGTTTCACTTTATGCTTATTGACATCATGAGAATAATTCCCAAACAACTAAATGTCTCCCATTACCAAATCTTTCTAGCCTTCTCCAATTCATCTAATCTAATAGGCTGCTTCTGCATAGAGGGAGGACAAAGTGAATTGTAATCTTTGATCTTCTTATTGATAGTCTTCAAGTCTCTTTCCGTTACAGCCTCGATGACCAAAGCTGCAATCTCCTTTTGCAGCTTGAGCCATGGTGGAAGGTATCCAGCATCTTTCGCTATCTTTTGGAAGTTTTGAAATACATCCCGTTGTATGTATCCTTTTGGCAATGGTTTGCCCTTTCCTTCTAAATTGAAATTATCCTTTTCACCGGATGATTCCAATATTTCGCCGATTAGATCATTGTATTTTCTATCCATTGACCTGCCCCCTCTTTATTCAGTCACACCTAATGTTAGAAAAATAATTGGAAATACACTAAATGAAATGTTGACGACAAAGTGACAAATAATGAGTGGAAATAATCGCTTTTGTTTGAGATAGATTATTCCACTACCAACTCCCCAGAGGAAATATGCTGTGCAATAAACTAGCGCACCTTCCAACGTTGCCGCTAAGAATATATGTTGAAGCGCAAAACCTAAGGAAGGTATGAATATCGCAATCCATACTTTTTTGAAATATTTTAAAAATATCGATTGTGCGTAGCCGCGATACATTATTTCTTCAATAGGTCCGTTTAGAAACGGGAAAGCTAGAGAAACTATTGCTGCAAACCACATTAACCATATTGGTCGAGCAAATAAATAACTATCTTCATTTCCAGCGAAAACAGTTTGAAATTGTTGCAGCATCTCTGTTCCAAACAAGATAAACATCATACCCATGACCGCCAATACAAAAGGAACAAATAGAACTACTAACCACAGAAGCCCATACAGAATATCCTTAAATAGATACTCTCGATGATAACCTACAAGTTCTTTTAACGTACGTCCTTCTTTTTTCAATAATCGATGCATCAGAATAAAACAAATAATATTTACTACTGTAAAATACACGGTTGATAGTTCTGGTAAAAACGGGAAATGAAACTGTAATCCACTAAGTTCAAATATTGCAAAAAGAAGTAGAAGTGCAATCCCCAACATTGGAATGCGAATAAAGGATACAAGCCATGCACTTTTTAGCATATTGGCACCTACTCTTTTTTTTTATGAAATGGAATCCTGAATAATTGCAATCCACTTCAATTGTTGCTTAAACAGTCACACTATTTTTCTTATTAAATGCCATCATCTTTTGTTATTAGATTATTTACCTATAATACCTATTTCTATGTCCCAACTAATAATTCCTTTAAAAATAATACTTTCCAATTGATTTAGTTATTTTCAAGATACACTGTAGGATCTATTATGATAATACCGCCCGTCGATTTATTGGTTAATTATCGAGAAACGTAAATGCATAAATTAAAATAATTCCACCAAGAACCTGAGTCCAGCTCCCAACTAATGAAAGTTTTTCACCTATATCCTTTTTAGTATTTAAAGTAAATACACTACCAATCGATTCCAATAGAGCACCTAAAGCAATAAAACTATTACCCACTATCTCAAGAGATCTAGATAATGAGTCCTTTGAATAAACTGCACCCAATGTTTCAAATGCAGCACCTAATGACAGTACACCACTTCCGAGCGCACTTAGCTTTATTCCCTCATCTTCTGGTATACGTTCATCCGCCAAGCCAACAGCAGTAGTAGCGTTACCGCTAGCTTCAAGCCAGCAACCAATTATGGTATATATTTCCGATATCTCCCCCTTAGATTGTACCTCCTTCTCCACTCCAATTGCTTGTAACGAATTTCCAATGGCCTCAATCACATTTCCTTTGATAATGAAATCTTTTCCCAATCCTGTCCCAGTCAACGTCTGCTCCGTGTGCCCAAGTGCTGCAACAATTGCACCAAGTCCAATAATCCATATCCCTGAAATTTGGAGTTCTTCCCCATAATCTACCATTTTTCTTTACACTCCTTAAAAGTATTACGTTTTGCATTTCTCCGCTACCCTTCGTAGTGATTAAAGCATGAGTCTTTTATGAGGAATTGTTTACATTAAGATTTATTGTTTTGTTATACGTTCGTACACATCGAGTTACCTCCTATTATTAGTATTCATTTTTAATGAAAGAAGTTTGTGCATCATCGATAAATAGATTCCTTATTATACGTGTACCCCACTCGTTCCTCTCCTTATCTCGCACGCTTATAATACATTTTTATATTCCAATGGAAAAATTTCGCCATGCCCCCACTCGCATGTAAAAGTGCTTTTGTCATTTTCTCACCATCATCAAGCTGTTTCACTTTCGCATCTCCTAAATATAAAGCAACTAAACCTTGTTGTATCATCCCATGGAACTTTTTGTCTGGCAGCATTTGAACATGCGTTGCCGTTTGCTCGATAAAATAATGAAAACGTAAATTCATTTGTTCTTTGTTTGGATAGAAGCTACAGAAATTTAAATCCCCTTCTTGTTCATCCTCTTGCTGATCAATAAAATAATCAAGTAGAATATGTAAGCCTTGCATATACGGAAAATATCCGTTATAGATTTCAGATGCAAGTTCGCTTGTCATCTTGCCTCCTAGTGCATAAGAAACAAAACAAAAGATTCCTAACGTCGACCCAGCAGCTGCTGCAAATTCATACCAGGTTAGGGTTGGTGTTTTTCCCTTGCTCTCTTCATACCAGGTAGTTAATCGAGGAACTCTCTCTTCCACAAGTACATGCTTATGTACTTGAAGATCACTATACATTGCTTCAAGCTCCAACAAAAACGGCTTGATAACAGAATATGTCGGGATTTCACCCATTATTTGTTGGCAGGTTTGCACGAGATCAGCTAAATAGCCCCCATCCTCCTGTTCCTCCCTTAATTTATAATAATTTTCCACATTATTCGTTGGGGAAAGTGCATCCTCCATTGATTGATGCAATAAACGGAAGTCATCCGGATCCATCGATGTGCTTCGATCACAAAGATTATCTAGATAATCGCTAATTGTCTGATAGGCCACAATAAATTGAATCGCCCTTTTTTGGTTATTTGCCGCTAAAAGTGCATATACAGCACCACCTTGACAATGAAATCGTTTTGAATTAATACTGGCTAGCGCCTGTGTCCGCAATTCCAGATCAGGAATTTGCTCTGCCCTTCTTTTCCAATAGTCCAATGCTTCATTAACTTCAGGAAAAATATCACGATACACTGCTCTAAGCAATGTCACTGCTGTCCTTGGTACATTTGTAGTCAATCTGCTTCCTCCGCTCCATCATTTCTCTCAATCAATTGTTGAAAGTTTGTTATACTCAATATTATAGCATCAAATTTTTGGTAATATACGGAATGGAAATTATACATACTGGAGGGGATTGCAATTGATTGGCGAATATAAAGGGAGCAAGCCAAACATTCATGAAACAGCTTTTATTGCAGAAGATGCCGTTATTGTTGGTGACGTGACGATTGATGAACAATCAAGCATCTGGTTTCACACCGTTATTCGTGGGGATGTAGCACCAACAAAGATAGGCAAAAGGGTAAGCATTCAGGATTTATCCATGCTGCACCAGAGTCCTAACAAGCCATTAATTATCGAAGACGATGTTACAGTTGGACATCAAGTAACGTTGCACTCGGCAATCGTCCGCAAAAATGCACTAATCGGGATGGGATCAATCATTCTCGATGGGGCAGAGATTGGCGAGAATGCATTCATTGGTGCAGGTAGCTTAGTCCCACCAGGTAAAAGGATTCCCGCAAATACCCTTGCATTTGGCAGACCAGCAAAAGTTATTCGCAATCTAAACGATGCAGATTATGTGGAAATGGATAGAGTAAGGAAATCATACGTAGAAAAAGGGCAATATTATAAGGAAAATACAGAATTAGGTTTGTGAAGAAATCGGCAGGATTGCCGATTTCTTTCATTCCCCCCAATCCGTTCATCCTTTCCAAGATCAAAAGCTTAAAGCAAGTTTGAGCTGTATACGGACTGCGCCTCACGGACGTAAGGTGGTTCGACGTTGCCACAGGACGTGGCGAACTTAGTCGAACTTCTCCTTGACTTATATCGTACGGAGGGGAGGGGAGTCTCGCTGGGCGCTGGAGCTGGACGTGGCTGTTTCGGTAATAAAGTTATCCACAGCATTCAAATTTTATAGTTTCCTAAGCAATATAAAATAGGTCGTTCAGCACAACTATTGCCAAACGACCTAAAACATTATTTCACCAATAAAGCCTTTAATTCATTCACTTTATCTGTTTTTTCCCATGGGAACTTGATATCTGTTCTACCAAAATGACCATATGCAGCCGTGTTTCGGAAGATTGGTTTTCTTAAATCTAGCATATTAATAATTCCAGCTGGACGAAGGTCAAATAATTGACGAACCGCTTCAACTAGAACATCCTCAGCGACAATGCCTGTTCCAAACGTATTTATCGCAATGGAAACTGGTTCAGCAACACCGATTGCATAAGCAAGTTGAACTTCACATGATTTAGCAAGATCTGCTGCAACGATATTTTTTGCTACGTAGCGGGCTGCATATGCTGCGGAACGATCTACTTTTGTAGCATCTTTCCCACTAAATGCCCCACCACCATGGCGAGCATATCCACCATATGTGTCAACAATAATTTTGCGACCTGTTAATCCTACATCACCTTGTGGTCCGCCGATTACAAAGCGCCCTGTTGGATTGATGAAATATTTTGTTTCATCATCCAGAAGTGCTTCTGGAACGATTGGACGAATGACTTGTTCAATCATATCTTTTTCAATTTGTTCTGTTGTAATATCTTGGTGGTGCTGTGTAGAAATAACAATCGTATCGACACGGATTGGAGTATCATTTTCATCGTATTCAATTGTTACTTGTGTCTTCCCATCTGGACGAAGATAATCCAATGTTTTATCTTTACGTACATCTGTCAAACGTTTTGCAAGTTTATGTGCCAAAGAAATAGGCAATGGCATTAATTCTTCCGTTTCATCACATGCAAAGCCAAACATTAATCCTTGATCCCCTGCACCAATGGCATCAATTTCTGCTTCACTCATTTTTCCTTGACGTGCTTCAAGTGCCTTGTCTACACCCCCAGCAATATCCGCGGATTGTTCATCAATTGCAGTCATTACTGCACATGTTTCTGCATCAAAGCCGTATTTTGCTCTAGTGTAGCCAATTTCCTTCACTGTTTGGCGAACAATTGCCGGGATATCGACATACGTACTAGTTGATATTTCTCCTGCAACTAATACTAATCCTGTAGTTACTGTAGTTTCACATGCGACACGCGCATATGGATCCTTTTCTAAAATTGCATCTAAAATTGCGTCTGAGATTTGATCAGACATTTTATCTGGATGTCCTTCTGTTACAGACTCTGATGTAAATAAACGACGATTTGCAGCCATCTGGCTTACTCCCCTTTATATAGTGTTACGGATCTCTATCTAGTAAGATATGATTAATTTTATTCAACGTACCTGAGAAAGTAGAAATATTTACTCTATAAAGTAAAAAAAGCCCTTCCTATAAATGAGGAAAGGGTTACCGGGCCTTTCACTCTTATTGTTCAAGGAATTTTCCTTGCATCAGGTTAGCACCTTTTCACATGATGTGATGGTTGCTGGGCTTCATCGGGTCTGTCCCTCCACCGACTCTGAATAAGAGAGTATCCGTTCTTTATTAGATTAACGAATCCCTTGGTTCATGTCAATAATAAATTCCCACGTATATTAAAAATACCACGGTGTAATAACACCGTGGTAGAGTCAAAACATTATGTTACCCTCCCTTTATAAATATTAAAGTTTGTCGTATTGCTCATCAGAAACCGGCTCTAACCATTCTGTTTCACCAACAGTCATTGCCAGGTGAACGAACCAAGAATATTTGGTCGCATCGTGCCATTGTTTTACGTTAGCCGGAATATTGACCACATCACCAGTTTTCAATAGTTATGCGATTTTACCTTCTTCTTGATACCAGCCTTCTCCGCCAGTTACAAGCAATACTTGACATACATCATGCATAGGCCAGCTGTTTCTCGCACCTGGGGCAAAGGTTACGTTACCAATTGGCGCATTTAGTGGTTTAGGGTCTGTAAAAACCATGGAAAGATAGGCATCACCAATGAATTATCCGTAACTTTTTCACCTAAGGGAAATATTGTACTATTTTTTAATGCTTCATTTTTCATATTTGATTTGCTCCTTTATTAATTGTTTTCTGGATTTGCGAGTGCCCCTACTACTGGATGAGGAATATATAATTCCTCTAAATAATTCATCTCATCAAGAGTTAAGTGAATGTCAAGTGCAGCTACCGCACTCTCAAGATGGCCTTCTTTTTGGGCACCGATGATTGGTGCGATAACTTGATCTTTGTTAAGAAGCCATGCTAACGCAATCTTATCCCGAGTAACACCGTGATTGGTTGCTACTTCAGCCAAACGCTTTACGATACTGCGATCCGCCTCCATCATAGGATCATATTTCGCATGTTGGGTCATGTCTGTTTCAGAACGAAGCGTTGTTTCCGACCAATCACGAGTCAAACGACCAGAAGCGAGTGGACTGTATGGCGTAATTGCAATTTTTTCGTCTCGACAGAATGGAATCATTTCACGTTCTTCTTCGCGGTAAATCATATTGTAGTGGTTTTGCATCGAGACAAATTTCGTCCAGCCATTATGCTTTGCTGTATATTGTGCTTTTTGGAACTGCCAAGCGTACATAGCACTAGCACCAATGTAACGCGCTTTTCCTGATTTAACGACATCATGAAGAGCTTCCATCGTTTCTTCAATTGGTGTGTCATAATCCCAACGATGAATAATATATAAATCTACATAATCTGTTCCCAAACGCTCCAAACTATGATCAATTTCACTCATAATTGCTTTACGAGATAACCCGCCACCATTAGGATGACCTGGACGCATTGTTTGATGAACCTTTGTTGCAAGGACAATATCGTCACGTTTTGCATAGTCCTTCAATGCATTGCCGAGAACGTTTTCACTTTCGCCCATTGAATAAATATTCGCGGTATCAAAGAAATTAATCCCTAAATCGAGGGCTTTCTTGATAACAGGTCGACTATGTTCTTCATTCAAAACCCATTTGTGAATCCATTTCTCGCTATCACCGAAACCCATTGCACCTAAACAAATACGGGAAACATCCATACCGGTATTGCCAAATTTTACATATTCCATCATTGAACCTCCTCTGTATTATGTAGTACTAATAAAATAACGGTTTTTCGAAATCTGTATTTCATAACTATCATTAATCAAATTCACGAAGTTCCTTTTCTGCTGGAACAACATGACTCTCATAGTTATTAATCTTAAAAATCAAGCGATCAAGTGCACTTTGCATGATATTGATCCGTTTTTGTAAATCGTTACGTTCATTATTTAAAATGTCTACACGAGCAGGTATTGTGGAATCATCACCATCTTTAAATAATGCAATGTACTCGATTAGTGACTCGATGGATAGCCCTGCTTCACGCATATGACGAGAAAATTCAATCCAACGAATATCTTCATCGTCAAAAACACGCACACCGTTCTTATTTCTTTTTACTGGCGGTATTAAGCCGATTCGTTCGTAGTAACGAATCGTATCAGCGGATACACCCGTTTTTTCACTTACTGCTTTAATGTTCAAATAAATCATCCTTCTTAGGTTTCTTATTAGGGTAATTGGATCGTTAGGCGAATATTACTTCCCGCCTGTGTATTTGGTACCACTGTAGACATCACCACCTGGGTGTGTTTGGTGACCGACAATATTAGTATATACCTTGGAGTGCACTCCAAGACAAGGGGAAAGTTTCAAGAAAGTTTTAATATAGAGAAAAAAGTCTAACTACTCCCATATTTGAAATAAATTCCATAAAATATTAAAAACATGCATTATTGGTATGGACTATTAAAATTAATGTGTTATACTAATTAAAAATCAGATTTAATGAATGTTAGAAATAATGAATAAACTTATTGTATAACTTATAAAGGCGGGAGAAATCGAGATGAAAACTGTGGAAAAGTCTTTGGTGAAAGAATTAATTTCTCAAGAAAACATGCAGCATAACTTATCTGTACCGCAATTAGTCGAAAAAATCCTGGAACGAAATGAAGGCACTTTAACGAATACCGGCGCTGTTCGTGCTACAACCGGAAAGTATACCGGCCGCTCTCCAGAAGATAAATTTATCGTTAAAGATGAAATTTGTGACACATTTATCAATTGGGGACCCATAAATCAACCAATCGAAGAAGTCTACTTTGAAAATCTATACCAGAAAATGATTGATTATTTAAAAGTAAAAGACGAAGTTTATTCGTTCCAAGGGTTCGCCGGCGCAGATGCTAATTACCGATTGCCGATTCAAGTTATCACCGAATATGCATGGCACAACCTATTCTCACGCCAATTATTTATTAAGGCTTCACAAACAGAGCTGAAAACACATCAAGCGGAATTCACGGTCATTTCTGCACCTAATTTCAAAGCAGATCCTGTTGTAGATAAAACAAATTCAGAGACCTTTATTATGATTTCCTTTAAAAAACGAATTATCTTAATCGGGGGCACGGAGTACGCTGGAGAAATAAAGAAATCGATCTTTTCAATTATGAATTATCTATTACCACAGCAGGATATATTATCCATGCATTGTTCAGCAAATGTTGGCCTGGAGGGGGACGTCGCATTATTCTTCGGCCTTTCTGGCACCGGTAAAACGACACTATCTGCTGACCCACACCGCCGTCTGATAGGTGATGATGAGCATGGTTGGGGACCTGATGGAGTATTTAATATTGAAGGTGGCTGCTATGCGAAGTGTATTAACCTGTCACAGGAGAAAGAACCACAGATTTTCAATGCAATCCGGTTCGGTACAGTACTAGAAAATGTGATTCTAGATGATGATACGAGAATTCCTGATTATGCCAACACTGTATTAACAGAAAACACTAGGGCAGCATACCCGCTAGAAAATATTGATCATATCATGTCTCCTAGTGTTGCAGGACATCCAAATACAATTATTTTCCTAACTGCCGATGCTTCAGGCACATTTCCGCCAATTAGCAGGCTAACGAAGGAACAAGCTATGTACCATTTTCTTAGCGGTTACACGAGTAAATTAGCTGGAACTGAAAGAGGTATTACGGAACCACAGGCAACATTTTCTGCTTGCTTTGGTTCGCCATTCCTTCCATTAGCACCAGCTAGATATGCAGAAATGCTTGGTGAAAAAATTGATATATATAATGCAAATGTATTTCTTGTAAATACTGGTTGGACTGGTGGCGCTTATGGTGTTGGCGAACGTATGAAGCTTTCCTATACTCGGGCAATGATCCATTCCGCACTAGAAGGAGAGCTTAATACAGTAGAGACAACGGTAGATGAAATCTTCGGTTTACAGATTCCCTCATCTATTCCCGGCGTACCTGACAGTATTCTAATTCCGAGATATACTTGGCAAGATAAAGTCGCGTATGACCTTGCTGCAAGATCCTTAGCAATGAAATTTCATCGTAATTTCGAAAATTTCGTCGAAGTTAGGAAAAGCATTAAGCAAGCAGGTCCACTATACAAAGGTTAATTTGGTAGATGAGAAAGTATAACGACTTTCTTAACGAATAAGCGCAACGAAGATAGCCCTGTTTACTCATCCCAAAAGGATTTCTTATATGAGTGAAAGTTGAGGTAGCATGTCTCCTCAACAAAATGCTTAGATTCATCCTATTTACCGACTTCTATCATGAAGTCGGTTTTTTCTTTTCTTAGGAAACTATAAAATTGGGCGCTGTGGGTAACTTAATTACCGAGAACAGCCATGTCCAGCTCCAGCGCTAAGCTGTAGCGAGACTTCCCTCACCTCCGTACACAGCTCAAACTTGCTTTAAGCTTTTGTTCTCTCTGGTGGGATTACGTTTGATGATTATTAAGTAGCACAGACAAACAAATCGTTCACATCTCAACTTTTATCGGATGTCAGCCATTCTTCTTAATATATCAGTTTTTCTATTTTGCCGTCCTTTCCCAAGCAGCAACAATATATCATTACAACTCTCGGTATAGGCATTCACACATTTTTTTACCATCGCATAAACTGTGTTAACTTTAGAAATCCCAAGTGTACCTTAGCAATGGAAAAGCAATAAAACACTTTTACCTGCTAAAATTACTTATTTTGAAAGGGTCGAATGTGATGAGAAAAATGACGATTTTCACTTTATTTGCATTTTTATTTCTACTGCTCCTATCCGCCTGCAGTTCATCAGAAGCAACGAAAATAAATTTAGCCGAAGTTACAAGATCTCTCTTCTATGCACCACAATATGTAGCACTTGAGCAAGGTTATTTTAAAGAAGAAGGACTTGAAGTAGAACTGCAAACAACATGGGGCGGAGATACAACGATGACTGCTTTACTTTCAGGTGGTGCCGATATTGCACTCGTTGGCTCAGAAACCTCCATCTACGTTTATGCGCAGGATTCAAAGGACTATGCAATTAACTTTGCACAATTAACACAAACAGATGGCACATTTTTAGTGGCGAAAGACCCAGATTCCAATTTTTCTTGGGAAAACGTTGTAGGAAGTAATTTTTTAGGACAGCGGATTGGTGGAATGCCACAAATGGTTGGCGAATATGTCTTAAAGCAACATGGGATTGATCCACATGCTGATTTAGAATTAACGCAAAACATCGATTTTGCAAATATTCCAGGTGCATTTGCTTCTGGTGATTATGAGTATGTTCAACTATTCGAGCCAACTGCAAGTGTCTTAGAACAAGCGGGCCAAGGTCACATTGTTGCATCGTTTGGTGAGGAATCTGGCACAGTGCCATATACCGTATTTATGGCAAAACAAAGTTTTCTAGATGATAACCCTGAAACCATTACGAAATTTACGAGGGCAATTTACAAAGCACAGCAATGGGTAACAGAAAACAGTGCAGAAGAGATTGCAAAAGTGATTGAACCTTATTTTGAGGATACAGACTTAGAAATATTAGCTTCTTCTATTGAACGTTACAAAAATCAAGGCTCATTTGCGACAGATCCAATTTTAGACGAAGCCGAATGGAATAACTTAAAAGGCATTATGGATGAAGCCGGTGAACTGCCAGCAGATGTGCCATATGAAGATTTGGTTAATACTACGTTTGCAGAAGATGTAATCAGTAACTAAGGAGGAAATAACGTGTCATTTCTAACCTTGGATCATGTTTCACATCATTATTTTTCAAAAAATGGCTTCACAAAGGCGTTAGATAATATTTCCCTTTCAGTGAAGGAGGGGGAATTTATTTCCCTACTCGGACCAAGTGGTTGTGGAAAATCTACCATTCTATCCATTATCGCTGGAATAATGAAGCAAACTGCTGGAGATGTCTATCTCCAGCACAAATCAATTAGCAATACCGATTTATCAATTGGTTATATGCTTCAACAGGATTACCTTTTTCCTTGGAAGACAATTATTGATAATATTTTACTTGGACCGAGGATTCAGAATCAACATACCGATGAAACGCGAGCACGAGCATTAGAACTATTAGAAGTTGTTGGACTTCCAAATGTTGCAGAAAAGTATCCGAGCGCGTTATCAGGTGGGATGCGGCAGCGTGTTGCATTAGTTCGGACATTAATTAATGATCCAAAGCTTTTATTACTTGATGAGCCATTTTCTGCCCTTGATTACCAGACAAAATTGAAGCTCGAAAATTTAGTTGCAAAGTTATTTAAAAACTATCACAAAACTGCAGTTCTTGTGACACATGATATCGGTGAAGCAATTGCAATGAGTGATCGTGTTTTCATTATGAATGCAAATCCAGGTTCGATTGCCAAAGTATTTGAAGTACCAATCGAATTAAGAAATGAGACACCAATTCTCGTCAGGAAGCATCAGAAATATCAGCTGCTATTCGATAAAATCTGGGAAGAATTAGACAAGAAAGAATCAGCAAGCAAGGTGGTGTTCTAGAGGATATGAAGCAAAAAACAGATCAACACTTATTTGAAAATTATAAGAGACACCTACAACGAGAAAAGAAAGTTGTTATCACTTGGCAGGTGGCCATCCTAATTTTTTTTGTAGCATTATGGGAGGTTGCGAGCAGATTCTATTGGATTGATCCCTTATTATTTAGCTCGCCATCAAAGGTTATCGATTTGCTCATTACAAGATTTGCAAACGGCTCGATCTTCGGACACCTGTCGATTACATTGTTTGAAACCATTTTAGGCTTTATCATTGGAACAATTGGTGGGATTCTGATTGCCATTTTACTTTGGTCATCTGCCCGGTTTTCCAAGGTCATGGATCCATATCTTGTTGTTTTTAACGCGATGCCAAAGGTTGCGCTTGGACCAATCCTAATTGTTGCATTTGGACCAGGATACTTTTCTATTATTGCGATGGGGTTTATTATTTCCGTTATCGTGACAACCCTTGTTGTCTATTCGGCCTTTAATGAAGTGGATCCAAACTATGAAAAAGTATTAAGAAGCTTTGGTGCATCGAAGGCACAAATTTTTAGAGAGGCGATTTTTCCAGCGGCACTTCCGGCTATGATTTCTACACTCAAGGTAAATGTGGGATTGTCATGGGTTGGGGTTATCGTTGGGGAATACCTTGTTTCGAAGCAAGGACTGGGTTATTTAATCATTTATGGATTCCAGGTATTCGATTTCACCCTTGTAATGGCGAGTCTAGTGATTATCGCAATTCTTGCGGCAATTATGTATAAGGTTGTTGAGCGGCTTGAAAAATGGCTGATCAAGCATACGACATAAAGTGCGTTGTGGTCTTGTCTAATACGTGAGGAAAACGCTTGGGGAATTTCTCACCAAGCGTTACATTTTTTTCTATACCGGACGTAAGGAAATACTTTGATTATTAATATACTCCATGCAATGTTCTAACACGCCATCCTTCATGACGAAGCTGTATCGACCATCATACCGTACATTTCGCGGTATACGTTCAAGCAATTGTGGCCCATCTGTTTCATAATAGGTTGCTTGAGTGATTAATTGATCTACATTTGCACAATAGACATTCTTAATAACGGTATCGCTTTTCCCATAAACAATATATTGACCAATATATACAATACTTTCTACTGTTCCTCCGGTTTCTTCCTTCACCTCACGGATTGCTGCCTGCTCAGCATTTTCCCCGATTTCAATTTTTCCACCAGGAAATTCCAACCCACGCTCACTATGCTTTGTTAAAAGCCATTTTCCCTGATGTTTGCAAATCACCCATACATGTTTTGGCTCCTTGGAGAAAGGATGATCTTCAAAGGAAAGCTTCACCTCATTGTTGTAATAATCCCTAAATATTTTCAACTTATCAACTACCCTTTTCTCTTTTAAATCAAGTGAAACTTCTTTCACTGGGGCTCCCCTTATCTTACGTTCGAAACGAATCATGATGTGTAATGCCCGTTATTGTCCAAGTGGAACCATTATACGTAAATTCTATACGTATGCTATAGTTTCCCTGTAGCTCTGATTCGTTATATTGATTTACCAATACTTTATTTTCACTTACCTGCTGCACTTCATAATCATTATCTTCTTCAAACCATGGTGGTGTTTCTGTTGGCAGAATATAGATTCCATCCGCTTCCTGATGGTAATAATAATCAACGTATTCAGCCACGATCTCACGATCAATGAATACTGCAAATGCATCCAGTAGTTCATCTATTGTAACATAATTTAGTACCCGATAATTTTCATCTGTTGGTTGTACTATTGTATTCATAAAGCGGTCCGTTAGTTCAACAATATTTTGGTGTGTAAGTTCTGGAATGGATTCTTGTTGACCTTTTGCCATACTACCTAATGTCGAAGTAATTTCTTGATGATTTTTTGCTTGAACAGGTACAGGATTATGATTGCTTACGACTAATAGTAACAGAATTACGCCTACACTTAAAACACAAAGCATCCATTTGCTATTTCTTTTTAAATTGTGCATCATTTTAACATCCCCTTTAAGATAGGTCCGTACTATCTTTATACTATAGTAGGCTATTCCTCATTACCATAAAGAGTAAACATTAAAAAACTAAGGTTTAACCAAGTCTTTAGGTGACAGCCTCAGTTGCATTTATGTAGTAAGAAATATTTTATACTTTCTTAGCTACCATAATATCGACAATAACTGCAGTTGCTGCTTATTCATGATTGTTTGGTAATACATCCATACTTTCAATATGTGCTTTGGTTTGTGAATTCCCTAACTGGTGGATGAGTTGATATGCTTCCAATAGATTTGCATCGTATTGGTCGTTTGCTTGGTCGTGATGGTACTCTATAAATGGGATTTGCGCGCGAATAAATGAATCGATGCTGGAATCGTGCATATTATCCATTTTCCTTCTCAACTGACTAATCTCCGATGTTGTTGCTTGTATCGAAAACGCATGATTGTTCTCGTTTCTAACCTCCGAAATCTCACCAGTGCCTATGTTTACATAATACGTTTTCTTTTCCATACCGCACCTCCTGTTCTTAATTTCGGCAACTAGTATGAAAAGTATACTACGAACAAAATCGGAAGAACTCGTTAGTTGAGCAATTTATTACGAACCAATTTATTTGCCGCATTTCGCGGTAGTTCGGCAACGAAATGAATTTCCTTCGGCAGCTTATATTTTGCTAATCGTTTTTCAGCAAAGGCAAGAACTTCTTCACTCGTTACTTCTTGGTTCTTCACGATGAAAGCAACAGGTACTGCTCCCCATTGTTCATCCTTTTTCCCAGTAACCCCTACTTCTTTGATCTGCTCCATTGCCGATAAGACACTTTCGATTTCCGATGGATAAATATTTTCCCCACCAGAAATGATTAAATCCTTTCTACGATCCACGACATATAAAAATCCATCTTCATCTAAATATCCTAGATCGCCTGTCGCTAACCAACCATCTTTTATTGATGCTTCATTCGCCGCATCATTCTTATAATATCCCCTTGTTACCATTGGACCTTTAACATGGATTTCTCCCACATTCGTTTCATCTTGGTCCACGATCTTTAGTTGAGCTGGGAAAAGCGGTTTACCTGCTGAACCGACTTTCTCTAGTGCATCCTTTGGGCTAAGTGTTACAATTTGCGAAGCAGTTTCTGTCATTCCATACGACTGGAACACAGGAATATCCCTATCCCTTGCCTCCTCAAGCAATGGTCTTGGTGCCGGTCCTCCACCTAAAAGCAAACATCTCAATGTGTACGGGTAGCTCTTTTCACCTAATTGCTTGATTAAGCGTTGCACCATTACCGTAACAACAGAAACAATCGTTATCCCCTTCTCCATGATTGCCTCATGGACGGTGGCTTCATCGAATTTTTTCAGTAAATAAATCGGCATCCCGTAAATAACGCTTTTAATTAAGGTTGATAATCCACTTACATGAAAAAGTGGCAAAGGAATTAACCATTTATCCTGTTTCTCCAGTCCTAAATTAAGCGCGGAACCGATGGCACTCCACCAATGGTTTCCATATGTGTGGATGACACCTTTCGGAAAACCGGTCGTGCCTGATGTATAAATTATCGTAAACGTTGCATCTAAATTAAGTTCTGTACAAAGTAATACATCTTTTTCACCGTAAGACTGGATCTCTGAAAAAGATAGGATTTTTCCTACATTAAGTGCGGTTTTCTCTTTCTCATTAAGTTGTTCAGCTGTCAGTAGATGGCTTACCTCTGCATCTTCCAGCTGGTAATTGATTTCTTCAGTCGTTAGGCGAATGTTGAGCAGAACCCCAACGGCATCTAAATAACTAAGTGCATGGATTGCCGTAATCATATCAAGGCTATTTGTCGATAAAATTCCAACATGCATTCCTTTAGAAACCCCTATTTCCGCCAATTTTCGTGCAAAACGCTGGCTGGCTTCTTTTAATTCAGCAAATGTAAGGGTATCGCCATGGTCCATTTCAACTGCGATACCATCCGGGTTGATGTCCGCCTGCTTTGTTACCCAATGTGGAATTATTTCTGTCATATGTATGATTTCCTTTCATTGTGAAATGTAAAGTTTATGATGTTAACAAGCAAAAACCTTTGCTTTTGGTAGCAAAGGTTTTTACTTCTTGTATCATGAAATATGGATCAAGGGAAGCGCGGGAACTGTTTGAAGTTTGGTTTTCTCTTTTCTTTGAAGGCATCTCTTCCTTCTTTTGCTTCATCAGTTGTATAGTAAAGCAAGGTTGCATCTCCGCCAAATTGCTGTAATCCAGCTAACCCATCTGTATCTGCATTGAATGATGCCTTTAGGAAGCGAAGTGCCATTGGTGATTTTTCCAATATTTCTTCACACCATTGCAATGTCTCCTCTTCCAGCTGCTCAAATGGAACGACTTTATTTACCATTCCCATTTCATATGCTTCTTCTGCATTGTACTGACGGCAAAGATACCAGATTTCACGTGCACGCTTATGACCGACCATGCGGGCAAGATAACCTGCGCCATATCCAGCATCAAAGCTACCTACTTTTGGTCCAGTTTGACCGAAAATCGCATTATCCGATGCAATCGTTAAATCACAGACAACATGTAACACATGTCCTCCACCAATTGCGTAACCATTTACCATTGCAATCACTGGTTTTGGAATTGTCCGGATTAAGCGTTGCAAATCAAGTACGTTTAAGCGTGGAATATTGTCACTGCCAACATATCCACCATTTCCCCGTACACTTTGGTCACCACCAGAACAGAATGCTTTATCTCCAGCACCTGTTAAAATAATGACACCGATTGAAGAATCGTCACGAGCATCTGCAAATGCATCAATCATTTCATTTACGGTTAATGGTGTAAAGGCATTACGCTTATGTTCGCGATTGATTGTAACTTTCGCAACACCATCATATTTCTCATAAAATATTTCTTCATATTTCTTTGCTTCTTCCCATTGTACAGTCATATTATTCCTCCTAATATTGACACTATGTAACCATATTGCGGGCTGTAAAATCACCCTGGCTATTGCTTGCTTATAATATACTCACTTACTAGTGTACCAAAAATTGCTGGTTTTTCAATGTGAATTGCATGTCCGGCATTTTCAACAATCACTAATTCGCTTAATTCCATACTGTTCTTCATTTTCTGATTAACCGCTACAAACTTGGAATCGAGCGAGCCAGCCATTAATAAAACCGGTTGCTTGAAGGTATTTAACTTCTTCCACCATGACGGCTGTTTTCCTGTACCCATAAACCGAAGCGAGTCTGCTAGCCCTTGTTCCGTTTGGGATAGTCTCTCAGTCCGAATCATTTGCTGAACATGAATTGGCAACGCTTTTTGAGTCTGGAATAATGGAATATCCTGCCAAAAATTAATAAAGGATACAAGTCCATCTTGTTCTATCTTCTGTGCTAACAATTCATCCTTCTTCACTCGCATCTTTCGCTCCTCAGCGGTCATTAATCCAGGGGATGCACTTTCTAAAATCAAGGTTTCGATCATTTCCGGATAAAGTATTGCAAATGATAGTGCTGTTCTCCCACCCATTGAATAGCCTAATAGATGGAGGGTTTCCAGCTGTAGAAGTCGAAAGAGCTGTGCTAAATCACGACAGCATATTTCCATTGTTACAGCTTCTTTCGTTTTCGTTCTTCCGTGACCCGGTAAATCAATGGTGATGATTTGCAACTTCTTATCCTGCTGTTCAATAAAATGCTGCCATGTTGCAGTACTTCCGGTGAAACCATGCAACAAAACTACAGGGATTCCTTCGCCATGCACTTCATACCAATAACTTGAAGTATCTGTTTGATAATACAATGAATTATTCCTTGCCTTTCAGAATTTCTTGTTCGATTGTTTGCCACTTTCCGCGATGCCAGTCAACATTCTCCGTACGATCTGTCTTAATTTCAATTACATGTAATCCTTTTTCCTGAAAGCTCTTTGTAAGCATTTCTTTCAGCTCTGCTTCTGTATTAGCAAGATTATATTCCCCTCCATACATCGTTACCGCATGCTGGAAGTCGATATTCAGTGGGGTACCAAATAATGCTTCAAAATGTTTTTTATCATTTGCTTGAGATAGGAATGAGAAGATTCCCCCACCATTATTATTAATTAACAGAATCGTGACATTCAACTGATAATGCTTCGCAGCTAGCAGCCCATTCATATCATGGAAAAACGATAGATCGCCACTAACAATTGTCACCGGATTCCCCGCTGTTGCTGCACCACTCCCACTAGAGAGTAGTCCATCAATCCCATTCGCTCCACGATTTGCCAGTACTGTAAATGATTTGTCTGTTGTCAGCATAAACGTATCAAAATCACGGATTGGCATACTATTCGCAACATATACACTACTATTTTCTGGAATGACATCGACAAGTCCTCGTACTGCTTCGCCTTCTGTAATCTGATCCTCAGCACCATGCAACAGCTCTGTTTTAGCGATGTAATTCATTTTCTTCCACGTTTGTAGAAAGGCCAGATTGAAATCCATTTCCGGCGCATGTGAAAATAGGTCCTTACAAAGCTCTACAGCATCAGCGAAGATAAATTCCGTATTATTTCCAGTAGGTTCACGGTAGCCTGCACTGTTTTCAATTGCAAACTGCATGACGTCCTTATTCTCTTTTAAGTAGAAAAGATACGATTTCGAAACAGGCATCGCCCCAAAGCGAATAATGAACTCCGGTTTCAGTTGCTTCCGAATGGTTGCATTTCTTAAAAAGGCATCATAGCTTTCGATAACATTATCCTTTGCATGTTTTCCAGACCGAACCTGTGACAAAGGATCCGCTAAAATCGGGATACCCCAATGTGCTGCAAGTGTTGTGACTGCTTCTGCAAAATCTTCATCTACTTGCGGGCCACAGACGATAACCCCTTTCTTCTTTGTACTTAACTTTTCAGTAAGTAGCTCTAATTGTTTCGTTGTAAGTCGTTTGCGACCATCAAGTGATACTTGATGGATTCGCTCATAATCACCGTAACCAGTCGGCTCCCAAATTGCATCTAAGGAAAAATCGGGATTAAGTGGTTCACGGTATGGAAAGTTGAGGTGAACAGGACCTGGATTTCCCTCCTCAGCAATATATACCGCATGTGCCGCCTTATTTCGAACATAATTTAGCATTTCCGGTGTGGCTTCAGGTAACGCCATCTCATGAAATTCTTTTACATAATCCCCGTATAACTTCACTTGCTCAATCGCTTGTGGTGCACCGACTCCACGTAATTCATGAGGTCGATCCGCTGTAATAACGAGTAATGGCACCCTACTATAATGCGATTCTACGATGGCAGGGAAATAATTTGCTGCTGCTGTTCCCGAAGTGCATAGTAGTGCAACCGCACGCTTCGTTTGTTTCGCAATCCCCATTGCAAAAAATGCCGCAGAACGCTCATCAATAAGTATCCATTCTTTAATGGATGGATGTTCAGTAAAGGTTAGGGCCAT
This sequence comes from Oceanobacillus arenosus, assembly GCF_003369575.1. Taxonomy (GTDB): domain Bacteria; phylum Bacillota; class Bacilli; order Bacillales; family Amphibacillaceae; genus Oceanobacillus; species Oceanobacillus arenosus. The sequence continues at coordinate 100,032 of NZ_PIOC01000016.1, read as the reverse complement.
TGGGGTTGACCTCGATCCTGGTGAGATAACCACATCTGTTACACCGCTCTTTACGAGTTCATCCACAAAATTAGCTGTATATCTGGTTAGTATTTCTGTATGTTCCATTCCTTCATCCCCCTAAAACAGATAGCATTGGCATTAATTTAATATTCGTTTCTTCATATTCTTCCTCTGGATCAGAATTCTTAACTACGCCACATCCGGCAAATAAGGATGCACTGTCACCATGAATTAATGCAGAGCGAATCGCTACCGCAAATTCTCCGTTTTGATTACTATCCAACCAGCCGACTGGAGCACCATACCAACCACGGTCGAGTGCTTCATTTTCTCTAATGAATGCTAGTGACTCTTCCCGTGGAGTACCACCTAATGCTGGTGTTGGATGCAACTGTTCAATAATGTCAAAGATACTGTATCCCGCTTTTAGTTTAGCTGTAACAGGAGTATATAAATGTTGTAAATTCTTGAGTGGATAGACGACCGGTACATCCGGAATGACTAAATCTGTACAATAATCCTTGATCGACCGCTTAATCATTTGCACAACAAAATCATGTTCTTGGCGATTTTTTTCATCATGCAAGAGCTCATTGCTGATCCGGTCATCCTCTGCTTTTGTCTCACCTCTTGGAGCAGTACCCGCTAAACAGGTTGAAAGAAGCTGATCCTGCTCAACCTTTACCAACCGTTCTGGGGTTGCACCGATAAAACAATCCTCAAGCTTTTCAAATGCAAATATATAACTATTCGCCTGCGTATCTAACAGTTTATTTATGATAGCACCACTTTCCGCCTTTTTATTAAAGGTTAAGCGTACTTCACGTGCCAGAACAATTTTCTCTGCCTTCTTGTTACGAATTTCACTTGTTGCTGTACGAACACTCTCTTTCCAGCCTTCTGGATCGATTTCTACCCTTTTATCAATTGTTAATGCTTCGGCCTCCAAATGATTCGGTTGCAAAAGTTTTGCCTCCAATTGTCTAGTTGCTGCTGCCAATTGGCCTGGATGGTCATCCTTCTTCACGAAAACATTCATCGTAAAATAGGATTCGTCTTGATAATTCGCTAGCTGAAACTCCGGTATCATAAATTGACTCGGTTTAAAATGCTTCCATAATTCCGTTGTATTTTTCTTTGGATCAAAGGACATACCTCCGAGTGCAATCACACCTGTACCTGGTAGTTGATATGGATTATGAATCACAGCCTGTTCCAATAAATGATCCCACTGCTGCTTCGTTTCTTTGAAGCGAGATTGATTCGCGACAATTTCATATGCTTCACCGATCCCTACTAAAAACAAACTTCGATTTGAGTTTGTCCAAAAGGTTCGATTCTTACCCATAAATCTAGCTTGCTCATAAAACTCCAGGGCGTCCGTCGTTTGTATTTTCTTTGTAATGCTAACAAGTCGGGCATTTTCATTGTTCTGCAACCCTTGGATTACTTTTTCGAACAATGCTTCAACCTGCACTTCCTTTATTTCAATCATGTGAGTAAACCTCCGTAATATACGATGACTAGAAAACTTGGGACAACAATCCATTTTCACGGTCTTAGTTACATTTATGCTGTGAGAAAGTCTTATACCTTCTTACCTACCAAAAAACGTCCATATTCATTTTATGCTCTTTTGCCAGGTTTCTCAAGAAAAGGCACTGCATTTCTTTTGAAAGATTGACACTATCCCTTAATTTGCCTAAAATTAGGATGGTATTTAAAGAAAATCAGGGGGAAAACTTCCATGCAATCTACAAACAATCTTAATGTTAATGTTAAAGAAGCCTTAAATGAAAAAGAAGGCTTTCATGTATGGTGGCGATTAATGCGCCCACATACTTTAACCGCGTCATTTATACCCGTTTCAGTTGGAACAATGATCGCTTATATTGATGGTTCAATCAATTGGTTATTATTCGTTGCCATGTTAATCGCTTGCTTGCTAATTCAGTCCGCAACAAACATGTTTAATGAATACTTTGATCATAAACGCGGATTAGATACAGAAGAATCTGTTGGTATTGGAGGTACAATTGTCCGCGATGGCATTGCACCTAAAAAAATTCGCAATATCGCATTTATTTTTTATGGCATTTCTATTTTAATTGGGGTCTACATTTGTGCGGCATCAAGCTGGTGGATCGCTGTCATTGGACTTATTTGTATGGCATTTGGGTATTTATATACAGGTGGACCACTCCCTATTTCCTATACCCCACTTGGAGAGCTGTTCTCGGGCGTATTAATGGGATCCGTTATTATCGGCATTACGTATTTCATTCAAACTGGTACAGTAACGGCTACGATGATTTGGATCTCGCTGCCAATCACAATCTTTATCGGTAGCATTAATTTATCGAATAATATTCGTGATCGTGATGGAGATGAGATTGGCGGACGAAAAACTATCCCTGTATTAATCGGTAGAGAAAAGGCGATAACCTTTTTGGCAATCTTATTTATTATCGCATATGTTTTAACTGCAATTTATATGATTATCGGTATTCTACCAATTTGGTCAATTATTACTTTCCTTAGTGCAATCAAAGCTCGCAGTGTCATTCAGAACTTCCGTGGCAAAACAGCACCACTGGAAATGATGCCAGCGATGAAGGCAACAGGAATCACCAATACGATTTATGGTTTCTTATTAGCAATTTCGTTATTGATTAGCAAATTAGTGTAATAAGGGGGAAATTGTCATGAATTTAGAAAATACGTTACTAAACTCACTTGGAATCGAAGTTGTATCAATCGATAAAGAATTAGTCGTATTAACAATGCCTGTTGATTCACGAACCATTCAGCCAGCAGGTTTCTTGCATGGTGGCGCAAGCGTCGCACTTGCCGAAACAGCAGCAAGCATCGGTGCAGCAGCATATGTTGATTTGGAGGAGAATCATGTATTCGGCATCGAAATAAATGCGAATCACGTTAAAAGTAAACGGGATGGCATTGTAACCGCCATGGCAACCCCACTTCACGTCGGAAAAACGACGATGGTCTGGGAAATTAATATAACCGATGAGGAAGACAATCTCATTTGCATCTCAAGATGTACGATTGGAATTGTTCCAAAAAGAAAATAGTTGGGGAAAAAACAGGTTTGGGAGTCCAAGCCTGTTTTTTTGGTGGCAACAAAAAAAGCCAATCTCGCGTTGAGATTAGCCTTTTTACTATGTTAATGATACTTGCTTTTGTTCAATCCAGCGACGCATTTTTATAAATACAGGCACAAATAGTAATGCGACAACAATTCCTTTAATTATATTAAATGGCAGAACACCCGCCATAACGGAAGCCCAAATTACTTGATCTGTCATTTCCCATCCCATGAACCATCCATATGCTGGTAAAATGACGAAATAATTTAGTACACTCATCCCTACTGCCATAATAATAGTTCCAGTTATTAAACCGGAAACAACGCTCTTTGTTCCTTTTTTAAACTTATGATAGATCATGGAAACTGGTACAACGAACATCAACCCTGCTAGGAAGTTTGCTGCAACTCCAATCGGATCAACAGCACCAGATATTGCTAGGTATAGTAAGTTTTTAATCGCAACGACAATTATTCCTGCGATTGGCGAGAAAATCAACCCTGCCATTATCGCTGGCACCTCGCTAAAATCGATCTTTAAGTATCCTGGTAAAAATGGTAATGGGAAATTTAAGAAAAATAATACGAGTGAAATTGTCCCTAGTAGTGCCAAAATAATAAGTTTTAATAATTTTGATGATTGCTTGCTCGTTTTTTGCATCATCGTTTTCCTCCTTCATCAACTAATCGATTCCGCTCTCGTAATGAAGGAGTAAGTCTTAGCCTATTCAACCATTATAAAAAATAGTACATAAAAACCCTAAAGTCCTATGGGGCTTTAGGGTTTGAAAATTCATATATAAATTAAAGTGTATTATTATCATACACTAAAATCAGGCTCGACATCTTCTTTTATCCAGACTTTAACTGTCGGTCCTGGAGTCACACCAGGTCCACCACTTAAGCTAATCGCTTTTATGGGTCGCGGACTTCGAGTAATCAAACTCGTTACCGCCGATCGGGAATTGCACCCTGCCCCGAAGATTGGAATCGATTATTAAGTTGTATAATGTTATTATACTTACTTTTAGTAATTATGCAAGTGCAAAAGCTTAATTATTTTTTAGTCGATTCCGCAAATAAGTGATGATTGCTGGTAAAATAGATAAGAAAATTATGATTAAAATAACGGTCGAGAAATTTTCTTTGATGATTGGAATATTTCCAAATAAATAACCGAGAATCGTACATATTAGAACCCATAGTGCAGCTCCGATAATATTATTGATAATAAAATAACGATAATTCATTCTACTCGCACCTGCAACGAATGGGATAAATGTGCGAATAAACGGCATGAAACGTGCAATGATAATCGTTTTTCCGCCATGCTTATTAAAGAAATCCTCCGCCTTGTTCATCTTTTCTTTATTAATTAATTTCCCTAACCAACTATTCTCAGGGATTGATGTCCCTATTTTTTTCCCAATGTGATAATTGACCGTATCACCGATAACGGCTGCAGCAAAAAATAGAATGATAAGGAACACTATATTAAAGGCTCCCATTGCCGCTAAAGCGCTACTGGCAAACAATAAAGAATCCCCTGGTAAAAAAGGAAAAATAACGACACCAGTCTCAATAAAGACGATTAAAAATAAAAGCGCATATGACCACAAACCAAATGTATCAATGATACCAATAAGGTGTTCATCAATATGTAAAATAAAATTGATTAAATCCTGAATGATTGACATGTTTATACTTCCTTTTCTGTTTTTTAATCACATACAAAATTAATTACCAAGCTCTGACTAAATAATTATTACCCATTTATGTATGAACCACAAGTTTTTTCTGTATATTAGCTAAAAAGTTAATCTATTTTTAATGTTAGACAACGATAAGGCATGTTCTAATAGAAGATTAACATCAAAAAAAACTTGGCTGCTAGCAATAGCCAAGTTTTTTACATTTCTCATCAGTATCGACGCTTCTTATTCATTCTACTTAATCCAATACCTAACATCCATCATCATTCAACATTTATATATAATTTTCCTTTTGCTTGTGCGCGTGTTTCATTGCCAAAGCTGTCTACTGCTTTTACTTCAATTACTGCACCTTTTGCATATGCATTACTTGTTGCTGTCCAGTATCCTACATAGTGGCCGACAGATGTTTCCATTATCGGTAACTCTGTGGCATCCTGAACAGTATTGGTTAATGGCATATGAATGACGAATGTCGATTTTAGATTTGCTTCACTATCAAATTCGATTTTCACCGTTTCACCAGCTCGTAGATATTTATCTTCTGTTGGTGTTAGATTTTCAATTTCCGGTGCTTCAAAATCTGCTTCTACTGTTATCTTTTTATTTACTTTATTTCCTGCAGAATCTTGAGCAACCACTTTAATTTCGTTCGCTCCATTTTCTATAATGATCCGTTTCGAATACTTTCCATAGGTAACGGCAGCCTTTTGACCGTTGACTTTAACCCATTCCAGATTCGTATCACTTACCGTTCCTTCTACTGTCACTGTCTCACGATTCAATTTATCGCCATTCTTAGGACTGTCGATTGTGAGCTCTGGCTTGGTTGTATCAAGTGTGACAGTAACCGTTTCGGATTCACCAATTGCAACGCCATTCATCAGTGTCACTGCTTGGAGTTCATTGGTTCCTTCTGCCAATTCAATTGGCAATGCAAACTTGCCATCATCACCAACCTCAGAAGTTCCAATTTCCTCCCCATTTTTGAGTAATTGTAATGTCGTTGTTGCCGATGCCTTTCCTTCTACCGTAAGAGCGGCTTCGTTTGTTACAAAATCTTCAACAGGTGATGTGATAACTGGATTTTCCACACCATAGGCAACACGTGCGCGAATCATATAATTCCCTTCAGCTGCAGGTGATGGTGACCATGCTCCAGCAACTACTTGATAACTACGCTGTGCATTTGCTCCATTCTCATCTGTAGCTAATCCTGGTGCATTCGTGTTTATTCCAGTTTGAATATAGGTCATATAGAAATCACCCTCAACTTGGATAGCATGCTCCGTTAAATCTACAACTGTCCACTCAGCCAAGCTTCGATTAGCCTGTGCATCAATAGGACCTGCCAGTTTCTTACCTGGCGTTCCATCAGGACCAGATGCATCCCACACCTCTACTGCAAACCCTGTTCCACCAGGTACAGGCCAGTCTGCATCATGGAATTGGAATACACCCTCCGTCACAATCGCACTATCCTTGCCCTCTGGTAATGACATTCTAACCGCCCAACCATTACCTGCATCATAGAATGCTCTAGCATTCTCAGCAGTTCCATCATCATAACCGATTTCCCCGCCAGGAACGGTGTAGAATGGCTCTAGAACAACATCAATAGTTGTATCTGTACCATCAAGATTAACCTCTACTTCTTTTCCATGGTATCCTCTTGCTAAGACTTTTAAGGTATATGCTCCCTCATATGCAGTCAATGAATAATTACCTGACGCATCTGTAGCAACTGGTTCAACATTCGCGTCTTCTACAAGCAGAACGGTTGCACCTTCAATTGCTTCGCCAGTATCTTCATCAGTTATTGTTCCACTTACCGAATATTGATCAATTTCCTCTAATGTAAAATTAGCTGTTGTCGATGCATCATTTTCAATTGTTACTTCCTGTGTAGTTGGATGGAATCCATAGGCTTCAGCCTGAACTGTAAAATCTCCAGCAGCATGAAGGAATGAATAACTTCCATTCGCAGGATTCGTGTTTACCGATCTACCGCTTTCAAGTACATTTACTTGTGCACCAATTGGTAATAGTGTTGGACTAACAGCGTCCCCTTCAATCGGACCCTTTTCTTTAATTGGGAGTACAGGCACAATTTTTGCTGGCTCTACTTTCTCACCCTTCAATGCCTGATTAGCTCCTTTTTCCACACCTAAATTAGCATTTGCTTTCCCTTTTTCAGAAGCAAGTCCTAATGATTTGCTAACGCCTTGAGCTGTATCGGATAATGCTACATCATCAATATACCAACCAGCTCTAACTACGCTTCCATCCGTGTCTAGATTAAATCCGATATAAACACGCTGACCTGCATAGTCTGATAAGTCGATTTCAGCACTTTGCCAACCATTGTTAACATCCGTTATGCGTAAAAGCTGTGTCCAGTTCTCTTGATCGGTTGAGATAAATACATGACCAAAATCCCAATTTCGTTCAAGGTTATACCAATGACTAAATTGTAAATAAGAATTTCCTTCTGGTAAGTCGATTGGTGGCATCATTAGAGTCGAATTCTCATTGGAATTATAGTTGCCTGTAGGATTCGTTGCATACACATACTCGCCTGAAGCAGCACTTCCAGGACCTGTTGTCGGTATTCCATGAGCCCAACTACTATTTTCGCCAAAAATCGTCCAACCTGCTGGCGCTGTTTCAAAGTCAGTACTATAACCAACCGTAATACCCGCTGCTACTGCCACAACATAATTTTCACTTATTACTTCATTATTGCCGAAATCATTCACTTTAACGGAATAGGTGAATGCATCCACTACAATGTCGTTACCTGGAATGGTTGCTACGTATTCCCCGTTCTTGTAGTCACCAGATACACGCTTGGCTGTAACAGCTTTTGCTTCCCCATTTGCATTCTCGTAATTCACCACAACAGATGAAACGCTTACATTATCTGCAGCTTGAATAACTAAATCTAAGTTCATTCCTGCATAGGTTTCTACTGGTGCAACATGCTCAAATGTAGGTACTTCCGTATCTTCTCCTGCTTTCGAAACTTGACCTTTTAATGTTCCAAGACCAGATACGATGGAAGAAACAGCATCATATGCATTTATCAAACCATGACCATATCCCATATTAGGGGATTGTGCATATTCAGCATCCGTTAATGGTGTTGCAGTCGCATATAAAATCTCTTCAATTTCGTCAACAGTTAAGCTTGAGTCAACTTGTTTTAATAAAGCGACTACTGCTGAAACCGCAGGTCCTGCCATTGATGTTCCATTCCAGCCACCCTCATAACCGCCACCAGGAACAGAAGATCGAATATTTACACCAGGTGCCGATATGTCTGGTTTAATATCTCCTTCATATGGTGAAGGTCCTTCTAAGGAGAAGCTTGCTAGTTTGTCATTACTATCCGTTGCGCCTGTCGCAAATGATTCCGGATAGTTTGCAGGTGTTGCAATTGATCCTGGACCACCAGGGTTAAATAATGTCGTATTACCTGCAGAGAACTCAGGGAAAATTTCCGCTGCTCTCCAAGTTATGACAACATCACGGTACCATTCATCAAGACCTGGACCGCCACCCCAAGAGTTATTCACAACATCAGGTGCTTTCGTCACATCGCCACCAGGTGCCAATATCCATTCAGCTGCCTCAAGCAAATCTGCATCCGTTCCACCAGCTGCAGTAAACGCCCGTGCAGAGATGAATTTTGCCCCTGGAGCTACCCCAACCTGATTCGATCCATCGGCTTCACTGCCAACCATTGTACCAGTAACATGTGTACCATGCCCTTGATCATCATATGGTGAACCTTGGCCTGCTGTTGCATCAAACCAGCTGTACGTGTGATCTACTTCACCAGTTGCAGCATCATAGCCACGGTATTTTGCTGCAAGTGCAGGATGGTCGAATTGAACTCCTGTGTCAATACTCGCAACGACAATACCTGTCCCATCAATGCCCATATTCCAAACTGCTGGTGCCCCTACACGTTCTACGTTCCATTCAATATTAGCAGTTTCTGACTTTGGAGCTTTTGCTTCCGTTGATACCGTTGTAAACAATTCCCTAGTCTCATTTGGTAAAATCTTTTCAACTTCTGCAAATGCTGCTATCTTCTCTGCAACTTCTTTTGTTGCAGTGACAGCGATGCCATTTACAATATGATAGGAATGGAAATCATCTACATTCCCTTGTTTTTGTTCTTCTTCCAAATAGGTCAATACATTTACTTGTGCAGCAAGTGATACTGCTTTTAGTTCAGCGATAACTGCTGAACGCTGTACATGCTCTTGTTTTTGTACAGAAAGATTCGCTTTTTCTGCACTTGCCCTTGCATCTGCTGCGACTTTTGCACTATCTGCCTTTTCGCTAAATTTAATTAAGAAGGTTACTTTTTCATCTTCCTTAAATGACGAAAGTAATGTTTTACTTACTTTTGATTCGACTATTTTACTCGAATCATTTAATGATTGGTGTAGCTTAGAAGATTGTGTCGTGTTACTCGACTCTGCAAGCGAAATACCAGGTGTAAGTAATGTAAATGTCATTAAAACTGTCGCGGCAAGACTAAATGCTTTGATTTGACGTTTTTTCTTCGTTCTCAAATCTTTTCCTCCCCTCAATTTTAAAACCGTATGCCTCCAACTAATAAAGCCCCCTTCCCACCTTTATTTTGTGAATCGCCGGTTCTCTTAGCTTAAAAATCTAGTTGTTAAATAAAGTATAGTAGATTACTAGAGGGATTATTGTCGAATGGCGTCATTTTTAATCTGAATTTTCAAAATTGATAGTTTAGTATTGTTTTTTCCTATTTTAGTTCCCAGGAGATTACTCCCGTAAATAAATGGAGTATAGCAGGAAATAAGGGAGGAAAAGGAATTGAAAGACTGCTCGCTGGAATTTTAATTTGTAAAAAAATAAAAATGATGATTGAGACCTACTCATCATCATTTAAATCGTCATTTATTTTCGTAAAGCTAGAAATATAGGAGTTTTGAACCTTTTTTGTTAACAATTATATGAACTATTTGTATGGTGAATTGATAAATTTGTAAAACAAAATAAGTCCTATTACCTTGATTCTGAAAATATGTTACTTAATTGCAATTTAACTATGAAAAAGAATAGATATCAAAATTAGACAGTAGAAATTATTTTTTTACATATCGGTTGAAAAATAAAAGTTCATAAAGGACAGTAATCATTGATTATTTTAATAAGACGATCTGCGTTTTCTGATGAAACATTTTCAGATAATCTCGCTGCAGCCATAATTGGAGCCCATTGAATAACTTCTTCTTGTTGCAAACCACTTTTTTCACAGTAACGATTTAAATACATATCGGCTAAATCGCCGGAAAACTGGGAGTATAGCAAATAAGTACGGTATACATCCGCGCGAATATCTCCTGAGGTTGAATCGACCCAATCAATTACTGCGACTTTGTTATCTGACATAATCAAATTAAAAGGATGGAAATCACCATGACAGAGTCTGTTCTCATATTCTATTGAATTCAAATTCCGTATTAAAATGGATTTATGCCCCTCATCTAAAGACGGAGCCATTTTAATTTTTTCCTTTAATTTGGGGATCATCGACTCTGGAGAATACGTTTTAACCATATAAATTCTTTGTTGGATTTCAATTGCTACATCCATATAATACTCAGATTTTTTCGTGTTTTTAAATAGTAAATCTCCTATTGTTTCTCCCTTAATGTATTCCATAATAATAGCCTGTTTTCCATTTATTTCTGTAACATCAAAAATTTCAGGGACGAAGATACCACAGGAATAAGCAAAATTTTGCTTATTCGCTTCATATTGAGCTTCCGTATTTGGTAAATGGTCATGAAATACTTTAATAACTTTGTCTCTCTGTTGGTATATTTTGGCAGTATTCCCTATAGCAATTGGATTACCTAGGTCCATTCTTGTTCTCCCCTAAAATATATTTCTTTCATCAGAAAACGTGTTAAAAGACTTCGCTGGCAGATAAAGTGAAACTTCATTCAGTGGGGGTGTTCTTTATTCCCCACTGATTGTTAGTTGAACAGAATCGGAATTTTGACTTTCTGTTGATCCCACACTTACAATTCTTGATTTTTCTCGAATTCTTTTTGTAAAGGATCTTACACCCCGTTAATTCGGGATAAAATTTATATGACAAATTCAAATCCCGTCGTTTTTTGAAATGGTCCTTTCTGTTCCTTAAAGACAAATTTATATTCAAAACTATTGTCAGGAAGAGCGGGTGTAACAATAAATGTGTGGGACATATGCCCTCCGGATCCTCCCCCACCTTCATCTCGGCAATCATATGCAGCTCCGTCTGCCTCAATTGAAAGTTCAAAGAAAGAATGATCTTCAAAATGCATATCATAATCCGTTTTATCAATATTAAAATGAACCACACTTGCATTTTCAAATTGTCCTAAAAATGTTATTGAATAGAACAAACCATCTTTTTCAAATGACCTGAGGATCGGTATATTTCTAATAAATCCTTTTGGCTCGACAACCGGTCTATAAATATCTTCGTTAAATAAATGAACAAACAAACTATTAAGAAATTCCTCATGGAACTCGTATTTTTCAGCCCAAGCAGAAACCAAATCTTTATTAGGAAAACCAGGATTTTTATTTGATAGTTCCTTCCGTTGCTTAAGTAATTTACATAGTTGTTCATCTATCATCTCAATTTGCTTATTATAGTAATCTGTTGGTGGTTCGAATGGCATACGTTTCATATTTTCTCCTCCAATAAAAAAGTAATTACTCTTTATGCAAATATTTGACCTAAACTCAATATATGGACAAGCAATTTTCAATTAATCATTCTATTTTTCAAACCCATTCAAAAAATCTCCAGCCCGAATTAATATCCGTTCTATTTTATGTGCTTCATTCAAATTAGCTTGCCCATCAACAATTCCAACTTCTGATAACTCACTGCCCTCTTTCTGGTACTGTAATTCTACAGAAAAATTATAAATGATTTCTTTGGAGTCTGTTTTTTCATATTCAATCTTTGTTACCTCGAATTCATAATCTTTTGTTTCCGACGTTAACAATGTTGTTGAACCATAGATGGAAATAAATCCAATGTAGGACGCTTCATCTGCAAAGTAATCCTTATATAACTTTTCTTCGTATGGTCCTAAAGCGTCAAAATCCTCTTCCAATATATGCTTCAATTCATCATCAGGACCTGTAAGGGTATTCTGTAGCACAGCTTCAATTGTCTGGATATTCTCATCTTGTGACTTTATTTCAGGATTATCAGAACACCCGACTATCAATATAAGAAATATGGCGACGATAGCAATTGGAGAAAACCTAAATACTCTTCTTTTCAAATGCATTCCTCCCTTATTTGTATTCGATTAATTACATAAATACATGTCGTCGGATAATTAGCTTGCCAATATTAAAAAGTATATGCAGCGACAAAAAAACTAAATCCAGTCACAATAAATAAGATAATCGCATTTGCCTTTCGCCTTTCTTTAAATTCAGTTATTCCAGTAACTAAAAGCATTAATCCTAAAAATAACAAAGCATACGGTATTAATACCTCTGAGTTGCCAGTCGTCAAACCATAGCTGGATACTGCAACAACAATAATGGCTAAAATAAGTCGAAGTATTTTCAACTTTATTTCCCCCTTCTATAAATTCCTTTCAGTATAAAATAAATGAATTATTTCTTATATAGCTTAGATCTTAATCTTACCATAACTAAGAATACTCTCTCATATGAATTAACAAAATATTACAGTAAAAATCTAACGCTGTATAATACAAAAAAACACACGTTATTTTTTTTCATAAAATAACGTGTGTTTTTTACTATGATTAATTTTCTTCCTCATTCATTTACAACTTAAAAACTCTTTAATCCTCCAAAGGATTTAAACTTTCATTGCCGGTTAATCCAGCAATCATTGTTACGAGCAATTCAATTTCTTCATCAATATCTTGAAGGCTAGCTGTTTCAACTGGTGAATGCATGTAGCGTAATGGCAGTGATACTAGTGATACTGGAACACCTTTACCAGTTAATCGCATTTTATCTGCATCTGTCCCTGTCATTCTAGGTGTTAATTCATACTGAACATTCATGTTGAGAACACTCGCCGCCTGCTCCAGTAATTTATTGATTTTAATATTGATTGGAGCTCCTTTAGCAAGCACTGGACCTTTCTCTAAGCGAACATCACCATGTTTGTTTTTGTCTACGCCTGGATAATCTGTTGCAAACGTAACATCACATGCAATCGCCATTGTCGGCTCGATTCCGGCAGCTGCAAAATAAGCTCCGCCCATATTCGTTTCTTCATTAACCGTGCTTACTGCATATACACCGACTTTAACATCCTTTTCTGCTAAGCGTTTTAATACCTCAGCAACAATAAATGAACCTGTTCTGTTATCAAGACCACGGCCAGCTATGTAGCGATCCATTAGAATTTCCGGTTCTGTTTTATATACACATAGGTCGCCAATTTGCACGTATTTTTCTGCTTCTTCTTTTGTCTTGAATCCACAGTCAATGAATAGGTCTGATAAATCGAAGTCATTCTTAAGTCCGCCATGATGCTGGGCATTCACACCAGTGACACCTGTAACCGTAGCCCCTGCTCCTAGAACCATAACACGCATCCCAACTGCAGCTTTTGGATTAATACCGCCCATTTTATCAAAATGCAAGTAGCCTTCATTATCAATCCGATTAACTACAAGTGCAATTTCATCGGCATGCCCTGCTAATAATACTTTAAATGATGCATCTGGATTCAATACTCCAATTGCATTCCCTGCATTGTCTGTTCTAATTTCATCTGCAAACGTCTTTACATAATTTATCCACTTTTTCTGAATCTCCATTTCCATACTTGATGGCGATGGAGTATTTAATAATTCCAGTAAAAAATCTTGATTCGCTTTTATCATACCTATTTCCTCCTCATGCATCTAACACTTCTATATCATAACAAAAAGTTAATGAATTCCAAAGCAATCTGCCAGATAAAGCATCTCCTAATTACGATGAAAAAGTAAAAGAAATGTATGCTTCTTTTAAGAAATCTTATCGTGAAAATACAGATTTTTGGGATGAAGTTTATCATATATTAAACCAACACTATTTTTCTAACCAAAAGTCTCTATCCAATCACCGCGTATAAACCGTACTTCTTATTGTCCATACTGAATTGTAAAAGATACTATATAAATAGGTGACCTCCATGATAATCAAACAGTTTAAACTGATATACTTTCGAACTCCTATTATCGTCAAACTATTGATAACCATTCTTATTCTTATGTGTTTCTTTGGCATCTTGATTCACTTTGTTGAGCCTTCTCAATTCCCAACAATTTTTGAAGGAATATGGTGGGCGTTTGTTACAGCAGCAACAGTTGGGTTCGGTGACTTTGCGCCGGTAACAACAAGTGGCAGATTGATTGGCATTCTGCTAATCCTAACAGGTGGTGGCTTAATTGGATTTTATATTACTTCCATTGCCTCAGGCACAATAAAGCGCGAGCAGGATATCGAGTATGGCAGGCTTGTCTATAAAGGTACTGGACATCTCGTCTTTGTCGGCTGGAATGAACGGACCAGGCAATTAATCAAAGTGGTATTAGAAAATAATCCAAACGAAAATATCGTCCTAATTGACAGGACATTGCGTCATGTTTCATTCAACGAATATCCGATCCATTTTATTCATGGAGATGCAACAGAAGATACGATACTGGCGAAAGCGAATATTCGGCATGCAGACCGGGCACTTATCACTGCTGAACTTATTAAAAATGAGCGGCAGGCGGATACATATACAATCCTTGCGACAGTCGCAATTCGGGGAAATAATGAAAACATCCCGATCATTGCAGAAGTTTTATCAAAAACCCAAATAGAAAATGCCTTGCGTGCAGGTGCAACAACGATTGTCCGTTCGAATGATTTCATGAGTGCATTATTTTATCATGAACTTACACATTCCATCGCAGTTACACCCTTTGAAGATATTTTACATATTCTTAGCAAGCAGCAATTTTTACATCTTCCACTTGCACCTGAACTGGAGAAGAAACAATTTGCAGCGATATCCCATCACTTATTAAAAGGTGACCATTTACTCCTCGGTATTATTCGTGATAAACAATATAGGATTCATCCATCTGCAGATTTTGTTTTAGAGCATGGGGATGTACTCGTAACACTCGCACGTTTGTAATGCCGGTATGCTTTTCTAAATTAACTTTGCTAGAATCAACCCTTTGTGATAAAATAATATATTGTGTAAAAAGAATCGATTAGATATAGGAGTTGTTCAGCATGACTAACAAATTTGAAGCTGGTCAAATTATTGATGGAAAAGTAACTGGCATTCAATCATATGGCGCATTTGTTGCTTTAGATGAAGAAACACAAGGTTTGGTTCATATTTCAGAAGTAACACATGGTTTTGTTAAAGATATTAACGACCATTTAACAGTTGGCGATGAAGTAAAAGTGAAAGTTTTAAACGTAGATGAAGAAAAAAATAAAGTTTCCTTATCTATCCGCGCTACAGAAGAAGCACCTGCAAAACCTGCGCAAACAAAGAGAACACAACCTGTTAAACAGGTCCAACAAGATAACGATACAGCTGGTTTCAATACGTTGAAAGATAAGCTTGAAGAATGGATCGAGCAATCAAGCTCTTTCAAAAAATAATTAATCGAAGCATTATCGAGAGGAAGCATCGCTTTCCTTCTTGATGATGCTTCTTTTTTTTACCCGAATTCACTACATTTCACTATACATCGTCATTTGTTAATTCTCGTCCTTGATTTAATGGTGACAATTCGTTAAAGTTAGATTATAAATTCATATTGTAGCATTAAAGGAGGAAGATTCATGACACATGTTTCATTTACGTATGATAAAGCATTAAAGTTCTTTAACGAACAGGAAATTGCGAACTTAAGTGATTATGTTCAAACAGCACATAGCCAATTACATAATAAAACCGGCGTTGGCAGTGACTTCCTAGGTTGGATTGACCTTCCTGAGAACTACGACAAAGAAGAATATGCACGTATTAAAGCAAGCGCTGAGAAGATTAAAAATGATTCCGATATTTTATTAGTTATCGGTATTGGCGGTTCTTATTTAGGTGCTCGTGCGGCAGTTGAGATGCTCAACCATTCATTTCAAAACCTACTTTCTAATGAAGAAAGAAAAGCACCACAAATCATTTTTGTTGGAAATCATTTAAGTTCAACATATATTAGCGAATTATTTGATGTCTTGAAGGACAAGGATTTCTCTATCAATGTTATTTCTAAGAGTGGGACAACTACAGAACCTGCAGTTGCATTCCGTATCTTCAAGAAATACCTAGAAGAAATATATGGCGTTGAAGAAGCAAAACAACGCATCTATGCAACAACAGATAAAGCAAGAGGTGCACTAAAAACTTCTGCGGATGAAGCTGGTTATGAAACATTTGTTATTCCAGATGATGTTGGTGGCCGTTATTCTGTCCTAACAGCTGTTGGATTGTTACCAATCGCAGTTAGTGGTGTTGCAATTGATGACATTATGCAAGGCGCAAGAGATGCGATGAATGATTTCGCTGAGCCTAGCTTAGAGAAAAACCCTGCATACCAATATGCAGCAGTTCGTAATGTTTTATATAGTAAAGGAAAAGTTACAGAGCTATTAATTAATTACGAGCCAAGCCTGCAATACTTCTCTGAGTGGTGGAAACAGTTATTTGGCGAAAGTGAAGGAAAAGACCAAAAAGGTATCTACCCTTCTTCCGCTAACTTTACAACTGACTTGCATTCATTAGGTCAATATATTCAAGAAGGACGTAGAAATATTTTTGAAACGGTTCTACATGTTAACAGCTCTAAAAAAGAATTAACATTAGAAGCAGAAGAAAATAATTCTGATGGACTGAATTACTTAGCTGGCAAAACAATCCATGAAATTAATGACAAAGCATTCCAAGGAACAATGCTAGCACATACAGATGGAGACGTTCCAAACCTGATCGTTGAAGTACCTGCACTTGATGCCTATACATTCGGCTACCTTGTATACTTCTTCGAAAAAGCATGTGCAATCAGCGGTTATTTACTTGGCGTAAATCCATTTGACCAACCGGGTGTTGAAGCATACAAGAAAAACATGTTCGCACTTCTAGGCAAACCTGGATTCGAAAGTGAAAAAGAAGAACTGGAAAAACGTTTATAATTTTTAAATAAAATTTTATTTTATGTGTTTAATTTCCTTTAAAGTGGGAATAACTATGTATGTAAGACTTTCTCGTATTCCCCCTGTAAGCAAAGCGATTCTCGCTTTGCTTTTTTTTATTGCTTAGGAAACTATAAAATTGGGTGTTCTGGATAACTTAATTACTGAGAATTGCCACGTCCAGCTCCAGCGCTAAGCTATAGCGAGACTTCCCTCACCTCCGTACACAGCTCAAACGGGCGCTTGCGCTTTTGTGCTTATATTTCCGCTATGATTTGCTATAATAGAATAAACATAAATAGAACTAGCCAAGCATTCATGCTAGACCTTAACCCTTGTAGGAGGATTTTAATGAGTATCTTTGAAGAAGTACATGATAGAAGAAATACAAGATCGGTAAAGTGGGACATGCTGCAATCTGTTTTCCAATCGGAGGATATTATCCCAATGTGGGTTGCCGATATGGACTTCAAAGCCCCTGACGCAGTAAATGATGCACTGAAAAAACGGGTGGAGCATGGCATTTATGGATATACAATCATCGATAATGATCTGACGGATTCGATTGTAAATTGGCAGCGAAACCAGCATGACTGGGAAATAAATTCAGAATGGCTTTCTTTTAGTCCTGGGGTCGTTACGAGTCTACATATGGCAATTCAAGCTTTTACCGAGCCAAACGGCAAGGTGTTAATTCAAACCCCTGTATATCCTCCATTTTATAATGTAATTAAAGCACATGAGAGGGAAATTGTGAAAAGCCCGCTTCACTATCAGGACAATTACTACACAGTTGATTTTGCTGACTTTGAAGAAAAGTTAAAATCTGGAGTGAAAGCATTTATTCTTTGCTCACCACATAATCCAGTCGGTCGTGTTTGGACAGAGGAAGAGTTACGTGAAATGGCAAGATTATGCTTGAAATATGATGTGCTGATTATTTCTGATGAGATCCATGGAGACCTTGTCTATCCAGGCAAACCCCATATCCCAATTGCTTCCCTCTCGGAGGAAATTGCCAATCGAACGATTACATGCATGGCACCGTCGAAAACCTTTAATTTGGCTGGATTAGAAACATCCTATACAATTACTTCAAACGAGGAATTGCGTAATAAGTTG
The DNA here is from genome assembly GCF_003369575.1 of Oceanobacillus arenosus. Classification (GTDB taxonomy): domain Bacteria; phylum Bacillota; class Bacilli; order Bacillales; family Amphibacillaceae; genus Oceanobacillus; species Oceanobacillus arenosus. The sequence goes on along the minus strand of NZ_PIOC01000016.1, from coordinate 81,843 downwards.
AAGGCACAATTTTCGAAGCAAGGATATTCCAATTCACTTAACACAATGGCAAATACAGCACTTGAAGCTGCATACAATCATGGAAAAGCTTGGCTTGATGAACTAGTCATCGTTCTAAGTAGTCATCAACAATATGTAACAAAAATGTTTAAAGAACATGCACCAGAGCTAAAAGTTGTACAAGGGGAAGGCACTTATTTATTATGGATTGACTGTACTGCGCTTGGAATGAGCAGCGAAGAATTAAAACAATTTTTCATTGAAAAGGCAAAGGTTGGACTAAATGCCGGAGTTGATTACGGTGATGAAGGAGAACAATTTATGCGTATGAATATTGCCTGTCCGAAAGCAACACTTGTGGATGGTGTAAAGCAAATCATTGATGCCGTTAATAATCGTTAATCCAATTACTAAATACTCACTCGAAAACAGCCATGTTATAGCCTAACATGGCTGTTTTTTATTCTGCTTTTTCTTTATTTGTTTCTGTGGGATCTGAGGGCGACTCCCCTGTATCCGTTTTCGAATCTGTAGTAATTTTCCCGCAAATAATTCGTGTACCAGAGTTTCCACTAGGTTGACTTACCCCGTCATCCTGTTTTTCAGAGACAATTAACGAGGTCCCCTCCCCACGGAGAATCGATTTATTTCCTTCTTTCATCGTTGCACCGGCAAGCATTAATTCTGCATCAACCACTCCATCCCCATCCGCCTCTACATTCGGCAAATCACCTAAGTGTGCGCCATCTGGACGCATTAAGCCATGTTCCTTTCCTTCTGGGTTAAGATGACCTCCAGCACTACTAAAATCCGGTGCTTCACATTTTGGGAATTCATGCACATGAATCCCATGAAAACCCGGTTCAAGCCCATCCAGTTTTACATGGATTTTAATTCCATCGGGCTGCTCATTTAAAGTTGCGGTTCCTACCATATCACCGGATGTATTGTACATCTCTACTTCTTTAATCGACGGACTAGTTCCTTGGCAAGCAACTAAAAAGATAAAACAACAAAAGCATATGAAACGCATCTGGCATACCCCTTCATCACGTTTTCTTTTAGTATCCACAGTTGCTAGCCAATCATGCAAATTAACATTTTATTTTGATTCGACAGATTCCTTTGCTTCATGAAGATTCTTCTCGTATTTGGCATTAAATGCCTGTTCATCCTTTTTTGACTTCTTATAAAATAAATACATGGTTACCGCAGCCATGGCCATAAAAATAATTAAAGTGATCGCTGCTGGTAAGTATGCGGTTTTGTCATCGGGAAAATAAAGAAATGGCATTATTTTCACATCCTTTTAATATTTCCATCATTCAATCATTATATTTAAAATGCTTACATTATTAATTATAACAAATTATTCGTTTATACCAACAATTGCGAGTTAATTATTCGCAAATTCATCCTATTTCTGGCACAATTAAATGGAGTAAAGGAGGGGTTATGTTGGCAATCGTTAACATTGGCGATGTTGTTAAAGCACATTATCATTCAGGAACTTATATTGGTGTGGCGAAGGAAGATCGAGGAGATTATTATTTAATAGAAGTTCTCGCTGTTTACAAACATCCATTACAAGGGGATCTTCATAATCCAGGTGAAGTTGAGAATGTATTCTTTCATGAACGAAAGGCATTAGCCCATCATGAAAAGATGAATGTTAAAAAACCTGCTGTACACCCCTATGTTGAAGCAGTTCCGAGTTATGGGGACTCATTAAAGCAGGCTGTACTTCAATATAAAGAAAAGCTATCAAATCAAGATTCTGCTTTTAATAAGCTCGCATTAGAGAGATTACATGGACTTGAAATCAACTACTATGAAAAAATTTATAATTAAAAGAAGAGCTAGAGGTTTTATTCCTCTAGCTCTTCTTAGAAAACTTGATTGTCACTCAAAGTATTCAGACGACATTCCAAGTCACACTTAAATTCTAAAAATTAATTACTCACCTAAGTGTTCTTTAATTACTTCTGCAACCCCATTGATTGCTTCTTCTTCGTCAGAACCAGTTGCAGAAACTTCGATTTCTGCACCTTTAGGAATTCCTAAAGACATAACGCCCATGATCGATTTTAAATTAACCGTTTTATCTTTATACGCCACATTAACTTCGGATTCAAATTGTCCTGCTTTATTAACTAATAATGTTGCTGGTCTTGCATGAACACCAGATTCTGCTGTTATCGTAAATGTTTGTGCTTTCATTAAAATTCATCCTTCCAAAAACTTTTTCATTATTATACTACTTTGCTTCCTACTACTAGTATTATACACAATTATAGCAATTTTTGATAGCCTAAACAATATTATTGCCTATTTTTTCGTTGATATTTGTTTTTCAATCGATCCTATGATAACTTTATTTTACTAGCGTTTACTTTTTTTTTTGAAGGAGGATAACTTAATGAGTGTACATATTGGAGCGAAACAAGGGGAAATTGCTGATAAGATTTTATTACCTGGGGATCCCCTTCGCGCAAAATATATTGCAGAAACATTTTTAGAAGATGTTATTCAATACAATGAAGTCCGTGGCATGTACGGCTTCACTGGAACCTACAACGGTGAACGCGTATCCGTTCAAGGTACAGGGATGGGAGTACCATCTATTTCCATTTATGTAAATGAACTAATCCGCGAATATGATGTTCAAAAATTGATTCGAGTAGGAACATGTGGTGCACTACAAAAAGATGTCAAAGTAAGAGATGTTATCTTGGCACAAGGAGCAACGACAGATTCACAGGTTAATCGCATGGTGTTTGGCGGAATTGATTTTGCCCCGCTTGCTGATTTTGAATTATTAAAGAATGCGTTTGACGAAGGTAATCAAAAAGGCTTAAATCTCCGAGTGGGAAATATTTTTACTAGTGATTCGTTTTACCGAGAAAATGCAAAAACAATCAATGAAATGCTCGCAAGCTACCAAGTATTAGGCATCGAAATGGAGTCGTCTGTATTATATACACTTGCTGCCAAATATGGACGGAAGGCATTATCTGTTTTAACCGTTTCCGATCATATCCTTACTGGGGAAGAAACGACAGCAGAAGAGCGACAAACAACATTCAATGAGATGATTGAAATTGCGCTAGCAGCAATTATCAAATAAGGATTCAGCAGCAATAAAAAAGTAGTCCGCATTCGCGGGACTACTTTTTTATTGTCTAGGAAATCACAAAATTTGAATGCTGTGGATAACTTAATTACTGTGAATAGACACGTCCTGCGGCAACGTCGAACCACCTCACATCCGTAAGGAGCAGTCCGTACACAGCTCAAACTAGTTTTAAGCTTTTGTTCATGTTGTACATACCAAATAACGAATAAAGTAAGAAATAGACATTACGCCTTATTTTACAGCATTGTAACAAAACATTTATATAATTTCTTCCCTACAATTGTTAACCCGAAATAAACATAAGTTGACAATTTGTTTTTGCCCATGTATATTATTTTAAAAAGGGGGAGAATTATGAAACGTTTACGTCCAATTGATTTAACATACGGGGCAGTGTTTGTTTGTTTAATGGCTATTGGTGCGAATATTACCGTATGGTTTCCAATATTAGCCGTTCCAATCGGTGGGACATCTGTACCATTATCATTACAAACGTTCTTTGCAACCTTAGCTGGATTCATGCTAGGGAAAAGACTTGGCTCGTTGTCCATGCTTACTTATCTATTATTAGGAACAGCAGGTGTACCAATCTTCGCTGGACTTGAAGGTGGGCCATTTGCTTTAATTAGTCCGACAGGTGGATTCATCTTTTCCTTCATATTTGTTGCCTATATTGTCGGTTTAATCGCTGAATGGTATAAGTCTCCATCAATATTAATCTATACAGTTACAGCAATTATTGGTTTATTTGTGAATTATGGATTGGGTGTATCGTATATGTATCTTGCGATGAACACATGGCTTGAGCTTACTATTTCTTATTCGGTTGCCTGGATTGGAATGATCCCATTCCTAATTAAGGATGCGGTTCTTTCTGTTGTTGCAGCAACCTTTATGGTGAATATAACGAAACGATTACCATTGCTCTGGCAACGGGCTTAATATTACTTACGGAAACGAAGGCCTTCAAGTGCCTTCGTTAATAATCTGATCCTACACCCCTTCTGCTTTCCAGCTAAAATACTAATGGAATTCCTTGAACTTCCTTTCCCCTTTATTTACCTTCACACACCCATGTGGTAAAATAACATCATCATTTAGTAAGCAAACCAATTCGACTTAAACAACACCCTTTGTAAATGGAATCACAGGATGATATTCAACCCATTGATTCATGTTTTACTTTATGGAGCAGAAAGGACGTAGAATCAAGATATGGATTTATTTATGAATTTTCCACTTTGGGCAGCACTAATTGCCATTGTATTTGCCCAAGTAGTTAAGATCCCGATTCGGTATATTGCAACGAGGGAATTCACCCCTAGTCTGGCATTTAGCACAGGTGGGATGCCAAGTAGCCATTCAGCTGCAGTTACAGCTCTCACAACAGGTATTGGCATTGTTGATGGTGTAGCTAGTCCTCTTTTCGCTCTTTCTGTAGTATTTAGCGTAATCACGATGTTCGATGCTTCTGGAGTAAGAAGACATGCTGGTGAACATGCCGTTGTCTTAAATCGGTTATTAAAGGATTTTCAATTATTCTTTGATGGCGCGAAGGATTGGAATAGAAAAGAAGAATATGAAAAGCGCAAAGAATTAAAAGAACTCCTAGGCCACCAACCAAGCGAAGTATTTATGGGCGGCTTAACCGGAATTATTATTGCCTTTCTGCTATATTCCTTTTATTAGAAAACTTAGGTTTAACCCAAGCCTTACGGTGACAGCCTTAATTAAGCCTTCAATGATTATCTCGATGTTGATTCCAGCAGTGGAAAGTCAGTCCCTAATAGCAACAAATAGTATGAATAAGGCCTCAAAAAATCAAGACTTCCACTAAATGGAAGTCTTGATTTCCCCTGTTCATTCATTATTCTCAACAAGTTTTTGTCGGAATACTTGCAATGCCTCTGTTTCATTTAATTTCGTCAAGGCTTCTTCTGTTAATGTACCGTTACCAACTTCAACCACGTACACTTCGAGCTCGCGTTTTCCCCATTCGGCAAATACATCATCAACGGTATGATAATATAAATCAATCTTATTTCCAGTAATTGCACTTCCCTTATCTGCAACGACACCATACCCATATTCTGGGATGTACAGAATCGTTCCAATTGGGTAAACATCTAAATCCGCAGCAATGGTAGAATACAAGTCTCGCTTCACTTTAACACCTGAATAAGTAATGCCATACTCAGGATGGGAACTTGATTTTCCAGTCGATTCTATCCCCGCAGTATATCCTGTGGCAATAACCATTGCAGTTGGATACTGTTCAAAGTCAATCATCTCTTCTAATGAACTTGGCGTTTCGATTTCATCATTCGAAATCATTGTCTTCTTGGCTTCCACGATGGTTAAATGCTTCACTTGCCGATACGTTGGTGCTTGCTGCGCATGACTTACGCGTTCCTTATAAATATTCTCAACCCATATTTTCAGATCTTGAAACGTCACATTCGAAATCGATGAAGCTGTCACGAATAATGCAGCTACAAATAACAACGTCATGATGCTTCTTTTTATAAATAATTTTAATTTCATGAATAACACCTCTCTGGATGTCATCATTTCCATTCTGAGAGGAATTATGCATAAAATCTACTAAAACATTCGATAACCACTCTTACGTAATAGTTTTATAACGATTCCAGAAACAATCGTCCCAGCAAAGCCAGCAAGGAGAATAATGATGTCAACTGCCGTTAAATGCATCAATTTATTGCCTAATGCTGCGAAGGCATTTCCCGTATTTGTAAAATATTGCCATGTAGAAAGATTATCGATTATGAGAATAATGATAATGGGATATAAATAAGACATTACCCATGTTTTTCTAATCAACATATTTAAAATAAATGCGATACCAAAAAAGATAACAAAATATAATAATATTGAAACAACTAATTGTACCAAATTGGAAACTCCCCCCGTATTCCTATGTATTCATACAACTTTAATCTTATAATAAAACAAAGAAAAAGCAAAGGCATACAACTACCTTTGCTTGAGCATGTGGAAGATTTAGTAAAAGAAGTTAAATTTCCCTTTTTTCAATACCAATCCTAAACCACCTAGTTTATATAAGTAACGGTTATCAATGATTTTCTTCATTACGGAGGCCTTCCAGCCAAATACTTTTCGGTTATTTAATACAACACCGATAGCATCTTGATGACCGAGTGAAGCGACCGTACCGAGTGATTTTGCTTCAAATAGCTTTGTTGCATTACCTTCAATTAGCGCCTTTATATTATGTGCGACAACCGAAGATTGTTGGATGGCAATTTGTGCGGAAGCCGGAAATGGTTGATTCGTTTTCTTATCGATAATCATTGCACAGTCACCAACAACGAACACATCGTCATAATCTGGTGTCCGTAAATCCGATTTCACTTCCACTTTCCCTTGCTTCGTGCCGAAACCAGATTGTTCCACAATACCATTTGCTCGTACACCAGCAGACCAAATAATCGTCTTTGAAGGGATTTCACATTGTTTACCATCTTTTTCATAAACGACTTTATCTGATGTACATTCTTTAATGGATGCATTTGTAATAAATTCTACACCACGGGATCCTAGAGAAGTCATTGCGTATTCAATCAATTGGGGATCAAAGCCCTGGAGGACTGTAGATGAGGCTTCTAAAATAATAATTCGAACGAGTGCTTTCTCAATATCATATTCTGCACTTAATTCTGGAATACGATTGATTAGTTCACCAGCAAACTCAATACCAGTGAATCCCCCTCCACCTATCACAATATTCAACCGCGCATTATCTTTCACTTTCTCATGATGAAAGTTTGCGAAATTATATTCTAAATGTTCCCTAATTAACCGTGCACTATTGATATTCTCAATGGAAAATGCATGTTCTTCAATTCCTGGTATTCCAAATGTTGTCTTCTCAAAGCCTAGGCCGATGACGAGAAAATCATATTCTAATTCATTGTTCTCCAACTTCACCTTTTTTTCAATAGGATTAATCGAAACAACCGTATCTAGAATAAAATGAACCTTATTCATATTCACGACTTCTTTGATCGGGATGCGTGTTCGATCATGATGCAATGTTCCAGCAGCATTTTCATGAAGCCATGTTGTTTGATAGTGATAATCTTCCTTATTCACTAACGTAATCTTAACTTGTCCTTTTCCAAATAATTTCTGCAATTTCACAGTAGTCATGATCCCACCATACCCGGCACCAATGATTACTACATGTGGTTTATGCATAATTTTCACTTCCAATATTCGTTTTAATGTGAATCATTTTTATACTGTAATTGCTGAAAGTAATCAAATGATAATCGATTTGTTACATTTTTGTAATATATATCCACTGCTTATAGTAGCTTTTTTTTGTGTTTTTTTCAACCCTGAATAACCTATTTTCAATTGGAATAAATTTCCAATTGAACAATTTAATTGCGCTTTATGCATCAATTTAGCTAAGAAATTATCATCTATGATAGCAGTTTGCATTGCTACACAGTTTCGATTGGTTTATGTTACTATGGGGATACGAATAATTTTAATCGATAGAAATGAGGGTTTTTTCATGACTGAAGAAATTTATGATATTACCGTTATTGGTGCAGGCCCCGTTGGATTGTTTACAGCGTTTTATGGTGGAATGCGCCAAGCAACCGTGAAAATAATTGAGAGTTTACCACAACTGGGTGGGCAATTATCTGCCTTATATCCAGAGAAAGATATATATGATGTTGCAGGTTTTCCAAAGATCCGTGCTCAGGATTTAGTGGACAATTTAGAAAGACAAGCAAGGCTATTCGATCCAACAATCGTGCTCAATCAAGCGATAGAAACGGTTGAACGCATGAATGATGATTCCTTAAAACTAACATCGAATACTGGTGAAGTGCATTATACGAAAACGATTATTATCACTGCAGGTAATGGCGCGTTCCAACCGCGACGCTTGAATATTGATGACAGTGAACAGTTTGAAGGAAATAATCTGCATTATTACGTTAAGGATATGAACCATTTTAAAGGGCAACATGTTGCATTATTAGGTGGTGGTGATTCTGCAGTCGACTGGGCATTGATGCTTGAACCAATTGCGGACAAAGTAACATTAATTCACCGCCGTGATCAATTCCGTGCACATGAGCATAGCGTTGCGAAACTCCATGATTCTTCCGTAAATATTGTCACACCCTTCGTGCCAACGAAAATTATCACATCCGATAAAATTGAAGGATTAGTTTTGGAAGAAGTGAAAGGAGACCGGAAAATAGAACTTGAGGTTGACGCCATTCTGTGTAATTATGGCTTTATTTCTACGCTTGGGCCAATTAAGGATTGGGGCTTAAATATTGAGAAGAATAGCATCGTTGTTAATTCAAAGATGGAAACCAATATACCAGGAATCTATGCAGCAGGCGATATCTGTACATATGATGGGAAAGTGAATTTAATTGCAACTGGATTCGGTGAAGGGCCAACCGCAGTAAACCATGCAAAGCAATACATTGACCCGAAAGCACGGGTACAACCGAAGCACTCTTCCGATATGGATTTACCAATTAGCTAAGACTTTAGCTTTGTCCCAAGTTAACTGGCTGTAAAATTCCCATTCGGTTCAACTAAAGCAATTACTAAAATAATTCTTTTTCTAGAGTAAAAGCAGCAGTGGAAGATTGGTCCCCTGCTGCTTTTACATCTTCATATTATTGTATGCTTATTAGCAATCCCCTGGTGTTCCTACATTTTCCTTCGTTCTAAAGGAAGATCCACACCCACATGAAAAAACAGCGTTCGGGTTGTCGATGCTGAAACCTCCACCCATCATGTTTTGCTTAAAGTCTATCGTCGTTCCTTCAATAACAGGAATATCCTGATTAAAAATTGCAACTGGAATGCCATTAATTTCTTCAACAATATCTAACGCTTTATTAATTTCATTATCAAATCCCAAAGAATAGGATAGACCACTACATCCGCCACCTCTAACCCCAAAACGGAGAACGGCATCTGCGGATTCTTCTTTCATCATTTCTTTAATTTGCATGCTAGCATTATCTGTTAAATGAATCACCATTTCTTTCCCCTCCGATTTCCATAACATTCATTTCATTCTATAATAATTATACAAATAATCATTCTGTTATACAACTAAATGATTTAGCATTCTAATTATATTAAGACGCAATCAATCCTTTCTATTTACAAAATCGCAAGTAAGGAATAGAATAATAGAGAATAGTTATCAATTAGGCAAATGCTATTTCATATGGTAAAATAGAATTAATTAATTCGAGAGTTTTTAATGAATGGCATTTATAATAAAGATATGGAAGGGAGAAGATGGATTATGCAAGAACAAGTTCAAGAAGTGCTAAACAAGTTGCGTCCATTTTTACTACGTGATGGCGGGGATGTAGAATTAATCGATGTTGATGATGAAGGGATTGTCCTTCTTCGTTTGATGGGTGCTTGTGGAAACTGCCCAAGTTCAACCATTACATTAAAAGCAGGAATTGAACGTGCATTGATGGCAGAGGTTCCTGGTGTTAAAGAGATTGAACAGGTATTTTAATACATTTATCGTAAAGGCAGACATTAATTGTCTGCCTTTTTTGTTTGTTGCTATTTATAGGACTAGTTTAGTGCTTAAGGCTCTCAGACTAGTCGCTCCAGAAATACACTACGATCGGGTTTTAAAAAATCGCTTAGAAAGAGTTACTTACCACTGACAGTCGACCTTGATTGAAGTGAAAGAATGGAAACCCACATATGAACAGCAAATACTGTCTAGATCTGAAATTAACATTGTCACTAGTTAGCATTTTGTACCAACTTATCATCTTGCATTTATTGAATTGCTGTCTTCGCACCTGTTCCGTTAAGTACTCCTGCAATATTATCCATGCAAAGTTGGATCATCTTTGTACGTGTTTCTTCGCTTGCAGAACCAATATGTGGAATACATACTGCATTTTCCAATTGCATCAATGGATGCTCGTTTGTAATTGGTTCCACTTCAAACACGTCAAGACCTGCAGCTTTGATTTTATTCATTTTCAATGCCTCGACCAGCGCATCCTCATCTACCGTTGCACCTCTGGAAATATTGATAAAGATTGCAGTTGATTTCATCTTTTCAAATGCAGCTTGATTGAAAAGTTTATTCGTCTCTTTTGTAAACGGAACAACGGAAACGATGAAATCTGCTTCACGAATTAATTGATCAAAGCTTACATATGTTGCTTCTAATGCTTGTTCTGCATCTGGTTTACGCGAGCGATTATGATAGAGAATGTTCATATCAAAGCCCTTTGCCCGATTTGCGATTGCTTCGCCGATTCTGCCCATACCAACGATACCGATTGTCTTATGATGAATGTCAGATCCCGCAAGCAAATACGGTGCCCAGTTCTGCCATTGATTCGTTTTAATGTACTGATTCGCCTCGACGATCCGCCTTGCAGTTGCCATCAACAAAGCAAATCCCAAATCTGCAGTTGTCTCCGTCAATACATCTGGTGTATTCGTTGCAATAACTCCATGTTTTTCCGCTTCATCCAGATCAATATTGTCATATCCTACTGCCAAATTAGAAACGACTTTTAAGTTTGGTGCATGCCGCAAGAGTTCTTCATCAATCTTGTCACTTAGCATGCAAAATAGTCCATCTGCGTCTTTTACCGCTTCCAATAAAATATCTCTCGGTACAGGATCTTCCTCCCTTTCCCACATATGGATTTCGAATTGTTCAGCATAGGGTGCGAACACTGCGTCATCTATTTTCCTTGTAATATAAATATGTTGTTTCTCCATCCCATTCCCTCTTTTCGCACAATATTCCTTACATTAACCATTGTATCACAGGAATATCCCACGTATCTGTGTCCACCCCAACACTTTGAAAAAATCCACGCAAACGATTTTCATATATCGTTTGCTGCTCGAAAAAATTTACTAAATCGATATATAATTGATCAAATCCTTCGCTAACAAACCCCCTAGCAATTAAATCAAAAATAGGGATCGGATAAAGGAGCCTTCCGTAGATAAGCCGCCAACTAAATACCGACAACGGACGTAACTCCTGATAATCAAGAAGAAAAGATGTCACCTTCTCATTCGGTTCATTTGTTAAAAATTGGTGCCTTATATATTCTGCAATATCTCGAACTGGATGATCATAGACTAAATCCTCCGACCAAATAATCGGCTCATGTAATTGATTGACATATCTTTTGAACGTAATTGTACCCTGATCTACCTGATGAAAACGTTGATCCTGGTCGCTTTCCTGGATATATTGAATCGCATTTTCACTAAGTCCGATAATATACGGGAAACTATCCATCAACAGCCGATAATATGCCGTTGGATGAAGCTTTGCCTCTTGTTCAATTTTCGTTTCAAATACGGTCAATTTATCAATCCACAGCTCTTTCCATGCACCATAGCTGGAAATATTTTTCGGCTCATACCGATAGTTTGAACCCAATTGATGGAATGTTGCCAATGCCTTTCCCGCTGTTTGCCGTTGCTCCTGATTTAGCTGCTGGACTTGGAATACCATATAGCTTTTATCAGCAATGGAGCTAAACCACTCTCCATATAGGTTTGGAATTGGCATTGTGATTTGCTTATGATCATTTTCCATAAAATAATAAGCAACTGCTGCTTGTTCCATTAAGATAACTTCCCTGTTGTCATTTGTAGTGGTAAAATAAAATTGATTGCCCTGTCTATAACCTTCCTTCCCGTTCAAGCTTATTTTCTCTTCCACTTGGATATTATAATGGGTAGAAAGTAATTCTCTTAAAGGCAACGAAATCCCTCCCCTTCTTATATTATTACTGTATGATTGGAAACATTATATTTTAACTAAAAATGAGAAAAGGTGATTAATAATGGCTGAAAATACGAGTAAAAGTGCATTGGAAATAAAGGCTAGAGAATTATTAAAAGAGCGAGGCGTGGAATTAGAAAATATAGCGGAGCTTGTTTATTATTTGCAATCAAGTTACCATGATGATTTAAAGATGGAGGAATGTCTCCATAATGTTGATCGTGTCCTAACGAAGCGAGAAGTTCAAAATGCCGTGTTAACAGGAATCCAATTGGATATTCTAGCTGAGAAAAAACAACTATTAGAACCACTTCAAACGACAATCGAGACCGATGAGGGACTATATGGCGTGGATGAAATCATCGCATTATCAATTGTCAATGTATATGGATCGATTGGATTTACCAATTACGGTTATATTGATAAACAAAAACCAGGAATACTCAAACGGCTAAATGACAAATCAACTGGCGAGGTACACACTTTCTTAGATGATATCGTTGGTGCAATTGCTGCCGCCGCTTCAAGTAGACTCGCACATAGCAATGAAAGTTAAGGACTTATTAAACAGAGGAGGGATGATCGCACATCACCCTCCTCTGTTTAATTTAATACTATATTAATTGTGGGTGGCTTTTATTAGAAAATATACTTTCGTCATATACGGCCAATCCATTCCCGTAAACTATGGACATAATAAGTTGGTTGTACTTCTAGATTCGATAATTCTTCAAAGGGTGTTACCCCAGTGAATACCATTAATGTATCCATTCCAGCATTAATTCCTGCACTAATATCTGTGTTATAATTGTCCCCTACCATCAATGTTTCTTCCTTTGATAAGCCCAAAATGGATAATGCTTCCTCCATAATAATTGACTCCGGCTTACCAATGAAAATGGGTGCAACCCCAGTACTAACGGTAATAACACTTGTTAATGCACCATTCCCAGGTAAAAGTCCCCGCTCCATTGGGATAGCGACATCACTATTTGTCGATATAAATGTTGCCCCGTTACGAACCGCAAGCACTGCTTTTGCATACTTCTCATAGCTTATATCCCGATCAATCCCAATGACCACATAATCAGGATCTTCATCCACGATAGTGAAGCCGCTTTCTTGGAGAGCAGAAAAAATGCCTTCTTCACCAATTACATAGCAACGGGCATTTTTATTTTTGCTTTTAATAAAATTTGCGGTTGCTAGGCTTGTCGTCACCACTTTATCAGGTGTACAAATAATTCCCATTTCATTTAGTTTTTCCGATACATCTTTACTCGTTTTTGAAGAATTATTCGTGACAAATAAATATGGTATGTTTTTTTCTGATAGTGTACGGACAAATTCTGCTGCCGCTTCGATTGGCTCTGTGCCGCGATACATCGTACCATCTAAATCGATTAAGTAACCTTTATAATCCATCATCTAACATCCTCATCTCTACAAATGCTTCTAGGTTCATTCTTTTGAAAAAGCATTGGCAACGCCTAATGCATTCTTTAAATAGCTACGAATATGTATACTAAATTGCTCGAGCGTGCCTTTCTTAGCTAACATTACATCAAGTAAAGATTCATGATCGATGGAGCGGTATTCATAAATCAATGGTTTACGTAAACGGATAACCGCTTTATAATCTGTTTCCTCTTCAGCGGGGATTACCTTTTCATCGACTAGGATGTCAATTATGTCCTCATAGCCTCCGGGATCACGCATAATAAATCCGTCAATCATCATATTGCCTACATCGATAATTGATTCGATTAACACATGGATTATTCGCTCAAGACTTAGTTTTTCCTTAAAGGAATCAAAATGATGATTCTTCGATATTTCCTCTAATATCTTTTCCATATATAAAAGCGTTTCTTCAATTTTACTTTGATCTACGAAATACATATGCATTACCTCCGATTGACATTATACAATAATATCATATCATATATAATAAGAGGATACAGACTAGAATGATTGATATTATTAGCATGAAACGGTTTGTAGCATGGAATAATATGACTATAGTGAAATAAAGAAGGTATGGTAGATGATTGCGAATTCAATTATCGATATGGATGCAACAGCAATTGCAGAAAAAATCAAACAAGGTGGGCTCACAAGCGTTGATGCTGTCAATGCTTACATCGATCAAATAAAAAGAGTAAACCCCAATATTAATGCCTTAGTGGAGGAGCGCTTTACGGAAGCATTAAAGGAGGCACAAGAGCTAGATTTAATTAGCCAAAGTGGTAAAAGTATTGGAGCCTTACATGGGGTGCCAATTAGTGTAAAGGAATCCTTTCATGTTACAAATATGAAAACAACTGGTGGATTGGTACACCGCCAAGATTTAATCTCACGGGAGGATGCCGACGTCATTACTAAGTTGAAAGCGAGTGGTGCCGTTATTTTAGGGAAAACGAACACCCCTACGCTTTGCTTTAATCAAGAAACCGAAAATAAATTATTCGGAAGAACGAATAATCCTTGGGATGTGACAAAGACTGCTGGTGGTTCAAGTGGTGGTGAAGGTGCCCTTCTAGCTGTTGGTGGTGCAGCAGCCGGAATAGCCTCAGATATTGGCGGATCGATCCGAATCCCCGCACACTTCAATGGGGTAGTCGGATTCAAACCGGGAATGAATCAGGTTTCAGCTAAAGGGCATTTTCCTGCTGTGATCGACCCTATTCAACAAAGATTGTTTGCCGTTGGTCCGATGGGCAAAACTGTTCGTGATATGCGGCGCATCTATTCCGTTATCTCCGAGAAGGTGATTCGGAAGCGCTATTTACAATCATTTAAAGTAGAGATTTTGCCGGGGAATATGGGCTATACATTATCAGAAACAACGAAAGGAATCTTGAATGAAATTGAATTCCTTTTGGAGAAGTCGGTATCAACAAAACGAACCGTACCGCCATTTTTTGATGATAGTGCGCAAATATGGCAGGATATCATTTCGATTGGCGGAAGTAAATTACTGGAAGAAGAAGCGTACAGCAATGATCGTTCCAATGTTTTTAAGGCATTTTTTAGAGAGAAGCTCTCCCAAAAAACAACTGTACACCCTAATTTATCCCGGGCAATCATTGCTTCGAGGATGTTCAAACCATCAGCAAAGCGAGTACGAGAAGTAAAAGAAATCCTCGAGCAAGGGGATAAGCGATTAGCCGATTATATGCGAAATCGTATCTTAATTTTTCCTATTTACCATTCGAGCGCATTGAAGCACGGAAAGGTGTATAAAGAAATATTCTCATTAAGAAAAACTTTTCTTGATGTTATGCCATATGTAGCCTATGCGAATGTTTGGGGTCTACCTGCATTATCCATTCCAGTTGGCATGGATGAAAATAATATGCCAATTAGCATTCAATTAATGAGTGCAATTGGAAATGAGGATGTACTTTTTCGCTTAGGTAGAATACTCGAGAAGAAATTTAAAGGTTATACCCGTTGTCAAAACTTTGATTCATAACAATTACAAATAAACAACCATCGTTCAGCTTGACACGATGGTTGTTTATTTAACTACCTTCTTTATGACAAAATATGCACAGCCAAAATTGCAATATTCATACAAGTAATCATCCAATGTATTGATTTGCATATCAATCGCTGCTTTTGGATGGCGATCCCGATAAAACCCCTTTAATCGAAGCTGGTCATATCCCCAGTCCCCAACAATATAATCATATTTCGCTAATATATCTGAATAGCGTTCCTTTAATGCAGCCTCCTGGAAACCATTTTTAATATTCTCGACAATCTCATAATGTTTTCCGTGTAACTCGATCAAATCCATTCACCCCTTATCACTGCTTTCAGTTTACCATAAAATCCATCCTGATAACTAATAATAATTAGATGCATGATTTTCATTAGTAAACAGCAAACTATAGATAAGGACAATGAAGGAGATAGGTGATTGAATTGAACTTGTTACGGATCCTATTTATGTGCTTATTATTGATTGTAATCTCTTCTCAGGTAGCTCATGCCGAGGAAGAGTCCATTTACGATCAGCGCATGGCGTTATTTAAGAAAATAGAAGCATTAACTCAAATTCCCTGGTATTATTTTGCTGCGATAGACAATTATGAACGTAATATTAAAGATAGCAGTGAGCCTGAAAAGGTTATCTCCATCACCATTCCACTAGAAATTTGGTTTGGTATTGGCAATCCTTCCTCTAATACTGATGGTAGAGCCATTACGCTTTTCAATGGTAGTGGAATTGACGGGAATGGTGATGGTAAGGCCGATCCAACAAATGCAGAGGATATCCTGCAAACGATGGGAAATCTCCTTTTAGAGTATGGTCAAACAAAAGATGATATCAAAATCTCCCTCTGGAACTACTATGAACGAGATCTTACGGTTCAAACGATTATGAATACGGCAAAAGTCTTCCAAACATATCAATCGATCAATTTAACCGATCGAGATTTCCCTGTATCCCTTCAACATAATTATAGTTATCGAAGCACATGGGGAGCACGGCGAGGATTCGGTGGACTAAGAATTCATGAAGGAACAGATATTTTTGCGGGATATGGAACACCAATTAAATCGACAACCTATGGCGTAGTTGAATTAATGGGTTGGAATTTATATGGTGGTTGGCGCGTTGGCATTCGTGATATTTACAATATTTATCATTATTATGCACATATGAATGGATATAGTGAGGGGCTAAAGGTTGGACAAGTGGTTAAGCCTGGTGATGTCCTCGGCAGCGTTGGTTCCAGCGGCTATGGTCCACCAGGTACTTCAGGAAAGTTTCCCCCGCATCTGCATTACGGAATGTACAAGGATAATGGATATAGTGAATGGTCATTTGACCCTTATCCGTATTTACAACGATGGGAAAGAATGGCAAGGCAGAAGAAAAATTAAAAAACGGCACCCTGCCATAACAACAGGGTGCCGTTCATTTCATTTTAATATATTTAATTTACTGAAATTTTTTTAGCAATTAATAAATGCTGTACGAAGACTGCAACTGCTAGCAGCACGACACAAACAAATAGTGCAAGGACTACTTGATTGGTAAACCCAATCACCATGAAACCAACTGCCGCAATAATTGCTGCCATGATTGCATATGGAAGCTGTGTCAACACATGATCCATATGGTTCGATCCCGCTCCTGTGGCGGAAAGAACCGTCGTATCAGAGATTGGTGAACAATGATCACCAAATACAGAACCTGAAAGGATTGCTGCAAGAGCAGGTAATAGTAGTTGACTATCGGTATGCATCATTATTTCAACACCGATTGGCAGCATCATACCAAATGTTCCCCATGAGCTTCCAGTTGCTAGAGACATCAATAGTGTAACAGCAAAGAAAATGAGAGGTATAAAGCTGACATTAATGGACGCATTATTTACAATCTCTGCTAAATAAGCTCCTATTTCCAGTGTGCTTATAACTGAACCGACCATCCATGCCAATAGTAAAATATTAATTGCGGGCTGCATTGTTTTTAGTCCCTCAACAAATATTTTTCCAACGTTTTCCCGTGGTTGTTTTTGTAAAAAGTGGAAAATTGCAGATGTTAGTACAGCTGCTAACCCACCAATAAATAATGATAAATTTACATTCGTATTGGCAAAAGCTGTTATTAAGCTTGCTTTTCCTTCTGTAGCTTGAATTCCCGTCACTAGCATTGCAACAATTGTTGCAACAAAGAGCATGATAATCGGAACAATTAAATGATATACTTTTCCATTTTTATTTGGCTCAAATACATCACTCAAATCCCCCGGCACATTGTTTCGATTTGGATCCAATAACTCACCGGTTTGAACCGCCCTGTCTTCATGTGTTCGCATTGGACCGATATTAAAATTAAAGATTGCAACAATAAATACGAGCAATAATGCGACAATTGCATAAAAATTTAGTGGAATCATCATAATAAATGCTTCAATAGGCTGCATCGATGTTATTCCATTCGCAGCGAATAAACCACCTAATATACCAATAATATACGCACCCCAACTGGAAATAGGTGATAATACCGTTACTGGTGCAGCCATTGAATCAATAAAATATGCTAACTTCGCTCGAGAAATGCGATGACGGTCTGTCAATGGCCGAGCAATTTGTCCGATCGATAAACTGCTGAAATAATCATCGACGAAAATAATGATGCCAAGTATTCCTGTCATCACCTGTGCACCTGCACGGGTTTTTACTCGTTTGATCATCCACTCACCAAAAGCTCTGCTTCCGCCAGATGCTTGCAGGAATGCCGTCATAATACCTAATAAAAACAGGAAGACTAATAATAGAATGTTTCCCCAGTTAGGCGCGCCATCTACAACAAATATTTGATAAAATACAAGCCAAACTTCCTTTAACGATTGCCCTATATTAAAATCGTGGATAAATAAAGCTCCCACGATAATTCCTGTTCCTAATGATAAAAGAACCTTTCTAGTCACTAATACGAGAATTAACATAATAATTGCTGGTATTAGTGCATAAATCGTACCTTCCATTTTCCTACCTCCGAATTGAACTTGATGATTAGAGGGAGATGCTAGCTGATATATACTGGATTTTGTATACTAAAATTAATGCACAAAAAAACAATGACAGAAAATAACCATCATTGTTTCTACAATATACGTTATCCTCCATTTCGATCAGTAGTTCCCCACACTCTTTGTAAAAAAGCATGACAGTATATTTCTTGTTCAAAGATATACCAGCTATAATAAGATTGACGCTTATTATGCTTCGGCAAGCAATCCTTTTATCGACAATCATCGTTGTCATTCTCCTGTTGATTACTAATATTACTTGCGCCTCTACCTCACCGATCTGATAAGGTCTCATTATTTAATTACTGTATAACTATACTAGATTATTCGTTTTTATTCAAGTCATCTTTTGGAATTGCAATCGAAGGTCCTCCCCCGTCGCCACCATAGAAGTCGGGAACCTTACTCATGATTGCCCCACCATCAAGGTATATTTCTTTTTTTACTGTGTGTACCTCTGTTGTAAATGGGATAATTATTTGAACGTCAGCCTCTACTTGCAAGTATAGGGAGATCCATGCACCATTTATTCCAAAATCTTCTGTTTCGCGTTTAATATTCGTTCGTACACTGCCAATCACTTCCAAATTAACAGGGATTTTCGGGCCCAAATTTGCTAGTACCGTATTCCTTGTAATCTGCCCTAATGGTATCTCTACTAAGGTTGGATTTTGCCCAACTAGACTATCCGCAGCCCCACTATATTCTGGGGGCTCTTCCAAAGGATAGTCAAATTGGTATGGTTCCCCACTGTTTATATATTGAAAGTACTCTTCCACTCTTTCTGTTGCACCACGGGTAATTTCATTCATAACTTTTGGATTATAGCCATAGATTGCAGGATGTCCCTCATCATCATAGCTAATATTAACAAACTCCTCAAAACTATAGTTTTCTGCAAATTTTACCGCTGAATTAATCGCCTGTGTTGCAAAAGCATCGGTTTTCATCTTGGCTATTTCCATTAGTGTTGGTTGAATACCCTTATCAATAATCCATATATTTAACATAATAAAGAACGGAAATAATATGATTGTAATTACCAAGATCCCTTTGGCTGGAGGCGATCCACGTTTTTTACCGAATCTTCTTCTCCGTCTAAACATAAAACAATCCCCCCTAGAAAAAGCTTATGCTTGTTTCAAGAGGGATAGAATTAAATTTCCGTTTCCATTAGGCACGTGGACAATCTCACTATTTATGACCTTTACCTAAAAGAAAAATGTCTCCCGAATATGGAAGACATTTAATTTATGATATGTTAACGAGTGCATCTCTACCGGTCATGCCAACTTCCCAGCCATAAGCCTTTGAGGCATCCGTTATTTTTTCCAGTGGTGCATTTAGTAATTCATCAATCGTTCTTACCCCTACTGCTCGGCCAGCAATCACTTTCCGTTCCATTAATTTCGGAATTTCATTAAAGATATCGACATCAAGTGCTGCACACATAATATATCCGATGTCATTGGAAATCATTAATAAATTCGTCTTTGGCAGCTCAACCGTAATTGCTGTGAAAAACATGCCGTCAACCTCTAGTGGATTCACCGTAATCATGAGTAAACGCGCCTCCTTTGCAAGATACACTATATCTGTATGCATTAGACTAGCAAAATGTCACTCATGTAAATTGATGCAAGGCAACCCATTTATTCCATTGCAAATTTGTCCCGTAATGTCGCTGCTAATAGGTCACGTAAGAATTCGGGAAGAAAATAATGTTTCGTTTCCGACCTTGCAATTTCCGGCAGCAATCGACCGAATGTAAATGTATCAGCAGTTGCCACCGTATATGTTCGTTCGGCATCAAAGGGAATACCCCCGTCAAATACCGCATCGACAACGTATTCTTCACCATTATCACGAAAAGCAGTTTCCACCTGAATACTTGAAAACATCATTCTTCCAAGTACCTCGCCACGGAAGCCGAATCCCTTCAGCTTTAGCTCCATGAAATCCTTCGTAAATGCCGCTCGAATCACCTCTAATAATTCATTGCCACGAAGTTCAACAACAACTGGATTGATTGGATGTGGACAAATTCGGTGCACATCGCCATAAGTAATATCCCCTGCTGGTAATTCATCGAGTAATAGCCCCGCATTCAGCATCGCACAATCCGCCATCGTCCACTCTTTTAATGTATTCGTTAATTCCTTTAAAATCTTCGTATCCTGGAACCACTTTACTTCAATTGGTTCTTCAAGATGTACGATTGGCTTTCCTAATTGTTGATCCGCTTTCACTTGCATTTGGTACAATATTTGTTCGGTCACTAAATCTTTGGGTACCTCGCTAATGTTGGTTGCATATGCTTCTTTTTTTACAAGCTTATGCAGCTCATGATCCCACGTTAACATGACTTCACCAATAAAATAGCTATGCTTCCCTGCAGCAGTTATCAACGTCTGATTGATATTTTCCCCTGTTCTGAGCAGATGATGGGTATGTCCGCCGATAATCAAATCAATATCCGCGTATCTTCTAGCAATTTCCTGGTCCTCACTAATGCCAAGATGGGATAATAGAATAATGATATCTGCAGACTGCTTTAGCTGTTTTACATACTTATCCAGTGCCTCGTATTGGGGAGAAACATGCCAGTTCAGTAGATCATAATAGTCATTAAATGGAGCAGTTAACCCAATGACACCTATTTTTATACCACTATCCGTTTCAATGATTTTATTTTGTTTTAACCAATCGGGTTCCTGTTCATCCAAACTATGTAGATTCGAGCATACAACGTCAAAATCCGCCTGATCATAAAGATGATATAAATCATCATGTGATAAGGTGATTCCCTCGTTATTGCCAATCGTCACAAGATCATAGCCTAATTGACTCATTAATTGAATATTTGCCTTCCCCATTGATGCTTCGGATATCGGATGGACACGATCAACATGGTCCCCGATATCGAAGATCCAGTACGGCTCACCACGCTCTCTCCTATTCGATTTTGCTTCTTCTAGAAATCCAGCCACTCTGGGCCATTGTTCAAAATTGCTATGAAAGTCATTTGTATAATAGATAAATAATTTCTCTTCCATTCTTCATGCTCCTTATGCAAGTCCTTGAAAAATCATCCGAATTCCAATAATAATAAGCAGTATTCGCAATATCCATTCTAGCATTTTTCCTGGTAATCGCTGATTTAGCCATGCACCTATTCTGCCACCAATCCATGCGCCAGGTATGAAGAATATCGCATACTCCCAAAGGATATTCCCTAATGCAAGATGGGTTATCGAACCTGTTATACTGACAAAAAAAATCATAAACATCGAGGTTGCAGTGGCAATGTGCGCCGGAACACTGAATAACAGAATCATTGCTGGCACGATAATCGAACCACCACCAATACCAAATAATCCCGAGAGAATTCCAACACAGAGTGAAAGAATAATTGCACCTAATACAGGAATACGGTACTGGTAGTTTATCCCATGCAATGTAATGCTGCGCACGCCGCTCATCTTAGTATCTAATGTCGTTATAGAACGGTTCCTCTTAATAAACATTAATAGCGATATCGCAATCATTATCATACCAAAATAAAGCAAAAACACATCTGCATTAATAAATTGATTTAGCCATGCCCCAACTGCCCCGCCAGGAATACTGCCGATCAAAAATAATACTCCAGTTCGGTAATCAATCCGTTTACCCTTCACGTAAGTCAGTGTAGAGGATAAGCCGGTAAATATCATGGTAACTAACGAAATGCCGACAATTGCCTGTGGAGTTGCCCAAGAAAAGTCCTCTGAAATACTTTGCATGAAAAATAAGCTTGGAACTAATATAACTCCCCCACCTATTCCAGCCACAGCGCCAATAAATGCTGTCATAATACCGATTAATAAACAAACAAGAAAAACCAAAAAGCAACCCTTCGATCTAAATTTACTTATATTAATAGTAGCATTATTTGTTCGCGATTCCTAATGAATTGAAATTAATTCAGAGAGAGTGTTGTGCATTGATATGGTACTCCCTAAGCAAATTAGTTGCATGGAATTTCCAGTTAAGTTAAGCTTCAGTCATTATGACTAGATTATTTGCATAATATTGAAGAGTAATATGAAAATATAAGAATCAAATGCTGAATTTGCTGGTAAATATATGCAATTCAACGTTAATAATAATAAATTGTGAGGTAGTAATAATGAAACTAGTTGGAATATCAGGAGCACTAGCTGGCGAGAAAACCGCACTAGCAGTTAACGATGTGTTAGTTGCGGCTCGGCGTCTTGATTCATCCATTAAGACAGAATTAATTGATTTACGAGAATATGACATCGAATTTTCTGTCGGCGCCCCCCTCGCACTTTATAATGATGACACGATATCTGTTGTTAAAAAAATCTTATCAGCAGATTTTTTAATCTTTGGCACGCCAATTTATCAAGCGTCTATTTCGGGGGCACTAAAAAATCTTTTAGATCTTCTGCCAGAAAATGCATTTAAATATAAAGTTACAGGTATAGTGGCAACTGGATGGTCGAACAAGCATTTTCTAGTGCCAGAGTATCAATTAAAGCCTGTCCTTTCTTATTTTAAAGGTTTAATTCCAACAGGCAATGTCTATATCCATAATGAATCCTTTAATGAAGATAGTGATGAAATTATAAATCAGGATATTGTTGATCGGATTGAAAAACTTGCTGAGGAAATGATTTATCTGCAGCGAGGAATTAATAATCGGTGATGACTTCTTATATTGTTTCTTTTGCGCAGTGGAAAAGGAACATTTATAGCAGGAAAGATAATTCTCCAAAAACCTTGATGCAAACACTTCTGCATCAAGGTTTTTAATTACTTACCCGATAGACCTTTGCATTTCAAACTTGATTAATTTACTCTGATAAATACATTTCTCATGTTCCTTATGTTTTCTATTTTCATTGCGTTAGCCTATCGATTATATGATATGCTAGAAATTTTTTTGTATTAAAGAAGACATGAAAACAATCGGGATAAGATTAAAGTCACATTATCTAGAGTGGCTGGGGTGATTTATAACTCAATAGCGATATCACCTGTGTTATAATCAGTAATTTCTATTTCAACTTTACTTGAGGTAGTTTCAATTTTATTTGATGACATATTCATAGAATCCAACGTTCCATCATTTAAATATTTTACTACAACACCAGCATCATTGATGAATAATGAAACTTTAGAGTCTATATACTTGAAACTTTCGTGGTATTCCAAAGTCATCTCCCAATAATCAATCATTTGTTCATTGTTTTGCTCTTTAGCGGTTGTCAATTGCTCTTTTGAATCACTAACTAATTCATTTGCAAGAGATTTTAGGTAATTATCGTTAAAAGTAAATTCGTACGTTGTTACACCATCTTCTTTTGTTACGTTAACGGATTCAATATCTTCCATACTTAATTCTAAGTCCATGAGCGAAGTAATATTTGATGAAAAAGCTTGCCCTTCAACTTTTTGCCATTCTGATTCTCCTGGGAATAATTGGTATTGAACGCCATCTTTTTGCATGACTTCTATTTCAGCACCATTTAGATACTTCATTTGCCAATCTAATTGATTGTTCTGGGCAACAAAAGTACCTTCTTCAAACAGGGCTTTTTCATCAGATTTGTCACCTTGTCCATACAGAACGATGTATCTTCCATTATCCAATTCGGATGTCCTAACAATTGCCTCTTCTACTGTTGTTATTTGTTCATCAGTTACATTTGTACCTTCGCTGTTGTTTGAACAAGCTGTTAGGAAAAACATAAAAATGATAAAAAAGGTTAAAATTGAAAACACTTTCATTTTCATAGAGGACCCCCCTAATTAATTGAATTTAATATCTCTTTTAATTATTCTACCATATTTACCTTGCCTTTTTTCAATTAAACTTCTTACAAGATATTTTTATGGCATTGGGTCTTAATTTTTATTATTGATACTTCTACAAAGAACAATTATTCTCCTCTTTCAATTGCATAATCTCATTTAATTAACTGCGACTTTAGCAAAACGACTGTCTTATTTGATAATCGCAGTAAATAATTAAATACTCAACTTCCGCACCCCAAAAAGCGTGATATTTTATTGGATTTTCAAGGAACCAAGGACTTTTTTACTACGAATCGCGACTGATTTGCATTGCTTTTTTCAAATAAGGAGGCATTTTTTCAAAAAAGATATCCAAAAATCTTTATATTTGATTATCTGTAATAAGCAACTCTTTTGATAAAGTCTCACATAGATGTTCTAACAATAATTGTAGTGCTTCTATTTCACCAAAAAGGATGTCTTTTTCTATATATTTTTATGTTTTTCTAGAAAAAAGATATAATAGGCTAATCACAATAAGAAAGAACCTACCAATCATCGCCGATATACTTTTCCAATAAAATAAAGTAGTGGCTTAGAAAGAGTTAAGCAGTTAAAAACTTCCTAACTCTCCCCCTATAACTTATTCCGTATCTTCATTTTTCTTCTTCCTCAATCGATAAAGATATAAAATAGGTGCTAATCCACAGACAAAAAAGATTCCAGGTATTAAAAGCACGTTGATTATATTAAATTCATCAATAAGAGGCAAGAGTATTGCAGAAGTTACACAAATGGACACTAATACAATTAAATGTATTTTTAGTCCTTTTTTCGGATCTTTCTTCTCGCCTTCGTGATCTACGCTAATATTCATAGATAAATAAGCAGTTACAATGGTAGTAATGATAAAAACGAACCATAAGGGGTTATCGGTCATTCCATTGATCCCTTTTGTCACAAAGTCATAACCTAAAATTGCGATGATTCCAAGTGTTTGAATAACATAGGCAATACGAATGTTTTTCAAGTTTTTCAGTTTGAGTCGTTCATCTTTAATTTTTTCCATTTCTCCACTCCTCCCTTTCTAACCAAAATAATTCATCTAATGTTTTGTTAACTGTATAGCAAATTTGGAGGCAAAGTTTTAACGACGGATTGTACTTACCTTTTTCAATTAAACTAATTGTCTGTCTTGTGACACCGACTTTATCAGCCAATTGTTGTTGGGTGAGGTCCATCGACACTCGAGCGATTTTTATTTTATTTTTCACAAAATCAACTCCTCCATAAATGTAACATATATATTACATTATATAGTATATGTTACATTTTGCAATATATAAATTACATTATGTGTGAAATAATGCTTTATTTTTTGCAACAGAAAAAGACCAACAAAATGAAATACAAATTGATGGTTACATAAAATTATAATGAAATTTTTGCGAAATCGTAAAGCTAAAATTAAGGCTAATTGATATACGCTTTAAATGCCTTTTTGGGTGCGAATTGATATAATTTTTGTTTGCACCTCTGAAGAGAACCCGTTAGATATTAACTATCTCCCTTTTTGCTTAAGTGGTGTTCTTTACAAACTTATTGTAAATCAAAACCCAGATGTTATACACTTTCCCCTCCTTCTTTAAGTAAAGTGCTATCGTTGAATAAGAAGCATTAGTTTTGATAACAAGTTTCATATTCATCTATCATTATCCAACTATCACAAGCTCGTCCACTTTCATCATAAATTTCCTATCCAATTATAATCTCTATACTTCTATCAGAATCTGGATATTCAGGACCTTCGTCATTTCTTATATAGATGGCGTTATCACCATTCCATCCCATAGAAAAGTTGCTTTTCCATCGCTATAATTAATAGTTTGCACTTCGCTATTTTCATTATTAGTGATTTCCACCTATATATTAGCCCCGCCAGTTGCACCACCCCAATGCTTAAAATAAGAATCAGCCGTATATATTCCATTTGGGGAATCTACAGGTCCTTTATAATATGTACCTTCACCAAGACTATCAAACGTAAAGAAATATTTTTTATATCCAATTACCAACAGAATTGCAATAATAATTAGTATGAGTGTTTTATATCTCTTTCTCAAATAATCACCCTCAAATATTCTAATAATAGTCTAATCTAGTTAGTCAGTATCTATGTCGCTCTTGTACTCTAGAATGTCACCAGGCTGACATTCCAAAGCTTTACAGATCGCCTCTAAAGTTGATATTCTAATAGCCTTCGCTTTTCCATTTTTCAATATGGAAATATTCGCCATTGTTATTCCAACCCTATTTGAAAGCTCCGTTACACTCATTTTCCTTTTCGCTAACATCACATCAATATTGATTACAATTGCCATTGTTTTCACCTCAGACCGTTAATTCATTTTCTAACTTTATATCTAAAGCATTTCTTAATAGTTTCTGAAGAACCCCAGCAAAGACTGAGATGACAGCTGATGCAAAAATAAGTATAATTCCGATAAGTGCTATCCCAGGATGCAAAGCATTTTGTGACATAAGAAATATCGTCCCTATTACATATAAGATACTGATAGTAATTGCACAGTACTTTATAAGTTTTAAAGATTTTACAGATGATTCTGAGAAGGCATCGTTATTATCAATGTAGTTTAAAAGTCTTACTGCCTGATACAGAGCGATAAAAAGCGGGATCGCAGTAACATACAAACCGATTAGAACGGGATACTGTAAATAAGCTAACTCTGGAAACATTTCTACCGTATAATTTGCCAACCAAGGCAGCAAAAAAACACACAAAGCAAGTACCGAAACCCTAATAAGAAAAACAGCTGTCTTTAAAAAGATCGTTGTTCCTCGTTTCATTAAAAAGCACCTCACTTATTTATTGATAATTTTATTTTATTACAAAATTTATCGTATTACAATAAAATATTACTATATTTCATTATATTATTGTTGTTATAGAAATATCCTTTTCATTTTGGTCAAAGATAAAAAGCATTCCAATGTAATGTAGGAATGCTTTATCACTTTAAACTACTCAATTAATATCATCTAAAACAAACCTGCATAATTAGCTAAAGATGCATCTGCGTAAGACGATCTACCTATTTTGTTAAGCACCAAACAGTGCAATTAAAAGTGGGTTCCATTATCTGATTTTTTTGAATTATTAAATAGAAAAAGTACTATCTAACCATAAAATAATCTATTAATAATCCTGCTATGATTTACAAAATGCCAATAAGAAAGTTTACCCTTTTTTCGTGTACCCCTGTTTTCTCAAGTATGTAAAATATAATTCCCAATGCCCCTAAGTATTGAATACTATTGAGAAAGTTATTCTCTTTGAAAATAAACATATCTGCATAAAATTGATGAATTCCTGAAACTAGTTCAAATATGAAAAGCATCATTGGTATTCTTAATTTCCACTTCATTTTTAACCACATTACCGTTTATCATATTTTTTATTATTCAACTCTTCTGTTGCATTAATAGAATATAGAGTACAATACATTATTTCAGTAATGCACCAGTTTATTGAATAACATCCAATTGATTTACCCTTCAACGATTGCGAGGTATTTCAAAGTTTCTTCATTAACTTCAACAAGTAAAATATCTTCTCTTTCTTTGGCTGAAAAAATCTTTGCACCAACAGGAAGTTTATTCGACATTTCATCATTAAAATCTGTATTAGCATCATTTCTTGTTACTATATCACCAATTTGAACGTCTTTTGTTAAAGACAATTCTTCAACCCAATCGATATTTGTTTTATAAATTACTCCATCATACTGGAAAATATCAGCATCAGGATTCAATTTAAGGACTTCTTCAGCATCGATACTATCAATTGTTACTGTGGTTGTTTCCCCTTCATTAGAACATCCACTAATCATTAATAACGCTGATGCAATCAGTACGTAAAATAACTTTTTAGTCAATGTAATATCCCCCATTATTTATAGTCGGAAATACTCTATCCTAAGTTTCTTCTTCCACTAACCTGTCATGTTAGCTAAAGATGGATTTCCTAGACGGGCTACTTGTTGTGTTAAAGCACCTGTTCGTTTGAGAAGAATTCTTTAAAGTTAGAGATCTAAATCATTTAAGGTCCCTTTCAATATTTATCTGATTTTCTCCGCCAACTCTAAAATAATTCCCTCTGGACCACGGACATAGCATAACTTATAACTTTCTTCATATTGCTGTATCTCACTAAAGATTTCCGTGCCCTTCCTTTTCAACTTTGAAACAATAGCTTCAATATCTTCAACAGCAAAACAAATATGTCGGATACCCAGCGTATTTGCAAAAGGTTGCTGAATATCTTTTTCATCTGACGGCGTATAAAATTTGACTAGCTCTATCCATACCTGACCATCTGGCATCCCCAATCCTACACATGCCGTTTTAACATCATTAAGCCCAACTATTTTGTCCAATTGTTCTCCATCCAATTCCCATTCCGCTTGCACTTCAAGTCCTAAATCAAGAAAGAACGCTTTAGCCTCTGAGAGATCATTTACGTTTATACTCACATGATCTATTCTATTGATTTTCATATCTCATACCTCCAATGCTCCTGTTATTTTCAATACCTGTGTTCGTGTAAGGATTGTTTGAAATGTAAGCGTCAAATACCGCATTATCCAAAATCAGGATAAGCGATTATTTGACGCTTACCTTAATTAAGTCCTTTTTCAACGAAACACCCCCTTAGGGAAACATATCCAAAGAGATAAAATGGATCCACTTTTTCATCAATGATAAGAATTTATTTCAATTTCGCATATTCTCCAAAGTTATTTACATAGCACAAACAAATAAAACCAAACTTAAAACCCTTGTCACAAACATTATTGTGACAAGGGTTTTAAGGTTTTATCCAATCGAACCTTCCATTTCGAATTTGATTAAGCGATTCATTTCAACCGCGTATTCCATTGGAAGTTCTTTTGTAAATGGCTCAATGAAGCCCATTACAATCATTTCCGTAGCTTCTTGTTCAGATAAGCCTCTGCTCATCAAGTAGAATAGTTGCTCTTCTGATACTTTAGAAACTTTCGCTTCATGCTCCAATGAAATATTATCATTGTAAATTTCATTATATGGAATCGTATCCGATGTTGATTCATTATCGAGAATAAGCGTATCACACTCAATATTCGAACGAGATCCATCTGCTTTACGTCCAAAATGTACTAGTCCACGATAGGAGACTTTTCCACCTTGCTTAGAGAAGGATTTAGAAACAATTGATGAAGATGTGTTTGGTGCTAAATGATACATTTTAGCACCTGCATCTTGCACTTGACCACGACCAGCAATCGCGATTGAGATTGTGTTTCCACGTGCACCCTCACCTCTTAAATGAATCGCAGGGTATTTCATCGTAAGTTTTGATCCAATGTTCCCATCAATCCATTCCATTGTTCCATTTGCGTCAACTACTGCTCGTTTTGTTACAAGGTTATATACGTTATTTGCCCAGTTTTGAATCGTTGTATAACGGCAATAGCCATCTTTCTTAACGACGATTTCTACAACTGCACTATGAAGTGAGTTTGTCGTATAAACTGGTGCCGTACATCCTTCAACATAGTGAACAGATGCACCTTCATCAACAATGATTAAGGTTCTCTCAAATTGTCCCATGTTCTCTGAGTTAATGCGGAAATACGCTTGAAGTGGTGACGTTGCTTTCACACCTTTTGGCACATAAATGAATGAACCGCCAGACCAAACAGCCGAGTTTAATGCTGAGAACTTATTATCTGAATACGGGATAACCGTTCCGAAATATTCTTTAACAAGTTCTTCGTGTTCTTGTAATGCTGTATCCGTATCCAAGAAGATAATACCCATTTCTTGAAGGTCTTCTTTAAGACTATGGTATACTACTTCCGATTCGTACTGTGCAGAGACACCGGCTAAATATTTTTGCTCTGCTTCAGGGATACCTAATTTATCAAATGTTTGCTTGATTTCATCTGGTACTTCATCCCATGTTTTTCCTTGCTTTTCGGATGGTTTTACATAATAGACGATTTCATCGAAGTCGAGTCCCGTAAGATCTCCACCCCATTGCGGCATTGGACGATCATAGAAATGCTTTAATGATTTCAAACGATAGTCCAACATCCACTGTGGTTCATTTTTCATTCTTGAAATTTCTTCTACTACTTTTTGGGTTAACCCTCTTTCCGTACGAAAAACGGAAACATCACGATCATGGAACCCATATTGATATTCTTCTATTTCTGGTGCATTCTTCGCCATTGATAAAACCTCCCTTAGGTATTTACATTAGAAGAAAACAGCGATTCCTTTCTTCCAATTATCTTACCCTATTCCTCACGAACGCCTTTTTCCATTGCTTTCCATGCCAAAGTTGCGCATTTAATTCGTGCTGGAAACTTTGATACGCCCTGCAAAGCTTCGATATCACCGAAGTCTAATTCATCTGTATTTAGCTCTTTACCAAGCATCATGTCAGAGAATTGATGTGACATTTCGAGTGCTTCACTTATTTTTTTTCCTTTTACTGCTTGCGTCATCATTGATGCAGATGACATGCTGATTGAGCAGCCTTCCCCGTCATACTTCGCATCCTTCACAATGCCATCTTCCACCTGCAATTGCAATTGAATCCGGTCACCACAGGTAGGATTATTCATGTCAACTGTTACTGCATCACCAGCAACAATCCCACGATTTCTAGGATTTTTATAATGATCCATGATTACGGTTCGATAAAGCTGATCAAGGTTATTTAAAGACATTCCCAAAATACTCCTTCGTTTTCAAGAGTCCTGCAACTAGATGGTCGATTTCTTCTTCCGTATTGTATAAATAAAAACTTGCTCTCGCTGTTGCCGTTACATTTAACCACTTCATTAATGGTTGTGCACAATGATGCCCCGCACGTACCGCAATTCCTTCTGCATCGAGGACAGTTGCTGTGTCATGTGGATGGACATCATCTAAATTAAAGGTTACAAGTGCACCGCGATCCTGTGGTCCGTAGATACTTACACCATCAAGTTCACTTAATCGCTCCATTGCATAGTGTGCTAGTTTCTTGTCATGTGCTAGTATATTATCCATACCAACTTCATTTAAAAAGTCAATGGCAGCTCCAAGACCAATTGCCCCTGCAATAACCGGTGTGCCCGCTTCAAACTTCCACGGTAATTCCTTCCAGGTTGAATCATATAAATTAACGAAATCAATCATTTCGCCACCAAATTCTACTGGTTCCATTTCTTCTAACAGTTCTCTTTTTCCATATAATACGCCAATTCCTGTTGGTCCGCACATTTTATGCCCAGAAAATGCATAGAAATCACAGTTCAGATCCTGTACATCTACGGTCATATGCGGAGCACCCTGCGCACCATCAACTAAAATAACGGCACCTTTCGCATGCGCAATTTCCGCAATTTGCTTGATCGGATTGATCGTTCCTAAAACATTTGACATATGGGTAATGGCAACGACCTTCGTGTTCTTCGTAATCGTCTCCCTCACATCGTCAAGTGAAATCGTTCCATCCTCTTGGAGTGGAATATATTTCAACGTTGCTCCTGTCGCTTTGGCCGCTTGCTGCCAGGGTATTATATTACTATGATGCTCCATTGGCGTAATGACAATTTCATCGCCCGCAACTAAATTTGCTCTTGCGTAGCCATATGCTACGGTATTAATCGATGTGGTTGTACCACGGGTAAAAATCACTTCAGCCGCACTACTTGCATTAATAAATTGGCGAACTTTTTCCCGTGCACCCTCATATTTATCGGTAGCTCTTGTCCCTAGTGTATGAACACCACGATGGACATTTGAATTATCTTGGCGGTAATAATCATTAACCGCCTCGATCACTTGAATTGGCTTTTGCGATGTTGCTGAGGAATCAAGGTATACTAATGGATGTCCATTCACTTCCTGGTCTAAAATAGGGAACATTTGACGAATGGCGTTAATATCCATTAGTTTACTTTCCTTTCAATTACCTGTTTCAACTGATTCTTAACAGATTCAATTGGTAATTGATCGACAACAGGTGCCAGGAAGCCGTGAATAATCAAACGTTCTGCTTCTTCAGTCGTTAAGCCACGACTCATCAGATAGTACATTTGTAATGGATCAACACGACCAACAGATGCTGCGTGACCTGCCGTTACATCGTCCTCATCAATTAATAGAATTGGATTTGCATCCCCACGTGCATCTGGGCTAAGCATCAATACGCGTGATTCTTGTTCCGAATTTGCCTTCGTACCACCATGCTCGATTTTACCAATTGCATTAAAGATCATCGTTGCACTTTCCTTCATTACACCGCGTTGTAAAATAAATCCGTCTGTAGCTTTACCATGCTGATCAATGCTTGCTGTAAAGTTTTGGATTTGTTTCCCACGACCAACGGATACAGCATTTGCTTTTGATGTAGAACCATCGCCGATTAGATGTGTAATATTTTCCGATACAGTATTACCATCATTCATTTGTCCGAGTGCCCAATCAATGGTAGCATTTCGATATGCTATTCCGCGACGGTTCACATAGGAAGTCGTTCCTGCAGCAAAATTATCGACAGCACCAAAGGAGATAGTAGCATTATCTAATGCAAACACTTCTGTAATAATATTTGCTACTGTTTCTTGTTCATCGTTATTAGAAATGTAGTTTTCTACATACGTTAATTTACTATTTTCATCAGCAACTACAATAACATGGTTCACAAGTGCTAATTCAGGGTCTTCCTGCCAGAAAATCACTTGAAGCGGGTCTGCAATTTCTACATTCTTCGGAACATATAAGAATGCACCGCCATTGAATAATGCTGCATGTAGTGCCGTTAATTTATTTTGATCTACTGACACTGCATCTTTCATAAAATATTTTTCAACTAACTCGCTATGGTTTTGTAATGCAGTAAAAATGTCAGTGAAGATAACACCTTTTTCTTGTAATTCTTTACTCAATGTTGCATATGCAACAGAATGATTCCGTTGAATTAACAAGTTTGCTGGGACATTTTCTTCATCAAAATATTCTTGAATTTCTTGCGGTAAGTCTTCAATCGATGTAATTGCGAAGCCAGTTGTATATTCATGTTTAAAATTACTGAAATTCCATCTTGTAATCTTTGTTTTATCCGGCTTCGGCATTTCTAATACTTCTGCTTGTTCAAGCGCTTGAAAACGCAAGACTCGCATCCATTCTGGTTCATTTCTATCCTTAGAAAATTGCTCGATATATTCTTTATCATAAGGTAGCTTCGTTTCAACAGTCATATTACCCCTCCTAACATTTACGCATTTTGTTCTACAGATTCTTCCGTGTCTTCGATCCCTAGTTCTGCTTTAATCCATTCATATCCTTCATCTTCTAAGCGTTTTGCTAATTCAGGGCCACCTGATTTCACAACACGACCTTGCATCATTACGTGAACATAATCTGGTGTAATGTAATTTAGTAAGCGTTGGTAATGTGTAATCATTAAGCAACCAAAGCTCTCACTACGCATTTTGTTAATCCCTTTTGAGACAATTTTAAGTGCATCAATATCTAATCCTGAATCAATTTCATCAAGGATTGCTATGTTTGGTTTAATTTGTAGTAATTGAAGAATCTCATTTCGTTTCTTTTCTCCACCAGAGAAACCTTCGTTTAAGTAGCGTGTTGCCATGTTTTGATCGATTTCTAGAAGATCTAAATCATTATCCAATTCTTTAATAAATTTCATTAACGGAATTCCGTCTCCCTCTTCACGTCTTGCATTGATTGCTGAACGTAAGAAGTCAGATGTTGTCACACCACTAATTTCACTTGGGTATTGCATTGCAAGGAAAAGGCCTGCACGTGCACGTTCATCTACTTCCATTTCCAATACATCTTCACCATCAAGTGTAATGCTGCCTTCTGTTACTTCGTATTTTGGATGACCCATAATTGCTGAAGCTAATGTTGATTTACCAGTTCCATTTGGTCCCATGACGGCGTGAAATTCTCCACCCTTTATTGTAAGGTTTACACCCTTTAATATCTCTTTATCCTCAATCGACACATGAAGATTCTTAATTTCTAACACTGATCCTGCCATTATAAAACCTCCAAATACTAATATATTTTATCAAATGGATTTGAGATCCATTATCAATCTATTCTCATTATAATCTTATAGCAAATCAAATTAATTATCAACATATTTACAATTAACGTCAAATAAAGGATTCCCTAGTATTTATCCTGTATTTCGCTATTATTTCTTCTTATATATACCCCAATCACTTAAAGGCAGATATGGAGCGTTTAATCGATAATCATTAGAGGCTAATTGATAACAGAAACATGAATTCTCTCTTCGTAAGGATACCATATACTCCCCTTCAATTCAAAAATGCTGATGCCCTTTTCTTTGAGAGCATCAGCATTTCTTTTTTACTATCTAGGAAACTATAAAATTTGAAAGCAGTGGACAACTTAATTACTGAGAATAGCTACGTCCAGCTCCATGTTTACATGTGGATGTTACTATTTACTTGGGCGGCTAAAACTTTGCATTCATGATGGTCCTTCTCCCGTCTTTCTTCAACCATAAGACGATTGTCTAAATTCCGTTCATACTCAGCATAACTCATATGATGCGTTTGATGCATTGCCTTTTCCATTTCTGATGTGTACCTCAGACCATTAATAGTGAACCATCCTCTCGATTTGACTACATCTAAAATGGTAACATAAAGATGTTCCTCGAGACAAAATCGATTTAAGCCGATGTAGTACAATGTCGTTTACTCTCATCAAGTATGACCGACACTTTAAGGGTCTATCGTTCATTTCCTGCTATTTTCTAATGAATACTCTCGAATCCACAATCAACGCTTATTTCGTACCGCCTACTGGAACGATTGCACCATTATATTTTTCTAGTATAAAATTAGCAATCTCTTCAGACTGAAGAACATCAACAAGCTTCTTCAATGATTCTTCATCTTTATCCTCAGAACGAACGGCAATAACATTAACATAGTCCGATTCTTCTCCTTCAATAAAGAGTGCATCGTCAATTGGATTTAAATCAGCACCAATTGCATAGTTTGTGTTAATTACGACAAGTGCATCTGCTTCATTATGGTATAACTCTGGTAAAATTTCAGGTGCATAGTCTGGTGAAAACACTAAGTTTTTGGGATTATCCACAATGCTATCGATCGTAATTTCTTCCGCATTTTCATCTAATGTAATTAAACCTTCTGCTTCAAATAATTTTAAAATACGTTCATGGTCTGCTACAGAATTACTTAAGATAACTTCAGCGCTATCCGGAATATCATCTACACTTTTAATGTTTTGAGAATATACACCCATTGGTTCAACATGAATTCCACCAATAGATTCAAGTTCATATCCTGTATTTCCAATTGTTTCTTCTAAAAACGGAAGATGTTGGAAATAGTTTGCATCCAAGTCACCATTTGCTAAGTCATCATTAGGCAACACATAATCTTCGTAGGGTACAATTTCAAGTGTAATCCCTTCTTCTTCAAGTAATGGGACTGCTTCCTCAAGAATTTCTGCATGTGGCGTACTTGATGCTCCTACTTTAAGCACAACATTTTCATCTTGGCCTTCCGTTGTTTTTGTTGAATCATTTTCTTTTGAATTACTTCCACCACAGGCTGCCAATACTAAAACAGCTAGAAGTGCGATTAAAGTTAAATACTTTTTCATTATTTAGTTCCCCTTTTCTAATTGAATGATATATTTATAAAGGATAATACATCCTAGATAACATGTTATTAACGTTTATCGATTCGTTTGGAAATCATATCTCCAATAAATTGGAAAATGAATACAATGATTACAATGATAATCGTACAAACTACTACAACGTCAAAGTCTCGACGCATAAAACCGTAATAATGGGCGCGATTTCCTAATCCCCCAGCACCTATGACACCAGCCATTGCTGTATAACCAATTAAGGCGATTGCAGTTACCGTAATACCCGATACTAGTGCAGGCATTGACTCTGGAAGCAACACCTTAAATATGATTGTTTTTGTTTTTGCGCCCATTGATTTAGCAGCTTCCACCACACCTTTGTCAACTTCAACTAATGCGATTTCCACTAAGCGTGCATAGAATGGTGCGGAGCCAATAATAAGTGCTGGTATTGCCGCATTTGGACCACGAACCGTTCCCATTAAAAAGCCTGTAAATGGGAATAGTAGTAAAATCAAAATAATAAATGGCACTGCACGGAATATGTTCACTACTGCCGATGTAATCTGATAAATGTATTTATTTTCCCAAATTCCATTCTTATTCGTTAAGTAAAGGAGCAATCCCAATAATATGCCAAAAATAATAACCCCAATTAATGAGAGTATCGTCATATACAGTGTTTCATAGGTTGCTTCAATCATATCCTCTGCTTTTACATTTGGAAATAAATCAGATAGCATTTTCAATAACCTCCAATTCAACTGAGGTTTCATTTACAATAAACTGACAAGCCTGCTCAATTACTTCTTTCTCACCATTCATTTGCACATATAGCGTACCAAATGCACCATGCTGTGTTTGCGTAATTTTCCCTTGTAATATATTGATATCAACGTTAAATTTACGTGAAACCTCACTTATTAATGCTTGATTTGTTGATTCGCCAATAAATTGCAGACGTAGTATTTTTCCAGTAGTCGAATTTGCGATTAACTGATTAATCATTTCGTTATCTTCGTCATTGCCCATTACTTGTTCCACAAATTTCTTCGTAACGGCTTGCTGCGGCTTTTGAAAGACATCGAGGACATCTCCTTGTTCCACAACCTTCCCATTTTCCATTACCGCTACACGATTGCAAATTTTGCGAATTACGTGCATTTCATGTGTAATTAGAATAATTGTCAATTTCATTTTTGCGTTAATATCCACCAATAATTCTAGGATGGAGTTGGTTGTTTCCGGATCGAGTGCCGATGTTGCTTCATCACAAAGCAATACTTTCGGTTTATTTGCTAGTGCACGAGCGATACCAACTCGCTGCTTCTGTCCTCCACTCAACTGGGATGGATATGCATTTTCTCTACCAGATAAGCCCACTAAGTCAATTAATTCCTGTACCCTTTTCTCTCGCTTATCCTTGGAAATACCCGCAATTTCTAATGGGAAAGCAATGTTCTCTTTTACCGTCCGTGACCAAAGCAAATTAAAATGCTGGAAGATCATCCCTATTTCTCTTCTCGCGAGTCGAAGCTCGTTTGATTTTAGCGAAGTAATTTCCTGTTTATCAATAAAAATCTTACCGCTTGAAGGCTCCTCCAAGCGATTGAGTAGTCGGACAAACGTACTCTTCCCTGCGCCACTATAACCAATAATGCCATATATTTCACCTTGATTGATCTTTAAGTTAAGATTGTCAACAGCCTTTAGCTGCTTATTGTCTTGTTTAAAAATTTTACTTAATCCTTCAATCGAAATCACTAAGATTCCTCCTCTTAATACATAACACATCTTAGAACTTACTATACCTTTAGAAAACTTGGTTGTCACCAAGCCTTTCGGTGACAGCCTTAGTTGCACTTATGTAGTAAGAAATATTTTATACTTTCTTAACTACCAAAAAACGCCCTTCTGATTGAGAACAGAAGGACGTTTAATATTAAAAGTCTCGTGTTCTCTCATCTGCCAAAGCAATGCTTTGCAGGAATTAGCACCTTTCAAACAGACCATGCTTGAAGGTTGCCGCGGTATCATGGGGCCAGTCCCTCCACCGCTCAAGATAAGAGCTATCAACATATTCGATTAGTTAGTATAATGAAATTATATTAGCATGATAGTTACATTATGTCAATTGCAGGCAATATGAACTCATCTATGTTACTTTAAATAATTCGGGCTTATATTCTAACAATAATGAATAAATATTGGCAATGGATTGGAATGCATAAACCTTTTCTTTTATTTCATTTCCCTCTTTAATTAACAGACAAGGTACACTCTCAATTTTGAGCTCCTGCATAAATTCTGGATGTAAGGATGCATTCATTTCATAAAATATATCTTGTTTATGGATGGACTCAATTTTCTCAAGCATGCTTCTTGCAACACTACAAGTACCACAAAATGGCGTATAAATATATAATAAATAGTTTTCCTGTACTAATTGTTTAGTCGTTACTTCTTGCAACCTAACCACCTTAACTTCTTATAAATTCGGCATCAAAAATACCGGATGTACCTGAAAATTCTTGCTTAATAATGCGGATGCAAGAATATGCACGGGGGTTGTAGCAACCTCACGATATTCACTACTCACATAAATATGATCCGCATGTGGTAATTCTCGGGCAAGCTGCTTTCTTAGCTTCAACCCTGATTTATCTTCATCAACTAGAATAAATACTTCTTTCTCATCTAAGCAATACGTATCTAATAGCTCTTCAAAACGCCCAATACCCAATGTACCGTTTGTACAGACAATTGTAACATTGTCATTAATCACTTTCTCAACCTTTCGTTTATCGGTTAATCCTTCGACAATGATTATTTTATCTGACCCCATTGTTATCATCGCACAGCACTCCCCATATAAGTAAGCAAGCTAGACGCTTCGTTGATTTAGTATATGATAGAAAGAAAGCTAACTATACACTATTTTCAAATGTCAGTTAGCCTTTTATTTTAGTCCTGTTCTATGAAAGCCTTATATTGTTCAGCCGTTAATAATTCATCAAGCTCGGATTCATCAGATAGCTCAAGTACTACCATCCATGCTTTTTCATATGGAGATTCATTCACATATTCCGGATTATCATCTAAATCTTCGTTTGTTTCCACAACTTTCCCACCAACTGGAGCATATAATTCAGATACAGTCTTTACTGATTCCACACTACCGAATGGCTCGTCACTAGAAACCTCATCATCGACTTCTGGTAATTCAACAAACACAATATCCCCTAACTCATCTTGTGCAAATTCAGTAATACCAATGCGAACATTGTTTCCCTCTTTTTTCACCCATTCATGTTCTTTTGAATATAATAAATCCTCTGGTAAATTCATCCTAATCCCTCCGTTAGTTCATTCTAATTAACTATACAATGTTACATCATATATTTCTAGCCCTTGTAGAAATTTTCTCATTTCGTTATTTTAGTTTTAGTCCCAGGCTTCTTCATACGCTTCTACCTTGAAACCAACGGTAACCTTTTCACCATCCGTAACAATTGGTCGCTTGATTAGCATGCCATCAGATGCTAAGTATGCTGCCATTTCTTCGATCGTTGCATCCTTAATTTTGTCTTTCATATTCATTTCCCTATACTTTATCCCACTAGTATTGAAAAATTTCTTAGCAGGTAATCCACTATTTTCAATGAGCTCGAGAATCGTTTCTTTCGCTGGCGTCTCCTCAACAATATGTATTGCTGTATAGTCAATATTATGTTCATCAAACCATTTTTTAGCCTGCTTACATGTTCCACATTGAGGCAACCAATAAAATGTTAAAGCCATATTATTACCACCTATCTAGAATAAAATTACTCTCATTATAGCATAAGAGGTGCCTGTCACTTCCCGGGTTTTGTAATAAAATGTCGAATCCTAGAACTGCCACATGCTATTCATTCCACTTATTACATTTCGAGTTAACTTCTAATTGTGAAATACTAACTTTAAGAACAAAAGCTTAAAGCTAGTTTAGCAACGTACGGACTGCGCCCCACAGGACGTGGGGTGGTTCGACGTTGCCACACGAAGTGGCGAACTTAGTCGAACTTCTCCTTGCCTTTTGAGATAAAGGAAACTCTTTGGGAGCGTAAGCGGTTGACTTAGATTACGGAGGTGAGGGAAGTCTCGCTACAGCTTTAGCGCTGGAGCTGGACGTGGCTATTCTCAGTAATTAAGTTATCCACAGCACCCAATTTTATAGTTTCCTATGCTATTTAAAAATCCCCCTACTAAAAAGTAAGGGGCATCCTATTAACTAATCTCCACTTTACAACACATACTTCTCCTCAGCGATGATTTTCGCTGCAATCTCTCGTTTCTTCGCGACAATATTTATTGGCGTATGTCTTGTTAATTTCCTTAACGTCGACAGTAGCATCCGAAGTGTGTCCCCTTCTTCAATCGCAATCAAGGTTTCTTTCGCATCTGCTTCCATCCGATTAAATGCTTCTTGAACATATACTTCAGTATAAAGGATTTTTTGATTATTTTTTTCTTCGCCTGTCTTATTGATCGCTTTCTCTGTCCTTAGTATTGCCGACTCGATATTATAAACTTCAGAGACCATATCAGCGATATTAACTAACACCTCTTGTTCCTTCTCAATTTTTTGCATATATTTCTGTGCTGCGAGTCCTGCTGCAAAAAGCACGAGCTTCTTCGCATTTCTTAACAGGTATTTCTCCTGCTCCAATGTTCCATTCCCAACTTCTTCCGGCATCCTCATGATTAATTCTTCCTGCAATGCCTGGGCCTTTTGCAGTAATGGGAGTTCACCCTTCATCGCCTTCTTCAAAATTGTCCCTGGCACGAGTAAGCGATTGATCTCATTTGTTCCTTCAAAAATACGATTAATCCTTGAATCACGATAGATTCTTTCCACTTCATACTCTTGGATGAATCCATTCCCACCATGTATTTGTACGGCTTCATCGACCGTATAGTCAAGCATTTCCGTTGCCATATATTTATTCATCGAGCATTCGATTTGATACTCAGCAATCGCTGCTGCCACTTCTCTGCCATCCCTTAACTGCTCAGCCGTCAGCACACCCAGCCGCTGCTCCATTAGGCCAACGGTACGATATGCGGCACTTTCATTGGCGTATATCCTTACTGCCATTGTCGCCAGCTTCTCTTGGATTAATGAAAAACTAGAAATCGCCATTCCAAATTGCTTCCGCCCATTTGCGTATTTTACTGCTAATTCTAATGCTCGTTTTGCTCCACCAACTGCACCAATCCCCAGTTTATAACGACCAACATTTAGAATGTTAAATGCAATAATATGCCCGCGTCCTTTTTCACCAAGGAGGTTTTCGATAGGTATTTCTGCGTCATCTAAAATTAATGTACGTGTCGAGGAGCTTTTAATTCCCATCTTCTTCTCTTCTGGACCGGTAGATACACCTGGATAATCACGTTCGACAATAAAGGTTGAGAAATGCTTGCCATCAATTTTGCCATAAACAATAAAAACATCTGCAAATGCCGAGTTCGTAATGAATTGTTTTTCGCCATTCAAAATGTAATGGGTTCCCGCTTCATTTAATACCGCTGTCGTTTTGGCACCTAATGCATCAGACCCCGAACTGGATTCCGTTAAGGCATAGGCTGCAATTAGTTCACCTTTCGCGAGCTTTGGTAGATACTTTTCCTTCTGCACCTCTGTTCCGAAGAATACGATTGGCAAGGAACCAATCCCAACATGTGCCCCATGTGTAATCGAAAATCCACCAGCACGGGAAAACTTCTCTGTAATCAAAGCAGAGCTTATTTTGTCTAAACCGAGTCCACCATATTCTTCAGGAACGTCTGCGCCTAATAACCCAAGTTCTCCAGCTTTTTTCAATAATGCTACCGAATGCTCGAATTCCTGCTTTTCTAGGTTTT
The DNA here is from genome assembly GCF_003369575.1 of Oceanobacillus arenosus. Taxonomy (GTDB): domain Bacteria; phylum Bacillota; class Bacilli; order Bacillales; family Amphibacillaceae; genus Oceanobacillus; species Oceanobacillus arenosus. The sequence continues at coordinate 39,845 of NZ_PIOC01000016.1, read as the reverse complement.
CTACTTTCGGTAAAACTTCACGGACAACAAAATCCTCCGTCGTTTTTGCAATCAATTTCTGTTCTTCCGTAAAATCCTCTGGCGTAATAATATCATCAGCAGTCAAATCTTCTATTAAAAACACTGCCCCTTTAAAAAGCTTTTCCCTCGTTTCACTCATATCCATCTTCCCCTTTTCGATTTCTTATAGTAATTCAAATACTCCTGCAGCACCCATTCCTCCGCCAATGCACATTGTGACAACACCGAATTGGACATTTCTTCGTTTCATTTCATGGATTAATGTTAAGGTTAGCTTCGTTCCAGTACATCCCAGCGGGTGTCCAAGTGCAATTGCACCGCCATTTACGTTAACGATGGTCGGATCTAAATCAAGTGCTTGAATAACCCTCACTGCCTGCGATGCAAATGCTTCATTTAATTCAAATAGTCCGATGTCATCAAGCTGAAGGCTTGCAAGCTTCAATGCTTTCGGAATTGCCGCAACAGGTCCAACTCCCATAATTTCTGGTTCCACGCCAGCAACTGCAAAAGATCTAAATTTAACCATTGGTGTAAGCCCCTCAGCCTCCGCTTTTTCTTTTTCCATCACTAGGACAGAGGCTGCACCATCACTCATTTGCGAAGCATTTCCCGCAGTAACCGTTCCATTTACCGCAAATGCAGGGCGAAGATTTGCAAGTATCTCCACTGTTGTACCTTCCCTTACCCCTTCATCCATTTTGAAAATAGTCGCTGTTTCCTCGATTCGATTGTTTTTCCCAATCACTCTTTCCGTAACCTCAATCGGTACAATTTCATCCATGAATTTACCTTCTTTTATCGCCTTTGCTGCCCGCTCATGGCTTTGTACCGCAAATGTATCTTGTTCTGCACGTGAAATATTAAAACGCTTCGCAACTTCTTCTGCTGTATGCCCCATTCCCATATAATAGCCAGGTGCTTCCTGAACGAGCTTAGGATTCGGTTTAATTACATGGCCACCCATTGGAATCATACTCATCGACTCTGCCCCACCTGCAATAATCGCGTCACCTGCACCAATCATAATCCGCTCCGCTGCGAAGGCGATCGACTGTAAACCAGACGAGCAATAGCGATTAATCGTAATTCCAGGAACATCTACCGCTAAACCTGCAAGTCCGGCAATATTCCTCGCCATATTCATCCCTTGCTCTGCTTCTGGATTCGCACAGCCGATAATAACGTCATCAATATTGCCTGCATAGTCGCCAGCACGTTTTAATGTTTCTTTAATCGTTAATGCGGCCAAGTCATCTGGGCGATAATTCGCTAATGATCCTTTATGTGCTTTCCCTACTGGGGTCCTCGCACCTGCTACAATCACTGCTTCCTTCAATAATCTCTCCCCCTTGTTATTAATTTCTTAATGCCTTCCCTTTTACCAACATATGTTGCATCCTTGCCTGTGTAAGCGGTTCACCAATAAGACTTAAAAATGCTTCACGCTCGAGATCCAGCATTACTTGTTCATCGATTTGCGTTCCTTCCCTCAATCGTCCACCAGATAGGACGTAGGCAAGTTTTTCTGCAATTTTCACATCATGTTCTGATGCATACCCACCATATTGTAACGTCTTCGCCCCCATGACCATTGCCGCATATCCTGCATTGCCGACAATCGGAATCTTCTCTGGTTGTGGTGCTCGATAACCCGTTTTCGCAAGTCCTAATACTTTTTCTTTTGCATCATGTAATAAATGATCAGGGTTTACGCTAATACCATCACCCGCATCTAAATACCCGTTTTCAAAAGCTTCAGCAGCAGAGGTTGAAACCTTCGCCATAGCAATTTTTTCGAATACATTATTTGCAATTTTTGTTAAGTCAAAAGGAACACCTTGTGGTAGATTACGCAGCTCTTTTAAGTAGAGCTCCTTCGCCCCTCCCCCACCCGGAATGAGGCCAACCCCGAATTCAACAAGCCCAATATACGTTTCCGATGAGGCTTGAATTGCTGCAGCAGGTAAAGAAACCTCAGCACCTCCGCCAAGGGTCATATTAAATGGTGCGGTGACTACCGGCTTTTCTGAATACTTGATTCTCATCGCCATGTTTTGGAATCCGCGAATAACCATATCTAATTCGTCAAAGTTATCATCCTGTGCCTCCATTAACATTAATGCCAGATTCGCACCAACACAGAAATTCTTACCTTGATTACCAATGACAAGCCCTTCATAATTTTTTGCAACTTCATCTATCGCATAATTCACCATTTGAATAATATCAACGCCAATTGCATTGCTCTTTGAATGAAACTCTAATAATGCGACACCACCGCCCAAATCAACTAAACTAGCGCTATTATTTTGTTTGATAACAGGATTTCCTTCTTTAAGACGTCTTAAATTGATTTCTTTCTTATTCAATACTTTCTTTTTGAATTCACCATGGTCATAAAAGCTGACTTCTCCGTTCTCTTTTCTATAAAAAGATTCATTACCATCTTCAAGAAAATTCAAGATCCATTTCGGTACGGTCAGTCCCTCTGCCTGCATTCTTGCAACTGTTTTCCGAACCCCAATCATATCCCATATTTCAAAAGGGCCAGCCTCCCAGCCGAATCCCCATTTCATCGCTCGATCAATTGCTGGGATGTCATCTGCAATTTCGCCAAGTAATTCAGCAGAATAGATTAACACAGGGTGAATGACAGACCATATCAAATCACCTGCTCGGTCTCCCTCTGACATTATAAGCGCTTTCAATTTACGGTTTGATCCTTTCTCCTGTATTGCCATCTCAGTCGCAGCTGTTGATAATTTTGTCCGTTCCACATATTCAAAGGTTTCCGGGTTTAATTCATAAATGATGCCAGCTTTTTTCTTATAAAATCCTTGGCCAGTTTTAGAACCATGCAAGCCCATTTCATTCATCTTCTTCATAAATTGCGGAACCTCAAATACTTTCCGTTCTTCGCCTTCGACATGGTCATAAACATTCTTTGCAACATGTATGAAGGTATCTAACCCAACTACATCCAGTGTTCGGAAGGTTGCACTTTTCGGGCGGCCAATCAATAGTCCAGTTATAGAATCGATTTCACCGATACTGTATCCTCCTTTTAACATTTCCCTTACTGTTACAAGTAAGCCATACGTACCAATTCGATTCGCAATAAAATTAGGAGTATCCTTGGCGATGACCACACCTTTTCCTAAAACATTCTCACCAAATGCTTTCATAAATGCAAGTACCTCTGGACTCGTATGTTTCGTTGGAATGACTTCTAATAATTTTAAATAACGTGGTGGATTAAAAAAGTGTGTGCCAAGAAAATGCTTCCTAAAGTCTGTTGATCTATCCTCAATCATTTCCTCTACCGATATCCCAGAAGTGTTCGAGCTTATAATTGTTCCTTCTTGGCGATGTTTTTCTACCATTTCTAATACTTGCTGTTTAATTTCTAATTTCTCTGTAACGACCTCTAAAATCCAATCAACTTCTGCTATTTTCCCGATATCATCCTCGAAATTGCCAATTGTAATTAAATCTAAACTTTTCTTCGATGTTATTGGTGAAGGCTTTCGTTTTAGTAGTTCTTGTTTATTCTTTGCTGCTATTCTGTTCCGTACGCTCTGATGTTCTAATGTCAGTCCTTTTTGTTTTTCATTTTCTGTCAATGCTCTGGGTACAATATCAAGCATCAAAACTGGTATTCCTACATTTGCTAAATGTGCAGCAATTCCCGAGCCCATCACACCCGATCCTAGAACCGCTGCACGCTTGATTGATTGCTTCATTATTACAATCCCCCAATCTAATATTGAATGAATACTCATTCATTATCCATCTGCTTTCTACTATAAAGGAATATCAGACATTTCGCAATAAATTTAATTGAATTTGAATTATAAACGTAATCATTCCTATTTACATATCGTAATGATTACGATATGATACTATTTATAAATATATATTTTAGATAGAACGGAGATTATTAATGAAATCTTTATATAAAATGATGACATTACTATTTATCGGCTTGATTGCCACTGGCTGTACAGCAGCAAATGATACGACATCATCTGATACAGATAAATTAATGGTATACACAACCATCTACCCAATCCAATATGCTGTTGAACAAATTGGTGGGGACACGATTACCACAGAAACTGTTTATCCCCCAGGTGTAGATGCACATACGTATGAGCCTACTTCGAAAGATATGACGAAGATTGCTAAAAGTGATGCCTTTATCTATTTAGGTGCTGGCATGGAAAGTTTTGCTGAGACAACAGCAAAGGCACTTGCAAAACAAGATGTAACATTAGTTGAAATTGGTGAACATGAAGCGCTTTTTAACTCACCAGATACTACAGAGCATCTGCATGACGATGCCCACAATCACGGCGATCATGACCCACATATATGGCTTGATCCATTACGGATGATTGACATTGCTTCGATTATTAAAGATGAATTAATTACATTAAATCCAGATGAAGAAGCAACATATACTGCAAATTTTGCAACATTAAAAAAAAGCTTACTACAATTAGATCAACAGTTCGTCGATACACTGGCAACGAAAGAAAATAAGTCAATATTAGTCTCACATGCTGCTTTTGGTTACTGGGAAGAACGTTATGGCATTAAACAAATCTCCATTAACGGAATATCCTCTAGTAGCGAGCCATCGCAAAAGGAATTAACAGAAATCATTGATCAAGCGAAGGAATATGAACTTGATTATATTATTTTCGAACAAAACAGCTCCAATCGTGTGTCGGAAGTCATTCAAAATGAGATTGGCGCCGAAGCACTTACCATTCATAATTTATCTGTATTAACCGATGAAGATATTACGAATGATGAAGACTATCTTTCTTTAATGACATATAATTTAGGAATACTAGATAAAGCTACTAAATAATGAACAAACTTCGTGCCTGCTTCACAACAATTAACTATAGGTACCTATTTAAAGAGGTGGAATGATGAAAGAACCAATTATTTCGATGGAAAATATCAGTTACGGTTATGATAGAAAAACGGTATTGGATCATATTAGTTTTGAAATTCCCCGTGGCTCATTCATGGGCTTGATTGGACCAAACGGTGGTGGAAAGACAACATTAATTAAACTCATCCTGGGCTTATTAAAACCCGATAAAGGATCTATTAAACTATTTGGGGAACCAATTGATAAATTCAAGGATAGAAATAAAATTGGCTTTGTATCACAAAAAGCAAATGCATTTAATCGCGGTTTCCCTGCAACTGTGTTTGAAGTTGTTTCTACAGGGCTAACCGCCAAAGTCGGCTATTTTAAATTTTTTAATCATAAAGATAAAGCAAAAATTCTTCAAGCAATTGAACAAGTTGACATGCTCGATTACGCTTATCGCAATATTGGTGACCTATCTGGAGGCCAGCAGCAACGAATCTTTATCGCTCGTTCCCTCGTAAACGATCCGGAATTATTAATTTTAGATGAGCCAACGGTTGGAATCGATGCAGAAAATGTGAAACGGTTTTATGACTTACTACATCAACTACATGATAAGCGAAATATTACTCTACTACTTGTCACACATGATACAGGCACGATGACCGAGCATGCGACCGATATCGTCTGCTTAAATAAAACCTTGCATTTTCACGGGAAATCGGAGGAATTCAATTCCTTATCCGAACATGATTTATCCAATATTTACGGGCATGCGTTAAATATTGTCACCCACAATCATTAATGTTGGAGGAACAACTATGTTAGCAGATATTTTGCAATATGACTTTTTAAGGTATACATTTATTACAGGGATATTAATTGGCATTATTGCGCCGTTACTTGGCACATTTATTGTTGTAAGACGATTATCTTTAATTGCAGATGCGCTTTCCCATGTTACATTAGGTGGGATTGCATTTGGATTGATGATCGAGAAATTATTTGCAATTGCATTCAATCCACTATTTAGCGGACTGGTGTTTTCTGTTCTAGGCTCCATTTTGATTGAAAAGCTAAGAAGTGTATACAAAGCATACCAGGAGCTGGCAATTCCCATTATTATGTCTGCTGGTGTTGGCTTAAGTATCATTTTCATATCAATTGCAAATGGTTTCAATACCGATTTACTTAACTATTTATTTGGTTCTGTTTCCGCCGTGAGCCAAAATGATTTCTTTATGATTCTTGGTATTTCCATTTTCGTACTACTTGTTGTTACATTATTTTATAAGGAACTCTTTACGCTTTCCTTTGATGAAGAATATGCCTCCATTTCCGGGATTCATGCGAAACAAATTCATTTGCTGTTTATTGTTTTAACCGCACTTGTAATTGGCTCCTCTATTCAAATTGTTGGAGTATTGTTAGTTTCTTCATTAATGACATTGCCTGTGGCCGCTGCAATGCGAATTTCCAAAGGGTTTAAGCAAATGATGTTCTTATCTATCTTATTCGGGGAATTATCAGTTATTATCGGATTGATCTCCGGCTATTATCTAAGTATCCCACCAGGTGGTACAATTGTCATGATATCCATTATCATTCTATTACTTACAATTGGAATTAAGAAGATTAATTTATTTAAAAAGGTGCGTGAAGCTTAATGAATATAGATGAAGCAATCGATCTCTTAAAAGATAAAGGCTATAAAGCTACAGGCAGACGGAAGGATATATTATTCTATTTCGATGAAGCAGATGGATACCGGACTGCGAAGGATTTAATTAGTTATTTAGAGGAAAGCTACGACGGTATTAGCTTTGATACCATTTACCGCAACTTACATTTATACTCTGAAGTTGGAATTCTAGAATCAACGGAATTGAACGGCGAGAGGTTATTCCGAATGAATTGTACCCACCATCATCATCATCATTTTATCTGTAATGAATGTGGAAAAACGAAAGAAATTGAAGTGTGCCCGATGAACGATGTACTTGGTGCCCTTGCAAATTACGAGATTGAAGGACATAAGTTTGAAATTTACGGACTATGCCCAGGATGTAAAAAGGCATGATCCGTAAGACGTACTTGGCTGTTGCAATCGGCGGCATCATCGGAGCAGTCGGCCGTTACAGTATCTCTGTTCTTTTTAGCGGTACAGGATTTCCATATGCAACACTTACAGTCAATTTTATTGGCTGTTTTTTTCTTAGTTTTTTGATGAACCATGATGCAATCAAGAAGAAACTCCCGCCAGAAGTATTTACTGCACTTACGGTGGGAGTCATTAGTTCATTTACGACGTTTTCTACATTTGCAGTGGAAACGATTGAATTATTAACTTCAAGCCTTGGCTTAGCTATTACATATATTATTATCAGTGTACTTGGTGGGCTAATCTGCTGTTATATAGGTTTTATGATAGCAGCTAGAAAGCAGGTTTCCAGATGAATATTTTACTTGTTGCAGTTGGTGGCTTCTTCGGTAGTATTACCCGCTATTACATCTCTCTGAAGACAGAGAAACGTTTAATTGGTACATGGACAGCGAATATTACTGGTTCGATCCTATTGGGGGCACTTATGCATTTTCGCCTGAATGAAATGTTGCACGAATGGATTTGGCTGCTTATTGGTGTCGGATTTTGTGGTGCATATACTACCTTCTCCACATTTGGGAATGAAACAATTAATTTGATTCTAGCTAAAAACTATCGAACGGCTTTTTCCTATGTTATAAGTACCTTAATGACCGCTCTTCTTATCGTATATCTCATCATGATAATCCTTTAAATGCAGTTATCTTCTACATTATTCGGGATAAATTGCAATCGATAATTTAATTTCCGACTACTTTAGTGTATAATCATGGTTAGACAACAAAATTTAGGAGATTTGATATGAATAAATACAAAGGCCTTTATATTTTCATTTTGACAATTATTGCTTTGGCATTCATTGTATTTGTTGCGTTCATGCAGCATAACTTCACGAATCCCGATTTCTCAGCTTCTGGGACTGACCCAATTACTACCAGTGCAACGAAATCGGAAGCCAGTACGGAATCAGAATCCACTACAGGTAAGGAAAAGGAATCACAGGAAAATACCAATGTTGCAACGATAGAAGAGAATGATACGGTTACCAACTCCACTCAAGTTGTTATCGTTAGTTTACTCAATGTTCGTAGTGAAACAGATTTAGATTCAGATATCGTCGGTGTCGTGACAATGGATCAGGAGCTAGAAGTAGAAGATATTAATAACCCTGATGGCTGGGTAAAAGTGACTACAGACAAATTTACTGGTTATGTGAAAGGTAAGTTTTTAGAAGTAGTGGAATAGGTAATTTTAAAAAAAAGAGAAATCAATTTAACCTGATTTCTCTTTCTTGTTTCCTTTGATGCTATTTATATAAACTAATCGATATTAATTAATTTACTTCACCAATCACAAATAATTTAATTCCAACCATTCATCTGTTTCTGTGAACCCAAACTTTTTATATACCGGTCTACCTAATTTTGAAGCACCAAGCCATATTTTTGAAATACCAGCAGCCTTAGCTTCACCAACTAATTTAGTCAATAAATTAGTCGCTATACCTTGACCACGATAGTTTTCTTCCGTAAACATATTCGTAATATAAGCCTTTCTTCCACTTTTATTAGTATATGTAGGAGGAAAGTCATAATAGATTATTGCACCACATGCAATAATTTTCCCATTATCCTCTGCTAACAATTGAATTAAAGAGCCATCCGTTAATTTATTATGAAAGAATATCTTTAGCTCCATATCAATGTCTATATTTGGCTCTATCCCCTCATCCACCAGTTGTCTTTTTCTTAACTCAATCAATTTATCTATATCGTTAATTTTCGCTTTACGATAATTCAACCTCAATCACTCCATTTAAAATATTTCTTCTTAAACTAAAACCCTCACAAAAAAATATATTAATTGCTTTCATTAATGCAGATTAATAATTTCAACACTATTACCATAATTGATAAAGGCATTTTATAAAATCCAATGAAGTTTTGCATAACTCCTACAGATCTTTCATTATAAACCTGTTAACTAATCAACTTCAAACCCACTGCTGCCGTTAAAATCATTGCAATAAATAGCATTCTCCGCCAATCTCTTGACTCATTAAATAGTAACATACCAATAATGGCACTTCCAGCTGTCCCAATTCCTGTCCATACTGCATAAGCAGTCCCCATTGGAATTGTTTGCATTGCCAGCGCAAGGAAGAAAAAGCTCAATGAAAAACCGCCAATAAGCAAAGCAAAGGAAGCAATACTTCGCTCATGATTTACCCGATTAATACCCATTACACCAAAAATTTCACCGGAACTTGCAATTATCAAAAAGATCCAATCCATTATGCTTGCCCACCTTCCTTTTCATTACTTCCCGTTATCGTTAATAATCCAATAACTCCACAAACTAATAATAAAATTAATAGGACTTTTGTTAGTTGGAATGCCTCTCCAAATACTAGTATTTCTAAAATGACTGTTCCCGAAGTTCCCATCCCTGTAAATACAGCATAAGTTGTCCCTACTGGCAATCTTTTCGAGCCAATAATTAATAAGTGCATACTAAAATAAATCGCAAATAATGTTAATCCCCAGGTCCACCAATTATAGGAATGATTTAAACCAATCACCCAGCCTATTTCAAGTATTCCAGCTAAAAAAATGATACTCCAATCTCGTTTCATCTTTGACACTCCTTATTTTAAAAAAATATAAAAATCCCGGAAAGATATCTGTTATAAGATATCCTCCCGGGCTTTTGTCCCTCCGTGTACGTGAACACTTCACGCGCTTTCTCTCGGTCCAGACCAAATGATTTGCGGAACCCTAGAAAACTTTTAATTAATGCTTAGGCCTTCACGATTTTGACTTTTTTAATTTGATAGCCATCCATCTCATCGATAATGAATTGGTATCCTTCGTGGTCAATTGTTGTTCCTTCTTTTGCGTCTAGGTTATTCGTAAACACCCAGCCACCAATTGTATCCACTTCTTCATCCTCAATCGTAATACCTAATCTTTCATTAACTTCGTCCAATTGTAATTTACCAGAAACAACTGTTGTTTCATCATCAACGACATCAATCATCGGTATTTCATTGACGTCAAATTCATCTTGTATTTCTCCAACAATTTCTTCTAATATATCTTCAACTGTTACAAGTCCAGCAGTCCCACCGTATTCATCATTGACAATTGCCATATGGATACGTTCTTTTTGCATCTTTAGTAAGAGCTCTTTGATTGGGGTTGCTTCCGATACATGAATAATTGGACGAATGAATTTCTCAATTGAGGGTGGTTTATCCTCATCAATTTGCGCGGTAAATATTTCTTTTAAATTTACCAAACCAATAATATTATCTTTATCTTCATCTGCAACAGGATATCTTGTAAATTGTCCTGTACGAGTAATATCAATATTCTCATCGAAACTATCTTCTAAATAGAAGCAAACAATTTCAGTACGAGGAACCATTATTTCTCTCGTTACTCTTTCATCAAATTCAAAAATATTGTTTACATACATCATTTCTGATTGATTAATTTCACCGTTTTCATAGCTGTCAGCTAATATTAATCGCAATTCTTCTTCACTATGTGATTCTTCGTGACCTGACATTGGATCTAATCCAGCGGCACGGGCCAATAATCTTGCTGATCCATTTAATAGCCAAATGAATGGGTATAACAGTCGGTAAAACCACATCAATGGTCTCGCTGTCCACAGTGTCACTTGCTCAGCCTTTTGAATTGCTAATGTCTTGGGAGCTAGTTCCCCAACAACAACATGAAGAAAGGTAGCAAACAAGAATGAAATAGCAATTGAAAATGTCGTTACAAGCGCACTACTCATCGGTAATTGATCGACAAGTGGATGGAGCATTTTCTCAAACGTTGGTTCTGCTAAACGACCGATACCTAAGGCCGTAATCGTTATTCCTAATTGACAAGCTGATAAATATTCGTCAAGATGGGTTACCACTTGTTTCGCATAAACCGCCCTTTTATTTCCATTCTCAATAAGCTGTTCAAGCTGTGTACTACGCACCTTTACGATTGCAAATTCTGCCATAACAAAAAAAGCTGTAAACATTAACAGTATGGCGACTGCTAGTAAATTCCATAGGGTCGCTATGTCCAATTAAGTCCCTTGTATCAAACGATACAAGGAATTCACCTCCTGATTATCTCTAAATGTTCCGGATAATAAGCACGAACGATTAAATAGTAAATGATTCAACATCTTGGGTAAAAAATATATAAGTGAACGATAATTGAATTGTCCATATAATTTCACCTTCCCATTGAATCACCTACTTTCTTAAACTAAATTATATTATACAGAGAAAAATAAGTCTACATTTATTTCATTATCATACGATTATACAACAAGACTCTTTTTACGAAACAGGTGGTCGAATTGGACAAGGTGGGTATCCCGTGTTAAAAATAGGCATATCGATTATCGTTGGAAGTCTCTGCATTGGCATTGGTGTGAATTATTTTGTTATCCCATATCGTTTACTTGATGGAGGAATAATTGGGATTGGATTGATTCTAAATTATGCATTTGGATTAAAGCCCGGATTCACCATTATTTTAGTAAGTATCCCGCTATATATCATTGCCTTTAATTATTACAGAAGTTACTTTTACAACGGGATTCATGGTCTACTCATTTCTTCACTATTTATTGATGTTTTCCATTTTGTTTCATTTTGGAATAGTGGGGAAATACCAATATTAATCAGTGCACTACTTGCTGGGCTGTTCATTGGTTCTGGAATTGGCATTATGATGGCAAATGAAATTAGTACAGGCGGTACAGATCTTTTAGCATTAATCGTCTCCAATATAACGAAAAGGAATCCTGGTATATTTATTTTCATTATTGATTGCTTTGTGCTATCTATTGGCTGGTTCGTTATTCCAGAAGTAACCTTCTTCTATTCCTGTATCATGGTACTTGCCATTGATTGTACAACGTTTTTATTTCTAAAGAAATTTTCAATGAGAAATGGATGAATAAGTAAAAAGGGCATCCATCATCTTGATGGATGCCCTATCTCTTAAACTATTATCTTACAACACTACGTACATGCCCTGAGAAATGATCCTTCCAGTAACCAGATGTCATATCTGCTACACCTAATCCTGAATCTTGTGAACCGATAAATTTACCGCCACCGAGATAGATACCTACATGCCCATTTTTTTTATACGTATTAAAGAATACGATATCGCCTGGTTGCATATTGCTTGCTGAAACCTTTGTACCTGTACTCTGTAATGCAGCAGTACTTGATGGAATTGAAATTCCTGCCTGAGCAAATGCCCATGATACGAAACCTGAACAGTCAAATCCACCTGGCCCCTTACCACCCCATACATATGGCGTGCCAAGATGAGCAAATCCAGCATTGATTGCTATATCGATATTTCCACCACCAGTTGAACGTGCTGGTGCATTGGTTGATGCTTGTGCTTGCTTCGTAGTTGGTTCTGCTTTTGTTACTTCGTTGTTTGCATTCGTTCCATTATTATTAGTAGCTTCTGTTGCAACAGTTACAACTGGAACTGGTTGTGATGCAACTTCAATGCTATTTTTCACTTCAGACTCTAGTGATGCTAGATTTCTATCTTCAATCTTTAAATCTGCTGCTAATGTAGCTAGCTCAGATTTTTTTTCGCTTAATTGAGCTTTTTTCGCTTCATTTTCTTCTTTTTGCTTTTCGATTACAGCTTGCATTCCTTCAAGTTCAACCTTCAAGCCGTTTAATTCTTCTAGCTTATCTAAAACAGTATTTTGTTTTTCCTCTACTTCTATCTTATCACTTTCTTGCTTTTCCATTAAGGCTGCATCTGATTCAGCAATCTTGTTTACTGCAGATACACGGCTTAAAAAGTCACCAAAACTTTGTGAACCAAAGATAACTTCCAAATAGCTAATCGATCCACCAGATTTTTGATAAGAGATTGCGCGTTCTTTAAGAATTTCAAAGCGTTTTTCGATTGCTGCTTCGAGTTCTGCGATTTCCTCTTCAAGTTGTGTAACTTCTGATTCCTTCGCCTTAATATCTGTTTCTGTTTGGCTAATCATGTTGTTATTTTCATTTAATGCATCATTAACCTTTGTAATCTCATTGTTCAATTCTTCTAATTGAATCAAAACATCCGCAATTTCTGCTTCTGCGTCTGAGAGGTTTGCTTTAAGTTCATTACGGTCATCTTGAATTTGCGCTTGTTTTGCTTCTAATTCACCAATTGTTTCAGCATGGGTCGTTTGTGCACCAAAGAACGAGCTACCTAAACCAACCACAGCTGCTGCGGTTACTGTAATCAATACTTTATTCAATTTCAAAATCCTCGCTTCCCAATTTACATCACCGCAAAACACTCTATGTATGTATATCACTCTGTTTTCATTTGCAGTTATGTGATCTCTTTATTTTATAAGTATATTTTCCTACACAAGATGCATTATAGCATCTAAAAATGTCATGCATATTATAGAAATATTACAGTTATATTTCAAAAGTGACATTTTTCTTCTTTATAATAAAAAAACTACTCATTTCCTGTATAGGAATAGGTAGTTTTTTGTCTTTTTCTGTAATTCAGTCTACGAGATCATGTTTAAATGCATAGATTACAGCCTGTGTTCGGTCCTGTACTTCCAGCTTTCCTAATATATTACTAACATGAACTTTTACCGTTTTTAATGCGATATAGAGCTGATCGGCTATTTCTTGGTTGGAGTTACCTTGCGCAATTAACAGTAGAATTTCCATTTCTCGTTCTGTTAATTGATCATGTAAATTCACTTCCGGTTTTTCACGCATCTTCGTCATAATTTTCCCTGTTACTTCCGGCTCCAAAATAGATTGGCCACCATGGGTTGCACGAATAGCTTTTGCAATTTCCTCTGCCTTCGATGTCTTTAACATATAGCTTGTTGCTCCAGCTTCAAGGGCTGGATATACCTTTTCATCATCAAGAAAACTAGTAACGATGATAATTTTTGCTTCAGGCCATTGCTCAATAATCTTACGTGTCGCTTCAATTCCATCCATTTCCTTCATAACTAGATCCATCAAAATAATATCCGGTTTTAATTTCAACGCGAGATCTACTGCAGGTGCCCCGTCATCTGCCTCTGCAACAATTTCAATATCAGGCTGTGCAGAGAGATAGGCCGATACACCAATCCGTACCATCTCATGATCATCTGCGAATAAAACTTTAATCATCGGTCACATCCTCCTTCCGCAATACTGGAACCTTCACTTCTAATCTTGTCCCCTCATTCGGTACACTAATTACTTTAAACGTTCCACCAACCTCATAGGCGCGCTCCCGCATATTTTGCATGCCATATGAGCTTGTTTTCACTTGCTCTAGATTAAAGCCAATCCCATTGTCTTCCACACGCAAGATGACCGTTTCATCTCGTTCAATTAACAGAACTTGTAATAGACTTGCTTTCGCATGTCTTAAGGTGTTTGATAAAGACTCCTGTAAGATGCGGAACAGCTGGTCCTCCACCCCTTTGTCAACTCGGAATCCCTCGACCTTTGCATCAATTTCCATTGGCACCTTTTGTGTAAGCTCTAATAGTAGTTCTTCCACACCTTCCTTGAGTGACTTGCCTTTTAGTGCAACTGGACGTAAATGTAAAAGTAATGCGCGCATCTCAAGCTGGGATTGATGGATCATTTTCTCGACCATTTGTAATTGTTGTTTGAATTTCCCATCTTGCGGTGGATTCATCTCATTAATGGCTGACATCATCATTGATGCCGCAAATAATTGCTGGCTCACCGAATCATGTAATTCACGTGCTAGACGATTCCTTTCCTGGACAACAATTTCCTGGAGACTAACCTCACGTTCACGTGCACGTTCTGTCGCAAGCCGCTGTGCATGTTCCGCCTGATTCCTGAATTTATCTTGGATTTGAAACATCCGCTCTTGGATGCTATCGAGTTCTTTGTATGACTCATCATTTAATGAAAGCTTCTGTCCCTTTACAAGTTCATCAAGTTTGCGATCAATTTGGTAAAGCCGCTCCTTCCAGTACCAACCAGTAGCAATCCCAATAATTGTACCAAAAACGACTACAATCCCGATTGTCGTTAATAGATAGGAAACATCGCCAATTTGCTGCTCCCAAATGGCCGGCCAGCCATTTGGCATGTCTAATGAAAAAGCAATAAACGTTACTCCAATCAGCAATGCGGCTAATAACAAACTACAAACAACCGCCATAATAATGTGTCTGATAATCATATTCATACGCGCCTCACCTCAAGATCACCAGAGAATAACGAGGTAATTATCTTTACGCGTGGCTGTGCAGAATCATAATTTTCAGTTTGATAAAGAATCGTTTTATTCAATAACTTCCAGTGATGCTGCCCTAAAATATGCACCCGGCCGAATACCGAACTATGCGAAATACTAACTTCCACTTCATATGGAACATAGATTTCAATGTTACCTACGAGATGACGAATGGAAATAACGGCGGTATCATTCGGTAGCACCGTATTGCTTAAGTCGATTACTCGATCACCAAATGCACCATGAATATTGATATCACGCCATTGATATGAGCTTTCTTCCGTTTTCAGATCATCAAAAAAAGTATGATCGAATAGCGGCTTTATTTCCACAAGCATTTCTTGCTTTATTTCTTCGCCTGGTAGGATTGGTTCGAAATGTTTTGCTACCTTTTTTGATTTGGAATAATTTATCATAAATAAAATAATTAATGCAATTATAAAGAATCTTACTGCAAGTATATTCAACACAGCAAGTACAAAACTAATGAGGGAGAGCCAAAATAGTATTTTTCCCCATAATTTATTAAAGTATTTCCAGCCGATATATACGAATAAACCTGAAAATAGTGCCGAAACAATGGTACCACCATGGAAAAAAGCAATTTCAAAAATAAAGAGAACCACTCCAATGATCAATATCCAGTTAAAAGTATCTGTTGTAAGTCGTTTGAACATGAAGTGATCCTCCTTTAATATGTAATAAGTACAGGCACAATAACGCGCCTGTACAGTAGTATATCATGTTTTTCCTTTTTTCTGCACAACGAATTAGTTTGCTTTTTCTTGCTCATTCAGCTCTTTTTCAAGCTTCGCAATTTTGCTATCGAATGTGCTCTTATAGTATGCACTGTTCACTTTATATTCCAATCCCTCTATATATCTTTCCATTTCCGCAAATTTTGAGAATGGCTTATCAGAAACTTCCTCTACAACACGATTGATTTGATGATTTGCATGGGCAATGTTTTCTCTACCCATCAACTCCATTCGGCGTAAATGCATGTCTTTCAAACGATGCTTCATATCTTCGTATTTTTGTTCTAGTAAATCTACTTGCTCGTTTGCTTCTTCTCGGGAAGCTTTCATTCGATCTGCACGACCTTGATATTCCTCATATTCCTTTAGGGCAAAGGCATGCATGTCTTCTTCTCCAGCTTTTTCAGCAATTCCAGCTTGCTTCAAGCGTTTGTCAGCAAGATCTTGTGCCTTCATGTATTCCTTTGTAAATTCATCTTTTAGTTTGTACTGACGGTCAATAAGCTTACGAACCTTTTCCTTTTCTTCCTCACTTTGACGTAAATATTGATTTAATGCTGCAATCGGGTTCTTTTGTTCCTTCTTATCAAGAATATTATGAAGGTCTGCCTCAATTGAATTTCTCATACGTGTAAAAATGTTTGTCATTATTATTCGCTCCTCTTCATTAGTTATTAATTTGTATAAAATTAGACTGAATTATTTTTTTACTGGAACAGCCACGTCCAGCTCCAGCGCCCAGCGACTAGCGAGACTCCCCTCACCTCCGTACGATAAGTCAACATCGACTCCCTACGGTCGGCGTGTTTCCTTTATCTCCTTCGGTTCAGTCCAGTCCGTACGTCGCTAAACGGGCGCTTACGCTTTTGTTCTTAGTTATTTAAATCTGCCCATTGACGTTCAAAGTTTGTAAATGGGTCATCATCTTCTACAACATGGACAACTGGATCATTGTCTTCCTTATTCCAATTCTTAACGATGTAGTAAAGTGCTACTGCTGCAGCTAAACCGATAACGGAAAATACATTTGAAATTCCGATACTTAATATAATAAGCGCTAAAACTACCCAGCCAATCTTAGCCGCAACGGAATCCGTTTTTACAAACTTTTTAAATACGATATAAAGTAACCAAACACTGAGGCCTAGTAAAAGCATTGGTCCGAGATTTGCTAGTAATACAGCTACTGCAACAAGCCCTCCAATAAACAATAGAAATTTTCTCATTTCATCTGCCTCCTTTCTTTATCTTGATTTAATCTTACCGCTTCAATCGATTTTGGATAATGAGCTTAAGGAATATTTCCCTCTAGGACTTAGGGCTTATTGTAGGGTAGAACCAGCGAGACTGTGTGAAAGCTGGATGCTAATGAAGGTACTCGTAGGGGCTGTTATCCATAACACTTAAGCCGATATTCGACAAACTTCGGAAGTGACAGGCACCCCCCAAAAAAAACAGGCACCAAAAAAAGGGCGACCACAGAGGTCAGCCCTTATTTCCGCTTTCTTAGCTTTCTAATATAAAGTACAAAGAAGATAATAACCACTATTGCGATGATTAGATATGCGATACTAGAATATACATCCATGAATCCGAGAATGTTTTCCCAGTTTGCACCAAGTAATACTCCCGCATAAATCAAGATGATGTTCCAAATTACTGTTCCAATTGTCGTGAATAGTAGGAAGAGGCCAAATTTCATATTCGACATCCCAGCAGGAATGGATATCAAGCTTCTAATTAACGGAACCATCCTACAAAAAAGAACTGTCCAATAGCCATATTTATCGAACCATGCATCTGCTTTATATATATCTTCTTTTTTAATACGTAAGATATGTCCCCAGCGATCAATGATTTTTTCTAATGTTTCTACATCAATCAACAGACCAATTCCATAAAGAATAATTGCGCCTAGAATTGAACCGACAGTTGCAGCAATAATAACACCGACAACAGTTAAATCTGAGTATGTAGTCATAAATCCACCAAATGGAAGAACAATTTCTGACGGTATTGGCGGAAATACATTTTCTAATGCCATCATTAAGAATATCCCAAGATAGCCAAATTGCTCCATAATATCTGTTACCCAAGCTTGCATGCTAACCTCCATAATTTAAAATAATAGTTTGTCCATAATTAAGTATAGTTTACCATAAAACCAATTATGAGTGATTTCCTTCGAAAAGGAAAGCTTCGTTACGTTAACAAACGTTCATAATTGTCGTAAATTCACTACAGCTGCAAAGGCTTAGATTGAGCCTGCTATTTTCTTCAGCTGAAAGTAAATTTATCTTGCCCCTGTTTTGTTTCACTCATCCTAAATCCACTTTCTATCTATTTTCTAAATCAAATGCTTCGGCAATCAGCTGATAAGATT
The DNA here is from genome assembly GCF_003369575.1 of Oceanobacillus arenosus. Taxonomy (GTDB): domain Bacteria; phylum Bacillota; class Bacilli; order Bacillales; family Amphibacillaceae; genus Oceanobacillus; species Oceanobacillus arenosus. The sequence continues at coordinate 21,385 of NZ_PIOC01000016.1, read as the reverse complement.
TTCTCCTTGCTTCATAATCATGTGTAATCGTAACAATCATCATTTCATCCGTCTGATATGCAGCTTGTAGTTCCTCCAATTTCGCTTTAACTTCCGTTGGATTACCAATAATTTGCTTTTTCTTCATCTTTTCAATTATCGCGGCTTCATCATCATTAAAAATGTAATGATGTGCCTCCTTAATTGATGGAACGCCGTCCTTACCTTCTCCTTTATTCTGTTGCACCCTCCAGTGTAGATTACTCAAAGCTATCTCTTCCGCTTCTTCAGTTGTTTCAGCACAAATAACCGAGACCGTTACAATCACTTTCGGTTCACCTTGCTTAAGATTGTCGCAGTATGTTTTTACAATAGAAGGTCCATCTTGGTCACTCATGAAATGACCAAACACATATGGCATTCCTTTTTCAGCAGCTAATATTGCGCTTTTTTTACTAGTTCCTAAAAGCCACGGAACGGGCGCAATCACCGGCACGGGTGCTGCAGAAACGTTTGAAAATAAATGTTCGGGCGGAAAGTCACGATGTAAGAAGTGTTGTAACTCATCCAACAGCTCTGGCATTTTCTTTACTTGTTCGAGAAAGTTTCCAACTAGCGCGATTGATACTTCTGCCGATCCACCTGGTGCCCTGCCAAGACCAATATCAACACGATCCGGATATAATGTGGCAAGCACATGATATCTTTCTGCAATATTAAATGGCTTATAATTCGGTAATAAAACGGCACCGGAACCAATTCGAATGCTTTCCGTCTGGGAGCCAATGATACCTAACAGAATATCTGGTGCTGGAGATGCTAGACCATTTAAATCATGATGCTCAGCGACCCAGTATCTTGTGTAGCCTAATTTATCTGCAAATATTGCCAGTTCGATTGTCGCTTCTAATGCATCCTTTGCAGAATAGCCACTTGAGACTGGTGCTTGATCCAATATACTAAGTTTCATGTGCTACATCCTTTCTTCGATATGAAAAGAACTTACCGTTCAAAAGGTAAGTTCATCGTTTTCGTTTAGAAAACTTGGCTGTCACCTAGCCTTTTGGTGACAGCCTTAGTTGCACTTATGTAGTTAAGAAAGTCGTTACACTTTCTTAACTACTAAATAGACACCATGGCAGATTGTACGTAATGGTAAAGTAATTCTTCCGTATTCAAGAGTGATTCTTCATGGGTTCTTTCAAATGCATGGGAAGAATCGATTCCTGGTCCAATTAAACCATGAACAATATCATGACCGGAACGGATTGCTGCCGATGCATCAGAACCATAGTATGGATAAATATCTAATTTATAGCCTAGCTTATTTTCCTCTGCTATTGCCACGAGGTTTTTTCTTAATTCATAATGATACGGACCACTTGCATCCTTCACACAAATAGAAACTGTGTATTCATCTGTTGATTGGCCGTCACCCATTGCACCCATATCTACCGCCAAATATTCAATCGTTTCCGGTGTAATATTTGAATTACCACCATAGCCAATTTCCTCATTATTAGAAATTAGAAAATGGGTTGTATATGGTAGGACAACCTTTTCTTCTTTCAACCGTTTAATTAACTGTAAAAGGATTGCAACGCTTGCCTTATCATCTAAATGGCGGGATTTAATAAAGCCGTTGTCTGTCAATTCCACACGAGGATCAAAGGACACGAAATCGCCAACTTCAATGCCGAGAGCGCGAATATCCTCCGCGTTTTCTACCTTAGCATCGATGCGTACTTCCATATTTACTTGATCACGTTTTGCATCCCCAGCATCTTTATATACGTGGACAGAGGTTTGATGCATTAAAATCGTTCCAGTAAAAACCTGTCCACTCGTCGTATGAATCTCACAATATTCCCCTTCGATCGAGTTGTAGCGAAACCCACCAATCAAATCAAGACGTATACGGCCATTAGCTTTCACTTCTTTCACCATTGCCCCTAAAGTGTCAACATGTGCTGTCAACATCCGGTGCTCTTTGTCGTTTCCACCGGGTAGCGTTGCAATTAAGCCCCCCTTACGATTTCGCTTCGTTTCGACGTTTAGCTTTTGTAAATAATCTTCCACAAATTGAATGACCTTCCCAGTATTTCCTGATGGGCTAGGTATTGATACTAATTGTTTTATCAAGTTTTTCGTATCGTTTACGTTTGGATATGTAGTCAATGTTGTTACTCCTCTCAAAAATCTATCTCTATTTTACCGCTTCTAGAATTTGCACACAAGAATTCAACTTGACTAATCCTTTTTCGTTTGGGCATCTTCCATTCCATCTATGATTTTCTCAGCTGCTCTCCGGTATAAATTACTCATGTGTGCAAACGATGCAGCTAATAATATCTGCTGAAAATAAGCAGCATCGGGATTCCCTTGCTCCTCCAAATCCGCGAATACCTCGTGATTCAATGCTGCATTATCATCAACAAACCGTTCGACATTGTTTTCCGCTAACTGAAGATAGTGTTGATAGAGCTCCCCAAGTTCAAATTCCTCTTCCACCATTATTTTTTCATTTAACATATGAAGTGCCTTCTTAATGTCATTAATTGATAATGTACTCTTCATTTGGTAGATCATGCTAATTAACATGATATGTTCTTTTGTATATTTTTTATTTTTTATCGGAAAAAATAATTTGCCCTTCGCATAATTATTGATCATGGTTTTCGTCACTATTTTCTCATTGTCATTCCTTTTTGTCGGCGCAAACTTCTTCTCAAATAATTGTATTACTTGATCCATATAGAGGTCGATATCCGGAATATCCTCTAGAGTTAAATGTGTATCCAAATGTAATTCCTTCATTAATTCATCGATATTTTCCATTATCATTACACCAAAATTCTGTTTAATTTATTCTTATTATACGATGAAATTTTCGTGAAGTAAACTATTGACTAGATGGTGTGATACATTTATTATTATGATATAGTTTTTGAAACTACATATTGAAAAAGGTGTTGATAAATTGAATAATTATATTCGAGAACCGATTAATGGATTGACACATCTCTTGGGGGCTTTATTAGCTGTTGTTGGTCTTGTACTAATGATCACCAAGGCAGCAACAACGGAATCTGTGCTAGCAATTACAGCGGTAATCATTTTTGGCGTAAGTATGATATTACTATACTCTGCATCTGCAATCTATCACATGGTAATCGCGAAGGATCGTGCAATTGCTTGGTTAAGAAGGATAGACCATTCGATGATATTCGTACTTATCGCCGGAACGTATACACCTTTTTGTTTAATCAGTCTAAACAACACACTAGGATGGGTGCTATTCTTTGTGGTAAATGGGCTGGCACTACTTGGTGTAACGTTTAAATTAACTTGGTTCCGCTCTCCTAGATGGCTATCAACGGCAATCTATTTGGGAATGGGCTGGCTAGTTATCTTCTTTACAGGCGAGCTCGCACCAACACTCGGTACTGGTGGTATGGTATTCTTAATTCTCGGTGGATTAGCATATACCATTGGCGGAATTATCTACGGTTTCAAACCAAAGTTTCTTCAATATAAAAATTGGGGATTCCATGAGATATTTCACATCTTTATTTTATTTGGAAGCCTGTTTCACTTCATTTGTATTTATGGGTATGTATTATAGATAGTTTTAGGGCATGTGATTTTAAAATATTAATTATCTATGAATTTATCTGTCTCTTGACAATATATGTAATTTCTGCCTTTAGAAATTTTCAGAGAAGTGTATAATAGAAAATAAATATACAATAGTAAATTAAAGGGGGGTTTATATTATGAAGAAAGTTACATTAGAATTATTTTTAAAAAATTATTTTGGTTTAGTAATGATAATGTCGCTTATTTACTTAATCTTAAGCCCATCTGAAAATACCTCTTTACCTCTTGTTATGATATTAGGTTTACCAATAACAGCAATAATGCTTTTTACAGGATTAGATGAAAAATTAAAAAAATTTCTCCCTTAAAATATTATATATTGATGTTTAGAAAATCACATTTTTGTGAAGTACCAGATATAATTCTGATACTCCTTTTTATACTATTCCTGATCAAACAAGTTCTTAAACAAGCTCTTGCCCTAATAACAATAAATGAAGATGTTTATGTAAAGGGAATTCATTCAAGGCATTCGAAATTCAAAACTCGTCTGGTTTGAAAATAGTAGTCATGGATTGTTCTGGGGAGAAAAAGGATATTAATAGGGAATTGCTCGATTTTGTTAAATAGTCCCAGACTAAATTATTAAGCGAGACACATTCAGTAAGGGAGGTCTTCCCCTCCCACTGAATAACCCGCTTACAATTAAGAAATCTCAATCAGTTCCTTTCTAGCTATCTCAATGTTTGTTAGTTCATCCTCCATATTAACTGCTTCTAAATTAAGTTTATGAATGATTCTCTCTACATTAACTAGTTGATTTCTAACTTGTGTCAACGAATCCTCGATCCTTCCTTGAACCATCCAATCGGAAATAATATCATCAAAGAAAAAGTCTGCAAATTTTAATAATCCGGAAATCTCGATTTCTAAATCAGCTGTTTCGTCTACGTCCAGCAATTCTTTTTGAAAATGCCGCATGCCTGACTGTGCTTCATGAATTCTGTCTGTCGCTTCATCGATATGGCTATACTTCACCATACCGGCAATTGCTCCACCACCTAATAAATCAAATGTCCCCCACCCTGAAGCACTTTCAAGTGATGATACTGCATCCCCCAGCTTACGTTTCGCTATATTTCCTGCTGCTATTGCTTCATTAAGCTCTTTAAGTGTAATCCGAACTTCATCAGCTTGCTCTGTTAACTCAAATAATTTTTCAGATGAAGCAGAATTACTGTTCTTAATCAGCTCTTCCTTTCTCACCATTAATTGCTCATATTCTATTTCGATATTGCCTGTATTTTCAATTCTTTGTTCGAGCTGTTCGATTGATTGGATCAGTTCTGATTTTGTTTTCTCCAGTTTCTTTAACTGCAGTTGAACTGCTATGACTTCCTGCTTTTCCTTTGTCAGTTTTTCTTCCTTCGAGCCAAAAAATGTTTGAAATAAACTACTGAAGCTAATTCCCTCCAATTTCTTAACATCCTTCATTTCTGCTGACAATTGTTTCTCAATAGCAGCTATTGTATCCTTAACATTTATGAAATCCTTACGATAATCTGCCAATTGCATTTCCCATTTTTGTTTCTGACTAAGCTTCCCTTTTATTTGTGCAAGCTCGATATTTAAATTATCCAAGTAATTCATCTGCTCCCCCCTGGTCTTCAACATTAACTGCTGCCATTTCACAACAGAATATTTTAAATACGGTTTATCTTCCTGAATAGTTTCAAAAAAAATAGACAGTACAGATACGTTTGCATATCCATACTGCCTATATTTTAATTTCTATTGATGTATTACCGTAGTGTCACTAATCATATCGTGGATTCCTTGCTTCTTATTGTCGAATGCGACGACAATATATAACAGTTGCGCAATGAAGAAGACGCGGTAAAAGAATCTGCATACAACTTCACGGAAAATGATATCACTCCACTGCAGTGGCTGAAGATCTTTACGAACTACTTTTAATCCAAAGATCATTTTCCCTAATGTTTGCCCATAATATTTCGTCATTAACAGGAAGTAAAAGTATAGAACAAGCACACCAATTATTCCTGTCAGTGTCCAGTAGCTGATAGCAATCGGTTTACCTTCATTGATAAATTTAAAAGGGCTAAGAAGGATTCCATTTATACTGAACACGATAACCAAATCAGCTAAATATGCCCAAAATCTCATCCAAAACCCTGCATATTTTGTTGTATCTATCGGTGGTGTCACTATATCATATTCCAATTGTTCTTCACTCATAGCATTATTTCATCCTCCTTATCTCGAATATAAGTACAACGCCCTTGGTGCATTTGCTTCCCTAAGCAGATTCAAACCATCTAATTCTAAACGACTGCCGAATACGCTTTGCATTGCTCCGCCTAGAAATTGATTGAATTCAAATCCATTTGCATATTCGATTACTGTTGCATCCGACAAGCCTTGATCTTCCTTCATCATCGCAATCGTGTCGTCTAATGTTCCTAGTTCATCAACTAAGCCATTTTCCTTCGCTTGTGATCCTGTATACACACGGCCGTCACCTAATTCTCGTACAACCGATTCGGACATACCACGACCATCAACTATTACTTGAACGAATTCACCGTAAAGTTCATCAATCATCGTTTGCAGGATTGCTCGCTCTTCATCTGTCATTTCACGGGAAGCAGACATAATATCTTTGTATTCACCGCTTTTAATAGTGTTAAAATCAATCCCTATATTATCTGCAAGTTCCGCATAATTTAACGCCTGCATAATTACACCAATTGACCCGGTTAATGTGGCTGGATGGGCAACGATTTTATCTGCCGGTGCAGAAATATAATACCCACCAGATGCTGCAGTATTTCCCATTGATACATAGACAGGTTTTTCATAGGTTTGTTGAATCTCCAATACCTTTTCATGGATTTCCGCACTTTCCACAACGCCCCCACCTGGTGTATTCACATCCAAGATGACGGCTTTAACCGTATCATCTTCTGCAACATGATCTAATAAATCCAAGAATCGCTGATGACTATACGTCCCCGTACTCAATACACTTGATCCACTATCCTCCTGGATTACTCCGTTCAATTTAAGTACTGCGATTTTATCCAGACTTGTTCCTTGATCAACGATTTCCTCACCAAAGTCTTTATTAAAGGTACTAAATATAGAACTGAAGTCTGTTGATGCAACGGTTGTGCCGATTTGTGAAATTATTGAAACGATGAATAAACCGATTGCTATCACTAATGCGATCCAACGCTTTTTATTCAATATGTACACCCCAACTTAATGAATTTATTTATAAAAATACTATCTATATAGTTTACTTGCTATAAACCGCATTCAAAATCCAGCTGGCTTTTTTATTTCCCTGCTTAATCTCTCCCTTCTGATAATCTCATTATTATTACTCCTATAGAAGCATTATACCATTTGTTTCCAATATTCTAAAACCAAAGCAATTACCTGTGTGTGCCTATATCTTTGCTTGTGCTGGTGCCTGTCACTTCCCGAGTTTTGTCGAACGATGTCGATACTTTCATTTATTTGTAAAACAAACATTAAGGGACAAGGATAATTTTCCCAGAGCTTTTTCTGCCTTCCAAAAACCGATGTGCTTCAGCACCGTCTTTTAAGTCAAATTTTGTTGGTGCCTTCACTTTAAGCTTACCTTCTGTTATCCAGTCAAACAGCTGCTGCGAACGTTTTCTTCTCTCCTCATCGGAAGTTAACACATTCCACAGATCACCACCAGTCAGTGTTTTCGAGGTGTCCATTAACATTCTTGGGTCTACAGGTGTTGGGTCGCCACCTGACATGCCATAAAATACAACTGTACCACCAATTTTGGTTGCATCAAAACTTGCTGTTAAAGTTGAGCCAACAGATTCATATACCACATCCGCCCCTCGTCCATCTGTTATCTCCTTTACTTTTCCTATCCAATCCTCATCATATAAAAATACAAAATGAGCACCTGCTTCGTACACTGCTTTCGATTTTTCCAATGTGGAGGTCAGGCCAATAACATTTCCCCCTAGTTGCTTTCCAATCTGCACTAAATTTTGTCCTACACCACCTGCCGCAGCATGAACTAGGACAAAATCTCCAGCTTTTATCGCATAACTATCCCTCGTTAAGTATTGTGCAGTCAGTCCTTGCAATAATACAGAGGAAGCGACTTCATAAGAAATTTCATCTGGTAATTGAATCGCCTTTTCCAGTGGAACAGCAACTAATTCTGCATTCGCATACGGAACATCAGCAAAGGCAACTCGGTCACCAACGTTCACATTTACTACGTTAGCACCAACGCTTTCAACAACCCCTGCCCCCTCATATCCCAATATATATGGTGGCTCCCCTGCAAGATGGTAATTTCCTTTTCGTCTATATATATCCGCAAAATTCAGGCCAATCGCCTTCATTCGTACTAATATTTCATTTTCTGTTATCATCGGATCTGGAATTTCTTGATACCGCAATACATCTGACCCACCAAAATTCTCAAAGATCAATGCTTTCATGTTTTTCACTCCTTATCATAGTTCTTTATTGAATTGTTGTTTCATTATTTAGCATATCCAATATTCCTAAATGAAAAAAGAAGCTTAACCCCTTTTTCAATATGTGTAAGTGGGATAGCTTCTTTTTTGTAAATCATTACAATTTCTTCCAAACCGCTTCATATACTTTTTTCAATGGTAGATTATGTAGTTTCGCAAGTTTACGGCAGTCTTCGTACTCCGGGGAGCTTTGAAAAACCTTTCCATTATAAATCCCTTGCTTCACAGTCACAACTCCCCATTCGGTTTCAACTTTAATAAATCGGCGCTCCATTCGATGTACAGTAATCGGATAATAGCGAATCCCTAATGTCGTTGTTTCCTCCAACAAAATCTCCTTCATGATATCAATTGCCTTGAAGGAGCAAAGTAATTGCAGCAATACTCCCGGTCGATTTTTCTTCATATAGATTGGTGTGTAAAACACATCATTCGCGCCTGCTTCAAAGAGAAGTTCCATCACATTTCCGAGCCATTCTCCAGAAATATCATCGAGATTCACTTCCATTTTTATCATTTCGTCATCAATATGTTCATGATTCGGTGGGTGCTTAGAAGTCATGTTGGTGTTTCCCTCTTTCTTGCTAAAATTTCACTTTTTATTCCGTGCCATCTGATCAATTAATACAGCACTATATGCCCCACCGAAGCCATTATCAATGTTAACAACACTAATGCCACTCGCACAGGAATTTAACATCGTTAGTAATGCCGATAATCCGTGGAAGTTAGCCCCATAGCCAATACTCGTCGGAACTGCGATTACCGGATGGGATACAAGTCCACCGACAACACTTGGTAGCGCACCTTCCATTCCTGCAACTACAACGGAAACCGACGCTTTTTGAATTTCTTCGGCATGATCGAGCAGGCGGTGAATTCCGGCAACACCAACATCATAGAATCGCTTCACATTACTTCCAAGAACCTCGGCAGTAATCGCCGCTTCTTCCGCAACACGTAAATCAGATGTACCTGCACAGAGAACTGCAATAAAGCTGTCAGATTCTTCAACATGCATCTGTTCGGTTTTCCAATATAAAATTTTTGCCACCTGATGATACGTAAATTCCGGATGGACTTCCAGCACACTGTTTGCCTTCTCTTCAGAAACCCTTGTAATTAAGACATCATTATTCTTCGCTTTAATTGCTTCAAGAATGGTAATGATTTGTTCTACCGTCTTTCCTTCTCCATAAATAATCTCTGGGAATCCTTGTCGTTTTTGCCGGTGATGATCGACCTTTGCAAATCCCAAATCCTCATATGTTGCCAACGCTTTCTTCGCTTCTTCAACTGATAAAGTGCCTGCTTGTACTTGTTTTAATATTTCATCCATCATTTCTTCACCCCATACTTCCTAATTTCACCGTTCGACATGTTTCGTGCAAATTTACTATTCACCAATCATTACGCGTAAAACATTTGGGTGATTGGGAAAGTTTTTCGTTCCAGCACCATAGCCAATACTTGTCACCTTCATTGCCGGAAATGTACCATACTCTGCTGCGAGTACTGCCGCAATTGCTGCTCCAGTTGGTGTTGTCAACTCTGATTTCAACTCACTTTTCGCAAGTGGTACGCCACGTAAAATTTCCAGTGTTGCTGGTGCTGGCACTGGAAATACCCCGTGATCTATATGAATATGACCTGATCCAGTTGGAACTGGCGCTGATCTAATTTCATCCACTCCAAGCTGCTCGATTAATATAGCCACACCAACAATATCGATGATGGAATCAACTGCACCAACCTCGTGGAAATGAACATCTGCAAGTGGCACGCCATGGATTTTCCCTTCCGCTTCACCAATTTTCTTAAACATATTTAATGCCATTGTTTCCACCTTTTCAGAGTAACCAGCTTGTCCAATCAGTTGGATAATCTCTCGGTATGCACGGTGGTCATGCGTGTGAGTATGATCGTGATCATGTGTATGGCTATGAGCATGCTCATGCATATGCGTATGGTCGTGATCATTTGTATGGCCATGAGCATGTTCATGTTTATGGTCGTGGTCATGTGTATGTTCTTCGTTCTCATGCGCATGCGTATGTACTTGCTCATTTCCTAACACAACATCAAACTTGGTACTCGTTATTCCATTTTTCACTACCTTGCTTACCTTGAGTTCATATTCATCATCTATTTGCAATTTCTTTAATTCCTTTTCTAAATGGGAAAAATCCCCACCAGCGTCAATGAGTGCACCAATTGTCATATCTCCACTTAATCCAGAAAAACAATCCAAATAAAGAATTTTCATATCAAATCTCCTTACATTTTATTGGTAGATAAGTGCAACAAAGGCAGCACTATAATCTAAAGACTTGGCTAAATCTTAGTTTTCTAATACCCATTATAACATTGCATTATAGCAGATAATCATTGTATAACCTATTAATCGGTTTTCGTACACAAACGAAAAAAATAACCGGGAAGTAGTAACCTCCCGGCAAAAAAACAATGATTTCAATTAAGCATTTGCAGCCATTTTTTGTTCAGTTGCTAATTCAGGTAGAACTTCATTCATGCTTCCTGAACGGTATCCACGAAGGTCAACAGATACATAGTCGAATCCAAGTGATACAAGTTTATTTTGAATTTCTTCACGTTTTGTTAATAGATCAGCAATCTTATCTGCTGCAACTTCAATTCGTGCTACATTTTCATGGTAACGTACACGAACAGAAGCAAAACCGATACGAGCTAAATAAAGTTCAGCTTCGTTTACTTGATTTACTTTTTGCTTATCAAGTGCTGTACCATATGGGAATCTTGATGCTAAACTACATGAAGCAAGTTTATTCCATACTGGAAGATCCAATTCTTTTGCAAGCTCACGAACTTCCGTTTTATAAATATTTGCTTCTTGTAATACACTGCGGATTCCTTCTTCTGTTCTAGCTCTTAGTCCTGGACGGAAATCTTCTTCATCATCCATGATCATACCATCTAGAACATATGGATAATCTAATTCTTCCGCTAATTTATTTAAATGTGTATAAAGTAATTTCTTGCTGTAGTACCAGCTTTCTGTTTGATTTGCTACGATATTTGCATCTTCAAGTTCTTTAATCTCTGTCTTAAGAACAGCGACACCCATATCTTCTGCTAGCTTAACTGCAGCATCAAATTCAGAATCACGGTATAATTCAGATGCAACAACAACAGCTAATACTTGGTCGCCAAGTTCTTGTTGTGCTCTTTTCAATACTACAGCGCTATCAACACCGCCAGAAAACGCAACCATTACACGGCCCATGCCTTGCAATATTTCACTTAATTGATTATTTTTATTAAGCGTTACTTCATTCATTCCATTCACCTCATCTGCCCTATGGAAAGGGGATTTTAACTTCTTTATTGTTCAATAAAGAATCTAATAATTTATCCTTGATATTCTTATTATAGCACTTTTTTAGTAAAAAGACGATAAATGTAGACCTTTCCATTTAATTTAAAGATGGATGAAGGATTTAAACCGATTAATTATAGGTGAGACCGCTTAGAAGAAATAGTCGATGAAATCCATGAGGAATTGGTTAAAGCTCAGGAAACGACCACTTTCATATTATATAAAACAGCACAACTCTCTAAATAACATCCGTAATCGTCCCCACTTATTCTAAAATCAAACGCATACTTTTATGAACCTGGACATTACGTGACGCTGTTCAGGTTCACTTTCTCGCAATTCAAGTAGCTGCCTCTATCCTTTCTCCCCTTCAGATGGATCAAAGACAAAATCATGTTTGCTTTAGTTCTAGCCTTTTTGCAATCAAAGATAATACATAGTTTACTGCAAAATATATTAATGCAATTAATATGAAAATTGGAATGACATATTGTGTGTTTTGTGCTTGAATAATTTTTGCATGGTGAAGCAATTCAGGCAGCGAAATGACAACCGCAAGTGACGTATCCTTTAACAAGGAGATAAATTGACTGACAAGATTCGGTACCATTCGCTTCAATGCTTGGGGCAGAATGATTGTTCGCAATGCTTGCAAATATGTAAGACCAGAGGAACGTGCTGCCTCAATTTGTCCCTTTTCAACTGAATCCAATCCTCCCCTGACAATTTCAGCAATCATGGATGATTCAAATACAACTAAAGCAATAATAGCCGAAACGGTATTACCTAGATTAATACCGATCTCAGGCAATGCTAAATATGTAAACAATATAATCAATAGAAGTGGCAAATTCCGGATTGTTTCAACGATAGCGACAACTATTTGCGATATGGCAGGTACTCTCGTGAATCGAATTGTTCCAAGTATCCCACCGATGATAAAGCTAAGTATAATTGACACAACCGCCACTTTTAATGTCATATAGAATCCCTGCATTAAAAAAGCTAAATTATCTAGCGAATATGCACCTATAAAATCCATTTTGCCCCCTCCTTAATAAGTATTTGCAAGACGGCTTTCTATGTACCTTAAGCCTACACTTAATGGAATGGTGATAATTAAATAAAGCAATGCGACTAATATATATACATCAAAAACAATAAATGTTTTAGCAGAAATAAGATCCGCCTGGTACATTAAATCAGCTCCGGAAATCAGTGCCAAAATGGATGAATTTTTCACTAAATTAATAAATTGATTACCGATTGGAGGTATCACAATTTTAATTGCTTGAGGCAAGATAATCATTCGCATTGTTTGCATATAATTTAGGCCTGATGATCTTGCAGCCTCCATTTGCCCTTTTGGAATAGATAGAATACCTGAACGAACGGCTTCAGCAATAAACGCTGATGTATAAATAGAAAGTGCAATTGTACCCGCCGTAATACCACTAAACCTTATTCCAATCGCCGGTGTTCCTATAAAAAAGAAAAAGGCGATAACGACCAAAGGAATATTTCTAAAAAACTCAACATATGCTGTTCCGACCCAACGCAATGGTGCAATGGGGGTAATACGCATAACGGCTACAACTGTCCCTATAATGAAGCTCGCGACTAGTGCTATTAAACTTGCGACAATCGTGACTTTAAAGCCATCCCACAACATATCCGAGTAATCTATCAAAATCGAGAAGTCCAACATAGCTCCCCCCACATCATTTAATTAGGATGGGCATTTTTTCATGCCCATCCTGTCAATGAACACTTCTAAATAATTATTTCTATTCCGTCTTAATCCACTCGTTGTAGATCTCGTCATATTTCCCATTATCTTTAATTGTTGTCAAAGCATCATTAATTGCATCTACTAGCTCTTTTTGCCCCTTTTTAACTGCAATACCATAAGGCTCGTCAGTGAATGTACCGCCTACCAATCCGAAAGAATCATCTTCCGAAGCCATTCCTAAAAGAATTGAGTTATCCGTTGTCAATGTATCCCCTTGTCCAGATTTCAAGGCAGTAAATGCCTCTTGATAATTTTCAAATTCCAATACTTGTGCATCTGGAGCTGCTTCGCGAATGTTATCCGTTGAAGTGGATCCTTTTACCGCAAGTACCGTTGTATCTTTCGTAAGGTCATCGATGCTTTCAATTGGACTACCATTTTTAACTAATAGGGATTGACCTGCTTCAAAGTAAACATCAGAAAAATCAACTTCCTTTTTACGTTCTTCAGAAATGGTCATGGTCGCGATAATCGCATCAATATCCCCTTTGTTCAATAGAGGTATCCTTGTCTTTGATGTAACTTCAACAAATTCAACTTTCGTTTCATCACTTACGATTTCTTTTGCGATTTGCTTCGCAATATCAATATCAAATCCCTCTACTTCGCCTGAAGCTGGATCCTTTAACCCAAAGAGTCTAGTATCATATTTCACACCGAAGATGATTTTGTCACGATCCTTAATTGTCTCTAACACATTCCCGCTTTCTTTATCACTACTAGAACCACATGCAGCTAATAGAATAATAGAAAGCAGAGCAATTACTGCTAAAACCGATAATCTTTTTAGTTTTCTCATATTCTCTCTCCTCTTTAATGATTTAATATACGGCTAAGAAATAATTTAGCCCGATCCTCTTGTGGGTTCTCAAAAAATTCCACAGGATCGGCCACTTCAAGAATTTGACCTTCATCAATAAAGATAATTCGATCTCCTACTTCTTTGGCAAATCCCATTTCATGTGTTACCACAACCATTGTCATTCCTTCCTTCGCAAGCGTCTTCATAACATCTAATACTTCCCCTACCATTTCTGGGTCAAGTGCTGAAGTTGGCTCATCAAAGAGTAATATTTCCGGTTTCATGGCAAGCGCCCTTGCAATTGCGACACGTTGTTGCTGACCTCCTGAAAGCTGAGAAGGATAGGAGGAAGCTTTATTCGGAATCCCCACTTTTCCTAAGTAGAACTCAGCAGTCTCTTTGGCTTCTTCCTTTGATTTCTTTAATACATTCATTGGAGCAAGCGTAATATTTTCAAGCGCTGTTTTATGTGGGTATAAATTAAATTGCTGAAATACCATTCCAATCCGCTGCCTAACTTTATTAATGTCCGTATTTTTATCATGGATTGCTTTGTCTCCGATTGTCAAAGAACCGTCAGATATTGTTTCCAGTCTATTGATACATCTCAATAACGTGCTTTTACCAGACCCTGATGGACCAATGATGACAACTACTTCCCCCTTGTTAATCATTAGGTTAATGTTTTTCAAAACATGAAAATCACCATAATATTTGTTCACATTATTAAAGGAAATCATGTCTGCCCCCCTTCCCATTAGACCATAAACACATTAACTTACAAGGAAATTAAACCGCTTTCTTTTCTGTGCATGATAAAGGTCTGAAATATCCTATAAGTAACTTGTTTCACATATTCTATGTCTATCCAACCTTATGCACGAAAGAAATAATAATGTATTTCCCCTTCAAGTTGGTATAATAATAACAATAATTAAAATATTTTGCAAGTAGAATCCTACTATGTAGAGTTACTACGAATCACTATTGTATTAATCAATAGACGTAAAAATACCAGGGAATGTACTAAACATGTTTGACACTTGTTATATAATGATATAATTGATGAAAATGATTAACGCGTAAGGAGACATACAATGGCAAAGAAAAAATATTATGTTGTCTGGGTTGGTAGAAAACCAGGTATATATTCGAGCTGGTCAGACTGCCAAGCGCAGACGAACCACTTTGATCAAGCAAAGTTCAAATCCTTTGAAAGTCTGGAACTAGCGGAAAAGGCTTATCGTGAGGGCTGGCAACATCATTGGGGTAAAGGAAATGCGCAAAAAACTGCGAAAGGTCAATCGAATAGAAAAACAAGTTCAGGTAAACTAAGCGCTTTAACCTCCAATGAAATCGATTTTAATAGCATTTCCGTTGACGTTGGAACCCGCGGAAATCCTGGTCCAGTGGAATATCAAGGTGTAGATACAGAAACGGGAGAAGTAATCTTTTCGTACGGACCAATTAGTAAAGGCACGAATAATTTAGGAGAATTCCTTGCGATTGTGCATGCATTGGCATATTTGAATCAGATTGGTAGTAATAAAACCGTTTATACTGATTCACGAAATGCCATGAAATGGATAAGGGAAAAGGCCGTGTCAACAACTTTGAAAAGGGATGAGTCTACCGCTGAAATATGGGACTTGATTGACCGTGCCCTCGACTGGCTCCACCATCATTCATATGAAAATAAAATACTGAAATGGGACACAAAAAACTGGGGTGAAATCAAAGCAGATTATGGACGGAAGTAAAATAAGCGCCTTTCCGAATGACTAAATTTTTTAAAACTCCATAGACTAATGAGAGACCACATTCCTTTGTAGTCATAAAATATTTTTTCATTGAGGTGCAGTTATCATGAAGAGACGGCCATTTATCCTTTTCCTTTCACTATTCTTTTATGTATTCTTTTTTTCAAATATGCAGGCATTAGCAAAAGACCGCTGGGACTATGAAAAGACAGGTCAGGTCACATGGGACTTAGATACGAAGGAAAAAATGGTTGCGATCACCTTTGATGATGGCCCACATCCGCTATACACTCCTAATATTCTAGATACATTGGCAGAGTATAATGCAAAAGCTACTTTTTTTGTTTTGGGTGCACATGCTAAAAAATATCCTGGGCTTGTTTATCGTCAATATACAGAGGGTCATGAAATAGCAAATCATACCTATAATCATCACTATCACCCCGTGAGTTCTTTGGAGTTAAAGAAGGAAATAGATGCAACAGCAGAAATCATTTATGAAATTACTGGAACGAAACCAACGCTTTTTCGTCCAGTTGGTGGAACTTATAATGATTTAATCATAAATACAGCAGTCGATAGCGGTTATCATGTTGTCCTCTGGTCATGGCATCAGGATCCTGAGGACTGGAAAAATCCTAGTGTCAATCGAATTACGAATCACATCATTAGGAATATAAGTCCAGGTGATATTATTCTGCTTCATGATGCAGGCGGAGACAGAAGCCGAACCGTTGAATCACTAAAAAGGATTTTACCTATATTAGCAAAAGAAGGATATGAATTTGTAACGGTTTCGGAAATGATGTTACGAACTGACATGAAAGACTCTCGTTTCTTAGAGCTTTTTCTATATTAAGTTTCCCATGTCTAACATTTTTGATAAAGTGAAGCTTCATTAAGTGGGGGTAATATCCGCCCCCCACTTAATGTTAGTTGAACAGAATCGGGATTTTCTTTGCGATACTCACTCACGTTTCCCATGCACGTATGAATAAAAAAATAGAGATATGCTTTACACCTAAAACAACCACCTGCTTTAACAGATGGTTGTTTTAGGTTATGGAAAATTGTTAATCATTATCCGATTCAATCCAGCACCCTTACATTGTTCGCTGAGAAAAGGTAGCCAAATGAAGTAAGTTCGGAAAATATGCCGTCTAATTCACTTTCAGCTGAATTCTTCGTATAGTGCGTCACGATTAATAAGCCAACGATCCATTATCCCCGTTCTTTGGATCGTAAATTGTACTGTTTTCTTTACTATTCCATCTTCTTTTGTCATCATCTTGATTTCAACAGGTATTTTGACAAGCAAATCATTATTTTCTTTATGTTGTGATTCTGAAAGCTCCATCTCAATGATATCAATTCTTGTGATATCTACAACAAGTTTATGAAAATCTTGCTGATGATCGGATTTTGTAAAGGTTCGATCCAACAAATAATCATCTTTCTGATTCATTGCAATCACGAAGATCTGTATTAACTCTTCAGGGTTCACCTTAGTCAAATATTCATCAAGCTGATTCCCTGCCCTCAAAATCATTATTTTATGGGCTGGATCTTCTTTATTTGATCGATGTGTCTTGCTGCCGATAAAATGCACACAAAAGTGGCCTGGAAATCCATTGTTAAGAGCACCAGCGCCATGTGGCATTCCATGCATCGACGCTGCAACCATTTGGTCATTGACTTTTACAATAACGGCTCTCCTTTTCCAACTCCACGTATTATTATAAATTTCCTTCATGATTTGTGTGTCTTTCTTCGTTAGTGGCTGGACATCTGCATGGCTTTCCCCTGCCCTTCGTTGAACATTGAAAGATAATCCAGTTTCAAAATCGATGATGGTGAATGTTGCTTTATTAGGAATCATTTTGTCTACTTCTTGCCACGGCAACATATTGATTTTAAAACTTATAGGGAAATGATTACTTTCCTGAACCAAGGCTGTAATATGATTGCTGAATGGAATGGTTAACATCAAGCTGATTACAAATGTTTTGACAAAGAATTTGCTGTCCATTTGATTTCTCCGTTGTTATATATTTTTGTTTATAAAAATATATTGCCCAATCGGTAGCTACTGATTCCATCTTTTGCAACTTTCCATACTTCACTTTATACACATTATGGTGAGCAAACCTTCTTCCAAAAAGCACCATAATTTGCTTCATATTTTTTGTAAGAATTGTGGGATGCTAAAAGTAAAAATCCAGAGGTGTAGTTCATGAAAAAAATATTGATTTGTAGCATCCTTTTTCTATTTTCATTTATACAACCTGCTTTTGCAGAATCATCACCGCATTTAAAAAAAGAGCTGGCAATTGTTATCGATGACCTTGGCAATAATATGAAAGGAACGAAAGAAATACTTCATTTGCCAATAAAACTAACCGTAGCAATTATGCCGTTTATGCCTTCTACAAAAGAAGATGCAGAGCTTGCATATCATAATGGTCACGAAGTCATTGTCCATTTACCGATGGAACCAAAGAAAGGAAAGAAAAGTTGGCTCGGTCCTGGAGCCATCACATCCGATTTAAGTGATCAAGAAATTAGAGAACGAGTAGAGTCTGCAATTAAAGATGTGCCCCATGCCGTCGGAATGAATAATCATATGGGTTCTAAGATTACGGAGGATGAGAGAATAATGAAGATAATTCTCGAAGTCTGCAAGGAAAACGCTCTATTCTATCTCGATAGTAAGACAACGGGAAAGAGTGTCGTGAAAAAAGTAGCTACTGAAATGAATGTCCCTGTTTTGGAAAATAATTTATTTTTTGATGCTGTATATACAACACAGCATATTAAGAAGCAAGCCGATTTACTGTCGAAGCAATTAATAGACCATGAAAAAACGATTGCTATTGGTCATGTTGGGGTACCAGGGCCTATGACATTTAGCGTCCTAAAAGAATACATCCCCATCTATCAAAATCAGGCGGAATTCGTTTCACTTTCTGATTTAATACCTGAATTTAATATGATCGACGGAATTCTAACGAGTAAGGACTGATGATTAGTTAAGTTCTCACCGTTAAGTAGATTGTGGGATCAGATAAAATTTATAAATTAACCACTCACCCTTTTACTCGATCGTCCTTCCTGCAAATTGAACTTCTGGTTTTTAATCTGCTGCATATGGGCGAATAAAGATTTGTAGCATCTCTATATTTTCATTAGGTGCTGATTCTTGATGGAAGAAACTCTTTCACGCACCATCAACATATTTTTAGTTGGTGAAATTAATTCCCTTCTTCCATCCGAATCTTTAGCAATTACTATAGTTAAAATACTTGGTATTTGTAAATATGATGAAGCTCTTTTAAAAAATAAACTGTTATTTGAGGAGCAATTTTTTAAACTATAATAAGAAAACTAAATGTGACGTAAAGCATATAATTTCCTAGTAATAAAGCATATAGTTTCCAGCCTAAGAGCCACAAGGCATTTCATCACTTTATATAAGATTTATCACCCATTAAATTAAATTATTACTTGAATAAAATCTTGTTTTACTATTTATTTAAACTTTTAGGAAGAGTTATGCTTTACATTTTTTTTAGGAAATTTTATGGTTTATTGTTATTTCCTAAAGAAATTAGTGTATTTGGCATTTAACTCATGTATGGAATCGCTTATATTTTCTATCTATCAAAAGGCCTTCAACATACCGACTGTGTATAAACTGGTGTATATTAAAGGTCTTTTGATTATGGAGCTTATTTAAGTAAAGCACCAGTTACTTTAAGTACATTTATTCACAATATCCATTTATCTTACTAGTGTAATTGATCTATATCTATTCTCCTTAGTAATCGAAATATTTCTAGTAAGAGAATATTTAAGCCTAGCCAGACTCCTCCAAAGACGTAGCCAGCAGCAATATCACTCGGGAGTTCGACTTTAAAGAACAATCGACTGATGGCAATAAGAATTAACACACCTAATCCGGCTATTGGAACAAGGGTGTGAGACCAAGCGTTTTTTATAAAGCGTACACATATAAATACTGCAAAGCCGTAAAAAACAAAATTCATTAAAGATTGCTCGCTTGGAAAATTACGAAAAGGATGATTCGTGAACGAATAGGGAACAGGGGAAAGGATTTGAAAAATTCTCCTCAAACTTTCTTCAAAGAGTTCCCCACCTAAAATAACGATTAACAGAGAACCTAACTCAATTAATTTATTCTCACCTTTCCATAAAATCCAAATGAATGTAAAGCTGATAAGTATAAGTTGGACTTGCCTCGAACCTAGGAATAAAAATATTTGCATTGCCTCTATCCAGTCCTTATTAAAAACTAAGGAAATCAATAAATCCACAGTTTGATTAAAATTGGTAAACTCGTTTCCAAGAAAATCCTCTATCATGCCAAACATGAGAATCAAAAGGCCCAACGTCAGGATAAAAGTCACAGTTAATAGAAAGCCAACTCGTCTTCTCGTATGAAAAATAGTCAAAGTTAGATTTAATAACCTAATGACTGTCTCTTTTATCTCCTCTTTATATTTTTTGTAGATGTAAATCACAATAAAAACGACGGCAGCTGCTATCACCCCAATAATGAGATACTTTTTAATTGAACTGTGAAACGTCTCCCATTGTGGACCTAGTACTTTACCGAGTGTTATAAATACCATCACCCACAGAAATGCTCCAGTATAGGCAAAAACAGCGTACATTCGAAAAGGCAGTCGGGTAGTTCCTGAAAAGTACCCCGTAATATGTCTAATTCCAGGGATAAAATAAGCAATCAGCAACAGCTTATTCCCATACTTGCTAAACCAGTGGGAAAATTTTCCAATTCGTTCTGGACCCATATGAAAACGAGAACCGTATTTTTCGAAGAACGGTTGTCCTACCTTATAACCTATCCAGTAAGAGATAGTCATTCCTATACAGGATCCAAAACCAGCTATTAAAATACTTAGTATCCAATTTAAACGTCCTTGAAAAACAAGAAATCCTGTATAAGTCATAAGAATTTCACCTGGTAATGGAAGTGCGATCAATTCTAATAAAAGGGCAACGAATAGCACAATATATCCAAATTGGTCAATATATGCTGTAATATCACCCACCGATTATCATCCTTTAGTATCTTTTTTAGTTGTAAGTAAAGATGGAGAAAACCTAATAGATAATAACATCTCTACCTGAGTTCCTACTCTCTATTTACTTTAATTTCTACATTATTGTGGTTCTAATTCGCTTATGGAAGCAAATCATATTCGTTTTGTGAGGAATCTTTTTAACATTTTTAGCTTACCCCTCATTATTAGTTATTTATACTAATTTAACGCGGTGAACTTTAAAATATACCCTTATCCTTATATATGAGTACTATAATAATATTCCAAAAACATTCTCGGATTTTTTAACTCGAAAAGATGGCTATATTACTCATCGGCTTGTTTAACTATCGCACCCGTTAGCCATCCATGAAGCGCAAAAATCAGCGCTTCACCACAGAGAATGAAAATGTTTATGATTGCCGATACTGATTCTACGGCTGGG
>NZ_PIOC01000015.1 GCF_003369575.1 Oceanobacillus arenosus | reverse complement strand
CTCCAAAATCATATTATTTAGAATACAAAAAGTGTGCCTAGATGTCGAATTTTTTATTGTCTATTTTTAGGGGGCTTGACTACAGGCACCCCCAAATACAGGCACCTCAAAAAATTCAAAAAAAGCTTGCCTTTCTAAAAACTATATCTTATACTAACGTTAATCAAATAGTCACAACATTTTTAAAAGACGTTGATGAGGAAAAGTAGGATTTCATTATTTTTCAAAGAGAGCTTCGGTAGCTGGAAAGAAGCAAAAATAAGAATCTGAACAATGGCCTCTGAGTTTCGTGCTGAAAGTATCTTAAGATATTAGTAGGTTTCGACGAGATTTGGTACTCGTTATCCATACCACAAGTATAAAAGGGCATTCTATTAGAATTAGGGCTTTGAGTACTTGATGAGGCTGTATGTGTGAGCATGCAGTAAAGTAAGGTGGTACCACGTATAATCAACCACGTCCTTATCGTTTTTTCGGTAATGGCGTGGTTTTTTAATGGAAAAAATTAATTGGAGGGTTTTAGCATGAGTAAACATTTAGTATTGCAAACAGATTTTGGTTTAAGTGACGGTGCAGTTAGTGCGATGTATGGTGTTGCACTTTCAGTTGACCCGAAAATTCGCATTTTTGATCTAACACATGATATTCCACAATATAATATATGGGAGGCTTCTTATCGCCTTTATCAAACGAATCCCTACTGGCCAGAAGATAGTGTTTTCGTTTCCGTAGTCGATCCAGGTGTAGGGACAGATCGTTTAAGTATCGTGGCAAAAACAGCCGATAATCATTATATTATCACTCCGGATAATGGGACCTTGACCCATATTAAACAGCATATTGGTATTACTGAAGCACGAATTATCGATGAAAGAATCAATCGTTTGCCAAACTCTGGAGATTCCTATACTTTCCATGGTCGTGATGTCTATGCATTTACAGGCGCAAGACTGGCATCTGGCGTGATAAGTTTTGAGGAGGTTGGACCAGTACATGATGTTGATCAAATCATTGAATTAGAAAGAACGGAGGCATGTATTAAAGATGGAATGTTAATCGGTAACATTGACATTCTCGATGTACGATTTGGTAACCTATGGACAAATATTGATCGTGCGTTATTTATCGAAAGTGGTGTTAAATATGGTGATTCATTAGAAGTTACCATCAAAAATAACCGTCGTCATATCTATAAGAATATCATGAAATTTGGCCGTTCCTTCGCAGATAGCCGTTTAGGTGAACCACTTTTATTTGTTAACTCATTAGACAAACTTGGTGTTGCAATTAACCAAGGATCGTTTGCGAATGCGTACCACATCGAAACAGGTGCAAATTGGAAAATTAGTATTCGTAAGGCAACCGACCTTATTTTCAGTTAAATTTTTGATGATAGAGAAGGTCAAAGTCGTCAAATCTGTATAAGGGTGATTGCACCCGAATTGAAGGCTCCAAAAGACGAGGGGGAAATAACATGTGGAAAAATTCATTATCAATTAAAACGATTGTAGCAATTGGGATAGGCGCAGCGGTATTTGTTATTTTATCAAGATTTGTAGCAATCCCAACAGGCATCCCAAATACGAATATTCAAACATCATATGCCTTCCTAGCGTTGATGGCCGTTGTCTTCGGTCCAATTGCAGGTGGATTAATTGGGCTGATTGGCCATACATTAACAGATGCAATCACATGGGGTTCCGTTTGGTGGAGCTGGGTATTTGTATCGTTATTTGTTGGTTTCTTCACTGGACTTGTATCGAATCGAATCAATATTGAAAGTGGCGTTTTTGGCAAAAGCCAAATCATAACGTTTAATATTGTTCAAGCAATTGTGCAATTTGTTGGCTGGTTTATCCTTGCCCCGTTCCTTGATGTATTAATTTACGCAGAACCAGCTAGTAAAGTGTTCACGCAAGGCGCTGTTGCTGGTATTTTCAATATCATTACTGTTGGAATTATTGGTACATTATTATTATCTTCCTATGCAAAAACAAGAAATAAGAGCGACAGTCTTGTTAAAGAATAATGGTTGCCTTTTTCTAGATGTTGGTTCCATATAAGAAGGAGTTTATTATGAAAAAAGCTATCATAGATTTTAAAGATTTTTCATTTAAATATAGAAGCCAAGTTGAACCAACGTTAGTCAATATTAATTTGACGATTTATGAAGGGGAAAGAGTATTAATTGTTGGTCCATCTGGTTCAGGGAAAAGTACACTAGCTCATTGTATAAATGGTCTAGTGCCTTTCTCGTATAAAGGGGATATTGAGGGAAGTCTGACCATTCTCGACCAAGAGACGAAGGGCTTAGACCTATTTTCCTTATCGAAAATGGTTGGAACCGTATTACAGGATCCAGATGGGCAATTCATCGGACTATCTGTTGGCGAGGACATTGCGTTTGTATTGGAAAATGATGGCGTCCCACAAGAACAGATGAACAAGCAAGTTGTCGATGTTTCAAGATTAGTAGAAATGGATGATCATATTGATACTTCAATCCACGAATTATCTGGTGGGCAGAAGCAGCGTGTATCACTTGGTGGGGTATTAGTTGACAAGGTAGCAATTTTATTATTTGATGAACCGTTAGCGAACCTTGATCCGGCAACAGGGAAGCATGCAATTACATTGATTGACCAAGTCCAAAAAGAAACGAACACAACCGTTGTGATTATTGAGCACCGTTTGGAGGATGTCTTGCATGAATCGGTTGACCGGATTATCGTCATGGACGAAGGGAAAATTGTCAATGATACAACGCCGGATGCACTGCTCGTATCAAATGTACTGGAATCAAGTAATATCCGTGAGCCACTTTATATTAAAGCGCTGAAATATGCTAATGTTCCACTTACAGAAGAAATGCGGCCAGCACATATAACAACCCTTGATATAGATGCATGTAAAGCAAATCTACAAGAATGGTTTGAACATGCAGATTCAGCAGTGTCACGGGGAAAAACTACCCCAGTGATTGCCGTCCAAAACCTTCATTTTGGCTATCATCGAGAAAGACAAATTCTCCATGATATTTCGTTTTCAATTGATCAAGGTGAAATGGTGAGCATTGTTGGTAAAAACGGTGCTGGAAAATCGACATTGTCAAGGTTAATTTGTGGCTTTGAAAAGGCTCAATCTGGAAAGATTCTTTTTAGAGGAGAGGACATTACGAACGATACCATTCGTCAACGTGCAGAACGAATTGGGATGGTAATGCAGAATCCAAATCACATGATATCCAAGCATATAATCTATGATGAGGTTGCACTTGGGCTTGTGATGCGCGGCGTTCCTAAGGAGGAAATTAAATCGCGCGTTGAAAAGACGTTGAAGGTATGTGGTCTCTATCCTTTTCGAAATTGGCCAATTTCTGCCCTAAGCTTTGGCCAGAAGAAACGAGTCACGATTGCCTCTATTTTGGTGCTAAACTCGGAAATTCTTATTTTGGACGAGCCAACGGCAGGGCAGGATTTTCGCCATTATACAGAAATGATGGAATTTCTAGTGGAATTAAATCGGCAAGGTGTCACAATCTTGATGATCACGCATGATATGCATCTTATGCTCGAATATACACCGCGTGCCATTGTAATTGCAGATGGTAGAATTTTAGCGGATGATTCAGCGGTGAATATCTTATCAAATGAGGAAGTAATTGCACAAGCGAATTTAAAGCAGACATCACTCTTAGATCTTGCCGTACGAGCAGATATTGCGGATCCAAAGGAATTTGTATCTCGATTTATTGCCTTCGATAAGGGGGTTAGGAAAAAATGGCAGTAGAAATGTTATCCTATATTGATCGTAAATCACCAGTTCATGCGTTATCAGGGGCAACGAAACTAATTGCATTCCTCATGTGGTCATCAGCAGCAATGCTAAGTTATGACACGCGTGTGTTACTCGTTTTATTCGTGCTTAGTATCTATATTTTTAAAATTTCACAAGTGAAGATTCGTGAAATTGGCTTTGTATTAGCCTTTATCCTTGCCTTTTTACTGTTGAATAATGTGGCAATCTACATTTTTTCCCCACAAGAGGGTGTAAAAATTTATGGTACAAGCCACGTTTTAATTGAGATTGTAAGTCGGTATAATCTGACACTGGAACAATTATTTTATCAGTTTAACATTACACTAAAGTACTTTGTCGTCATTCCAGCAGCGCTACTCTTCATCGTCACGACTCACCCAAGTGAGTTCGCTGCATCATTGAATAAAATTGGTGTAAATTATAAAATTGCATACTCTGTTTCACTCGCCTTCCGTTATATACCAGATATACAGCGCGAGTTTCGGATAATTGCTCAATCGCAACAAGCCCGAGGCATCGATTTATCGAGAAATGAGAAGGTATGGAAAAGGGTGAAAAATGTCTCGACGATTGTATTTCCTTTAATACTATCAAGCCTGGAACGAATTGAAGTTGTGAGTAATGCGATGGAACTACGGGGATTCGGCAAGAATAAAAAGCGGTCATGGTATAGCGAAAAGCCATTCAAACAACGAGACTATATCACGATTATAATAGCTGTATTACTCTTAGTGTTATCCTTATTAATAACCTTCCATGATGGGAGCAGATTTTATAATCCATTTATTTAAGTTGGATGGAAAGATAGGAATTTTTGAGTGAAAGATCAGAGTGAATTAATCCCTGCTTTAGGTGGGGATTATTTTTAGTAGATAAGAAAGTATAACGACTTTCTGAACGAATAAGTGCAACTAAGGCTGTCATCGAAAGGCTTGGTGACAAACCTAGTTTTCTAATGCAATTATTTTCCTAATTCTTCAGCACCAATGCTTTTTCCTTAGTAATCTGCTATTCTTTCACCATAATGTGACACAATCATGTATAATAATGGTAGAAAATGTGACGAATTTTACCACTACAATAGAATAGAGAGGTTAGCGATACATGAACAAAAAGCGATTATTTCTAATCCTGTTAGGAGTTGTAACGGTTGCTGTTGCTGCTTTCTTTACGTTTCAAGTCATACAATCGGACAAAATTACCATGACAATTGATGATCAGCTTGAACAGGCAAAAGTTTTGCTTGAACAAGACCAAATTGAGGAGAGCATTAACTTATTTGAAAAAGTGCTCGAACAGGACCCATCACATACGGAAGCACGCATTGGGTTGGCAAACGCATATATGGCATTGTCAAAATATGATGTCGCCATCGACGTATTAGATGAAGGTATTCAGCTCAAACCAAAAGAAGCACAATTTTATTATTTCTTATCGATCGCATATGAAGGAACGGACGATTTAGAAAATGTAGCAAACACGATTCAAGCGGGTATTAAAGCTACTAAAAATGAAGCATTAAGAGAATTAGAAGAGCAACTTGTTTCCAACGTTGAAATTGAAGTTGACCGTCATTATGTTCAGCAGGATTTTAGTAGAGATTTATCATTAGTCTGGAAGAAAAATAACGGTGTAAAGCTTCCAGTTGAGGCTGAATGGGAGCTTAAAAATGAGGATGCTGGCAGCATCACGAATGAAACAGACACATCTGTTACGCTCACTGGGACTGATGTCGGCAGTGTGGTGATTTCAACAACCGTTGGTCCAATCACAAAGGAAACTAAGATTTTTGTGGAAGATCAAGTAATTGAGGAAATCACATTTGCACCATCTGATTTGAAACCGCTGGCGATTGGACAGGAACTTGCACTGTCGGTATCTGGTGTCGATGCTGCAGGTGAGGTAATGGAATTCAATCCTGAGTGGACAGCAAGTAATGATATTATCGCGTTCGATCAAACAGAAGGTCAGAACAATTCCATCGAGCCAATTGAAGAAGGAATAACGATGGTAAATGTAAGCTACCAAGAGTTGGATGCGGAGCTTCGTGTTGCGATTTCTGACGAGGATAAGATAATCAAAACAGGTGTAAAGGGGAATGGAACGGTCTCTATATCTCCTGAGCAAGCGAGCTATCCTGTAGGAAGTGAAATTCAGATTGAAGCGCATCCTGTTGCTGGTTGGAAATTCGTCGGCTGGAATGGAGACCTCACTGGAGAAACGAATCCAGCAACAGTTGTTGTCGAGGGAGATATGACAATTCAGGCCGTATTCGAGCGGAGTGATACCCATGAATTAACGTTAGCGATTGAAGGGGAAGGTAATATTTACCGTGAATCACTAGACACGACTTATAATCATATGGATTCGGTAACCCTAACGGCAGCACCAAGTTCTGGCTGGTCATTTGATCATTGGGAAGGATCTGTAAGTGGAGGCAATCAACAAATAACGGTGCAGATGGATGAGGATAAGGATATTACCGCGGTGTTTACAATGAATCATGAATCGGATGGATCTGAGGAACGAGCGAATGATTCATCACGAGATAAGAATCCAACAACACCTGTGAAACCAGATCCAAATCCTTCTACAGAGGAACCGGATTCTAATCCGCGAAGTCCAGAGAAGACAGATCCGGATTCTAATCTAGCGCCAAGTCCAGAGAAACCAGATCCTGATCCAAATCCTATTCCAGAGGAACCGGAACCAGATCCAAATCCTATTCCAGAGGAACCAGATCCAAATCCGACTCCAGTGGAACCAGATCCCACCCCACAGCCAAGTCCTGAATTAGATCCAATTTAATATAGCTTAGGGGTGAACATGTCCGGAAGCGGAACTGTCAATAAGAGCTCACAAGGAAATTCCTTCACGAAAGGAACGGTTGTACAACTAACTGCTGTACCAAGTGATGGCTGGCAATTTGCTAGCTGGGAAGGTGATGCTTCAGGTACTTCATCGGCGATTTCCGTAACAATGAATAATAATAAAAATGTACGAGCAATCTTTAAAGAAATCTCTGAATCATAATGCACATTCTCGCCATCTGTTTAATGAGAAGGTTCTATTGTTCCTAATCAGATGGGGAAAACGTTATAATTAAAGCTAAACATGGATGCAACTGCAGCATTTGTAAAAATTCCAGATGAATAATGTAAGGAAGGGAGGAACCGTTATTGTTCTTCCCTTTTTTGGTAGCATAGGAAACTATAAAATTGGGTGCTGTGGATAACTTAATTACTGAGAATAGTCACGTCCAGCTCCAGCGCTAAAGCTGTAGCGAGACTTCCCTCACTTCCGTAATCTAAGTCAACCGCTTACGCTCCCAAAGAGTTTCCTTTATCTCAAAAGGCAAGGAGAAGTTCGACTAAGTTCGCCACGTTCTGTGGCAACTTCGAACCACCTCATGTTCGTGGGGCGCAGTCCGAGCGTTGCTAAACGGGCGCTTGCGCTTTTGTTCGTAGGTAAGAAAGTGTGGAAAAAGGAGCAAATGAATGTAATGGCAAATTTGAAATGAATCGGGGTGAATGTGCTCCCAGACGTAAATTATATGGTGTATGGGAGTTTTAACATAACGGTTTTTACATAACTTGTCGAAACTTTACTGTTTTATTGTTGTTTATTTTCGTGTATAATAATGACACCTTATGAAAAGGATGTGTATTCATGAAAAAATACGTAATCCTTTTTATGCTTTTCACCATGATTGGTGCTTTCAACACGAATGTACTGTACGGTTCATCACTACATCATCATTTAGTGATGATTGATGAAGAAGGGGAAACCTTACAAACGAATCATGCAGTAAATCTTGATCCGATTGATGTAGAGAAGCAAAAGCTTGCGTTAGTAAATTTTAATAATGCTATATTCCTAGCTTTGATTGTAACGTATGCAGTCTATCAGTTCACAGCGAAAATTAGAATGAAGCATCGTTTATTCATTCCGATGTTCTATCAATCTAATTATGTGATCACATCTCCTTTACCAAAAATTAATTAATTAATTTTTCAAAGGGGGACGTTGTAAATGATGTGGGTACGCTTTATATTGATTGGTTTTCTATCTCTAACTTCCGTTTACTTGTTTTATTTTCAAGGGATTGAGATGTACCAGGCGTTTAAAGAATATTTTCAAAGTAGACATTTATAAAAGCATATATATGATGTGAAGGACTAAATCTTAGGGGGGATTTAGTTCTTCTTTTTATTTGATACTTTTGCCTTTCGAATCTGATGTACGCTCGCTCGAACTGGTACTTCTGCTGCTCGATATAGATGTACGCTCGCTCGAACTGGTACTACTTCAGCTCTATATAGATGTGTGCTCGCTCGAACTGGTACTACTTCCGCTCGATACGGATGCGTGCTCGCTCGAAATGACACTTTCGCCGCTCAATTCAGATGTAGTATGGTTCCACTGTATTGACAATCGTGTTCAAAGGAAAACAGGAATGACTTACCGGAAAATAGGAGAAAACATGAACAGAAGTGCTATATGTATTGAAGGCCGAAATAAAATGAGTGAAGGAACATAAGCATGCCCCTTCACTCATTTTATTTTATAAGAATTTAATGCAAACAGCTTCTGGCGCTGGAATATTTTTTTCAATAACCGTTAATTTCCCAGTTTCTGTGTCTCTAGCGAATAATGTAAGGTTGCTTGACTCTTGGTTTGTAGCGATTAGGAATTTTTCCGTAGGGTCCAGTACGAAGTCCCTCGGCCAATCGCCTTCTGTTGATACGTTTTCAACGAAGCTAAGCTCTCCTGTTTCCTCATTTGCTTTAAAAATTGCGAGACTGTTATGCCCGCGATTTCCTGAATAAACAAATTTTCCATTAGAAGTGATATGGATCGCACTTCCTTGATTGTTTTCAGTAAAGTCTGCAGGGATTGTACGGATTGTTTGATTGATTGTAAAGCTTCCATCTTCCTTCTCGTAATTTAAAACGATGACTTCTGAGCTGAACTCTGTTGCAAGGTAAACGATATTTTCCAGTTTCGGATGGAAGACAAGGTGCCTAGGACCACTACCCGCAGGAAGCTCTAAGCGATTCACTTCTGTTAATATGCCTTCTTCACTAACCGCATACGTTGCGAGTAAATCACCGCCTAAATCAATTGCAACCAGATATGCTTCATCTGGTGTCATACATGAAAAATGGACATGTGATTTTTCTTGTCTTGGATCCGGTCCACTTCCATTGTGTTGAATGGAAGATACAACAGGGCTGATAGTTCCGTTCTCTTGGTCGAGCAAATAAGAATCCACTGTGCCATTATGATAGTTTGTACTAAATAAGAAGCGGTGCTTTCTGTCGGTATTCACATGACAAGGATTCGGACCTTTTGCCATTTGTTTATTTAAAAATGTAAGCTCACCAGTAGACTTGTCAATAGAATAAGAGGCTAGTCCACCCAAATCATCCTCTGTTGCAATTGCATAAAGGTATTTCTTATCGTCTGTGATATTTAAGTATGTTGGGTTTCCAATTTCAGCTGCAACCTTTATATCTGAAATCTTTGCATCCTCTGTATCGAGGGTAAAAGAATAAACCCCTTTACTTTCCTTCTTCGTATACGTTCCAATATATCCAGTATATTTCATAGTAAGATGATTCCCCTTTCAAACCCATTTTCTCTATCATACTCCTTTTATGAGGTGCCTGTCACTTCCCGAGTTTTGTCGAATTATCATGTATTGCACTGACTCAATGGCAATTGATAGAACATTTCCCAATTAACTTGTACAATAATATGAACGAATAGGATTTGAGGGGAGGCAGTTTAATGAAATTAATTGCAATCGATTTAGACGGAACATTGTTAGCTGAGGACGGTTCCATTAGTGAGGAAAACAGAAAGTCAATCCGTGACGTTCAGCAGGGTGGAGATATAGTAGTTATTTCTTCTGGGCGTTCACTCCATGATACGAAGCAAATTCTTCATAATGCAGCATTGGAATGCCCAATCATCACTGGCAATGGGGCGATTATTTTTCATAATGATGAATTTTTGCAGTATCTTTATTTAGATTCAGAACTCATCGAGGAATTAATTGAAATCGTTGAGGAAAACGAGCTATATTTTGAAATGTATACGAATCAAGGGGTATATGTAGAAAAAACGGGAAGGGATATTTTAGAGCTAGAGGTGCAACGCTTGCAAGAAGGAAATGCTGATTTTGCGGCAGCCGTTGCAAACAAAATGATTGACATTCAATTTAAACAGAATGGATTAACCTACGTGATGGATTATCACGATGTCGATTATGCGGCATTAGAGGTTTATAAAATCTTTGTTCTATCATTTGACCAGGAGAGACTGTCAACCCTTAGTGACCGTTTAATGGGGCAAAAGAATATTTTGCTAACGACCTCTGGTGTGCAAAAGCTAGAAATTGGTAATCCCGATGCAAGCAAAGGGAATGCATTGGTATTCATTGCCAACCATTTACATGTACCCTTAGAAGATACGGTAGCAATCGGCGATAATTTAAACGACCTGTCCATGTTTGAGGTCGCTGGAATGAGCATTGCAATGGGAAATGCGGAAGAAATGGTGAAGAAACAAGCAACACATGTTACGAAAAATTACGATGAAAATGGGGTCGCATATGGGCTTCGTAAGTTTGTGCATGGAGAATCGCTGTCTTTATAGGGGATTTTCATGAGTGTCGAAGCGAGATCAAGTATTCGCTGATTTAGTTTATTAATTGGCTCCTATAAAATACTATGCATGCATCGGCAAAATATAGTATTATGATAATATATTTGATTGATGAGGAGATTTTGTAATGTGCGGTATTGTAGGATTTACTAATGGTAAGCTTAATATAAATAATGATAATGTAATAGTAAATATGATGAACACAATTGGGCATCGCGGTCCAGATAGTGATGGACGTTTCTCTGATGATAAGGTGACACTCGGTTTCAGACGTCTGCAAATAATCGATTTAACAACGGATGCAAGCCAGCCAATGTTCAATGAGGATGGCTCAATTGCGCTTATTTTTAATGGGGAAATTTACAATTATCATGCATTAATGGATGATTTAATCGCTAAAGGACATACATTTAAAAGCCAAAGTGATACGGAAGTTATCGTCCATGGTTATGAAGAGTATGGCATCGATATCTTGCAAAAGTTAAGAGGGATGTTCGCATTTGCAATTTGGGATAAAAAAGCAGATCACCTCTTTATTGCTCGTGATTTCTTTGGTATTAAGCCGCTGTATTATACAGAAAATACAGAAGATAACTCACTCCTTTTCGGTTCGGAAATCAAGACATTCTTGAAGCATCCTGGGTTTAAGAAGGAATTGAATAAGGATTCACTGAAACCATATTTAACTTTCCAATATTCTGCACTTGATGAGACGTTTTTCAAAGGGGTTTATAAATTAAGACCAGGTCATTATATGATTTATAAAAATGGAAAGATGGAGATCAACTCCTATTGGGATATTAATTTTGACGCAGAAGAAAATACCCTTGAGTATTATGTTGACAAAATCAAGAAAACAATGGAGGAATCCGTAAACTATCATCGAATTAGTGATGTAAAAGTTGGCTCATTCCTATCTGGTGGTGTTGATTCAAGTTATATCACCGCATTATTAAAGCCTGACAAGACGTTCTCTGTTGGCTTTAAAGATTATGAAGGTGTATTTAATGAAACAAATCTAGCGGAAGATTTGTCGAAACAGCTTGGCATTGAAAACCATAAGAAAATTATCGATGCAGATGAATTCTTCGATGTGATTCCAACGATTCAGTATCATATGGACGAGCCACAATCGAATCTGTCTTCAGTACCACTCTATTTCTTAGCCGAATTAGCTAGTAAGCATGCAACCGTCCTTTTATCTGGAGAGGGCGCGGATGAAATATTCGGTGGTTATGCATGGTATGACAAGACCAATTCTGAGAAGAAATATGAAAAAATTCCATTCTTCCTACGCCGTCTTGCATCCAATATTAGCAGAGGATTGCCTGAGAATCGGATTACGAATTTCGTAGTAAAAGGTGGTCTAAAGGTTGAAGAACAATTTATTGGTGAAGCAAAAGTATTCAAAGAAAAAGATGCATTAAAAGTGTTACAGAAAAACTATAAAAATGGACCATCACCTATTGAAGTCGTTCGTGAATCTTACCTAAAAGTAAAAGGAAAAGACGATGTAACGAAAAAACAATATGTAGATATGAAGCACTGGTTGCCTGGGGATATTTTATTAAAAGCGGATAAGATGAGCTCGGCGCATTCCATCGAACTACGTGTGCCGTTCTTAGATAAAGAAGTAATGGAAATGGCTGCAAAAATTCCTGCACATTTAAAAGTAAATGATAAAGATACAAAATATGTGCTAAGAAAAGCTGCAAATGAGGTATTGCCAGATGAATGGGCAAATCGACCAAAAGTCGGCTTCCCTGTACCATTTAGAGATTGGATCAAGCAGGAGAAATATTACAAGCAAGTGAAGGCTGTTTTTGAAGCGGAGTATGCGAAGGAATTCTTCCACACAGAAGCGATCGTTGGCTATCTTGATGAACATTATACTGGGAAGGCAAACCGTGCGCGCTATATTTGGACTGTGTATGTTTTCTTAATCTGGTATAAACGATTTTTCATTGATGAAGATATGAATGCCACATTGTAAGGTTTTAAGATAGATTATTTGAGGCAGATAAGCGGACTTAGGGACGCTTGTCTGCTTTATTGCAATAAAGGAGCATTGCATGTTGAAACTGATTATCCGAAATTCCATTCTCTTCTTCTTACTTTTTATAGTGATATTTATTGTAGGTACACAGGCAAATAAGGTTTATGCGATGATTACGGATTTTTTAGAACTGGATAGTGGCATGTTAACGATTGTAAGTGTCGATGTCCGGCATGGCTATCCAATAAAAAATAGTAAATTTCAAATTATCGATGCAGAAACGAATGTGGTAATGGATGAAATCGAGACCTCCATCGATGGGAGTGCAACCTCTGACTTCTTGCCTTTAAATCGCCAGTATTACGTACGGCAAACGAATGTTTTAGAGCCTTACGAGTTAAATGTGGTGCAGCATGAGCTGACACTCGGTATCGATAATGTTCGGATTACAATTGAAAATGATGTCCCTAGCTTTGTAACGGACTATGTGCGAAACGAGGAAAAGGATATTGAGGTTACGGCAGTTCAACTCCCCGTAAAATCTATTTTGCAAAATCCAGAATTACCAAATGGTTGTGAGGTAACATCACTTGCTGCGGTTCTCAACTACTATGGATATGCGACAAATAAGCTGGAATTAGCGAATAAGTATTTGCCAAAGGTTGCATTTACAAGAGAAGACAATAAGCTTTTCGGTGCGGACCCGTATCTTGCCTATGCAGGCGATCCAAGAAGTGAAGGGCAAGGTTTCTTTAGTTATGCACAGCCAATTAAAGAAACGGTTGAGCGGTATTTTGCAGCGAATAATGGCAGCCATGTTGCAAAAAATATTAGTGGTAGCCCTAAGAAAGCAATCTATCAGTTTCTTTCTAAAGGTATTCCTGTGATTATGTGGACAACGGTTGACATGAAAGAGCCACGTTTTACTTATTCCTGGCACATAAAAGGGACGGATAAAAAAGTTAATGTTCCGACGAATTCCCATACCGTTGTCCTAACTGGATTTAAGGATGATTTGGTGTTTGCGATGGACCCTTTGAAGGGAAATGTGAAGTATCAAGCTGAGCACTTATTTGCTATTTTTGAGCAGGCTGGTGGACATGCACTGGTGGTGTATTGAGAATGGGAAAGTATTGCTGGATCTGTTGTGGGCATTGGTGCGACTATTATATTCAGAGGTGGAACAGTGTTGGAGATCGTTCCTGTGATGATGGAAAGCTATGTTCCAAAACTGAAGCATTTATATATGTAAAGCAGCGTGCGAGGCTAGAATTCCATTCAAATTAAAATCGGCTATCCAAGATGGAAAGCCGATTTTGTCATTTCCTTTTAAATTTACTTCCGCTACCTTTTACTCGTAGTTTATCCATCAGACTAGTGGATTTTTCGGCAGCGGCATTTGTTGCCGGTTTATCGATGCCTAGTATTTTATAACCGTTATTCGCCTTTTCTAAATGGAATATTGCCTGCTGCTTACTACCAGATGGCAATTCTGTTTTTGGAATAGTGAATTCTTCTCTTATTTCTTCAATTAGGATGATAGCTTTATCACCCTCGAAACGATCAAGAATACCTTTCATCGTCTATCCTCCTACACATGCGATTCCTTCATTTTTTATATCAGCAATTCTTGCGGGGCCAATTCCTTTGATGCGAGTGAGCTCGTCTACAGAGCCATATGGCCTCAAATCGATTAAATCCTGCGCCCTCTCAGGTCCGATATGAATGATTCCTTGTACTTTGTCAATCGATGCTTGATTGATATTGATACATGAGGCTGAACTAGCATTTTCATCGCTTGTCGTTGCTTCCTCATTCTCTTCGTTTGCATCATTATTTTCATTCGAAGCATTTGCAGAACCAGTACTTGCTGGGCTTACAGTACCATCCTTGTTAGTAGCGATGCTGTATTCTTCCCCATCGGTCGTTACAATAATCGTGCCATTTACAGCTGTGCCATATAAATCGATTCCAGCGTTTTGAACAGAAGAGATAACCTCTGGACTCGGATGCCCATAACTATTGTCTCTGCCTGCACTATAAATAGCAACAGATGGACTGACAGCTTGAAGGAATGCTGGGTCTGTTGATGTATTTGAGCCGTGATGCCCAAGCTGTAAAATATCTGCATGAATATTGATGCTGGAATGAATCATGTCTAATTCCTCACTCTTCCCTGCATCACCAGTAAAGAGAAACTTCGTATTCCCATATGTAAATAAAATAGAAATGGATTCTTCATTTGTTTTGCCAGAAATTGTTATTGGGTAAATGATTTCTAGTTGCATTGGTCCAATGTCGAACAATTCGCCAGCTCTTGGTTCGTGATAATCTGCACCACTTGCGATTACTGCCTCTAATGCATTTTGAAAAGTTTCAGAAGAACTTTCATTTCCAGATAACCACACTTCACCAGTATCATAAGTTGTTACTATATCTGCCAATTGCCCAATATGGTCAGCATCTGAATGGCTAACGATAATCAAGTCGATGGTCGAGATATCTTGAGCTGCTAAATAGTTCACAACGTCATTTCGATTCCAGTCCCCAGTGTCATAAAGAATTGTGTATGAATCTTCTTGACCCGAATACTGGAATAGCGTGGCATTCGCCTGACCTGCATCGATGTAATGCACTTTCAATTCATTGGGATCAGTATGATTATTAGTTTCTTTTATAGTTTTAGCAGTTCCTGGGTTTTCTACCACAGCTGTAGAATCTACCTCGTCGTTTTCAGCGGTTATCTCTGACTGTGGCTCCGCTTCATTACGAAGATTATCTGATATCGCTCCCTGTTCTACTCCTTGCCCACAAGCAACTAATAGGACGGTAAGAATCATAGATAGAAGTAATTTCACTTATGTGCCCTCCCTTGTGTGCTTTATGGTGCCTGTCACTTCCTGGGTTTTGTCGATTAATGTCGATTGAATCTATGAAATTCATTTTCTCTATTCGTTGCACTAGCAAAAATTCAATTTCTTACTAGGATAAAATTGAATTATCTCGACAAAAACAAGTTGGATAATTGAATTTTTCGCCTTTGCATTTTCGCCGGTGTTATTTTATCTTAGAAACAAATGATTAATACATATAAAATAAAGGGGAATCCACATGGCCAGAAAGAGACGTATTTGGTTACCAGATACATTTTATCATATCATTTCCCGCGGAAATAGGCGGGATGCAATTTTTCGTGAAGAAGTTGATTACAATATGTTCCTCCACTTTCTTCACCAAGTGAAACAAAAAATTCCATTCGAGCTTGCCTCATATTGTCTGATGACAAACCATTTCCATCTGCAAATGCGATCCCTTGATCAATCCATCTCGAAAATCATGTCACTCTTAAATAAGCGCTACGCAGATTATTTCAATAATAAACATGGGGTAACTGGTCATGTATTTGAAAAACGGTTCTTCGATGAGCGAATATTGACATCATTAAGCATGTTAAAAGTAAGTCGTTATATCCATCTTAATCCAGTCAAGGCAGGAATGGTAAGGGATCCAGAAAACTATCAATGGAGCAGTTATCGGCAATATTATCACGTTTCGGACTCTAGTTTATTAAACCCGAATATTGTGTTGGATTCTTTTCCTGGAAATGAGAAGGAAAAGCGAAAGCAATACCATGAATTTTTAAATATGGAAGATGATATGATTCAGTCTGAACAATTCTCAATAACACGGTGAGGAAGAAGTAGATGAAGCAAGAAATCAAATTAGCGTATTTTTTGCAGATTTTGTTTTTATTTAGTGCAATCTTTTTATTTTTAATCATACTAGAGTACGGGATCTTCGGAACAATCTTAGGTTCGAGGGATTTTGAATTGGATAATGAAACTGAAATGACAATAATTGGTGTTCTCGATCGCTGGGAGAGTAACCATCGAGCGGTTGTCCTGATCGAAGAATGGAAAAGAGAAATCATTGTACCGAAACGACAACTCCCGAGCGCAAGTCAAGTAAATACATGGTTTCAAATTGTGATGAAAGCTGAAGCAATTGAACGAATTTTGATAGATTATGAGAAAACAAGGCTGGAGAAAGAGAACTCCTTGGAATTAAAACAATGTTTGAGTCGTCTAAAGAAAGAGTAGTCCTTGATGTGACCCCAAAAAGTTGGTTTTGAAAAGGTAAACTATAAGCCTACATTTAAAATAGTTAAAGATTTATTAAGTTATTAAATTGCATCATAAAATAAAGACGCAAGTTCTGATGAATCCTCATTCATTTGAACTTGCGTCTTTATTTCGACATTATCCGACAAAACTCGGGGAGTGACAGGCACCCCCTTTTTAATGTAGAATTGTTTTGGTGAATTCATTTAAAGGAGTAATATTAGATGTATGATAAAAATGGTGTGAAAAGGGATGAGTCAAGAACGTATGTCGAAGTTATTGGCGATACCGTTTATGGCAAGCATTTAATAGCAACAATTTGTATTAGTGTCATCTTCAGTTTGGGGGCATTCTTAATTGGAAAAAATATTTTCCCGCAGATTGCTCCAGAGTCGATGGTACAATCTTATTCCTTGCTGCTTGGGATTGCCGGGAGCTTGGTTGGGCTTATTGTAAATGCGCTCTTATTTAAACCGAAGCGTACCTTGAGCGAGACAGCAAATTCAAGTGAGGAATTACAAAAAGTATATGAAGAGCTTCAATTTGATTTAGTTGAAGAGCGAAAGGCAATATTGGATGATCCAGTAATTCTTAAGGAAATGAAGGAGCTCGGAATTGCTGAGATGTATCTTGCAGATGAGGAGGTACCTAAGAATTGAGTACGTTAATGATTGCAATTATCTTCGCCATTATTGGTGGCGTGCTGTTTACAATGATCGGGGTAGTGTCCGGATCAGATGAGACAGCGGTATTAGTACCATTTACATTGATTGTCGTATTATTGGGTGCACCTCCAGAGGCTGTATTTGCCTTTTTCATGTCAGCAATTTTGGCGAAGCATTTGACCCATGCAATACCGACTGCACTAATGGGGGTTCCCGGGGATACGCTGGCAGCGCCTATGCTCGAGCATGCGAACTTTTTAAGGCGAATTGGACTACCACATATTGCCCTTCGTAAGATGATTTCTGGTGGAATTATTGGTGCATTTATTGCTTTGCCGATTTCCTTATTATTTGCAATGTTTCTCAGCCAATTTGGCGAGTTCTTCCAGGAAAACTCTGGAATTATCTTTACTGCAGCGGCAGTACTTATTGGTTATTTTTCAAAAGGACGCTGGGTCAGTGTTTTACTAATCCTTCCCGTTGCGTTAATTTTTCAAGGGTTAGGCTTAATCAGCTCTACTATTCTCGACAAATCCTTGTCAATCAGCTTCTTTTTAGGTATTGCGATTGGGCCCATGCTAGTTGATTTACTTCTAGCAACATCGAAAAGCGCACGGCCAACGGTGGAAAGAAAGGAAATGAACGAGTATAAACTTGCTCCAGAGAAAAAGTCTTGGTCGGGTTATTTTCCAAATCCATTTAAAGTGTTAACAAAAAAACAAACGGGACAGGTTGTCGGCACTTCTTTCCTTTCCTCCTTTACGTTTGCGCTGAGTCCAGTTGGGATGACGTCACTAATGGGGGAATTAATTGGCTCGCGAATAAAGGGACAATACAAAAAAGCAACAAGTAGCTTGGCGACGATGAATGGCGTGACAGAGTCAACATATGTTGCAGAAACCATTATTCCATTAGTTGCATTTGGCATTCCACTAAGTCCGGTTACACTTGGACCAGCATCGGCCTTGTTTAATGCTCCACCGGTCTATTCAACGGAGCCAATTCATAATTTACATACATTGCTTTCACCGCTGGATTTCCTTATTTACGGATTGATTGGATTAGTAATAGCAGCGCTGATTGCTTATCCTTTCTCGATGAATTATGCGAGAAAAGCGACTGTCTTTATTATGAAAAAGGTAAACCAGGAAGCAATTATTGGTATGTTTATTGGTATCGTTTGTCTGCTGGCCTTTTATGAAGGGGAATTAACGGGCGTATTAGTAACATTTGCAGTTGCGGTGGTTGGTGGCATGCTGAATCGCTTCCTTGGACTTGGTGTAGGAGTACAATTCATGATCTATTACGGATCAAGCTGGCTGATTACCACATTGTTGTAAGTGGTGTCTGTAGTCAAGCCCCCTAAAAATAGACAATAAAAAATTCGACATCTAGGCACACTTTTTGTATTCTAAATAATATGATTTTGGAGAAATG